>JAUIAM010000030.1 GCA_030425485.1 Verrucomicrobiia bacterium
ATAAAAATGTAGCCGGAGATGTCTCTATATTTTAACCACGGATCACACAGATGTTCACGGATAACCCCGGAATCATCTGTGTGAATCTGCGAAATCTGCGGACACAATATTTCTTAAAATGCTCTAGCGGCCAGGTGATGCTTAGGTTAACGTGCTAAGGGCCGCTTAGGCTAGCGCACTAAGCGCGGTATCCTTCTCGGCGACGAGTTCGTCGATAGAGACCTGAATCTTGCTCTTGGCGAAGTCGTTGAGCTGGACGCCCTTGACCACTTCCCAGTTCTTGCCGTCACTCTTGATGGGCAGGGAGGTAATGATGCCCTCGGGGGCACCGTACTCGCCCTTGGAGTAGACGCAGACGCTGTGGAAGTCGCCGGGAGCGGTCGGGGTGGTCAGGCTGACCACGGTGTCGACGACGGCGTTGGCCGCGGAGGCGGCGGAGGAGGCGCCACGGGCTTCGATGATGGCTGCGCCACGCTTGCCCACGGTGGGGAGGAAGGTTTCTTCCAGCCAAGCCTTGTCGGTGATGACTTCGGTGGCGGGCTTGCCGTTGATCTTCGCGTTGGTGAAGTCGGCGAACATGGTGGGGGAGTGGTTGCCCCAGACGCAGAGGTTGGACACGGCGCTGACGGGGACGCCGGCCTTGCCCGCGAGTTGGCTCATGGCGCGGTTCTCGTCGAGGCGAGTCATGGCAAAGAAGCGGTCGTTGGGGACGTCCGGCGCATTCTGCATGGCGATGAGGCAGTTCGTGTTGCAGGGGTTGCCGACGACGAGTACGCGCACATCCTTGGCCGCGTTGTCGTTGATGGCCTTGCCCTGGCCGACGAAGATCTTGCCGTTGATGCCGAGGAGTTCGGCGCGTTCCATGCCCTTTTTGCGGGGAACGGAACCGACGAGGAGCGCCCAGTTGACGTCCTTGAAGCCGACGTTGAGGTCGGAGGTTTGCACGACGTCGGTGAGCAGCGGGAAGGCGCAGTCTTCCAGCTCCATGGCGACACCCTTGAGGGCGTTCATGCCGGGCTCGATCTCGATGAGATTGAGGGCGACGGGTTGGTCGGGTCCGAACATCTGCCCGGAGGCGATGCGGAAGAGAAGGGCGTAGCCGATTTGACCGGCAGCGCCCGTGACAGCGACACGGATGGGTGCTTTGCTCATGTTTTTGCTTCGGTAGGGGTTCCCTTTATAGAGGACGTTCGTTGCGCTCATGTTTGGAAGGTTTTGAGCGAAATTGGCAGTTTATGGCGTGGTGTGCGAGCTAAAAACGGCTTTTTAGGGCGGTGTGGGCTTCGCGGACCATTTTTTCGGTGGCATCCCAGCCGAGGCATGGGTCGGTGATGGAGACGCCGTAGGCGAGCTCCTGATCCATTTTTTGGGTGCCTTCGTGGAGGTTGCTCTCGACCATCGCGCCGATGATGCCGCTCTGGCCCGCGACGATCTGGCTGACGGCGTCGGCCATGATCTCGGGGTAGCGGTTAAAGTCCTTCTTGGCGTTGTCGTGGCTGCAGTCGACCATGAGGGCGGGGCTGAGTGAGCTGGCCTTGAGCTTTTCGAGGTACTCGTTGACGTGGGCAGCGTCGTAGTTGGGCCCGGCTTTGCCGCCGCGCAGGACGAGGTGGCAGTAGGGGTTGCCCTTGGTGGTGACGGAGGCGGCGCGTCCCTCGTGGTCGATGCCGAGAAAAGTCTGTTGGCGGCTGGCTGCCTTGATGGCGTTGATGGCGGCCTGGATGGTGCCGTCGGTGCTGTTTTTAAAGCCCAGTGGCATGGAGAGGCCGCTGGCCATCTGGCGGTGGGTCTGGCTCTCGGTGGTGCGGGCGCCGATGGCGGACCAGCAAATGAGGTCGGCGATGTACTGCGGGGTGATCGGGTCGAGCAGCTCGGTGGCGGTGGGCAGGCCCATGTCGATGACGTCGCGCAGGAAGTGGCGGGCCATGGTGAGTCCGGTGGGGATGTCGTAGGTGCCGTCGAGGTGCGGGTCCATGATCATGCCCTTCCAGCCGACGGTAGTGCGTGGCTTTTCGTAGTAGACACGCATGACGACGTAGATGCGGTCTTTGACCTCGGCGGCGAGCTTGGCCAGCTTTCGGGCATATTCGGTACCGGCCTTGATGTCGTGGATCGAGCAGGGGCCGACGACGAGGAGCAGGCGCTTGTCGCTGCCGAAGATGATGTTCTGGATTTCTTGCCGGCTCTGAGCGACAAAGTTTTCCTGTGCCTCGGTGCGCGGGATGGCGCGCAGGAGTTCGTCCGGCGCGGGGAGGGGCTGCGTCGAGGCGACGTTGATGTCTGTTACCTGATGAGAGGACATGGTTGCAAAAGGTAATATGACGTTTGACAATCGGGGGTTTTTCAAGGCTTTTCTCCCCGCGGCTGGGTCTTCAAGCTAATCTATGTCGGTGTAAAAGCTCTTTTCGGCCCTTTTTCCGTTTTCTCCGTGTATGAATCTTGTTTCACTCCACCTCGAAAATCCGAAAAAATGCCACTGAAATAGCACTTACAGCCTCGTTTCTTGTCCTGAAGACAGAGCCAAGAGTGCCCGCTATGATGATAATTGATAAGCACGATTACTTCCGCTTCAAACCTGCTGCGCTGATCCGCGTGAGCGGTGAGGATGCCCCGGACTACCTCCAGAGCCAGTTTACGAACGACCTGTCACGCTCCGAGCCGGGCAAGGTTACCTACGGCCTCTGGCTGGACCGCAAGGGCAAGGTCGCCGCGGACAGTTTCGTCTTTCACCTCGGTGAGGAGGAGTACCTGCTGCTGAGCTACTTTTGCCCGGCGGCTGAGATCATGGCCAAGCTGGAGTCGAACATCATCGCTGATGAGGTGGAGTTGGAAGACGTGACCGAGGGTGCGGTGCTGGCGGTGGCCTTTGGTTGTGAGGCGGGCGCACTTCCGGTGAAGGGGAGCTTTTTAAAAGAATCATCAGGCCAGGCGGAAGTGCTGGGCTTTGCGGGTAGGCTGGGGGCGGCCAGCCATGAAGTGCTTTGGCTGGAGCAGGCACCGGAGGCGGCCTTGGCTCTGCCTGAGGTGGACGAGGAAACGTTACGCTTTGCCCGCATCGAGGCGTGCATCCCTGCGGTGCCGGAGGACATCGGGGCGGGGGATTTGCCGCAAGAGGGTGGTCTGGAGAAGGACGCGGTATCCTTTACCAAAGGCTGCTATCTCGGCCAGGAGGTCATGGCTCGCCTGCACGCTATGGGTAAGACGACCCGCGTGCTGCATCAGGTTGAGCTGGAGTCGCTTCCTGGGGAGGCTTTGCCGGTGGCCATTACTTACGATGAGGGCAAGTCGGCGGGTGAGCTGCGCAGCGTGGCTGCGTGCGAGGGGCGGGTGCTCGGGCTGGCCATGCTCAAGCGCCGGGCGTTGGACGCGGGCAGTGACCTATTATTAAATAGCGCATCGCAGATTCGTGTGCTAAAGTCGCTGGCCTGATGGACGATAAGCTGGAGCAATTGAGCCAACTTTGCCAACGTCTTGGCTCGCCAGAGAAGCAAGCGCGTGTTATGGCTGCACAACTTTTAAAGCGGTCGGGCCAGTTGGCGCGAGAGCGCGGTATCACTGAACCTGAGGCGATGGACTATCTTTTACGCCTTATGATTAGCGCACGTGAGGGGAATACCCTGCCTGATCCCCCTGCCCAAGCGGGTTTGGGCGGGGCGGTAGATGAAAAAAATCCCGATTTATCGTGAGATTAGCGTTGACGATGGGGCATGCTGCTTCACGTAATCGTAACCGTATTCTTAACCAGTAACAAAACATCAAAGACTACAAACCTATGAATAAAGCAGAGCTTGTTATCGAAGTACAAAAGCAACTCGGCAAAGACGCATCCAAGGCCCAGGCCGAGCGTGCAGTCGACGCCTTCATCGACGCCGTCAAGAAGGGTGTTAAGAAGGACAAGGCCGTGCAGCTGATCGGTTTCGGTACGTTCTCCGTCACCAAGCGTGCCGCCCGTACCGGTGTTAACCCGAAGACCGGCGAAAAGATCAAGATCGCTGCCTCCAAGACCGTTAAGTTCAAGCCGGGTGCCGGCCTGAAGGCGGTTGTCTAAGCAGCGCTTACGCCTCAGTCAGTTTTTCTAAGCTCTCCCATGAGCCCGCGGTTCACGCCGCGGGCTTTTTTCTGCTCACTCGAAGGGTATGTCGATCAGCCCATAAAGGCATGAACTGTTATACCGTCTTCCTATAAGAGTGCTAAAGTCCGTGGGCCGGGTAGCAGTCGCGGATGGCTGTTGGCAGCCATCCCTGCCAACATCTTATCAATCATATAGGGAAACGGTCTTACTCCTGCTGACGCGTAGCTTTTTACTTGCCCCATCTGCCGACCGGTTCAGCCTAGCGGGATGAGTAAATGGGCACTTATTTCCGTCAGCGATAAATCCGGTCTGGTCGACTTTGCCAAGGGGCTCGTCGAGCAGCATGGCTACGGCATCCTCTCCACCGGGGGGACGGCCAAGCTCCTGCGGGATAGCGGGCTTGAGGTGACTGACGTGAGCGAGCACACGGGCTTTCCCGAGATGATGGAAGGGCGGATCAAGACCCTGCACCCGAAGGTCCACGGCGGGCTGCTCTGCCGCCGCGACAAGGAAGACCACCTGGCCCAGGCCAAGGAGCACGGCATCGACATGATCGACCTCGTATGCGTGAACCTGTACCCGTTTGAGGAAACGGTGGCCAAGCGCGAGTGTACCTTTGAGGACGCGATTGAGAACATCGACATCGGTGGCCCGTCCATGCTCCGCAGTGCGGCCAAGAACCACGCCAGCGTGACCGTCCTGTGTGACGCAGCGGACTACCACGAGACCTTGGAAAAGCTGGCCGAGGGTGGTGAAGCTCTCAGCGGTTTCCGTCGCTATCTCGCGCTCAAGGTATTCCAGCGCACCAGTGCCTACGACGGCGCGATTGCCGCCTATCTCGAGAGCAAGTCTGAGTCCGAGGACGGCATACTCGGCCTGCCAGCCCAGCTCAGCCTGAACGTGCCCCGCGCGCAAGTTCTGCGCTATGGCGAGAACCCGCACCAGCAGGCCGCGCTCTATGGCCGCTTCCACGAGTGCTTTGAGCAGCTCCAGGGCAAGGAACTTTCCTACAACAATCTGATCGACATCACCGCGGCCACGTACCTGATTGGCGAGTTTGAGAAGCCGACCATCGCCATCCTCAAGCACACCAACCCCTGCGGCGTGGCCAGCGCGATGGATCTGAACGTATGCTGGGAGCAGGCCTTCGCCACAGACCAGCAGGCGCCCTTTGGCGGGATCATCGTGGCCAACCGCACCATCGACGACGAGCTGGCCAAGACCATTGCGGGGATTTTCTGCGAAGTCATCATCGCCCCGGGCTTTACCGACGAGGCCATGGCTATCTTTGGCAAAAAGAAGAACCTGCGCCTCATGGTGGCCCGCGACTACCTGAACGCGGACGACCTGCGCGAGGTCAAGAGCGTGATCGGCGGCTACCTGCTGCAGGACCGCGACTACCGCGCCTCCAAGGAAGCCGACTGGAAGGTCGTGACCGAACGCCAGCCCACGGACGAAGAGATGGCCGCGATGCGCTTTGGCTGGCGCGTGGTCAAGCACGTCAAGTCCAACGCCATCGTTTACGCGGGTGCAGAGCGCACGCTGGGTGTCGGCGCCGGGCAGATGAGCCGCGTGGACAGCTCCCAGATCGCGGTGTGGAAGGCGGGCGAGGCCGGGCTGGACCTGAAGGGTTCGGTCGTGTGCTCGGATGCGTTCTTCCCCTTCGCCGACGGGCTGATCGCTGCGGCCGAAGCCGGGGCGACCGCCGCGATCCAGCCGGGTGGCTCTGTCCGCGACGAGGAAGTCATCAAGGCGGCCAACGAGCGCGGCATGGCCATGATCTTCACCGGCAAACGCCACTTTAAACACTAGCAGGACACAGTCCTGCACCTTAGATGCTGCGCATCTGGATGGCTTTGCTTTGGGGCAAAGCCATTTTTTTGTGGCGGATGAGTGGCTCTCGGGCACCCCTGTCGGCTTCTGCTGGCACAGGAGGGAGATGGGTGTCCTGCGGATGCCCTTGTTAAAATTGCGACGGTTGGGGAGAATTTATCAGTGCAATCCGTGCTATCCGTGGTTTAGAAAATGATGTTCGCCTGTAATGTGTGCGCATTAAAAATTAAGAATCTATAAACGCTTAAATTTATAAATCTTTCCTCCCATGCCGCTAGACCCGATTCAATTCCTGACTGAGTATTCACGCTTTCCGAGTGTTTCCACAGACTCGGCTTATGCCGAGGGCATGACCGGGGCGCGCCAGTACATGATGAAGCAGCTTGAGGCGTTCGGGTTTGCTGTGGAGGAGATTGCCACGCCGAAGCACCCGATCATCCTGGCCGAGCGGGGACCGGATCGCGAGGACGTGCCGCACGTCATCCTCTATGGGCACTACGATGTGCAGCCGGCCGACCCCTTCGAGCTGTGGAGTAGCCCGGCCTTTGAACCGGAGGTGCGGGACGGGCGTATCTACGGGCGCGGCACGGCGGACAACAAGGGCCCGCAGGCCGTGCAGTTGACCGCGCTTTCGCGTCTGTTGGAGAAGGACCCCGAGCTGCCGCTGCGCCTGACTTTCCTTATCGAAGGCGAAGAGGAGATGGGCAGCCCGAGCTTTCCCGGCTTCTTGGAAAAGTACGGCCAGCGACTGAGCAAGGCCGACATGATCCTGCTCTCGGATACGGGGAGCCCCGGCCCGGAGCAGATCGTGGTGACGACCGGACTGCGCGGCATGCTCGGGCTCGAAGTCACGGTGAGCGGACCCAGGACCGACCTGCACTCGGGCATCAGCGGAGGCCCGGTGCTCAACCCCATTGCCGCGCTGGCCAGGATTTGCGCTTCGCTGCACGACGAGGACGGGCGGGTCAATGTGCCCGGATTTTACGACGCCGTGGTCGAGCCCTCGGACTGGGAGCGCGAGGAACTGAGCAAGCTGGGCGTGACCGAGGAACAGTACCGCGACATGCTGGGCGTGCCGGCCTTTAAACACGTGGGGGGCAACAAGCCCTTTGAGCTGATCCGGTTTTTCCCGACGCTGGAGTTTAACGGCATCGGTGGGGGCTACCAGGGCGAGGGGAGCAAGACGATTATCCCGTCCAAGGCTTTTGTAAAAATCACCTGCCGCCTGGTGCCGGATCAGGACGAAGCGGACATCGGTGAGAAGGTGCGTCAGGCGATTCTGGAGCGTTGCCCGCCGGAGGTACGGATCGACGTAAAAGTGACCGAGGGCGGGAGCCCGTACTTCGTCGCGCCCCCGGGGCGTCCGAACACGGACCCGGCGATGTCGCCCGTGCTGGCCAAGGCCTTTGAGGCTGCGGAGGTGTCTATCGGGGAAGCCTTTGGCAAGAGACCGATCTTCCTGCGCGAGGGCGGGAGTGTGCCGATCATCCGTCAGTTAAAGGAAGCAACGGGGCTGGACTCGCTCATGATCGGGCTCTTTACGCCGATGGATAACCTCCACGCGCCAGACGAGAGCTTTGGCTTGGAAATGATGGAGAAGGGGATCGACGCCTACGAGGGCATCCTGCGTCGTCTGGCTTACGGCAAGTAGGCCCATATATCGAGTCGGAGTACAAAAGACTCCTCAGGTGAGTATGTGTGTCCGTATTATAGAATTAAATCATTTTATAGCTTTAAATATTGCTATGCAGTTGTTCTTTAAAAACTCTATGAAAAGTGCTTGCTAGGTTACTATTCAGTTACATAACCAAGGGTAGATATTCGCTCATAGTCGCTACCATGATTGGTCTGCGGACTGGCTTATTATCATACTTAATCTCATCGTTTAGTTCCCATGAAGCAAGTACGCCATCTCACTTGCCAAGCATTGGCTTGGCTTATTCTCCCCATGTCCTCTGCGCTGGCCGTGGACATCGTTTACCCCGATGACCAGGGGGCCTGGCCCCTGGAGACCGACCCGCTATGGGGCGTAGAGGATTCGCTCTTTCCGGGAGACAGCTACACCGATAACAATGTCACGGTAAATTTCGGTAGTCTCATTCCGGGTAATGTCTTTGGTGCGGTGAGCAACTCGGACGATGAGGTCTCTGGTAATACCGTCACTGTGAACGATGCTGCGATCGGCACGGATGTCTATGGCGGTGCATCATCCGATGGTGCAGCCACAGATAACCTACTGGAGGTGAATGGCGGCACTATTGGCTCGGATGTCTATGCTGGTTACTCCATCTTTGGGGCAGCCACATCAAATAACCTGATGATAACCGGAGGTTTCATTAGCTCGGATGCTTATGGCGGCTACAGTATTGCGGGCTCGGCCACGGGCAACATGGTGACGATGACGGGGGGTACCGTGATGGGTGACCTGACCGGGGGGTCGGCCTCGGGCTTCGTTGGTAATAGCAGCGGCAATATCGTGAACATTGTCAATGGCACGGTATCCACGGATGTCATCGGGGGGTGGGCCTATTCTGGGTCAGCAAACAACAATGAAGTGACCATCTCTGGCGGTGTCATTGAGGATGACGCTATTGGTGGCTACGGTGTGTTAGGTGTGGTTGAGAATAACACGCTTACCATTTCGGGAGGTATGGTCTTGGACTCTGCTGCTGCCGGGGTCAGTGATGACACGGCCACAGTGAAGGGGAACAAGATCATCGTGAATGGCGGCAGTATTGCTAACCTTGTCTCGGGCGGTTACAGCCAAGATGGCGTTGCGACGGGAAATACCGCTACGATCAACACCGGCACATTTAATGGCGGCGTCGCTGGTGGTTCCAGCATCACGGGTAATGTAGCCGATAACACAGTTAACGTTGTCGATGGTACTTTTAACGCGGATGTTTCCGGTGGTAGCAGTGCTAATGGTAATGCGCAGGGCAATTTGGCAACGATTTCGGGCGGCGACTTTAACGCAAACATCTACGGTGGCATGAGCACCACAGGCTCGGCAGCCAACAATGTGGTTAATCTCAACGACGGTACGTTTAATGGCGATGTTATGGGCGGGTACAGCCAGAGCGGCAATGCAACGGGCAATACGGTGAACTACAGCAATGGTACGCCCAATAGCGATATCATCGGAGGTCAAAGTGACAATGGTTCGGCCCAGGGCAATGCCGTCACGATTGCCAACAACGTTGCTAACCATAACGTTTATGGCGGACGCAGCCCCCTCGGCCTCGCAGCGGGTAACTCCGTTACCATCAATAGCGGCGCGGTGAAGGAAAAGACCTATGGCGGTTTTTCTACCAGTGGAGATGCCACGGGCAACATGGTCACGCTCAACAGCGGTAATGCCGTGGAGGAGATTATCGGCGGTAGCACTGACAGCGGTGCAGCCTCCTCGAATAGTGTCAACATCACCAACGGTACGGCGCATGCCCAAGTATACGGTGGGATGAGCAATACCGGGGCGGCCACGGGCAATACGGTATCCATCAGCGGCGGAACCTTGAATGGCGACATCGTCGGCGGGATGAGCACCGATGCTTCGGCGACCGGGAACATGATCAACATCAGCGGAGGTACTTTTAACGCAAACATCTACGGTGGGATGAGCACGAACGCAGATGCGACGGGCAATACGGTTACTATCTCCGGTATGCCGGACCTGAGCATGGCCCAGATCATGGGGGGCAGCGCAGCAGGGGATGCCATGACGGGGAACACCTTGAATATCTACAGCCCTGGCTTGACCGTGGACAGCCTTGGCGGGTTTGAGCAAGCGACGTTCTATTTGCCTTCGACGGTCGTGGCGGGGGACACCATCCTGAGTGTGACCAACGACGCCCTGCTGAATGGGACGACCTTTACGGTGAACTCGCAGATTGCGGCCTCTCCGCTGGATGTCGGCGACACGGTAAACCTGATTGACGCGGGCAACCTCGATGCGAATGCGACTTCTGCACAGGGCGGGTATGGCTCGACCCTGCTGTACACCTACGACCTGAATAAGTTGGGCAATATGCTTCAGTTGCAGGTGGCATCCATCGGGCTGGACCCCAAGACAAAGTCACTCTCGGAGGGCTTTATCTCTGGCATCGGCATGATCACGCAGGGGGCCGACCTGGCGGCAAATGCGGGTATGACTGAAGCGACGAATGCAAGCCGTAGCCAGGGGGGTGCCATGAGCGGCTTTATGGCGGTCTCCGGTGGCAGCATGCGCTATAACACCGGTTCGTATGTCGATGTGGATGGCTTCTCGCTGATGGCTGGTGTCAGTAAGGCTTTTGACATGGACGATGAGGAGTTGAGCGTCGGTGTGTTCTTTGAGTACGGCTATGGCTCGTATGATACCTTCAACTCCGTGCCGGGCGCACCGGATGTACGTGGTGGGGGCGACAGCGACTACTACGGCGGTGGTTTGCTCGGTCGTTTCGACTTCGAAGGGCACCGCACCGGGCACTTCTATCTGGAAGCTACGGCGCGGACAGGTAGCATATCCAACGACTACAGCAGCAATAATCTGGGTAGCACGCCCGGCATCACCACGAGCTATAACGCTTCCAGCATGTACTTTGGCGCATCGGTGGGTGGCGGCTTTCTCTGGCAGCCGGACAAGAGCTTGTCCTTTGATTTCTATGCGCGCGGCCTTTGGGCGCGACAGCAGGGCAGCGACGTAACGCTCTCCACGGGCGAGCGGGTGAACTTTGCGGATACGAACTCGCTGCGCACCCAGGTCGGGACCACGGTGGTGTTTGAAGTCAGCGAATGGGTGGACGGCTATGGCGGTCTGGCCTGGGAGTACGAGTTTGATGGCGAAGCTAACGCCAACACGGGCGGGTACTCCATCGTGGCTCCATCGCTCAAGGGCAACACGGGCATCGCAGAGGCAGGCGTCTCGATCAAGCCGACGCAGCACGGGGACTTGTCCAAGATGCGTATCCTGATCGGCGTGCAGGGCTACATGGGTGAACGCGAGGGGGTAACCGGCAGCGGCCGTATCTCCTACGGGTTCTAAGTTGCCCGCAGCATCGTAGCTGCGCAGGCTATTTTTAAAGCAAAGGCGCAAAGCGGCTCAGTCGTTTTGCGCCTTTGCTGTTTTATAGGCACGCACTGTGGCATGGAGAGGGACATGAGCGCTTGGATAGCCGGTTGCGCTCACTCCTGTGCGCGCCTTGGTTTATGTCTCTCCTGCGCGCCCTGCGACTCGTGAATCCACACTGCCGGGCGGAGGGAAGATGGAAGCGACGACGGCTTGCCTTGCCTAAGCGTTCGACTGGATAGGCACGAAAAAGGGAAGCCTTGTGGGGCTTCCCTTTTAGAAAGTCAGTTGAGGGGGCGATCACTCGACGAGGATGACATCCACGCGCCGGTCATCGATGACGGACGGGTGGGTCTTGTCGAGGTCGGGGTCGGCTTCGAGTTCGCCGAGGGAGAGGACTTCCACGCGTGCGGGGCTGATGCCCAGGCGGACGATGTAGTCGCGCACGGCATTGGCACGGCGGTCACCCAGGCCGAGGTTGTACTCGGTGGTGCCGTACCAGTCGGTATGTCCTTCAGCGATGACCTTGGAGTTTGGGTTGCTCTGCATGTAGCTGGAGACCTGGTCGAGCTTTCCACGCTCGCCGGAGGGGACGGTAAACTCGTCGAAGCCAAACTGGATGCTGGCCAGGATCTGGTCCTGACGCCCGAGGCCGCCGTTCATGCCGCCGCGGTCAAAGGAGGAGTCGCGCGGAGTGAGGCCCTCGCCCAGCGGAGTAGAGCTGATGGTGGCGGGGTCGATCCAGTCGGGTCGGTTGCCGCCGGTGGCACCGGCGAGGGTGTCGTCAGCGGTCGGCTCGGGGTCCGACTCACAACCGGTAAAGAGGATGCTGCTGCTGAGAAATAGTGTGGCGAGATAAAGACTGACCTTCTTCATTGCCTTTACTGTTGTTTTAATCTGATAGCTGGGGCAAGGAATTTCGTAACGCCCATGTTAAATCCTTTGAAAATAGCCGACAAGCCCATCCCCTTATTGCTGGACAACGGCTCGCTGCGTCCGGAAGCGACCCTCAGTCTGCGGCGGCTGGCCGGGGAACTGAGCAGTGAGGTGGGGGAGTGTGTCTGGCCGGTCTCGCTGCTGCACTCGAGTAAGGTCGATCCGGCGGAGCTCGGGGGCGAGCCTGCCCAGACCTTTGTGCGTTTTATTAAAGCGATGTACGCGGAGGGGCATCGGCGTTTCCGTGTGCTGCCGCTGTTCTTCGGGCCGAGTGGGGCGCTGGTGGATTACCTGCCGGAGAGGATTCGTCAGCTACAGCAGACGTGGCCTGAGCTGGAGGTAGAGATCGCGCCGCCGCTTTGCCCGGGCGATGCCTTTGCAGAGGAACTTGTGGTCGGCATGCTGGCCGATGCGGTCCGGACCGCACAGGATCAACTGGGCCTGGAGAGGCCGCGGGTGGCGTTGGTAGATCATGGCTCGCCTGCGCCTGCGGTGACGGCGGTTCGCGACCGATTGGCGGAGGCGTTGGGCAGGGCCCTGGCGTCTGAGGTGGCCGAAGTGGCAGCCTGCTCGATGGAACGCCGAGAGGGGCCGGAATACGACTTTAACGAGCCGCTGCTGGAGCGTTTGTTGCGAAAGCCCGGTTGGCGAGATGGGCCCGTGATCGTGGCCATGCTGTTTCTGCAGCCGGGTAAGCATGCCGGGCCGGGCGGAGATGTGGCCCGGATATGCGCGGGTGCAGAGGCAGCGTACCCGAGCCTGCGCTGTACGATGACGCCACTGGTCGGCGAGCACCGGGATTTAATATCCCTGTTGGCGCGGCATTTCTAGCAGTCTAGAGCATCTTCGATTTAGTCTGTCCAACGAGGTGGGGCAATGGCTTGAAGCCAGCCTAGGCACTGGCGCTGGTCGGAAGCGAGCCCTCGATGAGCCCCTGCTGGATGGCGTAGCGGGTGAGGCTGGCCACGTCGTGCAGGTCGAGCTTCTTCATCAGGTTTGTGCGGTGGTTTTCCGCGGTCTTGACGCTGATGTTGAGCTTCTGTGCGACTTCCTTGGTGCTGTAGCTCTCGGCGATGAGCTGGAGAATCTCGCGTTCGCGGGCGGTGAGCACGTCCACACCCTTGCGGTTGGGAGCGTTGGGGTTGAGCACGGCCTCGCGGAGCATCTGGGCGACCTCGGGGCCGAAGTAGCTTCCGCCATTGGCCACGATTTCGATGCCCTTTTTGAGCTCGTTGAGCGGGGCGGCTTTTTCGACAAATCCGTGTGCACCGGCTTGGAGAAGCTCTCGCACAAGGGCGGGGTTCTGGTAGCCGGAAAAGACGAGAACGCGGGTGCCCTTGAGGTGCTTGGCAAATCGGCGGAGGACTTCTGCGCCGTTGAGGCCGGGCAGCATGACGTCGAGGATGACAAAGTCGGGCTTATGCTCCATGACCTGGTCGTAAGCCGACTGGCCATCGCCACTTTCGGCGACGACTTCGAATGTGGGGTCGGCTTGGACGATTTGGGAAATCATGTCCCGCACCGCAGTCTGATCTTCAATGATGACGACTTTTTTCATTGTGCAGTTTGTTACAGAGTTTCATGTAGCACGATAAGGGCAAGCCATCACCCTCAAAAGCCGCAGTCTCCTCAGTTACCGTTAGGATTATCACGTAATCCGCATTGTAAAGGCTTTTTACTCTTAGTTCCACCTAGGGGTCCGAATTCAGATTTCCTTTACAAATACCCCCATGGGGTGGGGTATTTTCTTTTTGCCAGAATCTGAGGAAAAAAGTGGTAGGCCGACTGGGACTCGAACCCAGAACCAATGGCTTAAAAGGCCACTGCTCTACCGATTGAGCTATCGACCCATCTGATTGAAAATCAGTATGTTATGACTCTTTGCAAACTTTAATTTGTCACCCGCACCTGTAACCGCATCCTCAAAACCGTGTCAAGTTCTCCAGAGTACGTAAAGGTAGCTCAGTGCCTTTATCGCCATTCGCAAAGCGGAGTTTACTACGCTCTCGTCAAGCGGGCTGGCAAGCAAATTCGTCGATCTTTACGAACGAAAGATCGCAAGCTTGCTGAGCGCAAGTTGGCCGACTTCCGTCGCAAGGTAGATAGAATGTACAAGCAGGCCGGGGACAAGGCTGTGAGCTTCAAGGAATTTTCTTTGATGTGGCTGAACATTTCCCAGGCCGGTCACAAGACCCGCACGAATACGCGACAGGAGGCTTCGGTCAAGCAACTCACCTATTACTTTGGCATCAAGCGCGTGCGGGATATCACGATCCGCGATTGCGAGGCATGGCATGTGGGGCGTAGTCCCGATGTGTCGGCTTCGACCTTCAACAAGGAACGGGATGCCCTGATCGGCATTTTTGATATGGCCGTGCGGGATGGGCTCATTCTCGACAACCCGGCACGGCAGATCGACCGCCGCAAGATCGCGAAGCCGCAGATCGTTATCCCCACTCGCGAGCAATACCGCTTGCTATTGCAAACCATGCGTGAGGATAATCCTCGGGCCGTACGGACTGCCAAGGGGGCCTTTCTGGTGGAATGCCTTGCCTGTTCGGGGATGCGGGTGGGGGAGGCAACTGCCATGCGCTGGGGGATATCGATTTTCAGCGCAAACTGTTCACCGTCACAGGTGGGCAGGCTGGCACCAAAAACGGGGACGTACGAGTTGTGCCGCTGTTCCCTGCCTTCAAGGATTTCCTCAAGCGGCTCAAGAAGGCGGTTGGGGGACGGCCTACCGCCTCTGATTTGCTCATCGGTATCGACAGTGCCAAGCAAGCACTGCAAACTGCCAGTGCCAAGGCTGAGTTGCCGCACTTCACGCATCATTCCATGCGCCATTATTTTGTCAGCAACGCCATCGAAGCTGGAATCGACTTCAAAACCATCGCGGCCTGGGTAGGACACAAGGACGGCGGCTTGGTGGTTGCGAAAACCTACGGTCACCTGCGCGATACCCATTCCGCCGAAATGGCCAAACTCATGAAAGCTTAACCATCAACCGAAAGTATCAATATGAGCGTTAAAGCCATCGAAGAAGTACAAACTCATGGAAACACAGTTCACCGTCGAATTTACCCAAGAGGAGGCTGAGGGGATACGCAGGATCGCAAAGCTGACAAGCATTCCAGAGGAAACGATCATCCGCTTTTCGCTTCGGGATTCTTTGGGGGTTCAATCAGTATGAAGGATTCAGTCAGGAGGACGTTTTTAACGCCATGGCCAATTGCATGGAGGACGGTAGGATTACACATGAAAGAAGCCGCCTTGAAGCTACATACTGACGAGAATGCGTTAAGGCTAATGGACTCATAATCAATAAATAAAGGATACGAAAATGAGCGATACAACTGTTGTAGATATGCAAAGTCATGGAAGCCAGAGTGCATCCATTCCCGCCAAGACTCAATTTGCCATCGAATTCATCCAAGAAGAGGCCAAGGGCATCAGAAATATTGCCGAGGCTCTTGATGTATGCGAAGAGGACATCGTGAAGTTTTCACTTCGGCATTGCCTTGGCTTCAACCGTTACAAGAACTTTAGCCGTGAAGACATCTTCGTAGGGCTCGTTAGCCATATTGAGGACGGGGAGTTTGATCGAGAATGGTACACCATTAATTTCTAAACTAAATGAGGTAACGAACATTGCGGGCTGGGTTGCATATTCCCGGCCCGCCTTCCCATCAAAAACATGGATTCAGAAGATCAAAAATACACTGAATTGTTAGAGAGTTTGTATCGTAAATCTTACTCTATTTACGAGCGAACATCACTGCTTTTGGGCCATCGCTTATATTCCTTTGCTTCAAGCAAAGCGTTACCCTCAACACAGATGTCAATCGACCGTGTGGATCAGTTTAGGGAGCGATTGGCCGCGCCAAAATCGCTTGCTCCCACACTGGCTGAGGACATTGAGTTGGAAATAATGCGAAATTTAATGGTACGTAGTGCCAATCGAAAATCCATGTCTGTGGATGTGGAGATGAAGTCAAGCATGGAGGGGGCAATGTGTCTGGCCGGTTACTTGGCGATGTGCATAAGTCGTGAGAAGTTTAGAGCCAACGTCTCAAGGTTCTGTAGGATACATGCGGTGAAGCCCAGCGGTATCAGTGATCGAACTATGCACCTGCTTGGATTGAATCGCTTGCATTACATTCTTGTTTTGCTTTATGAGGTGAGTCGTCAAGCCATCCTCGGTCACATGGGCAGAGGGAGATGCATTCCGGCATTACCTTACTTGTTTGCATGCCCAAGCATCTGAGATTTCTAAATCGACATATGATGAAACGATGAAAGCGTATCGGTCACACCTATCAACCGCCCGTACGCTTACCAGTATATTGAGGGCACAGGCAGTGGTTGGTAATGATCGAGATATATATAATTTTATTGATGTTAACCGCGATGCTCTTGAGCGTCATGATGCCGCAAGAGGTAGTTTATTGCGCAGAAAGTGGTTATAAAATTCCCCTCTGATATCTTATTGTGGCTATACAATATGGAGGTGAATTGTCTGTGCGTTGGATGTGATGATCGTTTGTCTAGTTGCTTTCGGGCTCGACTTTGGTATAAGCATCCACAGGAATGTTGAGCGCCTACCATCCAAGACGCACACGACACTTTAAAAAACTAACGCCTACGTATCGACGTTTACTACGGCAATGCTCACGCGAAGACGAGGATGCGGAAACGCTATCTCTCGACGAATTCAGGGAAGAGCTTCAGCGGATCGTGACCGGTGGGCCTATGGACCAGATTGGGGAATCCCGTCAGCCCTCTAGAAGCAATGCGGAGAGCCTTTGGCCTGCCCGCCTACGCATCCGAAGGTACATTTCCCGGCACAAACGCCTGACGCCAGTTCGCAAACAATTAAAGGGTATTTTGCACTGGAACCTGATTCGCATTTCCCTTTTCGATCTTGATGTTTAGCCAACGGGAGCACTGCGTTTGTTGTGACTCTCCGGACGCAGATGGTCTCGCAAATGTGCCTGTTGTTTGCGGCCAGAACAGGCTCCTCTGGTCAGTAGCAACTTGTGTTTGTGCGGATTGCGGGGCCGCAACAACGGTTTGCGGTGCATTCGTTTGTGACGGTGGAAACGGATATCAGTCGATTGCGATTAGTCGGAGGGTTAGCGGTTTATACATATTTGTAGGCACAGTTGTGGCTGACCAGCTTGATTGAACTTCTCTCATTCCCTGTTAAGTCGGGCAGTGTCAACGTTGCTCCAAAAGGGGCGATGGGATTGCTGATTATCGCTGCTTGCGATTTCTGCATCATACACGATTATGGCCTGAATGACCGCGGATCGGTATAAGGTAGAAGACGATGCATTTGATCACGTGCATGGTGTTCTGAGAAATAAGCTGGGTCTGACGACTGAGAGGGACATTGCCCAGGCAGAGATCAAGGGACTCGTGGCTGCATTTGACTTCGCCTATACCAATTATGAGACCGATCAGCTTCTTAGTTCAACGGATGTTTGCGATCTTCACCGGGTCTTTTTGGGTGAACTTTATGAATGGGCTGGTGCATATCGCACCGTCAATATGTCGTCCGATGTTATCCTGTGGTGTTCGGCCAATTACATTGAAAATCAAATGGCAGCGTTTGATCAATTGCTCAAATCGCTAACTCCATTTTCGCAATCACTTGGTATTGCAGAAGTCAGCCAGCGGATCGCCCAAATTCATGCTGAGCTTATCCTGATCCATCCCTTTCGCGAAGGCAATGGGAGGCTGGTGCGCCTCTTTTGCAATGTGCTCTTATCTCAGGGCTGGTTTGAGAATGTGGACGAAGATATTTTCTACCACGAACGGGAACGCTATTTTACTTCGATCCGTGAAGCGTACGCAAACGGGACTTATACGGAATTAACTGCTATTTACCGCGAATTGCTTGAAGGGTAGAGCGGACAGCCTGGCCGACTCCCTCATGCTCAAGCTGCTGTAATTCAGAGACGAGGGCTTGAGTACCAACTTCACCATATTCAACCCGATGAGACGACAGGGCATGGCGAATGGCCATGAAGCGCCGCTTCTTGGGAGTGTCAAATGCCGGACGGTTTTCGTGAAGTTTCATTAGGGGTAGTTAAGTGGATAATTAACCCATAGTCAAACCGCATCTGGTAGGGCAATTTGCTGGTCATATCCTTACCCAATTGCGTGCTCAGTTTTGTAACCTGTAACCCGCTACCTGTAACCCAATGCGAAAAACAGAGTCTATTTCAGTCTCGTGGAGTCTATTTGTGATTCGACCTAAATCATTGACTATCAATGAAATGTCCAGTGTGGACTAGGGGAGTCCAACGCAGTCTAAACCATAAGGAAGGCTTAAAAGGCCACTGCTCTACCGATTGAGCTATCGACCCAAAGGAGAAACGTGAGAAAAAAGGCCATCGTCTGGACCTTGGCAAGCGTAAAAGACCCAAAAGAAGGCTCGATAGCCTGTCGGTGCGGTCTGTGGGCCGTTTGGGTAAGCCCTGCTGACTGCGATGTGAAGTGGATCTGCGGGGGAGGAGGGGTTAGGCGGTGTTTTCAAATTCATCAAGGTCGTAGAAAAGGGTCTTTTCGCGTCTTTTTCCGTTTTCTCAGTTCATGAATCTGGATTCACACCACTTCGAAAGCCGAAAAAATCCTCAAAATTACCTCTTTTTCCCTCGTTTCTTAATTTGAAGACACCGCCTAGTGCGTTCCCAGGGGTGAGGGCTCCAGGAGCTCGGCCAGGCTCTTTACGATAAAATCTGCTCGGGGGAGGGCCTGTGCTGTGCCGATGCCGACGGCTTTCATCTTGGCGCGGTGGGCGGCCTCGACGCCCGCTTCGGCGTCCTCGTACACGACGCACGCCTGCGGCTCCAGGCCAAGTGCCTTTGCGCCGCGCAGGAATACTTCCGGATCGGGCTTGGCATTCGCAACGCAGTTTCCATCGATAACGGCATCGAATAAGTCAGTGATCTTGAGCTTATCCAGGATGAGTGGAGCGTTTCGGCTGGCTGAGCCCAGGGCGATTTTTACTCCCTGGGAGCGCAGCGACTGGATGTACTCGCGCGCACCGGGCAAGATCTCGTCTTCGCCCATCGCTGAGATCATTTCGACGTACCACTCGTCCTTCAGTCTGCTCATGTGCACGCGCAGGTCTTGACCGATGTCGAGTTGACCGACTTCGAGCAGGATATCGAGTGAGCGCAAGCGGCTTACGCCCTTGAGCCGCTCATTGTCGAGCTCGGTAAACTCAAAGCGTAACTCGTCGGCCAGGCGTTTCCATGCTTCGTAGTGGTATTTGGCCGTATCGACAATGACGCCGTCGAGGTCAAAGAGGGCGCCGCGTGCCTGCTGGATAAAAGTGGGCAGTTTGGTCATGGAACTAGTTTTCAATGGTGACGCCACATGTGGCCTCGATCGTTTCCCCCGGGTTGCAGGTATGCAGATTGCCGTAGAGGCTGAAGGTTTGGGGGGCGGTATTGGTAATCTCTGAGCTAACGGAGACGGAGCCGGGGGTCAGGACGGCTGTAAACCAGAGACCCTTGCGGCAGAAGCGAAAGCTCAGCCGGGTCCAGGCTGCGGGTAGCTGGGGGGCGATGGTAATGGTCTCGCCCTCGTAGGCCCGCAGTCCACCAAAGCCCAGGACAGCGGCCATCCATGCTCCGCCATTTGCGGCGGGGTGCGTGCCGCCGATGTACAGTGGCCCAATGAACTGCTTGGACTTTCCGGTGAGATCGATGGTGGCGGTGCGCAGAAAATACTTGTAGGCCCACTCGGTGCGTCCGAGCTCGGCGGCCAGCAGGGCGTAGACACAAGGGCTGAGGCTGGAACCGTGCTCTGTGCGCGGCTCGTAGTAGTCCCAGTTAGCTGCTTTGATTTCGGCAGAATACTCCGACGAAAAAAGGTGGAGCATGAGGACAACATCCGCCTGCTTGAGCACCTGGGTCGCGGTGGCAACACCGTTTGCTCCGCCCCAGTATTCAGTGGGGTCGAGGAGGCGGTCTTTGAGTGCCGCCGGGGTGGTGTTTTCCAGGGTGAAGTAATCGCTGAACTGCTCGATGAGGCCCGTATCCTCGTCGGGTGCGGGGACGAAGAGTTTGGCCTGGAAATCCTTGAGGCACTCGCGGTCGTCGTAGTAGTCAAGCCGTTCGATTAGTGTTTCGCAAAAGGCGGTGTGGTCGCGCTCGAGCAGTTCGATGGTTTGGAGTGCAATGGTGGCTGTGGCTCGGGCCATGGCCGAGGTGAAAGCGTTGTTGTGGACGCGCTCGTGGTATTCGTCGGGGCCGACGACATCGCGCATTTCATAGCGGTCTGCCTCCGGCTTATACCAGGCGTAGGAGTAGAGGAATCGGGCGCACTCGAGGATGACTTCGGCCCCCCCGCTGATGAGGAGGTCTGCATCACCGGTAATATGGTAGTGACGCCAGGTGGCCAGGGCGACATCGGCGCTGATGTGCACTTGCTTGTCGCGGAAGTACGTCCGCATGGGACGGTTGGTGAGGACGTCGGTGATGTTAAACAGGGTGCAGGCATCGTCGCCGGTTTCCTGACTTTCCCAGGCGTAAAAGGCGCCTTGGTAGCCGTACTCTGCCGCTTTCCGGCGGGCGCCGTTGAGTGTGTGATAGCGGTAACGTACGAGGTTGCGGGCCATCACGGGTTGGGTGTGGTCAAAGAACGGCTGCATGAAAATCTCCGTGTCCCAGAAGATGGCGCCTTTATAAACCTGACCGGAGAGGCCGCGGGCGGGGATGGAGGCATGGCCCGTGGCAGGGGCGGCAATAAGCAGATGGTATATGGAGTAGCGCAGCGCGTGCTGGGCCTGGTCGTCGCCTTCGATCAGGACATCGCTGTTGAGCCAGCGTGCCTTCCAGCGGATGCTGTGCGCCTTTAGGAGTGCGTCATAGCCCGCCTGAGAGGCTGTGCTCAGGCTGCTCATGGCGGCAGTTGCGGGAGCCTCTGTGTCGGCTCCTGTGTGCGTGGCGATGTATTTAGTAAAGGAATAGGTTTCTCCCGCTTTGGCTTGAAAGCGGAAGCGCTGGGAGATGCCCTTGGGCGTTGTCGCGATCTCGGGTTCGGGGAGTGTTTCGCTGCGTAGCGATGTGGCTACGACAACCGTGATGCCGGCTTCGCCCGTGACGGAACTCAGGGTGAGGGTTTCCCCGTCGCTATGGGGGTGGAAGTCCTTCAGGTGTGGGCCGTTGATGTCCCATATGTCGCCCTCGATTCCGGTTTCAATTACCAACTCGCAGGATTTTGAAGCGGTGACGGCGTAGTGGAGCACGCCGAGGTGCTTGTTCTCAAGGCTGAGGAAGCGCTCCGAGCTAAGGGTGATTTCGTTGCCGTCCTCCAACACAAAGGCGCTTTGGCGTGCGTGAACGGCGCGTGAGAGATCAAGCCGCTGGTGGTGCCGAACGGGGGAGGTGCTCAGGGTGGAGCAGGGGATGCCGTCGGCACTGACCTTGACGCCGAAGGCGTGCGGTGTGTTGACGGGTTCGCGCCACTGCTCACCGTGACGATCGTACAGGCCGGAAATCGTGCAGGCGGCCAGTTGCTCCGGGCCATGCTCCTCCAGTGTGCCGCGCAGCCCGATGAAGCCGTTTCCGATGAGGAATTTGTTGCCATGCTTTTCGATGTCGTCTGCCTGAAAGCTGTCGACGCAGACGGCCCATCGGGGGTCGGTTTGTGTGCTATGGTTTTGCATTGTGCGAGGGAGAGGGGGGTGAATCAAGCAGCGCTCGGTCTCTAGCTGTGATAGGCTTCAGGGCTACCTGGGTAGAATGGGTATACTGCTGCAGAAGCCCGGCTCTCTCAAGAATCGAGTCATATCCACAACGGTAAAACAACTGGATGATCTGGTAACGAAAAGTGCATCCCGTATGGTTCCAATTGCTATCGAGTATTGTTTTAGCAGATACTTGGGGGATTGGTTAAGTACCGTATTGTGCAACTTAAATACCTGTGTCTGCTCTTGATGGGGCTTTGGGAGGCAGGGTTGATGGGGTAAATTCAGATTAGAAAAAACATTTTAGCTGACATGTGTTTATGTCGATGCTAAGGTGCGAGTACAATCCCATTCTTAGGCTGGGCCTTGCCTGGCGCTTCCCCTGTCACCCCCATTTGCGATTCCCATGATTTATACCGAAGTCAAATACATGCCCGAGCGGAGCAAAACGTTCCTCGGCAGCCCCGCTATCATACGGCTTGCGGATGGTGCGCTTGTCGCCACGCACGATTATTTCTATGCCGAAAAAGACGGTTTTGATGATGGGCTCATGCGCATGTGCAGTGTTTATCGCTCGGAGGATGACGGTGCGACATGGCAAAATTGCTCTCAACTGATCGGAGCTTTCTGGAGCTCACTTTTCCTGCACAAGGACGCGCTGTACATGCTCGGATGCGACCGCCGTTATGGCTCGATCGTCATCCGCCGCAGCGATGATGGCGGTTTTTCGTGGACCTTTCCCCTTGATCGTGAGCGCGGCTTGCTCTTTGAGGGGGGGGAGGCGGCTGAACCGCCAAACTACCACTGCGCGCCCACACCGGTGCTCGTGCACGAGGGGCGTATTTACCGGGCCTATGAAGACAATGTATCCGCCATGTGGCCCTCGGGTTTTGAGGCCTTTGTTATCTCAGCCGATGAAAACGCAGATTTGCTCAAAGCTTCGAGTTGGAGCATGAGTAGCAAGCTGCCCTTCGACCCCAAGCGCGTGCCGTCGGACTGGGGCGAGACCGGGCCGGGCTTCCTGGAAGGGAACATGGTGGCGGCACCCGATGGCCAGCTCTGGAATATCCTGCGCATGAGTACGGAGCCGCATTCTGACTACGCGGCGATGGTCAAGGTCTCAGGCGACGGTAAGGAGCTCAGCTTTGATTACGATAAGGACATTATCCGGCTGCCCGGCGGGACGCACAAGTTCACCATTCGCCGGGACCCCGTAAGCGGGCTGTATTTTACGCTGGGCAACAACAACACCGTGCCGGGTAAGGCGAGTCAGCGCAACATTCTCTCGCTTTCTGCCTCCCGCGACCTGCGGAACTGGACCATCCTCAAGGAGGTCGTCACGGATGAGTCCGGCTTGAGCGAAGAAGACTCGCTGCGCTTGACCGGCTTTCAATATGCCGACTGGCAGTTTGATGGGGACGACATTATTGCCCTTGTGCGTACGGCCTGGCGCGGTGCGGTACGCTTTCATGACTCCAACCGCATCACTTACCATGTGGTGAAAAATTTCCGCCGCCTATATGAAGGCGTGGATGCGCTGAATACATCCGTGTAGTTTTTTTCTGATACATGACTACTGATTACAATAAGGGCGTTGGCACGACTCAGCAGCCAAACATACTCCTGATAATGACTGACCAGCAGCGCTGGGACAGCCTGTCGTGCTACGGTAATGAAGCCATCCATACGCCCAATCTCGACCGTCTGGCCAGTGAGGGCATTCGTTATGACCGCTGCTATTGTTCGAATCCGATTTGCACGCCCTCACGCGCGAGCCTGATGACGGGGCAGCCCGTGCCTGTGCACACGGTTGAGCGGTTATATGACATCCTGCCCGAGGATCGGGCCCTCTTCCCGTCGTACCTGCAGGAGCAGGGCTACCAGACGGCACTCTTTGGAAAGCTGCATGTCAGCGCGATTCGCCATGAGTTGGAGAATCGCAAGGCAAACGACGGCTTTGACGTTTATGAGTGGTGCCCCGAGCCGAGCTTATTGCTCGATCATCCCGGGCAAGCTTATGGCCGATGGCTTGAGCAGCAGCACCCGGCCTTTTACCGTGAACTGCTTGAGCACGGGAGGCAGGTACAGGATGTGCCACAGGCTTGCCACATGACGCATTGGGCCGCCTCGCGTACGATTGATTTTATCAAGGACAGGGACCCGGAGCGTCCGTTCTTTTGCAAAATGAGTGTGTTCGATCCGCACAACCCCTACCGCGATTATCCGCCTGAATACCGGGAGAAAGTGGATGTGAGCAAGATCGCTCCCACCATCGTTGACCGCGAGCCCATGGGCCGGATGCCCGCGCCCATCCAGCGCGAACACGAGCACGGCTACATGCTGGCCGGTACGGCCAAGGGGCCGTCATGGGGAGACAAGAAAGCCGAACCTGCGGCCACTGAGCAGAGCGCGGTGGAAACCTTTTATACGCCAGAGGCGATCCGGCAGGACCGGACGGATTATCTGGCCTCCATCGCCTTGCTCGATACCGAGGTTGGCCGGGTGCTTGATGCACTGAGCGAGAACGGCCTGGAGGAGAATACCCTGGTGTTTTTTTGCAGCGACCACGGGGACATGCTGGGAGATCACGGCTTGCTGGCCAAGGGCGCGTATTTCTACGACCCCTCTGTGCGGGTGCCGCTCATGTTGCGCTGGCCGGGCAGGATCGACGCGGGCACGGTGAGCGAAGCCCCGGTGCAGCTTCACGACCTGACGGCTACGGTGCTCTCCGCTGCCGGCCTGTCGCCGGATTTCCTGAGTGAGCAGATGCCCGATTCCCACGACTTGCTGGCGGCGCCCGGTGAGCCTGTGCGTGAGCACTGTGTTTGCGTTTATCACGGCACGGGAATCTGCGACGAGGGCGGGTACTTTACGCCGCCCATCTTCGGTGCCATGCTGTTTGATGGCCGTTACAAGCTGAACCTGTACTTTAACGAAGGGCAGCCCGATGAGCCCACTGAAGGTCAGCTCTTTGATCTGGCACGTGATCCGAGCGAGGTGGATAATCTGTGGGGGGCGCGTGAGTTCGAGCCCGTCCGTGAGCGATTAACGCGTTCGCTGTCGCAGTGGTATCAGTCGCATCATGTTGCTGGCAGCGTCTGACGATCGTGCCGTGGCATGAGCGCTGTATTAAGTGACCTTGTGCGGCAAGTAACTCATCGCGAAGCGAAGACCAGGCAAGCTATTCTCGGCCATAGGGTGAATCTGCGTTGCGGCTTGTGCTGGGGCACCTTTTAGCTCATTTTAAAAGCATGTCTGCCCTCGAAGATCTGAGCCGCCTGCACGGCGGGAAGTTTGCTCGACAGGCTGGGCCTGAGCCGGGACAGAGTCGCGACTACTGGCTCATCATGGAGTCCTTTCATCCGTTGTCGCCGGGCTGGATCACGCGCTGCCTGCAAATCGAGGAGAATTGGGGCATGCGTTTTCAGGGGCAGGAGGAAAAGCAGCGCACGATGAAGACCTACGGCCTGACCTACGTCTATGCAGGGGAGGGTGAGTACAGTGACCCGCAGCATGACCAGCCCATCAGGGTGCGCGCGGGTGACTTGATCTGCCTGTTTCCTGAAGTGGGGCACGTCTACCGTCCCGCCCAAGGGCAAACCTGGAATGAGATTCACATCAGCTTTTCCGGGCTGGTATTTGATGCCTGGCGTGGAGCTGGGCTGCTGGACCCGGAGTTCCCCGTTCGTACCTTGGCCGGAGATGCGCGCGACATCGCCTATTGGCTGAATCGCTTTCACGAAGTGGTCTTGCCGCTGGCCAGGGTGGGGGCGGAGCCATCCCTGTCTGACAGTGGTCGGCTGCTGGCGCTCATCGCTGAGATGTGCACGGCCTGGGGGACGGCTAAAATGAGCGAAAATATCCAATGGGCTGATCGTGCCCGGGCCGAGATTATCGCGCTCGAGCCCGAGGCGCCGCTCGACCTCGTCGCGATGGGAAGGCGATTTGGCCTGGGGGAGCAGGCCTTTCGCAAGAAGTTCAAGCGGCTGTGCGGAGTGACGCCGACTATCTTCCGCTCGCGCAACCTGGTTGAGCAGGCATGCCACCTGTTAATTACCAGCCATGCGTCCATAAAAGAGATCGCCTTTGAGTGTGGTTTTCGGAGCCAACCCTACTTTTCCAGGCGCTTTAAGCAAATAACCGGATTGTCTCCTGAGGAATACCGCACACGTTCTGAGGTTTGAGGTGGGTTGGTTTATAGCTCATTGTTTTTCAATGCCTTGTGGTTATTTCTGTTTCCGGTTTTGCCGGATTATGCGGCTGTTTGCATACCGAATCGGATATGACCAACACAAGTTCCTGCATGCGTTTGCCGTTGCTAAGCCCATCCCATGAGGCGTATTCTACCCTTATCAACCCCTGAATTGTATCCACACCTGTTGCCAGCTCGGCAAAGCGGTGTAGTCTACCCTTAATGCAGAATTACTTTGACAAGACGGCGGTCTTGAAATAACGTTTTAGCTAACCCCGCGATGCTTGCCATCCTCGCCTGAGCGACAAGCAGCATCATTACCCCTATGTTTTCTTCATCCAGCTCAACTCACACTTGCTAACAGGCGCGCCGTTTCGTTGGCGTCCGCAGGTCTGGGCAGGCTTCCCCCCACCAACCCTTTTACGACTAATCTGATATGCTCATGACGATACAATCCCTTCTCAAGACTGGCCGCTTGCTTGTTGCGGCTACGATGTTCATTGCACCCGTCCTGCACGCGCAGGTTGATATTACGACGCTGGGTGTCGCGGCCAACTCGCGCAGTGACAGTACCCAGGCGATCCAGCGTGCTTTGGACAATGGCCCTTCGCAGCTTTACTTCCCCAAGGGACATTACAACGTGGGCACACTTAAGATTCCCGCGAACCAGACCCTGGTTTTCGACCCGGAGGCTGTACTGGTCCCGATCGCCTCGCAAGTGCAGGACAAGAACCTGCTGGTCGTCGTGGGTGACGGCGTGCGTATCCAGGGCCTGCATCATGACTTTGCCGACGGCAATGTCAGCACGCCGGATGTGCCGGTGCACAATCTTATCTACGCCGAGGGCGTTTCTGATCTGGTGGTGACGGACGCAGATGTGGTGAACACGGACCCGCGCGGGATCGTTCCGCTGGAAGACCGTAAGCGCCGCGGTCGCCTGCAGAACATCGATGGGACGGACCCGGCGAAGAACTACAGCCACATCGGCTATTACCGGGCCGCGACGCTGCTTTATACGCTCCAGTGCACCGACGTCGTACTGGAGAATTCCAACGGCTACCGTCTGCATGCCATGTTGATTGCCACTGCCTCCACTAATGTGACGGCGCGCGGCAACCATATGGTTAGCGGCAACTACATGACCTACTTCATCGAGGGGGCCGAGAACTTTCGCCACCACGATAACTGGTCCCGCGACGTGAAGTATCAGGTCTGCTGGTTTGGCGGCTCGCCCGACCCATCGCGCAAGCCAAATCTGCCCCGCGGCTCCTCGACCGTGGCCATGCGCGAAGTGAAGTATGGCGACGAAGGTTTTAATAAGCACACCTCCGGGGCCTTCGACGTTCTCGTGCAGAACAATTACGCTGAGTATGGCAACACCCTGGCCTGGGGGAACAAAGGCCGTCAGGTTGTGATCGACGGCAATGTCGCGCGCTTCATTGCGGATTACGCCTACGGAAGTGAAGGCGGCGAGAATATCATCTTTTCCAACAATATTTCGGTCAACTCCACCGCGGGCGGCATCGTCTCCATGTACTGGGGAGAGAAGCTGCACATCACGGGTAACCTCATCATGGTTCGCCACGAGCACTGGGAGGAAGAGTGGAGCTGGTGGGATGCGCCCTCCAAGTACCTCGGGCCCTTCGTGCGCTTGCACCACGGCCCCTCAAATGAAGAGGACATGTATGGCGCGGGCACGGTGATGATTTCCGGAAACCTGTTCACTAATGAACTTTCCACCCGTACGGTTGACGTCTCAATCCAGGCCGGGCGCGATGTCACGGTCAGCGGAAACAAGTTCATCAACGGGCGGGTGAACAAGTTTGGCCCGGGTAAGCTCACCGTCATGGACAACGAATTTGTCAGCCGACTGGAGTACGATCCGCTCACGATTAACGTCATGGCTCGCGGTACCGAGATGGCGATCATCAAGGGCAATGTTTTCCGCAAGGAAGCTCCTGTGATGGTAACCGATCGCGATGCCGCCTCCTCGGAGGCCAACAAGGTGCCGTACTTCCTCTTTACCGATGATGACCCCGGAGCCGAAGCGGAGGAAGGTGCCATCACGGAGGACATGCCTGCGATTTCTATCAGTGCCACCACACCGTTCTTCGGTCTGGTCGAGGACAACGCTATCATTGGCTGGCTGCAGGCTGTCGAAGCCAGTGTACGCCCCAACATTGCGGATGCGGCGATGATTGTGATCGGGAACACGACCGATGGCTTTATCGACGTTGAAGCCGCCAACCCGGACGCGACCGTTCAGGTCGAGGGCAATGTCACGATACCCGAAGGTTTAATGCCAAGATAAGCCATTCATCTTAACCCTCCACCGCTTAATACCCCCATGATTTCACGCCCCATTGCCACGATGCGCAGTACTGGCAGGTTTCCTGCCAGGGGCGGGAGCATGGACATGCATGCGGTCGAGATTGCCTGGCGCGCGCATGACTGCGTATGGCGGCCCGCGCGGCGTGGTAAATGTCCTGTTAATCGCGCTCAAGCTGGGCGCGGATGGCTGCCTCCACTCGGTTTGCGCATAAAGTTTTCTGTTGCTGGCCGATTATAAAGATAACCCCTGCGATAGCCCCCTCGCAATGAAAGTTCACCCCACACATACACCCCAGGCAATGCCGCCGAGGCGCGGTTTTGCCCTCATCGTAGCACTGGCCCTGATGGCCTTTGTCGTGCTGCTCATTATCAGTTTGTCCACGATGGTTGTGGTGGAGACTCAGTTGTCCACGACCCGGGGAGAACTGCGTACGGCTCAGCAGAATGCCCTGCTGGGGATGAATATCGCCCTCGGAAAACTGCAGTCTGCGGCGGGGCCTGACCAGCGTGTTACCGGTACTGCCGGGCTGATTGATGGGATGGGCGAGCCCTTGCACCAGCATTGGACCGGCGTCTGGGATGTTTCTGGCCGGGATTCGCATGCTCCCTTTGCCGAGCCTGCGCTCACCGGTTGGCTTGTTTCCGGCGTTGATACCGGAGGCAATCCGTTGACGCCCGGCAGCGATGTGCAGGACCCTGTATTCCTGCTAGGGGAGGGGAGCGTTGATGACCCCGACCAGCGTGTGCAGGTGGGTAAAGTCGAAATCGAGGGACATGATACGGGCAGCGCAACGGGCCACTATGCTTACTGGGTTTCTGATGAGGGCGTGAAAGCCAAGGTCAACCTGAGCGATCCCCATCGCGATGCTCCCTCCGGTGATAGTGCACAGAAGCGTTACTCGCTGCTCACGGCGCAGCGCTACGGCATCGAGTCTATTTCCACCGACGCTGAAAGCGGGGCGCAGAACACGGTGGGGGAGAGCCTCTACCCGCTGGATAATACCAGTAGCAATGCCTGGGTACGCCTGCTTTCGCTGGAGCAGATGGGTATTATTGACAGCTCCCTTGATACCACGCTCGAGCGCCGCTACCATGATTTAACCACTCATAGCTGGGGGCTGTTGACGAATACGGCCAACGGAGGCCTGAAGAAAGACCTCAGCCTGGCCTTTGAGATGGGGCTGACGGATTTCAACAACGACGCGGACTTTTCCGGCTACGAGTCTGTCCGTAACCTGTCGGCGCATCAGGTGAATTATCTGTTCAAGTTCGATGACTTCAACGCGCCGCTGCCTGCCGCGGCCAACCCGATGGTGCGTGGGCCGACCTGGCACCTGCTGCGTAACTATTACCGCCTCTACAAGCCCAGCGATCCGGACTCCAGCTATAAACCGCTGCACCCGGGCGGCGTACAGTCTACGGGGAGCCAGTACAAGATCGTGGCGCGACCCAACTACCCGCTGATACCGAATCACCAATCACTCCAGGACGGCTACTATCACACCAGTTCTGATCCGGTGGTGAGGCCGTATTTTACGGCCGGTGGAGGTGATATTGATCTGGCGCGCGAGACCGACATGCCGATCAACCCGGTCGTGCTGCGCCAGCAGCTTTTTATGAGCCTGCTGGCAGAAACGGTCAGCCCTCCAGACCCCGATGCGGGAACAGAGGGTACCTATCGCCTGAAGCTCAAGATTGCTCCCGTGATTACACTGTGGAACCCGTACAATGTGCAACTGGAGTTTGAATCGCTGGTCGTAAAATTGAACGAATTGAAGATTAAATCCAAAATCAGTGCGGATGGTGATGAGGTCGCGAGCTTGTCCGAGATGTTAGCTGATAGTGTGATCGAGCTGGATATCTCCTCTGTGAGTGGCGGTGCGATCACGTTAGCACCGGGGCAGATGGCGATTTATGCCATGGACAATAACATTACTTATGCCAGCAATGATGTCTTCAGCCCCTGCTACAGCTACACCGGCTCGATAGCATCGCTGCCGGGAGTTGTCTTTACCAACCTCGGAGCTGGCAATCAGCCCCTGGAGGTTTCGGGTAGTGCCTTCCTGGAGCTTTCGATCGAGTCTACTTCATGGATGCAGGGTGTGGTCATGCTCCAGCGCGGTTCAGGGGGTGACCTGCGCGAGGTTCAGGGAAGCCGCCTGGAGATCGATGGGAGCATTACGCGCGCGCCGGAGGTAGCACTCTCAGTGCTGGTGGCAAATGGCTTGATCGGGGCAAACACGGCCCTGCCCATTGCGTCTCTGGACATTAGCCTCAAGCCTACCTATCCGTCGGACGGTGTGCCGGTGCAGTTTCTGGCGAACTACAATCCACGGGCAACCATGGCGCGTCGCTCGACGGGGGACTCGGGCAAAGCGAATTGGGGTGAGGATACACAGAACCCCGGCAACTGGGCCTTTACGGCGAAAGAGGAAACGAGTGCCAACAGCACGTCGCTCCCGAGCAGCGCCTCCTGGGGAGATACCTTTGAGTATGGCTCGTATAACCGGGTGGTGCTCTTTGATATTCCGACCACGCCGCTGCAGTCGCTGGCCCAGCTTCAGCATGTCAACAATGTGACCCACTATGCGCAGCAGCCCGCTTCGCCCATTGGCAATTCCTCCGCCAGCCCCTTTATCGGGCGCACTGCCCTGAGCCGGACGCTTACGTATTCGAGCGGTAACTATACACAGGTCGACTGGTCGTACCTTTCCAACGAAGCGCTGTGGGATGCGTACTATTTTTCAACCCTCTCCCCCCGCGCTGATCTCGGCCTGAGCGATGGTGAGTGGAACGAGATCGTCACGGGCTTTGCCGATGGCACCTACGAGCTGGCGAACTCACGCATCCAGCTGATGCCCGGTACGAGCACGGAGGACTTTGCGGCTCTGGTCCTGGGGAATGCAGGCGGGACAGCCATCGATGCTGATGCCTACGATCGCGTAGGCTCGGAGTTGATTGTCAATGGCGCCTTCAACGTGAACTCCACTTCCGTCGAAGCGTGGAAAGCCCTCCTGAGCTCCACCAATGGACTTGAGGTGCTCTATGACGGCAACAAGACGGATACGGCGAATGGAAGCGCCTTCTCTCGCCTGAGCATGCCTGCGGATACCGCCGGGGCGGAGTGGATGGGCTATCGCGAACTCAGCGAAGCCGAGGTACAGGAGTTGGCCGAGGCGATTGTGGATGAAGTGAAACTGCGCGGCCCGTTCGTCTCGCTGTCGGACTTTGTCAACCGCCGGTTGGCCGACGATGATACCGGGCTGAAGGGAGCGCTCCAGGCTGCTATTGATGCCACCGACATCAACGACGACTTTAACGAGACGGTCACCTCTGTGCCTAACATAACTTTTGACGCGCATGCCGTAGGGGCGACTGCGGCAGGTGCCACGGGGTATTTGACACAGGCAGATGTCCTGCAGACGATCGGTCCGGTACTGTCAGCGCGCTCCGACACGTTTGTTATCCGCGCCTATGGCGATTCGGTTAACCCTGTCACCGGGGAGAAGGTACATGCCTGGTGCGAGGCCGTGGTGCAGCGCGTTCCCGAATATGTGGATACCTCGGACGCGGCGACTGCCTCGCCGGGCACGCTCAGCGCGACCAACGATCGCTTCGGTCGGCGATTTGAGATCATTTCATTTCGCTGGTTAGGTGATGACCAGATATAGTACCCTATCCATGATGAGATACCTACGATTCAGCCTTTTCCTGCTTGCGACCCTATGCCTGTGTGGGGAGTTGAGTGCGCAAGCACCTGAACCCATGTCGGTGCGTTTCACCCCCTTGTCCTGGGAGCGCATGGACAGCAAAGGTCTGGGATTTGAGTCGCAGGGAACGTTTGAGCCACTGCGTATCTCCAGTGCTTACCGGGGCGGCGTGTACACCTACACGGGGACGAACCCCATTGTGTTTTACCGCAGCAAGGCGATGCCCGATGGGACGGAAGCACGTACCCCCATTGCCACCGCAACGATCCCCAACGGCTGGCGCGACGTGCTGCTGCTCTTTATCGCGAACCCGCAGCGCGGGGAGGGACAGGCAGAGTACCGCGTCATCGTCATTGACGACAGCACCTCGAACTTTCCCTGGGGATCGTACCACATTTATAATCTGAGCGAGTACGAGATCGGTGGGATTTTCGGAAGTGAGAAATTTACCATCCCGGGTAAGAAGTCGAAAATCGTTACGCCGGATGCGGACAATAAGGTCGATGTGCAGATCCATTTTAGCCAGAAAATCGATGGGCAGTGGGTCCCCCGGGTGAACACACGCTGGCTGTATCAGAGTAATGCCCGGAGCATCATATTCGTCACTGATGATACGCAGGCCCGCCCGCCACGTATCAAGGTGAAGTCGATTGACCAGCTCAAGGTCGCGACCGAACCATGACGCGGCCGGCCTGCTGGCCCGTGCTCTGTAAACGCAGCCCGATAACGCACAGACACGATTCTTTTTATGTATAAACTTACTTCGCTTTTTCTCACCGTTGGTTTTGCCATCGGACTCAGCCTTATCCCGGCGGAAGCCGCGGATCATCCGAACATCATCGTCATCCTCGCCGATGACCTCGGCCACGGTGACCTCTCGCTGACCGGAAGTGAGCACATCCAGACGCCGCACATCGACAGCCTGGCGGCGCACGGGAGCAGTTTCAGCGATGCCTACATCACGGCCCCGGTTTGTCTGCCCAGCCGCATGGGCTTACTCACGGGGAACTACCAGGAAAGCTTCGGTGTGCAGACGCTTGCCGGACCCGGAGGTACGCGAGACTTTGGCATCCCGCACGACCGTCCCACGCTAGCACAGGACTTGAAGGCGCAGGGCTATGATACGGCGATCATTGGAAAATGGCACTTGGGCGAAAACGAGGAGTACCTGCCTAACGCCAAGGGCTTTGATGACTTCTACGGGTTTCTGAATGGATGGTTCCCCTATTTTCAGGATAGCAAGGCCGGGCAGCTCTGGCACAATGACAAGAAGGTACCGAAGGTGGAATACATCACTGACGACTTTGGCAAGAAGGCTGCCGCCTACATCGAACATCACCGGGATGAGCCGTTCTTTCTCTTCCTGTCCTTTAGCGCCGTTCACCTTCCCCTGGAAGCAAAGGAGGAGTCCATCGAGCCGTACCGGGAAATCAAAGACCTCAACACGCGCTTATACGCGGCCTTAACCAGTTCGCTCGATGACAATGTCGGGCTGGTGCTGGATGCGCTCAAGCAGCATGACGCCTACGATAATACCTTGATTTTTTTCCTCAGTGACAACGGAGGTTTCCCCCGTCGCTGGGCTTCAAATGCCCCCTTTCAGGGTGGCAAGTATGTGCTCTACGAGGGAGGGATTCGTACGCCATTCCTCGTCCAGTGGCCAGCGGGCGGAGTGCCCGCCGGGGAGCGTTTCTCTCAACCGGTCAGCGCGCTGGATATCTTTCCAACCGCCCTGGCTGCTGCTGGCGGTGTACACAGCGGCGAGCATGGTCTGGATGGGGTGAACCTCCTACCACTGCTGCGCGGAGAGGAAAAGACGTTGCCCCGGGAGCGTTTGTACTGGCGCTATGGCCCCTATATGTGCGCGATGCGTGAGGGCGACTACAAGATTATCATGAACGGGGTGGGCGATAACAAAAACCCGCAGTGGGCGCTGTACGATGTCGTACGCGACCCGGGCGAAAGCAATGACTTGTCGCCGTCCATGCCGGAGAAGTTTGCGGAGATGCGGGCTTCGTTTGAGGCTTGGGATGATGCGCTACCGGAACCGGACTTTCTGGACCGCCGCCTGGTGAAGGGCGTGGCCTGGTGGGAAGTCAAGGACAAGGGCAAGTAAGTCTCGGGTTGCTTCCCTAAAGCCATCGTCTGGGATGGTGTGAGAGCATATAAGGCATCCGCAGATGACGTCGATTGTATCGAACCAGTCTGTGGGCTCAGTGGTTAAAATACAGAGTTATAACTGACTACGGTTTTTAATTAAAGCCGCTCCAGGGCTGTCTTGTGCCGGTCAGGGATTCGCGCAGTTGAGGGGTGCTTTCGGTTACGATTTCGGTCGTGGCTATCTCGCGTTGGTGAATGAGCGCCATGAGCAAATTGACGGCACTCTCGGCCCGCTGAATAGAGTCCTCACCCGCGGTGGCCAGAGGAGGATCGAAGAGTGCGGGGAAGCCGTAGTCGCCCGAACCGACGACGGCGACGTTGGCGGGAATTTGCATGCCCATCTGCTTAATGCAGTGGTATGCACCTATAGCCATGCCGTCGGTGACGGCGTAGATGCCGTCGATGTGCGCGTCCGCTTCGAGGCATTTACGCATGGCATTGGCTGCCGTTCGCTCGGTCAAGGTGTCTGCTACAATCTCCTGAACGGTGGAACCCAGGCGGGAGTACACTTGGCGCATGAAGCTGTTGATGCGATGGTGGGTGACCTGCGTGACAGGTTGCCCGTACAGGACTGCCAGCTTCCGCCTCCCGTGGTCGACGAGAATATCCGCGGCTCGCGAGCCGATGTCTGTCGCTTCGCAGACATGAGGATAGCCCGGGACGCTACGGTTTACCAGAACGACGGGGTAGGGGAGCTGGACACGCTGGAGGAAGTGGTCGTCCTTGGGGGTCGTGTTGGTGATGATAGCGGCATTGAAGTGGCTTCCGCTGAGTAAGCCCGGAACTGAGGCGAGATCACCGGCGTTGAACATGTCGATGGTGACCGTAAATTGATAGGGGCTGCCGTTTTTGCGTTCATTATCGACGGCCTTGCGGATGGCCTTGATGATGTGGTTAACGAGGGTCAGTGGGGCCTCGAAGCTGGTGATAACCGCCAGGGTGACGGAGTTGAGGGATTCGGCTCCACTGCGCAGCCGCCGTGCATTGATATTGGGCATGTAGCCGAGGCGTGCCGCCGTTTCGCGCACTTTAGCCACCGTGGCCGGAGAGATGCGGCGCTCGACATGTTTGTTGTTCAGCACGCTGGAGACCGAACCAATGGTCAAGCCAGCTGCCTCTGCGATTTGCCGAACGGTTATTCTGCCTGTTTTTCCATTTCCCATGACTGTATTGCCCCATCTTTTCCGCAAAAACGTTCTTGTTTGCAATCACCTAACTTGGACTTGTTGGGATAACGCTGCCGGGCCAGGTCTGCCTGCCCCATACAGCCGCGGACGGCTGAAGTCAGCCGTCCCTACCAACATTTTATCCATCATATAGGGAAACAGTATAAGAAGGCTCGGCCTAAAATAAAAGGAGCAGTATGCACCTGAGTCTGGTTGTGCCGCCCAGCTCATGAGGCATACTGCTCCACCCTGTAAAGCATACGACTCAGGTGAGGAGGGGAGATGCTATCTCCCTGTGCCCTCGGGTTGTCGCATGCGTGTACTTGCTGCAATAAAAGTGTGCCTTGCTCTATGCCTGATGGCGTGTCTTGCGCAGGCCGCGCAGGACGAAGAGGACGGCGATGGCACCAAGGGCGTACGTGTTGGAAGGCTCGGGAATCGTCGAGGTGCCCGTGGTGACGATATTATCAATGTTCATGAAGCGTGCGCTGACGTTGGGCAGGTTGCCCGATCCTGAGAATTCACGGAAAACGTACAGGCGCAGCTCAAGGGGGACATCGGTACCGATGGCGCCGAGGCTGGCCAGGGAGATGCTCAAGTTGGAGAATCCGCTAGAGGTGCCACCGACGTCATTAAAGGTGAATGTCTGGGTGGTGCCGATCTGATCGGCGCTGCTGGCAAAGCCATCCACGCTGCTCAAGAGGGAGAAGGACAGGGTGGTGCTGACGGGGTCTTCCGGAGCGCCACCGTAGAAAATCTGTGTGTCGAAGCTGACGCTGTCACTGCCACCAAAGATCAGGGTGTTGCCATTGGTAGGGGTCAGCGTGAAGCTGAAGTAATCGTCGTTACTGATGGCGTTGTCCAAGGTGGTTGAACTGAAGCCATTGTTGGCGAAGTTTTCCTTGATCGAAGGGAGGGGGTTGCCTCGATCGACATCCCCCTGGGGCGTGATGCCCGGAGCGGTGCCAGTGGAGGTGATGTAGGTGAGGTCACCTGCGCTCTGGAGGGCGGTATTGTCGTAAGAGCTGACGGCGTAGGGGCCTGCTGCGTTGAAACCCACACCGGTAAAGTCATAGGTGGCCAGGGTTACGGCGTTCAAGGCAGGGGCGACCAAGCTGGCCAGGAGCACAGCTAAAGTGGAGGAGGGTATGATTTTCATTAGTGGGTATCTTTGAGGTTGGGGATTTTACAAGGATGATTGAATAAAAGACTACGGAGAAAAAAGCTTTTAGCAAGGCTTAATCTGCAAAATTTCCGATGGCTTGTGCGAGGGGGATTTATGGAGGCTTATTGCAAATGACTCGGGTTATGGTTATATTATATTACAATGCGCGGGAGAGTCAAATGTGAGCGGCAAAAAAAGCTATGGCCCTGTCTATCAGGCTTCAGGGGCGATCTACGCAGTGTCTTGGTGGTACATGGCATCCCGACAGGGCTTCGCTTATCGGACTTGTGGTGGAAGCGGAGTTATCGGTGACCGTATGCCTGGAACGGTGCTAAAGGTGTTGACACCCGAAAAAACGTTTTAGTCAATGGTGGGGTAGCCATCTGCGCCAGCCTGTCTTATTTGCACTTTTACCGCTTAGCTGCGAAGTTGTGGACAGGATTACGACCTAGCGATTTTTCACCCATGAGTCAGACCAAGAAGCCAAATGTATTGCTGATTATGACGGATCAGCAGCGATGGGATTGCCTCTCTGCCGCCTCGGGTGGATGGGGCAGTACGCCTGTGCTTGACCGTTTGGCCAGCGAGGGGGTCTATTTCGAGCAGTGCTACTGTGCGGCACCTTCCTGTGTGCCTTCGCGGGCAAGCTTTTTCAACTTGCTCTCCCCAGGCCGGGTGGGCGCGATGAAAAATGGTGATACCTGGCAGCCGCATTGGGTGGAGCAGTTTCAGCGCGCGGGCTACCGCACGCTCAACGTGGGCAAAATGCACACCCAGCCCTATGATGTGGCGGGTGGGTTCGAGCAGCGGTTTGTGGTGGAAAATAAAGACCGCTCTTTTCTGCCCCGCTTTTATGATGACTGGGACCGCCACCTGAAGCAGCGCGGGGTCAAGGCCCCCAACCGCCACAGCTACAAGCATCACCCGGATTACGATACGGCTCTGGGGGCCTACCTCTGGGAGTTGCCGCCGGAGTTGCACTGGGACTATTTCGTGGCGCAGACGGCTGAGTGGCTGATTAACGAGCACGACGAGCGTCCGCTGTTCATGCAGCTCGGTTTTCCGGGGCCCCACACGCCTTATGATCCCCCGGCCGCCTACCTTGACCGGATCGACCCAGAGGGGATTCCGCTTCCGTCAGCCTTCTCCATGGATGAGGACATACCGCCTCATCGTGACTACCGAGACATCATGATACATGGTAATCACGGCGGGGTGAAGTGGTCGGACCAACCGACCGAGGCGCAACTGCGTAAATTGCGACACTACTATGCGGCCAACATGGCCATGATTGATGAACGTATCGGTGCAGTGCTCGCATCGCTACGATACG
>JAUIAM010000031.1 GCA_030425485.1 Verrucomicrobiia bacterium
TCGCACCAGAACGGCGTGTACCCGCAGTCGTTTTGCCCCACCGCCACGCCATCGACGTACACCCGGCAAAGCATGCTCACCGCCTCAAAGTGCAAACGCAAAGCAAGCCCCGGCTCCGTCCGCATCGTCCGACGGTAAAGCGCCACCCCGCGCTGACCCGCATAGTCCGGCAGCGCATCAAAAGCACACGGCACCGGCAACCGCGCAGGCGTCTTTGTCACAGAGACATTAACCCCGTCAAAATCAACATTACCCAGAAAAGCAAAACCCCACAAACCATCAAGGCGATGAACTACACGACGGTCGTGATCAGAATAACAAGACATGGTAAATGATTAGATGACAGGTACCAGCCAATATCCGGCAGGGGCCTGCTGAGATTACATACGAAAAATGCGTGGTTTGCGGGACGGGGCGAACGCGTCTTACTTTTTGGCTTTGCCTGCGGATTCGCGAGGGCGGTCAAAGTTGTTGCCAGCCTGCTCATCGACCTTGATGTGTGCGACGGTTTCGCCTGCGCGGATCGAGCCCGGGAGTACCCAGGCCGAGGGCTTGGTTTCCGGGTTATCAAATTGACGCTCAAGCATCTCGACCGAACTGCGGGCGATCTCTTCAAAGGGGAAGACCACAGAGGTCATAACCATCTCGGCCAAGTGCTCCGCCACCTGCGTATTGTCAAAGGTGGCTACGCTGAGGTCCTTTGGAATACTCAGCCCGATACTCTTGGCCCAGACGATGAACTTGGCCGCGAGCCAGTCCGTGGAGCAAACCCATGCCGTGGGCCACTCGGCCCTGTCCTCGGGTAAGTGCTCCATGAGCATACGGTCCATCTCGGCGGTGGGGAGCAGGCCGCGATCGTTGAGCCAGATCTCATGTTGCAGGCTGCAGCCAACGCTCCTTAGCGCGGTATGCACGCCCCCCAGGCGTTCGGAGGCGTTGTTCTCGCTCCCAAGGGAACCGATCCAGCCGATCTTGCGGTGGCCCGCCTTGATGAGCACATCGGCAGCCTGGATGCCGCCGCTGTAGTCCATCATGGTTACGCCGCCGATACCGTTGACGACATCCTGGTTGCAGAGCATGATGATTTTGCCGACAAATCGCTCGGCCAGAAAGTGGTGATAGCGGGGGCGCAGGTGTACGGGCAGGCGACCGCAGAGGATGCAGCCGTCCATCTGTACGCCATTGATGCCGCCTTCCTTGATGAAGGTATCGAGGATTTTTTCACCCTCATCGCCCGAGCTCGGGACCATGACCGGAAAGGTTCTCCAGCCCCGCTTGGCCATCTCCTGGTTAACGACCAGGATGTGCCGGCGGGCCAGCTCGTACATGTCGCCATCCAACTGGGTCGTGACGATAAATCCGATGGCCTTACCCATCGCGCTGTTGGTCGACTTGGTGTAGCCCAACTCCTCGGCCGCTTCGCGGATGCGCTTAACGGTTTCCTCCTTGATGCCTTTGCCGCTGCGCAGTGCAATGCTAACGGTGGATGAGCTCAGCCCCAGGTGCTCTGCGATCTCTTTAATGGTTGCCACGCGCACCATCATCTTATGCATAAATTGACATGTCAATGCGCTAGTAAATGTTTTTATAAATCTTTATGCCTTGGCTATCGCTTGGGGCCGGGTGTGACCGAGGTTTGCACGTGCTGACGATACTGCGAAGGGGACATGCCGATGATTGCCTTAAAGGAGCGGCTGAAGAAGGACAGGGAGCCGAAGCCGCATAAATCCGCAACTTTGGTCAGGGAGAGCGTGGAGTCGAGGAGGTAGGTTTTGGCTTCGTTGATGCGCATTTCGCGCACGAAATCAAACACGGTCTGTCCGGTCTCACGCTTGAAGAGGCGCGCCAGATGTTCTTCACCTTTTCCGGTGTGCCAGGCGATCTCGCCGAGGGTCAACTCGCTGGCCAGGTTTTTCAGGATGTACTCCTTGGCGGTTGCGATGACGTGGCTCGTGCCGGGTTTTTCGATGGCGAGAATGGGTTGGGCTCCCGTGCCGATCTTGCGGGCCATGGCTACGACGAGGTCTGTACATAGTGAGCGCGCTCGGTGGCGGTAGCCCGGGTTGCGCTCGTCGGATTCGCGGCGCAGGGCGTTCAGGTGCTCGGTGATCTCGCTGTCTATTCCGCTCTTAAACTGGATGGTGCGGTTGAAGTAGTGGTGGACGAAATCGCTAAAGTTCAGCTCCGGGCGACGCACGCGCTTCTCGTCGCACTTCCGCATGGCCTTGGCATCGATGAAGAGGCGCATCACGTGTAGTTGGGCGGCCTTGTTTTTGTCGGGGTTGATGTACTTGTGGTAGCGGAATCCGGAGGTGACGAGGATGTCGCCGGTTTGCAGGGGGCGGGGCTCGCCCAGCGGGTCTATCTCGTGCTCAATGGCCCCCTTGAGCACAAAGAGGATTTTGAACTCGCTCTTGCGGATGGTGGTGCTGCCCCCGCGTGGAACCACAAAAACCATTTCGTCGGCGAACAAAAACGGCTCGCCCAGTTTTTCAATGGAATGTGATTTTAATCCCACGCAATGAGCATGGAGGATGCAGGGGGAGAGTTGAAGTCAAAATAATGAAAAATTATTCCCGGCTGCGTAGTGCTTGCCAGGGCGCAGGGCTGATTTTGGCGGCAAGTATGTTGGGCCGATCGGCTAAGTGTTTCCGCTGTATCTTGGTTGTGACTGAATATTGGCTGCTGTCTTATTCGTTTTTACTGAAGGTATCTGGGTGGATCGTTCCCCGGACTCGGAGGGGTTAGGGGTGATGCGTGGGGTGTGCTATCAGGTGATTTGATGTCTTGGGGGTATGTCAAAATAGTGCAAGAAAAGTCAAGGCTGCCTATAGCCCTCGTGGATGAAAACTGCTATGATAGAGGCATATGTTAAGCGCAAATACACTTGATCTGGCTCATGCCGCATTTCGTAAGCATAAGGCCGTTCACGGTTCCTACGACTCTTATCGGGGCATTGTCACTTTGCACGGCATGGCTCGGCTTGCCTCGGAGACGGGCGATACGCAACTGCTGGAAGAGGCGCGCACTGAGTTGATGCCTTACGTCCGGGGTGAGCGGAAGTTTAAAAGCAACTTCCCGAATTACTTCTGCGGAGGTAACGCCACTGCATGGCTGTTCTATAAGGGACACCTGCCGGAGGCCAAGGAAGCGGTGCGCCGCTATGCGGAGCAAATCATGAACGAAGCTCCGCGTGACCCCAACGGCATCCTTTGTCACCCCGCAAAGCCGGAGGAGTATATCATCTGGATCGACGTGGCATTTGCGGTTACGCCGTTTCTGCTCTTCGCTGGCCTGGCCCTGGAGAACGATGACTACATCGAGGAAGCCTACCAGCAAACGGCGAAGATGGTGCGCACGTTTTATATCCCGGAGACGGGGCTGTTGATCCAGAGCCACAACATGCGTGGACCCGGTCACCGTTCGCAGGACCACTGGAGTCGTGGTAATGGCTGGGCAGCCTATGCGCTGTGCGAGCTGGCCACCTACTTACCCGAGGGGCACCCGCGCAAGGCCGATGCGGTCAAGCTGTTTACCGATCACGTTGCGGCCTGCGCCAAGTTCCAGAACGCACAGGGCCTGTGGCATCAGGAAATGACTGAGCACGATTTCTCCTACGTGGAGACTTCAGGCTCCGGGCTTATGCTGTATGCGCTTGGTGTCGGTATTGCTTCGGGGATGATCGGCGAGAGTGAAAAGGCACGCTTTGAGAAGGGCCTCAAGGGCATGCTGACCTACATCAACGAAGATACGGATATTTTCCACACCTGCATGGGGTGCCTGAGCCCCGGTCAGGGCACGAAGCTTGATTACATGGCGCGGCCTCCGGTTGTGAATGACAGTCATGCCTTTGGCCCGGTCGCTTTTTCAATGGGGCAGGCGCACTTCCTCGGGATTAAAAACATCTAACACACACTTATTATGGGAGAGAAATCCACTCAACCGCTGATGGACCTCAGCAAAATCAAAGCCGAGCGCGGCGAGCGCGAACTCGTGTCGTTTCCCATTTCCGACAAGGAGTTGTGCGAGCGCTACGAGGCCCTCTTCACGGCGGCTGTCAATGACGTGCTGCGCGAGCATAACATGACGCACCAGACCCTGCCGAACAACATCATGCCTCTGCGTGAGGGGATGAAGGTAGCCGGGCCGGCCTTTACCATCAAGGGGGCCAAGAGCCTGCTGATTAAGGACGAGATGAAGGAGCGGGCCGAGATGCTGGAGTCCATCCCGCCGCAGTCGGTCGTGGCCTGGGACACCAGCGAGGATGACGAGTCCGCCCAGTGGGGCGAGGTCATGACGATGGCGGCCAAGCGTCGCGGCTGCCGTGGTGCGATTGTGGACGGTGGCGTGCGCGACACGGACCGCGTCCTGCCGCAAGACTTTCCCGTCTTTGTCAAGTTTCGCTCCTCCAACGGCATGCTCGGTCGCTTCCGCATCAGCGGTTGGCAGATCCCCGTGCGCATCGGTGAGGTAGACATCTACCCCGGTGACATTGTCTTTGGCGACATCGACGGCGTCATCGTGGTGCCGCGTGCAATCGCCTACGAAGTCCTGCTCCGGGCCGAAGAAATTGCCGAGAGCGAGGGTGAGCTGAAGAAGTGGGTCCAGGAAGGACTCAGCACGACGGAAATCGTGGAGCGCGGCGGTTACTTTTGATCGAGCCCCCTTACCTTTATAAAACACAAACGATCCATTATCAGATATGAAAGACCTTAAAAATTTAGTTGTCGTTATCACCGGAGCTTCCAGCGGAATCGGGCTGGAATCCGCCAAGCTCTTTGCTGCCTCGGGCTGCAAAGTCGCCCTCCTCGCCCGAAACCCTGAGCGCCTGCAGGCCGCCGAAGCAGCGGTCAAAGCCGCCGGGGGAGAAGTCATCGCCCTGCCGGTTGACGTGACCGACGAGACCTCGGTGGACAAGGCTTTTGCCGAGATCGCGGGCAAGCTGGGACCGGCGGACATACTGGTCAACAACGCCGGAGTCGGCTTTGCCACGGACTTGTCGAAGTGCTCGCTGGAGGACTACCGCAAGATCATGGAGACAAACGTGACGGGCGTCTTCCTCTGCACGCGTGCGGCCCTGCCCGCCATGAAGGAGCGCAAGAGCGGCCACGTTATCAACGTGTCCTCCGTCGTTGGCAAGGTGACCAACCCCAACGCTCCCCTTTACTGCTCCAGCAAGTTTGCCCTCAACGGCTACACCTCCGGGCTGCAGCAACAGGTGGCCGGTGACAAGGTGCGCGTTTCCTCAGTATCTCCTTCCGCCGTGGATACGGCATACTGGGATGGCCGCGAAGTCGATCGCAGCAAGTTCCTCAAGGCCGAGGAAGTCGCTGCCGCGGTCTTCTTTGTTGCTTCGCAGCCGGACGGAGTCCTGATCAAAGACATCGATCTGACAGCACTTCGCTAGGAGCGAGTTGCTACCATTTTACCGCAAGCTTCGCTTCGTTTTTGCCATAAAGCGAGTGAGCGTATTTGCAGCGGAGCCAGCGGTATCTTTTTAGCACAACACAGCCATGTCCCTTTTCTTCACTGACGATACAAAGAAACGACTGAATGTCGCCCGTCGCACCGACCCCGTGAGTGGTTTTTTCTGGGGTGTGCTGAATCAGGCGGATCACTACGCGGCCTCTCCGGGGCTGGCTGGGTTGGCCGAGGAGGAGCAGTGGTGGTATCAGGTGACGGAATCCCTGACCACCGTTGCCTGGGCCTGGGCCATCAAGCCCGGTGATAAGCTTGCCTGCTGGCTGCGCGATGCGACTTTGTCCGTCGCGCGTCGTCCGCTGAGTGACTGGGTGGGGCCTGCGTTTCGTGACCATGCCTCGCAGCCAACGCTGGGGCACCTGGAGACGGCCCATCTGGCCATGTCGCTGGCCGTTGTGCTGGATCTTGCTAGGGGAGTTTTCTCCGAGGAGGAGCAGCGCGAGCTGACGGAGGCTATCGAGCAGAAGGGCATGCAGTTGTGCAAAAACTGGCTCGATGCCAAACGGCACATCAGTAACTGGCGTTGCATACTGCTCATGGGCTATGCCGTCCCCGCTGCCGTCCTGAACAAGGCGGAGGCGATGGAGTACGCGGTGCAGGAGTTTGCCCGCTGCGCGGACTTCTTCCAGCCTGACGGCTCTTATGGCGAGTCCCTCCAGTACGGTAACTATGCCCAGATGGGGCTGACTTACGCCTACGAGGCATTGGTGCGCCGCGATGCGTCGCTGGCCGATCGTCTCTCGATCAAGACGTATGTGCAAAAGGTCAGGTGGGATGCCGCATCGTACTTTTATACCAAGCCCCTGAGCGGGTGGGGAGCTTATCCCTTGCCGCGCAGTGCGAACTTTGCCGATAGTGCGGCGCTCTATCGTCCGTCTGCAGACAACCTGCTGCACATTGCGGTGCGGGCGGAGCGGGCATCACCCGAGGCGGCGGGGCTGGCCCATTGGCTCTTTATCGAGCACTACTTGCCATGTTTTAAGAAGTACTCCCCGGACGGAAACAGCTTTGGCTTTAAGAATGACGTTGGCTTTCTGACCCTGCCCTTGTTGCTCGAAACGGTTGCCACTCCGCTCTCGCCGGAAGAGGCAGGCTTGAAGCCGGTCGAGGCTTTCTCGTGTGGCAATGTGCTGGCGCGCAATCGCTTTGGTGGGCGTACTATTTTGGCTGCCCGGACGGGCAACGAACCGCTCCATGCGAAGGCCCACCTGCATGGTGATGTGAACAGCTTCATTCTGGTTCACAATGAAGAGCGGTTGCTGGCCGACCCCGGCCACGCCTGCTACCGCAACCTCATTCGCGAGCTTGATGTGGCTACGCTTTCGCATAACACCTGCACTTTTACGACAGAGTCCGGTTCGCTGCTCCAGCAGAAGCACACCGGGCGCCGCATGATCGAGGCGGACGGGCGCAACGGCGAGCCGTCGGACAACGGCACCAGGCTGGAGCTGTCCGAGCAAGTCGGGGCGGTCACGGCCATTGTTTCGGAGGCGTCCCGTTTATACGGTGAGCCGATCGAGGAGTTTACCCGTATCTGGTTGCTTTGCGGCGAGCATGCGCTCTTTGTTATCGATCGCATACGGGCGTCTGAACCCGTACGCACGCACTGGTCCTGGCTGCTTAATAACCGCGACGGTGCGCTCGACCTGAAAATTCCCAAGTCGGACAGGCTGGTTGCCCGTCGGGGTAATGCCGGAATGAAGCTTTTTCATGTGGGGGAGGCAAGCATGCCTGCTCCGCAATATGCATACATGCACGACGCCTATGCCCCGCTGCCCGCTCAGCTCGGTGAGGGCAAGCCGGGGAGCGGTCTGCTCGTGCGCTGGGAGGATGCCCAGGCGCGTAAGTCGCTGTGCCGTGTGCACGCGATTACCGTGGACTCGTCTTCCGCGGTGGCCGGATGGCACCTTAAATTTGAAGACGGCTATGTGGGTATTATTGAAAGCCCGGATGGCTCACAGGCCTGGAAGCTGAAGCTCGATGCCGAGGCGAATCAGGTCAGCGTGCTCGATACACTGTCGGGCAAGGAAACATCACTCCTGCATTCAGCGGAGGGTAAATGGAGCATTTTACAGCAATGAAAGCAGCCTATTACAAAGGGAATAAAACGATAACGGTAGAGGCGGGGAGTCGTGTGGCTCCGGGGCCCGGTGAGGTTCGCCTGGACGTCGCCTATTGTGGCATCTGCGGCACCGATACGCACATCTATCATGGGGCCATGGACAAGCGGGTGAAAATGCCGCAGATCATCGGCCATGAAGCCTCGGCCACGGTGGCCGAGCTCGGCGAAGGCGTTACCGGGTTTTCCGTGGGCGACCCCGTCGTGGTGCGTCCGCTGGACAACCGCCTGGAGACGCCAGCCGACCGCGGCTTTAGTCACGTTTGCAAAGGGCTCAAATTTATCGGCATTGATTCACCCGGCGCTTTTCAAAACAGTTGGACGGTGCCCGCCTTTACCTTGCACAAGGCGCCAGAGGGAATCGACCTCAAGCTGGCTGCCCTCTGCGAACCGCTGGCCGTGGCCTGCCATGATGTGCGCCGTGGTCGCGTCAAGCCCGGCGAGCTGGCCGTGGTCATCGGTGGTGGCCCGATCGGTATTCTTGTGGCGCTAGTGGCGAAGCACGCTGGTGCCCATGTTATCCTTTCGGAAGTGAATGCCTATCGCCGGGAGTTTGCGGCCAAGCTGGGGCTTGAGGCCGTCAACCCGATGGAGACGGACCTAGAGGCACTTTGCCAGGAGAAGTCAGGCGGCAGTGGGGCCGATATCGTGTTTGAAGTTTCGGGGGCAAAGGCCGCTGCGGCTACCATGACGGACCTGCTGGCTATCCGCGGGCGTATCGTTGTCGTGGCGATTTATCCGCTGCCCATCGAAATCAATCTCTTCCATTTCTTCTGGAAGGAACTCGAGATGCTGGGCGCTCGGGTCTACGAGCCCGAAGACTACGATCAGGCCCTGGAGCTGGTGGCGGCAAAAGCTCTGCCTCTGGAGGCCCTGATTACGGATGTGCAGCCGCTGGATAATATCGCGTCTGCTTTTAGCGGTCTGGATTCCAGCTCCGACGCCATGAAGGTCCTAATCGACTGCCGCGCCTGACCCCAACCCCAAAAATAAGTTAACGATGTCACTGGATAAAGTATTTCGCCTGGATGGAAAAGTCGCCCTCGTCACGGGCTGTAAACGCGGTATCGGCATGGCTATGGCCGTCGGTCTGGCCGAGGCTGGCGCCGATATTATCGGTGTTAGCGCGACGCTCGAGTCGAGCGGCAGCGAGGTAGAGAAAACAGTCACTGCCCTGGGACGAAGCTTCCACGGCTACTCGGCAGATTTCTCCAAGCGCGAGGAGCTGTATCAGTTTATTGATACAGCAAAAAAGCACCACCCGCAGGTGGATATTTTAATCAACAACGCGGGCAGTATCCTGCGTAAACCTGCTGCGGAGCACCCAGACGAGTTTTGGGATAATATCATCGAGACGAACCTGAACGCACAGTTCGTTTTGAGCCGCGAGTTTGGCAAGGAGATGGTGGAGCGTGGAAGTGGAAAAATCATCTTCACCGCATCGCTGCTTACCTTCCAGGGCGGTATCACCGTGCCCGGGTACGCGGCCAGCAAGGGCGGTATCGGGCAACTGACCAAGGCTCTGGCCAATGAGTGGGCCAGCAAGGGCGTCAACGTCAATGCCATCGCTCCGGGCTATATCGCCACGGATAACACCGAGGCGTTGCGTAATGATTCTGTGCGCAGCAAGCAAATCCTGGATCGTATTCCGGCAGGCCGTTGGGGCGAGCCAGAGGATTTCAAGGGCGCGGCGGTATTCCTGGCCTCCGATGCCGCGGCTTATGTGCACGGCACGATCCTCACCGTCGACGGTGGCTGGATGGGGCGCTAGCAGTATTAGTTTGTGCAAGCGCAGGAACCGTAATTATTTTTTTGCCATGAATCTGACTTACCAGCCGCGTCCAGTTGAAAACAGGTGGTGCGTTCATAGTTACTACAGCTTGTGCCCCTATGCGCCTGATGGTTCGGGCAGAATCCTCGTGGGCGGAGCCGATCCGGACACGGGGGAAGGGGAGGTGATTATCCTCTCGCCTGAGGGCAGCGTGCTTGACCGCTTCGGGCTTCAGCCCGTGTTGCCGAGCTTCTGGCATACGGGCTTTTGGCAAAGCTGGTCTGCGGACTGCCGCTACGTCTACTATCAGTCCGGGACCGGGCTCAATCCGGAGGTTGTTCGCCGTGAGCTGGCGACGGGTATTGAGGTGCGTGTGAGTGGAGACATGGAGGGCATCCCGCCGTCAGGCGAGCCCGGGTTGAGCTGTAACCACGGGTTGCTCTACGCGGCTGGCTACGGTGACGCCGAGGGGCGCTATCGCCCAGAGTTGGCCTCGGTGCCCTTTCAGGCCAGAGACCAGCACGGGATCAGCATCGTTGATTTTGACCAGGGCATGTCCAGCATGGGCTTGTCCACGGCAGACATTCTCCAACAGCACCCGGACCGGGAAAAAATCATGCAGGCGGACGAGGCTGTCCGCGAGCGCTTGGGCCCCGATGAGGGGCTGACGCTGATGACCTACTGCGTGCGCTGGAACCCGCAAGGGACGCGCTTCCTCTTCTATTTTGGCAACCACTGTGTCGATAAACGCCGGGGCGAGCCAAAGCTGGCCTACGTGTTTACCGCCAACCGGGATCTGACGGACATCCACCTGGCCATGGACATGAGCTTTGATCGGCGCGGTGTACACTGGGCCTGGCAGCCGGATGGCGAGCGCTTGATCGGCTACGGCCCGCGTCCCGAGGACCCGATGCAGACCGGACTGGCCGAGGTGCGTTACGATGGCTCGGACTACCGTCTGCTCAGCGAGCACGCCAGCGGCGGGCACCCGTCCGTCAGCCCGATTGATGATGACTTGATCGTAACGGACGAGGGCACGTTGGAGGGCGGCGCCGTGCTGTTTATTTCGCGCAAAACCGGGCAGGAAACCGCCCGTATTGCCTTGCCAAAATTCGTTGGGGCCAGCGAGCCCAAGGGCCGCAACCCCATGCGCATCTGCCACCACCCGGTTTTTTCACATGATGGCAAGCGCATCTTGTTTAACAGCCTGCCCGGCAAGTATTCCCAGGTGAACGAACTCGAGATAGGCTAAACCCGGCTATGCCTTTGGACGTTTTATAGAAAGCACCGTGTCATGAGCAGTGAGGAGAATTCGTCAGAGGCCATCGTGCCCGAGCGCATCATTACCTATAAGGAAGTCGATGGTCGGTCCCTGGCCATGCACCTGTTCGAGCCGTCAACCGATGGAAGTGAAGGGCGCCCTTGCGTGCTGCTGATTCACAGTGGTGGGTGGGTCAACGGCAGCCCGGAGCGCTACTACCACATCGCCAAGCCGCTGCGCGAGATGGGGCTGGTGGTCGCTTGCATCCAGTACCGCCTCTATGACCCGAAGGCGAACCCGCCCGTTTCCGTTCCTGATGCGGTGGAAGATGCACAGGACGCGATGCACTACCTGAAACAGCATGCCGATAGTCTCGGGCTCGACCGGGAGCGCACCATTGCCTGCGGTGGCTCGGCCGGGGCGCACCTGGTTGCAGGTCTGGCTTTGTTTGACTGCGAGCACATCGACGCCGCGCTCCTGCGCCCCAAGGTCATGGTCCTCTTCAACCCCGTTATCGATACCTCTGCCGAGGGCTATGGCCATCAGAAGCTGGGTGCAGATTGGGAGGCGTATTCGCCGCTACACCGTTTGCAGGCGGGACTCCCGCCGACATTGATTTTTCATGGGACGGGGGACCGCACGACACCCTACGGTGGCTCTGCGGCCTTTAGCCAGCGAGCACAGCAGAACGGCGATGTATGCGTGCTGATTACCCATGACGGGGGCGATCATGGCTACTACAACGCACAGCCGCTGTTTGACCAGACGATGCAGCGCGTGCGCGAGTTTCTGGTCGAGCACAACATTTTAGAAAAAGGGGAGGGCTAATTATGAGCGTGTGGAACTTTTTAGACGGCGGGTGCAGTGCGCCGGAAAAACCGAAGGGCCTGCGTGAGCGGCTGCTCTACTGGCTGGGCAGAAAGTTGGCCTTGCGGCACAAGCATGTGGTGCTGCCCGAAAGCTGTCTGATACATCCCGGTGCGAAGCTCAACCCGCGCAACGGAAAGATCGTTTTCGGCGAGAACTGCGTCGTAGCCGAAGGGGCGATTATCCAGGGCAATGTCAGCTTTGGCGACAATTGCTCGGTGCAGGCATATACCATCTTGGTGGGCTACGGCACGATCGATAAACCCGATGGGCAAATCGCGATTGGCAGTGGTGTGCGTATCGCATCCCACGGCATGATGATCGCGGGGAACCACGTTTTTGAAGACCCGGACAAGCCGATCCATGGGCAGGGTTTGGTTTACGAACCCATCACGATCGGCGACGATGTCTGGGTGGGCGGTCGAGTGAATATTACCGCCGGGGTCAGCATCGGGAAGGGCTCTGTCATCGGCGGCGGTTCCGTTGTTACCCGTGACATTCCGCCTGCATCAATAGCGGTCGGCGTGCCTGCGAAGGTCATCCGCAAGCGAGAGTGATTGCGGTAGCGCCTTGTGGCGATGAGTTGTTGCCCAATGCACGAGGCTTTGGGTATGTAAATATGCACGCATAGATCATTTCCCGATCGATAAGTGCATCTGGAAAACCTTGTTGGGGATATGCCGTCATTTGATGGGTAGCTGTGTGTCAGTGAATCGCGCTCAGTATTGAAGACACAGCCTAGTGACCACCGGACATTTTTTCTTTACATATGTCAGCATATATAGATTATGCCAGCATATGAAGTCGGATACTTCCTCAAGTGCTGATGATGTGTTTCAGATTTTAGAAACCAGAATTCGAACCGGACGTGTGGCTGTGGGTAGCTACATGCCGACTGAAAAGGAGCTGGCGTCGCAGTTTGGCTGTGGTCGCCACGTGGTGGGGCAGGCCCTGAACCGCCTTGCTCATGACGGCATGATCGAGCGTCGCAAGCGTGTGGGGACGCGGGTCATTAGCAGTACGCCAACGCGTGAGCGTGCGGCCGTCGAGTTGGACGCGATAGGGTTTGTCTACCCGAGTGATCTGCACGAAGGCGTGCGCCGCATATTGCAGGGGTTTCAGGAGGTGGCGCACGAGGCCAAGCAGCGCGTTGTCATGCTGAGCACGGGGATGGATCACAAGAAAGAGGCGGAGATTGTCGGGCGTCTGGCCGAGTTTGATGTCAAGGGGGTGGTTGCTTATCCTGTTTTGCCCAAGCTGGAGGATCGCCTGTACTTTGGCCAGATGCTGCATAATTGTAGCTTCCCGGTTGTGCTGGTGGACACGAATCTGCCCGGCTTTGGGGAAAACTCGGTCATCCACGATGGCTTTCATGCGGGCTGGACGATGACAAACCATCTGCTGGGCCGTGGGCTCAAGCGAGTCGGTTTTCTTGCGAACTACGCCTGGACCGCAGTCATGCGCGAGACCTACCTGGGCTATCGTCAAGCCATGGAGGCGGCGGATATCACGATCGAGCCGAACTTCGTCCTGCTGGATGATTTTATTGAGCCGTCTTACGAGGAGCCGCTTTCGGTGGGGGATGATTTTGTGAAGAAATTTCTGCTCAAAGCGATGGAGCAAAAGCTGGAAGCCGTTGTTTGTGGGGACGACTTCCTGGCCCTGCTTTGCCTGAAGGCTGCGCGTGAACTCGGCATTTCGGTGCCGGATCAGTTCAAGGTCGTGGGGATATCCGACTACGCAATTTCCTCCCAGAGCGACATCCCCTTGACGACCTACCGGACCTCGTTTGAGGAGATCGGTCGTCAGTCTTTCCATCTTTTGAACCGTCTCCTCAAGGGCGAGCAGCCCTCCGAGCGAAACCTCCAGATCCGCGGCAGCATCGCGGTCAGAAAGAGTGGCTAGCCTTTGCGTGTAGCCAGCGCGAGACGGACAACCGCCGCCCCCACCTGTAGCTCCCCCCCGCCTGAACGATGCGATCACCGAATACAACCCGTTTTGAAGGACAACGCGCTGCCCCTTCCGCCAAATTGCCGGGGAAGTGGATTGGGTATGGCGACCCTGAGCAGGAGGACTCGCCCCCGGCGCCCTTCCTTCGGAAATCGTTTGACCTGCCCGTGCTTCCTGTGGAGGCCCGCCTTCAGGTCGCCGTGCTTGGGCTGTGTGAACTGGAGATGAACGGCAAACCTGTCCACCCGGAGCTGGCCTTGATCCCGGGGTGGAGTGATTTTCGAGTGCGTACTCAGGTCATGACGTTCGACGTGGCGTCCCTGCTCACTGTGGGAGCAAATACGCTGGGTTGCATTTTGGGGGATGGCTGGTACGCGGGTTATCTTGGCTTCGAGGGGAAACGAAAGCTTTATGGCGGCTCGCCTGCGGTACGTCTTCAACTCGAAATGACGTTTGCAGACGGGACCCGCACTGCTGTTTCGACAGACGAGAGCTGGGAAGCGCGTACGGGCCCCATTCTCCGTTCGGATCTTTATCATGGTGAGAGCTATGATGCGCGGCGGGAGTTTCCGGATTGGTCAACGCCGGGCTCATCTCGGCGCGGTTGGCACCCAGTTAGCATCCGACCCGTTTCCGGCGATCTGGTGCTCGATCCCAAGGTGTCCGAGCCCGTTGAAAAGGTAGAGTATCTACCGACACTCCAGGTAACGGAGCCTGTGCCCGGTTCCTACGTCTTTGATTTGGGGCAGAACATGGTCGGCTGGGCGAAGCTCCGGCTTCGGGGCAAGCGCGGGCAGACGGTACGCCTGCGCTTTGCGGAGATGCTGAACCCGGATGGCACGCTCTACACGGCTAACCTGCGCACGGCCCGGGCCACGGATACCTACATCTTTGGGCAGGACGGTCTCTGCGAATGGGAGCCCCGCTTTACCTTTCACGGATTTCGCTATGTGGAGCTGACGGGTTGCTCGGGCAAGCCCCGTAAGGCGGCGGTGACCGGAGTCGTCCTGCACAACGGCATGCGTCCAACGGGGCAATTTACCTGCTCGGACCCACGGGTCAATCAGCTCGCGAGTAATATCCGCTGGGGGCTGAAGGGGAACTTTCTGGAGGTGCCCACGGATTGCCCTCAGCGTGATGAGCGCCTGGGCTGGACCGGGGATATTCAGGTCTTTGCCAAGACGGCCAGCTTCTTCTATGACGTGGACGCCTTTTTGACCAAGTGGATGCGCGACCTGCGCGACGGGCAGACGCCGGAGGGTGCCTTCCCCGACATCGCCCCGACCTTTATCTGCGGCTTTGGTAACGCAGCTTGGGCCGACGCCGGAGTCATTGTGCCGTGGGTCGTCTACCGGCGCTTTGGTAACCGGAGCATCCTGGAAGAAAACTATGAGGCTATGCTGAAGTGGATGGCATTTCAGGAGAAGACGAGTCGCGGGCTCATCCGTCCACCTACGGACTATGGCGATTGGTTAGCGGTCGATGCGGTCTATGCCGGGCACGCCCCTGTCCCCAGCGATTTAATAGGCACGGCGTATTTTGCGCGCACGGCAGCCATCATGACGGAAGTCGCCAGGGTGTTGAAGAAGCCCGCCGATGCGGCGCGTTTCAGGGCGCTGCGTTCCTCTGTGGTCAAAGCGTTTCGACGCGAGTACGTGACCGCTGGTGGGCGATTGGTGGGGGACTGCCAAACGGCTTATCTGCTCGCGCTGGCCTTTGATTTGCTTCCCCCTGCACAGCGGGCTCCCGCGGTTGAGCGTCTGGTGGAGCTTATACGCCAGCGGGACTGGCATCTGAGTACCGGGTTTGTTGGTACGCCGCTCCTGTGTCCGGTCTTAAGTCGCTTCGGACGTCACGATGTGGCTATGAAGCTCCTCTTGCAGGACAGCTATCCCTCGTGGCTCTTTACGGTGAAAAACGGAGCCACCACGATGTGGGAGCGTTGGAACTCGTATACACCGGAGGCTGGTTTTGGCGATGTGGGAATGAACTCGTTTAATCATTACGCCTACGGAGCCATCGGTGAATGGCTCGTGCACTCTGTGGCGGGGCTTGCGCCTGGGCCAGACGCACCCGCTTACAAGCACATCCTGTTTCGGCCCCAGCTTTCCCCGGGGCTTGAGAACGCGAGTGCTTCGCTCGAAACGCCTCACGGTAAGACCGAGATCGAATGGCAGTGCGAGCGAGGCGAAATGGAGGGCAGGATCACCGTGCCCGCGCAAAGCTATGCTGACTTCGTACATACGACCAAGGGAAAACTGATTGAGGGTAAAACAACCAAGACCATTTCAGGCAATGGCAGGCTAAGGCTTTCTCCGGGGGACTATCGCTTCCGGTTAAAGTTCGCTTGAGTCCAAATCGATCTGCCTTGGCCGTGTCGGTGTTGGTATAAGGTATCGCTTGTTTAAGCGAGGGTGGGAAATGCTTGATCTTCCGCGTGGGCCTGGATCATATATCATTATGCGCTTTCCTATCCCCGAAGACATGCTTTGCCGTGGTGCTCACTGGACCCCGCAGGAAGCCAACAACCAGATGAAGGCTTTTGCGGAAACCTGGTCGGACCTTGCCTCCTGGGAGGCGCGGGCCAAGACCATACGGGAGGGAATCCTGAGCGGGCTGGCCTGGGACCACATGCCGCAGGTCGGCAATCGTTTTAATCCGATCATTCATAGCCGTCGCGAGATGGACGGCTACATCGTCGAGAACATCGCTATCGAGAGCTTTCCGGGTTTCTACGTCACCGGAAACCTCTACCTGCCGATGGATAGTGCGGAGAAGTACCCGGCGATCTTGAACCCGCACGGTCACGAACCGAACAAGCGCCTGACGCCCGCGTTGCAATACCGTGGCGCGTGCTTTGCCCGGGCCGGGGCCATCGCCTTTGTTTACGACATGCTCGGGCATGCTGACTCCAAGCAAGTCTCGCATTACATACCGATCTCGCCCCTGCTGCATACCTGGAACAGCAAACGCGTGCTGGACTACCTGCTCTCACGCCCGGATGTGGACCCGGAACGTATCGGCATCACGGGTGGCTCCGGCGGCGGTACCCAGACTTTTATGCTCACTGCCCTGGACGAGCGGATCAAGGCCGCCGCGCCTGTCGTTCAGGTCTCGGCTCACTTTTTTGGAGGCTGTGCCTGCGAGAGCGGCATGCCCATTCATAAAAGTGCGCACCACCAGACAAATAATGTGGAGATTGCGGCGCTGGCTGCTCCGCGCCCCATGATGGTTGTTTCGGACGGGGTGGACTGGACGCGCTTTACGCCCAACATCGAGTTCCCGTACCTGCAGCGTGTCTATGCGGTCTATGGCGCGGAGCAAAATGTGGAGAACGCGCACTTCCCGACTGAAGGGCACGACTACGGTTATTCGAAGCGCTGCGCTGCCTATAATTTCTTTAGCCACCACCTGAAACTGAAGTACGGGAATCTCCCCTATAAGGACGGTTACGATGAGAGCTTTGTCACGCTCCTGTCGCCGCAAGAGTTGCAGGTCTTTACCGATGAGCACCCGCGGCCAGCGGATGCCTTGCAGGGAGATGAGGCTGTGATGGACGCGCTGGGCTTTGCCGTCGCTTAAGTCTTGAATCGCCTCAGGCTCACTGGCTCTCCAGTTGTTGGCAAATGCTTTGCACGATGTCATCGACGGTGGCATGGCTGCACTCAACACTTACCTCCGCGTAGCGAGAGTAGAGGACATTACGCTCTTCGATAATGGCTTCGATGCTCTTTTCTCCTTCGCTGGCCAGTCCGCGATCAGTACGGTCACCCATGCGCTCAAGGATGACGCCGGTATCGGCGTGTAGCCAGACTACATGGGTAAAGCTGCGCAGGTGTTCCATCGCGTCGTGGTCGTAGACGACGCTGCCTCCGGTGGAGATAATTGCCCGCTGCGGAGGAAGCTCCAAAATGGTGTTGGCTTCGATCTGGCGAAACGCAGCCAGGCCACTTTCATGCAAAATGGTTTTGAGGCTCTTTTGCTGCGTGCGGATAATGATGTCGTCCGTGTCAATAAAGGGCAGCTCCAGCCTTTGGGCCAGAGCCTGGCCAACGGTCGATTTGCCAACGCCAGCCATACCGATCAGGGTGATGGCCGCCGGGCTGGAAGGGGAATCGACTGGTTCTGGGTTTGGCACCCGACTCAAGATGCTGCTCCGACCCCTAATTGCAACCCTTCTCAAACCACGCGAGTGCGTAAAGTGTCACGCCAAACGGTTGCGCGTCCGTATGATTTGCCGCGCCGTATCGAGTTATGGTGCGACGACGATGTTGCGGTACAATACGCTGCCTTCCTCCATCGCCTCGACGTGCCCGTCGACAAAGGCCACTGGGGCGGCGCCGTTTGCCCGGTAGCTGAGGCCGCCGCCGACGCCGTCTTCGCTGCGCTCCACCGGGATGGGGGCGTCCAGGTTTGTCGTCGTGCTTGGGCGGGAAAATGCGGTAGGCGTGCGGAAGGTGGCAAAGGCGTAGGTGGTGTTGTCGCGCAGGGAGGCTTCACCCACCATGATGAGCTCAGAGGGGTTGGGTATCTCCGTGATGGACATGCGCGAATCCTCTTCGGAGATATTGGGAAAAAGCACGCCGTGGGCGGAGTAGGTGCAGGGCACGTTCCCATTTACCCTGTCGCCCTCCCGAATTTCCAGGCCAGCCAGCGGTGAGACAAAAATGTTTTCTGATGAGCTGCCCGAATAGGATAGACGCTCGATATAGGTTTGGATTTCCCGCATCCAGATGCGTTCACCTTCACCCGGTCGGTAGAAGTAGCCCGGAGGAAACTTGCCCAGATTCTCGTTGGTGTAGAGCTTGATCGCCATGGCGATCTGGCGCAGGTTGGAAATCGACTGGGTCGTGTTGGCCGAGCGTCTTACGTGCTGCAGGCCGGTGATGATGATGGCGCCGAGGATGGCTATGACTGCGAGGGTGACGAGCAACTCCATCAGCGTGAAGGCTCGGCGGTGCTTGCGTTTTTGCGTGTTCTTCTTGGCCGTCATCTTTCAATCCTTTCAGCAGGTTCTGTTCCTAAGCGATAATGGTCGGGGTCGATGCCTGTCGGTGCACGAGCGTAATGCTCTGCGTGTGTTCATGGGGCCAGAGTTGGAGTGGTCGCGCGTTTAGCTCTTCGATACTATCAAGCTTATCGTCGAGGTACAGCTCCAACTTAACCCGGAGTTTTTGCAGCCGCGCGTGCAGGGTGACGTAGCGCTTCTCGATCACGTCCCAACCATGATAGCGAAACGTCCGATGCCAGGCCTTTTCGTGGAGCTCCTGCAGGTGTGCCACGCGCTCGACGAGCGGTATAAGGACATCGCGACTGATGCGGCTGAGCGTGGAGGAGTCGCCGCGCTGGTAGGCACTGCGCAAAGTAAGGTGGAGTTCGGTTTTCCAGGCAAGAGCCTCAGCCATTTTCTGCATAAATTGCAGGCGCTCGTCCCTTGGGTGCTGGAGGGTGGCCTCTGCCAACTGCTCCGTAACATTACGAAAGTGGTCCAAGAATTCAGGCAGGATCTGGGCTTCCAGGTGACCGAGGAGCGGGTCTTGCCAGAATATCCATTTGCTGGCGTTGGCCTCGTAGTCGGTTTCTGCTTCGACAGGAATGAGGTCCAGCCCGCTTCCGCACATCCAGGACTGCAAGTCGTGGTCCACGCTGCCGAGGAAATTTTCGCTCAGTGAAGTCTCATCCGGGGCTGCCTGCCCGTAGGCCATGTCGGCAAACATCTGGACGGCGGGCAGGGCGGAGAACGGGTCGCACTCCATGCCATCGTCGCCCCACATGGTGACGAGTACCTCGTCCAGTTCCTGCCGCACGGCGGCCGCCATGCCTGCGTGTATGGCATGGATGGAGTGGGGGAGCTGCGCCCAAAAGCGGTTCCAGGTCCAGATGCCTGCGGCAAAGATGGGTTGCTGGCCGAGCTGGCGGTGGCGCGAAATCCATTCGTCGTAGAAGTCTGTGTCCGTGTGGTAGTAGTCCCAGTAAACCAGTTGGGCCTGCGGGGGAATGCTCTGGGCAAGGGAAGGGTCGATGCGGGATTGCGTGTCGTAGTAGTTATTCGTTTTCGAGCTGAGGCGAAAAAACATATCGCTCCAGATCATGGGCTTGAGGCCGTGGCGCTCGCAGGTCTCGACGGTCTGCTGCAGGTGTTCGCAGAGGATTTCGAACGGCGCCCGTAGACCGTTCTTTAGCCGATAGATGCCCGAGCCGATGCCGTGGGCTTCATCCATCCCGATGTGGATGCGCTTGCTGCGGAAAGGTGCGGAGACGGCGGTGATCATTTTCTCCACAAAAGCGGTGACGCGCTCGTCGCCCACGAGCAGGACGCTGTCGGTGTCCCGCAAGGCTTGGAAGTGCGGCCACTGCAGGACTTGGGCCAGGTGGCCAAGCGTCTGGATGCAGGGGATGACTTCTATCCCGAAGTGCGCGGCGTACTGATCGATTGTCCGCAGATCATCTTGCGAGTACCCCCCTCTGCCGTACCCAAAGAGCGGCTCGTCCGGAATCTCGAAGGTGTCCTCCGTGTAGAGCATGAGCTGGTTAAGGCCCATGAGGGCAAAGTGCCGAATGAAGCCGCGCACGCTCTCGAGCTTGAGCACGCCGTTGCGGGAGACATCCAGCATGGCTCCGATCGAGCTAAAGGCGCTGGTTTCTTTAAAGGATTCGGGTGGGGTGCCAGCCTGGAGTTTACCCATTACTATGCCGAAGGCGCGAAAGGCCGCTGCGGGAGTGGAGTAGGTGATTGTGATGTTTTGCGCATCGACTTCCACCGCGAAGCCCGGTCTTTGGCCCGCCTGTTTATTAAAGGTAAACTGCCAGCCTTCCTGCTCGGTGGTGAAGCGCTGAGGGAAGGCGTGCTCGATCTCCCGCAGGCCCGCAGCTAGCTCACTCGGGGCGTGCGCGAAACCGCAGCATATGAGCTGGAGGGCTTGGCCAGAGTGTGGGGATTGAGCTGTGTTGCTTGCTGTTGGCATGGGAAACCTGAAATTGAATGAGGGCTGAGGCTACTCCGTGTGCGAGGCATCCCACTGCTCGAGCATGGGCCGCGCCGTGCGGTAGCAATGCAGGAAGATGCCACCGTAGCCCGGGGTGCCCTGTTGGTGGGCATTCAGCTCGCGGATGGCTTCAACCAACAGCACGGGGTCGCGGTCGTGGAAGGTGATCTGCGGGGTTTCGTCGAGGGGAACGGTCTCGATGGAGAGGTAGACCTTCTTGTCTGTGCGCCCGGCGTAGTCGAGCTCCTCCTTGCCGATGTCGGAGGTGGAGTTGTGCCCCGTCATGTGCGTGCGGTAGGACATGATGCCCATGAAGTCGGACATGTCCTGGATGTGCTCGTCAACGCCCTTGGTGGTGCCGTTGTACTCGATAAGAAACTCGCTGCGCCCGCTGTACCAAAAAGGGATGTCGTGCGCGATGGTCATGGAGGGGTCTGCCGCCTGAACCGAGGCTCTGATCTCGGTCATGGTGTCGAGGAGTTCGAGTAAAACCTGGGTTTTGTCACCCTGCTTCCAGCGCGTGGTCACGTAGGGCTCGATGTCGTAGTGGACGCCGGAGAAGCGGGCGTCTGCGGGCTGCTTTAGCTGAAAGGCCAGCAGCGCATCAAGACGGGCCAGCGTGTCGTCGAGATTCTCGGCAAAGCCCATCTCTCCCGCGCCGTCGAGTGCCTCGACTTTGACCCCTGCCTTGTGGGCGGCGCTGAGCAGCGCGCTCCATGCCTCGGGGGTGCTGAGGCGGTAGCCCTGCCCGTCCTTATCAAAGCGTACCTGCACGAATATCCGCGTGATGCCAAACTTCTGGCAGAAGGCGATCAAGGCCTGCCGCTCCTGTGGGTTCGTCACCTGCTCTTCGCGCCAGACCCACATGCCGATGTCCGCACCGGGAGCGAGTAAGCTTGAGCTGGCGGAGTCGGCATATTTTCCCGCTGCGGCAGTGGGGCAGGAGGCCACGGCATTATCGGCTGAGGCAGATAAGGCCAAGAGTGAAGCGCCGAGGGTGAAGGTTTTCAAAGCGAGTATTTTCATCGTGAGTTTTGGGGGGATTATAAGGCGTGGCCGGTGGCTAGTCTTTCGCGGTGATGGTGTCGATATAGACGTCCTGACGCACGCCGGCGGTGTTTAGGTTTTCAAAGCGCAGGCGGAGGTTGGAGACTTGGGAGAGCGTTTCGCGCAAGGAACTGCTGCCGCTTTCCCGCACCATCTCATTCTCGGAGAGTTTGAAGATAATGGTCTGGTAGTGCTTGGATTGTGGAAGTGTCTTGAGAGACGAGTCGGTCTGCCAGATGGAGCCATCCGGGCCGCCCTGCACAACAAGACGCATGCTGGTAGGGCGATCGGGGCTGGAGAAACCCGCAGCATCAGGGGAGAGCATCAGCACTACCTCTACGGCGTCGAATTCACTCAGGTCCTGCTTGCCGGTGGGCAGGGATTTTAAGCGCATGTTGGCGTTGTCGCCTGCGTCCCAGTTGAGTTGAAACAGGGCGGTATGGGTTTTGTTGCGCCCACTGTTCAGGTCGAGCGTGGCGGGGCCGGACGAGGCCGCATTGCCGAAAGCATTCCATTGCGACTGTAGCTGCTCGCTTGAGCCGTATGCGCTGAAGTCCTCGATCAGCAGCTCCTTGGCGCAGGCCCAACCCGTGAGTCCGAGGAGGAGCAGGATGCTCAATTCTCTGTGCTTCATGAGTTCATACGATAGCACGGATAAGCGTGGATGCAATAAAAAAGTTCATTCAATGAAATAATTGGGCGTGTGTATGTCCATTTCGTTATGCACGGCTACTTGCTGCGGTTGAGGATGGACTCGCCCAGGCGCGCTTCCAGGTACTGGTGGAGGGCCTTGAGACCTGCGCCGTGGGCAATGCCGCGAATGCCCTGATCGGATAGCATCATGCTAAAACTGCGGTTGCTGAAGGGGATGAGTGAGGTCTTGAGGGCCTTGGAGAACTGCTCGTAGTGCTTCTGTGACAGGGTGTTTTCTTCGGAGACGATGATGAGGTGGTTCAGGTCGAGCAGGTTGATGACTGAGGCGAAGTGGTTGCCGAAATTCTGGAAGAAGGGCATGGGGTGGGGAGTGTCGGGGGCCTCTTCAGCGGGCAGGAGCACGGCGTCGAGCTCGCCTGCGGCATGGTTGGCACCGCGGTAGACTTTGCCGTCGAGGTTGAGGCACATGCCGACCGAGTATTCTTCCTTGGCCTGCCGGGTCTTGACTTTGCTGACCAGAAGGTAGCCGGAGTTGTGCAGGTCCAGGTCGGGGTTGAAGTGCTGTTCGAGGTAGCTGCCGAAGTTGACGTTGCGGTCGATGAGGACGGGCAACTGCAACTGCTCGGCCAGGAGGTCGCGTATGGGGTAGTTCTCCACCTGGAGGGCGCGCGAGAGCACGGTTACGCCGGACTCGGCATCGACAATACCGGGGACGGCCAGTCCGACGCCCTTGATGTCGCGCATGCTGAGGCCGGCGTCATCTGTCATGCTGCGGACTTTATTGGCTACGTGTGCGAGCGTGCTTTTCCCCCAGGTTCTTTTCATGCGCTGCTCGGAGAGGATGGCTCCGCTGCTGTCAATGAGGCAGATGTCCTGGGTGGTGGCATGCAGGTTGATGCCAACGGTGACGGCAATCTTTGGGTTGATGCGCAGGGCGGTTTCGCGTGGGCCCACGCCTCCGCGCTCGATGCTTTCACCCTCCACGATGATGCCCAGCTTGAGAAACTCGGAAATGATATTTGAGATCGTGGACGCCTGTAGCTCCGTGGCCAGCACGATGCCGCGCTGGGAGTAGGCCTTGCTCGAGTAGATGAGCCTGAGTACGCGCAAGCGGTTGGCGATCTGCGACTGCTTGCGGTTGTTCTTGGGCTGGGTGGGTGTAATCATCGGAGGGTGTGCTGGTAACGCGCGGCAGCGCGGCCTGACCGTCAAAGACTGTTCGGCATGCTTGATGAACTTAATGGATATTCAAAACAATTCATTGACAGATGTCGAATTTAATATTTCATCGAATGGAACAATTCGCCCTGGGTTTTTCCAGTAATAATGGTATGTGGGCCGGAGCGGAGATGACTTTTTGATATGGCACACACAGGAACAACGGCCAGGCCTCGCATGCGGGGGTTTATGATAGACTGCGCGCGCTGTCTGGAGAATCGAGAGTACTACCGGAGGCTGATCCGTTTCATGGCACAAAGGGGGATGAATACCCTCATCTGGCATTTCTCCGACGACCAGGGGCTGAGCGTGGACTTCCCCAGTGTGCCTGGCCTGGCTGATCCTCACGCCTACTCCGAGCAGGAGGTGCGGGAGCTCGTGGCCTATGCGCGGGACCACGGCGTGGACATCATACCTGAGCTTGAGACGCTGGGCCACTCGCGCTACATCACCCGTCACGCCCGCTATCGCCACCTGCGTGAGTGCGACGAGGATTTTACGGCCATTTGTCCGGTCCACCCGGAGACGCGCAAATTGATGCGGGAGTTGATCGCTGACGTCGCGCGCATGTTCTCCTCGCCCTGGGTCCATGTTGGGATGGACGAGGTAAAGCTCGGCGACCACCCGCTTACCCAGGAGGCCTTGAAGACGCAGTCCAAGACCGAGCTTTGGGCGGATTACGTGCGCTTCATCCACGGCGAGGTGACCGCGCAGGGTAAGCAGATGATGATGTGGCTCGACCAGCCCAGCTACGAAACCGGGATACTGGAAACCTTACCGCGCGATATCCTGCTCGCCCTGTGGCAATACACACCCGATGTCCCCCCGACGCTGGCCCAGACGGTTTTGGATGAAGGCTTTGATGCGCTGTTGTGCCCGGCTTTAATCACTTACGACCAGCAGGCTTATCCCGGGTCGATTGCGCTACCCAACATCGAGCGCATGAGCTCTTTTCAAACGCTGAGCGGCAAGGGCCGCGTGCGGGGGATTGCCACGACAATATGGACCCCGATGCGTTATCTGCATGACTGCCTCTGGCCTGGCATCTCAGCCGCAGCGGCTATGATGGAGGCCGCGGGTGGGGTGGATATGCACGCCGTGATGGCGGATTACCTGCGCGACTTTTACGGGGTGGAGGCAGGCAAGGAGGCCGCCGATGCGCTGGTTAAGTGCTTCGAATTAGCCCCCGAACGCAAGGAGTACCTGGGGCTGCTGAAGGCAGATGACATTGAGCAGAGCGAGGGCGAGCTGGAGTCGAAGGTGGCTGCCTGGCTGGCTATTTCGACAACGCTTCAGCGGCTGTATCCGGCGGTTAGCTGCGAGCGACAAGCCTTTGGCTCGCTGGTGAGTTTTATTCGCTTCATGGCTTACCTGTATCGACGCGGGGCTCTGCTGAAATGTCCGCGGGAAGACGAGACGGCTTGGTTGGCGGTGTTGCAGGAGGGGCACTCCTGGCTGGGCACGCTTGAGTCGATATGGGACCGCGAGCGATTCAAGGATGATAAGCGCAAGGTCATGCCCGTGTACGCCTGGGAGCAGAACGAGTACCTCATTATTTGTCTGCGTCAAAGTCTGACACAACTGGCACCACGCTGCGAAGCAGCGACCACGGCGGCGGATGCGAGCTAGGCCGTGGCTGGCGTGCTGGGCCATTGCCGAGAGTAACTGCTTGAGTGGATGCGCGATACTTCTGACCCGCTCCTTGAACAAGCTCGTGTCGTGGAGTGTCTGCTGGCTTGAGCTATGTCTTGCCATGCACTCATGGCTTCTCGCTCGGTAAGTTTTCCGCACGTGCAGTCGCTCGGGTAGGAGGCACGGTATGATTTTTTCCGTTGACAAAGTAGCGCGAGGATAATATTCCATTGAATGAAATAAAACAGAAGTGATTTCCTAACTATCCAGGCTTATGAAACTCAAGATACCGACTATTCTCTCACTGGTGCTCGCCACCGGTCTATCTGTCGCCAACGCGCAGACCCTGATGATCGATAATTTCGACGGTTACGCAGATACAGTTGAACTGCAAAACAACTGGAACTCTTTCGGCACGGCGGCCTCTTCTGGAGCGCCCACGCTTGGTGCGGGCGAGGGCGTTGCTGGCAGTAATGCAGCAGTCTACAGCCTTAACTGGTTCGATGGCAACAATGCCAACATGCGCCGGATCAACCTCGGTGGTCTCGACCTCAGTGCCTATAGCGCTCTCGATGTGACCATGTACGTGGAGACCGACGCGGGCAATGACGCCCCGACGGCATCGACTGTGCTGAAGGTAGCTATCCAGTCCAGCGACAGCACGATCTGGCAGACGAGTGCCACCTTTGCGCTCGCACCCAATGTGGACAGTTACTCGATTTTGTCCTTCAACCTGTCGGAGGCGGAGATGGATCGCGTGGCAGGTTCAGGGACCTTTGCCGATACACTCGCTGATGTGGATAACCTTCGCCTGCGCTTTGAAAATGCCCAGGAGGTAAATGTGGGACAGACGGCCTATGTTAGCTCCATCGCAGCCATCCCCGAGCCGAGCACCTATGCGCTGCTCTTCGGCGGCTTGATGATGAGCCTGGCGCTGGTGCGTCGCCGCCGCTAGCTAGCCGCAGGTTCCGATCAGCTTTGACCAAGACACTATCCTTCACGGGGTAGTGTCTTTTTTTGTCTGCAAAGGCTTGGTGCCAGGGTTTGGCATTGGGATGCTTCCGCCCCCTCGATCAGGTGATGTGCAATACGGGCCTGTGTTTGCGTGCGTTTGACAGGCAATTAGTTAGGGAGATTCTTTGTTGTTTTCAGAGAGATGCGATCGCTTAAAATTGCATAAAAGTGCATTTTGAACTGGATTTCTTCCTTTCGCTTGCCTAGTCTATCTGCGTATCCCGTTTGCATCGCAATCAAAACTTCATTCTCTACGCTATGTCTGGCTGTTGGCAGGTAATGTTAAGGGCCTGCTTCCTGACAAGCCTGAAAAAGGCTTTTGGTTGCATGAAATTACATGAAAATACCCCCATGTCCTACGCCCGATTTCCCCATATTCTTCTCTCCTGCATCCTGACCCTATTGGCGGGCGCTGTGGGCGCTGTGGCCCAGTTCTCCAATCCCAATTTCGTCATTGAAACGATTTATGAGGGGAATGGTACCATCTCGCTCGATTTCGACCCCGTGGGTCGCCTCTATGTGGCCGAGAAGCAGGGGCGTGTCCTGCTCTTTGAGCCCAGCGATGCGCCCCAGATGAGCATTGCGTACCAGTACTACGAGGGCGACTGGAACCAACTGCCCGACTTTGACAGCCTGACGCCTGCGGCTACGGGGACGGCCACGGGCTTCAACCTTGACGCGCGCCTGCGCGATGATCAGTTCGGCTTTCGCTATACCGCCACCTTGGAGATCACGACTGCGGACACCTACACCTTCTACACGGGGTCGGATGATGGCAGCCGCTTGCTCATCGACGGCCTGGAGGTGGTGGACAACGATGGGGCGCATGGGCACGTCTACCAGTCCGGCAACATCTATCTGGGGGTTGGTTCGTATACGCTGGTGGTTGAGTATTTTGAAGCGGGCGGCGGGGAGTCGCTCGACGTGGAGTGGGAAAGCTCGACATTGCCGCGCCAGGCCCTGGGCGGCGCTGGTGGAGATTTTACCCCGCCTGTGGTGGTGGTAGATATCACCAGTGCGGTCGATACAAACGGTGAGCGCGGCCTGCTGGGTATGCGGCTCGACCCGGACTTTGCCAACAACCGTTACATGTATCTCTTTTACTCGACTGCCTCGGACCAGCGCTTGTCCCGGGTTACGCTGAACTCCACCTTTACCGCGGTTGAGGCGGGTTCGGAGAACATCCTGCTCAGCGGCCTGCCCAACGCGAGCAACGTACACAACGCCGGCGATATGCATTTTCATCCCGATGACCCGTATTCCCTCTACATCGTGCTGGGCGACGATGGTAACCGCTACGTGGTCGATGATCTTGACGTGTATAATGGCAAGCTCCTGCGTGTGGATGCTGCCACGGGGCTTGGGCTGCCCGGCAACCCGTTCTGGAATGGTGACGCCGATTCGGTGCGCTCGCGTATCTGGGCGCATAGTTTTCGAAATCCCTTTCGCTTCTTCTTCGACCCGGACGCGCCTGTCTCCGACGCGCTCTATATCTCGGAAAACGGCGATGGCACTGACAGGCTTGCCCAGATTGAGATCGGGGCCGATGGCGGATGGCCTTCCGACTTTGAGGACAGCTCAGTTGACGGGAAACGTACCATCCTGCGGACCAGTAGTCCGTCGGTGACGGCAGGCATTATAATACGTGGTGGCCCCTTTGCCCCGGATGGTCCCGTGATTTATCAGGCGCGCTACGGGCAGGAGATTAGACGCTGGAATTTAGTCGGAAGCGACCTGGACCAGATCGAGGCTATCCCGGAGGACAACGGTGGCGCCTTTCTGCTCAATCCGCCTGCCAGCATGGTGAGCTTTGAGCTGGGGCCGGATGGTGCGCTCTATTTCACAGACTCGAATCAGGGCGACTCGCTCGGCTCGGGGTACAAGGTCGGGCGCATTCGCTATCAGGGTGGAGAGGCCCCGGTGGCGGATTTTGCGTCCAGCCCGGTGAGCGGCGAAGCGCCCCTGGTCGTCACTTTCACTGATGCCTCCAGCGCGCCGGATTCCAGTATCGTAAGCTGGGCGTGGGACTTTGGTGACGGGAGCACTTCCACGCAGCCCAGTCCGCAGCATGCCTTTAACGACCCCGGCCACTACACCGTCAGCTTGACGATTGTGAATGCCTCGGGCTTATCGGCGACCAGCAGCCAGGAGGTTACGGTCTACCGGACAACGACTATGTCGCTGAGCGGAAGCATGCAGGACGTATCCAGTGGCTCTGGACTAGCCGTGTCCACGCCGCTTACCCTGAGCTTTTACCAGGCCGACGGCATGTCGCCCGCGCCTGTGAGTGGGGGGAGTGGAGAAGGGCTGAATCAGCTCACCGCTCCCGCGGGAACATCACTTGACCTGAGCTTCGATGTCGAGCTGACCTCTGCCGGGCTTGTGGTGGTGGTCGATGATGGCGCGGGTGGTCTGGCCGCAAAGACGGGCGGCTACCTCGTTGATCTCGATAACGGATCAACCTTGAGCATGGAGCTGAACCTATCGGAGACGGCCATCGCCGGAAGAGCCCTGGACACCTTGGGGCGTCCGGCCAGCACCGATGTGGGTTTGTACCGTGCCGAGGGTATGCTGCCATTTGCTATCGTGGGCGGACGGGACATCCAGGCGGATACGCCGGGCATTCCCACCGGAGTGTTGCATCGTCTGGATACCGATGAACTTGGCTTTTTCTACTTCCCCATGGCGACGGAAGATGCAGGGACATTCCGCATGAATGCACCCGGTGACACCGGGGCGGCGGTTTATGGGCCCGTCTCGGCAGAAGTCGTGGTGGCGGGCCAATCGCTCTCTATGCTCAACCTCGTGCTGGGCCTGTACGATGGCGGTGTGGGGGTGGCTGACTTGTCCGGCATCCCCGAGACGCTCGACGTGGACTTCATAACGCAGATCCAGCCGATTTTTACCGCGAACTGTATCGGCTGTCACAATGACATTGCCACGAATAGCGGGGGGCTCGACTTGCAGGCCGAGGCGAGTTTTGCCGAACTGGTGGACCGCTACAGCGTTGAGGCAACGGGTGTCAAACTCGTTGAGCCCGGCCATCCAGAGCGCAGCTACCTGATGGAGAAAATCAATTCGCTGACACCGCAGGTCGGCACAAACATGCGCCCGAGCGATCCCATGCCTTTGGCCGACCGGGCACTCATTCGCGATTGGATTAGCCAGCTCTCCGCCTATGGGCTTTGGCGCGAAGCGGTCTTTGCTGAAAATGCGACGCTGCCTTCTGCTGACCCGGGAGCGGACTTTAACGGAAACGGGCTGCCGAATGCCGTCGAGTTCTTGCTCGGTCTCGATCCTGCGCTGCCGGGGAGCCCCACCTTGCAACCGCGCTTGCTACGGGACGGAAGTGGCCTCGATTTCGCCATGCCCGTCCCCCGCAACGACACAGGGTTTACCATGGAGTGGTCGCCTGATTTGTCCCCCGGCTCCTGGCAGACGATCGTGAGCCGAGAGCGCTTTGGTGCCTGGGTGGCTGAGGACGGTATCGACTTACTCCATCAAGGTGAGGAGGGGCAGCTACTGTTCAGGTTGCCCTCGCCAGACGAAAATGCCCAGGGCTTTTACCGCCTCCGGACTGATGTCGGCCAGAGCGAGGCCGAGGCGCTTTAACGCGAGTGCGGCTTGACGGTGACAATGACTGACTTCGAGGTTGGCGTCTTGCTGACCGCGGCAAAGGACTGTAACGGCACCAGCACATTTGCCTCCGGGTAGTAGGCGGCGGCACAGCCCCGGGGGGTGTCATAGGCAATGGCCAGAAAAAGCTCTGCCGTGCGCGTTTCGCCGTTAAAGTGGCTGGTGATGTCCACGGGCTGCTCGGGCGCAATGCCGCGCGCATCCATGTCCTGCTTATTCATAAAAATAACCCGCCGCTCATTTTTAACGCCTCGGTAGCGGTCGTTCGGGCCATAGATAGTCGTGTTGAACTGGTCGTGGCTGCGGAACGTCTGCAAGAGTAGCTGGCCTTCCTGAAGGACGAGCGGACGCAGGGGATTGAGGGTGATTTCGGCTTTGCCGCTATCTGTGTTAAACTGCCGTTGCTTAACGGCGTTGGGCAGATAAAAACCGCCGGCTGTCCTGACCTTGGCGTTAAAGTCCTCAAACCCCGGCACGACCCTGGCGATGTCATTGCGGATGAGGTTGTAGTCGCCGGAGAGGCTGTCCCACGGCACTGTGCTGTTGGGCAGCGTCGCCTTTGCCATGCCGCAGATGATCGATACCTCGCTGCGCAAGTGGGGCGATGCGGGCTCAAGCTTGCCTTCGGAATCGTGCACAATCCCCATGGAGTTTTCCACGGTAACGAACTGCGGCCCCGTGGCGCCGATATCCTTCTCGGAACGCCCCAGGCAGGGCAGGATGAGCGCGCGCCTGCCGGTGACGAGATGCCCGCGGTTTAGCTTGGTTGAGATATGGACGGTGAGCGCGCATTTGCGCAGGGCTTCTGCCGTGAAGTAAGTATCCGGTGAGGCGGACAGGAAGTTGCCCCCCAGGCCGATGAAGACGCGCACCTTACCGGCGTGCATGGCCTCAATGGCCTCTACCGTGTCATAACCATGATCTCGCGGAGAGGTAAATCCAAACGTGGTGTCCAGCTTCTGGAGAAAGTCTTCGGGCATTTTCTCCCAAATGCCCATGGTGCGGTCGCCCTGTACATTGCTGTGTCCGCGGACTGGGCAGAGACCGCTGCGTGGGCGGCCGATTTTCCCCGTAATAAGGTGGAGGTTGACAAGCTCCCGGATGGTCTCGACCGCATTGTGGTGCTGGGTCAACCCCATCGCCCAGCAACTGATGCAATCCGCTGCATCGATAAATGTCTGCGCCGCTTGGCGGATGGCTGACTCGCTCAGGCCGCTGCCCTCCGTGATGGCTTGCCAGCTTATGCTTTGGATATGCTCCTCTAACGCCTGAAAACCCTGCGTGTAGTCGCGAATAAAAGCCTGATCGATCACTGTACCCGGCATGGCCTTCTCTGCTTCAAGCACACACTTCAGCATGCCTTTGAGAAATGGGAGATCGCCATTGAGTTTCACCGGCAGGTGCTGCGAGGCCAAGGGAGTGGATTTCCCCAGAATGCCGGATAGCTTTTGCGGGTGCGAGAAGGCCTTCAGGCCGGTCTCCAGGAGTGGGTTGACGGAAATGATTTTACCCCCGTTCTGGACCATTTTCTCCAGCGAGGTCAGCATGCGCGGGTGGTTCGTGCCGGGGTTCTGCCCCAGTATCATCAGGCAGTCAGTCGTCTCGATGTCCTCAAGCGTGACTGTGCCTTTGCCGATGCCGATTGTCTGGTTGAGTGCGGCACCGCTGGACTCATGGCACATATTGGAACAGTCCGGCAGGTTGTTTGTGCCGTACTGGCGGACGAAAAGTTGGTAGAGAAAAGCCGCTTCGTTACTCGCGCGACCCGAGGTGTAAAAGACGCTTTCGTCCGGAGTGGCGGCAGCATTGAGCTCGGTCGCAATGAGTTTAAATGCCTCCTCCCAGGAGATGGGGCGGTAGTGGCTCTGGGCCTCGTCCAGCAGAAAGGGCTCAGTGAGGCGCCCGGCGTCGTTGAGCCAAAAGTCTGATTGTTCGCCCAGCTCATGGACTGAGTGCTGTTTGAAGAACTGGGCATCGGCCCGCTTGCGGGTGGTTTCCGTGGCAATCGCCTTGGCTCCATTTTCGCAAAATTCGAAACGGGAGCGCTCGTGATCTGGGTCTGGCCAGGCGCAGCTCGGGCAGTCAAACCCATGTTTTTGGTTCATCCTCAACAAGGCCTTTGCTCCGCGCTGAACCCCTGCCTGTCGATTAACGTGCTGCAGGGAAGAGAGTACCGCGGGCGTGCCCACTGCCTTGTCCTTTGGGCTGCCGAGCTGCAGGTGGTCGAGCTTGCGTGGTGGCTCCGGTTGCGGGAGTTTAGAGGGCGTGTTGGGCATAGCGTTTACTGTTAGATGAGACGTTTGGGGCAACTGTAGATATTGTAACTATTATCTCGGACGAAGCCAATCAGCGTCAGGTTGAAATCTGCCGCCATGGAAACGGCCAGGCTCGATGGTGCGCCGACACCGGCAACGATGGACAGCCTTGCCATCAAAGCCTTCTGGATGATCTCGTAGCTCATGCGGCCGCTGACCGCCAGGACAAGTGGTTCTTGGTCGAGGCGTTGTTGGCAGAGTAGCTCGCCGATGACTTTGTCCAACGCGTTGTGTCGGCCAATATCTTCGTGGCTGGCCAGCAGTTCGCCCCGGCTGGTAAAGATCGCCGCTGCGTGCAGCCCGCCCGTCCGGTCAAATGTGGCCTGTTTGCTCCTCATCAGATTGGGCAGCGCGTGTATTAACTGCACCGATACCTTGGCTTCGTCGGTCAGCTTGAGGTGCGGGGCTAAGGCCAGGTTTTCGATGGCATTTGTTCCGCATACGCCACAGCTGGCATTGGCTGCCCAATGACGCTTGCCGACCGACTCAGCCATGAGCTCTTCGCGGGCGAGGGTAACGAAAGCGCGGGTGGGAGCCGCTTGCCCGTCGCCTTCGTAGCTCAGATTGAGTATGTCTGAGGAACTGTTGATGATGCCTTCGCTGTAAAGAAGCCCATGGATGAGGCAGCTATCCGCGCCGGGCGTTCGCATGGTCACCAGTAATTTTTTCTCAACCTCCAGCTCGCCGCGTCGGTAGCGCAGCACGATTTCAAGCGGGTCTTCAATGGCCAGAGAGTCCTCCACCGGTGGGTTGATTGTCGCCCCCTCAACGCGCTGCTTAAGCACCTTGATCGATGACCTGGCCGGGGGTTCTGAGTGCCTAAGCGAGCAGTTCATGATGGCTCCATTCAGTTAGCGGAAAAAGCGAGGTGAGGAAAGGGGTAAGTGCGGGTATGGGTTGATGTCGCTGCGGAGAACAATGGCACCGATGCCCGGCAGGCGCAAAGCTTGTCTTTAACTTAGAAGTCGGCCTGTGGCTACGGGTCAACCCTTTGTTTTTCAGCCAAAAAGCATGTTTGATACTGTCTTCCCATAAAAATGATAAAGCCAGTGGGCCGGGTAGGGCTGCCTGCCTCAGGCAGCCGCGGATGGCTGAGGCGGCTGTCCCTACCAATATCTTATCAATCATAGATAGCAATGGTCTGAGGTGTGGCCGGACCGGAGCGCAGTGCTTCGCCTAGGGTAGGGCATAGTGGAGTGTTTTTGAAATTTCAATAGGTATTTTAATGTGTTCATGCCTCATAAGCATTGTGCCCCGCGCTATTTAATTATGGCTGAGGTGCCGGAAACTTAGGAAGCAGCTCTTGGCCACTGCGACTTCATGATAGAGATACCCTTTATGGTTGTGGGCCAGCGACCCAGGGGAATGGGTTCCCCTCATAGGTGGCTTTCGTGCCATTGACTCGAATCAGGTGCCCGGAATAGACCGGGCTATGTCCCTCTGACACCGAGTCGATTTCTATCAGGCTGATTTCGCCATTGGCAGTGTGGGTTTGCACCGTACTCAAGGTGCCTTCTGGCGTATAGCTGTAGATGACCTTACGGTGCGTGCCGCTGTCCACATCCGCTGTCTGCCATACCATCAGGCGTTGCTCGCCGTCATAGCCAAAGCTTTCCCGACGAAGGAGTGCGCCGTCGGTATCGCGGGTCAATCGTTCATAGGGAAATCCCTCTTCGTTGTAGATGACTTCCTGCGTAGTGCTTTCAACAATAGGGCTGTCAGGACTGCTGATGTGCGCGGCCCTCTCTATCGCTTGAGGCGTTATATGGGTATTTTCCTCTGTTGCATCTGCGGCGAAGGTTTTTGTTTGCTTCGGCTTTTCTATCATTGCTTCAGGTTCTGGCTCCTGATCCTTGCCGCAAGCTGCCAGCACGAGCAGACTCAGACAGCATGCCAGATGGAAACAGCGCCTCTTGGGGGAGTGTGCTCCTGACCTTTCGCGAGTTGACATGCTGAGGGGACGTTTACTGGTTGTCGTTTACGACTACGCGGGCGAAGCGCCCCTCCTCTGTGTTCATCGGCTTTGTGTCGCGTATGACAATTCGCTCCCAGTCCTGGTCTATGGGAGTCGAGGAGACGAGGATGCTGGACTCGTCCCATTGGGAAAAATCGGACGAGAATTCGCAAACATAGCTGACACCCGAGCCTGTGCTGTCCACACGGCGTAGGAATTCCATGCAGAGATAGCCATCACGCTCGAAGGTGCGGGGCATTCCAATCTTGCCCGCTTCCGGCATCGTATTCACTGGCCCGTTTGAGTCCATGTTGAAGGCATAGCGCAACATCGGGTGGGTGCCTTCGGTCTCGCTGTTTGAGATTTGTGAGACATCTGCGGTGCCGTAGTTATCCAGCAGCCATTGCACGTAGTAGGAGTGTGTCTCTGCGATGGTGATATAGGTGGGTTCCGAATCCACGCTGCCGTTTCGGGCTCTGATGCGGTACAGGTAGATAAACGATGGCATCAGCCCCGTGTCATTGTAATAGGTCTGCGAGGCTGGCACGACGGCGATCTCGACCCAGCCACCCAGATCATCCCGGCGCTCCACAACGTACGCTACGGGTGCGTCCCCGGTGGATGCGGCTATCCAGAAAATGCCAATATGGGTCGGTGAACTGGCGCTACTGACA
>JAUIAM010000032.1 GCA_030425485.1 Verrucomicrobiia bacterium
TTTTCGGCTTTCGAAGTGGTGTGAATCCAGATTCATGAACTGAGAAAACGGAAAAAGACGCGAAAAGACCCTTTTCTACCGACCTTGATGAATTTGAAAACACGGCCTAGAACCCGGACTCAGGCATCTCCTGATTGTCCATCAGCGGCAGCCCGCCGCCATGATAGCTCTGGACCTTGCCCTGCCCGCCGGGGGCACGTCCTGCAGCATGGTCCTGCTGGCGCTTAATCACCGCTTTGCGCTGGTCGATCAGGATCGCGTTATACGGATAACGGGCAACGGCCATGTCTGCCGCCACGATGGCCGGAGAAAATCGATTGAGCCCGCCGAAGGTGTTCACCACTTCCCAGTACAGCTCGGGGGTGAACTCATACTGCTTCAACAGCGTAACGACCGCGTCCTCCGTGGCCACAGCCGGGGTTCTGACCTCCTCGAATAACAGCAGCAAGAGCTCGACTTGCGGGTCTTCGATCTCGCCCACCACCCGGGCTCGCCACGTGTCTGCCGTTTGCACAGCCTGCGCCCACTTCCCTTCCGTCAGGTAGGCCTGAGCGAGCAGAAACTCAATCGTGTAGGTATTGGGGTTTCTGCTCTTGAGGGAAAAATCATAAATGCGCTTCACGTACTCGCTCTTGGGCAAGTCGGTCAACTGCTTCGCAAGGCTAATCAATGCCCCTGGCTTGGCACTGTGCATGCTCAGGTAGAGGTCGAGATAGGCCCGGGCCTTGGCCTCATCTCCCATGGAAAGCAGCAGAAAAATGGCGTTCTGCTGAGCTTCAAGGTGATTGGGATAATCCGCGAAGATTTGCTCCAGCAGGGGCATGGCCTCATCCGTACGCCCGGCCAAATTAAGGGCGTTTGCCTCCAGCAGCATAAACTGCGGGCTGTTGCGGATGCGCTGATCCATGCCTGAAAGATGGGCAAGCGCCTTGTCGCCCTGGCCCAGCTTGGTCAGGGCCAGCACGATCGCATCGTCCGTCTGAAAGGACACCTCCGGCTCCTGCCCGATGGCCACTGCCAGATTGTAGGCTGCCAGATAGTTTTCGTTCAGCAGCATGGTGCGAAGCAAATTCTTCTGGATGCCCTGCTTGCGCCCAGCATCATTTGCCACTTCCGGCATCTCCAGCAGCAGCTCCGCTGCACGCTCCAGCGCGGCAAGGTTACGCTCGTACCGGAGGATTTGAAAAAGAAACTCCAGGTAGTCCCGCTCTTCAGGATACCCATACTCCAACCCGGAGACGAGCAGATCGGTCGCCCTCTGGGAATGCCCCATCGCAAAAGTGATCGCCGCATACCGGAGGGTGGCCTTCTGATCTGCCGGGTAGCGACGCAGCCCGTTTTGCAAGGACATGAGAGCCACGCGCCAATCCTGCTTTTCATAAGCCTCCATGCCGTAAGCAATCTGGCTCTGCCCCAACTTTATCTGCAAATTCCCATTGTCCACCGGCCCGAGCAAAATGTCCATATAGCCCACCGTATTGTGCTCACCGAGTTTATTCTCGCGCCAGGCATACAAGGCAAGTGCCGCTGAAAGGTACCCCACTACGGCCAGCACCGCAAAGAGCACAAAAAGTCGGCCCGGAAACAACTCCAAGACGACATAGGGCTTATTCAGCTTGTCACGCTTCTGCCCGAGGCGAAAGCCCAGAAGGCCGGGAGAGACTTGCTTGCGTCCGCGTCTGATGTGCAATTTGGCCATAAGATACGCACCACCCTTAGCCTCAGACGACCGCCCTTGGCAACCCTAAGCATGAGCCAGGCGCAAGCACCACACCGCCTAGTGTACCGTTAGCCAAGCTCTTTGAATAAGTGAATAGCCGCAAAAGGCACAAAAGCGTATCAGGCATTGCCTAAGATAATGCTCAAATCGGAAGCTCTCTGCGACTTTGCGTCTCTGCGGTGAAATAGTTCAGGCAAGAACTAAGCTAACACGACACTAGTTCAGCAAGTGCCGCGGAAGGGGACCGTCTGCCCCCATAAAGGCGAGTTGGTCGCCTATGCGATTGAGGGCCGCACGCACATCCACGTAGGCACTGCTGAGCACCTTAAAGATATCCTCCAGACAATACTCCCGCGCCAGCACATGTCCGCTGGCTGCGCGGTAGTGGGCACCACCGATCTGGTCGTAGTAGTCGATCGAGGGCGCGCCACGCCGCTGCCGCCGCCGCTCCAAGTGCGCCGGGTACAGCCCCGTAATGAACAGCAGGTGGTCGGCCAGACGCACAATCAGGTAAAAGCGCTCTGCACCGGAGGACTCGCCAATCTCGAGCGCTGCGTCGACAACGTAGGGTACGTGTTGCGGACTCGACGCGTGCTCCTGCAGACGAGCCACCATCAGCGAGGCCAGGTAGTCGGCCAAGTCGCAGTTATCCACTCCCGCCTCCATCAACGCGCGCCGCGTGAGCACGTAGAAGTACAGCGATGCGGATACCCTCAAGGCATCTGGCTGCTCCAGAATTTGCTGCCGTACGGCTGCCTCGTCCAACAGGCGGTCGCGGATATGCGGGTCACTCATCAGCGAAAACATATCTGTCGCCGAACCGGTCACAGGTCGAAGGGTCTGCATGAGAAACGTAATATCCTCAGGCGTGAGCCCCTGCCTGCATCTGGGAAGTACCAGCCGCATACCTTTTAATGAGCATAGTGTATGCCAGACATAAAAAATCCGCAAGCCAGGCCTGCGGATTGTAAAAAGGGAGCACGTGCTGCTCGGCTTAGAGATGGTCGTAGGTGCCGTTGGCTATTTTGGCAATGACCGCGTAGCTGATCTCCATCTCCTTGGAAACCTTGTTCATGGAAGTGTTCTTCAACTTCCCCTTCACCTGATCGCGCAATTCTGCGGTGATCTTTGTCCGCTTGCGGCGACCCGTGGAGGACTTCTCCGTCGCACGCTTACGGTACAGGCGCACCTTATACTTATCAATAAGGGCTTCGACTAAATCCTTCGGCGTATCGTATCCGCTTTGCTTAAAGAGCGTCTCGAGCTTGGCTTCGGCTACCTTCAGCTTCTTTTGCTTCTCGACGAGCTGCTTTTTTTCTTTGGCCAACTGCTTTTCCTTTTCGGCCAATGCTTTTAATTTCTGATCAATACTCATAATTATTTATGTATAAGATAAAGCGTTATACATAGGCTGCGCATTACCTGGCAAGAGATAAATCCGTGCTTATCTAAAGCGCGCTTCCACCAAGCTATCAAGAGCGAGACGAGTACCATTTATCCGCGCAAAATGTCGTCATTGCGCATCCAGCTCAAAAACCACCTGCACGGCATCAGCCTCTCCTCCGGGGCTGACCACGCCACCATTGCGCTCAAAGCAACGCAGCATGGCTTCGTTGCTACGCATAACATGCGCCCATAATTGCTTAAGCCCTCGGCGCTTCGCTATATGGATCATTCTATTGAGCAAAAAAGTTCCCATTCCCGTCCTGCGCTTGGACTCCCTCACCACAAATGCGATTTCCGCCGAGGCTCCACTCTCATCCAGATAGTAACGCCCCACCGCATGGATGCGTTGAAGCGGTCCCTTCATCTCAAAGATGCCAAGTGCGAGATCGCGCTCTTGGTTAACACTTACTAATTCATATGAACGCTCACGCGTCATCGTGGTAATGTGATAGCCATAGCGCTTGTGCACGGTCTCAGGTGTATGTGAATAGAAAAATTCCTGCAAGCGGCGCTCATCCGAAAGGTGAAGCGGGCGCAGCATATACTCTTCATCGCTCAGCGTGATGCGCTCCCAGTCCACCCCGCCAGCGCCGCTTACGGGGCGAGGCACCAACTGCTCATAGGCCGGGACGTACTTGCGCTCTCGGGCAAAGCGCAGCAGGTCGTCCCGAAACTTCGGGTGCGCGACCTGGATCAGCTCCAGCGCACGCTCACGTATGCTGCGTCCGCGCAGCGTGGCGATCCCGTACTCGGTGATGACAAAGTGCACGTCGGCCCGGCTGCCCACAACGCCCGCATCCGGGCTCAGGCGCGGAACGATGCGCGACACGGTGCCGCCCTTTGCCGTAGAGGGAAGCGCAATGATCGGCAGACCGCCGGGGCTCATGGCAGCGCCACGCATAAAATCAATCAGCCCACCAATGCCACTGTAGAACTGACCCGCAATCGAGTCGGCCGCCACCTGTCCGGTCAAGTCCACCTCCACCGCGCTGTTGATCGCCACCATGCGGGGATTACGCGCGATGTTGGTGATGTTATTCGTCAGCTCGGTACGCAGCAGTTGCACATGCGGGTTGTCATGGAGAAACTGATACAGCTCACGCGAGCCAAGACAAAACGACGATACCGAACGCCCCCGTCCAAACCCCTTAAGCGAGTTATCGACCACCCCCTGCTTCATCAGTCGCATGACGCCGTCGCTAAACATTTCGCTATGGATGCCGAGGTGCTTATGCCCGCTAAGCGCGCTGCAAATCTGGTCCGGGATACGCCCCACGCCTAACTGGAGCGTACTGCCGTCCTCAATGAGCTGCGCGGTGTAGTGGGCGATGCGCTCGGCCTCGCCCTCATCGGGTTTAGGCTTCCACTCTGGCAGTTCCTCCTCGGCCTCCATAAAATAGTGGATGCAGTCCTTGTGCAGAAAGCTGTCGCCGTGAGTACGGGGCATCTTCGGGTTTATCTGCGCCACAACCGTACGCGCTGTGCGCACCGCCGAGGGGATAATGTCCACGCTCACACCGAGCGAGCAGTAACCGAGCTCGTCGGGCGGCGTAACCTGAATCAGAGCCACATCCAGCGGCAAAATCGAGTCCTCAAAGAGCGAGGGCACGTCGCTTAGGAAGGCCGGGGTGTAGTCATTCCACCCTTCATTGACAGATTCGCGGACGCCCTCGCTGAGAAAGAAGCTGTTGGCGCGAAAGGTCTGCCGCATCTCCTCCTCTGCCCAGGGCGCTTTGCCCTGAATCAAAATATGCACCAGCTCGACATCTTTCAGGTGCTTCCGGTTGGCCAGCATCGATGCAACCAGCGCTTGCGGGCAAGCCGCCGTTGAGCCGATAAAGACCCGGCTGCCCGGTGTTACGATGTTCGGCCACTGGCGCGAGTCGAGACGCTGCATTCTGCAAAGCTACGCCCGGGGAGCGGCGATTTCAACTCCAATGCGAATCATCAGCGCGGCAAAAGCTGGCATTAGCAGCGCGAATACCGCAGCATGCACCCATGTCGATCGACGCAAAAGCCGACCTTGCTACTCAAGCCCGTGACCTCGGCTTTGAGGCCTTTGGCGTGGCTCCGGTCGATCCCCCGCTGCGACGCGAGTACTACCTGCAATGGATTGCCGAGGGGAAGCACGGCAACATGAGCTGGATGGAGCGAAACAACGGACGACGCCTCCAGCCGGAAAATATTTTACCCGAGGCGCGCAGCATTCTCTGCCTGGGCATGAACTACTGGCAGCCCCATCCGGAGCGGCGCGGACGCATCGCCCGCTACGCGCTGGGTGGCGACTACCACAAGATCATCCTGAAAAAACTCAAGCAGCTCTGTACGCACCTGCGCGAGCACTACGGCGCAGACCAGAAACCCTACGTCGACACCGGGCCCGTGCTGGAGAAACCCGTCGCCATGAGCGCGGGCCTCGGCTGGCAGGGAAAAAGCACCATCCTCATCAACCCTAAGGAGTGCGGTACCTGGCTCTTTTTGGGCATGATTTTTACCACGCTCGAGCTCGAGCCCGACTCCCCGCCACCCGATCGTTGCGGCACCTGCACACGCTGCATCGACGCCTGCCCCACAGACGCGATCACCGCGCCCTACCAGCTCGACGCCAGACGCTGCATTTCCTACCTCACTATCGAGCACGAAGGCACCATCCCCCTGGAATACCGACGAGCCATCGGCGACCGCATCTTCGGTTGCGACGAGTGCCTTGACGTCTGCCCTTGGAATAAATGGGCCCAGCTCACCCGCGAGGCGAAATTCACCCCGCGCACCTACCCGGACCTCCGCATCATGCTGAGCTGGGACGAAGCCACCTTCCGCGAAGTCCTCGCTGGCACGCCCATGCGCCGGAGCGGACTGACCCGCTGGAAACGCAACATCTGCATCGTTCTGGGTAACATCGGCACCGCAGACGACCTGCCCGCGCTGGAGCAGGCCGCCCGGGAGACAGACGCAGTTATCGCCGAGCACGCCCGCTGGGCTGCGGCAGAGGTTCGTTCGCGTTTGCCCTGAGTTCGTCCGCCACTGGGTCCGGACGCGCGTACTTCAGCCGAACCATTTGCAGACAGCCAAACAGAATCATGGCCGCACCGAGCACATCCGCGTAGCTAAAGACTTCTCCGAAAAACAAAGCTGAGCCAACCGCGGTCACCACCGGCATCGTTAGCTGCATGCTTGATCCCTGAGCCACGGGCATGTCGCGGTAGGCCCGCGTCATGGTCAGCTGCCCCAGCGAAACCAGAACAGACGCAGCTACCAGAATGGCAAAAGCCAGACCGCTAAAGGCCGGAGCATCAAGGGCCACGGGCGGCGCGACAAAGAGCAGACCGTAAAAGCACTGGGCCGAATAGATCGTGCCCGTGCTCTCGGTGCGGTGCAAACGACGTATCGTGACCACCACAGCACCGGCAGCCAACGCACCGACCACCGCCAGCACATCGTAAAACGACAGCCTGCCTCCGCCCTGCCAGACTCCCGTGATGATAGTTAAGCCCAGCATACTGAGCCCCATCCAAGCCAGTTGAGCCGGACGTAGCTTTTCCTTGAGGAACACCGCTGCAAAAAGCGTACCAAAGACCGTGTAGGTACACGCGATGAGTACTGCCCTGCCCGCCCCAAGGTGAAACAGACTGATGTAGAAAATCACCGTGCCGATCGTACCCAGGATGCCACGCAGAAAAAGCAGCGGATTAGTCACCAAATGCGCGGGCTGAAACTGCCGCCGCGGCCAGTAGAAGGCCATTACAATGAGTATCCCCACCGCACCGCGCAACGCCGTAGCCGTCCAACCGTTGACACCCGGCATCGAGCCTGCCGCCTTCACCACGAGCGAGTTCGCGGAAAAGCACAGGATAGACAGGGCCATCAAGGCGACACCTTTATGGTGCCGATTGAATCGAACGAGGGATTGATAGGTGCGGGTCATCGAGCTTCACGTTGTGGAAGCGACCCTTTAAACCAACATTTCCGCTAAACCGGAGACCTCAGCCAATTGGCCGCCTCCGGGGGATTTGCACACAGCATCACCGGAGACCCATCCGCGCCACGAGGCGAATGTGCATCCATTTGATAAATACGTTGGTGAAGTTTTGGTGCATGAGAGCATGAGCAACCAACACCTACTGGCATTGTCCGTCAAGCAAACAAATTTCGCCGCACTCCCGGGACGACAACCACGATGATGAGAGGGCGACAACCTTTCGTCATCCGTCACGGTCAATACGAGATAAGCTATTTTGCCTCGACGAAATCCCTGCCAGCGGGTGCCACCCGCTGCTCCAGGCACATGAAGGCACCACCCGCGCCAAGGGGATTCGTTAGAAACGCCACGGCCTCGTCGTCCTTCGCGCGCTCCGCCAATCCGGTGATGTGCTCTTCGAAAAATTCGGCCTGCGTTTGCAGTGAAGTCGTCGCCAGCCCGAGCTGCTCGCCCCAACGCTTCAGGTCGGTAAAGTTCACATCGCAGGTGATGTCACGCTCACCCATATACTGGTAAACATCCAAGCCCTCGTAGCGCTGATGCTCGCCATAGGCGCGGCACTCCCCCGAGGGATAAGCTCGCCCATAGTCGATCGTCAACATGGCCCCTTGCTGAAAGCCCGCCAGATTTTCTCTCAGATACTGGTGATAACTGGGGTGAATAAAAAGGCGCTGACCTGGGCGCACGCGATTGGGCGCATCCGCATCGATGCCGCGGGTAAGCGGCTGGGAAATCTCCGAAAGCGCGTCGCTTTTCACATCGACAAATATCTCCTGCCAATCTCCGCCCACATAGCGAAGCTGTACAGCCGGAAAGGCATCAGGAAATTCATTCGAGTAAATGAGAGCATTGCCACCACAAGCGGCAAGCGCGTCACTTAGTGTATCGAAAATTTGGATACGATCCCCGAACTTATCATGAAGGACACTGCGCAAGCGCGGTGAACTTTCTACCGCAATAAATGAGAGCACTCCAGCACCCTCTTTTGTATCCATTTTTCCATGACAAAGACGACGCATAACCTCGCCAAGCAGCGCACCATTTCCAGGCCCGAGCTCAACAACAGCACATGGGCCACCTCCAATCAGCTCCTCGTAGCGGCTCCGTATCCACGCAGCAACCGCCTCGCCCAGAATCGGGCTAAGGGTCGAAGTGGTGGAAAAGTCGCCGAACTTACCAATCTCCACGCGCTGCGCATAGTAGCCGCGCACAGGATGGTAGAGCGCCTCACGCATGAACTGCTCGAAGCTAAGCGGCCCGCCATTGTCAGCAATGGCCCGTGAAAGAGCCGCGAAGGAACCGCTCACGCCTGCGCTAGTTACGCTTCTTGGCCTTGACCAGTTCCTGCGTGACAGCGAAGCGGGCGATGGCCTCGAGCTTTTCGATTTCGGCGGCGTCGGTGCCTTCTTCGCGGGCCTTCTTCAGCGCGGCTTCGGCCTTTTCGCGGGCGTTCTCGACAAAGTTCAAGTCGATCTCCTGGACGTTGATCGCACCCTCAGTGAGGACGGAAACGACATCGTTTTGCACGCGGGCAAAGCCCTTGTCCACTGCGAGGTACTCACGGCCGCTCTCCATCGTGGCCTGAATCTCGCCGGGCTCAACCAAGGTGAGCAGCGGCTGGTGACCGGGCAGCACGTTGATCTCGCCCTTTTCGGTCGGCAGGACGACATCCTGCACGACGCCATTGAAGGCCTTGCCTTCGGGAGTGACGATTTCGAGGGTCAGCGGCATGGGAAATCCTTAGGCTTTGGCGGGGGACACGACGGAGTCGATGCCGGCCTTCATGTAGAAGTCGTTTTCGTTCACATCGTCGAGCTCACCGTCGAGGATCATCTTGAAGCCCTTGATGGTATCAGCAACCGGAACGTATACACCGGGGAAGCCGGTGAAGACTTCGGCCACGTGGAAGGGCTGCGAGAGGAACTTCTGGATCTTACGGGCGCGGAAGACGACCTGGCGGTCATCTTCGGAGAGCTCGTCCAGACCGAGAATCGCGATGATGTCCTGCAGGTCCTTATAACGCTGGAGAACATTCTGCACGCCGCGGGCGACGTTGAAGTGCTCCTCGCCAACGACGTCCGGAGAGAGCGCGTTGGAAACCGAGGCCAGCGGGTCAACCGCCGGGTAAATCCCCAGCTCGGCGATACGGCGCTCGAGAACGATGGTCGAGTCAAGGTGAGCAAAGGTATTGGCCGGAGCGGGGTCGGTCAAGTCGTCCGCCGGAACGTACACCGCCTGGAAGGACGTAATCGAGCCCTTCTTGGTCGAGGTGATGCGCTCCTGCAGGATACCCATTTCCTGGGCCAGCGTCGGCTGGTAACCCACCGCAGAGGGGGAGCGACCGAGCAGAGCGGATACCTCGGAACCGGCCTGGGAGAAACGGAAAATGTTGTCGACGAAGAGCAGAACGTCCTGGTTCTTTTCGTCGCGGAAGTACTCGGCCATGGCCAGTCCGGTCAGAGCCACGCGCATACGGGCACCGGGGGGCTCATTCATCTGACCGTAAACGAGAGCCACCTTGGAGTTTTCGATGTTCTTCTGGTCGATAACACCGGACTCGCTCATTTCCCAGTAAAGGTCGTTCCCCTCACGGGAGCGCTCACCCACCCCAGCGAACACGGAGTAACCACCGTGCGCCTTGGCGATGTTGTTGATGAGCTCCATGATAACCACGGTCTTACCCACACCGGCACCACCGAAGGCGCCGACCTTACCCCCCTTAATGAAGGGGCAAATGAGGTCGATGACCTTGATGCCGGTTTCGAGAATCTGCGCCTGTGTGTCCTGCTCGACGAGGCTCGGCGGCTGGCGGTGAATCGGGTAGCGCTTTTCCGTTTCGCAGGGGCCACGCTCGTCCACGGTATCACCGACGACGTTAAAGATACGGCCTAGCACGCGCTCACCTACCGGGACGGAGATCGGGGCGCCGGTGTCGACCACGTCGAGACCACGAACGAGGCCTTCGGTGGTGGACATCGCCACGGCGCGGACCATGCCTTCACCGAGGTGCTGCTGCACTTCGAGCACGACCTTGCTGTCCTCGGTGCCGATCTTATAAGACACGTGGAGGGCGTTGTAAATTTCGGGGACGTTCTCCTCGCTGAATTGCACGTCGACGACAGCGCCGATGACCTGTACGATTTTTCCGATGTTGCTCATCTTGGTATGCGTTTGAAATGAGAGTGTTAGTTCGCCGACGCGGCGGCGATTTCGAGAATTTCCTGGGTAATAGCGGCCTGACGGGCCTTGTTGTACTGTAGGGTGAGATCGCCGACGAGGTTCTTGGCGTTGTCCGTGGCGGACTTCATGGCCACCATGCGGGCACTGTGCTCAGAGGCTTTGGCCTCCTGCACGAGGTGGTTGATTTCCTCTTTGACGAAAAGATTGGGCAGCTCCTGGAGGATGGCCTTCGGGCTGGGCTCAAAAATAAACTCGCGCTGGTCGCTGTGTGTCTCAGCCAACTCGATCTGTTCGCGCTTGCGCACACGATCGAGCGTTTCGCGCAGTTCATCCATCGGGGCAAGGCGCGTGATGGTCGGCTCCTGCGTGAGCGTGTTAACAAAGCGGTTGTAGAGCACCTCAATGGTGTCAATCTCACCGTTGTAGTAGAGCTCGAGCATGAACTCGACCACGGTGCGCACCTCGTGGTAGGTGACCTTGTCCGAGATGGTAAAGTCGGCCTTGAGCTCACGGTGCGTACGGCTGATAAACTGGGTAGCCTTTCTGCCGCAGGAGACGTAGGCGGTGGGCTCCTTGTTTGCCATGATCTGCTTAAACAGATTGGCATTGAGCGCACCACAGAGGCCCTTGTCCGATGAGATAACGAGGATGCCGCGCTTCTTTACCTCGCGCTTTTCGAGCAGCGGGTGGCTGAACTCGATTTCCTGGTCGGCCACGGATTCGAGGATTTCCGCCAAGAGAAGTGCGTAAGGGCGGCCCGCAATGGCGTCGTCCTGGGCGCGCTTCATCTTTGAAGCGGCCACAAGCTGCATCGCCCGGGTGATTTGCCCGGTGTTTTTAACCGCCTTAATGCGGGTGCGGATTTCCTTGGTGCTAGGCATGGAAAGATGATGAATGATGAGTGATGAATGATGAGCGAACAACCTGTGGAGGTGCACCTGATCGTACGAAGAGGTGGGCTCGCAAGGTGGTTATTTCAGCTTTCATCAATGGGGAATTCCAACGTTTGGCTTCTGACTTCCTTTAGGCGGCGAAGCTCTTCTTCCACTCTTCGACCGAAGCCTTGAGCTCGGCAATTTGCTCGTCGGAGAGTTTCTTGCCGGAACTGCGGATGCCGTCGAGCAGTGCGCCCTTCGCTGTAGTGAGGAAGTCCTGCAGCGAGGCGATGCCTGCGGTGATCTTCTTCACGTCGATGTCCTTGAAGTGGCCATTCTGCACGGCCCAAATCAGAGCGATCTGGACTTCGGTCGGCTTGGGAGAAAGCGGGGGCTGCTTGAACAGCTCGACCATGCGGTTACCCATGTCGAGGATGTTCTTGGTCTGCTCGTCGAGGTCGGAACCGAACTGAGCAAAGGCGGCCAGCTCGCGGAACTGGGCCAACTGACCCTTAATCTTACCGGCGACCTGCTTCATGGCCTTGATCTGCGCAGCCGAACCCACACGGGAAACGGACAGGCCGACGTTAATGGCCGGGCGAACGCCCTGATTGAAAAGGTCGGTTTCGAGGAAGATCTGACCGTCGGTGATCGAAATAACGTTGGTTGGAATGTAGGCCGACACGTCACCGGCCTGGGTCTCAATGATCGGCAGCGCGGTGAGCGAGCCATTGCCGTTGTTCTCGTCGAGACGGGCGGCACGCTCGAGCAGGCGGCTGTGCAGGTAAAAGACGTCACCAGGGTAAGCTTCGCGGCCAGCCGGGCGCTTCAGGACGAGTGAAATCTGGCGGTAGGCTACAGCGTGCTTGGAGAGGTCATCGTAAACGATGAGCGCATCCATGCCGTTTTGCATGAAGTACTCACCCATCGCTGCCCCGGAGAAAGGAGCGATGTATTGGTTGGCCGGGTTGTCAGCCGCAGGGGCGATGACGATCGTGCAGTACTCCATGGCGCCAGCGTTCTCGAGGAACTTGATCGTACGGGCGACGTTGGACTGCTTTTGACCGACAGCGACGTAGATGGAGTAGATCGGGCGGAAGCCTTCTTCGAAGCTGCCGTCTTCCTTCTTGTGCTGGTTATTGATCTGGGCCTGGTTGATGATGGTGTCGATGGCCACGGTGGTCTTACCGGTGGCGCGGTCACCAATGATGAGCTCGCGCTGGCCACGGCCAACGGGGATCATCGCGTCGATGGCCATGATACCTGTCTGCACCGGCTGGTCGACGGACTTACGGGGGATGATGCCCGGAGCGATCTTTTCAACCGGGTAAAAAGTGTCTGTTTCGATCGGGCCCTTGCCGTCAACGGGGGCGCCGAGGGCGTCCACTACGCGACCGAGCAGCGGCATGCCGACGGGGACGGAGAGCAGGCGACCCGTGGTCTTGGCTTCGTCGCCTTCCTTGAGCTGGGAGGTGTCGCCGAGGATAACCACGCCGACTTCGTCCTCTTCGAGGTTCAGGGCGATGCCGTAGACGCCACCGGGAAACTCGATCATTTCGTTGTACATGACCTCGGAGAGGCCGTCGAGTTTGGCTACGCCGTCAGCGAGCTGGACGATCTTGCCGACGTTGGTTTTGACGGAGCTGGTTTCGAGCTTGGCGATTTCAGCCTGGATTTGTTCAAGGACGGTGCTCATGGGATGCTAGTTCAGAGTTGAAAGGTGAGAGGTATAATTAAGAGGTGGCAAGTTCGAGGCTGTGCAGGCGGCCTGCGATGGAGGAGTCGTACACATCGTCGCCGATGCTGACGCGGAAGCCGGCGATGAGGTCCGGGTTTTCCCAGGTGACGACGTCGACCTTGCGGTCGTAGTGCTTGGAAAGGTTTTCCTCGATCTCCTTAAGGGCGGTCTCGGTGATGTCGCCAGCGTACTCGACGCGGGCCTGGCTCTTGGCCAGCTCGCGACGCAGGTACACGAGGAACTGCTTGAGAACTGCCCGGTGCTGACGCGGGGGGTCCTGGCGCAGGGCTTCGAGGATGTCCCCTACCCGCTCGGCGGATACGCGACCGGACTCGTCCAGTGCGATAGCGACGAGCTTCTTGGCGAATTCTTTAGACTGTGCAGCCTCTTTCTTCATGCCTGGGCTTAGTTCTTGGAGTAAAGTTCCTTGGCGGCGGTTTCGCTAAAGCGGGTTTTTTCGTCGCCGGAGAGGTCACGACCGAGCACCTTGCCGGAGGTCTGCACCACGAGTTGGGCGACTTCCTTGCGCAGGTCGGCCAGCATCTGCTGACGCTCAAGGCGGATGGACTCTTCGCCCTTGGCCACGATCTGCTCGGCTTTATGAACGGCTTCCTGCGTCTGCTTCTCGAGGTAGGTCTTGGCGTTGTCGCGCGCTTCCTCGACGATTTTGGAGGCCTCGATGGAGGCTTCCTTCATCTTTTCGGCGTACTGCTTTTCCGCATCGGCCAGACGAGTCTTCATCTCCTCGGCATACTGCAGGCCGTCTTCGATCTTCTTCTTGCGCTCGTCGAGAGTCGAGGTGACGGGCTTGAAGGCCAGCTTCCACAGCAACACGGCTACAACGATGAAGTTGATTGCCTGCGCGAGCAGGAGTGGTCCTTCGATGTGGAAGGTGGAAGCGAGCTTATCGATCGCGGGGACACCGGTCATTTCATTAACGGCGTGTCCGGCATCCGTGGCGGCGAAGATGATAGGCAGGAGTTCGTTCATGGGGAAAGTGTTGGTGCGCACCCGTTGCAGATGCGCACCTTAAGAAGATTAGCCTTGGTACAGGAAGAGTGCGTAGAACGCGACAGCTTCGGAAAGCGCCATACCGATGATGCTCTGAACGAGGATCTTACCGGAAGCGCCGGGGTTGCGGCCGACGGCGTCAACAGCCTTGGTGCCTACGAAGCCTACCCCGAGGGCGGCTGCGAGACAGCCCATGCCAGCGGTGAAGCCAGCGCCGATGTCGCCTGTGATTTGTGCGATGATGTCGAACATTTTCTTAGTGAGTTTGTTTTGTTGTTTTGAAACCCGGACGCCCACACGCGTTGGCAATGGCCCCGCCCGGGAAAGTCTTAGTGCGCGTGATCCTCCCCACCTTCGTGGTTGCAGATCAGGCCGATGTAAACAGCCGTGAGCAGGGTGAACACGAGCGCCTGAACGAAGCCGATCAGGATTTCCAGGAAATAGAAAGGCACGGGCAGAATCCACTCGAACATGCCGTGCATGCTGGCCAGCAGGTTTTCGCCGCCAAAGACGTTACCAAAGAGACGGAAGGGCAACGACACCAGGCGGGAAAGAATCGAGATGACTTCGATCACACCCACCATGAGAAAGACCCCAAAGAGCGGGAAGTAAATCGCGCCGGGAACCTCCTTCTTGTCCGCCTTGTTACCAAAGAGGTCAAAGAGCAGCACGCCGGGGCCTGCGTATTTTAATACATACCAGATCCAAGCAATGAATGAGATAAAGGCCAGAGCGAGCGTGGTGTTCAGGTCGGCATTGGCCGGGCGGAAGTAGTACTCGAAGTGACCGTCGTACCACTGGCCATCGATTTCACGGACAACTTTACCCGTTTCGGCGATGACTGCCGCCTGCTCCGCGGTGATGGTTTCCTCCGGGACAAAATGACCGAAAGTCCCTACGCCCGGAAGCAAGCCGCTCCAGTTCATAATAAGAATATAGACGAAAAGTGTCAGCAGGAGCGGGAAAACCTTGGAAATGAGCTTCTTGCCCACGATGGGCTCCATCGTGTCATGAACCCACTGGACGATGCTCTCGACCACGGCCTGCCCCTTGCCCGGGATGATGCGAGCGCGGCCCACCATGGTGCGCACGACGACGATCAAGACCAGTGAGATCGCCCAACACGTTACCATAGAGTTAGTAACGGGCAGTCCGAAGACCTCGAAAATTTCGTACGCGTAGGGGCTAACTCCTCCATCACCGCCTGCAAAGGCAGCGGATGAGAGAAACAAAAATGAGGTGGCTGCCAAGGCAGCTTTCCTGAGCGAGAACATGATAAAGGTACTAATACTTGTAGCGAGAGTATTGAATAAGGGCCTAGGAATTGACGGATTGGCTCGGCAGCGTCAACTCTCTAATGTCCCCGTGACCGCGTTAAAGTTTAACAAATAACTTCGATTAGGAGCAGTAATGGCAATGTTTGCCGCTTGATTCCTGAGCTCAAGCCACCTAGCGTCCTCCCCCATGCCGAGTCCCCGGGACATCACAGAAGCCCTCAGTAATTGGGAGAATCGCCAGGTCGACGCCACGACCACGGCCATGTATCGCAAAAGCAGCAAGAACAAGCTGCCCGAGCGCAAGCTCAATCCCGATCTCTTCAGCATCTGGGTCTACAGCATGCTGATGATCGCCCTCTTGGCCCAACTCGGCACGCTGGTATCCATCGATTTACTCGACCTTTTCTAAACCTATGAAGCCTGCCCAACCTCTGCTCGCCTACGGCGTGTGCACCTCGCCTTACGGACCTTGCCTGCTCGCCACCCGCGAAGGCATCCTCGTCTATCTCGGATTTCTGGCCAAGGGCGAATCCCCCGAAGCCATCCTCTCCGAGGCCAAGCTGACCGGCACCCCAGCCCGGGATGACGCCGCCCTGGAGCCACTGGCCAAGCAAATCTTTGGCGGACAGCCCGTAGCCTACGAAGCACACGGCACCCCTTTCCAGCAACAGGTCTGGGCCGAGCTCCAGCGCATCCCCTGCGGCGAGAAGCGAACCTACGCCCAAGTGGCCGAAGCCATTGGCCAACCGCAGGCCGTACGGGCCGTCGGCACCGCTATTGGCAAAAATCCCCTCGCCTACCTCATCCCCTGCCACCGCGTTGTCCGTACCGACGGCTCGCTGGGCGGCTTCCGCTGGGGCCTCGAGGTCAAGCGCCGCCTGCTCGCTACTGAGCAATTTGCCTGCGCCGTCTAGGCGGTGCAGCAAACCTCTCTATTATATGAGAACTTACCCGCCACTCGGCAGAAGCCTCAGTCCCGCACTTGAGCGATGACTGAGTGGTAGCTCTCCATGTGAGACTGGAACACCGTCTCGCGCTCAAAGGGCCACATCGCCTCGGGCAGGATATCCCAGCGCGGGTGCGCATAGAGGTGGTTAGCCGTCCACTGGTGATATCCCGTGTGATCGCTGCGAAAGTGGAAACGCGCCTGCGGCTCAGCCAGCCCGGCGATGGCCTCCAGGAAGTCCGGCTGCACCATGCGGTGCTTAAAGTGGCGCTTCTTGGGCCAGGGGTCAGGGAAGAGCATGAAAAAGGCTGCCACTCGGGTATGTCCGCTCAGGGCCTCGACAAATTCGTCCGCCTCGGCCTTGAGAAAGTGCAAGCGGTCCAGCCCACGCTTGCGGGCCTTTTCATTGGCCTTCTCGATCCGGCGGTGGATGATGTCAATCCCCACGCAAGTGCGGCTGGGGAAAGCCTCGGCATAGGCCGTCAAAAAGTGCCCATGCCCACAGCCAAACTCCAGCACAATGGGCTCATCAGCCGGAAGTTGCTGGCGACACCACTGGAAAAGCTCAGCCTTGCGTTGGGCCACGCGGGCGAGCACAGCAGCATAGCCCTCAGACACTCCGTACGCCTCCCCGACGCAAGGCCTGCGGGCTCGAACGGTCCGCCTCGGCCCGGGTATCCGGCAGACTAAAGATAATGCTGGTGCCCTCCCCTTCTACACTGCGGGCCTGAACCTCGCCCCCATGCAGGCGAATGATGTGCTTCACAATGCTCAGGCCGAGGCCCGTACCACCCAGCTCACGCGAGCGGCCCTTGTCCACGCGGTAGAAGCGCTCGAAGATGTGCGGCAGGTCCGCCTGGGGAATGCCGCAACCATTGTCTTCAATCGAGATCGTAACGACGCCATCCTCAAGCCGGGTACGGATGTGGATGACGGAAAAGCCCTTGGCGTAGCGGGTAATGTTGTCGCAAACATTCTGGAACACACGCGACAGCTTTATCGGGTCAATCATCATACGGTCAACATTGGGGGAAAGGTCGAGTGTGAGACGCTCCTTGCCCTTTTCAAGCCTCGGTTGAAGGTTTTCAGCCAGGTCGCGAATGATCTGCTGCAACGAATAGGATTCGCGGTTGAGCGACTCGGTCCCCCACTCCAGCCGCGAAAGCACCAGCAAGTCCTCCAAGAGCAAGTGCAGGCGGTCGACATTGCGCTGAATCTTCTCAAGAAAGCGACCGCGCTCAGAAGGCGCCAACTGCTCGTGGTCCTCCAGCAGCGTGTCCGAATAGCCCTTGATAATCGTCACCGGGGTGCGGAGCTCGTGCGAGACGTTGGCCACAAACTCCTTGCGCACGCCTTCGAGCACCTTGAGTCGCGTGATATCGTGTAGCACAAAAAGCGTCAGGTCCGGCACCTGCGGGTCGGCGTTGGGGATGGGCGCACCGGTCACCTCCAGCGTGTGTGAGGTCTTGCCGCGCACGAGCTCGATCTCCTGCCGGCCACTGTACTCCCCTGCCCGGATGCGCTTCGTAAGCTCCAGAAAGACAGGGCTCTGGATGTACTGCTCAAGGCGCTTGCCGTCCATGCTGCCCTGTATCCGCAGCAGGCTGCGCGCGGCGGGGTTGGCCATGACGAGGAGGTTTTCGTCGTTCACTACCACCACGGCCTCAATCAGGTTAGCCAAGGCCGTCTCGACCTGCTGCAAGTACCCCTCCTCCTGACGCGCGTTGGCCCGGTGGATGTCGGTCAGGGTGTTGATCTCGCGAGCCAGCTTATCCAGGTAAAAGTGCTTTGGCCACTCACCCTGCTCATTCATAAGGTAGGGCTTACGCGCGCCCAATGCGTCGGTCGCATCGCGCATCACGCCACGCAGACGCCTGAGACGGAGCAACAGGTACACGACCCAAGCCCCAAGCAGCAATGCAATCACCACCTCCATTTTAATAATGCTGACCGGGATGCGACTTACTTGTCAACGGCGCGGTAGCCTACCCCGCGCACCGTCTCGATGATGCCAGCGTGGTCCTCCAGCTTCTCGCGCAAACGGCGGATGTGGGTGTCCACGGTGCGCGTCTCAATGTCGGCTTCGTAATTCCAGACATTTACCAGCAGGTTCTCCCGACTCTGCACACGGCCCTTTCGCTCCATCAGCAGCCGCAGCAGCTTAAACTCGGTCGCGGTCAGGTCGATGTCGCGTCCGTCCACAGCTAGGCGATGCTTTTCAATATCGATCACCACCTTGCCAATGGCGATCTCACGCTCCTGCACCGTCTCCGTGCTCTGTCCCAAGCGCTTGAACAGGGCCTTGATGCGTAAAAGCAGCTCACGCGTGTCAAACGGCTTGCTGATGTAGTCATCCGCTCCTGTTTCGAAGCCTTTGATACGGTCTTCGGCCTCGCCACGGGCAGTCAAAAAGATAATCGGCACAGACTTCATCACCGGGTCTGCCCGCAGCATGCGACAAATCTGGATACCGTTGAGGTCCGGCATCATGATGTCCAAAATCACCAGATCGGGGTGAAACGAGCGCGCCGTTCCCATTATCATCAGGGGATCGTTAATAACAGCCACGCGGAAGCCGTCTTGCCTCAATTTATAGTCCAAGAGTTCGGTAACGTCCGGTTCGTCGTCTACAACGAGTATTTTGCGATCTTTGTTCACAACACCATCAAGCTGTCCTCATTTTAGCAAAAAGCCAACTATGAAAACTTTTTGTAAAAAATATGCTAAGCTAGCCGATCACCCACCCATCACACGCATTAACGTACTGACCTGCAATGCCTTAAGAATCGACAATGCCCCGCGTAACACACCCGTAACGCTACCGTAACGGAAGTATCACAAAGCTAGCTTTTATCGTCGCGGTGTGCCTTAACCGCCACCATCAGCAAGCTGATATCTGCTGGGTTCACCCCACTGATGCGACTGGCCTGCCCGAGGTCTGCCGGGCGAATTTCTGCCAGCTTGAGCGCACTTTCCTTACGCAAGCCACTTATTTCCAAGTAATTAAAGTCACGAGGCAGCTTGATCTTGGAAACCGACTTGAGCTTTTCCACGTGGCGCATCTCACGCTCCAGGTAGCCGCGATAACAAACACGGTACATGACTTCCTCCCGCACAGCCTCACTCAAGGCAAGGAACTCAGCAGGCAGACCGGCCTCCGCGCTGGTCCGATTGCGGCGCAGCAAGTCCGCGTAGGTCCCACCGCGTGTGGTCTCACGCTCCAGTCGCTCGGTCCAGCCAGAAACAGCCTCCGCTTTCTCTTTCATACGCTCGAGACGCTCCGCCGGGACGAGCCCTGCCGCATCGGCATGCTTTAGCAGGCGCAGCTCTGCACTGGGGTGATTAAAGAGCAAACGGTACTCCGCCCGGCTGGAAAACATACGGTACGGCTCCTGAGTTCCTTTGGTTACGAGATCATCAATGAGCACCCCAAGATAGGCCTCATCGCGCCCCAGCACGACCGGAGCCTCCCCTCGCACCTTCCGGACAGCATTCACCCCCGCCAGCAAGCCCTGCCCTGCCGCCTCCTCATAGCCAGAGGTACCGTTAATCTGCCCGGCAAAGAACAATCCCTCCACCAGCTTGGACTCCAGGCTCGGATAGAGTTGGGTCGGCGGGGCAAAATCGTACTCCACCGCATAGGCCGGGCGTAGCATAACTGCATTAGCCAGCCCCTTCACGCTGCGCAGAATGTCGAGCTGGAGTTCAAAGGGCAGACTCGTAGACAGGCCGTTGATGTACCATTCGTCCGTATTGCGGCCCTCGGGCTCCAGAAAGAGCTTATGGACGGGCTTATCGGCGAATTTAACCACCTTGTCCTCAATACTTGGGCAGTAGCGTGGCCCCACCCCCTCGATCATGCCCCCGTAAAGGGGCGAAAGGTGAAGATTGTCGCGAATAAGCTCAGCCGTCTGCTCCGTGGTCGTCGTCTCCCAGCAAGCAACCTGATTCGTACCCGGAAGCCAACCTGCCGTGCGCTGGCCGGGCTGTTCCACGTGGAACAATGCTTCACATAGCCCCGGGTGATCCTTGAATTGTTCCACGTGGAACACTCGCTCCCCAAAGCGAGTATCATAGAAGGCAAACAGCGTGGGCCATTCATCCCCTAGTTGCTCCTCGCATTGGCTAAAATCAATACTTGAGCCCAAAATCCTCGGCGGAGTCCCGGTTTTGAGCCTTTCCAGCTTAATTCCAGCCTCAAGAAAACTGCCAGACAACCCTTTGGCCGAAAAATCCCCCAGGCGACCACCCTCATTGCGATTCTTACCGATATGCATCAGCCCGCGCAAGAAGGTGCCCGTCGTCACTACCACCGTTTTGGCGTAGAACTCGACATCCAGGTTCGTTTTCACGCCCGTGACGGCATCCCCCTCGAAGATCAACCCGTCCACCATGGCCTGAAACGCCGTCAGGTTCGGCTGGCGCTCGACGACGTGTTTTAGGCGAAACTGATAGGCTTTCTTATCGCATTGCGCCCGCGGAGCCTGCACTGCAGGCCCCTTCGAAGCATTTAGCAGTCTGTACTGGATGGCGGTTAGGTCTGTGTTCAGCGCCATTTCACCACCCAGAGCATCAATTTCACGCACCATATGCCCCTTGGCCTGCCCACCAATAGCGGGGTTGCAGCTCATCTGGGCAATCGTGTCCAGATTACCTGTCAGCAACAGGGTATCTGCACCCATCCGGGCGGCAGCCAGAGCGGCTTCACAGCCGGCGTGTCCCGCCCCACAGACAATGACGTCATAGGGCTGATGTGGTCCGAATTTAAGGGGTGGCTTCATTTTCCGATGCAAAAATTAGCAAATAGCTGGTCGAGCATGGCTTCATTATCAATCTTGCCCACAACCTCTCCAAAGGCCTCAACTGCCAGGCGCAGCTCCGAGGCCACGAGCTCGGCCGGGCCTTCATCCCGCAGCAGGACACGAGTGGCGTCTATGGCCTCAACCGCGCGGCCCAAGGCCGTAGCGTGGCGAGCGCTCACGATGAGTTCATCGGGCTCAGGTACGACGCGGCCAGAGCTTAGCGTCTCCACAAGCGCATCTTTCAGGGTGTCAAAGCCCGTCTGATCCTTAAGCGACAAACGAACGTGCCGGAGCTCTGGCAGCACCGCAGCCATATCAGCACTAGTGACGAGGTCGCACTTATTTTCGATGACCAGAGAATTGTCCGGTGTAAAGCGGGCCATAACCTCTGGGGGCAGAGTAGGGGAGGGCTCGGCACTGTCGAGTACGATCAGGTAGAGGTCCGCTGCCTCAAGGCGCTGGAGGGTTTTTTGCATGCCCATTTGCTCGATGCTGTCATCGCTCTCGTGCAATCCCGCCGTGTCCATGAGCTGCAGTACCACATCGCCCACGACGACGCGCTCGGTCACGACATCGCGTGTCGTGCCGGGAATATCGCTCACGATAACGCGGTCTTGGCCGACGAGTGCATTAAGCAGGCTACTTTTGCCCGCATTGGGAGCACCCACGATGACGGCCTTGACACCCTCGTGAAGAAGGCTCGCATAATGCTGTGTATCAATAAGTTGAGAAATATTCAAGCGTAAGTCTTTAAGCAGGCGCAGCGGCCCCTGGCTATCCTCGGTAGGCAAATCCTCCTCTGGAAAATCGATATAGGCTTCGATCTCGGCCTGGATGCGCAGGAGGCGGTTAGTGTACTCCTGCATGCGCGAGCCGAGAGCTCCGCTGAGTTGGCGATGAGCTGCGTGCAGGGCGCGCTCGCTACGAGCGTGGATGAGGTCGATCACCGCTTCAGCCTGACTCAGGTCGAGCTTACCGTTGAGAAAAGCGGTACGGGTAAACTCGCCCGCTTCGGCCATACGGCACCCCCGCTTGAGAAGGTCTTCCATCACCAGTTGTACAATGAGAGGGCTACCGTGCAGGCTAAGCTCAAGCATCGGCTCGCCAGTGTAGGTAGACTCTCCGGGGAAAAACAGCGCTACGCATTTATCCAAGAGCTTGTCTCCCAGAGATTTATACTCGCGCAAGTGAGCTACTCTGGTCTTGAGCGGCTGAGACTGGGTGAAGCATTCGAGGGCCAGGCGCTCGCAAGCGGGCCCGCTGATGCGGACGACTGCGAGGGCCGACTCTCCGGCTGGGGTGGACAGGGCCACCATGGTCTCTCCAAAAGGCATATCAGTTAGAGAGTTTCACGACGCCTCTGGCTGGCGTCACGCCGAAAATGTCATCTAGGCCAGCGGGAGTGCAATCAGCAAGCCCAACTGCGCCGTAACAATCAGGCACAGCGAGGCGAAGAAGATCCACTTGCGCCAGGGAATGACGGGGCTGTAGTAGATGATGCGCCCGCAATAGAGCAGGGCAAAAGCACCGACCGACAGGCACAACAGCGGGTAATGGACGAAGCCCAGCCCGAGGATGCTTAGCAGGTAGACGAACAGTACGGCACCAAAGGGCAAGGTAAGCATGGGCCAGAAGATCACCCATTCGGGTGAGCGACAGCTCTTGAAGGGCTGAGCACTGAGCATACCTCAGCATAGCATAGCCTGCGAGGCTTTCCCATCGTGCCTGTCATTGAGCCGGGTGGGGAAATATCCCGTATTGCGCGGCTAGTCTTCGCTGGAGGAAAGCTCCTTGGATTCCGCAAGCGCCATTCCTCCAACAACTTCCACCTTTTCAAGAATTTTTGACTGAATCTCCTGTAGCACCTTCGGGTTTTCCTTCAGGTAGGCCTTGGCCGCTTCACGCCCCTGGCCGATCAAATCGCCATTGTAGCCAAACCATGCCCCCTTCTTATCAAGCAGCTTGTGCTCAACGCCGAGGTCGATGATTGAGCCCGTGCGGGAGATACCCTCGCTGTACATGATGTCGAACTCGCACTCAGTAAAGGGCGGAGCGACCTTGTTCTTTACGACCTTGATGCGGGTGCGGTTGCCCTTGACGGCACCGGAGGTGTCCTTGATCTGGCCGATGCGGCGGATATCGATACGCACGGAGGAGAAAAATTTGAGAGCGCGACCGCCGGGTGTGGTTTCCGGGCTGCCGAACATGACGCCGATCTTCTCACGTATCTGGTTGGTAAAGATGCAAATACACTTGGTTTTGTTGATAGCGCCCGTGAGGCGACGCATGGCCTGGCTCATCATACGGGCCTGGAGGCCGACGGTGGTATCACCCATCTGGCCATCCAGCTCATTACGGGAGACGAGGGCCGCGACGGAGTCTACCACTACGACATCGACTGCGCCGGAGCGGATGAGCGTCTCGGTGATGTTGAGCGCATCCTCGCCGGATTCCGGCTGTGAGACCATGAGGTTATCGAGGTCGACCCCGACGACCTTGGCGTAGCGGGGGTCGAGGGCGTGCTCGACATCGACAAATACAGCGTTTCCGCCTTGGCGCTGGACTTCGGCGATAATGGAAAGGCAGAGGGTGGTTTTACCCGATGACTCCGGGCCGTAAATTTCGCAGATACGACCGCGGGGCAGGCCACCGACGCCGAGCGCGAGGTCGATGGCAACGGAGCCGGTGGAGACGGTCTCCACGTTGAGCTTGGTCGAGTCGCCAAGGCGCATGATGGCGCCTTCGCCAAACTGCTTGTTGATGGTGGAGATCGCGAAATCGAGTGACTTCGCGTCGTTGGCGGGGGCGGATGCTTTTTTGCTAGAGGCCATGGTAATGCGTTTTTAGCCAGCTTGTGAGCTCGTAGGCTGAGCGCAAGCTTAATGTGTTAATTTGTTCACTATTTTAGTGTACGTCAGACTGAAGCTCATAATAATGATGGTGGGATTCTTTTGACAGGGTGGGGGAATCCGGCATTTTGCCCGCATGCCCCCTGCGTCCCATGCTATCCCGCCCCAACGCCTGGCTGGCCTGCGCTATGCGCGTGCGGCTGGCGTGGCGGTAGGCCTGTTTCTTATCGCGTGGTCTCCGTTTAATGTCCTGCGCTGGCAGGATGGGGGGCAAGAAGCGCTGCTCAACTTTCAGTTCCTGTTCTTCATCGCCTACGGGGTGCTGCTGGCCCTGCCGTGGAGCCGGATTCACACCGAACGCACCTTTCGCCTGGCCTTCGGCATATTGATCGTCTTTTCGGCAGCCTTTGCCTTTGTCATGGTCATCGACCTGATGTTTCAGGCCGTGCTGGCTTCTAACACCGAGAGCAAGCCCGCGCCGCCCGCCTTTCAGGGCATGCTGCTCTTTGGTGCGCTCCTCCAGCTCCCCACGGTGCTGTTCTCGCGTCGTCCGCAGTTGCTGGGCTAGGTGTTTTTTCCATCAAGCGGCTGGCCAAAGGCGGAGTTGCACCTATAGATAAAAACACTGTGGCCTATCGACATATCATTTGGGACTGGAATGGCACCCTGCTGGACGATGCCTGGCTGTGCCTGGAGATTTTGAACAACATCACCGGGCGGCGGCAGATGCCCGCAGTTAGCCTGGATGCCTACCGGGCCGAGTTCGGCTTCCCTGTGGTGGACTACTATCGCAAGCTCGGCTTCGACCTCGTGCAGGACTCATTCGACGTCATCAGCCGCGAGTTTATGGACGAGTACAATACCCGCCGCATGGAGTGCCACCTCTTTAGCGAAGCACAGCCCACGGTCGCCGCCGTACACGGGCTGGAAATCGACCAGGTGATTCTTTCCGCCCACCCCCAGAAGACGCTGGGCGAAATCGTTGAGCTCTTTGGCTTGAGCCGTTTTTTTAGCCGCATGATCGGGCTGGATAATATCTACGCTGCGGGCAAGGTCGACAACGGCAAGGCGCACATGGCCTCGCTCTCACACGCCCCACACGAGGTGCTCCTCATTGGCGATACGGTGCACGACTTCGAGGTCGCGCGCGAAATCGGCTCCGACTGCGTGCTGCTGGAGGGCGGACATCAGGACCGTGCCCGACTGGAGGCCTGCGGCGTACCCGTACTGCGCTCGCACCGTGAGCTGCGGGCGTTCCTGGAAGCGGAAAAATAGGCCCCCAGCTCCAAAGCCGGATGATGGGCAGAGAAATGCTTTTCTTCTCCTCGCTTCGCGTTTGCGGCAACAGGACACTAGCCGCGCTCGCGCTGACGGATCAAGCGCCGCATGGCCCGCAGGGTCTCTTCGCTCAGGTGATGCTCGATGCCCTCGGCGTCGGCTTCGGCTCTGGTGTTGGAAACCCCCAGCACGCGCAGGAACTTCACCACCAGCTCGTGTCGCCGAGCCGATTCCTGAGCCATCTGTTGCCCTTCAGCGCTGAGGCGGATGCCCTCCTTGCGTGAGCGCTCAAGCAGCCCGCGGGCCTCCAGACGGTCCAGCGCCCGGATGACGGAGACGTGGGACACCCCGAAAATGCCCTGCAAATCCGTCACGCGCGCCTGCTCATTTTCCTCAAGCAGCCCGTGAATGGCCTCAACATAGTCTTCGGCCAACTCGTCGTTGTGCTGACGGCGCACGCGCTCATGCCGCTGGGCCACAGGTTTCAGGGTATCATCTGCCATAGGATTCTCCACTTTGTGTAGAAAAGTCGTTGACAAGTCAAGAATGTAGCACAGGCTACATTTCAGCTACACCATCACTTTTATATGCAACAATCCATTTTGTAGCCTAAGCTACGTCCATAATCCTATGAGAATTATATCCAAGTTTACCGCGACTATCTGCACAGCCCTGTTGTGTCTGCTCGGCCCCAGTGCCTGCGGCGCACCTGACTCAAACCAAAGCCGCTCACCCGAAACGACAAAAACGCCCTACACCGTGGTTACGACGGTGGGCATGATTACGGACATTGTCCGCAATGTGGCCGGAGACAAAGCCGAGGTCGAGGGGCTGATCGGAGAGGGGATCGACCCTCACCTCTACAAGCCTACCCGCAACGATGTCGTCGCGCTCGACCAGGCCGACGTGGTCTTTTATTGCGGTCTCATGCTCGAAGGCAAGATGACCGATGTCTTCACCCGGGTGGCCCGGCGCGGTAAGCCCGTCTATGCGGTAACTGAGGACATCGCCACGCAGGACGGATTCGTCATCATCGACGAGGAGCAGCACTACGACCCGCATGTGTGGATGGACGTCAAGGGCTGGATGGATGCAACCCAAGTCGTTGCGCGGGCCTTGAGCGAGTACGACCCCGCCAACACCGACTACTATCAAGCCAATGCCGAGGCTTACCTCAAAAAGCTGACCGCGCTCGATGCTTACACCCGCGACGTCCTCGGCTCCATCCCCCAGAACCAGCGCGTGTTGGTCACCGCGCACGACGCCTTTAACTACATGGGGCGCGCCTACGGACTAGAGGTCAAGGGCATCCAGGGCATTTCGACCGAGTCCGAAGCCGGGGTGCGCGACATCGAGGAACTGGTTACCTTTCTTGTCGAGAACAAGATCCCGGCCGTCTTTGTCGAAACCTCTGTCTCGGACAAGAACGTGCGCGCACTGCTTGAGGGGGCAAAGGCCCGGGGGCACACCGTCGCCATCGGAGGCGAGCTATTCTCCGACGCGATGGGCCCGGCTGGCAGCTACGAAGGAACCTACATCGGCATGATCGACCACAACGCCACCACCATCTCGCGCGCCCTGGGCGGTGACGCGCCCGAAGGTGGCCTTAACCACAAGCTGCCGCACGAGCATTGATTTTGTATCGAAAAAAATGGATACACCCGATAACAGCTCCTCCAAGGCCTGGGACCACTCGCCCAGCGCCCCCCTGTCCATCCATGACTTGACTGTGGCCTACCACCGCAAGCCGGTTATCTGGGACATCGATCTGGACATCCCGGAAGGCAAGCTGGTCGGCATCATCGGGCCCAATGGCGCGGGCAAGAGCACCCTGCTCAAGGCTTGCCTGGATCTGATCCCCAAAGCCTCCGGCACAGTACAGGTCTATGGCAAGGACTACCGCAAGCAGCGGGCCAAGGTCGGCTACGTGCCCCAGCGCGAGAGCGTAGACTGGGACTTCCCGGTCAGCGCGCTGGACGTGGTCACCATGGGTATTTACCGGCAGGTAGGCTGGTGCAGGCCCATCCTTGGCCGCCACAAGGCCGTAGCCCGAAAAGCACTGGAGCATGTGGGTATCGGGCACCTGGCAGACAGGCAGATCAGCCAGCTCTCCGGCGGCCAACAGCAACGGGTGTTTCTGGCCCGCGCACTGGCTCAGGACGCGCAACTGTACTTCATGGACGAACCCTTTGCCGCGGTCGATGCCGCCACCGAGCGCGCGATCATTACGCTGCTGAAGGAGCTCAAATCCCAGGGCAAGACCGTGCTCGTCGTTCACCACGATCTGGCCACCGTAGCCCAGTACTTTGACTGGGTCATCTTGCTGAACATGCGCGTCGTCGCCGCCGGGCCGACCGGGGAGGTCTTTACTCAGGAGAACCTGAAAAACACCTACGGCGGAAAGCTCACCCTGCTGGCCGAAGCCGGGCACGCGCTTTCCCAGCTCAAGTCATGACCCACCGTTTACTCGCATCGATGGCTTTCGAGTGGCCCGGTCTGGATGCGGTCTGGCGCGTGGCCACGTTGCAGGACTACAACACGCGGCTGGTCGTGCTGAGCACCTTCATCCTCGGGCTGGCCTCGGGGCTTATCGGGAGTTTTCTGCTCCTGCGCAAACGCTCGCTGATGGGCGACGCGCTTTCGCACGCCTGCCTTCCGGGCATCGGCATCGCCTTCATCGTGATGTCGTTGGCCGGAGGGGAGGGCAAGTCGCTACTCGGGCTGCTCATCGGCGCCAGCGTAACCGGAGTAGCCGGCGTGGGGCTCGTGCTGGCCGTACGCAACACCTCCCGCATCAAGGACGATACGGCGATGGGCATCGTGCTGAGCGTATTTTTCGGCGGAGGAGTGGTCGTGCTGAGCTTGGCTCAACCCATGCCCGGTGCGCAAGCTGCCGGGCTGGAGTCCTTTATCTACGGCAAGACGGCCTCCATGATCTGGAACGATTTTCTGCTCATCTCGGGAGTAGCGGCGGCGGTGCTGGTTGCTTCATTACTCTTCATGAAGGAATTTACGCTGCTGGCATTTGATGATAGCTATGCCCAGAGCCAAGGCTGGCCCATCCATGCTCTGGACGTCCTGATGCTTTCGTTAGTGGCAGCGGTCACGGTGGTCGGGCTGCAGGCCGTAGGGCTTATTCTGATTATTGCCTTTTTAATAACACCTGCCGCAGCGGCCCGGTTCTGGACCAATAACCTGCGCCGCATGCTCGTGCTGGCAGCGGTGATTGGCGGGGTTAGCGGCTGGCTCGGGGCAGCGGTGAGCGCGCTTCTGCCGCGGCTCCCTGCCGGGGCCGTGATTGTGCTCGTGGCGGCCTTTATTTTCACCCTGAGCATGTTCTTTGGCAGCGCGCGCGGGGTGCTCAAGCGCAGCCTGGCGCAGCGGAACCTCAAGCGTAAAGTCGGACGCCAGCACTTGCTGCGTGCGGTCTTCGAACTACAGGAGGCGAGCTTTTGCAACACTGTGCGCGAGACACCCCCCAACGTCTCGGTGGCCTTCGACATGCTTTTGAACAAGCGTAGCTGGTCGCCCCAGCAATTGCGAAAGCTCATTCGCCGGGCGGCCCGCGAGGACCATATCGAAGTCTTCGATGGCAAAACGCTGCGCCTGTCCGAGTCCGGGTTTGGCGAAGCGGCCCGCACCACCCGCAATCATCGCCTCTGGGAGCTGTTTCTCATCACCCACGCCGACATCGCGGCCAGCCATGTGGACCGCGACGCGGACTCGGTCGAGCACGTGCTGAGCGCCGACATGGTGCGCGAGCTGGAGGAAAAACTCGACACGCGGCACCTCCCGGCCAGCCCGCACCCCATCGCTACGAAGGGAGCCAAGGCATGACCTGGTACGCTATTGACACCTGGATCGTAGTCATCGGGGCACTCTGTGCCATGGCCGCTGCCCTGCCAGGCTGTTTCCTCGTGCTGCGAAAAATGAGCATGATGGGTGACGCGATCAGCCACGCCGTTTTGCCGGGGCTAGCTATCGCCTTCCTTGTCACCGGGTCGCGGGCGAGTTTTTCCATGTTCATCGGGGCGGCCATCGTCGGCGTGCTCACCGCCGTCTTTACCCAGTGGATCAGTAATTGGGGCAAGGTCGACAGCGGGGCCTCGATGGGGATCGTCTTTACCACGCTGTTTGCCGTGGGGCTCCTGCTTATCGTGCAGGCCGCTGACCACGTCGACCTCGACCCGGGCTGTGTCCTCTACGGTGCCATCGAGCTGGCCCCCTGGGACATTGCCACCACCTGGACCCTCGGGGGCGTCCAACTGGAAATTCCCCGCGCGGCCTTGGTTTTGGGCTCCGTCTTTCTTTTCAATCTGCTCATCGTGATCTTCTTTTTCAAGGAGCTGAAAATCGCGGCCTTCGACCCTGACCTGGCCACCACGCAGGGCATCAACGCGAACCTCATGCACTACCTGCTCATGACGCAGGTGGCCGTGACCACCGTGGCATCCTTTGAGGCGGTGGGCAGTATCATCGTGATCGCGATGCTCATCGTGCCTGCGGCGACGGCTCACCTCTTAACGGATCGCCTCGGCGTCATGTTGATACTGGCCGCCGGGCTGGGCGCCATGGCCGCCGGGGCAGGGCACTTGATGGCGTTGCTCCTGCCGGGCTGGCTGGGGTTTGAGAGCGCGACAACCTCCGGCATGATGGCGGTGGCCACGGGCGTGTTTTTCCTCCTGGCCTGGATGCTGGCACCACGCTACGGTCTGCTGACCAAGACCCTGACCACCAAACGCATCCGCCACTCCCGAGAGCTATCGTAAAGCTAACTGCCCGAGCGAGACTCGTACTGCCAGATCACGAAACACAGGAGCAACGCGCCCATAATCAGAAAGAAGGTCGCGGGCTCCGGCAGGTGAGCGTGTGGTTCCACCAGGCCCAAGAGGGGTTGCATGACTTGCGGTACAGGCATGCGAGCAGCATAACGCCCTTAAGCTTAACAACAGATTAAGCCGCGCGCACTTTACACGCTTTTAGCAGAAGAAAATGGTCGGGGCAGCAGGATTCGAACCTGCGACCCTCTGCTCCCAAAGCATGATTTCATAATATCTTTAATATATGGTTATGCGCAATATATAGAATTCAATAAAAACAAAACGTTGACAGTTGCCCAAATAGTTGCCCAAAACTCTTTATGGCTCGGCCCACCAAAGAGGAACGTTTCAAGGTAAAATCTTTCAAGAACGACAGTGGCACTTCCTCATGGAGGGTAACAGGCTACTGGCCTGATGGGAAGCGGGAACGCAAGAACTTTAGCCATAAGGCAGAGGCCTGGGAGTATCGGGCCAAGATAGAGGTTGAAGCCGAAGGCAAGGAGGTGGACTACGACCTCCAGCGCACCTCACTCACACGGGAGCAATTAACGGATGCAGAAAGCGCGTTATCACTGGCTGAAGGGCAGTCGCTTACCCGGATCGTGTCGCATTACCATAAGCTCAAGGCCGAGATACATGACCAGACGGGACTGACGCTCGACCGGGCCGTTCACTACCTGTCTACTCACTACAAACCAGAGATCCAGGACGTCTCCATTACGGCGGCGATCGAGCAATTTCTAGTGAGCAAAAAGGACTACAGTGAAAAGACGCTCGCCCATTATGAGACTTGCCTGCAGCTCTTTCGCAAACTCAACCCCAATACACTCGTACATCGCATCGGTTTGCAGGAGATTGAGCCGATACTGTCTAAGTATAACAACATCAATACCAAGCGCACCTATCGTCGAGGGCTGACCACCTTCTTTAATTGGTGCGTGCGTCGTCACTATGCCTTGGAAAACCCCTGTGATCGCCTCGACACGCTACCCGCTGACAGATCACAGGTGTCAATCCTGAGCTTGGGGGAGGTGAAGCGCTTGCTCCGGGCAGCTATGCTTTACCACGAGGGGGCTATGGCTGCCTACGTAGCCATCGGGCTCTTTGCGGGGCTACGGCCAAGCGAAATCCAAGATCTGGAGTCCCAGGATATTAAAGACGGCTACATCGTGGTCAAGGGGGGCAAGATGAGGCGAAAAATGAAACGCCGGGTGCCCCTCCCGGATATCCTGAGAACTTGGCTGGAGGTATATCCTTTTCAGGGGACGCCAAGTGGCTACGCCTACAAGCTGAGGAAGTTGAAGGAAGCTACGAACGCAGCACGTTGGGTTCAGGATATCATTCGCCATACATCGATCAGCTTCCAACTCGAACGCGATAAGGACGAGGCACGCACTGCCTTTAACAATGGCACCTCACGTCAGATGATAGAGCGCCACTACCGGGACGTAGTCGAGAATCCTCAGGACGTGGAGGACTACTGGCAGCTGAGTCCTGAATCCCTGAAAACCATCACCGTCGAGTTGCCGACCGGACAGGGCATCGACAACTGGCCCTCCGACCAGAAACTCGCCAAGCTCGTCTATGAAAAGCCCCTGACCCACATCGCAAAAGACCTGGGCGTATCCGACAACGCCGTGCGCAAACGCTGCCTCACACGCGACATCAAGCTACCAAAAAACGGCTACTGGCAGCGGAAAGCCGTGGGTTTCAGTTGATTCCACTTCCAGCTAGGTGCTTGTTGTACGACTTCGTAGTTCCCGGTTTCAATCCGCGCCCCCGTGTGGGGGCGACGTCCTACCTGGTCTGCCGCCATGTGGAACAACAGGTTTCAATCCGCGCCCCCGTGTGGGGGCGACATGGCACGGATACAAACACCTGGTGGGATGATGAGGTTTCAATCCGCGCCCCCGTGTGGGGGCGACGCACTGGATGCACCTTCCCGAAACCCCCAAACTCGTTTCAATCCGCGCCCCCGTGTGGGGGCGACATGGGGCACCAGAGGATGGGTCTCCTACAGAGAGTTTCAATCCGCGCCCCCGTGTGGGGGCGACATGAGGCAGACTAAAAATAATCACTCACCACTAAGGTTTCAATCCGCGCCCCCGTGTGGGGGCGACATTATAGGGGTGAGTAGTGTCCCTGACATACATCGTTTCAATCCGCGCCCCCGTGTGGGGGCGACGATCTGGAAGCTTTCTTCCTTAGCTTTTAGGTACGTGCGGTTTCAATCCGCGCCCCCGTGTGGGGGCGACTGGTTGATCTTCGCAAAGTCCCCAAAAGCAGCATAGTTTCAATCCGCGCCCCCGTGTGGGGGCGACGCGGCGCACGTTTAACCGATAATAAGTAATGTATGGTTTCAATCCGCGCCCCCGTGTGGGGGCGACGATAAGGTGAATCACCTGTCCATTGACACCGCCAGTGTTTCAATCCGCGCCCCCGTGTGGGGGCGACAAGGCCCGCGATCAGATTGCTACCCTCGCTGCCGAGTTTCAATCCGCGCCCCCGTGTGGGGGCGACGTAAAGCTAGCTATGCAGGTGGCAGGGCACAAGCCGTTTCAATCCGCGCCCCCGTGTGGGGGCGACGACTACACCGCTGAGGCCAGCGATCATCACAAGTGGTTTCAATCCGCGCCCCCGTGTGGGGGCGACAACCGCGTTGCAAGACGCTTTATCGGCCGGCGCTGTTTCAATCCGCGCCCCCGTGTGGGGGCGACTAAGGAAATCCAGGCTGACCTGCGGGCGATCAAGGTTTCAATCCGCGCCCCCGTGTGGGGGCGACGGGATGCCGTAGCTTTCGAGCATGCGCAGCAGAAGGTTTCAATCCGCGCCCCCGTGTGGGGGCGACCAGGGCCTCCAGCCTGAGCGGGGCTTGTACGAGGTTTCAATCCGCGCCCCCGTGTGGGGGCGACGCGCAGGCCTTCAGCTTGGGGCGGACGCGACGAAGGGTTTCAATCCGCGCCCCC
>JAUIAM010000033.1 GCA_030425485.1 Verrucomicrobiia bacterium
AGCGCCATGGGTAGGCACGCAGTGCCGTAGGGGCAAGGCCCCTCAATCGGATCAAACGCCGCGCGTTTGTGGTGGTGGCGTATGGTTGGGGAAATGCGAACTTTCGCTACGCGATCGAAAGCGCCATGGGTAGGCACGCAGTGCCGTAGGGGCAAGGCCCCTCAATCGGATCAAACGCCGCGCGTTTGTGGCGGAGAGGGAGGGATTTGAACCCCCGGTACCTTGCGGCACACCTGATTTCGAGTCAGGAAGTCACCTCTAATAATCAGCGTTTTATGAATCTAAAAAATGAAACATTGCGATTCTGTGCGTTTTGATAGCTTGACGGCAACTAAATAGTGATACAGTATGCCAAATATGCGCAGCGCACTTATTGCCTTTACCCTCCTGCTTTGCCTGCCTGCAACGGCACAGGACGAGCTGGCGGTGACGCGGGCGATTGCGACCGCTCCAGGGTTATGGGAGCCAGAGGAGGCGCTGGTGGACGGATCGCGCCCTGACCTGATGAGCGCCACCCACGCCATAGAGGTGGACTATGCGCACAAGTGGGCTGAGGCTATCGGGCAGGCGCTGCACTACGCAAGGCTATCCGGCAAGCGGGCAGGGGTGATCCTGATCATTCGCAAACCTGCCGACTACCGCCACGTGCAAAAGGTACGCGACAACGCCGAGCACTACGGCCTCCCGCTGGACGTGTGGACGGTGCGAGAGGGTTAGGAGCTACTTTTCGCGTAGCGCGTCCCGGAGCACAAGCCAGACCTCGGCGGGCACGGGGCGGCGATTATAGAGGTAGCTGCCGACGGCGGGCAAGGTCTTGCCCGTACGCTCGGCTAAGTCGGCTTGCTTCCAGCCGAGCGCGGCCATGCAGGCGCGGAGACCGTCAACGTCGTCTTGCAGCTCCCCGTCAATGAGGCAGACAGGGACGCCATAGGAGCTGGCCTCGTGGTCGGTGGTTATGGTGATGGTCTCAGCCTCTATGACTTCCTGGATAAAATGATCACTCATGCTATTTGTCCTCCAATGAAGGTTTGAGGTCGCCATTATTGTCAATATCCCACGTGCGTGGGCCATTAGGGGAAGAAAGTCCGCTGACAACATGGTGACCGTCTGATGTGATGTATCTCCCACCCTCCATGGAATCCGCTATGACGATGTCATTCTTCCGGGGTCCAATTCTATGAAAGATAGACGCACCCCCGTAGTACCCTATTGTGCATTTCACAATATCCCCCTCTTCGGTAAGCACCACTAGCCGAGTATTGGTGCCCGTGGGAGCGGTTAGCCATCCCTCAATGTCCTGAAGCCTAATAATCGGCTCATACTTGATTGCGTCCACCCCCGCAACCATATAGCGGCCTCGGAAGTTTTTTATGTCGGTAAGTATATCTAAAATAAGCGTCTTCATTTTCGTGTCTTTCGTTTCGAGTTTTTGGCTTCGGGCTCGTCCCTCAGCATGTTTATAGTCTCATACAAAAATATGAGTTCATCAAGCGTTTTTCTCATATTTTTTTATTATTTTTTTGACGGCACGCACAAGTGGGCCGAGGCCATCGGGCAGGCCCTACACTACGCCCGCCTGACGCACAAGCGGGCAGCGGTAATCCTCATCATTCGCAAGCCATCTGACTATCGCCACGTGCAAAAGGTACGGGACAATGCCGAGCACTACGGCCTCCCGCTGGACGTGTGGACGGTGCGCGAGGGCTAATCCAAATCCTCGATGATTAACCGCTCTATGAGTTGTGACTTCGGGCGGTTGTCACGTTCGGAAACTCGCGCGAGCTTGTCCGCAGCCTCGCGACTGATACGTGTGGCGAAATTGACCTTGCATTCTTTCCCGTGCCGGACGCCGCGCCCGATGGCAGCGCGGGTCTCGGCAGTGTGGTGCTGGCCACGGCGGGCGGCGGCGATCTTCTCGCGGGCCTCTTTGATTTGCTTTTTAGCGGGCATTCCGATTCGGTGGATAAAGTTCCAACATGGATGGTGGTTGATGTACGATTTGACGCCCGCGCCGACACAGTGTGTACTTGGTCTTTTTCACCGGATGAACGTCTTTATATCTGGCCAGAATTGATTTTAAATCCTTCATGGCAGAGCACTAGTTTTTTACAGTAAGCAGTTCGCCAATTTCCTGCTGAGGCAGAAGCCATAGAGCGAGAAGCTTTCCTGTTGGAGGGTGACGGAAAAGGCTGAGCTTACTTTTCCAGTCATCACTGTCCCAGCCGCGAAGCTTAAACACTAAGTCGCGGTGTTCGCGATACCAGTCGAGATGCGTCTGGTTTTCGCCAATCCAGGCTTGGAGCAGCTTGATGCAGCCTTTTTCGACTTCGGCCTTTTGGGCTTCGTTCAGGTCATCGGTCGTTTCCGCTACGATGCCGTGATTAACTTTGAGGTGGAGTTTTTGGTCTTCAGTGAGCTTCATTGGAGTTCCTTCGTTTAAGTTTATGAGACTAATAAAACCCCTTTATCTAACTTTGTCAATGCAAAGTTTGAAAAAACTTCAATTATTTTTTCAAGGCAGGCAATCCACCTTACTAAGGGTCCGGGGGAGACTGGGCTTGACTGTATCATAGCCTAACCGCTATTGGTGGGGCATGGAACTATTTGGCGGATTAATTGGTATTGTTGTATTCATCTTCTTGGCGGTGATGGCCTTGCTTGCGCTTTTTATACCTTACTTTATCTACAAGATAATGATGGACGTGGAGCGCATCCGCATTGCGCAGGAGGGCGGGGATCGGCCATCCCCGGTGCGGCGACCCACCTTGGCCCAACTACCCAAACCTGCTCCGAAACCCAAGCCAGAGCCTACCCCAAAACCCAGCGCCGGGCGCACGCTGATGACAAAGGACGGGGAGACGTATCAGGCCGAGGGCGTGACCGTTGCAGGCGGGCAGGTCTATTTTACCCAGGACGGCAAGCAAGTTCGCATCGCCCTTGAGGACTTTATCAAAAAAGATCAGAAATGGCTAATCCTAACATCGCCCGACCCATGAAAAAAGCACTCCTCCTACTCCTCGCCCTCTTCACCCTCTGCGCCCCTGCACAGGCTGACGGGCCACCGCGCGACACGGCAGACTTCTACACCCTGCGCCCCGAGCGGTACGAAAACAAGAACGTCACGCTCTACGTGGCGTATACGATGCAGTGGAAATATGAAGGCCCGTCTATCCCGGACGGCTTTAGGCCGCTCACGCTGTTTACCAGCTACCAAGGCGAACGCGGCGGCTACATCAACGCGCTGGTTTCTGACGACAAGTACGCGAAAATCGTTCGCGACTACGGCTCTAAGCCCCGCTATGACGGCTCAAATAAAATCAAGAGCGACCGTCTGACCTGCCTTTTCTACAAGTGGAAGGACAAATCCGGCGGCGTCGAGTGGGTTGTTGTCGTCAAGTAGGCTGTACTATCGGCTAACAAACGCACAGCCAACAGGTTAAAACGCTTGCCCGGCGTCGCTCAGCTTATCAGGCTGGGCGGCGCTATGACTCAGACTGAGAATACCCCATCGTATCGCCCGCAGTCCTATTATTTTCGGGCTGCACTCAATGATTCACCAGACATCGACGAGGCCCGCCGTGTGGGGCGCATGGCTGTAGATGAGTTAGAGTACCGCAATGAGCAGTTGCGTGCGCTAGGGCACATACCCAGCCGCCTCTATAGTGTGGACGACATCAAGCCTGATTCGCGGCAGATGTACCTCCTCCCGCCTCTGGCTGGCGAGCGGGGATAACACCCTTTTTGCGCTTAGCTATAGAGCCGTCGCCTTCGATGACACCTAAATTACCCGCAAGAGTATGGCGATATTCTATAGACGCTTCTCCCTCGATATAGGGCTTTAGGATTTTTCGAAGGTACTGGCTTCTCTTGAGCCCAGCCGATTCGGCTTGTGCGTCGAGCTTCGCCAGATCGGATTTACTGATTTGAAAATTAATCCGGTCTTTGTCCTCTGCTATTCCATTTGTAGCCATTTGCGCACAATCAATAATAGTTTTCAGATTTTTTCAACAAACTTCTTGACTCTTGCTCAGTCTTAATAAGAATGACTCACATATGAGCGACCAAGAAAAAGTCCCCATGAGCCTGATGCTCCCCAAGGAGTGGAAAGAGAAACTGGATACAATGGCCAAAGATCGGTTCATGTCTACGGGTGCTCTTGTCCGCGCTTTTATTTCGGAGAATCTTAATAAGATTGAACAAGAAAGTGCCAAATAGCGATGAGTCCCAACACTAAGCCAATCGGACGCGGTACGGTAAACCGCACGGCGAATCTGCCGGAGCCGCTAGACCGCCAAATCGGGCGCCTGGCCTTTGAGAGCGACCTGTCGATCAGTGCGTACCTGCGCCACCTGGCCAAAGAGGCCGCCGAGCAGGGGCGGGTCATCACCGGCCACCTGCAGGACGCCCGCCAGACCGCGCTGCACTTGACGGTCATCGTGCTGGTCGGGCTGGGCTTTGGCTGCACGATCGCCAAGTCAATCGTCGGAGAAAATGAGCCGCGCCGCTGCGCTCGACGCACCGCCCGCCGCCGCGATGAGGCGCAGTTTATCGACCTCCGCGACCTTGAAGGGAGGGCAGCCTAGTGAGCAAGCCGACCGAGTTTATCCTTTTGCACGATTCGCGCCGCCAGCCGCCAGAGGTGCTTTGGCCGCTGGATGGCGACCGCGAGCTGCCCCGCGCCGTCACTGTATCCGGCGATCCCGGCAGCGGACGCTGTGCCGTAACCGTCAGCGATTCGTTGACAGTTGGAGGGGCGGAGTAATGAGCCTTGAGCCAGATCAAACCCCTGCAACGTGGGACAAGGGAGAACCGCCCAAGGACGGCAAGCTTTACGTGGCCATAGGCCGCGCTGTGGCCCGCGATGAGTACGGCGGCAGCAGTAGGCCATTCGTTTCAAAAGTCCGTTGGGATGGTGATTGGCTTGACGATCGAGGGCTGGCAATACGCTACGACGCCGCCGAAAGAGTTATTATCGCTTGGCATATCGCCTTGCCCGAAAACACGGAAGGGAACGAGCGATGACGCCGGAGGAACTTGACCTGCTGGCCGACAAGGTGGCCTACCGCATCAAGCGGGGCGAGGACCCGATCTGCACCCGAGAGGAGGCGATGGAGATTGCCCGCTGCAAGACACGCTGGGCATGGGACCAGTTCAAAGCCCGCCGCAACGTCCGCCCGATCAAGGGACGTACGGACGCCTACGACCGCGAGAAGGTGCTTGCCGCCGCCCGCGCCGAATGCCGAGGCCGCAAGAGCGCGGCCTAGTGTATCGAGATTTCAACTACAACAGGAGACAGAGACATATGAAAAAGAAAGAGTTCAAGCGCATCGATGCGCAGCCACTGGTGGCCTTGATGAAGACGCTCGGCTTTAGTCAAGCGGAGATGGGGGACCTGATTGGTGTTTCTGGTAGCACGATCAGCGGCTGGCTAAGCAGCGGAGAGATGCCCGCCTACATGGAGCATGTAGTTGCTCAGTTGTCAGCGCCCAAGGCGACCACCACCGAGGCGGTACTGGTATCCGGCCAGGGGGATAAAATGACGACCCTGCGCACGGTAGCAGAGGGCTTTGGCCTTACGGTATCAACCATCCAACTCCCGGCAGCATGACCTACAACTTTCACACGATCAAGGCGGTTCGCGAAGAGGCGGCCAAGCTGTTTTGGCACGCCCGCAAGCCGGAGCACTGCGCTGGCGTTAGGCGTTACCTCATGGGCGAGTTCCACCGCTGGCACCGTAGTGTGCGCGGACTGGAGCAACACGCGGAGGTGGCGCTGTGAGCTTCACGCCTGTAAATACCGTGCGGGTCGGCTCGGGCGAGATGAGCCCCGGTGATGTGCTCGCCATGAGCCGCGCCATGAACGCCAAATTTGACCGCAACTCGGCAGACGTGTGCATCGGCGGGCTGTATCAGCTGCGCAACTACAACGCGCCCAGCGAGCAAATCGAGCGCATCGAGTCTGCGCTTTTGGACTACGAGCAGGGCGGAGTATACCCGCAGTACTACCGACCGGAAATCAAAGAGGAGGATGAGTAGATGAGGCACCGCGAGACAAAGACCTTTCAGTCGCCGGAGTCGCCTTGGATTCGGGCCTACGACGGCGGAGCGGCCAACCTTGGCATCTGGTGCGCGTTCCTGCTGCTGTTTATCGCGGCGGTGATGATTTTCGGCGCGTGCGTGGTATCGTGCGCGGAACAGACTTCCAGGACACAGTCCCGGCATAACAAGAGTAGCAGCGTAGTAGTAGCCGGGGCGGGTTGTGAGAGTCCCGCCCCGGCGTTGAATTTATGGAGCGGCGGCGTGGAAAGCCACGAAAGGTCTAACCCCGTGCTAGACACGGCAGTAGGACTAATGGCGCGCAGACACGCTCAAGAGACACGGGAATACGGCTCGGATAGTGCGAGCGGAAGCGCTGGGTACAAACAGCCACAGATGCCGCATCCGTGGATCGAGCGGCCTCTCTCGGAGTTGGTGACACTCCGAATCAACACCAGAGCCGGGGTAGCGTCCGGCCCGCTCCACCATTTCGCCGTTCGCTTCGGCGGCGGCTGCTGGTCGCTTACGTGGCCATGCTTACCCTCAGCGCTGCCGGTTGGCGCTGAGGCCACTTTCATCGCACAACACAGCCAAACCTTGCGCGGGGAGGCCGGAGGGTCGCGCCCGAGTCCACGTGTGGCAAGCGAGACGTTTTCACCTCTCGCCCGACACACAGCCGACCCCGCGTAAGGGAAATTTCGATACACGTAACTTACTAAGAACAACACAACAGGAGACAGAGAGATGGCTAAAGCAGACTTGGAGCTCGTGAAGCTCGTAATGAAACGCAACGACCTCAACCAGGAGGTTGTCGGAAAAATCATTGAAGACATCAATGTAGAGTTGTCCGCGCTGGCGGATGAGGAAAAGCCGCCGCCGGTCAAGAAACAGCACGTCATGCTGGTATCTGACCCCGAGGGCAAGCTGGAGGGCATGACCTTTACGGGCTGGGTGCTGCAAATCCCCGAGGAGGACAGCCCGGTTGTCGCGGTCGAGCGGCTTATTAAGTCCGGCTACGACTACAACGCCAGCCCGCGCGGTCGCCGTATCCCGGTAAAGAGCATCGGGGAAGTCTGCGAGGTGGTGACGGCGAAGTTCACCAAGCAGAACAACGTCTGGGTCAAGACCAAGGAGCCGGTACTGATCGTGTCCACTGACAACAAGCTGCCGATGGACCGCAGTGGAAAGTTTTAACCCCGCCCGCAGGAGGAGATATGCCGACGACGTACAAACTCACCACCGGGCAGGAGCTGATCCGCGCCCTTGAGCAGCAGATTGAAGACACCTGCAAGGAGGCCGGGCTGGATGCAAAAGGTTTATACTTTGCAATAGCCGCCGGGGATCACCCTGCCCATCACATAGCCCCAGGAGGTTTCATATCACTGTGTAGGCGCCGGGCGCATACACCGGTGTGGGAGGGACAAGACTTTGGCGAACTTCAGCAGTTCATGAACCGCTACGCAGCTAAGGAACGGCTCAAGAAGGCGATCAAGGGCATGCCCCGTGCGGAGGTCATTGCTGCACTGGACGAGGTTTGCCCGGAGGAGGCGGCGTAATGGAGAGTGCAACTATACGATTATTAAGGCTGATATTCAAAGAATACCAGCGAGATTCATGGCGGGAGCTTAATGTGGAATTAAGCCGAGCCTTATCCCTTTCCATCAACCTTCGCTTCGAGATTCGACCCGGCGATTGGGGCATTATAGTGAGTGATTTTCGCTACCATTATTGGGCTGCAAAATCTGACAATGGACACCATTTGGGCGAAGAGCATTATGCGCTGGCCGCAAGGGAGCATCGTCCCGCTGCCATTGAGTACGAGCGTCTCTACGGTAGGTTGAAGTTTATACTCAATGGGAGGCGACTCCATGTAGGAAGCTATATTTTCATAGGCAATCGACGCTGGAGGCTGACGGGTTGGACGGCGGATAACCAAAGTATAACACTGGTCTCTTACGACGATTGGCGCGAGACAGCAGGACAGCGACGCAAAACCATAAACGCCGATGAGTGGAAGTCTTTACGCAAGGAGGCTTCACATGCTCCCTGACCCGCCGTGGATAAACGGCCCGCACTGGGACGCGGTAGACGAGGACGAAGGCGACGACACCGACTGGGACTTGCTCAACGACGAGGAGCGCGACCGAGAAGCCGACGAGCCGGGCGCGTAGTTAATTTTTCAATACACAACACAGGAGACAGATGAACGACGAGAACAAGACAGCCTTAGCCCCAGCAGAACCTGCGCCGGTATCCGCGCTTGAGCTGATTCGGGATGTGGCGATGGACCCCAACGCCGACCCGCAGAAGCTTCAAAAGCTGCTCGATGTACAGCAGCAGTGGGAGGCCAACGAAGCCCGCAAGGCATTTTCTGCGGCCTTGGTGGATTTCCAGTCCACATGCCCGCCAGTTTATAAGGGGCGGGAGGTTTCGGGGCGATTTAATTATGCCGGAAAGTCCGACATCGAGCGGCATATCAAGCCTTACCTTGGCCAATGCGGACTGAGTGTCTCAATCTACAAATCGCGCATTGAAGACCAGCGGCTTATTGTGGAAGGGGCTATTGCCCACCGCTCCGGGCACAGTCAGGACATTTCGGGGGAAGTCCGCATTGATGGGAAAATGTCATGCAATGACACCCAAAAGATCGGCAGCGCAAGCAGCTATGCTTGGCGTTATGTGGTATGCCCTGCTCTTGGTATCAGCCTGACAGATGACGCGGACGACGACGGCGGCGCGGCTGGCGCAGGCGACCCCATCACAGACGAGCAGTACGAGCGGCTGGAGTACCTGATAGGAGAAACAGGTGCGGACCGCGAGGGCTTCAAGAAGTTTTACGGCATTGAGCTACTTGAGATGCTGCCGCAGTCGAAATACGGGCAGGCGGAGTCCCAGCTTATGCGCAAGCTCAAACGTCAAAAGGAGGGCGAGGCGTGAAGATTCACAAAGTAGAGCAGCGCACACTGGAGTGGTTTCGCGCGCGCGCCGGGTTGATTACGGCCAGCGAAATGCCCAAGCTGGTCACGCCAGCCACGGGGGAGCTTCGCCTGTCGCGTGACAAGAAGTCATTCTCTCAGGCGGTAGACACTTATCTACTTAATCTGGCAGCAGAGAGCTTTCACTACCAGATGAACGAGACCGTTGAGCGGCTTGAAACCAAGTTCCCTAGCTCGGCGGCAATGATGTTCGGCATTGAAACCGAGACAGAGGCCCGCATGGCCTATGCTTTCGAGCGCGATCTGCACGAGCACGATTTGAAAGTTGGAGAAGTGGGCATGTGCTCTGATGATGCTGAGCGCATCGCCTGTAGCCCGGACGGGCTCATCCACGCGCTGGATGACAGCACGATGTTCGAGGACTTTGACCCGCACGGCGGAGTGGAAATCAAGTGCGTGCAGGCAAACACACAGTTGCGCCGCCTGCTTGATGGCGGGCTGCCCGATGACTACAAAGCCCAGGTGCATACCAGCCTCTACGTGACCAAGCTCCCGTGGTGGGACTTCTGGTCGTACTGCCCGAACCTTCCGCCGCTGCTGGTCCGCGTCTTCCCTGACGAGTACACCGAGGCCGTAGGCAAGAGCATGGAGCGGCTGGCGGATGAGTTGGATGCGCTGAAAGCGCGGCTAGCCAAGGTGGGCGTGGACTACAGTAAGGTCGCCGCCGCGTAGTTGAAAAACCAATACAGGAGACAGAGACATGGAGGATACGACAAACGACAAACGCAAGCGGCTCATTATTACCTACTGGAGCGAGGAGGACGCCGCTTGGGTTTCGGAAATCCCAAGCCTGGAGGGTTGTGCCGCTGATGGCGAGACGCCCGAGGAATCTGTGCGTGAGGTGATGATAGCCTACGAGGGGCACATGGAAGCCCGCGCCGCCAATGGTATGACGATGGAGGCCACACATGAGTAAGGCACTGATCGCGATCGACCCCGGTAAGGGCGGAGGCATGGCCTTGTTCGTCGACGGGCGGGCTGCGGAGGCTTATGCCTTCAAGGAGGCAGACGAGGCCGCGGAATGGGTCAAGTCCGTGTGCATGCGCTACGAGCTCGTCGAGGCCGTGATTGAGCAGGTGGGCGCCATGCCCGGCCAAGGCGTCACGAGTATGTTTTCTTTTGGCGAAAATTTCGGCTGGTGGCAGGGGCTACTCATGGGCGTGGGCATACCCTTTACGCGGGTTCGTCCCCAGGAGTGGCAGAAGGGTTTGCCGGGGCTTACTAAGCTCAAGGGGGCTGACCGTAAGCGCCGCCTCAAATCACTGGCGGCAGAGCAATTTCCCGCCCTCAAGCCGACACTGAAAACCTGCGACGCGCTGCTGATCGGCTCATGGGCCACCAAGCAAGGGGGTGCTGCGTGATGGGGCGCAAGAAAGGGTGCTCTGTCGGGTACGATGACGGCTACATTACCGTGCTAAATTACCCTGACGTTTGTGTTCATACCGCTAAAGGGTCATTGCGGTTTGAGGCATGGCTGGAGCGTGAGCGCGTGCGCGTCGGAAAAAAGGGCGTACGTGCGGAGATTGTTCGCCATGCAAGTGGAGTCATTGGTTTGCGCCGCGTGAATACATCTAAGCCCACCCCGGCGCAGGCCGACGCAGAGAAGGGGGCCGCGTGAATGCCAATTTAAAAGCACCGTTTCCGTACTTTGGCGGAAAGTCACTCGTGACAGAAACCGTTTGGTCTGCGTTCGGTGACGTAAAGAATTACGTTGAGCCGTTTGCGGGGTCATTGGCTGTACTGCTAGCTCGCCCAACGCCAGTTCGTGGCCCGGAAACAATAAACGATTACTCATGCCACCTTGTTAATGCGTGGCGAGCCATTGCAAACGCACCTGAGCAGTTAGCCGACGCATGTGTTGCGCCAGTCAGCGAGGTGAATACGGAGGCTCAGCACTACGCATTAGTCAGGGATGAAGACTCCCTGCGGGATAGGCTTGGCGACCCTCACTATTTCGACATTGAAAAGGCAACATGGTGGATAAAGGGCGCATGTGAATGGATAGGAGGCGGCTGGGCATCCGGTGAAGGTCCGTGGCAATGGTCACGGGAACACGGATGGCAGAAGAAGCGCAACGCGGGGACGGGCGTAAATCGTCAGCTTCCACACCTCGGCAACGCGGGGAGGGGCGTGAATCGTCAGCTTCCGCACTTAGGCGACGCGGGGACGGGCGAACGTCAATTGAGGGTAGAATGGCTAACGGGGTGGTTCGCAGCCCTTGCCGACCGTCTCTCTGGTATTCGTATGGCCTGCGGTGACTGGAAGCGGGTTACTGGCCCAAGCGTTGCCTATAAGCACGGCACAACAGCCGTATTCCTAGACCCACCATACGATTCAACTGAGTACGTATACGGAAAAACGATTAACGTCTCGGAAGATGTTCGCGAGTGGTGCGCTGAATCTGGGGCCAATCCAAAGCTGAGGATTATTTTATGCGGGCGTGGCAGCGAACATGACTCGCTCCTTGACCTTGGGTGGCGTGCAGAGGGATGGAAAACACGAAAGGGTTACAGCAAGGAAGGAAATGCCTCAGAAAAGCTTTGGCTTTCGCCTGCCTGTTTAGATTTATCAGTAACCAATCACGGTGACTTGTTTTCAACGCGAAAGGGGGCCGCGTAGTGCCTAACCGCATTTTACGAGACTGGACGGACTCGCTGGCGTTTGAGGGGCTGAGCCCCGAGGCGGAGCGGTTCTTTGTCCGGCTCATTATGAAAGCAGACGACTTCGGGAGGTTTCACGGAGACGAACGCCTGTTAAAATCCGCACTGTTCCCGCTGTTGGCCGACGTTAGACTAACGTCTGTCCGCCAATGGCGCGACGAGTGTGCAGCAGCCAGCTTGCTGGACCTGTACCAGGATGAGCGGAAACGGGTTTTTGTCGAAATTCGGAACTTCAACCAGCGAAGCCGGGCGAAGGAAAGCAAGTTTCCGGGGCCGGATGGGTGCCGGACGGTTGGCAGCGACTCGCGGTCACATGACCGCACACTGCGGTCAAGCGACGGTCACATGCGCACGGAGACGGAGACGGAGACGGAGACGGAGACGGAGACGGAGACGGAGACGACGCGCGGACGCGCGGAAGCCCCCCCTCTGGATTTGTATGAGGAGATTCGCCAGAAGTGGAACGCCATCAAGGGGGTCTCTCCCTGCAAGCAACTCTCCTACACCCGGCAGCAAGCCCTCCAGCAGCGACTGGATACGCCTTGGTGGGCTGACCACTGGGAGGAGGCCCTGGGCAAAGTGGCGGCAAGCAAGTTCTGCTGCGGCGAAAATCAACGCGGCTGGCGAGCAGGGCTAGACTGGTTTCTCAAGCCAGACACCGCGCTGGAGCTAATCGAGGGCAAATACGACAACGGTCCTGGCGGAAATGGCTCCACCGAGCCGCAAAAGCGTGAACCGAACGAGCGCTGGCTGGATGTGCTCAAGCAGGTGCTGAAGGACGACCCAGGCTACCGGGAGAACGGCATGGACTACGAGCAGGCCGTCGGGCTGGGCTGGGGAGGCATTCCCGGCTGTCTGCGGCAGGACATCATCACCGAGGCCCGGAAGTCGGGCACGCGGATATTTTAACCACTCGAACAACAGGAGACAGACAATGAGTAACGAACAACCGAAGCGGCCAGATCCGCGCATTATTACGAAGGACGACGGCACGCAGCGCGTGCAGGTATTTGGCCCGTGGCTGAAACGCTGGGAGGCGGCAAAGCTGCTGGAGGAAAACGGCGGGCCAGTGCCAAACATGGCGTTCGTGAGAACAGGCTGGAAGCTGCGCGTAGGCGACCTTTCAAGAGTAGATGTCAGAAACGGACACCCAACTCCCTTTTTCCTGTCAGACTATGGGGATCGTTCCCACTGCTGCCAAGTGGTGGAGCACAACCCGTTCGACCCGAAGTTCACCAATGATGTAATTCTGAATTGTGGCCAGGCTATGTACCCCGAAAGGGCGCGTGAAGAAGAAGAAACTCATTACGCCGTCTGGGAGCACAACAAGCGGATGTGGGAAGCTGGGCAGGCGAAAGCGAAAGAGCCTGTGGCCGAGGCTGAATTGTCCGACGAGGACATTTCGAAAGCCTTTGATGGGATATACTCAAAGGTCATAGAAACCCCAGAAGAAAAGGAAGCCATTCGCACTTACTCAAGGTGCTGGTTTGACTACGGTGTAAAGTTCGCCATGCGCCAGCAGAACGGGGGTGCGCAATGAGCACGCACCGAAACGAAGAAGGGGAATTTCCCCCTTCAACACCGACGCCTAGGACGGATAGGCACTTGAGCGAAAACCTACACTCTGGCGGCAGGAGTAGGCCTACGGTCTATGCCTTCGCCCGGAAGCTTGAGCGCGAGCTTGCCGAGGCCAAGGCCGAGATTGAGCGGCTCAAGGCGCTTGAGAGCCTCACGCGCACGCTCAAAAAAGGCTACGAGGTATTTCCGCTGTCGGTGCCTAGTGGGGCAGGGGGCACCGTCTTGCTTTCGCTTAAGGACATCGAATCTTCAAACTTTAGCAAGTCAGTAGATGAGATTCATACATCCTCTGGTCAGCGCATAGTCATTACCATCCAGAAGGTAGACGGAAAAACACCACACGAGACAAGGCAAACCCTCGAAGCCGAGAACGCAGAGCTGCGGAAGGACAAGGAGCGGCTGGAAAATATACTCTCTATTCCGCTGGCCGATGGTACGCGGCTTCACGTGGGCGAATGTTTCACCATTGAGGACTGCTACCCGTTCTTTTCGGACGGTCTTGAGAACTACAACGCCAAGCTCATGTGGGACGATGAGGTTAAAGTTATTTGGTATCGCATCTATCCCGTTTCCGATCGCGTTCGTGGCATAGCGTGCGATCAGGATATTAGCCACATTGAGGACTCCGAAGTGTTAAAGCGAATCGTTCGCAGGCCCGCCATCGACGCCGCGCGGGGAACTACTAATCCCGGAGAAATTAGCACTTCTCCAGTAGTGCGGGAAAGCGAGGCGTCCGATGAGTAATTTCGGACACCAATGTGACGCTATACTAGCCAACGGGAAGCGGTGCACATGTCAAAATAAGGCCCACATTCCTACCACTGTGGTTTTTGATGCCAGAATCAACAGCTACAAGGCGATCCGTTTCCGTTCTGTTAGATTATGCTATAGGCACCTATCGGTGTTGAGGCGTAGGGTGAGGGACAATAAGCGGCTAAAACTCCATCATGGCGGCTGGCTTGGCGCATACAACAAGCATAAATACGGCTCATTAGTAATCAACCGCCCGTCGGTGGATTGGGGTAATGTAAAAGCACTTAAAGTCCCCAAGTACTGGGAAAGCGAGGCGTCAGATGAGTAAGCCTTGGAAATCATGCGCAAAGTGGCCAGATGGGCACACGACAGAAGACTCACACCTTACCGAATCAGAGGCCTTGGGGGTTTGTTCAATGCTTCAAGAATCTGGGTACGGCGGGGACGGAAAGATTTTCCCCATCAAAACTTGGGTCGAGAACAATGAGTTAATCAACGACATGGGGGACAATTCCGATGAGTAAGCCGCACATCACGCACGACCGCGCAGAGCGGGAGTTGATACGCTCAACGCCCGTTGGCGGGGAGTTTACAGTGCTCGGCAGCCCTGAGCAGTTTGCTGAGGTGAACAAGAAGCCGGACAAGTGGGAGTATCGTGGAGTCACAATAAACGGACATTGGTTATTGAGACCGTCGATATATAACTCCCAGCCGCAAAACTTATTCCAGGACGTAGCCTTCCTCGCTGGCGACGAGTTCCACTTGGACTTTGGACAGGGTGTACCGCCTGGCTACGACTGCATTAACAATGATTGGTATAATCCTGAGCGTTATATTGTCCGCTTCGTGGCGGTCGAGGACGAGAGGGTTGTTAAGGTGCAGGACTTAGGGGAAGATGAGTTGTCATACATGCCCGGTTTCTCAGTTCCACCATGGATCGTTGGCATATCCCAAGGGGAGCCAGTTGAGTCTGAGCACGCCGACAAAGACCCTTGGTGGTTTTTTGCGGAACTGTGGGACTCCAGATTTCCAAAACACCCATACGACAGCAATCCGTTCGTCGCGCAGCGCAAGTTCCGCGTGACCCACAACACCATTTTGGCCGGGCAGGACGCCCAGCCGCAAACAACAGAAAAGGAGAATATATGACCGTAGACGAGCACATACTAACCACATTCGCCGAAGAGTGTAACGAATGCGCTCAGCGCATAAGTAAGGCACTTCGGTTTGGACTGGATGAAGTTCAATCCGGGAAGATGACGAGCAACACAGAACGCATCATCAGCGAGTATGCCGATGTTGTAGCTATGTACGAGCTATGCGTCGAGCGTGGCATTTTTCCTGACGTAACTGAGAGTGGGCTTGGCGTCTTAAAGAAGATGAAAAAGAAGAAGTTCCTCGAATACCTCGATTACTCCAAGAAGCAAGGTCGAGTCGATGAGTAGCGCAACAAAAGCAGACAGCAACAAGCTGGCGAAGTCCGGCAAGAACTTTGAACAGCTTAAGCAGGCACAGCGCAAGCAAGACGAGTGTGGCCCCGACCTTGAGCTGCGCCGGAAGGTCGCCGAGATCGTCGGGCTGAAGCATATATCTAAAGGGACATTTGGGCAGCTCTACCACAGCCGAGATGGTAGGAATTTTATAGAGGTACCCTCGTACGAGCTTGACCGGAACGCGGCTGTCGAGGCCGTTAAGCAGTGGGCAGGGGACGACATCCAGCGAGAAAGTCTGTTTATCTCTGCCGTTGTTATTCTTGGGGCTAAGAGTCTCTATGACGTAGCCACCATGTCAGCCCGCGAGCTCTGCCTCGCGCTGGTGGCCGCCGCACGAAAGGAGGGGGATTCGTGAGTGATCCGGGAGACAAGGCCATTGCCATCGCACTAGACCTACAGAGGAGGCTAGAGTTTCACCGCGCTCTCGCGGGGAGAAGACCAAGGAGTATCGCCGCTACGGGCCGGGGTGGAATGAGTCTACATGCCGGGTAGGGCGTGAGGTGGTGCTGTCATGCGGCTACGGGAAGGCGAAGCGGATGCGGGGGCGTATCGTGTCCTTTGTGCGCGATTGCCAACCGCAAAAGCTCCTTGGGTGGACGGAGTGTTATGGGCCGGACGCCACCGAGGCCGCCGTCATCGAGATCAAATTTTTTAACCAAGCAACGAACTATGAACCTGAATAAAGTTATACTGGCGGGGAATTTGACCCGCGACCCTGAGATGAGAGCAACCGCGGGCGGGGCGTCTGTCTGCAAGTTCTCGCTCGCGATCAACCGAACATTCACGCCCAAGGGGGGGGACAAGCAGGAGGAGACCACCTATGTCGACGTGGTGGCCTTTGGGCGGCAGGCGGAAACCCTCAACAAGTACATGGCCAAGGGGCGGCCGCTGTTCGTCGAGGGGCGGCTAAAAACCGAGTCATGGGAGGACCGAGAAACGGGCCAGAAGCGCAGTAAGCTAGGCGTCGTGCTGGAGTCGTTCCAGTTTATGGGCGGGCGCGAGGAAGGCCAGGGCGTAGCTGCTCACGGGCGAGCAACAAACCCCGTAGCTGCTCACGAAACCGAAAATATGAGCAACAAGCCCGCCACTCCGCCCAGCCAGCACGAGATGCCCGGCATGGCGGCCAGGCCGAAAACCGGATACGGGGACGCTGACGTAGACGAGGATGTGCCGTTTTGATTTTAACCACAGAGGCCCGGCTGGGCCAGCAACCAAAGGAGAATTATGATACCAGACACGGTAAAATTTAGAATAGGCCAGAAGGTCTATAGCGTGCTCGATGCTGATAAGGTCGGAATCATAACAGCGATACTATATCGCCCCAGCGATATCCTGTACTGCGTTGCTGGGCCGGATGGGGCGGATATCTACAGGCACGAATTTGAAATCACGGAAGAAAAGCCAATCACCGCAGGCATATAGGGGTTCGCCACAATCGAAGATATAGGAAACACTGAAAATTGAGTAGATATTGAACTAATAATATGTTATGTAGAATTTAGAAAGGGGAATCAATTATGATGAATACGATAAGCAGAGGACAGGGGGCGGTTGACCGCGAAAAGGAGAGCTTGAGGACGTATATGCGGATCAATCAGGCCGTGGACAATCTCAAGCGCGACAAGAAGAACTATGATGACCGTGTGAAGCGGGGGATTGATATGCTTGAGGATGCAAAGGACTTGATCGCGGTGAACTTGAATGTGCCAGGCGATGAACTGCCGGGCATAGACGTGGTCGATACCTTGCCACCCGATGTTATGCGCCTCATCGACGACCCCTGCGTGCAGAACATCCCGACACGATAAATATGGGCGCAGTGCAATACAGGGATGACCTCGCCAATGAGGTGCCGATGCCGGAGCCTTTGCCGGAGCATCATAAGCTGCTTGTCGAGATGGCCGCGCGCGTGCAGGAGATGGACGCTTTTTGCGGGAGAGGTGAGGGGACGCCCGAAGGGGTGAAGTTCATGCGCCGCATGGTGACCATATATCAAAAAAGCCCCGACGCCTACGACCTCGTGCTGGACCTACTGGCCGGGCAAGAGGCGTTGTCTATGTCTCTCGCGAAGAGAGGGGGCGCGTCCCAAACCCGTGGCCCAAGGGATGAGGCCCGCCAATTACGCCTCGCCGCGCGTAAACGTGCCATCAAGGACGAAATCGCCGCCCTCGAATCAACGATGCCTCCCAATTACCTGGAGCGGGTGCAGGAGCTCGTTACCGAAATGGGGGAGGTGGAGCACAGCCAAAGGGCTTGCCGATCAACTGTCACTAAGCAGGCGTACCACCTTCGCCTCGCGCCCGCCCTAGATGCCATCAATCGCGTGTGGCCAGCCATCACGCCAGCCATCACCCGTCTCGTACAGGATCATCATGGACACGGGGGGGAGGGGTGAGGATTTTTTTACAATTGTATCACGATTTTTCCACGGGTCCTTTTTATGGGGCTGGAAGTCTACAGGTAAGCAGCAGCGACAAGCGTTTTTGAGCGAATGCCCTCCAAAAAATCCACTTCCGCCCCGCGCAAGCGAACCTCCACCGTCAAGCGCACCCCGCGTGCCCCTGGTAAATCCCCCCGCGCGGCTAAGTCGTCGCCTGGTCGGCTCCCGTCTACGTGGGCGGAGTTGGCGAACGCCTTGGGCATCACGGATCGCCAACTCCGCACTTTGCGGGCGGAGCACGCGAACGCCCCGCAGGACATCGACCTCGCGGCGTGGTCGGGCTGGCATGCGTTGTGGAAGGCGGGGCACTTCGAGCCGAGCGATTTGAAGGACGAGCGCACACGGCACGAGCGGGCGAAGCGCGAGCGTGCGGAGCTTTTGCTGGCAAAGGAGCGTGGGGAGGCCGACACGCGCGCGAACTACGAGCGTGCGATCTCCGAGGCTTTGGGGCCGGTGGAAACTTTCCTTAATGACCTCCCTTATCGCGCGAGCCTCGACGCGAATCCGGAAGCGCCGCACGTGGCGGAGACGGCCCTGCAGGCGCACATTGATAAGTTCCGCAAAGAGATTTCCAAGCGCGTTGCAAAGATCGACGCCGACCTGACCACGCCCGATGCAGCTTAACACAGACAGCCGCCGCCTCCGCCGCCACGCCCTGGACATCCTCGCCTACCGCGAGCGGCTCACGCCTGAGCAGTGGATCGCCACGCACTGCGAGCTCACGCCCAAGGTCACGGACTTCCACCCCGGCCCGGCCTCGCTCCGCTACTTCCCGTACATGCGCCGCATCCTCCAGGTCATGGCCGACCCGCGCACCCGCCGCGTCACGCTCGACTTCGGCTCACAGCTCATCAAAACGACCATCGTTTACCTCTTTCTCGCCTGGTCGATCTGCAACCGCCCCCGCTCCATCGGCTACTTCCTCCCCGCCGAGCGCGACATCAAAATCTTCTGCCAAAACAAGTGGTACGACCTTTGGACCTACGAGTACCGGGGCAAAAAATACCCGCGCAACGCCGCCCTCGCCGCCGAGCTTCCCCTCATGGCCGACGGCTCGGTAAACGAAGACCTCTTCACCTACACCGTACAAAAGTTCCGCCGCTGCAACATGACGCTCCTCGGCACCGGCGTAGACATCGCGGTAAAGTCCCAGCCTTACGACATCCTCGTGCTGGACGAAACCACCGAGATCGAGCGCCGCCGCTGCGAGCAGGCCGCCGACCGCATCAAGGGCCGCCCCCGTGGCCTCATCATCGAGACATCATCCCCCGGCGAAGAGCCCTGCTACATCACAGACCAGCGCCTCGCAGGCACCGACGAGCACTACCATGTGCCGTGCCCCCACTGCGGCCAGCCCTTCGAAATCCTCTGGCGTGAGCACCGCGACTCCGGCCCCTACTACTTCCACGCCGACCCAGCCGCCCTCGGCACGACCGACAACCCCGAGGCCTACAACCTTCGCCAGATCGCGGAAACCACCTGGCTCGAGTGCGCCCACTGCCAGGGCGAAATCCGCAACGCGCAAAAGCAGTCCCTGCTCGACGCCGGCCAGTGGATTCCCAACAACCCAAACGGCACCCCCGGTCACTACTCCTTCCACCTCTCCAGCCTCTATTCGCCCATCCTCCCTTGGGGCGCTGCGCTGTCCGACTGGTACAAATCCCTCGGCAACCGCGACGCCCTCTACCGCTTCACCACCGGCTTCCTCGCGCAGACTTGGCGCGATACCGCCACGCCCACCAACCCCGGCAAGCTCAAGTCCTGCGCGGGCGACTACCAGCGGGGCGACCCCCGGGGCGACGCCCGCCTCATCATCGTAGACGTCCAGCGCGCCGACCTCCGCTACAACATCCGCGGCTACTCCGGCGGCAAGCTCTCCGAGCTCATCGACCACGGCTCAGCCGCCTCCTTTAAGGACATCGCCGACCTGCAGGACAAATACAAGGCCGACCACGTCGGCATAGACGTGCAGTACCCCGAGCGCCAGCAGGAAGCCTACGAGGCCATCCACGCCAACCAGGGGCGCGGCTGGTTCGGCATCCTCGGTAAAAAATCCGGCACCCACATCGCCCGCACCACCCCTTTCCGCGAGACCTCCGTCGGCGCGTTCACGGGTAAAAAGCGCGGCCGCTTCGCCCCCTCTGATGCCATCACCGTGCTCCACATAAACGGCGACATGTGGAAAGCCGAAATGGCTAAAGCCCGCAACGCTGAAAACCCAAACTGGAAAGTCTACACCGACCCGCACCCCTCCTACATTCGCGAGCTCTACGCCGAGTACCAGACGCAAAAGCGCAACCCCCGCACCGGGCGCGACGAAAACGTCTGGAAGGTTAAAGCCCACGGCCAGAACCACCAGGGAGACTGCGAGACCTACCAGTTCGCCGCCGCTACCTGGCTCGGCCTGCTCACCACGGCAAACACCTCCGCCATCGCCTCTGTGCTCAAGTCCATCGCCGCGCGCGCCCAGCCCGCCACGCCTGACGACGGCTCAACTCCCACCACCGCTAAGCCCCCCTCCAAACTCCAGCAGGCCCTCAACGCCCGAAAAACTTGACGCCCCGCCCATTGTCAAACAGCCCGCAACCGGGGTAGGCGAGCAGCCCCTCCATGCCCGCAGGTGTGGCCACGCACTATGAGCTTTGACGTAAGAGTAGACACCACGATTTTCGACGGATACATGCGCGACCTGTCGATCAACCTCCGTCGCTCCCTCCCGGACACTATCCGCATGGAGGCCGCCGCCGTCATCAAGACCGCCGCCCTCATGCACAAGCCCGCCAAGGCCGCCGATGTGCGCAAGCAGGCCCGCCGCCGGGTCATGTCCCGCATCGACGACGGCAGCGGCCAGCTCATAACCATTAACAGCGGCAAACGCGGGGGCACGCCTAACCGCATCTGGTATCGCGACTCCTGGGGGCACTGGCATATCGTCGGCACCTGGAGCGGGGGCAACCGCCTCCCCTCGGACGGCTGGCACCTTCCCAACGGCCAGTGGTCCGAGGTCAAACGCCTTTGGAAAAGCGAGCTCAACGACGCCCGCGAGGAGATCACCGCCGCGCTCCGCTCCCGTGGCCTCACGATCAAATCCTGGGTGCAGATACTCGACGCGCTCAACCTCCCACTCCAGCAGGTCGCCCCCATCTCTAAGCCCATCCCGTCCTACGCGCTCAACGCCATGCCCCGTAGCGGCAAGCCCTACAAAAACGGCACTGTAAGCGAGACCGAAGCCCCCGGCTATTTCCTGCTCGAGACGACCAATACCTCACCCCTTGCCATCAAGCTCGACGGCGCGCGCAAGATCGAGGCCGCCATCCGCAACCGCGAAGGCGCCTACCGCAACGCGCTCAAGCACGGCGTCTTTGAGTCCGCCTCCGAAACCGCCAAACGCTATCCCGGCATCGAAGTCTCCCCCACAAACTAAGGGCAGAATGCCCGCAAGTGCCACCCGCCCCTCGTTCGCTTGACGGGCAGCGAGTGGTAAATGGGCCTTCTTACCGCAGCAGAAAACCGCGAGCTCGACGAGGTGCGCACCGAGATTGCGCAGATCGAGCACCGCCTGGGCACGTCGCACGCTGCGGGCGATACCGGGAACATCCAAGGCCAATCCCACACCTTCCAGGATAACCAAAAGTGGCGCCGTCGGCTCTCCCTGCTCCGCGCGCGCCGCAACCAGCTTGAGGCGCTCGACGCGGGCCAGCGCACCGCCCCGCGCACAGACATCATACTCGGGAGGGTTGTCAACCGATGAGCCTTACCATGCCTAGCCGAGGCTCGGCCCTCATCCTGGACTCACGCGGCCACCCCGTCCGCTCCAGCGCCCTGCACGCCTCCCGCCCAAAATCCCAGTTCAGCGCGTCCTCTGTCAGCTACGGCGGCATGGGCGCATTGCCTACCTCCACCCGCTTCCGCGACTACGGCACATTCGGTCACACCCCACGCACGGACGACGACCTCCTGCCGTGGACGGACCGCCTTTTCTGGATCGCGCTTTTGCGCAACTGGCAGCGCACAAACCCCACCGTCGCCTCTATCCTTTTGGCTTACACAAACGGCGTCGGCTCGCCCACGCCCAAAGGCAACGCCCGCTCAGCCGCGCTCAACGACAAAGCGGAAAAGCTCCTGCTCGCCCGCTTCAAGAAGCTCGGCCACCGCCGGGGCGAGTCCTTCGCCCAGCTCACCCGCCTGGCCATCGGGGAGCGACTCGTCACCGGCGGCCCTTTCCACATCCGCACCGCACGCGGCAAAATCCAGCAGATCCCCGCCGAGCTTTGCGGCTCGCTCTACCACCAGATCACCGACCCCTCCAGCGGGCTGCACTGGTCCCAGGGCATCCTCCACCAGAGCGGCGTCCCCGTCGCCTACCGCTTCGGCGTCCGCCACTACAGCACAGGGGGAAGTTCGCGCATCAGCTACGACCCCTCAGAGGGGGCCAAGGACTACGCCGCCCAGCACGTCCACTACGTGGGCGACCCGACCCGCATCGAGGAGCTGCGTTACTCGCTGCCCTTCCTCCCAGCAGTCGAGACCATCCAGGACCAGCACGAGGTCAACCGCAACAAGGTCACTCAGGTCAAAAACCAGACCGCCCTGACCATGTTCATCACCAAGACGGTCGACCCCGAGCTACAGGGCCAGCTTATCGCCTACGCGAATGAAATCCGCAAGGCAGAGCCGGAAACAGCCAGCTCCATCCTCGACAACGTCTACGGCTCACTCATCGCCCGCAGCCCCTCCGCCGAGATTCAGCCCATGTCCACCATGGTCGGCGAGGTCGGCGAAGACGCCAAGATGATTTCCCCCTCTTTTCAGTCCAACGACTTTGACCAGTTTGACACCAAGCTCGGCCGCAAAATCTGCGGCGTGCTCGGTATCCCTCTGGAGGAGGTCATGGCCGGGTATTCAAATTCTAACTACAGCAGTTCCCGAGCCGACCGCCTCCGCTGGGCTAACACCATCGCTATGGAGCGGTCCATCCACATGCCGTGGATGGACGACACCGCGCAGTGGCTCCTCCGCCGCGAATCTCTTTTTGGCAACTTCGATTGGGACTTCGAGCGAGACGGCGAGTTCCCGCTCACGTGGCAGTGGCCCGTCCTGCCCGAGATCGACCAGGTCAAGCAGTCCCAAAAGAACATCGCCAACTACGCCGCCGGACTGACGACCAAGGCCCAAATCGCCGCCGAAACCGGGCAAGGCTACTTCGAGGACATCAACGAGCAAAACGTCCAGGAGGCCGCCGACCTCGCCCGCCGCATCAAAAAGGCGACGCTGCCCCAGTTCGCAGAGACCCCTCTGCCGGAAATCCCCATCACCGCCGAGGAACTCCGCGCCAACCTCCCCACCACGGGAGACCCCGCCGCCCTCGTCGCCGCCCTCGGTCAAGCCATCCCGCCCGAGGAGCTCACACCACCTCCGACCCCGCAGCACGATCTTTAACCCAAACAGCCGGGCAAGCCTCACACTTGACGCCCAGCTTTAAGTAAATGCCAACCGAAACAGACAACGCCATTAGCTTCTTTGCTGTCGCCACTACGGCACCACGCATCGACCACGAAAAGGGCGAACTCTACGACGTTTCCCTCATGACCGTAGGGGAGGCCCTGGGGCACGATAAGTTTATTGACCGCACCACGCTTGAGCTTACCCGAGCCGCTTGCAATGGGGATAAGCTCAAGGCGTTCATCAATCACTCGCTGGCCCCCAAGATCACCGAGACCTGCGGCTACTTCTACGGACTCTATATCTCAGAGGACGGCACACAACTCAAGGCGGAGCGGTTCGCATTCCTCGACTCATTTAAAAAGCACCACGCTGCCGATGTCGAGTCACTCCTGGAGTTGGCAGAAAAGCACCCCGGTGACTGGGGTGTTTCGGTAAGTTTCGACCCTTCCACGAAGCAGCTTAATGGCCGCCGCTATTCGCGCCCGCAGTGGATTCTCTCCGCCGACTTTGTGGACGACCCCGCCGCCAACCCGCGCGGCCTATTTTCCCGGCAATCCGCCGAAACCAAAACCCAAAAAAACGCACGCATGAAAGAACACATCGCCACCCTCCAGAAGCGTTTCGAAGGCAAGCCGGAGCAATTTGCAAAGGCCTGCGCCCGCTTCATGGCAGACCCTGAAAACCTCGACCCGGAAGCCGTCGCCTCTGAGGTCGAATCCGAAGACCTCGCGGCCCAGCTCGCCGCCCTCCAGGCAGAGAACCAGGACCTCAAGGACCAGCTCGCCGCCTACGAGGACACCAAACCCGAAGACATCGAACAGATGTCCAAGCAGGTCACCGACCTCGAAGGCAAGGTGACCCAGCTTACCTCCGAGCGCGACAACGCCACCAAGGCCCTCGCCGCTCTCAACACCGACGCCGCCACGGCTCACAACACTGAAACCCCCAAGCCCGAAGACGGCAAGGACGTTTCCCAGCTTTCAACCCGCGAGAAGGCAGTGGCACACGCCGCCACTCTCGTCCGCAAGTAACCTAAACCGAAAGTTTATACATCATGGCTAATATCACCATGCTCGATCTGGCCAAGCGCCAGAACAACGACACGGTTACCGGCATCATCGACGAGGCCGTAACCGCCGCACCCGAATTTGCGGTGCTCCCGATGAAGCCGATTATCGGCACCTCCTTCAAAACCCTCCACCGCACCGCTTATCCGGAAGGCGGGTTCCGTTCCGTCAACGCAGGGGTTACGCCGGATAAGTCCACCAGCGAGCAGCGCCTCACCGAGTGCTTCTTCTTCGACTCCCATATCGAGATCGACGAAGCCATTGTTGACGCTGACGAAGGCGAACTTGGAGACCTCATCGTAGACGAAGGCGCTGCCGTCGTTTCCGGTGCCCTCCAGAGTCTCGGCAAGCAGGTCTACTACGGTCGCGGTTCCGACAATACCCTGAGCTCGAAGGCCAAGGGGTTCAAGGGTCTGACCGAAGTTTACGACAGCTCCAGCATGGTGGTAGACGCCGGTTCCACCACGGACAGCGTTTGCACCTCCGTCTGGATGCTGCACGCGGGTCGTCAGGGCGTCGAGCTGGTAGCAGGCAAGAATGCAGCACTCACCATGAGCGACGTTGTCCGCCAGCGCATCACGAAGTCCAGCAAGGAACTCTTCGCCTTCGTCGGTAACCTTCGCGGCTGGTACGGTCTCAAGGTCGGCCACGCTAAGTCCATCGGGCGCGTAGGCTCTATCGACGACAGCGCCACGCTGACCGAAGACATGCTCTTCGAGCTCTACTCGAAGTTCCCGGTCAACCTCAAGCCGACCCACGTCTTCATGAACCGCCGCGCTTACCGCCAGTACATCCAGGACCGCCGCGCCGTCGCCAGCTTCTCCGGCACCGACCAGGTAACCATCAAGGGAGAAATCAACATGGTCGATCGCCTCGTGGGCATTGGCACCACCGGCAGCGAACCGCAAATCATCGTCACGGATTCCATCCTCGATACCGAGGACGACATCTAAGCCGTAACCACCAACGAAAGTTTAACCATGTCACGCGAAATCATCGACGACACCTACAACGAGACTGACGTTGCCCTTCCGACCTCGGACGGCACGTCGTACTCCACAGGCATCGACCTCGGGGCCGATTCCTTCAAGCCGGAGGAAATGGAACTCTTCATTGAAGTTCCCGCCCTCACCGTCACCCACCTGCCGAACGCCGACACCCTCACGGTGAATATCGTAGCAGGCTCGACCTCCACGCCGACCACCGTCATCGCCGCTTCCATTCTCACCTTCACGGGTGCGGATGGCTCAGGGGCAGCCGGGGCAAGCGTCCGCTACCGCCTCCCCTCGGACTGCCCGCGCTATGTGCGCGCCCAGTTCGTGGCCGCTGGCGGCACCGGGGATATGTCCGCCGTGGATGCTGAGGTAGGACTCCGTTTCTAGTCACCGTCTCAACCTCCTAGTTGTGGCCCCCCGTCCCCGCAAAGGCGGGGGGCTTTTTTAACCCTCACCATGAGCGACACCGCACTAGACTGGATACGGCCACGCTGTCCCGACGCCGACCGCCAGATTTTTCGTGCGCAGATCGCACTCAAACCCACAGAGATCATCTTTCGCGGCAGCACGATGACCGCCCGAAAGGCCGACCCTTCCCAGCGTCGCCGCATGGAGATAGCGGGCTACGTGGACGATGTCGCCGACGTGGAGTTCTTCCTCGCTCTGCCTACCGAAAGCGAGCCGCCACTGCCTAACTCAGAAGCCGACGAGGTCGAGCACGCGGGGCACACCTACCGCATCGTCCTTACTCAAAACCACGCCGGGCGAGATTGCTACATCGTCACCTGCGCGCGCAAAAATTTCTAACGCCATGCCCGCCGCCACATACCTTGAAGACCTTTTCAACGTGCAGGAGCATTTCGAGGACGCCTTTGCCGCGTACTTCGACGCGCACGGCTTCACCACCTACCGGACGGGCGACACCATATCCCGCCCCGACCGCCTGCTGATTATCCAGTTCATGCCCGGCGGTGCTACCGGGCTCCAGGCATCACCCGACTTTACGAATCTCACGCACGCCGAGCACTGCGAGTTTTCCGGCGTCCTCAATATCTGGCTTAGCAACAACCGCGAAGGCCCGGCCAATAGTCGCCTCACCACCGCCAAGGGCGCGGACTTTGACGCCCGCCGCCGCATGTCCCGCGACATCGCCGTCATCCGCTGCCTCATGCTTCACAACAGCGTGAACAACACCACCGGCAGCTATTCCAGCCAGCCCCTTTCTCTCGATTTCCACACGATTTCCTACGCCATCCGTTTCCTCGGCGGGCAAGACACTATAGCCGACCCCGAGCGCGGCATAGAGGGCCACGAGATGCAGTACGAAATCAAGTACCGCATCAAGCCCGACGCCTGGCCAACGGTCGAGTAATCACCTTTTCAACCACCCAAATCATCACCTTAACCAAACACGAAAATGCCAACCTATGATCCCGGTTCTGCTGACGTCCTCGCAGATGTCACCATCAACGCAAACACCTATTCGGTGACTGCTTTCAATGACAACGGCGCCAGCTCAAATGACGTCAACTTCCAGAACTCAAACGGCTCCTGGAAAGGGCGTTACGGCTCCAGCGGCGAGCACACCGCCTCCATGACCATCGAAATCTCAGCCGCTGCCGAGGTGACGCCGACGCAGTACCAGACCTTTGATTACCGCGGTTCCACCTGGGTTATTAAGCAAGTCGGTCGCAGCGCCAGCTCGACGTCCCCCGGCCAGCTTTCGCTCACACTCGGCTGGGTTTCCGCCGCCTCCTAAGCCACGATGAGCCAACCGCGCGCGCGTCCACGCTCGCCCGCGCTCATCGCCTGGCAAAAGGAGCTGACGAAGCGGGTAAGCGCCTACCGGAAAGACCCGGAGTTTCACCAAGAAGCCCGGGCCGTTTCCGCGTTTATCGGCACCGTCCGATTCGAGGGGCTTATTGGGATTCCCGATTCTGTATTCGGAATTTCGATACGTCCGCTTACCCTGCGAGACTTCGACATCCTCGAGCAGATCGACCACCCGCTTGTTGCTGGTGGCGACCTCACGATCACAGATTGCGTATGGCTCGTCTGGTATCTGTCGCCGCACTACCGCGAGGGCCGCGAAGATTCCCGCTTGCAACGGCTCAAGCGCAGATGGATTAACCACCGCCTCCAGTGGAACGGGCTAAAGCTTCGCCCTCACGAGGACATCATCGCCGCCGTGCACAACCTCGTGGATAAGCAGTTCGTGGACGCCCCCGGACGCGGTGAGCCCGCCAGCAGCGAGCCCCGCCCGCTCAAGCAGCCCTGGTCACTCAGCCTCAGCCTGGCCGACCCGGTACTCCGCGCCTATCGAGGTTTCACCTATGAGGGCCTTTGCCAGATGCCGCTAGCCCGCTTCTGGCAGCACTACCACATGGCGCTTGAGCACCTAATAGAGGACTACCGTTACCGCGACGGGCTTATCCGCACACAAGCCAAATTTCACCGCCAATACGAGGCCGCCGCCAAAGCCGACCTTGGGCCGCCGCCCGATTCACCATGAGCGCAATCAAGACCTACTTCACCGGAGACACATCCGACCTTGAGAAGGCGCACGAACGCGCCGGGCGCAAGCTCAAGCAGTTCTACGCGGCCCAAAAGGCAGGGGCTGACGAGATGCGCCACGGCTACGACTCCGCTAAGCGCTCAGTCGACCGCTTCAAAGAGGTGGCAGAGTTCGGCAAGTCTCTCCTGGCCATCGCGGGGATTACCACCGTTTTCCGCTCGCTGGTGGAGCACGCCAATTCCGCCACGGGTGAGATCGACGAAAACACCAAGGCGGTGAAGCGTTTTGGCCAGGCCTTTTCCGAATTGAAAAAGGGCGCGATGGACGCGGGTGTCTCCCTCCTAGGCACGCTCAACAGCCTTGGTGAAGCCATTGGAGACGGAATTAACCGCCTGACAAAATCTGCCGAAGACCTCCAGCGGCTCGACGCCGCCGGCTCGCAGGGCATAAAGCTCGACGCGCAGGAAAAGGCCCTGAAAGACCGCGCCGTGCGTGAGGCGGCAATCGCCACCGGGCGCAAGCAGGCCGACCTTGAGCACCTCAAGACCAGCGAGCTGATAGCTATGGTCGGCGACAAGCGACGCAAGGCAGAGATGGAGGCCGTCGCCGCAGAGCAGGCCGCCCGCCGGAAAGCTGGCGAGGAACGGGCCAAGGTTGAGGCTGACCTAGCCGCCGCGCAGAACAAAGCCTTTGAGCAGTCCGCCACCGATGAGGAAAAGCTGCAAAAGCTCATGGAGGAACGCGAACGCCTGCAGGCCAATTACGCCACCGTGGTAAAGGCGACGGGCGAGAACTCCACCGAAGCCCTACGCTATCAGACCCGCCTCATCGAAAACCAGACGCGCTTGACCGAGGCTAAGACCAAAGTCGAGGAGGCTGCTGCGGACGCTCAGCGCGAGGCAATGGAAAAATCCAAGGCCAAGCTCGAAGAGCAGAAAAAGCTCCAGGAGGAAGCCGACCGCAAGGCCCTTGAGACGCAGGAGAAGATCGGGCAACTCATGGAGCGGCAGACCGCCACCTTGGCTGAGCAAAACAAAATACGCGAGGACGCAGAGAAAGCGCAAACCGACCGCTCGGGGCGTAGCCTAACAGAGATTGCAGCCGGGGAGGGCGATACCCGCTCCAGCGACAAGGCTGCCGCAAAGAAAGTCCTCCGCCTGGAGGACCGCGCCGCGCGCGCCCAAGACCGAGGGAACTTCGACAAGGCCGAGGAACTCCGCAGCCAGGCTGACAAGGCCCGCCAGGGCATCACCAACCTCAAGAGCTCAGAGCGCGACCCGTCCGCCAACTTCAAGGAGGCCATGAAAACCACCGAGGACGAACTTAAAACCATCACTCAGACGATGGCCGAACTCAAGGCCAACGCCGCAGCCGAAAGCGACTAACCGATGGCAACCTACCTTTCCCCCGGCTTCAACGCATCCGACCCCATCCCGCAGGGGACGGCGGTTATCGACTGGCCGTTCTGGAATAAGAGCGATCAAAACACCATCGTCCTTTCGCAGGAGCTTTGGTTTCGCGCCGACCAGTACCGTAAGCCCGTGCTCGACGAGCCGATAGATATGACCTTTGTCCAGCTGGAGGACAACGGAATTTCTGTACCGAATCTAGCCGAAGCCATTTGCGTGGGAGATACAAAGCCCCAGTCGGTCGGAAACGGATATGTGAGCGTCACGCGCGAGTGGGCGACCGTCCCACAGTCCCGCCTCGTCCCCATTAAGGGTTATGGTTACACCTACCCCGGTATTTCCCGCGATGGGGAAGTGGTCGAATACCTCGCCTCTGAGTTTACCTTTTCCCCATATGTCAACAGCGGTAAGGCCACCACCCGATTTACCCTCAATTCAGGCAGCCACGCGTTCCAAGTGGGCGATCGCGTGACAAACGTTTACGGCGCCGTCCTCGGGGATTACACCTACAGCTTCACCATAACCGCAGTCGGGTCAAATTGGTGGGAAATCGAGCGATACATTTACTCGATTTCAGCCGTTCGCGGTGCTGCAAAAAATAAGCTCCCGCGCAGCCACGTCGTCACGGCCTTTGACCAGCTTGAGTACTACGTGACGGACGATTACAGTACGATTCCCCTCGTGGCCTCGCTCGACGTACTCGACAGCAACGGCGATGTGACTAACTCCATCGATGATACCACGAATCCAACGCTTGCCCAATGGACAGCGCGCGCAGACGCCGGAGAGTACTTCGTGCCGGAGTACTCCGCAATCGAGGACTGGAAGGGCAATATCCGCATTCGTCGCACTAAGCTCATCCCCTACATTAACCTGTGAGCCTCCCCTTTCGCATCCGCCTTTTTGACCAGCTCTACGCGGGCGGAATCATCGGTCCACAGTCCTACCTTGCCCGCTTGCCTCGCCCGGTCCGCATCCACATCACGCCCATCTTCGACCCGACTAATACATTCAACGGCTTGCCGGACGACGACGTCATGCTCCGGGTCAACGGCGTGGATTTACAGCAAAACTATGTCAACGTGGCAGACGCCGACGCGGCAGGCCGACGCTACGATCTCACGGGTGACGTTCGCATCGGCCACGAGGTGGAGGTCATAACCATCGACACACACGGATCGGGCTGGGCGAATTTCCTATGGCATATCCGTATCGTTTATTCCAGTGGTGAAGATCGCCACATCCGGGGCGGTACAAACGACCGCGGGGCCAGTAATACCCCGATCCCCAGTCCTCAGCCGCCTGACTACTACCAGACTCCTCAGTTTATCGAAGAGCACCCCAATGGCCGCTTCTTCATCCCGCCCCCCTCGGGCGTGCCCTGGCCCCGTCATCTACGCCACCTGATCGAGCTTTCCCAAAAAGTCTACGGCTCCGTAGCTTGACGCATAGCGTGTGGTAAATGGGACACGAACTCTTTGTAGCAACGGACGCGAAGTCCATCACCGCCGCCCTTGATGTCAGCGTTACCCGCCCCAATGTACCCGGCTCGCCTCCGCCGCTCGTGGCAGGGAATAAGCCCGTCATAGACCTGTACTTTACGAATCGCGCAACCAGCGACTACGCATCGTGGTCGGGCACCACCTCCGGTTACACCGTAGAGTTAGCCCTTGTTCATTCCGGGGGAGAGAACTCCCGCCCGGCTATCGGTACGCTTGTCATGGCCCTTACGGGCACGGAGATGACCAGCGGCACCTTGACCGTAGGCAAGCGATACCGCATCAACGACCTTCAGGCTGGAGACGATTTTTCAAACGTCCATGCAGGAACGGAGACTGGATCGGACGGCTTTTACTTTGTCGCTACGGGCACTACGCCGACCACCTGGTCAAACAGCTCCGAGCTGATCGAGGTCACGGAAAACCTCAACTACAACGCCACCGCCTCCGATGTGGAGGACGCGCTCAACGCCATGCAAGAGGTGATCGATGCGGGCTTGCTCGATGTCATCGGCACCACAGCGGGTGGGCCCTATACGCTCACCTGGCGAGACCAGGGGAACCAGCCTGCCGTCACGGGCTACGTGGAAAACCTCTCTCCGAAAACCACCCTCTACACCTCAACCGTTACCGCCGGCGATGCCTCCACGCGCGAGGTGCAGCTACTCGAGCTCCGCCGCAACGTATACGCCTATAACGCTACATGGACGCAAATCCTCGACGGTGGCTCCAGCCCCATCGGCTATCGCGGAACGCTCGACCTCAACGTCGACGGCGTCAAGCAACTGCTTTCCGGGCGCGAGACCGTAAGCTGCAAGCTGGAGATACGCGTCAACGACGGCACAAACACAACGACCTACGCCCTGATCGACGTAATCGTGCGCAACAACGGCATAGGAGAAAACACCACGACCCCGACGCCACTGCCCACTTATCCTACGCTTACGGAGGCCGACGCGCGTTACCTCCAGCAGTCTAACGACCTTTCGGACCTGGGCAGTGCGTCGACAGCGCGGACGAATCTTGGCCTGGGCTCTGCCGCCGTGGCTGACTTCCTAGACGAGGACAACATGGCCAGCGACGACCCTAACGCCGCCCCCAGCCAGCAGAGCGTCAAAGCCTACGTGGACGCCGGGCTTTCGGGTAAGGCCAACGCCTCGCACACACACACCGAGGGCGACATCACTGATCTGGATAAGTACACCCAGGCAGAGGTCAACGCCCGGCTACTCGGCAAGGCTGACACGCAGCATTTGATTTTCGATGGAGTCAGCGGTTACGGAGGATTGCCCGCCTCGCTTTCTGGTGTTTTCACGGGCAACGCCACTATCAGCCTCTTGGTCAAGCTCGACGACGGCCAGCCTTCCGGCTCGCAGACCATCATCGGCGCGACGGACGCAAGTGACGATACCTTTACCCTGTCAGTCAACTCCAGCGGTCAAATTGTGATCGCGATTGGCGACGGCACGAGCACGGTCACCCACACCAGCGTGGCCTATTTTTCGGACGGCGCTAGCGATTGGACAT
>JAUIAM010000049.1 GCA_030425485.1 Verrucomicrobiia bacterium
ATGGATGTTGGATAGGTCTCAATTCGTTGAGATAGCCCACGATTTGAACCAAGCGCACCGCTAATCAATCAAACAATGACTGACCTGAAACGCGACGCCGGGCTCAACCGGCAGCCATAAGGTCTCGGCGGAGAAACAGCCCGATGGAAACGAAATCTGAACTTCTTTCAACCCCGGCCCGCCGGTGAAGCGATGGCCACAGGATTCAAAGCAACCTCCTACCAGTACATTCCTTCTCTTATCGCCGGCCAATCCCTGAAGATTCATGTATCCGATCTCCCATAAAGACCCGACCGGCGCAGCGACGTCTGGCGGTGCATGCCCTTATGCCGCGGGTGTTTTCGACCATGCGCGTCGCTGGAGGGCTGGTGAGGCTTGGGAGTTAGTGCAAGCCATATCGGACGATTCCAACAGGATGACTCTGGATGATGCCGCACGCCTGGCTTGGCGTGAATCAGTGCGTTGTATTGGGCGTCTACACTGGCGCTCTCTGGAAGTCATCGACGCCCGCTCGCTGAATGATGCCGACGAGGTATTCGAGGCCTGTGTCGAGCACCTGCGCGTAGCCACCAACGGCGGTCGCATCATTCCAACGCAGACGGTTTTCGCCCAGTGGCGGGAGGGGCATCCGAGCATTCGGATCTGGAACCGCCAGCTGATCCGCTACGCCGGATACCGCCACCCAGACGGCTCGGTGTTGGGCGATCCGATGAACGTGGCCTTCACCGAGCGGGTCCGCTCGCTCGGCTGGTCGCCATCGGCCGACCCCGGACGTTTCGATTTGCTGCCTTTGGTCATTGAGGTGGACGGACGGGTTATCGTCCGCGAATTACCGCGCGATGCCGTGCTGGAAGTCGAGCTCGAGCACCCCGAATATCCTTGGTTTTCACAACTCGGTTTGCGTTGGCACGCCGTGCCGGCGATCTCGGACATGTTGCTGGTCACCCTAGACGATGTCTTTCCCTGCGCCCCCTTCAACGGTTGGTACATGGGAACCGAGATCGGTGCCCGCAACCTCGGCGACGCCGACCGCTACAACCTCCTGCCAGAAGTGGCAGAGCGGCTCGGATTGCAGCGTGACAGCGGCCTGTGGAAGGACCGTGCCCTGCTCGTGCTCAACGAAGCCGTATTGCATTCCTTCGCCCGTGAAGGTGTGCGCATGGTGGACCACCACCAAGCTTCGCGCGAATTCCTCGCCCACTGTGGGCGCGAGCAATCCCAGGGCCACGAAGTACAGGCCGAATGGTCATGGATCGTGCCGCCCATCTCCGGCTCTTCCACAGGTGTTTTCCATCGCCTCTATCCGTTGCGACCGCGATTGCCAAACTTTCTGCCCCAAGTGGAGGCATGGAAAGATTACAAAGGGACAGCTCAAACTGCACTCTTGAGCACCCCTGAGAATAAAAACAAGAATGCCGAACAAGGCGGTGCTGCCAACGGCTAACGCCGTGGCAGACCTCGGACGTTGTGCGCCGAGCAAAGCGAGGCGCTTCTTTTGGGTGAAAGTCCCAATATCGTAAAACCTAGCCAGTAGCGATTACCGAGTGTTGCGTTGAGATCAGCTAAGTCATTGAAAGTCGCGGAAGGCACCGCGTGAACAACGAATCCCCTGACCCGTCATATGACGGAGAAGGATGGCGAAACGATCTTGACGAAGCGTACACAGGGGAACCGATAGGCCACAGGGTGACTCGCAATCACCTGAAGATTGATATAGCCCCGTAATTATTGAGATGTGAAAGAGGATCTACTAACAGTATGGAGAACTCAGCATCATCCTGTTCGTAAACTGGCGAGAGCAGGATGGTTTCACCGGGGTCGACCTTAGATCGTGGCATGTCGGCAGAGAAGCGAAGAAATGACCGTCCTGAGGAGGACGGCACCTTGAACTCGGGACGCCCGGAGTTCACCTCCGAGGAGACGATCCATCTCCACGGAGCCACCAGTGACCGACCTTTCGGAGGTCCTGGAGGGCAACGCCGGGAATCAGACCAGCCCATAGTAGTCAGAGACGGGAGAGCCGATCACACGCCTACGCAGAGCTCCGGCGCTGCAGGCAAGGCGAAGGGGCTGGCGCAGAGACACCGCGGACAAAGCACTCACGCTAGGGAAAGGACTACTCCCACTTCAAGCGTGTCAAGCACCCTGTCCGCATTGAGAGCAAAGGCGGAAAAAGACCCGAAGCATCGCTTCCGGGCCTTGGCCCGCCTGTTGGACCACGAGCTTCTCACCGAGGCCTTCCATCGTCTGAAACGCAAGGCCAGTCCCGGGATCGACGGGGTGACCCACGCGTTGTATGCGGAGAACTTGGTCGAAAATCTAGTGGATCTGGAAGAGCGTTTGAAGCAGGGGCGTTACCGCGCCCGCAGCGTCAAACGCCAGTGGATTCCCAAAGCGGACGGGCGCAAGCTGCGTCCTCTGGGAATCCCCGTACTTGAAGACAAGATCGTGCAACAAGCCGTGAAGATGATCCTGGAAAGCATCTGGGAGGCGGATTTCCATGATGAAAGCGTCGGCTACCGGCCGGGAAGGGGAGCACGCCAGAGCAGTCTGGATTTGCGCGAAACCCTCCAGTCCGGGACCTATCGCTGGATTGTGGAAGCCGATATCAGGAGCTTCTTTGATCACATGGATCACGACTGGTTGGTGAGAATGCTCGAAGAGCGCATCGCGGACCGAAGGCTGATCGCCTTGATCGTGAAGTGGCTCAAAGCCGGAGTGTTGGAAGAAGGCCGGGTCCTGCACCCGGCCACCGGAACGCCACAAGGTGGGGTCATAAGCCCCATCCTGGCCAACATCTACCTCCACTTCGTGCAAGACCACTGGATCAAGCGCGTCGTCGCCCGGCACTGTCGCGGCAAGGTGCATTTCATGCGCTATGCCGATGATAGCGTGGTGTGCTTCGAGCATGAAGAAGATGCCCGAACCTACCTGCGAGCCCTCCCGAAGCGGCTGGGGAAATTTGCCCTCCAGCTCGCCGACGAAAAGAGCGCGTTGGTCAGCTTCGAGCGTTGGAACCCGGACCAGAGCGGAAGGTTTACCTTCCTCGGGTTCGACTTCCACTGGGCGCGAAGCTGCAAACACAAGCACTACGCCTACGTGAAGCGAGTGACCAACAAGGAAAAGTTCCGGGCCAGCCTGCTGGCCTTCAAGGAATGGACCAAACGCTCCCGGAGTGTGAAACTACCCGACCTGCTCGTCGTTTTACGGCGAAAACTGCGAGGGTATTGGAACTACTACGGAGTGCGAGGGAACTCGCGAATGCTGGCGAAGTATGATCTCAAGGCAAAGCAGATCCTCTTCAAATGGCTCAATCGGCGGAGCCAAAGACGGTCCATGACTTGGACTCAATTTGGCGAACGATTGAAGCATTGGGATCTGCCCCCGCCGAGGGTTGTCGAAAAGCCGGTGCAAGCGAGCTTGGCAAACGGAAGCAAACCTGCATGATCTTGGGCAACAAGAAACCGGATACCGACGTTGCTCTGATTGCGCGTCCTGCGAGGAGCCCGGTGCGGTAGTTCCGCACGCCGGGATCTGCGAGGGGGGCACCGAGCGATCGGTGTCCCTACCTCAATCTGGCAAGAAATAATCCACCATGAGTGTTCTCAGCGACTTCATCATTTCAAGTGGCTCCGACGTCCCTGATTACGACGGCATCAAAGACTTCCCGGATGATGACCGATGCCGCTTCAACCGAATAACTCCGCTTGAAGCGGCAGGGTTGCTCGAAGCTCTCCGAGGCGATGGAGATCGGATCGCGATGATCTCTGAGTTTCCACTGCTTACACCAGAAGACGCGGAATCTTGGACGATGGGAGTGCCAGACGATTTCGTTTCCTCTCTTGCAGGATTGGACTCAGGAGGCGTTGCATCCATCGCCGAGAGATTTTCCCGGATCACAGCAGAAGAACTCGGGTGGACTACCGAGGACGCCACTTCTGTAGTAGCTGAACTTGTCGCGCTTTCCAAGCGTGCCCAGGAAGCTGAAATGAAGATGTATCTATGGAACGCACTGTAACCAAAACGGGGAGAACAAGGCGTCGCAGATCAACGCACTGCCCGCCGCGAGTCGAAAGTTTCAAGAACGCTCAACCCCAAACCCTGAGTTCGAAGCGCTCTCTCAGCAGCGCGTGACTGGACTCAAACGTTGCTATGGCTGCCAGGTTGTCAATGGGCAATAGGGTGTTTTGATCATCTTTTTTATAGATGAGCTTTCAGCTCCTTTCAATGGGCTGAAGACCGG
>JAUIAM010000034.1 GCA_030425485.1 Verrucomicrobiia bacterium
GCTAATTATCAGCAGAAAGGTGATGGCTATCATCACAATATTTTGCATGGGCCTGGACAGGACAGTAATACTACTGGTTGGGATGATAAGCCCTATAATGTGATGCTCTCTGAGTTCAGTCCAAGCTCTTGGACTGCGGTAGAGGAAGTTTTTGAGGAATCACCATTTTCTACAGTATTCATGACGCCGGGCTTCATTGAAAGCGTACGTGGTGACATTGAAGAGTCGGCATTTGTAGGGGTGGGGACGATGACACTGGGTTCGAGTGGCGCATCAGCTCTGATCGCACCCAGTAGCGCATCAGAGTCCAGCAGCAATGGAGCATGGGCCTCGGTGGCGTATCCGACGGGCGGCGGATTCAGTTTTAGCAATTTCTCAAACATTAGTTTGAGCTATGATACTCATGCCTATTCCTATACGTCATCTGGGATCATTGCGTCTGGCTACCAAGGGAGTTTCAGTAGTTGGTCTGGTAGCTTGTGGGGAGACTCCAGTACTGGAGCCTCAAGCTACTTTGCCTCTGGGGCAGATTTGCTTGGATATTCAATAACGACTAAGCCCGCTGGACTAGAGAATGATAGCGTTTTTACGCCTTCGATTTCTTTAGATAGTTATGATATTGTCTATAGTGATATTCTATCGGCTCAGACAAACTTCAGCACCTACTCTTACCAGCGCCTGTCTAGTGCTTATAGCACACTGCACAGTTCAAATTATTTTGACCCATCATGGTCACATTTTGCGGGAGATGGCGGTTACTCCGGCAGTATTGTCAGCTCAGCATTCAATGATGTGTTTGATAATGGAGTCTTGGGAATGGGGGCTTCGGGCACCTCATGGTACGGTAATCATGAGAATTCATTGCAGTATGTCATGGACCCGGTGAATGTGGTAACAGGTGAATTCTACATTGATACCGTTGACCTATCGCTTCCCGGACAACTTCCGCTGGAGATCCGCAGAAATTATTCAAGTTTTAGTGATGCAAACTCCATCCTGGGGCATGGGTGGAAATACACCCTAACACCGTATCTGGTGCAGCTCGGTGAGGATGAGTACGATTCCGAGACCAATAGCGAAGAATACAAAGGCTACCTGATTTATGCTGCGGATAAAGACGGGAGTGTCGTTGCCTATCGTAACGAAGTGGACACCAATGGGCCTACGGATGCATGGCGTCCTACGCTTGATGACAATGAAAGCCTCGATAATTATAATGGGGGCGCGATCGGCTCTACGAATAACCCCTTCCATCGTGTTCTTACAAGGGAAGAAGTAGTTGATGCTAACGAGAATCACGAGGTCTATTTTTATCTGAACAAGCCAGATGGTTCGAAATACACGTATCGAGAGAGCAGCTTTCCGGTCCGCTTTGCTGATGATGATGAAGATAGCGAAACCGAGGAGACTGCGAATCGTCGCCGTCCGTACTTACGTCGTATTGACGACGCTTTTGGCAACTATCTTACGTTTGAATACTACGGCGATGAGTATGAGTATACTAGCGGCAGGAAGAACACTATCGAGGATCTAGTCGAACTGGCGAAGGGAGATCCTGATTACGGTATGCTCAAGACGATACACTCGAGCAATGGCAACTATTTAGGGTTCAAGTATAATACCAAGCAGCAGGTCGTTGAGATCTATACACATGATGGACGTCGGGTGAAGTACAGCTATAACGATTACGGTGATCTTGTGAAAGTTGAGCGTCCCGACAAGAGCACCGTTGGCTATGAGTATGTTATCGCTGAGGAGTCAGAGCCTGATGCCGTAGAGTATCGAGACCAGTTGTATATGGTTAATACAAGCCCTGAGGAAATGCATGAAGAAGGGATGTCGACGGGTTCTTACTACGTGGCAAGGGTTAGGGGTTGGCTAGCACCTGAAGCGAATGGAAGATATCGGTTTCAGTTCAATACCAATAATATTGGAGCGATGTTTTTATCCGAGTCGGAGAAGCCAGTACAGTATTCAACCGTAACAGAGGATGCACTGATTTCTAATCACCCCACGACGACTCAATATTCTGATGCGGCCGGTATATACCTGGAGGGTGGAAAAAAATATTATATTGAAATCCTATTTCTCCAATGGACATCCACTGAGCATTTAAGCGTACAGTGGGTAAACTATGATGCAGCGCCCGGCGATGCGGTTACGCAGGCATGGTCTTTTATTGATGGGGATCAGATGATTCCCTGGAATCCTATCACCCGAGAAAATGGAGATACTGGCTCCTTGCTTTGGGAGTATTTCAAATATGATGGTGACTATGTAGGGTCTAACGCTGACATGCTAAATGGACTGCCTGAATTTATACAGGAAAAGTCTATTGTGGATTCTCTACACCTTCTGACGCGTGTGGTAGAGCCCGATGGGCGAGTCTTGGAAAATGTGTATGACCCGGAGTACAACCCTCTTGATGAGGAAGCCTCAGCCTATGATCTGCGGCGTGTTGTAGAGCAGTATGCCACAACTGGGGATGACCTTACCCCGATCCATACGACGACTTACGAGTATGAGGATAATTGGAGCGGGGATACGGACTACAAACTGACGCGAGTTATTTCTGAGACGCAGACGGAGACGCATGGACGTCCCGTGACGACATATATCTATAAGGATGAGCGTTTGCGGTATATTGTTGATCCACTTGCGGTTGGTTTTAGCCCTTCATCGACCGATGTTGACCATGTCATTGCCTATGAGTGGTACGATGACGATGAGCTGCAACCGTACCTGGACGACGAGGAGACAATCGTAAACCCAGACTATATCCCTGGCTCATATCAACGAAGCCTTGTTTCACTTAAGGATAAGCGCGGTTTGCTCACCAGTTATTCATACGACAGTGATGGCAATGCCGTTGAAATATCGGTTTCGGGTGAGTTGCTCGGAGACGGTGGTGCTGCCGAAACATCAACTAAACGCTATCACTATAATGACAACTACCTGCCTGTGATGGAGATTAGTCAAGCTCCTGGGCAAGCAAGTAATGATTTCAGTGGAGTTGTGTTTTATGAATACCCCACGAGCGACCATGAATGGCCAGAAGGGGATTTGTATAGAGAGATCACCTTTACCGATTACATAAGCGATGAAGGCTCGGGTGATAATACCAAGTTCGTTGAATACGCCTTCCTGCCCACAACGATTAAGCAGTTCGCGATAGTCAATCCGACGCTTGGCGACACATGTCCGACAGAAGGGTTGATTTCGACAACGCGTATGGTTTACGGGAGCGATTACGATTCGAACCCGAGTAATATGCAGAATGTCACTCGTCAGGCTCATGGCCTGCTGAAGGTATCGAGCGTTCAGTCTAATCTGGATGCCGATGATAAGACTGAGGTGTTCTGGGGGCATGATCCGAGGGGCTATGTCAATCAGCAGACGGTTAGAACATTTAGGGATGCAGAGAATGTCATGACCGGTGAGCTACTGAGTGCTCCGTCGTCTTCAGAAGTGCTCTTAAAAACACATTACACTTATAACGATCGTGGAGAGGTTATTATGCAGGCTGATCCTGCCGGTCGAGTCGTGCGGTATGACTACGACGCATTGGGTCGAGTTAAGTGGACAGAGCACTATGAGAGTGCAGAGTCTTCCAAGTCCCTAAGTTGGGAGCGGTTCTATTATACGCTCAATGGTGAGGTTGCGTGGATTGATGGACCTCGATACGACCCTGAAGACTATGTATTTTACAAGTACGATGGTGCGGGTCGGGTGAAGGCCGAGATTCATTGGCGCAGTCAAGCCAAGGCGGACGGTACGGGTATCGAAGCAGTGCCCGGGCAGGAGAATTTCTTGGGGCAGCGGATTGTGACCTATGACTACGATGGGTTTGGTAATCTTGAATCCGTTACCGATCCACTTGAGAATACGACATACTTTGAGTATGACGCGATTGGCCGTAAGACGGCAGCTATTTATCCACCAAACGCGCAAGAGCAGAATCCCACTGAAGAGTACGAGTATGAACCGGGTGGGCAGGTCGCTGAGCACACAAGCACGAGTGGGGGCGTTACGTCTATTCTGTATAATTCATTCGGTAGCGTTCTGTCGGTGAGTTACCCGGATGGAAGCCAGGCAAGTAAACGATATTACTTGGACGGGCGCCTGAAGCAGGAAAATCAACCTAACGGTACACATTTGGCCTATGAATATAATGATGCCCAGCTGACCGTTACCAAGACATTGCGCGCTGGGACAACTTTTGGGCAAGGCGAGATACTGAGCAAGGCGATCACGCAGCACGATGTCAGGGGAAATGTTATATTGCTCACGACCTTCATCGATGAGAATACCAGTTATGATACAACATCCACGTACGATGGGGCCGGACGTATCATCGCGACAACGGGCCCAGGCGGTTCAGCACTTGTACATGCCGGGAACTCGGAAGTCACTTCTGAGATCGTCACCTCAAGCTATTTGTATGAGTATGATGCGACTAATGGTACTTTCACCAGCACGGTGATTACTGGAGATGCTGAAACTATTACCGTAGAAGATGCCTTGGGGCGAACGAAGTCTGTTACTGTTAAGAAGCATGACGGTGTTGTTGCCGAAGAAACGCACTATGAGTATGACGAGAAACACCATTACGTTACGACCACGCATGGGAGTACGAGCGCAGATGATATGGAAGTCCAGGTATGGACCAATGTTTCCGGTAGCCCTGTCCTTACGAAGAATAAGGGCAACAATGAAGGCAACACCTACTCTTTGTCTCAGTATAATTCGGCGGGGCAACTCACCATGGTTCAGGATGAGCGGTTCCTGCAAACCACGTTTAGCTATGACAATCGCAACCGCTTGGTCTCTACGGTAAAGCCCGATGGCTCTGAAACGAAGCTTGGTTATGATGACGAGGGCAATCTTGTTAGTCGAGAGATGCCAGGCGGCATGACTTGGACTGCCAGCTATGATACGTCAAACCGCATGGACTGGGAGTTGCTGACCGGGTCAGACGATACGAGCACAAGCCGCTATCTGGATTACGCCTACTATTCGGAGAATAATTCTGCTCAGGGGGCAGTACATGGTCAATTGCACACTATTGCCCAGAAAGAAAGCCCGGCGGGTACTGCCATCATCACGCACACCTACGAGTATGATAATTTAGGGCGGATTGAGCTATTAGAGTCCAGGGATACGGATGCAGCAGATGATGCCAGTGGCGGGTATTATGCGCCGGTAGATCAGGCATATACCTACGATTTTCGCAGTCTGCCTCAGTCTGTCACGCGGGCTTCCCCCACCGGTGCCAGCGTGCAGGTCAAGCCCAACCGCATCTCGTATCTATACGATGGCTATGGGCAACTGATTGACGAAAAGACGGAGCTTGGGACGGCGGGGAGCACGGTTGCTAGCTTCGTGGTCGAGTCTACACATAGCCATTTTGTGCAACATTGGGATGGCATGGGGCGCCGCAGTTCCCTCCGGGAGGGGCAGGGGAGCGGTCCATCCACTGCGATCTTCTCTGCAACGTTTACGCCTGCGGGCAGGCTGGATGTCGCTACCTTTGAGGCGAGCGCAATACAGGCAAGCATCGACTACGACTATGCGGACAATGGCCTCTGCACGGAGGCGAGCTTTAGTTGGGGTGGTGAGGTGCTGCGGAAGACGGCCATTAACCCCGCCAGTTCCAGCATGGATGCTGGCCGCGATGAGCGTGGCATGATCGTCAAGCGGATGACAACGGGTGCTTCTGCTGCTCCACTCCTGAATGAGGAGCTAAGCTACACCAATGACCTCAAAGTTAAGACCTATAGCTACACACGTGGTAATGGGGTGGGGAGTTACTGGGGGAATGTCGCGGAATCTCGTGCCTATACTTACGACCCGCTCAGTCGCCGCCTGCAGACGGAAACCTATTACCAGGACCCTATTGCTGGGGCGGGAACGAACGATACGCTGACCTATACTTTTGATACGGATAAGCTTGGTGTGCGAACAAAGGCCCAGCTAAGCTCCGAGGCGCAGCCTTTCCAGGATGCCACATCTTCCTCCCCCGCATCGCTTGATGCCTTCTTCCGCGTACAGCACGAAGATACGGACTCTGGGGTGCGCGAGGTTACCGTCAGCGGTAGCCAGGCAACGCTGCCGGCGGTCTACTCGCTGTGGTTCGACACAGCGCCGAGCGCCTCCGGAAATATGGCGCAACTGACCACCTTCCGTCCTGATGCGGCGGGGGATTGGGACGTGGCGGTTAATCTACCCAGCGGTGGAGATGTAACGCTCGAAGCCCGTGCGGAAAATATCGACCCCGCGCTCCAGCAGTATAATCGCGATAATAACAACTATGTCGAAGATACGACTACCTTTGAGTTGCAGGCTCAGGTTAAAAGCATGGACGTGCAGTTCGATGCTTTGGGCCGCACGCTCTCGCGCTCCTGGGCGCATGATGGCAGCGACTACCAGGCAGTACAGACGCTGCAATGGGATGCTACGGGTAAGCTGATTGAGGTGACCTATACGGACTCCCGCGGGACTGCCGGGGAGGAGGACTACGGATGGACCGCTTCCTATGATGCCAGCGGACGCCGTATCGAGACAACCTTTGCCTACGCCGACAGCAGCCTCGGTGCTCCGGTCACGATCACGAGCCAATACGACCCTCAGGTTGAGTTTATGGAGATCGCCACCATTGTGGATGGTCACCGCACCTGGAAGTTCTACGGCAACGACATTGACGCGGGCTACGGCAGCTTTGAGGGGATGGGCGGCCTGCTGGCCACGATCTTCGAGCCCTCCGGTCAGGTGGTCCCTGTTCTGAGTGATGTTTTTGGCCATACGCTGGCCTGGCTCGATACCCAGTCAACAACGGATGCGTCTGACGATGTCTGGCACTGGCAGCCTGTCCAGGTTTCGGGCTATGGCCCGCATAAGGGGTTTGCTGCGCCTGTCCTGGCCACGAGCACGTGCGACAACCTGGCCGAGCGCGTGCCTTCGAGCCTGAGCTGGCAGGGCAGATCGCCCGACCCGACAGGCTTCTATAGCATGGGAACGCGCTACTACGAGTCGACCAGCGGGCGCTTCCTTTCGCCTGACCCGTTGGGTCACGAGGCGACGCCTGACTTATATTCTTACGCCAGCGGCGACCCGATCAACCTGGTCGACCCGGACGGCCGCATGAGCCGCGAGGAGTTCCAGAAGCAAGTGCGCGATGCGGGTATTACGGAGCGTACGACGGCAGAGGCTCTAGCATTTGCCAGAGATCCGGCTTGGGTTCGGACGGCGGTGTGGGTGTCTCGGTTTACCGGTACACTAATGAAGCTCGGGTTTGAAGATGCTGAATTTTTTGCACGGATGTCAAGTGATCCAGTGTACCGGGCACAGGTGGCTATCGATACGGTGGTAGGTGTTTATTACGCTGCTAAAAACCCCGGTGAGACCTGGGACCGGGTGCGGGAGAGTGCCAAGAATTTCGGTAACAAGGTTCTGGAAGGTGATCCCGAAGCACTAGCACACTTAACTTACAACGTGGGAACAGCGTTCCTGCCGACGAAAGTAGCCTTGGCGTCGAGGTTTGCTAAGGCTCCGAAGTTTATAAAACCTGTTGCCACAAAGGGAGTAGAGCCCAATAGAATTTATTCAGCTAGAGAATTAATACGACGTGCTGATGAGCCTGGGCCGTATCACAATTTTCCTGAGTCCTTTAACGACGAGATTTTTGCGGGCACTCGAACTGTGATTAGTCCAGATTATGTTCAGTATACTACGCGTGGGACGATTACAGTTCCAGGTAAACCTATTTATGGACCTGGCTCAGTTGGAATTGGCGGTGAGAAGGTTCGTCCAATTATTGGACATACAGAATCCAGAGTAGTAGAAGGAACATTTGAGATTGGAGTTAGGCCATCTGCTAGTGGTCGAACTGAAGTCATAACGCACAGATTTTTTAGACCAGATGAATAAAATGGTTGAGTTTAAAAAATACTTTGAACCTAACTACGATGCTTTTGTTGTCGATGAAGCGGAAGCTTCTGATCTTGTTTACTGTTATCCAGGGGCAATCGAAGGAGGCTATGTCGATGGCATTGGAATAGAGTTTTATCCTAATGATGGTTCCTCTTGGTTTGCGACCTTTGCTGGTGGAGATGTTTCGCCAAATGCTGTGACTAAAGCGCTGACTTTGCCCGATGAAAAGAAAGCTCTTATCATTGCTAAAGGTGAAGCTTACATTGTTGATGCAAATGATCCGAATAGCTGTGAGCACCTCAAATTGCTTCCAGTCATGGGATGTGCTGTTTCAACGAGTGAAAGATTAGTTCTTATCTGGGATTTTACTAGTATTTGGGGAATAGCAGCAGAAGGCATTCGCTGGAAAACTCCATCTGTATCTTGGGATGGAATCTCGGATGTTCGTATTGATGGTCAATATGCTATTGCTCAAATTTGGGATGCACCTTCAGGTAAAAATGGAACTGTGCGTATCGATTTGAAAGATGGAAATTTTGAAGGAGGTTCCAGCCCTGATATTATTGACAAAAGCAAAAATGCCTAGTGCTCTGCTCTCAGCCACTGCGGGCATTTTTCCTGCCACATCCTTCTAACCTTGTTAAGAAAATTAACCCTTTGTAAAAGGGATGTTTAGCAATGAAACCACTTGAATTTACCACCTAAATATCGGATGCTGTGTTTATTGTTCATTGGCCATAGCGCTGTCGGATTTACCGTCGCGGAGGGCAATGCACGTGAGTTTGAAGTTTAGGCGACCTTGAGAAATCGGGGGTGGTTTTTTCTGGCGTTGGCGTGCACTGAATGTCGTGCCCAGGTTGGGTCTCCCGTTGTCGGGGGACAGCATTGCAGGGTACGCGACTATACCCTGCAATGCCTTGACAGTGATTTTTGATGTTCTAGGCTAAGGTAATTGTTCTTTGATATCCGCCTGACCCGTTGGGTCACGAGGCGACGCCTGACTTATATTCTTACGCCAGCGGCGACCCGATCAACCTGATCGACCCGGACGGCCGCATGAGCCGCGAGGAGTTCCAGAAGCAGATGATTCGGTATGACCCGGACGGTTACAGGCCCTATTGGGGAGATCCTGACGCCAGCTATGTCGGTAAAATGTTTGATGCCGTCTACGGTGTTTTTGATTACGCTTATTATCATATTAAGCGTCCCACGCGCTCCGAGATGGATAGCATGCGTGAGGGTGCGGGTCATTTCCGTGATGAGGTACTGCCCGAAATGGTGGATTTTGGCATTTCGATGCTGCCCATGGGGAACACGTATCTTAAGCTACGTGACCGTGATTATGAGGGGATTTACGGCACGATCGCGCTGGATGTTCTCGGACTCGTTGGCGGTATTGGTAAGCTGGCGAGAGTGGCCAATACTGGCCGATCCGCAATGAAGCTCAGTAGCGTCGCGAGCGTCGGCCGCAAAGGTTATGGCGGAATGGGCGGCATCCGCCACAGTAAGGATCTTGCATTACAAAAAGTCCCATACGTCCGCAATCCCTCCGCCACAAAGAAGGAACTGAAAGTTTCAAGCGGGGTAGGTGATGATTTTGCCGAGATGGTAGTTCATCGAAATATCCAAAAAGGTGAGAAAATTGCAGATATCATTGATGAGGCAAAAGCGCTAACGTTCTCAAGTGGTAATGAGGTTGCATTGGTAAAACTGGCCAACGGAAACCGTGCTTTGGTTTCTGGAGGTTCCAGTGGAATTACTTTCGGAGATGGGCAGATAACTCGAATATTTGGTCACACCCATCCGTTCCATGTCCCACCGACTGGGCCGTCGGCATTTGATGACCAGGCTCTTCAGATATTAGGGCAAAGAAGCTCGTATATCTTGGAGCATGGTGACTTAATTAAATTTACGGCACCTTAAAGGAGGTTTGTTATGTTTATAGTCGGAATGAAATGTCCGCTCTGTGGTGAGCCGATTAATTCGGAGGATGAACGAGTGGGCTTCTCTTCTTTTGTCGCAAATGAAGCCGATCCGCTTCATATTTTTAGTGATGCAACTTTTCACCGTGCATGTTTCCTTAAGCATCCTTTATCTGATAAGGCGCGATCTAGATATAATGTGGCCCTAGAGAGCGCGCAGCCTGCGAACAGGATTTGCTATGTGTCTGGATCTTTAATCACCAATTCAGAGGACTATCTAACCTCTGGTCATTTGACTGACGATCAAACCAATCCTTTACTAAGATACAACTTCGCTCATTTTAGTCGGTCGGCACTGGCTGGATGGAAGGGGTTAAGCAGTTTTATTCATCAGCTTGAGGCATTTGAACGTTCTGACGAATGGAAAGGCAAAGCCCTTGGGTGGTTTATTGGCGAGTTGAAGAAGTATCAGAAGTAGTGATGGTCCGGGTAGTAGTATGTTAGGCATACAGCTAATGAAAATACGTGGTGAGCTTGGTCGGCCCCCTGTTTTCGTACCAGCGTAAAAAAAACGCCACAGCGGGTAAGGCTGTGGCGTTGGTGAAAGCTTCACTCCGTGCTAGCGGCTGGTGGCGGCTGGTCGACGCTTCTTGTGCCTGCGCTGATTCGGATTGGCCCCTTGGGGCTTGCTGTTGCCTTCGGGGTGACCGCCCTTGGGGCGACGGTTGGCGTTGTTGCGGCGCTTACCCTGCTTGTTGCCAAACTGTGGGCGGTTGTCGCTGCGCCTACCGGGGTTTTGGTAGCGCGAGGCGACCTCGTCCGCGTGGAAAGGATGCTCGGCCTCAACGGGAATGTTTTGGCGGATCAGCTTTTCGATGGACCGGAGCAGGGGCAGTTCATCCATCGAGTTAAACGAAACAGCCAGGCCACTGGCGCCTGCGCGGGCGGTGCGGCCAATGCGGTGCACGTAGCTGTCCGGCTCTACGGGCAGGTCGTAGTTGACGACCAGCGTGACATCCTTGACGTCGATACCGCGCGCGGCCACGTCTGTGGCGACGAGAACACGGGTTTCCCCTGTGCGGAAGCGGCCGAGTGCTTTCTGGCGTGCGGCCTGAGACTTGTTACCATGAATGGCGTCTGCGGGGATGCCAGCATGGGTGAGTTGCTTGGCCAGGCGATTGGCGCCGTGCTTGGTCCTGGTAAAAACAAGGCTAAGCTCGTCCGGGTTACCGTCTGCGCGCTCGTTGAAGAGGTGGGTGAGGAGCGGGCGCTTGTTCTCGTGTTGGACGTGATAGATTTTCTGCTCCACCTTTTCTGCTGTCGTGGCCGCCGGGGCGATACGTATCTCCTTGGGGTTATGCAGCAGGGTGTCGGCCAGCTTGGCGATTTGCCCGGCCATGGTAGCCGAAAAGAGCAGCGTCTGGCGCTCCTCGGGCAGCTCTTTGGCGATGCGACGAATGTCGTTGATAAAGCCCATGTCGAGCATGTGGTCGGCCTCGTCGAGGACGAAGGTGTCCACTTCGCTCAGGTCCATGCAGTTTTGCTGATAGAGGTCGAGCAAGCGGCCCGGCGTGGCGACGAGTACGTCGAGGCCGCCCTTGAGCGTACGTTCTTGTGGGCGCTGCGAGACACCGCCATAGACCAGCCCAACGCTGGTGCGCAGGTACTTGCCATAAGCGCGGAAGCTGTCGGCGATTTGCACGGCAAGCTCGCGTGTTGGAGCGAGGACGAGCGTGCGCACGCTGTAAGGGCGGGGCTTCTGGTAGCCGTCGCTGAGGCGATGCAGGATCGGCAGCGCAAAGGCAGCGGTTTTACCCGTGCCGGTTTGGGCGCAGGCCAGGAGGTCGTTACCCTCCAGGAGTACGGGGATGGCGGCTGCCTGGATAGGCGAGGGGATGCTATAGCCTTTTTCGGACAAAGCACGTTGAAGCGGCGCTGCCAGCGGCAGCGTTTCGAATCTTAATTCGGACATATTGAGAGGTGGCAGCTTCGATGCCGCTGCCAGTAGGCACGATGAGGATGATTATTGCTGAAAACCTAAAAACAACCGCTCACCGTCTGGACCGAATTAGGAGATAGGGCGTGCGCTGAGAAGCGCGTGAGCCCTAGTAGGCGGCGGATATCGACAGCTTTTTCCCCAATGCGCAAGGAAATAAATTACGCGAGGCGAATTAGGTGCAGATATGCGTACCGTATAGAGGGGCCTGCGTGCAGCGCCTGCGGCTGGCTACATCCCCGTGGCGCTGAGAGCGGTATGCTTGGGGTGGGCGAGCGGAAGCGTGAAGTGGAACGTGGTACCTTTGCCCTTGGTGGAAGTGATCCAGACCTTGCCGCCGTGGAAATCAATGACGCGCTTGACGATGGCCAGGCCAATGCCCGTGCCTTCAAACTGCTGTTCGGTTTCTGCGCGCTTAAAGGGGAGGAAAATGTAATCAAAGTCCTTTTCGTCGATGCCGATTCCGTTGTCCTTCACCTCAAACAGGAGCATGCCATCGCTGGTTTTCTCGGCAGTGACTTCGACTGTCGGCTCGGGCTTATCACAGTACTTGATGGCGTTGTAGATTAAGTTTTTCCAGACTTGGGTGAAGCGTACCGGGTCGCAGTAGATGGCGGGCAAGTCATCCTGGACAATGATCTTGGCATTGCGCTCCTTGACGTAGAACTTCAATTCTTCGCGGATAGAGTCGAGCATTTTACCCATGGAGACGGGTTCCTTGGCGAACTCGATTTTTCCGGCGCGGGCAAAGTCGAGCAAGTCCGTCACCAACGCGTCCATAGAAGTGGCGGTGCCCTGCAGGGTTACCAGGAGGTCGCGCTCTTCATCATTGAGGCGCTCTTTGGTGGAGTCGATCAGCACTTCGGAAAGTCCGTAGACTCCTGCGATGGGGTTCTTCAGGTCGTGGGCCACGATGTAGGCAAAGCTTTCCAGCTCATCGTAGCGTCGCTCGATCTCTTCGGCCATGGCATTGAAGGCGCGGGTCAGCATGCCAATCTCGTCGAGAGAGCCCGTTTTCATCCGGGTGGAAAAGTCCCTCAGGGTGATTTTTTCGGCCATCTGCACCAGCAGCAGGAGGGGTTTTGAAATATGGTTGATGGCGAAGAATACCACAAAAATGGCCAAGGGGACGACGATTACAACCGGGATGATGGTGAACCAGAACTCCCGCTTGTCGGCTTCCTCGATCTCATGAATGGAGGCGTCGATTTCGTCCTCGATCATAAGTGAGAGGGCGAGGATCTCGTCCGATAACTCCAGGGCGATGGAGTTATCCAGCTTCTCGACTTTCTGTTGGATAAGTTTGTCAGCCTGGGTAAAGGGAGTCGAAAACAGCTTAGCCATCTCCTGGTTCATTGTGGCCAGATCCGTACGGAAGCGTTCGAGTTCTGTCGCCTCCTCGACGGTGAGAGGCATGGTTGCCAGTATTTTTAAGCCATCCTCCAGCTTGCGCTTTTCCACCTCAAAGGCTTCGGTGTACTTCGTATCACCCGTGAGAGCGTAGCTGTTTTCCGCGAGAATCAGCCGTGTGTAGTGCAGTTCCACATCTGCCAGCACGCGTTGCTTATTTACGCTGGTGTGGATTTCTTCCACGACGTGCTCGTCTACTGTGAGTGTGACGATTGATGAGATCGCCATAATCACAATCAGCAATACCATAATGAGTAATGGTATGGCGATTTTCAGGGTGAGTCTGAAGGTTTGCAAGGTGCGGAGTAGTAGGGGTTGGCAGTAAACCGCTTGTTACGGAGTAGTTATAAACTATATCCTATGCACCAATACGCCTATCTTCAAATCGGTTTACGTAAATCTGGACAAAATCTTGGTCCCGACAGTTTGTCAGTTTTTGGATGCTTGCTCGACGAAGGAGACAGCATGATAAAAGTTCGCAAATCCACAGATCGTGGCCATGCCGAGCACGGCTGGCTTGATACACACCACAGCTTTTCCTTTGGCGAGTACTACGACCCCGAGCACATGGGCTTTCGCAGTTTGCGCGTGCTCAACGAGGACCACATCGCGCCCGAGGCGGGCTTTCCGACGCATCCGCATGCCAACATGGAGATTTTCTCCTACATGGTCAGTGGTCGTTTGGCCCATAAAGACAGCCTCGGGAGTACGGCTGAGATTTTTCCCGGCCGTGTGCAGCTCATGAGTGCGGGGACGGGCATCCGGCACAGCGAGTTTAATCCCTCAAACAGCGAAAGCTCCCATCTCTTGCAGGTTTGGCTGACGCCGGAGCGCAACGGGCTGGAGCCGAACTATCAGGAGCTGGACTTTGCCTCTGAGGACGTGGAGAATCGGCTCAAACTACTGGCGTCTCCCGACGGCAGCGAGGGTGTGATGCGCATCCGCCAGCGGGCCAGGATTTATGCCGGAAAACTGAGTGCCGGGCATGTGCTCAAGCTACCTTTAGCAAAGGACGAAAGCGGCTGGCTGCAACTTGTTCAAGGAGCAGTCGAGCTGAACGACACTCAACTGACGGCTGGAGATGCGGCAGCGGTCGAGTATGCGGGCAGGCTGGAGCTAAAGGCATTGGCCGATGCCGAATTCCTCTGGTTTGCCATGGCCTAGTCGGTGCAGACCTTGTCCGGGTTGCCCTAGCCAACATCGCGCGGCGCGAGCCTAGTAGACATCGCGCTGGTAGCGTTTGTCCTTACGCAAAGCCTTAAGCCACTCGTCCGCTTGCTCTTCGCTCTTGCCCCCATGGTCCTGGGCGATCTTGAGGAGGGCATTCTGCACGTCGGCGGCCATGCGCGAGGCATCGCCACAGACGTAGAAGTGGGCGCCCTCTTCGAGCCATGCGTAGAGTTCCTTGCCCTTTTCCAGCATGCGGTCCTGCACGTAAATCTTTTGCGGCTGGTCGCGGGAGAAGGCCAGGTCGATGTTGGAGAGGATGCCGTCCTTGAGGTAGTCCTGCCACTCGGTCTGGTAGAGGAAGTCGTAGCTAAAGCGCTGGTCGCCAAAGATGAGCCAGTTCTTGCCCTTGGCACCGATGGCTGCCCGCTCTTCGATAAAGGAGCGGAAGGGCGCAATACCGGTGCCGGGGCCGACCATAATCATGGGCGTGTCGTTGCTCTCCGGCAGCTTGAAATTCTTGTTTACGTGGGTATAGACCGGCACGGTATCGCCGATGTCGAGGTCGTCGGCAATATAGGTCGAAGCGACGCCCTTGCGGTCACGATTGTGGCTGTGGTAGCGGACCGAGGCGATGGTCAGGTGGACTTCATCGGGGTGAGCCTTGAGGCTGGAGGCGATGGAGTAGAGGCGGGGGGGCATCTTGCGCATGCAGCCAACGAGGGCGTCTGCGCTCAGACCCTTAACCGGGAAGTCTTCCAGCAGGTCGACGATCTGGCGTCCCCAGAGGTATGCGTGCAGCTCGTCTTTGCTCTCAGGCTCCTGGAGGGCGGCAAGCTTGTCGGACTGGGCAAAGGTGTTGTACTTGCGAATGACGCTCTTGGTCAGCCCGGTAACGTCGTAGTGGGCCGTGAGTGCCTCGTGGAGGTCGACTTCGCTACCGGCGTTACCGGGGACGCGGGCGTCTGTGCTCAAGCCGGTGGTCTTGAGGATGGAGTCAACGACGTCTTCGGCGTTCGACGGGATGAGCGCGAGGGCGTCACCGGGGGCATAGCTCATGCCAGAGCCTTCGAGGGAAAGCTCCAGGTGCCAGGTTTCCTTGGCCGAGCCGGTGCCGTTAAGCAGGACGCGCTCTTTAAGCGCTGAGGGGAAGGGGTTCTTTTTGCCGTAGGCGGGAGCGTCTGCCGGGCTGGCGACTGCTGCACCGTTGGTCGAAACCTTGCGGTCCTCGGGCTGGGTGAGGGAGGCGAGCTTGTGCAGTGCGCCCTCGATCCATTTCTGGTAGGGCTCCTCGTAGTCGACGTCGCAGTCGGTACGAGGGTAAAAACGCTCGCCACCGAGTACTTCCAGGCGCGAGTCAAAGTCCTTACCGGTCTTGCAGAAGCTTTCGTATGCGGTGTCGCCCAGTGCGAGGACCGCAAAGCGGAGCTTGGAAAGCTTGGGTGCTCCGTCGCCCATGAGGGCCTCGTAGAAGGGGGCGGCACGGTCGGGCGGGTCACCTTCCCCCCAGGTGCTGACGATGACCACCAGGTTTTCCTCTTTTTCCAGCTTGTCAGGGGCGTAGTCGCCCATGTCTTTGACCGTGGCGGAAAAGCCCTTGGCCTGTGCGACCTTTTTGGCCCGCTGGGCGAGCTCCTCAGAGTTGCCGGACTCCGTGCCGTAGAGGATGGTCAGCGGGGCGCGCTTCTGGGTGCCTTGCGTAGCTGCGGCTTGTGGAGCCGCTTGGGCGGTATTCTGCGTGCCGGCCAGGAATCCGCTCAACCAAGTGATTTGCTCTGGGCTGAGACCACTCAGCGCTTGGCCGAGTGTCTTGCGTTGTTCGCTGGTGAAGGGAGCGTTTTCAGATAGCTGCATGTCTTGGGAGACGTGGAAGGCGGTAAAAAAATGGTGCCAGAGGGCAGACTTGAACTGCCGACCAAAGGCTTATGAGTCCTCTGCTCTACCGCTGAGCTACTCTGGCACAAAGGATCAAAAGATAGAAATGACGCGCACCTGGTCAAGTGGTTTTTTACCCCGCGTGCGTCACTTCTTATTATTTTTGACATTTGAGGCAATTTTAGGCCTTATTCTATAAAATCTACTACTTGTCTAAAATGAAAACGCTAATACTCGCACTCATGCTTCTGCCGTGCCTGGTTTCGGCCAGCACGCTGTCGTACATCATCAACGGTTTGCCTGTTGATTCGGTTGAGCAGGAGCCCACGGGCCCGGGAAATGTGCTGGCCACGATTATTGCCAGCCCGCAGTCACTAGAGGCGGATTTTTTGTCGGTATTCGGGGAAGAAATTTCCCGCAAGCCTAGCTTTGAGGTCGGTTGGGACCGTACCAATGCGCTGGGTGCTTCACGCTGGACCACCGCATCCAGCCCGAACGAGCACGAGTTTTTCGGATTCGCTATCGCTGCCGCAGAAGGCTACCAGATTGCCATCGATGGTATAAACTTCCAATGGGGAAGCACTCAGGACGGTCCTTCTGATCTAGTCATGACCATTGATGTGGGTAACCTTTCAACGGGTTTAAATAGTGAAAACGAGATCGACACCTATTCTCTGAATACGGGCACGGGGAACAATCCGGCAGCTACGCATATCGAGCAACCCTTAAGCATCTCCGCGACTTCCGACATCATCATTTTCCGTTTTTACGGTTTTGGCGGCAGCGGTGACACCGGGAACAACAAAGGCGGATTTTGGGATGAAACGGGCGATGACCCCATCGAGCTCTCTGTAACAGTCTCGGCGGTTCCTGAGCCGAATTCCACCGCGGCTGTATTTTGCATCGCTGCGCTTACCGCCCTGGCATGGTCGAAACGCCGTCGCGGCTAATCCATTCGCCCAAGTCTGCCGGGCTGCGCAAGACGGCCTCTGGGACAAGTACGGGGTCGAGCAAGTCCTGATAGCTTTTATCCGCAAAGCGGCGGCAATGCAGGAGCACACGCGCGCGCTGGCCCGGGGCACGCACCAGTCGCCCCAGGGCCTGATTGATCTTACGCATGGCAGGTAGCTGGTAGACGCTGCGAAAAGCGGTCGCTTTCTCCTTGTCGGATAGCCGATCCATACGGGCTTTTTGCTCGGCGTTCACCTCAGGCAGGGCCGGACCGACGACCATTGCCTGGCCGATGCGCCCGCCCAGTTCGTCGATGCCCTCGCTGAAGCTGCTGCCCAGCACAAAGAACACCGCGTGCGCGCTGAGCAGGCTTTCTTCGATGAAGTGCATTTGCCCCTGGAGCTCGATCCCGCGCGGCTGCATGGCGACGACGCAACCCGGATCGATCTCATTTAGGTAGGTGCGCAGGGTTTCCGCATAGCGATAGCTGGGAAAAAAGACCGCGGTGGGGCGAGAGTCGGCCGAGCATAGCTGCGAGATAGTATTGGCAGTGGACTCGTAGAAGCTACTGCGCGTGCGTAGGCGCGTGTCCACGCTGGCATCCACAGCGACGTCGTAAGCACCCTCACGCCAGGATGCCTCTGCGCGCAGGCAAGCCGTGGTGGCGTTTCCGAGCCCTGCCTCGGCAAGGAAATCCGGTAGCGGGCTAAGTGTGGCCGACATGAGCAGGCTTTGTCCAAAGCGAGACAGCGAGCTGGCAATGGCGGTGGAGGCATCCAGGCAACTGACGCGCAGCTCCCCGCGACTGGGGGACCAGACGAGCCGGTCCAGCGTGTTGTCGGCATAAATCTGGTGCAGCCTGGGCAGGCGGCTCAGGCTCTCAAAGGCGGCGGGCGGGAGTTCTTCCCACGGGATGCGTTCGCGCACGATCAAGCCGGCCAGACGCTCAAGCGTATCGGCGATTTCGTATTCGGCGGCAAGATCGTGAGACTCCTTTTCGCGCAAACTCTCAAGTAGGCCGGACCAGTCCTCCAGCGCAGCGAGCAAGCGGGGCGTGATGTCTGCATAGCGCAGCTCGGATGCCAGTTGTCGGGCCTCGTGGTGGGTCAGGCTGAAAGAAAAAAGCGAGGCGACACGGGAGGCGAGGTTGTGTGCTTCGTCCACGATGAGCAGCGTGCGCTCAGGGCAAAACCCCTCAGACTCCAGAAAAACCTGCTGGTGCCAGGGGGAAAAGAGGTAGTTATAGTCACCGACGAGGACGTCTACATAGGGCAGAAGGCTACGGGAAATTTCGTAAGGGCACAGGCCATGGGCCGCACCCAGCAACCGGATATTTTCCAGAGTCGGTTGGCGCTCTTGCCAAAGCTCCCAAGGGGTGATGCGGCTGCGCTCCCAGGCAGCATCGATACCGTCGAGACAACTGGAGCTGAGGACGTCGCAGGTATGGGCCGGGCTGTTGATGGCGTGCTCGGCGCGGTTGCGAAATACATAATGGCGCAGGTCGTCGGGCTGCGCCGTCATACGGCTGAGTTGCCGTGAAACTTGAGATTGCCCCGTTGATTTTCCGGTCAGATAGACAATGCGCTCAAAGAGTCCGTCGCGAAGCTGCTGCAAGCCATACTCCAGGGCGAGGCCCGTCTTGCCAAAGCCCGTGGGGGCCTCCAGCACGAGAGCACCTGCCCGGGTGGAGTGGGCCTTGAGTTGGGCAATGGCATCCTCCTGTTCTGGGCGAAACTGGTCAAATGCGGGCCGATAGCTCAAGGTGCGGCGGCGCGTGGCGGCAGCGCGGCGTTCATTGAGAAAAGCGCACAGACTCGTCATCTGGGTGTCGAACGGGGCTTCGTGCGTCTCAGTCAACGGAAGAACCTGGCGCAGACCTTGCTCAATCTCGACGAGGACGAGTTCGCCCGCGACGGGCTTGCCCTCGTACTCGGGGAGCAGGCGGGCAAGCTTTACGTAGGCCGCAAGCTGGCAAAGGTAGTCCGGGTAGCGCGTGGCGATGTCGCCCTCAGGTAGGGGGAGGGCATGACTGACGGTTTTTATCTCACGCAGGATGCTCGCCGATTCCGTGCGCTCCAGCTGGTCGATACGCCCATGCAAGTGGATGTGCCAGCCCGCCTCAAACCACGTTGCGCGGATAACGACCTCAGAGCTGGTATCGGGGTTGGCGGCTTCATCTTCGCGCTGAATTTGCTGGTGCCATGACTGACCGAGCTGCATGCGCCAGAGTCCGGCCTTGCGCCCGCGCTGGGGTCGTGGACCGAGCTGAAACTGGGCGAATTCGCCCACGCTCAGGCTGACGCGGTTCTCTTCCTCGTGGATGACCATCGACCGCTACTGCTGACGCAGCCAGGTTTCCTTGTGCTCAGGCTTGCGAAAGAGCGACAGGCTGATGTCGGGGTTGACTCTGATTGAGGTGGCTGCAGCCGACCCGAGGGGTTGGTCCTCAAGCATGATTTCGAAGCGTGTCGGGAACCAAACCCCCTGGATTTTCTCGAAATCCGTAGCGTAGATGTCGTTGTCGACAATGGTGCTCTTCACGATGCTCTTCCAGCCGATACGTGTCAGCATGAGGGTTTTGGCATCAAAATAGTAATAGGTAACATCACCCTCGGGGGAGTAGGCCTTGACCAGATAGTGCTTGCGTCCGCTGCTCTTGGCTTCGCCGAGATATTCGTAGGTGTGCCCTGAATCCTCCCAGTCAACCAGCGGGCTGACGAAGTCGTAGTCGCTGAGTTTTTTGACTTCGGCCTGGTCGACTTCGAGCGGGGCGGGGTGCTTGGCCGTACCGTCCAGAATCCAGGCCGTAGTGCCATCTGTTGCACCTGTCACGGTATAGGTTTTACCCACGACAACGGTGGCGATCTCGACATGGGCTTTGTCCGGAATAACTTGAGTTTGGGTGATGGTCATTTCCTGCCCGCGCAGCTTGAGCTCGTAGGTCGTTTCCATCGCGTGAATCGCGGCAAGCTGCTCCTTGCCCCCGATGACCTGGACGTGTGTCTCAAGGATTTTACGCGAACCCGCATCTGTCCGCGCAGGTGGTGTTTCCCGTATTTGGGCGGCCAATCCGCCTTCGGCTTGGGGCGCTTCCTGGGCAGAGACAGCTGCGACAAGAGAAAGGCATGCCGAAAACACTAGCGTCAAGTACAGGGGCGTTTTCATCCCTTCAGCTTATCTCGACTTCGTCCCGGGCGGCGAGCCAATTCTTAAGTGCACGGCAGAGGTTCGATACGATTTGGGGCTCACAGCGAAGGGCTTTAAGCGGGGTATTGAGCACTTCTATGGCCACCTGCTGGTGCTCTGGCGGTAAGTCATTGAGCCAGGATTCGCGCACGGGCCATCCCTCTTGCCGGGCAAAGAGATAGTAGCCTTTGAGCAGGGCAGCCTCGGGCTTGTCCGCGCTTTCGAGGCCAACCAGCGTTCGCTCTGCCGCGTCGAAAACCGAAGCCGGATCGTGGCAGTGGATGGCATTGCGGCAAAGGAATTGCGCGTAGTCCGCCGCTGCTTGCAGTCGAGCATAATGGTGGGCCAGGCCGGGCAGCCTGCGCTCCAGGCGAAACTCCCGCACAAACCAACTGTTTCCATCACGGCTGGCATCGAGAAAGAATTCACCGAGGTCAAAAATGTCGGGTTGCTCGCTGCCGGGCTTTTTTCCCTGGCGAAAAAAGGCCGTGCACAAGCCGCTCTCGGGTTCCAGTAGCCTCAGCCGCTGATGACTCTCACCGGCAAGATCGCGTTGCAGCACCAAGGCCCGTAAATGAGCCGTTTTAGCCGGCATCGGGCAAGGGAGAATTCTGCACCTTGACGGGTGGGGGTGGCACCGCGGCGTCGCTTGCATAGGGTGGGGTAACGGCACCGCCAGATACGATGAGCTTCATGCCGTCAGCCACGCTCATGTCCATCATGATGACCTCGTCTTTGGGCACCATGAGCAGGAAACCACTGGTGGGGTTCGGTGTCGTGGGGACAAAGATATTTACCACCTGGGCGCCCGTGCGGTCCTGGACTTCGCCCCGGGCCTCGCTGGTCAGAAAACCGAGGACATAGACCCCCTTGCGCGGGTACTCCGTCAGCACGACTCTCTGAAACACGGCCTTCTGTTGCTTGCTGAAGGTGTCGACGATCTGCTTAACCGTGCGGTAAACAGCGTTGATGAACGGCAGTCGGTCGATCAGGCGTTCGGTGCCCGCGATCAGGATGCGGCCAAAAAAGTAGTTGGAGAAATACCCCAGTACGGTGATGACGATGACCACCACGAGGACCGCCCCGATATCGAGCAGAAACTGCACCGTGGGCAAGCGTGTGATCTCCGGCGGGAGGAAGTCCGGCAGCATGCCGCTGACCTTGGAGCCCACACGCGTGCGGAGAAAATCGACCACAAAGTAGGTTACACCCAGCGGTGCCAGCAGGATGAGGCCAGAGATAAAAGAGTTGCGTAAACGACGATACATTACTGGGAACCGGCCAGTCTGACATCGGCCAGCCCTCCGGTATTATCCAGATAGGCCAGAGCCTGCTTTTCCGCAAGCCGCATTTGCACTCTGTCCGCTTCTTTCCGGTCATCGAGCCCCGCCAGGTGCAGCCAGCCGTGAACGAGGTAGAGCGTTACCTCGCGGGCTAGATCATGCCCGTGCTCTGGCCCGACCTCGATGGCCTGCTGCACACCGACGCAGATCTCCCCGGCGAAGTCCATCTCCGGGTCACCGGGAAAAGTGATGACATCGGTCGGTGTGGCATCATCGAGAAATTGTCCGTGGACGGCCGCCATGTCGTCGTGCCCCAGGAAGGCGATGGACAGCTCACCCTCTGGCAGGGTGTACTCCGGCCAGGCGTCCAGACGTGCGAACAGCCCGATGAGCTGCGCCTCGTCCCACTCGATCCACTCAACCGACGGCTGGCTTAGTTGTACCTGACGCAGCATGTGGGGGCTGGGTTTGGGAGCTGGAGGCGGGCATAGGCGCATTGCTCCCGTCTTTTTTCATTTTCGGGTACTCAACCCGGCTGTGCAGCATGTTGAGGAGAGTAAAGACAAAGCTGTCGCGCATTTTACGGATGTCGCTGACAGTCAGGGGACATTCGTCCAGTTGGCCATCCTCGATACGGTCCGCGATGATGCCGTCGACGAGGTCTTCCACGCTCTGCGGTGAGACTTTTTTCAGGCTGCGGGAAGCCGCTTCGACCGAGTCAGCGATAAAGATGATGGCGCTCTCACGACTGCGGGGGCGGGGCCCATCGTAGCGGAAGGTGCTTTCGTCCACTTTACCCGGAGAGGACGCGGTGTTGCTCGTGCCCAAGGGTAGCGTGGCCTGTTGCTGCTGGTTGAAGGCCTTGTTGAAGAAATACTTGATGAGCGTTGTGCCGTGGTGCTGCTGGATGATGTCGATAAAGACCGAGGGCAGCTTGGCCTTCTGGGCCATGTCCACGCCTTCTTTGACGTGGTTTTTAATGATGAGCGCAGACATGGTGGGGTTGCGCTCGTCGTGGGGATTGCGGCCCTCCTGTTGGTTTTCTACGAAATACTCGGGCTTGGACATCTTGCCAATGTCATGAAAGAGGCAGGTCGCACGGCAAAGCAAGGGGTTCGCGCCGATCTCGGCCGCCGCGCGCTCGGAGAGATTTGCCACCATGAGGCTGTGGTGGTAGGTGCCCGGAGCCTCAATCTGCAACTTGCGCAGCAGCGGGTGGTTAAAGTCGGTTAATTCCAACAGGGTGATGTCCGTCGTGAATTTAAAGATATGCTCCAGCAGGGGCAGCATGCCAATGGCCAGCATACCGGTCAGAAAGCCCACCACGACCGCAGTCAGGGCTTGCTGGGCTAATGTCTGGAAGCTGAATCCGTGCAGCAGCCCAAAGAGCAAGGCGCCGATGGCTACCGTGACCCCTGTCATGGCCCCGGCCCGTACTACCTTGGCCCGCAGTCGAATGTCGCGGCAGAAGTACACCCCGACCAGCGAGGCCAGCAAGCTGACGAGGAAGACCTCCATCGAGTTGCCTTCCATCATGGCGTACAGCGTAGCGACCAGGAGAGAGAGCAGCACGGCACCGTGCGCACCAATCAGCATCGCGATCACAATCGCGCCGACCGCCACGGGCGAGAGTATGCCGACGGTCGCCTGGAGGGTGGGAGCCCTGGTGAAGAAACTCAACTCGCTGATTTCTGATACGATGCGGATAAAGAGCAGGTTGATGATAAGAACCAGCGCGGTGAGCAGGATACGGCGGTTTGATTTGCGGAAATTGGGCATCGCCACCTGGATGTAAATCAGGGCACCGATCATCAGCAGTAGGGTGAGGATCGTGTGTTGGGCCAGGGTGGCGTTGAACCCCAGGATGACTTTGTCGCTTTGCTGCAAGGCCTTGCGGTAGGCGTTGAGCATTTCGATCTGCTGCGGCGTGATCGTCGTCCCAGGCTCTGTGATGACGTCGCCCGGCTGGACCTGTACCATGACGGGTTTGACCTTATCCAGAGCAGCCTTGATGCGTGCCTGGGTGCGGGCTTCGTCGTACTCGAGGTTGGGCTTGAGTCCTTTGCTGAAAATCCGGCGTAGCGCGCGTGAGAGAGCGATGTCCACGTCGAGCCCGGCAAGGTTGATCCCGAGCAGGCGGATGGCTTCTTCCTCGGAGCGCAGGCGGGAGTCCCGCACGCGGCCAAAAATCTCATACGATGAAAACGCCTCGGTATCGCCGTTGGCGGACTCAACCTGATTCGGCTGGTAGATGCCTTCGCGGAGAATATCCCGCAGGATGATCTTGCCCTCGCTCAGGTAGCGCTCACGCTGTTCGGGGCTGCTGCGTTGCAGGAGCAGGATCAGGTCCTCATTGTTGATGTGAAGCGGGTGGTCCAGGGTGAAATTGCGGTTAAAGTCGGCGATGGCCACCTTGCGCTCTTCTTCGTTCAAAGCCTCCAGGGTGCCGTCGATCTGCTCCTCAAGGGCCAAATCAAGCGCATCGATCTGGGCGGCAAACTGCTCGTAGGTGGTGTTGTTAATCGAGTAAGAGGGGCCGACCTGTCGCTCGCGCTGTTCCATCAGGCGCGCGGTCTGGAGCTTGCTTTCGTAGCTGAAGGGCAGCTCGGCGATAACGCGGATGCGGGCCGTCTGCCCCGGCAACTGGCGCGGTCCGGCCGGGGAGCGTCCAACAAAGCAGATGAGCACCACGGCCAGTGTGAGCACGAGAAACAGCCCCGCAGCCAGGAGCTGGCTGGAGTCAATGGCTTCGCGGACATTGGCAGGGCGCGGGTCATCCCGGCGTTTCCGACGGGCCTCCACGGTCTGCTCTTTTTTAGTCTTCTTTCGTAAAAATAAGGCCATAGGCGGCTGAGGGCGTTAGACGCTAAAGGCGTCAGAACGTTGCCTTTTTATTTATGCCTTCTTGTTTGTCCGGTCGCTTAGATGCGTTTCATAAGCGTGGATAATGCGGCTAACGAGCGGGTGGCGGACCACGTCGGCGTGGTCGAAATAAAAGAGTTTGATGCCTTGGACAAGGGCGAGGATTTCCACCGCTTGCTTGAGGCCTGACTTCTGCGCACGGGGCAAGTCTACCTGGGTGATGTCCCCGGTCACGACCATGCGGCTGCCTTCACCCAAACGGGTGAGGAACATCATCATCTGCTCCGGAGTGGTGTTCTGGGCCTCGTCGAGGATGATAAAGGCATTGGAGAGCGTTCGTCCGCGCATGTAGGCCAGGGGGGCAATCTCAATGATGCCCTTTTCGGACATACGGGCGGTTTCCTCAGGGCCGACCATTTCGTTGAGCGCGTCGTAAATGGGGCGCAGGTAGGGGAGGAGCTTTTCCTTCAGGTCGCCAGGGAGAAAGCCCAGGGCTTCGCCTGCTTCCACCGCGGGACGGGTAATGATGATCTTTTGCACGTCCTTTTCCTGCAGGGCCTGAATGGCTGCGGCCATGGCGAGGTAAGTCTTGCCTGTGCCAGCGGGGCCGATGCCGAAAACGATGTCCTTCTTGCCGATAAACTGCAGGTAGCGCTTCTGGTTGATCGTTTTGGGAACGATGCTTTTCTTGCGCAACTGGATGACGAGCGGGTTTTCGAAAACCTCGTGCATCTCGGCCGTGTCGCCCCGGGCCACGGCGCCGAGCATGTTGTCAAAGTCCGACTTGGCGATCTGGATGCCCTGGCCGCGCAGCTTGTCCAGGAGGCTGAAGAGCTCGACCCCGGCTTTGACCTGATCGTCGTCGCCTTCGATCGTCATCCAGTCGTCGCGTGAGACGAGTTTGACGCCCAGGGCCTTCTCGGCCTTGGTCAGGTTATCATCCCGTGAGCAGTACAGTTGTGCCAGATGGCGGGGGCTCGGAAAGGTCAGCGTTTCAGTAGCCATACGCGGTGGTCAGGGCGCGCGAAAACAGTTGCGGCGATGGGTTTGTGAAGTGTTGGGTTAAGCCACGAATTGACGCAAACGCTGCCACATGGCGTCCAGCGATTCGGGTAAGACTTTGGTTTCGCCCAGGACGGGCATAAAGTTCGTGTCTCCGTTCCAGCGAGGAACGATGTGGCAATGCAAATGCTTAGGGATGCCCGCACCGGCAGCGCGGCCCAGATTGAAACCTACGTTGAAACCATCCGGGTGGATGGCTCGCTCGAGTATCTGCTGTCCCTTGATGATGGATTCGAGAAAATCGGCTTTTTCCTCGGCTGTCAATGCCGCCAATTCACCCACTTCACGGTAGGGAACCACTAGCAGATGCCCGGCGTTATAGGGGAATTTGTTCAGCACAATGTAGCTCAACTCGCAGCGTTGCACGATGAGCACCTTGCGGTCGTCCTCCTCCAGGGGGATGGCCACGAAAGGGTTGTCCCCGCCGGTTTCAGGCTTGGGCGCTTCGATGTAGGGCATTCGCCAATAGGAATGCAGGAAATTCATGCCCACAGGCTGGCGTGCCCACGTCCAAAGGTCAATGACGCGCTCAACTTTGAAGCGGGGGTCAAAAATGCCGAAAAATGGCCGTTTTTGGGGAAAACAAGCCTGCCACTTGAAAGGTTTTGCAAGCTGACCAGACTGTTACCGCATGAGTAGTTCAACTTCAAGCATTGCTGCGCCGGACCTCTCCAGGGAGTACCCGCGCAGCCCTCGTGAAACCATCGGCGGCTACGTCATCGCCGCCCGCACGCTGGATAAGTGTCGTGCGCACATCGCCGGGACGCTGGGCGAGTACCACTTCGACTGTCCGCTGGATAACCTGTTTTTCGACTTCACGGGCATTTCCTCGTCTGACTTCAAGGCCTTTGTGGCCACCGGAGCCGATGACGAGGCCGTCGGCAAATGGGTACAGGAAAAGGCCAAGCAGTCCGACAAGCGCGAGATCATCCAGTGGAACAACGACTTGCGCGGCAAGCGATTCTGCGAAATGCCCATCGAGCTCCAGGAGTTCCTCGAAGGCTACATCCCGGAGTTTGTCCTCCCCAAGGGCAAGACGCCCCTCGTCTGGTTCGACGTCTACGACATCGAAGAAGACCGCATGTAATGCACTTGAGTTTTAGTCGAAAAGCCCCCTAGGCAAATAGCTGCTTGGGGGCTTTATTATTGAGAGTATAGTCCTGCCGCACCTGCGTTACAGGAGCGGTTCCAGAATGTTCAGCAAATAGCCTGTCACGATAATGCCCAACGTGGTAACACCGAAGAAGATCGCAATGAGCGGTAGACGCATTGTGCGGCGCAGCATGATAGCCTCTGGTAAGCTGAGGGCTGCCATCGCCATCATAAAGGCCAGGGCGGTGCCCAGTGGAATGCCCTTTTCGAAAAGCACGACGGCAATGGGCACAATGCTGGCGCAGCTCCCGTACATGGGCACACCGAGCAAGGTGGCTATCGGCACGGAGAATATCCCCGTGGCCTGCATGATGCGCTCGATAGACTCCTGCGGCACGTAATTGTGGATAAAGGCTCCGGCTGCGACACCGACCAGCACCCAAACCCAGATCTGCCTGAGCACACTGATGGATTCTTCCCAGCCAAAACGTATGCGCCCGCCAAAGCTGTAGCGCTTCTCCTGCTCATCGTCTGTGGCTGAGTCAATAATGTCAGTCTCAAGGTAGTGCCCCAAGTTCATGCGACCAATGCCAGCTCCGACCAGTGTACCGATGGCAAGCCCGCTTACAACATAGGCAATCGTGATGGGAACGCCGAACTCGCTCGCCATCAGGACGACGAGGTACTCGTTAACAATGGGAGAGGTGATGAGGAAGGAGAAGGTAACCCCGAGTGGCACTTGTGCCTTGAGCAGGCTAATGAAGATGGGGATAGACGAGCATGAGCAGAACGGGGTGATCGCGCCAAATGCCGCCGCGATAAAATTGCCCCACATGCCCCCGCGGCTCATCCACTGTTTCAGGCGTTGCTGCGGCAGATAGGTGCGCACAACGCCGATGATAAAGATCATCACCGCCAGAAGCAGAAAGATCTTCAGCGAGTCATAAAAGAAGAAATGAACCGCTGCGCCGAAGCGCGATTCCGCGTCCATGCCCAGCCACTCATAGATAACGGTGTTCGCGAGTTCTAGCAGCACTTCCCGCCCTTGCCGTCTTTATCACTGCCGCAGCAGCTTTCACTGGCCTTGGCATCCGCTTTCTCCTTCATCGAGCTGTCGAGCTTGAGTACGATACGCTTGAAGAAGCCGGGCTTCTCCTCCGTGCAGCAGTCTTGTTTGTCTGTCTGTTGGTCCTTCATAGCTGATTGGGTATAAGTTGGTTCTGTATTGTAGGAATGTCTGGTGAAAGCACGCTTAGCAGCAGTCCTCATCCGGACAGCTCTCATCACAGGTGATGGCTACAGGTAAACCTCCATCGCGCTTTTGTGCCTGCAATAGCAGAGACTCGCGCTTGGCCAGGTCAGACAGGAGGTCGGGCTCCACGCCAGCCTGTGCCAAGAGGTACTTGAGATTGGTTTCGAGCAAGGGATCGCGCGGATCGGGCAGGCTGTAGATCATCCAATTTGCTTCGCGCGTGGCCTCGACCACACCCAGCTCCTTCATGTAGCGCAGCTGTTTGGATACCTTCACTTGCCCCTCGCCCAGGATCTCCTGGATATGGCAAACGCACAAAGGGCCAGCCGACAGGAGGTTCAGGATACGCAGTCGCTGAACATCCGAAAGACATTTGAAAATGTGAGTAAATTCCATGATTAGAATATTCCAAATTTAGAATATTCCGTCAAGCGTATATTTTCGACATGTCGTTTTCTATGAATTTAGCATCACGACAAAGGCCTCTACGCCTTGTATTCGTCACCTGGGGTGCGTTGCTCGTGGTCGCCTGCACCACGCTTGACCGCGCAGGAGAGTGAAAGCAGGAAGCCGCCCGCCATAATCATGTTTACACCGATGATCAGGCCAAGGAACCAGATTGCCGAGGTCGGCCATTGCGAATAGACCATGCCCGCGATGATCAGACCAAAGATACCGTTGAGTGTGACCATGCCCGCGCCGGGCGTGCCGCTCATGCTCAGACCGTAGCCGATTTTGCAAATGCCGTCGATCAGGTAGTAAAGGCCCAGCACAATGGTCAGCAGCTTGACGCCCTCGACGGGCTTGGTGATGAAGAGCACACCTGCAATCGCGGTGAGCACGCCAGAGGCCAACCGCAGGAGAAAGCCTTTGGACTGGATGGTTTGCAGGGCACCGATTGCGGCAAAAATCCCACCGATGAAAAAGAGCCAGCCGAGGAACAACTCAATGCCGACCGAGAATACGCCCGGCAGCAATATCGCGGCAAAGCCGAGTACGAGAAAGACAACGCCCTCAATCTTTAGCCAGCCAGCATGCTTGCCCAGGTTTTCCGGACTCAGGCCCAGACGCTTCAGTGGATCAAGGGGAGAAGGTGTCGTACTCATGTGGCCAAGCTTGGTCAAATCACCCGCCTCAGCAATGCCAATGTTAACACCCGCTGCCTACGGCATCAGCCCATGTACTGAACCTGCGCAGTCACGCTTCCGAGCAGGTTGTCCATGTCCACCCGGTCGGTTTCAAAGAGCGCGA
>JAUIAM010000035.1 GCA_030425485.1 Verrucomicrobiia bacterium
CATCAGGATTTTTAGCCGTTGCTTGCTATGGTTCGCTGGCGCCTTTCTTTTACTTTACCCCATCATTCCAGGGCAACTGGGTACCGACCAATACACTCGTATCGTCGCGATTGTTTTAGGGCTTACGGTCTTCGGGCTGGCCTGTGACGTTACAGCGAGCATCATGAATCGTGTACGTGCTAATGATACTATCGTCTATGTGCTCGCTATCACCTTTTTCATTCAAGCGTTCGCCATTTTTTGCGATACTTTTACGAGCTTATATGTAGAGTCCGCTCCTCCATTTAAAGGCGAATGGTATGTCATTCAAGGGGGTGAGAGTTCTTATATTAACCATCACTATAACTTAGAGCAGCAATCTCATGCAATAGACGTTGTCAAACAACAGGACCTGTTTGGGTTAAGCAGCCTTGAACATTCGAAAACTTTCGGAGAAAGGCTTTATTCCCCTGTTACCGGAGAAGTTATAGTCGTTGTTGATGGGATTCACGATAATCAAATCGGAGAGACAAACCTGACCGAACTCGCGGGCAACTACGTGGTCATCCATGACGATGCAAGCAGCTACTATTTCTTATTGGCCCATCTGCGCAAGGGAAGCATTGCCGTTAAGAAAGGTGAGCGTGTTGAAGTCGGCGACTACATCGGAGAGTGTGGTAATAGTGGTAATTCCAGCCAGCCCCATATTCATATACAGGCACAAACACTACCAAGCATTTTCGAGTCTGAAAACACCACGATTCAGCTTGCGTATCCGGGACGGTTGAAGACTCCCTCTGGAGAGAGCGTCTCTCGGTCTCAACCAAGGAGAAACGATATAATTGTGGGGGAATACCATGACTAAAAATTACGTTGCGGTCAGTACGCCTGATTATAAATGACGGGCATCTGGCCGCGCCACTGTTCCCAGAGGGGCTCTTGCTCGATGAGTTCGGCCATGAAGGTGGCCACGTTGATGCGGCTCGTCTTGCCCGCGTCAAAAATCGCGCTCCGGGTCGGCGAGGGGTGCAGGGAGTAGGGCGTGGGCTCGGCTTCGTCGGTCAACCCGTCCGGTCGCACGATGACCCACTCCGGGCTGGCGCTTTGGGGGCCGACTTTATTTTGCAAATAAGCGGCGGCCCGCTCGTTGTCGCGGTGGGGTGGCAGGGCGACGGTGAGCAGCCCGATGACCAAGCTTTGAGCGAGCGATACCTGCTCGTGGGCCCGGCGATTACGCACTCCGGTCGAGCTCATGAGGATGAACTTCGTGCGGGTGGGGGAGTGCTCTGCTGCCGAGTAGAGACGACGCGTGGCTTCGTGTACGAGTTGGTACGGCGGCCCGAAAACCCCGCGCCAGCTGAGGTTGTGCCCGAGGCAGGAGACGATGGCCCCGCAGCCTGCGACGTCGCTTTGCAGCGCGTCGTGGTCGAGATCGAGCAGCACCGCCTCGTGAATGGAAACCTTGGGGCTGGTGCGCACGGCTTCCGGCAGGCGCGATTTATCGCGCACCACCAGCTTCAGGGAATGCCCCCGCGCCAGGAGTGCCTGCGCGAGTAATCTCCCGGTCGCCCCCGTGGCCCCTGCGATAAATACCTGCATCGGTGCAGTCTCGTGACTCCGCCCCACAATGCAACTTATACGGTGGGAAACCTGATGGACTAACCGCAGCGCATCCCAGCGGCCCGCCGCTTTTGGTTTGACTCCGGGCGGCAAAACCGTGCGCTGGACCCTTCACGTACCAAACATCAAACGCTATGTACAAGATTGTCCTTTTGCGCCACGGCGAGAGCCAGTGGAATCTCGAAAACCGCTTCACCGGGTGGACTGACGTCAACCTGACCGAGACGGGCGAAGCTCAGGCCCGCGAAGCTGGCCAGGTCCTCAAGAAGGAGGGCTTCGAGTTCGACGTGGCTTTCACCTCCCTGCAAACCCGTGCCATCCGCACGCTCAACCTCGCGCTTGAGGAAATGGAGCTGCTCTACATCCCGGTGCAAAAGCACTGGCGCCTGAACGAGCGTCACTACGGTGCCCTGCAGGGCCTCGACAAGGCTGAAACCGCGGCCAAGCACGGCGAAGACCAGGTCAAGGTCTGGCGTCGCAGCTACGACATCCCGCCCCCCGCACTGGAAGCCGACGACGAGCGCAACCCCGCTCTCGACCCGCGCTACGCCGACGTCCCCGCCGACGATCTGCCGCTGACCGAGTGCCTCAAGGACACCGTGGCCCGCTTCCTCCCGTACTGGGAAGTCGAGATCAAGCCGCTGGTGGCTTCTGGCGCAAGCGTCATCATCGCCGCCCACGGCAACAGCCTCCGCGCGCTTTACAAGCACCTCGCGGGTATTTCCGACGACGACATCATCGGCGTTAATATCCCCACGGGCATGCCGCTGGTCTTCGAACTCGACGAGGACCTCAAGACGCAGAAGTTCTACTACCTCGGCGACGAGGAGAAGGTAAAGGCCGCCATGGAAGCCGTCGCCAATCAGGGCAAAGCCAAGTAGCGGGTAGCACCCGCTGGCCTTGAGGGGCTCTGCCCCTACGGCGCTTGATGCGCCTACCCCGTGCAGGCGCGGCCTGCTCCGATTGATGGGGCGCTGCCCCATCGCTCCCGCTGGTCGCTGCCCCGGTAAGTTGCACTTACTGGCCTTGAGGGGCTCCGTCCCTACGGCGCTTCATGCGCCTACCCCGTGCAGGCGCTGGTCTGTTTTTTCAAAGTCCCCGTTACGAAAGTAGCGGGGCTTTTTGTCTCGGCGAATGCGGTGCGTTTGCTTGCCATCGGTACGGCGCGCATGTAGCGTGCACCTTTTGACCTGCTTATGACCGACGAGTCCAAGAAACCTGAAAACGAAGACGCACCGAAACCGGCCAACGAAGCCGCCGTGACTGGCACGGATGATGATTTGCCGCAGGACGAGCGCATCGAGCAGTTTAGCGAAGAGTTTGAGCGCTACTTCGCTCAGGGGCAAAAGGACTCCCAAAGCTGGATCGGCGTGGGGCTGGACGGGACGCTGGCTTACCTTGAGGGGCCGATAGACCCCCAGCATATCGGCTTGCCCGTGCCGGACATGCTCGCTCGCGTGCTGGACTGGATTGACCACGGCCACACGGTGAAGGTTTTTACTCCACGCGCCTGCGAAGAGGAAGGCGTCGCCCTGGTCGAGCAGTGGATGCGCGATCATGGCCTGCCCGAGATGGAAGTGACCTGTGAGAAAGACCTCCACATGCTTGAGGTCTGGGACAACCGTTCCATCCAGATCATCCCCAACACCGGGAAGCCTGTGGGCGAAAGCCGGATCGAGCGTGACCGTCCGCGCCAGCAGATGAATCCCGAGTCCATGCCTGAGGCTGACGATTCGGAGAAGTAGCTTGCTTAGCCGATAAAATCGCCATTGGGGCCACGGTCTTGTGGAATTCTGAGCCTTGGCCTGCTGCATCGGACTTGATACCGACAGCATTGGTCCCTACGGTTCTCGCATGCCTATCACGAACATAGCAACGAAGAGTGGCGACAAGGGAAAGACTTCGCTTTGGTCAGGAGAGCGTGTGTCAAAAACAGATCTGCGGATTCAGGCCGTCGGCACCGTGGACCTGGCCCTGTCTGCGCTAGGCCGTGGTCACAGCTACCTGCGGGCAGGGGATGAGTTTTGCCGTGAGCTGAGCCGGGACCTTATCGCCGTGCAGTACCGCTTTACCGACCTGATGGGCGAGGTCTGCACGAGCGAGGAGAAAAAATCGCTCTATCTGGAAAAGCGCGATGCGATCAGCGACGACGATGTTGCCCGCCTTGAGGCTATCTACGACAAGCTGCGTACGCAACTCGATGCGCGGGGCAAGACCTTTGAGAACTGGAAAGTCTACGGCGAACGCGGGGCTGCTGCGGCCGAGTTTTACTACATCCGGGGCTGTGTGCGCCGAGCGGAACTCATGCTCTGGGAGCTGCGCGAGGCCGGCTTTACCGTGCGCGACCCCTTGGTCAAGCTGGTCAACCGTCTCTCGGACCTGCTCTTCTACACAGCAGTGCTGCTGGAAGAAGACGAAGCCTAGGCCGTGTCTTCAAATTCATCAAGGTCGGTAGAAAAGGGTCTTTTCGCGTCTTTTTCCGTTTTCTCAGTTCATGAATCTGGATTCACACCACTTCGAAAGCCGAAAAAATCCTCAAAATTACCTCTTTTTCCCTCGCTTCTTAATTTGAAGACGAAGCCTAGCGCCGTGAAAGCCAACCTCCTTTATGTCTGTATTTGGCATAGCCTTCTCTAACCGCAGAGACGCTGAGCACAATGGGTCTGCGCACACGCGGACATCATATTTCTAAAAATGCTCTGCGCGCTTTGCGTGAGAAAAATGCCCTTGGTCTCCTCGTTTCGAGGTTGGCATGCACGGCCTAGCGGCGAATGCCGAGCGTGCGGTCGAGCGTGGCCGCGGTCGGGTCGTGCGGTAGCTCTTTTGCCTTTACCGTGGCCTCGATCTTAGTCGTGGTCATGAACTGCCGCCGCTCGAACTGGCTCTGCTTGAGAGGCTCGAAGATCAGTTTCAGCTCGGTGCTCACGGTTTGCTCCAGCGGGTAAACCTTTGCCTCCAGTGGCAGCCATGCGTTCACGGTGTACTTGAGCTCGCCGATCAGCGCGTTCATGCCGGTGTTCTTGGGCAACTTAATCCGGCTGATCTCGGATGTGTTTTCGATGTGGGCGTAGGGCTTGCCGTCCACGTCCTTGACTTCCAGCAGGGTGAGTTCTCCCTTAATGTTCTTCTTGTCCGTGATGAGCGACTGGTCAAAGTTCAGGTCTTCAGCCATGAGGGCGGTATTGACGGACCAGCTCTCACCGGGGGAAACTTTGTTCTTGGGGCCGAAGGTGTCCTGGTCGGTGATGGAGTTGTCGCGCAGTGCGATGATTGTGTTCAGGTAGCCGTTCACTTCGGGGGTGACGCGGTTTCCGTCGGCGTAGGCGAACACCTTTTTGCCAAGGTCCAGGTAGCCAAAAATGATGGTGCCCGGCTCCAGCAGTACCTGGGGCTCTTTGCCTTCGGCAGTCAGCGTAAAGTTCAGGATTTCGAAGCGCTCTTCGATTGCGCGACCAACCGCGTTGTTCTTAATGACGGTGACGTTGGCCTCAAACGTTGTGGAGTAGGCCTCCTCACGGTGCTTGTTCAGCTCGCCGTTGAGCGTGGCTACCTGCTTACTGTGGAAGCTGCGCACATCCTGCATCCAGTAGGCGTCGCCCGTACGCTTTGGCGTGAAGAACTTTACCTCCACGGCTTCGGCCAGGAGTTGGACCGGGGTGGCCAGGCTGATGATTGCTGAGAGCAGAACGAAGAGTCGGGAAAATGGCATGATGCGGTGAATAACAGGCAAATGGATTACCGGGTCGACATCGCAAGGTCAAGGCCGACTCGCGGTATGGGGGCGGTGTAAGCCGCCTACTTCTTCTTATACCACTGGCCCTCTTTGGACTGTAGCCAGAGTCCCTTGTCTGCTCCCTGGGCGATGCGGATGGCCCGCTGCTTGCCCACCTGATCCGCCGTGCTGTTAGTCTGGCTGGCGATCATGGAGTAGATCTGCTTGCGGTCGGCGTTTTCCTGCTCGATGAGCTCGGACTGCTCCTTGCTCAGTGAGCCTTTGGGCGTGATGTAGCCCAGGTTGTTTTCGCCAATCAAGCCCTGCGACCAGAGTTTTTCGAGGGTGGGTTGGCGCTCAAGCATGCGTTGCTTGATGACGCTGGCCGAGTCGGCGGCAAGGGCGGGTGTGGCCATCAGCATGAGGCCAATAATCAGGAAGAAGGGACGGAGAAGGGTGTTCATGGCTGCTACTATTATTAGAAGGGTTTATTGGACGGGTTGCTCGTTCTGGTGGGCGGGGTCTTCGTACTCGATCAGGTCGGACTGCTTGTCCAGGTCGCCGAAGAAGTCGTCCAGCTTGCGGTCGACGTTGATGTCCACCGTGATGTGGATGGGCTCGACGCGGTGCTCGGTAATGATGTGGATGGGCTTTACCTCGCTCTCGGTTTTTACTTCGTGCGAGGTGGAGCAGGCGCTGAGGCCGATGGCCAGGGTGGCTGAAATCAGAAGGCGTGACAGCATAGTTGTTAGATTAGACTGTGTTTGATGAAAGTGGGTTCCCAAGTTCTGAAAATGGCTCAGAGCGAGGGGTCAAAGTCCTCCTCGCCGCCCCACATGAGCTTTCCGCGCAGGATGCGGAAGTGTGAGTAATCCGTCGGTTGGAGCAGGGTGAGGGTATGGTCGGCCCGGCGGATGGTTAGCGGCAGGTCGTCATTTTCAAACGCTTCGTCCCCGTCGAGGGTAATCAGGGGGCTGGCTCCCTTGCTCACACACCCGACGCTTAGCACGCTGCTGTGGGGAAAAACCATGCTGCGGTTGGTCAGGGTGTGGGGGCAGATCGGCGTCATGGTGATGACGTCCGCGCGCGGGTGGACGACGGGGCCGCCGGCGGAGAGGTTGTAGGCGGTGGAACCGGTCGAAGTGCTGAAGATAAGGCCGTCGGCGCGGTAGTCGGTCACCAGGTCGCCGTCACAACGCACCCGCAGCCCGATTAAGCCGAAGGTGTTGGGGCTCTTGATAACGACGTCGTTGAGCGCGAGTGAGCTTTGTCCGCTGCTGGAGCGGCACTCCAGGACGGAGCGCTCGACCAGTCGGTAGTCTCCACCCAGGATTTTCTTAAAATCGCGCTTGGCCTCGTCCTCGGTAAAAACGGCCAGAAAGCCGAGCTTGCCGTGGTTAATGCCGAAAACGGGCACGCTGTGGGCGAGGGCTTCGGGCACGGCGCTGAGCAGGGTGCCGTCTCCGCCGAGCACGCAACAGGCGTCCACGCCTTGCAGAAAGCCGGGCTTGAGCGGGTAGTCTGTCGTGCTGCGATAGGCTACGCCCGCGTCCTGGCAGTACTGCTCCAGTTGCTGGCCCAGAACGGCGGCACTGAGCTTCTGCGCGTTGATGACGAATGCGATGTTTTCGAGCGGCTTCACAGTCAGAGAAAGCACTATCCCGCTGCCTTGCACAGTCCAAGCAAAAACTCCTGGTTCCCGTCACCTCCGGCTACCGGACAATCCATCTCGCCCACGAGCTTTGCGCCCGGCAGGGTGTCCAGCGCGAAGGCCTTGACTGCGGTCAGGCACTGCTGGCGGACGGCTTCGTCGCGGATGATGCCCTTGGTGCGGCGGGTTTCCTCCGGCCCGGCCTCAAACTGGGGCTTCACCAGTGCGATGAGGGTGCCGCCTTCGTTCAGGCAAGGCCAGACAGCGGGCAGTACACTGCGCAGTGAGATAAAGGATAGGTCCATCACGACCACATCATAGCCGGGGCGGGGGAGCGTGGCCGGGTCCAGATGACGCGCGTTGATGCCCTCAAGGTTGGTCACGCGTTCATCGGCCAGAAGGTGGGGGTGGAGTTGGCCGTGGCCGACATCTACACAGGTCGCACTGGCGGCTCCGGCCTGCAGGGCACAGTCGGAAAAACCACCCGTCGAGGCTCCCACGTCCAGCAGGTGCGCGCCGGTGAAATCGAGCGGGAAGCACGCGCACCAGGCGGCCAGCTTGTCCCCGCCCCGGCTGACGAAGCGCGGCGGGTCAACCACGGTCAGGGTGGTTTCGTCCGGCACATTGCGTCCGGGCTTGGTCACGACTTCGCCGTCCTGGTCCCGCACGCGCCCTTCTAATATAAGGCGTCGGGCCTGGCTGCGGGAGGCCGCCTGGCCGGTTTTCACGAGGGCGTCATCAGCGCGTAATTTGGGCATGGTGGGTCGAAGTGGGGATTTAACAGATAGCTGCTGATGGGGAGGGAATCCGAGCAAAATCGGGGGAGGCGGTGGGTTTTTCGTGTTGACAGGTGGGGGTTGGTGGGGTGAAGTGGGTTAAAGTGGAGCACATTATCGCCAGAGTTGTCGCATGATTGATTTCGCCTTAGGTCTTTATGCCGGGGAACATCGGCATAATTTGGACGCCAAAAAGCGTCTGACTGTCCCGTCGAAGTGGCGCTTCAGCGGGGACGAGAGTGCGCTGTACCTGGCATTCCCCGACCCGAGCGGCTGCATTACGATTTACCCGCCTGCCATGGTGGAGCAGTTCCGCGAAAAGCTGACCTCGGTCAGCCTCGGTGATGTTGAGGGACAGCGCGCAATCATGAAGCTCCTGCGCAAGGCTGAGCAGTTCACTTTCGACAAGAGTGGCCGCATCAACCTCAACGACCGTCTTTACACCCACGCCGGCATCGAAAAGGAAGTCGTGCTCGTGGGCACCGTTAACAAGTTCCACCTCTGGGAACCTGACCGCTACGAAACCTACCTCGACGCCGAGGACGGCGACGAAGGCGACCTTAGCGGCATCCTGACCAAACTCGGACTTTAACCAGAACATTATCTCACGATGAAACTCAGCTCAGAACTCTACCATGCCGGCATCCTCCGCAGACAGGAGACCCGCCGCCCGACCGACTTCACCCTGGAGTCGCGTCCGTCCCCCCGCTATGGCCAGCCCGAGTACTCCATGGGTGGCTTTCAGCGTCGTGAACAATCCACCAAGGTAAACGCACGCGGCTGGAGACTCCTCTCTAATGTCCTTCGCCTGCACTAATTTCAGCACGATCGCCTTACTTAGTAAGATGGCAGGCCACCTCCCAGTGATGCTCCGCGAGGTGCTCGAAGCGTTAACGCCCGAGCGCGGCGGACACTTCCTCGACGGCACCTTCGGTGGGGGAGGGCACAGCCGCGCCATTCTCGAAGCCTCCCCTGAGGTCAGGCTCACCGCACTTGACCGCGACCCCGAGGCTGAGGCCCGGGCAGACGACCTCAGATCGCAATTCGGGCCGCGTTTCCAGTTTCATCGACTAGAGTTTTCCCAACTAGACAAACTGACTGAACATGGTTACGCCGGGGCTCTTTTTGACCTCGGCGTATCATCTTTCCAACTCGACGATGCCGCCCGCGGCTTCTCCTTCGGCAAGCCCGCGCCCGCCGATATGCGCATGGACAACGCCTCCGGCATGACGGCGGCTGACTTCCTTGAGAGCGCGGGGGAGGAGGAGCTCGTCCACGCCGTGCGCGACTGCGGCGAGGAAAAGTCTTGGCGTAAGGTCGTGCGCGCTTTGCGCGAGGCCCGGGGCACGGGCAAGCTCCAGCGCACTGATACGCTGGCCGAACTCGTGGCAGGTGCTATCCCGCAGCGTGGCGGCAAGCCCTCGCGCATCCATCCGGCCACACGCACCTTTCAGGGTATTCGCATGGTCATCAACGACGAGCTCGGCGCCATTGCCCGTATGCTCCCTGCGGCTTTCGAGCGACTCGCCCCCGGTGGCGTGCTTGCCATCATCACTTTCCATTCGCTGGAGGACCGTCCGGTGAAGCGCTTCTTTAACAAACTGGCTGGCCGCCCCGAGCATGCTGGCGATCACCGCACGCAGGATGAGCGCACGCAGTTGGCCGAACTGGTCACGCGCCGCCCGGTTGCTCCCGGTGAGGAAGAACTTTCCGCGAACCCGCGCAGCCGCTCGGCGAAACTTCGTGCCGTGCGCAAACTGGAAACTCAACCTGCCTGAGACCCATGCATTACCATAAAGACATTTTGACCTATCGCTGGATTTCCATCGCCCTTTGCGCGCTCATCCTGGTTGTAGCCGGGGCGGGTTCGCTGGGCATCGTTTACCTGCGTACACAGATTTCCCACACCGCCTCCAACGTGGCCAAGCTCGAGCGCGAAGCTCGCATCCTGGCCAACGACAACGACACACTTTCGGCCCGCATCGCGCGTGCCCACAGCCCGGAGTTCCTCGTGCGTCACATGCCCGATGGCCTGCGCCCGACCAATGGTCAGCAGATCATGTGGATCAAGACCAACGCCTCCCCGGCCTACATCGAGCAATCGCTGCCCGTGACGGTAGCCGACTCCGCTCCAGCCACACACCAGGAGCCTGCAGCTGTTTCTTTCGACCTTGCACTGATTAACGCGCCTCGCGGCCCGAATCCCTGATGAATCGATCCTTCGTATCTGGTCCCCGATTTCTCTTTGTTGTTGCTGTCGTCGTACTATGTTTCTCGGCGGTTTTTAGCAGGCTGCTCTACCTTCACGTCCTTGATGGTGAAAAACTCAGCCGCATCGTTCAGGATAACCGCAAGTCCTTTCAGGTCATCAATGCCCGCCGGGGTAATATCGTAGACTCGCGGGGCGAACTGCTCGCCACGACGCACGAGGTTTACCGGGTCGGTGTCGACCCGCAGTCGCTCAAGCCCGAAGACTTTGAAAAGATCCCGACTCTGGCCGCTCTCTTGCGCGTGCCCGAGAGCAAGGTCCGCTCCGCCTTTGAAACCCGCATGCGCACGGTGAACAGCGAGGATGGCGAAGTCCTGCGCGACATCCGCTGGGCCAAGCTGGCCGACGGTGTGGCCCGCGATACGCTTGAGAAGGTCCGCGACCTCGGGATCAAGGGCGTGTACGGCAACCCGGAGTACAAGCGCATCTACCCCAACACCAGCATGGCGGCCCACGTTATCGGCTTCGTCAACCTGGAGGGGACGGCCGTTACCGGGGTTGAGACCACGATGGACTTTTACCTCAAGGGGCAGGACGGCTGGCGTGACGGTGAGCGCGATGGCCTGCGCCGCCAGCTCAGCCAGTTTAACCACCGCGAGGTCGCGCCCCGCTCCGGGCTCAACGTCGAGCTCTCCCTCGACATGGTTATCCAGCACTACGTGGAGGAGGAGATCGAAGCCATCGTCGAGGAGTACCAGCCGGGAGGCGTGACAATCATCGTGAGTGAGCCCGCCACGGGCTACGTCCTCGCGCTGGCCAATTACCCCACCTACAACCCGAATGTTTTTTGGAAATCGCCCGTAGACGCGCACCGCAACCGTGCCGTGACCGACATCTACGAGCCCGGCAGCACCTTCAAGATTGTGCCCGCAGCTGGGGCGATGCAGGAGGGCTTGGCCTACCCGGACGAGGAGTTTGACTGCGGTGAGGCCGTCGCGCTCTACAACGGACGCGAGGTTAAGCTCCCGAGTGATCACCACCATTACGATATTTTGAGCCTTGAGGAAATCGTGGTTAAGTCCAGCAACCGCGGGGCAGCACTCCTCGGCATGCGTCTGGGCGATGAGCGCCTGCATGACTACAGCCAGGACTTCGGCTTTGGTGAGCGTACCGGGCTGGGCCTCCCCGGCGAGGTGAACGGCATCCTCCACGACCCGCGCAACTGGGACGGGCTGACTATCAGCCGCCTCCCGATGGGCCACGCTATCAGCGCAACACCGATTCAGGTCCATATGGCCATGGCCACCGTGGCCAATCGCGGCGTCCTCATGCAGCCGCAGGTTGTGCGCCGACTCTTTGATGAAAAGGGCAACACCGCCGTGTCCTTCGATCCGGTAGCGCGTCGCCGCGTTATCTCGTCTGATACGGCCGGCACGCTCGCCAATATGCTCGAAATGGTCTGCCGCCCCGGTGGCACGGCCACGGAGGCCTCCCTGCCCGGCTATCAGGTTGCGGGCAAAACAGGAACGACTCAAATGATTATCGACGGACGCTATTCCCGCCAGCACCACGTCGCCTCCTTCAGCGGATTCTTTCCGGCCAGCTCGCCTAAACTCGTCATCACGATTGTGGTCGAGGACGCGCAACTGCCCGGTAAGGCCTACGGTGGCGTCGTTGCGGCACCTTCTTTTAAACGCTTGGCCTACGAGTGCGCCAACTATCTCGGAATCCAACCCGTGGGGAATCTCTCCATGACAACCACGGAGGGCCGCTAACATGGCAATGCCCGCAATGGAAATGCTGCTTGGCGGCCTTTATAAAAACCATCGTCCGTGGATGTGCAGCTTTGGTATGCAGGGTAGTGGTGGTACGGCCAGCACCGGCCCGGTCTTCCCGACGCTGGGTGAACTCATCGAGGGCATGCCGATGGTCGCCTTCCGCGGAGACAAGTCCGCGCAGGTGCGCGCCCTGGTTACGGATAGCCGTCGTGTGACTCCTGGCTCGCTCTTTTTCGCCCTGGGCGGACTCCGCACGGACGGTAACCTTTACATCGAGGAAGCCATCGACCGCGGAGCCGTAGGGGTCGTCTCAGACAGCCCCGCCTCCGCCATCCAGCAGGTGCCTTTCCTCCAGGTGGAGGATTCGCGTTCGGCCCTGGCTGAGATTTCGCGTCGCTATCACCGCCACCCCGATGAGCAACTCCGCCTCTTTGGAATCACTGGCACGAATGGCAAGACTACGGTCGCCTTTCTCCTGCAACACCTCTTGGCCGAGAAGCCGCACACCGTTGGGCTCGTGGGTACAGTGCACTACGACCTCGGTCGCCGCACCCTGCCTTCGTACAAGACGACGCCCGAGTCGGTCGATAACTACGCCATGCTCGGCCAGATGGTTGACGAGGGCTGCAAGCAGGCCGTGCTCGAAGTCAGCTCGCACGCTATTGAGCAGCAGCGCGTTGACGGCATGCGCATCCCCGTGGCCGCTTTTCTCAACCTGACGCAGGATCACATCGACTATCACCAGAGCATGGAGGCTTACTTCGAGGTCAAGAGCCGTCTCTTCACCGGGGGCATTGGCTCGCTGCCGGAGGTTGCGCTGGTTAATCTCGACGACCCCTACGGTCGCCGGCTGGTGGCGAAGATCCCAAAGGAGGTGCGCGTCATCACCTACGGGGTTTGCGCCGATGCAGACTTGCGCGCCGAGCACATCGAGCTCAGCGATGCGGGTAGCCGCTTCGAGCTGGTTTGGCCCGAGGGCAGGGTAGAGGTCCGCACGCCACTCTTGGGTCACTACAATGTAGCCAATACCCTGGCCGCGATCGGCATGGCTTTTGCCGAAGGCTACGACCCGAAAGTACTCGCCGAGCGCATGGCCTTCTTTGGCGGTGTGCCCGGGCGCATGGAAAAAGTCGAGGTCGGCCAACCCTTCCGTGTGCTGGTCGACTACGCCCATACCGACGACGCTTTGGCCAATGCCCTGACCATGCTGCGGGAGATCACACCGGGCAAGCTCCACGTCGTCTTTGGCTGTGGCGGTGACCGCGACCGCACGAAACGCTCCAAGATGACCGAAGCCGTGCAACGCTTTGCGGACCACGTGTGGGCCACCTCGGACAATCCACGCAAGGAAGACCTGGGCCAGATTTTTGACGACATGCGCAAGGGTGTCACTTGCCCCGAGCGCATCAGCTTTGTCGAAGAGCGTCGCCGCGCCATCAGCCTTGCCATCGATGCCTCCAAGCCCGGGGATTGCCTGCTCATCGCGGGAAAGGGCCACGAGACGTACCAGGAATTTGCCGACACGGTCATCCCTTTTGATGACCGCCAGATCGCCCGCGAACTCATCAACTTGAAAACCTTCCAGCCGGATGCCTGACTTTATGCCAGAGCAACTTGCAGATTGGACCGGTGGAAACTGGGCCGCCACCCCGCCGCCGAAAATCAAGGGCTACAGCCAGGACACACGGCGCCTGCGCGAGGGGGACATGTTTGTCGCGATCAAGACCGCGCAGCGCGACGGCCACGACTTCATCCCTGCCGCTGAGCAGGCGGGCGCTTCTGCCGCGCTGGTGGAAAGCCGGGTCGATGGGGATCTGCCGCAGCTCATCGTTCCCGATACCTTGGAGGGCTTTCAGAGCATCGCCGCCGCGCATCGTCGCAGCTTCCGGGGTAAGGTTATTGGCGTGACCGGCAGTTGCGGAAAGACATCGACCAAGGACCTCCTGGCCCTGCTCCTGGGTGAGCGCACCCTGTGTACCGAGGGCAACTTGAACAACTTTCTCGGCGTGCCGCTGACCCTGACGCGTCTGGACAACGAGCTGCACGACTTCGCTGTGGTCGAGGCGGGTATCAATGAGCCCGGTGAGATGCAGGTGCTCAACCAGATGATCGCGCCGGACATCGCCATCGTGACCTGTGTTGCGCCTGCGCACTTGGAGAAGCTTGGCACGGTCGAGGGCGTGGCCACAGAAAAGGCCAAGATCGCCAACGGGGCAGCGGAATTCATCTTTCCGGGCGATTGCCTGCAGTACGCGGCATTTCAAAACTTTAGTGAGCGCACATGGGTAGCGGCGGATGCGTCCGCTGCGAACGCGCTCCCGGATTGCCAGAATGTTGCTTACTCTGTGAGCAACTCGGGCGTGGGCAGCTGCCGACTTGCTATAAAGTCGGCAGCGATTCCGCCCCTGGAGCTCGAGCTTCCATTTACTTCGCCTGGCATGGTCAGTAACGCCGTGCTGGCCATTATCGCGGCTGTGCGCTGTGGCATTTGTCATGATGTGATTCAGGAACGGTTAAGACGCTGGCAACCTACGGCTCGTCGCGGTGAGTGGCGGCGAGTCGGGTGCCAGTCGTTCTATCTGGACAGCTACAACGCCAACCCTGCGTCCATGGCCGAGGCCTTCCACGCCTTTGCCCAATCTGCAGAGGAAAGTCTGCCCCGGCTTTATGTGTTGGGTGGGATGAAGGAGCTGGGTGTAGCCAGCCACCGCTTTCACATGGAAGTGGGGGAGGCCATTCCGTTGCGGACGCAGGATAACGTCGTGCTGATCGGGCGCGAAGCTTCCGGCTACCGCGATGGCCTGCTACGCGCAGGTCGCCCAGCCAGCCAGCTCAAGCTTTATCAGGATACCGCGCAGGCGCTCAAGGCCGTGCGTGCGTTCGAGGGTGCTGTCTTGCTCAAGGGCAGCCGCGCCTATGCGCTGGAGACACTCCTGCCGGAGCAAGCCGAGGAGGTGCGGGCATGTTAAGTTACCTGGCAGAATTCAGCGACGTCTTTGGCCCGCTGCGACTTTTCCGCTTCCTCACATTTCGCGCCGTCATGGGCGCGGGCACGGCTGTGCTGGTCGGCTTTGTCGTTGCTCCCTGGATTTTCGCCAAGCTCCGGCAGCTCAAACTCGCACAGTCCTTGCGCAACAAGGACGAGGTCGGTAAACTGGCCGAACTGCACGAGGGCAAGAAGGGTACCCCCACGATGGGCGGGCTCATGATATATACCGCGGTCACGGTGTCCACGCTGCTTTGGGCCGAGCCCAACCTCTACGTCATCGCCGTGATGATCGTCTACACCGGGCTTACCGTGCTGGGCTTTATCGACGATTACCTGAAAGTTTCGAAGAAGAACTCCAAGGGGCTTTCGAGTCGCTGGAAGCTGGTCGGCCAGGCAGTGCTGACCTTTGTTGCGCTCGGCATCCTACTGGGCAGCACCGAGACGCACCTGAAAATGTCCGAGCTCTGGACGCCATTCCTCAAGGAACCGCTTCTGGCCACCATGCCCATCTGGTTTGCCTTTATCTTTTTCTTCTTCGTCATGGCCGGATCGAGTAATGCGATCAACCTGACCGACGGGGTGGACGGCCTGGCCATCGGTTGCACGGTCACGGCCACCCTCGTATACGGTCTCATGGCCTACGCTGCGGGTAACACGATTATCGCGGACTATCTGCTCATCAGCTATGTGCCCGGAGTAGGGGAGTTGTCCGTTATCTGCGCGGCGCTGGTCGGGGCCAGCCTGGTCTTTCTTTGGTTCAACTGCCACCCGGCAACGGTCTTTATGGGCGATACCGGATCGCTCGCGCTGGGCGGTATCATCGGCACGATGGCCTTTGTCATCCACCAGCCCTTTACGCTGATTATCGTGGGCGGTATCTTCGTGGCCGAGGCGGTGTCGGTCATCCTGCAAGTGGGCTCCTATAAAACCCGTGGCAAGCGCATCTTCCGCATGGCGCCGCTGCACCATCACTTTGAATTACTTGGCTGGCACGAGAACAAGGTTGTGATCCGCTTCTGGATCATCTCGCTCATGTGCGCCTTTGCCGGGCTGGCCACCTTGAAACTACGCTAATGCTGAGCGATGAATGCTGAACTAAATCAAACGTACCAACGCCCGCTTTCCCAGGTCGGATGCTGGCGCCCTTTACGCTGTAAAATTTCTCAAATAGGTCTGTCTTCCAAGTTTAATTCATCACTCATCACTCCTCATTCATAGCTCTCCTCATGGACATCCCGGAAATCCTCAAACCCCTGCTCGACAGGCCCGTTGCCATCCTCGGCGACGGCGTCAGTGGGCGTGCGGCGGCGGATTTACTGCGGTCCCAGGGGCGATGGTTTGAGATATACGATGAGCGCGGCGGCATGCACACACGGGAGGACTTTACCCCGCGCGATGCCGCCCGGCACGGGCTGGTCATCATCAGCCCCGGCTTTGCTCCGGAGCACCCTTGGCAGAAAATCGCCCGTGAGGCGGGTTGCACCGTGATGGGTGAGCTCGATTTTGCCTCGCTTTTCTGGGTCGGGGGCAGCATCGCCGTGACCGGGACCAACGGCAAAACGACCGTGACGGAGTTTATCGCCTACGCACTCAAGCGTGCCGGGCAGAAGGCTATCGCGGTGGGCAATGTCGGCTACCCGATGTCGCGGTTATTTGAGTTGAGTAATCACGAGGGCGCGCTGGCGGTCTGCGAGGTCAGCTCTTATCAGGCCGAGAGCCTGGAGCACTACCGCCCGCAGGCCCTGATCTGGACGAATTTCGACGAGGACCACCTCGACCGCTATCCTTCGATGGAAGCGTACTTCAACGCCAAGTGGCGGCTGGTGGAGCAACTCTCTCGCCCCTGCCTGATTGTCGGCGAGTCGGTGGCTTTTTGGGCGAAGAAGCTGGGCAAGGAGCTCCCGTCCTACGCCATCGTAGTCAAGCGTGGCGATGCCGAGGGCGCGCCGCCCTCACGCTCACCCTTTGTCAATTTCCCCCAGCAGGAAAACTACCGCTTGGTGCGGGCCTTCTGGCAAAAGGAGGGGCGCAGTCTGAACAACCTCGATCTGGCCGCCCGGATGTTTACTCCGCCCAAGCATCGCCTGCAACTGGTTGCTCAGATGGGCAACGCCGCATTCTGGAACGACTCGAAAGCGACCAATTTTGCCTCTGCACTGGCTGCCCTGAAGGTCTTCAAGGACCCGGTTTATTGGATCGGCGGGGGGAAATCCAAGGGGGGCGATGTGGACCTCTTTGCCGATGCCGTGGCCGGAACGGTCAAGGAAGCTTTTCTCATCGGGGAAACGGCTCCCCAATTGGCGGAACGTTTTCGCCGGGGGAAGGTCGATTCACACGTCTGCCAGAGCCTGCCCGAAGCGGTCAATATGGCCTATTCGCGAGTGAAGCAGCCAGGTGTCGTGCTGCTCAGCCCCGGTTTTTCCAGCCACGATATGTTTGAAAGTTACACTCAGCGCGGTTTTGCCTTCGAACAAGCTGTTTTGAGTTTGAAGAAGCAAAGCACCCCTGATAGTCCAAGCTCATGCGAACCAAAGCCAAGAAACTTGTCATGAAAATCAGCCAGATATTCCTCTGTGTCATCGGCCTGCACCTGCTGGTCATCGCGACCCTGCTGGTCACACCCGGATGCAGCGTCTTCGAGGACGAAGAAACCACCGGCTCGGAGGGTGTGGTCGGTACGCCCGATTCCACCGAGCCTTCCCGCGCGAACGAAAATTACCAACCCGCCCAGTACGCAGCACCTGCGGAACCCGACAGCTCGGCCGCGGTCAGCCGTCCGCGCTATCCGCCGACCCGGCCTACCTGGAACTTGAACGCTTCCCAGCCCGCTGAGGTTATCCAGGGGACCGATGTTTCCGTGCTTGAGCCCGTCGATGCTGATTCCTTTGATGCGCCGCTCTCTCCGGTGGCCGGTACCAGCAGCACCTACGTGGTCAAGAAGGGGGACAACCTCACCGTTATCGCCCGCCGCCACGACGTTACGCTCAAGGAGCTCATGGCTGCCAACAACCTGAACAAGAACTCTGTCCTCCAGATCGGTCAGGTCCTGACCATCCCCGCTGGTGGCGCGATGGACTACGCCCCGCCTGCCTCGGGACCGATTTCGGCCTCGGCTGGTTCGGTTGACGTCGGCGGCACAACCTACAAGGTCCAGCCCGGGGACAACCTTTCCTCGCTGGCCAAGCGCTACGGCACCACGGTCTCGGCCATCCGCAGTGCAAACAACCTCAGCAGCGACACCATTTATGTCGACCAGGAGTTGCTCATCCCCTCGGGCTCCGGCAGCACCTACGCTCCGGCCCCCAGCAGCAGCGTGACGGCTCCTTCTTCGCTGAACAAGCCCGCCTCCACCACAAACAATGCGGGTGAAACCGTCCACACGGTCCGTGCGGGCGAAACGCTCGGCATCATTGCCCGCCGCTACAACGTCAAGGTTTCGGACCTGATGGAGCGCAACGGCATTACCGACCCCAAGCGTCTGGCCATCGGTACCGTGCTGGTGATTTCTTCTGACTCCGCTGCTCCGAGTGGAGTCAGGACCACGAAGCCGGCTCCGGTTTCTGCTCCGCGCGCCCCCGCTGCTCCTGTTGCTCCCGCTCCCGGGGGTACGCTGGAGGAGTTCGACGCGCAGATCCTGTTGGAGAACCTCGACGAGATTCCTGCGGCCGAGGTCCAGAGTGCCAATTGATAACACTTAATGCATCCATCGTCTGAAAGCACGAGCGAGTAACCTGCGTTTCCTGAGTCCCGGCCTGCTGCTGGTGCTCTGCGTGGCTGCGCTCACCTTTCTCGGACTGGTGGTTCTCTCCAGCGCGGGCAAATCGCTTGGCGGCAACCCGTACTTCTACTTCCAAAGGCAAAGCCTCTGGCTGGGCATTGCCTTTGCCGCCTGCCTGTTTACCACGTTTCTTAATCTGGAAACGGTTCGCAAAGGAACGTGGTATCTCGTGGGCATTGCGCTTGTCCTGCTCGTGCTGGTGGTCATCCCGGGGATCGGCGTTTCCGTTAATGGTGCCCGGCGCTGGCTCGACTTTGGGATGATGCGTCTGCAGGTGTCCGACGTGGCAAAGCTGGCCCTGATCTTCGGCCTGGCGCACTACCTGGCCCACAACCAGCGCCGTCTGACAACCTTTTGGCGCGGGTTCATCTGGCCCTGTGCGGGGCTGGGTGTTTTCTGCGCGCTCATTATGCTTGAGCCGGATTTCGGCACAACGGCGCTCTGCGGCATGGTCGGCTTTGCCATGCTCTTTGTGGCTGGCGTGCGCATGCTTTACCTGATTCCGACCTGCCTGGCGGGGGCAGGATTGTTTGGCGTGCTGGTTTATTTCGACCCCGTGCGCCTGCGCCGGGTGACGTCCTTTTTGGACATCGAGGCAAATAAGTCCGACAGCGCATATCAGCTCTGGCAGGGCATCCTTGCCTTTGGGGCTGGGGGCTGGGATGGCGTCGGTCTGGGCAATGGCCGACAGCAGCTTTCTTATCTGCCCGAGAGCCATACCGACTTCGTCTTTGCCGTGATCGGGGAGGAACTCGGCTTTGTCACCACGGGCTCGCTCGTGCTCTTGTTTCTCATCATATTTTGCTGTGGGGTGTGGAGCTTGCGCCGCGCGCCGGATATGTACCAGTTCCTGCTGGTCAGCGGTGCGCTCTGGTTCCTGACTTTCCAGGCCCTCATCAACATGGGGGTCGTCACCGGCCTGCTGCCGACCAAGGGCATGTCCCTTCCCTTTATCAGCTACGGGGGGTCCAACCTCGTGCTGATGTTCGTCCTCGTGGGCATTATCCTGAACTGCTTCCGCTCGTGGAGTAAGCCGGCACTGAGGAGGCCGCGGCAACTGTGAGTAATTACCTGATTGCTTGCGGTGGCACGGGCGGACACCTCGCTCCGGGTATTGCGCTGGCAGAAGGATTGACCGAGGCCGGACACAAGGTCTACCTCATTATCAGCCGCAAGGACGTAGACTCCCGGCTGGTCCGCAGCTACCCGCAACTGGAGTTCCTGCGTTCGCCGGGCTGTGCCTTTAGCTGGAATCCGGTCGGCTTTGTCAAATTCATCTGGCAGCTCTTTCGCGGCTTCATCTTTGCCGTGCGCGTGATTCGTAAAACCAAGCCTACGGCCATCATTGGCTTTGGCGGATTTCTCAGCGTCGGGGTTTCCCTCTCGGGTTTCCTGTTGCGCTATCCCGTCGTACTCCACGAGGCTAACCGCAGGACAGGTCGCGCTATCCGCTTGCTCAGCGGTCTGGCCCAGCGCATCTATTTGCCCGAAGGCACACGCCTCAAAAGTCTCCCGCCGCAGACGGTGCGGCACTCGGGCTATCCCGTGCGACAGGAGATTCGCCGCATCCCGCAGGATGAGGCCCGCCGCCGACTCGGTATCGAGGTCTCGGGAAAGCTGCTGCTGGTCTGTGGTGGCAGCCAGGGGGCGGTCGCGCTGAACGACTGGGTCTCGGATAACTTTGAAAAGCTGGCTGCGGAAAACATCAGTGTGTACTGCCTCACCGGCTTGAATAAAGGCGCGCAGGGGAAGCTCGAAATCAAGAGCGCGGACGGCCAGGTCGCCCGTGCTTACTTCGAGCCCTTCTCCGACCGCATGGCCGACGTGCTCTCGGCGGCTGACCTCGTCGTTTCGCGTGCCGGTGCGGGCAGCATAGCGGAGTTCATCCGTTGCCAGGTGCCCTCCATTCTTGTGCCATACCCATTTGCTGCCGATGACCACCAGCGTGCGAACGGGCACTTCCTGGAGCAACAGGGCGGGGCCATCGTGCTGGAGCAGGATAAGTTGCCCGAGTTGGTCAACGAGGTGACCGAAGCGATTTTCAACGACTGGCTCCTGACCAAGTTTCGGGAAAACCTCGCCCGGCTCGACCGCGCTAATCCCGTGGCGAGCATCGTGCAGGACCTCGAGGTGCTGGCTAATAAGGAGGCCGCGGCATGATGACAGCCGAGGCTCCACAACCTTCCCCCGCGCTCCCGGAAGCAGTCTGCCTGCTCGGCATCGGCGGAATGGGCATGGCTCCGCTCGCGATTTATCTGGCCCAGGCCGGGTGCCAGGTCACGGGTTGGGACGACAACCTGCTACCGCATGTGCGCGTGCTGCTGGAGCGTTACGGTATCGAGATTCTCGATACAGATGCGAGCATGCCAACTAGCCCCTCCTTACTCGTCCGCTCAAGCGCGGTGCGGGAGGATCATCCCATGATTCAGCGCATTGGGCAGGGGGTGCGCTGCCTGCGTCGCGGCGAGTTTTTGGCTGAAATTTCCACCGGGAAAAATCTCGTAGCCATAGTCGGCAGCCACGGCAAGACCACTACTACGGGCATGCTTATCGATATGCTCGGTGATGTAGGGTTTGACTTCAGTTATGTGCTCGGCGGGCTTTTTAGCAAGAATGCTCAGCCCCCGGCGCACTTCAGCGCGCACTCGCCCTGGCTGGTGGCCGAAGTGGACGAGAGCGATGGCACGATCGAAGCCTTTTCCCCCGCGCTCACCCTGGTGGTGAATTTCGATTGGGACCACCCCGACCGCTATGCGAGCGAGGAGGATCTGCGTGCGGCTTTCACACGCCTGATCGAGCGCACGAGCGAAGCGATTATCCTCCCAGAGCACTTGCGCTGGGAGCTGCCTGCGTGCGCACAGGTGGAGACCTTTTCCGCACCGGGGCTGAACTTTAACCTCGATAATGCCAGCGCCGCCATGACGGCCTGCCGCTATCTCTCTGGCAGCCTGCCGGAAAATCCCCTCGCGAATTTTGCTGGCATACACCGCAGGCAGGATGTGCTCTACCGCGAAGGGCGCTGCTCGGTCATGGCCGACTACGCGCATCACCCGACGGAGATTCGCGCTTTGCTGAAGGTGCTCCGCGATGAGCGCGAGGGCCCGCTCTGGGTGGTGTTCCAGCCTCACCGCTACACGCGCACCCAGCGCTTTGCATCCGACTTTGCCGAAGTGCTGGCACAGGCAGACCGCGCCTGGGTCTTGCCCGTTTACGCCGCAAGCGAATCCCCCATCGATGCCGGTAGTTCCGAGCACATCCTTGGCTATGGAGGGGAGGAACTCCAGGGCGTCGAACCCGCGTTGCTCAACGGTGTTCTCTCTGAGGCTATGGACGCAAAGCTTCCGGCTACCGTTGTATTTATCGGGGCAGGGGACATCGACCACATGGCGGCCCGCTTTGTCGTAGACCGTCAGCGCCTGCTCTCGTGGCGCGAGCAAGTCTCCGCTGAAACCATACTTTCGATCGGTAAGCCCTTGTCGCGATTCACGACGCTGCGTGTGGGCGGTCCGGCTCGTTTCTATGCCGAGCCCGCCAGTGAGGCAGATTTGATCAAGTTGATCGCGCTGGCTCGCGAAATGGATTTGGATGTGCTCCCCATCGGTCGTGGGTCAAACCTCATTGTCTCCGACGGCGGAGTCGATGGCCTCGTGGTGACCTTCCGTCACGCGAGCTGGAAGACACTTTCCCTCGACGGGCAAGGCCGGATCGTGGCCACCGCCGGGGTGCGCCTGAAAGAGCTTTGCAGCTTTTCCGCCCGCGAGTGCCTGGGCGGGTTCGAGTTCCTTGAGGGCATCCCGGGCACGGTCGGAGGATCATTGCGCATGAACGCCGGGGCTATGGGCGGGTGGATCTTTGACGTCGTGTCCGAGGTCACTTTCCTCACTTTAGAGGGGGAGCTCATCACGCTGCCCCGGCATCAATTTCACATCGCCTATCGCGAGTGTCGTGAGTTGGTCGATGCGGTTGCGCTGCGCGCGGTCTTTGCCCCGGGCACTGCGGAGCAGAGCGAGCATATACGCGGAAAGATGGACACCTACGCGAGTTCGCGCAAGGAAAGCCAGCCGCGGGAGCCGAGTGCGGGCTGCATGTTTAAAAACCCCGAGGGCAATCACGCGGGTAGGCTGATCGACGAGCTCGGCCTGAAGGGACTGAGTGTCGGCGGGGCGGAAGTCTCCAACGTGCACGCGAATTTCATCATCAACACCGGCGAGGCGACCAGCGAAGACATTATCGGGCTCGTGCGCAAAATCCGCGAGACGGTTAAGCGTGAGCGTGGAATAGACCTACAACCGGAGGCCCTGCTGGCCGGGCAAAAATGGGAGGACGTACTGTGAGTGAGGACCCGATTATCGCGGTGCTCTGCGGTGGGCCTTCTGCCGAGCGCGAGGTTTCGCTGGTGTCCGGCAGCGCCATTGCCAAAGCCTTGGAGGCACACCATCGGGTATTCTGCTACGAGATGGAGGATCGCACTTTGCCCAACGCTCTGGATGCTGAGCGGATGGTGATTTTTCCTGCCATGCACGGTACCTTTGGCGAAGACGGAGAGTTGCAGACACTGCTTGAAGGCTTGGGTTTTTCCTATGCCGGAAGCGGTCCGCAGGCGAGCGAGCTTTGCATGCACAAGATCGATTCGAAAGCCGTCGTGGCCGAGTCGGGCTTTGCCATTTCCCCCGATCTGACGTTTTGGCATGACGATCCGCCTGATGCGCGTAGCCTGCTCGATGAGGTCGGCGATCAACTCGTGCTCAAGCCCGTGGATCAGGGTAGCAGCGTCGGGCTGCACATGGTCCGGGGTCCGGCTGATTTAGAGGCTGCCTTGGCTAAACTCACTCCGGGAAAGTGGATGGCGGAAGCCTTTATTCAAGGGCGCGAGTTGACCGTGGGCATCCTTGATGGCGAGGCGATGGGCGTGGTGGAGATTGTGCCTGAGGGTGGCGTCTACGACTACCAGCGCAAGTACACGCCGGGCGCGACCGAGTACCGCTATCCGGCGGAGCTGCCCTGGGGGATTACCGCGCGCTGCCGTCGCGCAGCCGAGCGTGCCTTTTCTGCCTGCGGCTGTCGCGACTTCGCCCGTGTCGATTTTATTTTACCGCCCGATAACCAACCCGTCTTTTTAGAAATTAATACCATCCCCGGCCTGACACCGACCAGCCTTCTTCCCAAAAGCGCCTCGTGCGTAGGGCTGGACTTCTCGGAACTGGCCCGCAGGATGGTGGCACCCGCTATTGCGAGAATGGTCAACTCCTAACGCACCCCGAGATATGGCAAAGAAAAAAGCAGCTAAGAAAAAAGCATCCTCCTGGCACAATATCAAGCAGGCCTCCTCCAGCCGTGCCGCGACCAAGATTTCCCGCAAGCGTAAGCTCAACCTCAGCCTGCGCACGATGGGCACTATTGCCGCGATTGTGCTGGTCCTGCTCGGGGTGGCATTTGGTATCCATTATTTGAATACACGACCCGGCACGCTCAAGGTGGCCGGAGTCAGTGAGCCGCTGCGTCAGGTCTACTTTGAGACGGACGGCGTGTTGACCCGCGAGTGGCTAATGGAGCGTCTGGACCTGCCAGCGCAAATCGAGTTGGCGAGCATCGACATCGCGGGCATTCGCCAGCAGTTGATGGGCGAGGGGCAGACGCGGGAAGTCACAGTGGAGAAACGTTACCCGGACACGCTGGTCGTCAGCGTCGAGGAGCGTGAGCCGCTGCTGCACCTGGTCATCGTCGATGCCGCTGGCCGCAAGGGCCTGCGTCTGGTCGACGCCAGCGGGTTCGTTTACCACGGGGCTCATTACGATAAAGCCTCACTGGCCAAGCTGCCCTTCCTGGTCGTGGACCGGGTTGAGCGCGACGGTAACGGCTTCGCTCCGATCGAGGGCATGAGCACAGTGTCTGAACTGGTTTTGCTGGCCCGCGATGGGCATCCGGACCGCTACGCAAACTGGAAAATCGTGTCGCTGCAGGACTATGATCCGCAGGAAGAAAACCTCGGTGCCACCATCCGGGTGACGACACGCGACAACCGCGAACTTGTTTTCGCCCCCACTCAGTTCGGGGATCAAATGGAGCGCCTGGAGCACATCCTGGTTGATCCGCGGATCAATAATCTTCGCGATGTCGAGCGCATCGACTTGAGTTTTCACGAGCCAGTCATCAAGATGGCTAAGTCGGGCGCACGACTCCCGAGCCGTTACTAAGAGAAATCCTGATTCCAAGACCGCATATGAGCCAAAGCAAGATCATCGGAGCCGTTGAGATTGGGACCACCAAGGTGGTGGCTCTGATCGGCGAGATTGTCAACGGGCGCAGCCTGAACTTGATTGGCATGGCCGAGTGCTCGAGCGCGGGCGTCAAGAAGGGGCAGATTGTCGACTTTCGTGCGGCCAGTAACGCAGCTCACGCCGCTATCCTGGGCGCAGAGAAAAGCGCGGGCGTACAGATCGAAGCCGTTTACCTGGCGCAGACAGGCAGCCACCTTGAGGGCTTTAGCCACACGGGCGCGGTCAATGTCGCCGCCTCGGACAACAGTATTTCAGCGGCGGACATCCACCGCGTGACCAGTGATGCCAAGGGTAAAGAGCTGCCGCCGGATCGTGTCTATATTCATCACATCAAGCACCGTTTCCTCGTCGACGGCAAGCCGGTGGAAAAACCGCTTGGCCAGCAGGGCAAGAAGCTCGAAGTCAGCTATTGGTCCGTCCACGGTGACGAGTCGAACATCCGCGACCACATTCACATCATCAACGGTTTTGGGCTGAGTGTGGAGGACATGATCTTATCCAGTATCGCCACGGCCTGCATGGTGACCAGTGAGGACGAAAAACGCCGCGGTGCGCTCGTGCTCGACATGGGGGCGGGGACGACCGATTGGGCCGTCTACCGCGATGGTGTTATCGTGGGCACGGGCGTTGTGCCCGTCGGCGGCGACCACCTGACCAACGACCTCGCGCTGGGCCTGCGTGTGAACCGCAAGTACGCCGAGAAGCTCAAGATTCAGTTTGGCAAGGCCAGTGTGGAGAAAGACGACAAGGGCGAGAAAGTCTGGATGGTGGGCGATCAGATGATTGGCGATCGCTACCTGTCCCGCCACTCACTCGTGCATGTGATGCAACTTCGGCTGGAGGAACTTTTTCAGGTATTGAAAACCCAACTGGGCGAGTTCGGCACGGCAGAGGCACTGCCGGGGGGCATCATCCTTAGCGGTGGCGCATCGCAGTTGCCGGGCATGTGCGAGCTTGCCTCCAAGGAATTGGGGCTGCCGGTACGCCTCGGTGCAAATCCGCAATGGGTGCGCGATGACCTGCGCGCGGTGGAGTACAGCACCGCGCTCGGGCTGATGCACTATGCGCTCACCGGGCAGCATCAGGAGGAGTTCAGCCTGCCGCGCCCGGAGAAGGGACTCATGCGCAAGGTCAGCAAATTGTTTTCACTATAGGGGAGGGGCCAGATGTCAGACAGCGAGAATTTCAGTAAAAGCGACACCATGTTTAGCGGCGATCTCGAAGGTGAAAGCACGCGCATCAAGATCGTGGGCGTCGGCGGTGCAGGCACGAATGCGGTGGACCGTCTCCAGCTCGACAGTACGGCAGGGGTGCGCCTGGCCGCCATTAACACCGATGCGCAGGCCTTGAACAGCTCACCCATTCAGGAAAAGCTGATGATCGGGCGCGCGATCACGCGGGGGCTTAGCGCGGGGGGCGAGAGCGACCTCGGGCGCAAGGCAGCAGAAGGTGACAGCGACGCCATCGCGGGGCTTTTTCAGGGGGTTGATCTGGTCTTTATCCTCGCCGGGCTCGGCGGTGGTACCGGCAGCGGGGCAGCGCCGATCGTCGCGCGGCAGGCTTCGGATGCCGGAGCACTGGTCATTGCCTTTGTTACCTTGCCCTTCACGATTGAGGGGGCGCAGCGCCACCAGCAGGCGCAGGATGCGCTGGGAGATTTGCGTAAAACCTGCGATGCGGTCATCCCGCTGCCCAACGACCTGCTGATGGAAATGCTCAATGACGATGCCACCGTGCTCGATGCATTTGCCCAGGCGGATATCTGGATCGACCGCGGCGTGCGCTCGATCTGCACCATGCTTTCCCAGACGGGGTTGATCAACCTCGACTTTGCCACCCTGAGCAAAGCCTTTTGCAACCAGGGTGGAAAGACGCTCTTTGGTCTCGGCCATGCCGAAGGGGAGGGCTACGTCAAAAAAGCCCTCGAAGACCTCAAGTCTTGCCCGCTGCTCAACCTACCTGAATACACCCGCAAGGCAGACCGCCTGCTAGTCAATATTGTGGGGGGCACCGACTTGAGCATTCGTCAGGTGAACGAGATTATGAGCGCGGTGACGGAGCAGTTCGGTAGCCGTGAGAACACGATTTTGGGCGCTGTCATCGATGAGAGCCGCCAGAACTCGGTTGATATCTGCGTGTTGGGGACGACGGACGTCAACGGCGCACGTTACGCCCGCAAGCCCCTGCGTAAAAAGCCCGAGCACGAGTTGCCTCCGCTTGCGCTGGAGAGTGCCGACGAGGACGCTGATGAGCCGGTGTTGAAAACCGCCTCGGCTAACCAAATGGTCCGTACCGTCCACCGCTCCAAGCTGAAAAAGCAGAAAGACGATCGGGATACAGACTTTCAGGAGGAGTTTCTCTTTGTCTCGGACGAGGAGCAGCGTGGGTATTTTGAGAAAACCGAGCGCAATGTCTTTGAAGGAGTCGACCTCGATGTGCCGACCTTTTTGCGTCGCGGCGTGCGCATCGCCGTCTAGCTGGCACAAATACGTAGGCTATCGCTGCATTGTTTAGCGCTTTTTTTGCGAAATATGAGGTCGAGAGCCTTGCTATAGGCACTTTAGTGAGGTTAATGTATGCTCATTACTACTTGACCTATGGCTAATCAAAAACCCCAGATGGATGCTGCTATCGACGTGCTTCGACGTGAGCATTACCGCATTACAGAACCCCGCAAGGCAATGCTTGCCACGCTTGTCCGCGAGCCCAAGCCGCTCTCGGCAGAGGAAATACATAAGCATATCGCGGCCACCAAAGCCGACCTCGTCACGGTTTACCGTAGCCTGGAAGCCTTTGAAAAGGCTGGTATTGTGCAAAAATTCAACCTCGAATCGGGCAAGAGCCTCTACGAGCTGGTTGAGGAAAACCACCATTACCACCACATTATCTGTCGCAAATGCCACCGGGCGGAGAAACTCGATTTTTGCGAGATTTCAAAGCTGGAAGAACTGGCCAAACACCTCGGCTATTCGGATATCAATCACGTACTTGAGCTGTATGGCCTGTGTGAAGATTGCCGCTAGAGCATTTTAAGAAATATTGTGTCCGCAGATTTCGCAGATTCACACAGATGATTCCGTGGCTATCCGTGAACATCTGTGTGATCCGTGGTTAAAATATAGAGACATCTCCGGCTACATTTTTATTTAAACTGCCCTAGGGTGTGTCTTCAAATTAAGAAACGAGGGAAAAAGAGGTAATTTTGAGGATTTTTTCGGCTTTCGAAGTGGTGTGAATCCAGATTCATGAACTGAGAAAACGGAAAAAGACG
>JAUIAM010000007.1 GCA_030425485.1 Verrucomicrobiia bacterium
GTAATTTTGAGGATTTTTTCGGCTTTCGAAGTGGTGTGAATCCAGATTCATGAACTGAGAAAACGGAAAAAGACGCGAAAAGACCCTTTTCTACCGACCTTGATGAATTTGAAGACACGGCCTAGGCCGTGTATTAGCGAGTAAAGGTCCTCTGCCTAACCGCAGAGACGCAGAGCGCGAGGGGTCTCCCTACGCTCAATGCTTTTGCGACAGTATGAGGTGCTCTTGGATGATTTCAAAGTAGCCGCGGACGGCTGAGGACTTTGATTTTTTTTCTCACGCAAAGAGCGCAAAGGCGCAAAGTGGATGAAGTAGGCAGCATCTAGTTGAAACTACCAGAAGGGAACGCTGCTCGTTTGATAAAAATCAACCCGTTTCGCTCTGCGTCTCTGCGGTTAAAAATACCTTGAGAGAAGTAGGAGTGCTGCCTAGGCGCGCTCGCTCGTGCGTTTATCGCGTGCGCGCCACCAGGAGGCCAGGCTCAAGCCGGAGAGGTTGTGCCAGAGACTGAATATCGCGCCAGGCAGGGCGGCAAGCGGTTGGAAGAACGTTGCGCCCAGGCTGGCGGCGAGGCCGGAGTTTTGCATGCCGACTTCGATGGCCAGCGCGCGTCGGTCGGCTTCGTTGGCCCGGAAGAGCACCCCAGCGCCGTAGCCGAGCGTAAGGCCCAGCGTATTGTGCAGCACGACGGCGAGCAGGATCAGACCCGGAAAGGCCAGGATAGGCTCGCGGTTCATGGCTATAATCACCCCGATAATGAAGACCAGCATAGCCATGGACAGCAGAGGCAGCCCGCGGTTGACGCGCTCCAGTTGCCGGGGAAAAAGCTGCTTCAGCAGTGCGCCCACCAGTACCGGAGCCAGCGCGACCATGGCCACGTTGCCCATGATGGACCAGAAGGGTATCTCGATGCGCTCCCCGGCGTAGAGCTCGATCAAGAGGGGAGTCATGAGCGGGGAAATCAGGGTCGAGCACAGCGTCAGGGTAACAGAGAGCGCGACGTTGCCCCGGGCCAGGTAGCAGATGATGTTTGAGGCCGTCCCGCCGGGCGTTGAGCCGAGAATGACCATCCCGATCAGGGCCATGAGCGGTAAGCCAAGCACCAGGCTGATTACCCACGCCAGCAGCGGCATGATAAGGTACTGTGCGCACGTTCCCACCACCAGCAGGCGACGTTGACGCCAGACGCCGACAAAGTCTTCCGCCCGCAGGGTCATCCCCATACCAAACATGATTACCGCCAGCATCAGGTTAATCTGTGGTTTTGCCCAGAGGAAGCCTTCCGGCCAGGCCAGGGCCAGGGCGGAGACAGCGACAACAAGCGGCAGAAACCAGAATACCATTAGCTGAACATGACGGCGGCCACGGCGATGGCCAACACGATGCGGTACCAAGCAAACAGGGCCAGCCCGTGCTTGGTCAGGTAGGCCACGAGCCACTTAACCGCCAGCGCGGCGGAGAGGGTGGCCACGACGATGCCGAAGAGAACCGGGCCGGGCTCCAGCGCAGCCAGCATTTGCGGTCCGAGGCTGAGGGTCTTGTATCCGGCAGCGGCGGAGAGCGTTACCAGCCCGAGGAGAAAGGAAAACTCCGCGGCACGGGCCGGGCTGAGCCCCACCACATAGCCGCCCACGATGGTCATCATGGAGCGGCTCGTGCCGGGCCACATGGCCACACACTGGAGCAGCCCGATGGTCACGCACTGTTTCAGGGTAAGCTCGTGCAGGTCGGGGCCGTCGTCCGGCTTTTGCCCCTGCTTGTGCTTCTTGCGCCAGCCTTCCACCGCCAGCATGAGCAGCGCACCGGCCACCAGAGCGATGATAACGGGCCCGATGCCAAACAGTTGCGACTCGATGAAATCGTCTAAGAGCAGCCCCAGCACGGCAGCTGGGATGAAGCCTGCTATGAGATTGCGCAGCAGCCGCAGGCCGTTGGGGTTTTTGCCTAACATGCCCATCAGGATGGTCATGAGGCGGTTCCAGTAGATGATGACTACAGCGATGATGGCCCCGCCCTGAATGATGATCGCGTAGGCGTTGGCCGCATCGGCCATGGTAAAGGGGCGCTCGACGCCGTCTTCCTCAATCGAAATGGGCTCGCCTTCCTTGTTGTAGAGCGGGGTTTCTTCGTTCAGGCCGAGTAACTCATTGGTCAGGATGAGGTGTCCGGTGGAGGAAATGGGCAAGTACTCGGTAATCCCCTCGACCAGCCCGAGGATGAGCCCATCCATGTAGGTAATCTGGCTTTTGGCCTCATCGACAGGCAAGCCGTCGCTGCTGGCATCTGTTACACTTTCCACGGGCGGGTTCGGAGACGCCGCGCTGGGGGTGTCCGCACGGGCGACAGCCGCTCCAGTGGCGATGAGCAGTGCGACGAGGAGTCGATCAAGTAGCAGTCGATTCATGGTATCTATGTGGCTATGGCAGGTGCGCCCTTAAGGGACAAACTAAATTTGTAGTGGACATCGGCTCGGCTGACCCCATAAGGAATCATCTCTATGTGGGGTAAAGGATTGGCAGAGCTGTGTGCTCATGTGCGTGAGGGCAATGACCTGAATCGTGAACAAGCCGCCGCTGCTGCCCACTTACTGGCCGAAGGGCAGGGCACGCTGACTGAGCGCGAAAACCTCCTTCTGGCCCTGCAGGAAAAGGGCGAGTCGCCCGTTGAGGTGGCGGGTTTCGCCAGTGTGTTCCGCGAGCTGGCCCGCGATCCCGAGCTGGGTGAGCTGGCCGAAAATGCGTTTGATTTCGCCGGTACAGGCGGGGACAAGTCCGGCACGGCCAACCTTTCAACCATGGCATCGCTGCTGGTGGCCAGCATGGGCGTCCCGGTGGTCAAGCACGGCAACCGCTCCATCACCTCCAAATGCGGCAGCGCGGACCTTATTTCGGCTCTGGGCTTCCCGCTTGAAGCGGAAAATGCCCAACTGCGCGAGTGCCTGGAGCGCTTTAATTTCACCTTTCTCTTTGCCCCGCGCTTTCACCCGGCCTGGAAACATGTGGCCGAGGTGCGCCAATCGCTCGCCGCCAAGGGCCACCGTACAATTTTCAATATCCTGGGACCGCTGATTAACCCCGCCCGCACGCCCTATCAGGTGATGGGCGTCTACGCTAAAGAGTGGGTTGAGCCGCTGGCCGACGCACTGGGGGACTTGGGCGTTCGCCGTGGCTTGCTGGCCAACGGCGAGCCTTTCGAGGGAGGGACGCTCGACGAGTTGGCCACTTCGGGGACGACCCATGTCGCTGGAGCAGGCGGGCTCAAGGGACTCTCCGAAGCCTGGCTTCCGGAAAAATTTGGCCTGGAGCGCTGCGCACTTGACGAACTCAAGGGCGGCGACCTGGACCGCAATTACGCCATCCTGAACGACCTTGCCGAGGGCAAGGCCAAACCTGGGCTGACCGACACAGTCGCCCTCAACGCCGGCGTCGCCCTCTGGGTGGCCGAGCAAGCAACGTCACCTGAGAGGGGGATTTCTCAGGCACGTGAACACATCGCATCAGGACAACTACTTCAATGGCTGCAACGACTACGCTCTTACCTGGCATGACTCCAAAATACTTCGGCACAGATGGCATTCGCGGAGCATTCGGGGGTGACATTCTGAACGAATCCTTCTTGCGCAGAAGCGGTTACGCACTGGCGCGCTTTCTCCTCAAGCACAACCCGACCAAGCCCGTGACGGTTGTCATCGGCCGGGACACCCGCGCCTCAGGGGAGGAAATCGAGCAGTACCTGTGCGAAGGCCTCTGCGCCCACGGGGTCCACGCCGTCCTGCTCGGGGTCGTGCCCACGCCTGCCGTTTCCATGATCGTGCGCGAACTGCACGCTGACCTCGGTATTGCCGTGACCGCCTCGCACAACCCGGCCCGCGACAACGGCTTCAAACTTTTCGATAACCGTGGGCTCAAGTTTACCATCGAGGCAGAGCTCGAGATCGAATCCTTTATTGAAAACGAGACCATGACCGTGGTCGAGGGCCGTCCCGCAACCTGCGGCTACGCTTACGACGGCGAGAGCGTCTACATCAACAACATGAAGTCCCTCCTGCACCAAAACTGCATCGAGGGGTGGAAAGTCGTGCTCGACACGGCCAACGGGGCCACGACCAAGACCAGCCCCGCAGCACTCAAGCACTTTGGGGCGCAATTGGTCTTAATCGGTGATGCGCCCAACGGAAATAACATCAACGAGGGCGTGGGCAGCGAGCACCCCCAGCTCCTCAGCCAGACCGTTTTAGCCGAACAAGCCGCTATCGGCATCGCCCATGATGGGGACGGAGACCGCCTCGTGGTCTGTGATGAGCTCGGACAGATCGTTAACGGCGACCAGGTGTTGGGCATCCTCGCGCTTGACGCGCTGAAAAACAACCAGCTCAAAAACAAGACCCTCGTGGCCACCGTGCAGAGCAACTTTGGCCTGGATAAGTGCATTGCCGCTGCCGGGGGCAGGGTGGAGCGCGTCGGCATCGGCGACCGCAATGTGCTCCTGCGCATGGTGGAGGCCCACCACAACGTCGGAGGCGAAAATTCCGGTCACATTATTTTGCGCGATTACGGCGTGGCGGGCGACGGCTTGCTGGCGGCCATTACCCTGATCCGTATCATGCACGCCACAGGCAAGCCGCTCTCCGCCCTGCGCGAGCAGGTGTCGCTCTTTCCGCAGTTGACGCAGAATCTCAAGGTCCAGGAGAAGCGTCCCCTGGAGGAGTGCGAGAACATCCAAACCGCCATCTCTGGCCTGACTGAAACCCTCAGCAGCAATGGCCGCCTGCTGGTGCGCTACTCGGGCACAGAGTCCAAGCTGAGACTGCTGGTCGAGGCCGAAGATGAAAATATGCTCCAAAGCGGGCTCCAATCGCTAATTGAGGCTGCACAAGCCGACCTTGAGGTGATACCTTAATACAAGCCGCGGTACGCGTCATTTTGCAGGGCAAAGTTCACTCAATCCGCTCTATGACTTGACGCACCCGCTCTCAGACATCATTTTGGTCAATCTACTCCTATGGATACAACCACCAGTTCACACAAAGAAATCGCTTTAAAAGATCTCGACCCGCGCCAGCGCAAGCAAGTCGACAAGGCCCTTCAATCGCTCAAGCGTAACGCCAGTTACACCATAGACGTTTGCAACAGCATCCTGCGGCAGTACCCCGGCTGCCTGGAGGTGCGACAGATTCTCCGCAAGGCCCAGAAGCAGGCCGCAGGTGGTAAGACCAGCGGGTTTAGCCGCCTCATCGGCAGCGTGACCAGCGCCCCCTTTGCCCTCAAGGCCAGCTCGCAGATCAAGAAGGACCCGAGCGTCGTCATGGAGAACGCGGAGAAGATTCTCAATGGTGACCCTTTTAACACCAACGCCCACCGCATGCTGGCCCAGGCGGCGGAAGCCCTCGAACTCTGGGGCACGGCAGCTCTTTCCTACGAATGCATCGCCGAGGCCGATCCCAAGAATATCGACAACAAGATCGCCCTCGGTAACGCCCTGATCGAAAACGGCGAGCCGCAGCGCGCGCTCAAGGTAGGCACAGATGTGCTGCGCGAAACCCCCAGCAACGAAGATGCTCAGGAGATGGTCAAGCGCGCCACGGTGGCCGAGTCCATGCAGAAGGGCAAGTGGGAGGAAGAAACGGACTTCCGTGACAAACTGGCCGACGAAGATAAGGCGGTCGAACTTGAGCAGCGTTCACGTGTGGTCAACGACGAGGAGACTATCCAGAAGCTCGTTCAGAAGAATCTCAAGCTGCTTGAAGCCGAGCCTGAGAACATGAACCTTTACCGCGACATTATCAGCGGATACCGCAATCTTGGTGACTTCGACACGGCGCTGGAGTATTTGGCCAAGGCTCGTGCCCAGCCGACAGGTAAGGGTGACAGCAGCCTGGAGCGACTCCACGTTGACCTCACCGTGCAGTCCATGCGCAAGAAGATCGACGAAAAGGCAGCGGCTCTCGAAGCCAGCCCGGATGACGCCACGCTTCAGGCTGAGCTGGAGCAGCTCAAGCAGGAGGAACAGGATTTCCGTCTCAAGAACGCCCGCGCAACCGTCGAAAAGTACCCGAACGATTACGCTGCGCGCTTCGAGTACGGCCAGCTCCTGCACGAGAGCGGCCAGCACGACGAGGCCATCCAGCAATTCCAGCAGGCCCGCCGCAATCCGAAGGTCCGCACCGCTGCCATTCTTTACCTGGGTCGCGCGCTCAATGCCACGGGTAAGAGCGACATGGCTATCGAGCAGCTCAAGGCCGCCAAGTCCGACGTTATCGGCATGAGCGATTTGAAGAAGGAGATTATTTACGACCTGGCGCTTGCTTACGCTGAAAATGGTGACGAAGACGCTTCGACCGAAGAGCTCAAGGAAATCTATCAGGAGGACATTGGCTACAAGGACGTATCGGACCGCATCAACGCCTACTACGAAAAGAAGAAAAAGAACTCCTAATAATTTCTATGTCTCGCAAGTCCAAGTTCCTGGTCAGCGCTCTGGCCGCATTGTTCATTCAGCTCAGCTTCCAGTCGGGTGCTTTTGCGGCCAAAAACATGGTCAAGCATCACCGCGAGCGCTGGGAGTATGAAAACCGTGAGTGGACCGCCCCGGAGGTCATCCTCAACGTCAACATCCGCGTTCCGGTGGTTGATACGGTCGGCTATCTGGCCGTGTTTTACAACGAGCCCCAGCGTTTCAACCAGCTCGTGGCCAAGATGCGTCCCATCATGACGCGGGTGAATGAGCTCAGCGACGGCACCTTTAAGGGCCACAGCTTCCCGGCTGAGACGGAGGCCGAGCTCGACAAGCTGCGCGGCCAGATGTTTGCCGATGTTCAGTCGCTCTACGGCGACGAGGCGCTGAGCCGCCTGAAGGAATACCTCGGCAGCAAGTACGGCTCCATCGACAGCAGCGGCTTGTTTTAGGCAAGGAGCGCTTGCCAGGAAAACAGGGCCTTCAATGGGGCATTTTTCCCCTGACGAATTTCCTTTGAAATCTGGCAACAGCAGTCTATAGTTTATCTTTCAGAATCCTCTTCTGTGTACGAAACCTATCGTCTGCTCTTATCCTTTTCTTCTATCCAGGGAGCTCGAACCCGAAGTGTGGATGTCAGGCCGTAAACCGGAAGACAAAAGCAATTTGGAGAGCACCCACCTTAACTCGATTAGGTTAACAGAGCACACACAATGACGGCACGAGCAGAGGATTCTATTATTTTTAAGGCCCAAGTCGCATGAGCGATATTCGCGAATACCGTCCTCTCATCCTCCGGAGTAACCGTTTTCTGGGCTCCGTTCTGGTCGAGAGGGGACTGGTCTCCTCTGAGGACCTTGAGGCTGCCAACGAAAAACTGCTCGAACTCATTCAATCCGGCGACATTCGGGGAGCCAGCTTGCTCAACATCCTCATTTTCGACCTGAAAGTGCTCGATGAGGCCGCTTTCCTGGACAGCACGGTCGAGATTGACGAGGTCAAGCTGATCGACCTGCAAAACTACGACATTTCCAGGGCCACTGAGATGTCCCTCGACGTCGACCTGTGCTGGGCTACTTACACCCTGCCTTTCGATCGGGTGGAAAATTTCTACATGGTTGCTACCTGCTACCACCACAGCACGCCTGCCATCCAGTATTGGGAGGAAAAGCTTGAGGGGGAGATCATCTGGTACACCGCGGGCGTAAATACCATTTCTTCGGCACTCGATCGCCTGACCCTGATGCTCGAGGAATCTGCCCGTGAGAAAGAGGGAGCCAAAACACCGGAGAAGGCTTGAACCGGACTATGGTTCGGGCTTAATGTATGCCTTCCTATATGGGTAAGCGTATCCTCATTCTGGACGACGATTCCGATTTCAACAATCTGTTGACGGACATCTACTCTCAGGCCGACTACGACGTCGTCTCGGAGCATGATCCGGAGGACGCGGTTCTACGCTTCCGCGATGAGGATTTTGACCTCGTTGTGACCGACCAGAAGATGCCGGGGCTCAGCGGTGAGGAGTTCATCCGTGAGATCAAGGGCATGAAGCCCAAGGTCCCCGTCATCATGGTTTCGGGCTACCTCGACAACGATACCATTCGCAGCCTCATCCGCGAGGGCGTGGGCGGGGTGTTTCTCAAACCGCTGAATGTTTTTTCCCTGCTCAAGCGCACCTCCGCCCTCATCGAGGAGGCCGAGATGAACCGAGGCGGGCAGGGGCGTGAGCCGCTCAAGGAAGACCGGGACCCGACCGACTACCGGCATAGCCTGCCTTTTGATTTCGAGTGCTATCCCTGCCGGGCAGCCAAGAGCCAGGAGTTTGCCAAGAAGCTTTTTGCCAGTCGTGCTTTTAAGCACAATCTCGTCCTCATCGGCGAGGAGGGCACCGATCTGGCCAGCATCGTGCATGATCTGGCCCAGTTCGACAACCGTAAGGAAGATGCCTACAAGCTCATTGACCATTCGCAGCTCACCGAAGCCAAGCTCATGGAGCGGGTGGAGGCGGCGGCGAAAGATGCGGCTACGACGCTGACACTTGTCGTGCCGCGCACAGAGCTCATCGGCGAGGATGCCCAGCAGGTGCTCTTTGCTGCCGGGCGCGGACGGGGCGCGTTTGAAAACCTGCCGATTGCGCTGAGGTTCATCTTCTTGGTCCATGACGACATCGATGTGCTCTACGACGAGCGCAAGATCGACGATGACCTCTACATGTTTCTGGGCACGACCGAGGTCAAAGTGCCCGCCTTGCGCGAGGTGCGCGATGACATCCCGATCATGGCCCAGCGCGCCATCAATGCGGAAATTTCCCGTCAGGGTTCCAAGCGAAGCATTCGGCTGAATCCGGCGGCGCGGTCTTTTCTCAAGGAGCGCGACTGGCGGGGTGGGGTGCTGGAGCTCAAGCGTGTTGCCCGTGCCATTGCCCATCTGGACAAAGAGGGCGACGTCACCCATGAGGATGTCGAGCTGGCCACACGCCATGCCGGGAGCGGTCAAGGCAATCAGGACAAGGACTTGCGCCGGATGCTGACCTTAAAGCGCAATGACTATGCGCTGGCTGTCGCTTTGCTCTGTGAGGGTGACCCAGTGCGGACAAATCAGATTCTGGAAGCAGACGATACCCTGCTGGAGCGATTCCTGATAACCACCACAGACGCCGTCAAATAGGCTCTGTATGATATGTTTTTCAGCCCATGATCGTGACCTCCTAACTCCCAGATTTGCCAATACTCCCCGGATTCCATGAGCGAAGATAGCGACAAATTGCTTTTACAGACCGTGCGAAAGATTTCCTTCGATGAGGATTTTTTGTGTGAGGATGCCGAGGGTGAAGACCTGACCGAGCTGTCGCTGCTCCTCACCACCTTGAGCCGCTCGGCTGCGCAGTGTGCCGAGGTGTTGGGCGTCGGGTCGTTGCAGGCACTGGCATCCTGGGAGCCGGGGCGCTCGCTGCATTTGCAGCGCCGGGCCGAAGGCTTCGAGTACGCCCGCAACCAGGGCGTGAGTGGTTGGGAGGACCTGGAAGAGCTGCCTGTGGTTGAGGCATTCTCGCAGGCTGTCATCCTTGAGCAAACACGGCCGGAGATACGTGCCTGTCTCCGCGATTTGGCAGGAGTGGACTGGGCGGGCATCCGCGAGTTTGAAACCAGTAACTGGGACATCTGCTCGCCGGATTCCCATGTCGGCAGTGAGTCTACGCAGACTGCGACGAAGCTCGTTCTACAGCTCGATGCGCTGCTCAAGGGCAGTGGAAGCCCCCGCAGCCGTATACGCCTGGACTTTGAGCAGGGCAGCCTCTGGTCATGGTCCAACCGGCAGGATGATTATCTTATGGTGCTCTCGACCCGGGATATCGATGTATCCCAGCGCGCGTCCTTGATGCGTGCCGGAGAAGCCTTTATGTCTGTGTTTTGAGGTTTGAAAACCCGCTCCGCATTAACATAGTAAACGTTATAGTCCCCAGGGTTTTATGCCTCAAAAGATACTCGTACTCGACGACGAAGAAAACTACGCCAAGATGCTGCACTCCCTTCTGGAGCAGCACTACTTCCTCGTCGATTCAGCCACCAAGCCAGAGGCCGCCTTGCGGGGATTGGAAGAACAGGGCTACGAGTTGGTTATATCCGACTACAAAATGCCGGTCATGGATGGTTCGGACTTTCTGGAGAAGGCCCGCATCATCAATCCCAGCCTGCCCGTAATCCTGGTCTCCGGTCTGATGAATACGCCGGAATTGGTCAAGGTGGCCAATATGGGCGTTACGCTTGTGCTGGAAAAGCCCATTGATATTGAGAATTTCCTCGGCCACGTTAAGCGCTTCGTTCAGCCCTTGGATGAGGAAGAATTTTACCGTCAGAAGCACTTGCAGGAAAGTGCCTCGGCCAATGCCGTAGGCGAAGACGGGGAGCCCTTTGTGCGCCGCTATCCCGAGGGCAGCGCTTTTGTCTCGGACCGCTCCCAGTCGATGCAGATGTTCCTCGACGAGCTCTGGCGCGCTGCCAGTGAGCAGGCCCACGTTTTTCTCAAGCTTCCCCCCGGGGCAGAATTTGAGCGTCTATTGCGGGAGATTTCGCGCTGGCAGGGGCAACCCACCAACCAGCTTTATACGATCGATATTTCGAGTCCGGTCCCGCAGGGGATGGTTGAGCGTTTAAATGCGGTTGCTGGCAGCGGTGAGCTCAGCAACGTCGTTGGCGTGTATGGCTATGGGCAAAGCCCGCTCAAGTTGCAAGAGGCTTGGGTTGATATCCTGCGGGAAGCGCCAGAGGACTTGTTGCTGGTCCATGGTATCGATGCGCGTGTCTTTGGTCGCGAACCCTTGCCGATCAATCCCGAGTTGAGCGAGTTACTGGTGCAAAGCCTGTGCGAAATGCCCCCGTTGTCCGACCGCCTCAGTGATATTGCCGCCTACGCGCTCAGCCTGTGCCAGCACTGCGCCGCAACCCGTGGCAACGCGGAGCGGATGACGCTGGCACCCGAGCTCGCACCGCTGTTGTTGCAGTACGATTGGCCCGGGAATTTTCAGCAACTGGCAGACGTGCTCCACCGCGCAGTCAACCTGACTGATGGTGATATCCTCGGCGCGGAGGCCGTCCGCGAGGTGCTCAAGCGCACGGGTGAGGTCGTGGCAGCCACCGCGCTCCCGACATTGAGCGACTACCTCCAGGCTGAACAACGTCAGTATCTGGAGCAGGTGCTCAAGGCCAGCGGGCAGGATATCTCCAGTGTTCTAGACCGAATGGAGGTGGACTTATCCCTGCACGGCTCAGTAGATTCTCCTCGGGAATTAGGGTTACTCTATCCGGAACTTTTGACTGCAAAGGGATAACTAGATACTTATGGCACTGGCTCGTATTCAGGCGTCTATCGTCAATCACCTCAGGGACCTGAAGCGGTTAAGCGACCAGCAGGCCGATAACCTCATTTCCACCGATCAGGAACTGTCCGGCGACGAGGTCGAAAAGCTCCTTATCAAGGACTACGAGATCACGGACTTTCAGCTACTGGTGGCCAAGAGCCGGGCTTTTGGCATGGCTCCCTTTAATGCTCACCACTACCAGAAGGACGAGCGCACCTTTGAGCGGCTGGACGAGGAGTTTTGCCGCGCGCACAAGATTTTACCCGTGGGGCTGGTGGGCAACTTCATCATCATCGCCATTTCGAATCCCTTTGACCTCTCCATCACCAACCGCGTGCAGGAGCAGACCCGCAGAAAGGTCATGCCGCTGCTCGCCCTGGAGCGGGACATTGTCCACAGCCTGAAGAACGAGGACACCAATGAGATCCCGGTGGCCGAAGGTTTTGGTGATGTAGTCGAGGCTCTCGACATGGAGTTTGCCATCGACGACGTTGAGCTCGACGACGGAGACGAGGCCGAGGACTCCGCCCCCATCATCCAGCTCGCCAACCGCATCATCGAGGACGCCTACTACTCCGGCGGCAGTGACATCCATATCGAGCCCTTTGAAAAGGACTGTCGCGTGCGGGTGCGCGTGGACGGTGTCTTGACCGAAAAACTTTCCCTGCCTTCAAAGGTAGCTGGTGCACTGTTGGCCCGCATAAAGGTGATGTCCAACCTCGACATCGCCGAGAAGCGCTTACCGCAGGACGGCCGTATCGTCTTCCAGCAGTACACACGCAAGCCGATCAACATCGACTTGCGTGTTGCCACCGCGCCGCTCAACCACGGCGAGGGTGTGGTCATGCGTATCCTGGACAAGTCCAAGTCCACGTTGCCGCTGCCTGCCTTGGGCTTTGAACCGGAGAACCTCGAAATCTACCGCGAGCTCATCCAGCGCCCCTACGGCATGATCCTGCACTGCGGGCCTACCGGTTCGGGTAAGTCGATGACGCTGTACTCTGCGCTCAACGAGATCAACTCGTCCGAAATTTGCATCCGCACGGCAGAGGACCCGATCGAGTACACGCTGCCGGGTCTTTGCCAAATGCAGATGCAGCGCAAGATCGGGCTCACCTTTGCCAATGCGCTACGTGCCTTTCTGCGACAGGACCCGGATGTTATCCTGGTGGGAGAAATCCGAGACAAGGAAACCGCGGGCATCGCGGTGGAAGCGGCGCTCACCGGCCACATGCTTTTCAGCACGCTCCACACCAATGACGCGCCCGGCACCATCGCACGTTTGACCGACATGGAGATCGAGCCGTTCATGATTTCGGCCTCGCTCGTGTGCATCTGTGCCCAGCGCCTCATGCGCCGGGTGTGCAAAACCTGTCGCCAGGCCTACGAGCCCGATGGCCGCGAGCTAGAAATCCTCCGCAAGGCAATTGGCTGGGAGGAGGGGAGAACGATTTACCGCGCCAATCGCACGGGCTGTCCAAGCTGCAATGGCAAGGGCTACAAGGGACGAGTCGGCATCCACGAGCTGCTGCAAACCTCTGAGCTGCTCATCGATGGCATCAACCGCGAAGTCGAAACGGCCGAGCTCAAGCGCATCGCTATGTATGGTGGCATGAGCACCCTGCACATGGATAGCATGAAAAAGGTGCGCTCACATCTTTCTACGATGGAGGAGGCCATTACGACGGTGCCGCCGGACATGGAAGACCTGGAGGCGCTGGCTGAAGAGTTTGCACTGAAAGACCAGATAAAGGCCAAGGCAGCCTCGGATCGTAAGAAAGCCCTGCATGTCGACAAGGGGGAGGCCGAAGTCGCGGCTCCGGAAAAAGAGTGAAATGCTCTAAAAGCGCGGATTTAACCGGCTTTTTCTTTCTCGGCTAATTCTTTTTCCCGCGCGTCGAGGGAGTCTGACTTGGTTTCGAGCTCCTCACGCATTTGCTCCAGCTCCTGCTGCATGACTTCCTGCGTCTGTGCCTTTTCGAAGAGCGAGCTTTCGCTCATTTCGAGAAATTGTTCGCGCTCGTCCAGCATGGCCTTGGCCTCGGCCAGAGGTTCTTTGGCCAGTGTGCGGAGTTCTGCCATTTCAGCTTTGAGGGCTTCGAGCTCGGTTTTCAGAGCATCGATCTGCGCCTGCATGGCCGCAGTGTCCGCACTGGTGGCGGCGAGGGCGGCGGGTTCTGCTGCGGCCGCTACGGGCTCCGGGGCGGGTTCTTCGGCTGCGACTTCGGGCGCTTCCTCAGGCTGCTCCTCCTCCGGCTTTTTGGCCGGAGAGGCCGGAACCTTGAAGTTGCTGGCGATCGCCTTCTCAGAGATAACACGGAACTTCTGTGCAGCCTGTTTTTCAAAAATAATCCACTCGGCGTCTTCCTCGTCCGCGCTGCTGGTGTGGAGGACGGAGACTTCCTGCTTGTCGTGCTGATCCTTTATCTTCCCGATATCCGGGAGTGACATCACGTTATCCTGCACTTCACCGTCGATCGCCACCCACCAGGTGTCTTCTTGGTTGTGCTTAAGTATCCAGCGTTGTAGTTCGTTCAGAGTCATAAGCGGGGGGTAGGGCTAGACCAGTTCTCTACGTCGGTTTTGGAAAGCTAAGGCTTTGATGGCGTGAAATCTAGCGTTTTTTACATTATTCTTCATAAAAACCGCCGCCGAGTAGGGTATCACCCGCATAAATCGCCGCAACTTGCCCGGGAGCGAGCGCGCGCTGCGCTTCATGGAAGCGGATTTTAGCCGTATTTTCGCCCTCGGGGATGAAGTCTGCCCGCTGCAGCGGGTCGCGGTAACGCGGCATAATTTCGATTTCCTGCGGCGAAGTGATCGCCGTGTGGGCCCAACTGAGCTCGCGCAGGGTGAACTCCCGTTCGTAGAGTCCGGGGGCGTTCGGCTCGTCAAAGGCGACCACGAGCTGGTTTTGGGTAAAGTCTTTGCCGGTGACGACGTAGTTCTTGAAGTCGGTGTTGCTCGGGATGCCCAGCCCGCGCCGCTGGCCGAGCGTGAAGTGGTGCAGCCCGGCGTGTTCCCCCAGCACGGTGCCGTCTGTGCGGACGATCTCTCCCGGGCGGTCGGGGATGTAGCTCTTGAGAAAGGCATTGATGTCAACCTTGCCCAGAAAGCAAATGCCCTGGCTGTCCTTGCGCTTGGCGTTGGGCAGGTTGTGCTCAAGCGCCAGCTCGCGCACGCGGGGCTTGGCCAGCTCGCCTATAGGAAAGCGTGCCCGCCGCAGTTGCTCCTGCTTGACGAGGGCGAGAAAGTAGGACTGGTCCTTGTTGCGGTCAATGCCGCGCAAGAGCTCGCGTGAGCCGTCGGCATTTTCCCGCAGTCGGCAGTAGTGCCCGGTCGCGATCTCGTCAAAGCCCTCGTCCTCGGCAAACTGCCTGAAAACGCCGAACTTCATCTCGCGGTTGCACATGATGTCCGGATTGGGGGTAATGCCGCTGCGGTAGCCCGCTACGAGATAATCCACCACGTACTGGCGGTAAGCATCGATCAGATTGACCACTTCAAAGGGGATTTCGAGGTGCGCACACACGGCCTTGGCCTGCTTGATGTCTTCCTCCCAAGGGCAGTCTGCCAGAATCGCGCTGCCTTCCTCGTTCATCCAGGTGCGCATGTAGGCCGCATAGACGTCGTGCCCCTGCTGTTTGAGCAGGAGCGCGGCCACTGCGCTGTCAACGCCACCGGAGAGTGCCACCAGGATTTTTGCCATCGGATAAGAAAGGCACAGCTTTGCGGAAAAAACAACCCGGCAGATTGTGCGTGCGTTCGGCCCGGCACGTGCTTATCAAAGGGGCAAGCTATGCCGACATCTAAATTTTTTGAAGCCTCCTGGGTCGACCACCAGCATGGCATCGTTTTTTTGAGTGAGGACTGGGCGCGAGCGGACAAGCTTCCCCCGCTGTTTCTTAACCCCGGCGAGCAGCCCCTGAAAAGCCTCAAGCGGGCCGAACCGCAGGAGTATGCCAAACTCGCCGGTTACTATGTCGAGCACGGGCAGGTCGTTTTCTTCCTTTGGCCCGAGCACTTTCCAAATCTCGATTGGCAGGAGAATGACTTCTACGTCGCCGGAGAGTTCAACGGTTGGGAGAAAGCCATTGGCAAAAGGCGCTGGCTGATGCGAGCCGACAAGCACAAGGGCAAGCTCTGCTTTACGCTCTCGGTGCGCATGGACAAGGTCTGCCAAAATCAGGCCGTGCGCTTCAAGTTTGTCAGCGGGGAAGGGGAGTGGCAGATGACGCCCGTCGATGCGCCCAACCGCGAAGTCGAGGGTGACGGCACGCATCCCTTTATCCTCGAACCCAAGCGTACCGGTCGCCACGTCTTCGTTTTTCAGCCCAGCATGGACCACCCCATCCTTGGCCATGAGAAACTGCTTTGGAAGGGACCGCGTGCTACCCAGGAGTGTGACATCGCCTTTGGCCACCTGCTGATGGAGCTCGGCACGGAGGCCCCGATGGGGACCTTTATCCAGGAGGGGCGTACCATCTTTCGCCTCTTTGCGCCCCGCGCGACGAAGGTTGCCGTCTGCATTTACTCTGAGCCCGAGGGCACGGACGCCGAGACGCACGAGTTGGTCCGCGTCAGTGACAACGTCTGGGAGCGTGTGCACCCGCAGGGCCTGCATGGCTGGTTTTACCACTACAGCGTCGATGGCGAGGACATGGGCAACTACAGTCACTTCGACCCGAACTTTAAAATCCTCGACCCCTATGCGCTGGCCGCAGTCAGCCACCTAGGGCCGGGTATTATTTACGATGAGGCCAAACTCCCGCGCCCCAAGCGGCAGTTTGAGCCGCCTGCCTGGCATAATCTCATCATTGCCGAAACGCATGTGCGCGACCTTATCGCCTATGCCGAGATCGAGCTGGATGAGGGGGAGCGCGAGGGCTTCAAGGGCGTAGCCAAGTGGTTGCGTTCGGATAATTGCTACCTGAAGGATCTGGGCGTCAACGCCGTCGAGCTGCAACCCATTCAGGAAAACGACGCCCACAGCCACGACGAGTACCACTGGGGCTACATGACCTGCAACTACTTTGCCCCGGCCAGCACCTACGCCACCAAGCCGGAAAAGGCCTCCCAGATTGAGGAGTTTAAGGACATGGTCGACGCCTTTCACGAGCAGGACATGGCCGTGATCCTCGATGTGGTCTACAACCACGTGGGCGAGCCTGCGCACCTGCTCTTTATCGACAAACTCTACTACTTTGAGACGACCCACAAGGGCGACCTCATGAACTGGAGCGGTTGCGGCAATGACTTTAGCGCGCACACCCCCATGGGGCGACGGCTCGTCATCGACAGTCTTGTGCACCTGATCGAAACCTACGACGTGGACGGCTTCCGCTTCGATCTGGCGGAGTTGATCGGCGTGGACGTGCTGCGCGAAATCGAAAAGGCTCTCAAAAAGGTAAAGCCCTCCATCGTCCTCATCACCGAGCCGTGGAGCTTTCGGGGACACATTGCCCAGGCCCTGCGGCACACCGGCTTCAGCCAGTGGAACGACGGCTACCGCGAGTTTGCCGGCAAGTATGTGCGCGGTCAGGCCAACCGCGACCAGTTCCGCTACTTCCTTTCCGGTTCGCCGCACTATTTCGCCATGTGGCCCGCGCAGACGGTCAACTACGTGGCTTCGCACGACGACCGCTGCTGGATCGACAAGATCACCGAAAACGCCGACTACAACGGCTCATGGCCTACGGGTAACGATCGCACCCGCACCCACCTGATGTGTTCCCTGCTCATGGCTTCGCTCGGTGTGCCCATGTTGGCTCAGGGGGTGGACTTCATGCACTCCAAGCAGGGCGTCAACAACACCTACCAACGCGGTGACCTCAACGCGCTTTACTACGGACGCCTCCGCCAGTATCCCGCGACGCATGATTACTTCCGCGCGTGGATCAAGTTTCGCCTCTCGGACCGCGGCAAGCTCTTCCGCCTGGATTCACGCCAGAGCGACGACTACCTGCACTTTTACGAGGAGGGCGACACCTCCGCCATCGGCGTGCTTTACAACGCCGACGCCTCACGCGGGCACCAGCAAATCCTCTACGCCATCAACCCGCACGGCAGGGAGTACTGGCTCCCCGTACCCGAGTTGCTGCCCTCGGCCTTTACCCAACTGGCCGACCACGAGCGCCTCGACCCCAAGGGCCTCAAGAGCGGCACCTTCAAGTGGCAAGACGGCTACATCGTGCTGCCCCCCATGAGCTGCGGCCTCTGGGCCAGAGGGTAGGGTAAATTTACGCGAGCAGCGCCCCCTGCTTCGCGCTTGCCAAGTGGGCCTTCGGCTTATGGCATAGGAGTGGTCGATAAGGTTTAGACCCTGCACGTTTTGCTCCTATGAAGACACTAGCGCGTATTTGTTTTTCCCTGCTACTCCTTGGCTTCTTTTCCTCCCTGCTCTCGGCACAGGATTCCTCCGAGACGGCTGGAGCGGAGTTGCCGCCTCTGCGCGATGCGCCGCCGCTCTACATCCCCGAGTGTGACAGCCCGCACGAGACCATGAGCAGCTTTACCGAACTCTCGGGTAACATCCGCGACGTTTTTCTCGAAACCAAAGACCTGGACGACATCCAGTGGGAGCAGGAGTCCAAGCTGATCGACCTCTACGCCAAGTTGACCTATCTTCTCGACACCAGCCACATCCCGGAGAACGATCAGTTTGCCCAGGCCAATATTATCGCGTCGCAAATTTCCGAAATCCTCGACCGCCTGGAGACACCACATCTGGACCAAATTCCCGATGAGTCTGAAATGCCAGCAGACGTAAACTACTGGCGCTTTCCCAATATGGAACTCGCGCTGACCCGTATTCAGGACGGTCCGCGCAAGGGCGACTGGGTTTTTTCCTCCGAGGTCGTGTCCAAGGCGGACGATTACTACGATCGCGTCAAGCACATGCCTTACCTCGATGACGCCGTCGTCGGCGATATCGACAGTAAGGGCGGGATACTCGACCACTACATCGACTACACCGGTCCGCTCATCCCGATCGAGATTACGGACAGGATTCCAGACTGGATGCGTGCGAAGTTTTTTGGCGACCCGCTCTGGAAGTATTTCGCGACCGTAATCATACTCGTGCTTCTGGTAGGGGTTGGTTTACTGGTGCGGCTGGTGACGCGCTTTCGGCGCGACAAGATCGAAAACCCGAACCACATCCTTTTGCAACTGCGGCGCATCCTCCTGCCGCTTACAATGGTGGTGTTGCTACCGATGGTTATCCACGTCATCACCATCGACATCCGCCTGCGCCTGCTACCGCTGGAGATTACTGACGATATTCTGTGGTTCATCTTTTACCTGATGTGTTTCTGGCTCTGCGTCTGCATTAGTAGTCTCGTTTCGGCCATCATCATCGCTTCGCCCTCGATCAGCCCCTTTGGGCTGGACGCCAGTCTGGTCCGTCTGGGGAGTCGTCTCGTGGCCTACGGCATTGGCTTCTGGATTCTAGTCGAAGGGCTGCAAAACCTTGGCCTTTCGCTGGTGCCGCTCATCGCGGGCGTCAGTGTCGGTGGCCTGGCCTTTGCCCTGGCCGCGCGCCCGACGCTGGGCAATATCCTCGGCGGGGTGCTCATCTTTGCCGACAAGCCCTTTCGGGTAGGCGAGCGCGTGGTCGTTAACAACCACGACGGCACCGTGGAGGAAATCGGCTTGCGCTCGACGCGTATCCGCACCCTAGACGGCCACCTCCTCTCTGTGCCGAACGAGGAAGTCAGTGGCAGCTTCGTGGAAAACATCGGCGCGCGCCCCTACGTCAAACGCACGCTCAACGTGACCGTGACCTACGACACCTCACCGGAGAAAATCGAGGAGGCCATGTCGATCATCAAGCAACTGCTATCGACCGAGGAGGACGGCGAAAAATCCAAGGACGAGCTCGGGCGCCCGGCCAACTCGATGATTAACACGGAGGCCTTTCCCCCGCGGGTCTATTTTAATGACCTGAACGCGGACTCGCTCAACATATTGGTTATTTACTGGTTTTCGCCTCCGAATTACTTCGACTACCTGGAGCACGCTACGTGGTTCAACCTCGAATTGCTCAAGCGTTTCAACGCCGCCGGTATCGACTTCGCCTTCCCCACGCAAACCATCGAGCTCAAGCAGGTGGGGGGAGTGGTTGCCTCGCCAGCTCAGGGCGAGACGACTTCGGAGCCGTCGCCACCTGGTCAGACTCCAGACCAGGTAAAACGTTAGTGTCTGTTTTTTTGTCTTTAAAGCACGCAAGGTACCTTAATTAGTGTTAATTAAATTGTGCCATGTCTGTTGTTACCCCCGCAATAGCGACCCGCGGCCTGACCAAGGTCTTTGGAAGTGTTAGAGCTCTGGATGGCCTCGACCTTGAGGTGCCACCAGGTGAAGTGCTCGCCTTGCTCGGAGCCAATGGCTCAGGCAAATCGACCACGTTCCGGCTCTTGCTCAATATCTATCACCCAACGAGTGGGGTTTCGGCTCTGCTTGGGTGTCCCAGTCGTAAGCTAAACACGGACTGCTTGCAGCACGTTGGCTACATCTCCGAGGGTCAGCGTCTGCCGCTTTGGATGACGGTTGCTCAGTACATCGATTATTGCGCGGGATTTTACCCGCAGTGGGACGATGGTATGGTGGGGCAGTTGGTGAAAGCCTTTGGCCTTCCCATGGATGGGAAGCTAAAGCACCTCTCTCGCGGGCAGCGCATGAAGGCGGCCGTGACCAGCGTGCTGCCGGCTCACCCCAAGCTCTTGCTCCTCGATGAGCCCTTCAGCGGGCTTGATGTCGAGACGCGAGCCCAGCTTAGCTACCTACTGCGAAACCTGGCCAAGGAAGACGGCCTTGCTACCGTCATCACGACGCACGACGTGGAAGAGGTTGAGCCCGTTGCCTCCCGCATCCTAATCTTGGACAAGGGACGAAAGCGCATCGACGAGCAGCTTGCGGCATACTTGGCCCGGCATCGCTATGTTGATCTGCACGAGCTTGCTTACGAGGCGCTTCCAGAAGCCGCGCGCGGCAAAATCCACCGCAAGGCCAGCCTGACAGAGCCTGAGTTGATTTTTACCGACCAGTACTCCCCGGAGTTTGAAAGTGACATGGCTGACGTGACGTTTCGCCCCATGACCCTGCGCCAAATCCTGACCGCCCACGCCATCAGCCTGCTATGAGCCAAGTTCTGCACATCCTTCGCAAAGACCTTTTACGCTATCGCTGGGCCTGGATCACTCTGCTGGCAGTAGGGGGCGTAAAACTCTATCTGCTCGGCACCTACGCCGGGCTGATGGATGATGAGTTCAACACCATTCTGCGGTTCCTGGTCGGGGTGGTAGATACCGTTCTTTTGGGGGTCATAGCGGTCATGGTCGTACAGGAGGAAAGCCTGGGTGATCCTGATGCATACTGGCTTTCTCGCCCGTTTTCTCGCATCGGGCTGCTGGTCGCGAAGTTACTTTTTTTCTGCCTGATCATCTTGGGCATCCATGCGCTGGCCGAGTCTATCGTCCTCATCATGAATGATGGCCCAAGACGCGTGATTTTCCCATTTTTGGCCATTATCGGCGGCTTGGCCTTCTGGGTCTGGGTCATCTTTCTGGCCGCACAAACCCGCTCTTTCCCTCGCTTCCTGTTGCGCCTGTTCATCGTCGGCTTGGTATTCGTTCTCGCTTCCATCAGCCTTACTTACCTCGCGGATAAAGCGGATTTGCTTGATGACGATTGGTTTGGGCTGCTGCCACATGACATGGATGCAAGCACGGTTGGGCTTTTGCAAAAAGGTTGGTGGCTGGCCATGGGCTTGACGGTCTTGGTTGTGTACTATCAAACACGCCGCCTGCGGATTGCCTGGCTCTTGTTGCTGCCGACACTGATCGGCTCCATTCTACTCACACCAAACAGCGATTACCAGATTCATTACGATTATGAGTCTGAGTCGGCGCTTAGGGATTTGGATTTAAAGCTCGTGGGATTTGAGAACGCAGGCTACACCGTGGATGACTCTGGAGAATGGCGCAGCTACAGTGCTATTTTTACGGTCGATGATGCTGTCAATGTGGATAAGCTCTTGATCCGCGTCAGCAGTGCTAGCGCATACAAAGCTGGAACTGTTGAAGATGGGTACATTGAGGTCATGGGCGGTTTATCTCAGCCCCGAAAAACTACCTACAAAGGCCAAAAGGCATACGCCATCGACGCCTTCTACCTGTCCCCGGATCAGTATGCAGTGGTGAAGGACAAGGCAGTGGATTACACACTGCAGATGAATGTCCAGACGACGCAGGATACTGAGCTGGTCCGGATACCCATTCGGAAATCCAGTGGCTTTGTCCATGATGGCAGTCGCCATGTCATAACGGATATAAACTCCCACCAGGATGAGTTGACGATCAGGTTTCATACCTACAGCGCTACATTCCTTTTTGAAGACGGCTCGGATATGTTTGATGTCGATTATGTTGGCATTACTCGATTGAACTACGCGCTTATCAACCGTAACACCGGGAAAATTATCGGTGCGAACAGCTACCCTGGTTTTACTGGGTTCAGTAGCACCACTAGTATAGGCGTTCGCGTGCCGTTGGCTCGTGAGATTTCAGTTTCCGACTACGACTTGGCTGTCTACAAGCAAAGCACTGATAGTAGCCAGTTTGAACGGCTCTCGCTCTATGATTACGTCATCGAGTAGCAAATAGGGTGGGGATTCTGTTTTCTAATGTTGAGCTCTTTTGACATTAGGAAGGTAGGCCTCAGGCATAAGCATTAGCCCTATTTATCCTCCGGGGGAGATTCGGGCAGCTTAACGCTTGCCAAGGGGATTTTTCGGGTTTTCCTTATGTGCTGCTATTGCGGAGGCGCTCTGCTGCCTCTGCCGCACGCTCACATTCAAAAGACATCTTATTATGGCAATCAAAGTAGGTATCAATGGATTCGGCCGCATCGGCCGTCTGGTGTTCAGAGCGCTGGTGGACAAGGGTCTGCTCGGCAGCGAAGTCGAAGTCGTCGCGATTAACGACCTCGTCCCCGCCGACAACCTCGCTTACCTCCTCAAGTACGACTCCATCCAGGGTCGTTTCAACGGCACGGTAGAGGCTCCGGACGACGACACGCTCGTGGTCAACGGCCAGACCATCAAGTCCCTTTCCATCAAGGAAGGCCCCGCAGCTCTGCCTTGGGGCGAGCTCGGTGTGGACATCGTCATCGAGTCCACCGGTCTGTTTGTCCAGGACGACAAGGCCAAGGGTCACCTCGATGCCGGCGCCAAGAAGGTTATCATTTCCGCTCCCGGTAAGGGTGACGGCGTGAAGACCGTCGTTCTCGGTGTTAACTGCGAGAGCCTGACCGCCGACGATAACATCATTTCAAACGCTTCTTGCACCACGAACTGTCTCGCTCCGATGACCAAGGTTGTCCTCGACAACTTCGGCATTGTCGAAGGTCTCATGACCACGGTTCACAGCTACACCGCTACGCAGAAGACCGTTGACGGCCCGAGCCGCAAGGACTGGAAGGGTGGCCGCTCCGCTGCCATCAACATCATCCCGTCCACCACGGGTGCTGCCAAGGCTGTTGGCCTCGTGCTGCCTGAGGTTAAGGGCAAGCTGACCGGTATGGCCTTCCGCGTGCCGACCCCGACCGTTTCCGTCGTCGACCTCACGGTTAAGACCGAAAAGAAGACCTCCTACGAGGAAATCTGCGCCAAGATGAAGGAAGCCTCCGAAGGCTCCCTCAAGGGCATCCTCGGCTACACCGCGGACGAGGTTGTCAGCAGCGACTTCATCCACTGCGAGCTGAGCTCGATCTTCGACGCTGGCAGTGGCCTCGGCCTCTCCGACGACTTCTTCAAGCTCGTCTCCTGGTACGATAACGAATGGGGTTACTCCAACCGTTGCGTCGAGCTGCTCCAGAAGGTCAAGGGCCTGCTCTAAGCCTGATTGGTTCGCCGTGCGAGCCACTCAGTTAAGTGCACCATTTCAGCGGGCCGTCCACACCACTGTGGACGGCCTCGCTTTCCCAGCAGGGGAGAGCCTTGCGTTTCGGATCGAGTAGCTATGCGCCCTCCGAATCTTACACATTTTCAAATTTAAAATTTACGAATCAATTCCGTCATGGCTTCCGTAAAAACCATCAAAGACGTCAACCTCGCTGGTCAGCGCGTATTCGTGCGCGTGGACTTTAACGTACCCTTCGACTCCGAAGGCAAGATTTCCGACGACACACGGATCATGGGCGCGCTGCCCACGATCAAGCACCTCTCCGAGCAGGGCGCAAAGGTCATCCTGGCCAGCCACCTCGGTCGTCCCAAGGGCGAAAAGAACCTCAAGTACACACTCGCTCCGGTTGCGGTTGCTCTGGCTGAGCGCTTGGGCAAGGACGTCACCTTCGTGGAAGACTGCGTGGGTGAAGTAGCCGAGAAGGCCGTCGAAGCCATGAGCGACGGCGACGTCGTGCTGCTCGAAAACGCCCGCTTCCACAAGGGCGAAGAGAAGAACGACCCCGAGTTTGCCCAGTCCCTTTCCAAGCTGGCCGACGCCTACGTTAACGACGCCTTTGGCACCGCGCACCGCGCCCACGCGACCACCGCTGGCATCGCCAAGTTTATCTCGGGCCCGAAGGTTTCCGGCTTCCTCATCGAGAAGGAACTCAACTTCCTCGGTGATAAGACGGCCAAGCCCGAGCGTCCCTTTACCGTTATCCTCGGCGGGGCCAAGGTTTCTGACAAGATCACCGTGATCGAGGCTCTCCTCGAAAAGTGCGACACCATGCTCATCGGTGGCGCCATGGCCTACACCTTTGCCCTTGCACTGGGCCGTACCGTAGGCGACAGCCTTTCCGAGCCGGACAAGATCGAGACGGCCAAGGCTTGCCTGGCCAAGGCCGAAGCCAAGGGTGTAAAGTTCCTTCTTCCGGTGGACAACCTCATCACCAACAAGCTCGACTTCGGTGCGGGCACGGTGGGCGAGACCAAGATCGCCGAAGGCAACATCGAAGACGGCTGGGAGGGCGTTGACATCGGCCCGAAGACGATCGAGCTCTACAAGGCCGAAGTGGCCAATTCCAAGACCGTCTTGTGGAACGGCCCGATGGGGGTCTTTGAAATCGCCGACTGCGCCAAGGGTACCTTCGCCGTGGCTGAGTCCGTGGCCGAGACCGACTGCATCTCCATCATTGGCGGTGGCGACTCCGTCAAGGCGGTCAAGAACAGCGGCTACGGGGACAAGGTCTCCTTCATCAGCACGGGTGGCGGCGCCAGCCTCGAATTCCTGGAAGGAAAAACCTTGCCGGGTGTTGCCGTCCTGGAGCAGGCTTAACCCTTACAACTATTTTGGATATGGCTACTAAGCGCAAATACCTGATCGCAGGGAACTGGAAGATGAACAAGACCGCGCCCGACGGCGTGGAGCTGATCGAGGGTATCCTCAACGAAATCGGCTCACAGAGCGAAGTCGGCGTTGCTGTCTGCCCGCCTTTCACCGCCCTGGAAAGCGCGGCTAAGGCTCTGGCCGACACCAACACCATCACCCTCGGTGCGCAGAACATGCACCCCGAGCCCGATGGTGCCTACACCGGTGAGGTCTCTGCGGCCATGCTGCGTACGCTCTACGTGGGCTTTGTCATCCTCGGCCACAGCGAGCGTCGCCAGTACTTTGCCGAGTCGGACGCCTTCATCAACCAGAAGGTCATCGCCGCTCTGGAAAACAATCTCAAGCCGATCCTCTGCGTGGGTGAAACCATCGAGGACCGCGAAGCGGGCAAGACTCTCGAAGTGGTCGAAACCCAGCTCAAGGGCGGCCTTGTCAACGTGGACAAGAAGCAGGCTGAGCAGATCGTCATCGCCTACGAACCCGTATGGGCCATCGGTACGGGCAAGACCGCTACGCCGGAAATGGCGCAGGAGGTGCACGCTGCGATCCGCAAGATGCTGACCGACATCTTTGGCTCCGACATCGCCGACAAGATTCGCATCCTCTACGGCGGTTCCATGAAGCCCGGCAACGCTGCTGAGCTCTTGGCAGAGAAGGACATCGACGGTGGTCTCATCGGCGGTGCATCCCTCGAAGCCAAGTCCTTCGGCAAGCTGGTGGAGGCCGCTCTGGCCCAGACCAAGGCCGACGGTTAGGCTTATTGATAAAAAATTGTTAGAAAATGCTTGGCAGCTAGGGGGAATGCCCCCTATGCTCTGATCATTCTCGCGAAAGAAATGCTAACGCTAAGTTAAACTTTTCTCTAGCCCACACCCCATACCATTGAGGCCGCCCGTTACGGGCGGCCTTCTTTCTTAATTGGATTCAGGTTGGCTTTCTACAGTTCCCGGCATCCCCTGGATGAGGCCTTCTTCAGGATCGATTTTTAGCTCCAGGAAGGTTTTTCCACCACAACCGGGTGCGCGAGACTTTATCGTCATGACTGAATTGTCTTCTGAAAAACTCAAAATCTTTGCTGCTTTTTCATCCAAAAAGTTCAGATCACCCGAGCCATAGAGTGAAATAGTAGGGTCTCCATCTGCTTTTGTAGATAGTCCAATGCGATTGATTCCAAACTTGTTTTGTATGAGTATTGCATTCTGACCGTTCTGAAAATTATTGATCAGAATTCTGCTCCCGTCTTTTTGACTTATCATCTCAATGCTGTTTTTGACTTCGTCTGTGTACAGCACGATGCGCGGAACTCCTTCCTTATCAACAATCTCGAGTCGCTCAGCTCGAATAACCCTTACCATTTCGTCTTGTTCTGAGTCTTCCTCCGGGGGCTTATCTTCGCAGCCTGAAAAGAAAAGGATTGGAAGTAAAAAGAGCGAGAGTGGGGTAGGGCATCTTTTCATATTATGATTACCAATATCCGAAATGCCTTACCGCCGTCAAGATTTCACACTAGCTGACGCGTTGTTCCATCTCGCGCACGAGCGCGATGAGGAAGCCGTTGTTGCCGCCGAGGGCTTCGCAGGCCTTGATGGCGGCCTCGGTGTGCTCGCGGGTTTTTTCGTAAGAGGCTTCCAGGCCATAAAGGGCAGGGTAGGTCAGCTTGCCGTTTTCGACGTCCGCACCCACGGGCTTGCCCAAGGTTTCGGCGTCAGCCGTGGCGTCGAGGATGTCGTCCACGATCTGGAACTGCATGCCGATGTGGTGGCCGATCTCACGCATGGTTTCGACCGTCTCCGTGGGGGCCTCGCAGAGGCGAATGCCCATGGTAAGGCTGGCTGTGATGAGGGCGCCGGTCTTGTTGCGGTGGATAAAGTTAAGGCGCTCCTTGGTCGGTTCCTGCTTTTCACCAATAAGGTCTTCCATCTGGCCGCCGATGAGCTTTTCGCTGCCGGAGGCGTGGCCGAGGTCGCGGACGAGGCCCACGGCGACTTCGGGCACCTGGTGGTACTTTTCGGCCAGGAACCACAGGGCCCACGTTAAGAGGGAATCCCCGGCCAGAAGGGCGGTCTCTTCGTCAAATTGCTTGTGACAGGTGGCGCGACCGCGCCGCAGGTCGGAGTTGTCCATGCAGGGCAGGTCGTCGTGGATCAGGCTGTAGGTGTGCAGGCACTCCATGGCGACGCAGGCAGCCATCGGGTCGAGGCGCGAGGGAAACATGGCGTGTGCGGCCTGGATGAGCACAGGGCGGATGCGCTTGCCGCCGGCCTGGAGGCTGTAGCGCATGGCTTCGTGCAGCACGGCAGGGCGGGTGTCCGCGGGGGGCATCATCTCGTCGATGGCGCGTTCGGTCCGCTCCTGATAGAGCTTCAGCGTGGTTTTAAAATCCTGGGTATCGGTCGTTTGCATCGTCTTATCTTACACTTGCACTGTCTGAGTTCGCTTTTAGGATGTGGCCTCGTCAGTTCAGGTAACGAACAAAGCGTATGGTGGATCAATCACAAAAAGCGGGCCTCAGTTTTGAGGAAATTTGCAGGCAGATATTTGCTGAACAGTCGGCATGGCGTAAAGTCTTAATTGGCTGTGTGTTGTGCCTGAGTGTTTTTGGCAGTCCATTCGCCTTTGGTTACATCTGGCGTTACATGGCAAAACTACGGGCCACGGGCGACTTCACGCTACCCGAGTGGGACGAGCCACTCACGCTTCTGATCCCGGGTCTAAAGGCCATGATCGTGTTCTTCGCGTGGTGCGGTGTGCCGAGCCTGATCGCCCTTGCCCTGCAAGCCTTCTTCTTCGAAGTCACCTGGGTGCTGGGGTTTCCGGCAGTGGTCATTACTGCAGTGGTCCTCTGGGGGAGCTCCTGCCTGGGTGTTTCTGCCCTCTGGCACTTCCAGCGTGAGCCCGAGTGGGAGACGCTGATGCAGTTTGAGCGCATTTGGGCCCCCTTTGGGCGGGCTTGGTCGCAGTTGTTGCTTCCCGGGATGGCCTATGTCGGCTTCCTGGCACTGCTTTCGCCCTTGCTGCTGCTGGTCTTTTTTGGTGGATTTTTGCCCTTTATGGCCTATGCTTTGCAGGCTTACGTTTTTAGTAGTAGAGCAAACTAACCCACTTTTTTATGCCGACATACGAGTACCACTGTAACGCCTGTGAGAAGGACTTCGAGGCTTTCCACTCTATGACCGCTGATCCGGTCAAAGACTGTCCAGAGTGCGATGTGACGGGTAAGGTTGAACGCAAGATCAGCGCCGGGGCCGGAATTATTTTCAAGGGCAGCGGCTTTTACGAAACCGATTACAAAACCAAAAGCGGCACGCCGGAATCTTCCTCCAGCGCCAAGACCGAGAGTAAGCCTTCGGGCCATAGTTGTGGCAGTGGCTGCGGCTGCGCCTAACTAACTCCCCCCTTACCAACCTCATGCCCAAGCCAAGCCAGAAACAACGCGACGCAGATAACCGCCAACTGGGCAGTCTGGTTCTGTCCATCCTATTGGCTGTCTTCTGGTGTGTCGTGGGCCTCTTTGCGGGGATTGTGCAGTTGGCGTCAACCAGCGTGTCGCCAGATATCGGTATTCCTGCCGAGGATGAGCGCAAACCACGCACCATTTATTTCCCCAAGGCCAACGACCGCGGCACAAGCCAATACGAGTCGCAACTGGGCAAGCTAATCGCTGACGGCCCGGCGACGATCAAGCTCAGTAGCGCACAGCTCAACGCCTGGGCTAAGGGTGGCCGCCGACCCTCCAAGCCGACGGGCGAGGGTGCAGAGGCCGCCCCGAGCATGGATGCGCTCTTGCCGAGCTTCCGCATCATCGACGACAAGCTGGCCATTTTTCTCTATCTGGAGTTCAACATTCAGGGCGAGATCTACAAAACCAGTTTCCACACCATCGGCCGCTTTAGCAGCGAATCCGGTCGGGCAAACTTCGTGCCCGAGGTCACATACCTCGGCAGTGCATTGCTCCCTCCCGTTCTGGTTGCCCCGTTGATTGAGGATACCTTGCTCAAGGGCTACGGGCAGTCGGAGTACTTCGGCGAGGTGCTTAAGGCATGGTCATCGGTAAAGAGTGCCCGCATCGAAAACGATGTGCTCGTGCTCACCAAAGGCTGAGTGTTCACGTGGCATGCAAGGGGTACACGGTGGCTAGGCGAACGAGTCTTTATCTTTTATTGTTGTTTGGGCTTGGACTCGTACAGGCTGATGAGGCCAAGCTGACACCTGATGCTGCACCGGCGGAAGAACCGGTCATCGAAACCGCCGTGATCGAGCGCGATGTGCCGACCGTAGTCGCGGTCATCGAGGAGGTAGAGCCACTCAATCTGCCGGAGCCGCCCGAAGTCTTTCTACGCAAAACCTCGAATCACTATTTCGAGGTGGTGGGCACGGATTACAATTCCGTGCAGTACGTTACCCACATGGCGCAGGAGGCCGGTGAGTACTGCTCAAACTTTGTGCCCATGAGCAATGCGCTGCCACAGCCCATCCTGGTTGAGCTGGTCCCGGCCGAGCGGGCGCAGTTCCAGGCGCCATTCCTGATCCGTCCGCAGACCAACGGCGAGGTCATCGTGTACCTGCGTTGGGACGAGTCCGCTAATTTTTCGGATACCTGCCAGGCCCTGGCCAGTGCCTATATGGTGCGATGTGCTATCTGGCGCTTTGGCCACTCGGCAGCGGGAGATGTTCCGGACTGGCTAGAGCTTGCCCTGGGCCTTGGGTTGCACGTGCACCTGCGTCCGGCACTGATCGACGAGGTGGTAGAGAACTCCATGCAGGACGAGCCCTGGTTGCTGGAGGACATCTTTTCGCTCAAGGGCAGCGAGGGGCTGCATTCTCCGACCGCGCGTCGGGCTTGCTTATGGTTAGTGCGCTTTTTGCAAAACCAGTCCCCCAGTCGCGAGCACTTCCAGCGGCTTATGCTGGGGTTTCTGAGTAACATGCCGCCCTACGAATTACTGACCGCATCCTATCCGCAGAAAGCGACAGACTTATATTCTACGCGACTGTGGTGGGCCGTCGGCTACGAGGCAACGATTCGCTCGCGGCAAAGCCCGTTCTACAGCCTCTATGACTCAAGTAAGGTTGTGCGTGAGCTTTCCAGCATTACGGCGGAACAGGACGGGCAGGACATCCGGCTCGCCCTCGGCCAGCTCTACGAGTTTCGGGGTAATAACGCACTGCGTCGTGCGGCTCAGCAGCGCGTGCGCGAGATCAAGCTCGAGCTGCAAAAGATTAACCCCGTTTACTACAATGCGCTGCTTTCATTGGGGCTCACTTACGAGGCATGGATCAAGCTGGAGGCCGGGAGAGAGGATCGCGGTGAGCCTACGCCCGATCAGATGGCTTTCGCGGAAGCCTTTGTCCTCTACCAGCAGGATATAGAAGCAGCGCAATTGCTCGATCTGGAGATTAAACGCCTGCTGAACTGGTAGCCTTTACCCGTTGTCGTGGCTTGGGCAATGATGGGCATTTGACAGCGGCGGCGGATTTCGTCTATTTACCTGATTCATGTTGCGCAACCTGTCAGCCGTCACCCTGCTTTTTTTCTGCGGTATGGTGCCGCTCCAGGCTTTTCTCGCCACGGAGAGTTTCGACTACGTTGCCGGGCAATTGCTCAATGGAAAAAGTGGGGGAGCGGGCTGGACTTCAAGCTGGCAGGAGATCAACAACGCCGCCGATATCAATTATGGCGGGCTGACCTTTCCCGACCAAAGCACCAGCGGAAATGCTGCCATCCTGGACAACATATATGTGGAGTACGTGGCTTATCGCTCTTTTGCCGGGGTTGACGCCAACACACAGACTTCCGCCTCATTTTCCTACCTGTTTCAACTGCAAGGAACGGTGTCTTTTGTCGGAAACACCTACGCAGGAATCAATCTTTTCTCAGGTCAAAATCAGCAGCTCTTTTTTGGCAAGCTGGGTAACTCCGAGCAGATCGGCATCCAGACCTATGTGGGCGACGAGGAGGTGCTTGGCGTCGATATCGATTGGGAGAATGAATTCGCGCAAGACTACGTCTACCGATTCGACGTGGACTACGAGCTTGCCGCGCAGGGAGAGAGTACCATGAGTATCACGCTGAGCCGCTCAGACGGCGAGCCTGCGGAATTACTGGCGACATGGAACGACGTCTCCCTCGGCGAGGGCTTCAACTTCGATGGCGTACAGATCATCCGAGACGGAGCCATGAACAACGGCATCGGTGCCGTTTTTGATGAGATTAACATCAGCGCCGTGCCTGAGCCTGCCGCGCTCTCATGGCTCTGTGGCGGCTTACTGCTGATCGCCGCTCGCCGGCGCGTGGCTGCTTAGCCCAAGGCGTCCCAGGGACTGTCGCTTTCCCGCTGCTGCTGACGCTGCTTTCGGCGCCGCGTTTGCAGGAGGGTAGTTTGCTGGCTAGCGCAGCGGTCTACCCAGTCAAGCAAGCCTTCGGGCGTGATGACAACTGCGCCGGAGGCCCGAATGGATTCCGTAACAAGGTTGTCCCGGGTGGCCACCGTGCAGGCGGTTGGCTCCGGGGACTTTGCCACAAGCTGCTCAATAATCGCATCTGCGGACAGGCTGCTGGGCGAGAATACGATGGTGAACGTCTTTTCCCCGCTCGGGTACTCGAAGCTCGGCTTCAGGCCCTGCCCATCAAAAACGATTGTTGTGCGCGTGCCCCCGATGTCGTGGATGATGCGCACGGTGTTCAGGAAACGCTCACGTGCGCCGTCGATGTCACCGCGTAAATCCCTACGCACCTCGGGCCAGGCGTGCATGAGGTTGTACCCGTCCACAATGAGGTGCTCAGCGGGCGCGGGTAGTATTTTTTTGCGCTTAGCCATCGAGCTTGACCCGCTTGAGGCGAAGAGCATTCACGATAACGCAGACCGAACTCAGGCTCATGGCGGCAGCGGCAATCATTGGGTTGAGCAATAGTCCCGTGAAAGGGTAGAGGATGCCCGCGGCCACGGGGACACCAAGCCCGTTGTATATAAAGGCAAAAAAGAGATTCTGCCGGATGTTGCCCATCGTGGCGCGACTGAGAGATAGCGCATGGGAAATGCCGCGCAGGTCGCCTTTGACCAGCGTAACCCCGGCACTTTCCATCGCCACATCGGTCCCTGTACCCATTGCGATGCCGACATCGGCCTCGGCCAGCGCGGGCGCGTCATTGATGCCGTCGCCCGCCATGGCCACGACTTTGCCTTGCTGCTTGAGTTGCTGAACGACGCTATGCTTGTCGGCAGGCTTCACTTCGGCCCGGTATTCGCTAATCCCTACCTCTGTCGCTACCGCCTTGGCCGTGCCAGCATTATCCCCGGTCAGCATCATGACGCTGATGCCCATACCACGGAGGGTGCGGACGGCAGCGGCAGAGCTGTCCTTGATGGGGTCAGCAATGGCCAGCAGTGCTACCGTGCGCTCACCACGGCCCACGTAAACCACCGTTTTTCCGTTTTGGGCCAAACTCTCAGCGGACGCGCCAAGCCTCTCACCAAGCGATAGCTGCTGGGACTCGATGAATGCCGCATTGCCGATGCACAGGGGCTCGCCCTCGACTTTTCCGCGCACACCACCGCCGGTGACCGACTCAAACTCCGTAGCTTCTACGAGCTCCAGCTTGCGTTTCTGCGCCTCCTTGACAATAGCCAGGGCCAGGGGGTGCTCGCTCCCCAGCTCCAGCGAGGCGGCCTGTCTCAGCAGGGCATCCTTTTCTTCTCCCTCTACGCAGATAATGTCGGTCAGCGCGGGCTTCCCTTCCGTCAAGGTACCCGTCTTGTCGAGGCAGAGTGTATCGACTTTTTCAATACGCTGGAGGCTCTCTGCGTTTTGGATTAAAATACCTTCACGGGCTCCGCGTCCGACTCCCACCATGATCGAGATTGGCGTGGCCAGCCCCAGAGCGCATGGGCAGGCGATGATGAGCACCGCCACGGCATTGACAAAGGCGTAGGCCAGGGAGGGGCTCGGCCCCCATACCGCCCAACAGACAAATGACGCCACCGCGCAGAGCATGACCAGCGGTACAAAGACGCCAGCAACTCGATCTGCGGTTGCCTGGATGGGGGCCCGGCTGCGTTGAGCTTGCGCAACCATGCCGATGATTTGGGACAAGAGCGTGTCGTCTCCCACCTTGTCTGCTCGCATGATGAAGCTGCCCGTTTCGTTGAGGGTGCCGCCGGTTACTGCATCGCCCTCCGTTTTCTTGGCCGGTTCAGGCTCTCCGGTAATCATCGACTCGTCGACGCGGCTACTGCCCTCTATGACGACGCCATCCACGGGCACCTTGTCTCCGGGGCGCACACGGATGCGGTCGCCTTCGTGCACACAGCAAAGGCTTTTCTCTTCCTCGTTTCCGTTCTCATCGATGACGCGTGCGAGCTTAGCGGCTTGCCCCATGAGGGCCTGCAGCGCCTCCCCGGTTTTACCGCGTGCCCGTGCTTCCAGCATTTGGCCCAGCAGAACGAGCGAGATGATGACGGCTGCGGATTCGAAATAAAGCCCGATGTGTCCGCCGTGCTCCTGAAAGTCAGCGGGAAATACGCCCGGAGCGATGAGGGCGATGGCTGAGAACAAAAAGGCAGCCCCGGCACCAAGTGTTATCAGCGTGAACATGTTCAGGTTCCATCCGCGAAAAGACTTCAGCCCGCGCACGAAGATGAAATTTCCCGCCCAGAAAATGACCGGAATGGTAAGGGCAAACTGAAGCCATCGGTTAACTGCCTGAGGGACGACCTCGTGCATGCCCGCCCAGAGCATGGGCAGCATGGCCAGGAGGAAGACGGGCACACTGAATACGAGTGAACCCCAGAACCGCTTTGCCATAAAGGCGTATTCCTCCCGCGCCGAGTCTTCTCCGCTTTGCGGGCTTTCGGGCTCCAGGGCCATTCCGCAGATTGGGCACTCACCTGGGCCATCCTGCCGGACTTCCGGGTGCATGGGGCAGGTGTAGATGCTCGCTCCGGGTTCAAACTTAGGCTCTAGAGCCATCCCACATTTTGGGCAATCTCCGCGCTTGTCGGATTCGACTTCCGGGTGCATCGGGCAGGTATAGGTCATTGCAACGACTATGCTGTACCTGTGGCCAACCGATGCAACCCTCGGTTAATTCGCAATGCCTTAAAGTTGGCATGCGGCAAAATGTTGCTAAAAAGCGCTTTCCCTTTGACCAAAAAGTGCCTATACCATACGCCTTCAAGTCATGGAGAGGTGGCAGAGTGGCCGATTGCGGCGGTCTTGAAAACCGCTGACGGGCAACCGTCCGGGGGTTCGAATCCCTCCCTCTCCGCCACAAACGCTCAGCGTTTGATCCGACTGAGGGGCGCTGCCCCTACGGTGCTGCGCACCTACCCCTGGTGGTTTCGATTGCTCCGGAAAAGCTCGCATTCCTTTACCTCCCTCTCCGCCGCAAACGCTCGGCGTTTGATCCGATTGAGGGGCGCTGCCCCTACGGCACTGCGTGCCTACCCCTGGTGGTTTCGATTGCACCAGAAAAGTTCGCATTTCCTTACCACGCGCTCCGGCACAAACGCCCGGCCTTTGACCCGATTGAACGGTACTACGCGGCTTGGCGGGCCAAAACCCGATGCCGCTTAAGGTCTACTTTGATTGAAGTGAGCCCGCCCGGATGTCTTTGGCCAGCGAGGCCACATCGCCCGGCGTCGTATGCCAGGAGCACATGAAACGGGCGGCCCCGCCGATAAACTGGTAGTAGCGCCAACCCTTCTCATTGAGAAAAGTGTGGACGCGCTCGGGCATTTCCAGAAAGACCGAGTTGGCCTCGATGGGGTACATCAGTTTCACGCCCTCAAGCTGTGAGAGCTGCTCGCCAAGGTTGTTTGCTGATTCCAGGGCAACCCTGGAATACTTTTCATACAGGCGGTCGTTGAGCCATGGCGCCCACGGGGCCGAGAGGTAGCGCATTTTGGAGGCGAGTTGGCCCGCCTGCTTACAGCGATACTCAAACTCCCGGGCCAGGCCCTTGTCGAAAAACACGACTGCCTCAGAGAACCCGAGCCCGGCCTTGGTCCCACCAAAGCACAGCACGTCGATGCCTGCCTCGTGAGTGAGGGCCTTGGGGGTGCAACCTTCGGCGACCAGCGCATGGAAGAAGCGCGCCCCGTCCATGTGCACCTTGAGATCATGACGGGCCGTCAGCTCGGTTAAACTGCGTATTTCGTCGATACTGTAGCGCGTTCCCAGCTCAGTCGGTTGCGAGAGGGACAGCACGCGGGCGCGGGGGTAGTGAATGTCGCTGCGCTTGGTGATAAGTGCTTCAACGCTCTCCGGGGTCAGTTTGCCATGGTTGCCCTTGCCCAGCAGGAGCTTGGTGCCATTGCTGAAAAACTCCGGTGCGCCGCACTCATCTGTCTCCACGTGAGATGACTCATGGGTGATAACACTGTGATAGGACTGGCATAGCGAAGCCAGGGCGAGGGAGTTTGCCGCCGTGCCATTGAAGACGAAGTAAACTTCGCAGTCGCATTCGAAGAAGTTACGAAAGGCCTCGCAGGCCTTTGCCGTGTAGGTGTCTGCGCCGTAGGAGGGCAGGTAGTGCTGGTTGACTTCACTCAGTGTGGCCCAGGCCTCAGGGCAGGTTGGCGAAGTGTTATCGCTGGCAAAGTGGTACTTGTCGCTCATAGTACTGAAAGCTTGATAGAGTAAAAGACGAAGAGCCTTCTTCGCGTATAGGGGTCAAGAAAGTAGAAGAAACTGAGGTCCTATGCGGCGCCAACAGGTGCCGCGCAGGACATGCGCTCGACCAGCCTGACGGGGAGCTTGATCAACTCGGATTCCTCGGGGCTGCCGAGTGAAATCTGCTTGTCGATCTCCTGTACGGCGCGTCTTCCCATCTCTTGCAGCGGGAAGTGGACCGTGGTCAGGGCAGGGTGGTGCGTGGAGGCTTCCGGCTGGTCATTGCAGCCCATGACGGAGATATCGTGCGGGATCTTTATGCCGAGTGATTGTAAATGAGCCGACACAATGATGGCGGCAGGATCGTGGAAGCAGAGGATGGCGGTCGGGCGCGTGTCGAGCTTGACCAGGTGGTCTGCGGCCTTGACTACGTTCTCGCGGGGGAATTCGCCCAACTCGGATTCACAATGATAAATGTACTCTGGGTAGAGCCGGAGCCCGGCTTCGCGGATGCCCTCGGAGAAACCGCGCTCCATGGCCGTCATGTTACCCAGTTCAGAGCCGAAGGGACCGGTGAGGTAGGCGATACGCTTGTGGCCAAGCTTGGCCAAATACTTTACCGCTGATTTTGTTGCTTCAAGGTAGTCTGGCATAATGCAGCACAGGCCCGGTGTGTCGATGTGGTGACCGAGGTAAACGAAGGGGACGCCCAGCTTGGTCGCGGCTTTAACCAAGCTCGTGTTGGGAGGGCTCGCTGCGATGAAGCGCGTCGATGAGCCGTTGCGCAGCGGCTGCGGCAGCTTCTCGGGCTCAGCCTCATAATCTATGTAGGGGTCAAACAGCGAGTAGGCTACGGGCTGGGTTGGGTCGTCGAGGGCAGAGACGACGCCGGAAAGCATTTGGCCAAAGTATTGGTGCTGGATGCCTCCCGGTGAGGCCGAACTCATCAGGAAGCAAACGCTGCCACGCTGAGGGTAGAGGAGCCGCTGGGCAAAGTCGCTCTTGGGCTGGTAGTTCAGCTCCCGGCACGCATCGATAATGCGTCGCTGTGTGTCCAGGCTTACGCGGATGCCGTTGTCGCTGTTGTTGAGAAAGGAGGAAATTGCGCTGGACGAAACTTTTGATTCCCGGGCTATATCCGCGATAGTGATGCGCTTGGTCTTGGATGTGCTTTCCATGATGAAAAATTTATTATGAGGCTGTCTGTATGGCGTAATTTTTAGCAGATTTAAGCGAAATGTTCTCTTATAGGCAAATAATAAGCGCATTACCTTAAGTTTATCAAGTAATAAAATAATTATTTACCCCTTGACGTTTTTATCAAAGGAGGATTCATTGGGTGGCGTGGCAACACTTACACCCTAATCGAGAACACAGAAAAAAGGATTACCATTATGACAGCCAAAGTTTCCACCCCCCTACAACTCGTTCGTGAATTCAAGTTGGCCTCATGTCTGCTGGTTGCTGCAGCCGCTTTCGCGGCGAGTGCATCGGCGCAAACGGTTATCAACTACGCTGCGCCGGATGCGGATACCTACACCGCCGCAACCTCCAGCAGTGATCAAAACTACGGCACCTCCTCTTCTTTGAAGATTCGCTATTACACCAGTGGCCGCTATCGTAATCGCTCCTATGTGCGCTTCGACCTCTTTTCGGGTGGGAATGAGGGGAGCTTCACCGGACAGACCATTACGGATGCTTCGGTCACCTTCCGCTATGCCAGTGATGACAGTGAATATCCCGGGACGACGGTTAATGTCTATGGTGTGAATCCCGACTTCCAGGGTGGTGACGGCCTCCTCGGGCAGGACTGGGGCGAAGAAGCCCTTACGGCTGACAACGCCCCTTGGCCCGGATCGACTGGTGCATTGCCGGATTATATTACTCTGGTAGGTTCGTTTTTCCTGCCGGGCTCGGGAGTATCCCAGGGGGATCCTTTTTCCATTACCGGTGAGCCACTGGTCAGCTTCCTCAATGACAGCCTCGAAAGCGGTCAGGCCGACCCCAATTTGGTCACCTTTATCCTCTTTCAGGATAGCTCATACACGGGTGGTGCGCTAAAGATGCTCTCTAAGGAGAGTGGTCTTGGTAACTCCTCCATGAGCGTCACGGTCATCCCCGAGCCGGGTACCTACGGCCTGATTTTTGCCGCATTTTCCATCGGTCTAGTGCTGGTGCGCCGTCGTAAGTAACGGCACGCGCTGGTACACAGTTACACGCTCCGGGGCGCCGCCTCTTGGATTGCCCCGGAGCCTTAACTTTCAGATACTTAAATGCGTGGAAGGCAATTCCATGCAGCACAATACCCCTGTCTTCACACCTAGCCAAAATGGCAGTGTCACATAACACAATTCCCAAGGCCACAGCATGAGATATTGCAAGTCAGAGAAGGGCTTTGCCCTCGTCGTTGCGTTGGTCTTGATGTCCTTTATCCTCCTGCTGTTGGTGAGTCTGAGCACGCTTGTCACGGCAGACCTGAAGGTCGCTTCTGTTCATATGCTGCAAACACAAGCGCGCAAGAACGCGCTCTTCGGATTGCAGGTGGCAATGGGTGAACTGCAGAAGTCGATGGGGCCGGACCAGCGCGTCAGCGCACAGGCAGACATCCTTACGCTAACGGACGATCCCGCGGCGGGCGCAAGACGCTGGACTGGAGTTTGGAACAGTGATGCTACGCACCCGGACTACACCGAAGGCGAACGCATCGCCTGGCTTGTTTCTGGTGATGTTAATCCCGATACCGGGCACACCGTTGGGGCCGGAGCGGATGCGGTCACTCTGGTGGGTAAAGCTCTCGATGTGGCCGATCCCAATAACCCGGACCGCGTGACTGCCCCCCTGGTTGAGATCAGCAGTACGTCAGGCTCACCTTATGGACATTATGCCTGGTGGGTAGGGGACGAAGGCACCCGCGTGCGGTACCACACGGGCAGCACGCCAGACGCTAATCCAAATCACGCCTTTACTGCCCCCGACAACAGTGGCCTGAGTGCCTTGCCTGACTTTGGGGGCTATGATGCCAACGATACGATGAACCCGCACGTTTCGGATCTTTCGCACCTCGAGATTGTTTATCCGGGCACGATCGGTGCCGGGCAGACTGCCGCTGAGCGCGCGCAGTTGCTGCACACGGTCAGCTTTGCCAGCAAAGGTTTGGCTACCAATACGCGCGACGGTGGCTTGAGGCAGGATCTAACCGTGCTTTTCGAGGGAAACCAGGCGCTGCCTGATTGGGGAACAAATCTCCCCGACCTGGAGCTGGCCCGCTCCTTCTACCAACTCAAAGACGAGGTTAACAACAGCGGAGCCGCGGCCAGCATCGCCCCGCGTGCCCAGACTGACACCGAACACGGCGTCGTCCCGGTGATGACCTACTTCATGTTTCATTTTGGCTATGTGGCGTCCTCGCATTCGTATCCAGCGGATTTGTATGTCACGCTCAAACCGACAATCGTACTGGCGAATCCCTATAACATTAAGTTGGAGTCAGCGGATTATGAGGTCGTCTGGTCGCCCGAGCCGGGTAAGCAGGCATCTGGCTTCATCATTCGCATCTACGGCACGAACAGTTCGGCCTACCTCTCCATGCCCACCCGTGAAATGAACGATGTGCTGGGAGACTCGCTGACTTTCAAGATCAGCGACCAGTCATTTGAGCCGGGCGAGGTAAAGGTGTTTACTATCGACTCCATGTCGCCAGAGCCATTTCCTTCGACTGGACTGGACATGATAAACGATGGGGTGACGCCACTTTCTGCCTACGCGTGGATAAATACGAACGTCGCCCTCGATCCGGGCTTTTTCGGTCCAGATGGGACTGGTCTGGCTGCCGAAGGAACCATGCAGATGCTGTATGGGTTTAATCGCTTCACGCTCAAGGTTAACGGTAGCGAAGCGCAGACGCTGGCGGATGTATTTGTGCCGTCTACGTGGGTAGAGACTGATCCCGCAGATAGTAGTTTTGATCCCGCCTCATTAGAGCACATGGGGGGCGTTCATGCTGATTCCGCTTATTTTGGTGTTCCCGTTCCTATTATCGCCAGAAACTCACGACACGATCGCGTGAGCTATGGCACATCGCGCTACGGCGGCACGGTGAACGTCAATACAGGGATGTCATGGCTGGTCAGCGCTAACCTGCGTGCGACAAATCCGGCGCTGCCCGATAGCAGTGATTACCTTTGGGATGGTAGCCCTGCCCATTTGGGCGTCTACGTTTCCGGAGGGGTGAGTAACGTTGGGCACTACGTGGTCGACACGGACGGAGAGCATGCCTTCTGGGGGTATGGGACCAGCCCGGCAACAGGTTTCTCGAATGTCGTGCTGTTCGATGTGCCCCGAGGACCGATTCTGTCCATTGGTCAGTTGCAACACCTGAACATAGGAAGCATTCATGATCCCGCCTATTCACTGGGAAATTCATGGGCCAGCGTTTATTACGACAGAGACGAGGCCGACTTTTCGTACCGGATAAACGAGGCCACATGGGATCGCTTTTTCTTTAGCGGCTACGATGCTGCCAGCCACGACTGGTTGAACCCCCGCATTCAACCTACAGACTCTGCGCTGAGTGCGGATAATGCGCTACTGGACGATCCCGACATCATCGCCGCACTGCTAACCATAGAAGGTGCCTTTAATGTCAACTCTACGAGTATTGAGGCATGGGAGGCACAACTGGCCTCACTGCGTCGCCGCGCCATCAGCTATTTCGATGCCGCCGATACCGCCAATGGCATTCAGACTTATGATGCGGGCACGCTGGCTAATCCCGTTGCCCGCGCACCACTGCCGACTGGCACTGCATTTGTCGCCGATCACCCTTCAGACGGTATCAGTGCTGAAATGTGGAAGGGCTTTCGCAACCTTACGGATGATGAAATATCGCGCCTTGCGGCGCAGATTGTCTATCAGGTCAAGCTACGCGGACCGTTTCTGTCCATCTCCGATTTTGTTAACCGTGACCTGAGTGATGAGTCCGATGCTTCGTACGGCCCCTGGCAGATGGGGGCACTGCAGGCTGCTCTGGATTACCGATGGTCACGTAACTTCGACGGCGGCACGTATCCAGCGACGGGCATTAACTCCAATCTGCGTGAATGGATAGGCTCGACCTATATCATTGGTGCAACAAAAGGCATCCACCAGCGTGTGACCAGTGCCACGGAAACGGGATTGCCCCATCCTGAGGCTACCGACGGCCAGTCGAGAAGCCGTGCTGCGCCGGGCTATGTCACACAGGCCGATTTGCTGAGTATCTTAGGGAGTGTTGTCAGTGCGCGCTCTGATACGTTTACCATTCGCGCTTATGGCGATGTGGAGAACGAGCTGAACGGTGAGAGTGCGTATGCGGTCTGCGAAGCTATTGTGCAGCGTATTACTGAGCCTGTTTACCCCGATGATACGAACCCTTGGGAGCCTACAGCTGCAACAAAGCAGACCTTAGGCAGAAAATTCGTTATAACCTCGTTCCGCTGGTTGGATGAAGATGAAATTTAGACCTTACCTCTTAGTCCCCTGTGCCATCTTGCTTCTACTTCTTCAGGTGGGTGAGTTGCGGGCCCAGGGGCAGGCTGAGCCAGGTTGGATAAATGTGTCGCTCTCCGTGGTGACGAACAATGTCCCTATTCGCGGTTTGTATTACAAGAACGGTGGCGAGTGGGTGCAACTGGATGTGCCAACGGTACGCAGCAGCCCCGCATTCGAATACCGTGGTCCTGAGCATCTGGCTTTTTATACCCAACCCTACAATCCGGAAGAGGCGATCCCGCCTCCCTTGGCCTCAGTACATCTCAAGCGCAATGAGGCAGAGCAGGCACTCGTCTTTTTTCACGGTGACATCTCTCCCGATGAAATAAAGGTGCTATCAATTGCTGACAGCGCTCGTGCGTTCCCGACAGAAAATCTGTTGCTGTATAACATGTCCCAACAACTGGTCGTAGGTCTTTTTAATGACAACATGAAGCAAGTCCCCGCCAGAAGCTCGGCCATGGAGCCGTATGGCGATGGTAGCAGACGTGGTTTCAGGATACAGCTTGCAGTGCAGGAACAGGAGCATGGTGACTGGAAGCGCGTCTACGCGACAGGTTTCCCGATCTTTCCTGATTACCGCTGGCTCGTTATTTGGTTTGGTCAGGGGAAAGAGCCCTGGCTGCTCATGCTGCGCGACCGCCAGGCATAGGCGTGGTAAGCATCACACTTTTACGATCCCATGGATAAAGTATATTTTCATAAAATTAAGTTAATCTGGCTGCTGCTGGCCGCTGTCACCTCCCCGTGTTTTGCTGAAGAAACACTTAAGGTGGAGCCCATCGATGAGGCCTTGCCGTTCTACGAGGCAGACTTGCGTCGCGTTCGCAACGCCTTGCCCGATGATGCCTTTCCGCCCCTGCGGGTGCTGATGGCCAAGAGCCGCTTCTGGGCGCAGGAAAAGTACCTGAGTCTCGTGGTGCAGATCGACCCGCGCGCAGCAGGCGTAGAACTGGAGGCGCTTGAGCTGGAGCTCCGCGTGCTGACCCCCGATGGTGTTAGCCAACACCTTATCCGGCCCGATACCCGCGCAGCAATGCTCTACCCGGCGATACCCGAGTCGCTTCATGCTGGCGGTGTAGGTACGATTGAGGTGGTCCTGCGTCAACGTGGGGGCGATGTTATTGCGCACTCGACCGAACCCTTTCGCGTGGAAACTTTTGCTCAGGTAGTGTCGACATCGGGCATGGTTCCATTGACTATTTCCAACGGCAACAAGGTATCGGTGCGCGGCCTACCCATTACGGCTGGAGTGCCTTTTCCGATGGGCGTGCTGGCAGATACCGTAAACCTCCGCCTCATCGCGCTCGATCAACCCGGACGGCCAGAGATCCCGTTTCAGGTGGAGTCCATCGCCAAGTGGTCGAAGTGGGGTTCGATCAAGTGGGTCCACGTAAGCTTTACGGTAGATGTTGAGGGTGGTGAGCGACGCCTTGGGCTGGAGTATGGACCCGATATCAACACCCCGGCGACAAAGCCCATGACGGTATCCTTCGATGCGGGTAAGCCGCAACTGGATGCCGGCCTGCTCAAAGTGGACGATGGCTTGTGGTATGCGGGCACAAGTGGGAAAGCAGCGGACAAGGTCCTGGGCATGCGCTCGCTCGATGGCGGTTTTGTCAAGCTTTCGGACGGACCTGTCTATCGCTCGGAGTCTGCTGGTGAGTGGGAAGTAGAGCTAAGTGGTTCAGTGAAAACCGTGCTGAAGAAGTCGGGCTGGTACCGCGATGACGAGAGTGGGGCGGAGTACTGCCAGTTCCTGACCCGCCTGTATTTTTATCAAGACAGCCCCATGGTGAAGATCACCTATAGCTGGATTTTTACCGGAGATGGGAATACGGACACGATTGAAAATATGGGCTGGGAGTTTAGCCTGGCGCAATCGCCTTCGCCCCTCGGTTTCCTGACGCCGCATGGAGCATGGCAAAAAGGTCAGAGCCTGCTGCAGTGGGACTATGAGCACTTTGACATCTTGCAGGCCGATCGTGTGCAGGAGTTTGCCGGGCAGCGCGCACCGGGTGTTGCCGGGTTAGCCTATGCTGACGAAGTGAGCCTTTTCCTCGGTGTGCGTGACTTTTGGCAAAACTATCCCTCCGAGCTGGAGTATGGTAAGGATGTACTGTGGTTTCACAATTGGCCGCGTCACAATCGTCCCGCCGGTTATACCTTCGAAGGCGAACTCACGGCTGAGCGCGGCGAGCCCGCACTGCCCTCAGCTGCACGGCATGCCCAATATACTCCGGGTAAACTCAGCCGTTCGGAGTGGACGCTTAACTTGCTCCAGGCACGCTTTGCCCACGAGGGCGAGGTGCTGAACTTCCGCTTGCCCTACGAGGTAACGGTCGATCCGGTTCATAGCATCATGCGCGCGGGGCGACCCTGGATAAAATACTGGCGTGTGGGTGAGCCCGAGTCGGTCAACGCGCAGGGCATTTCCCGCACAGAGGAAATGTGGCTTTACTTGCAGCCCACATCGCAAACCGAGGCCAACGCAGCGGCGATTATCGATGCGCTCAATGCCGAGACCCTGCGCGCGGTGGTTGATCCCAAGTGGATGACGGGGAGCGGTGCCTTTTACGAAATTCATTACAAAGATACGGAGCGATTTCCCGAGGAGGAGCGGCTCTATGAAAAGCTGGCCCTCGCGCCGGGCAAGTGGCGGGAGCATCTCGGGCTCTATGGCATGTGGATCTACGGAGATATTACCGGGTGGAATCTCGAACTCGAACGGCGCGAACCGGACCTCTACCGGGCCTACCGCAAGCGCCACCACGGCTGGCCGTTCTCTTGGATTCCCTACGCACGCAGCGGTGACTCGCGATTCCTGCATGAGGCCGACATCGCCACCCGGCAAAACATTGACGCGAACTGGAAGCACTACGCCACCGACGGCAGGAAGCGGGGCGTCATCCACCGTTCGACGCTTCCATGGGCATCGACCTTTGAGGACGACGAGAACGCCACGCGAACCCGTGACTACGAGAGCAAGGTCGATTACCTGCTCTTTGCCTGGTACATGAACGACTACTACCGCGCATGGGATCTCTTTCAGGACTGGATGAGGCTAACTAAGGTTGACGACACGGGCAAGCTGCGCGGGCCCATTGATATTCTAGGTCCCTTCGGAAAACCGGTGGACACGCGCTTCCCCCTGACCATGCTCAAGTCTTATGTCGAGACGTACGAAGCGACCTTTGATCCGTGGTTCCTCGTCGCAGCGCATGCACTGGCCGAAGGTTACGAAAGGGAGTACGAAGAAGAGGGGAGTCTGGGTACGCCTTATGTGACGGCTTTTCGCGAGTATCAGCGCTTTACTGGAGATGACTACTGGCGAGAAATTTATCTGGCCTATGCTGATTACATGGGCGGGATTTCTGCCACGCACTACGTCGATCCGCTGCTGGAGCCAGATGCCTACGCATGGAAGCTCACGGGCGAGGATCACTACCTTGGCCGCCTGCAGCACTTCTCCGACTGGACGAAAGCGTCCATCTGGGATGGCGAGGAGCCCGATTTTATCCAGGGATTTTATGTGCGGGGTGACGGCCACACTGCGCCGCGAACAACGGGCTGGATGTTGCGCTACTACCCGCTGGCCCTGCATGCCCTGGCTACAGCGGACAAAAGCGTAGCGCCCGTAGCCAACGAGGTTTACCTGATTGATAAGCAGAAGCATATCGCCTTTCTGCACGAGGGTGATGCGCCTCAAACCATTTCCCTGCGTCAAAGCACGAACAAGCAGGGCAAGGGAAAGCCCGCGACCTACCGACTCACTGGGCCAGGCGGCGAACTGGTGGAAGAAGGCGAGTGGGATGTGGTCAACGGCAAGGAGCTCACCCTTGCACAAAGTGCACCGCCGGGTTTGTACCATCTGCACGTTGCCGGTACACAGCGTTTGGTCGTGCCAGTGGTTCTCGAAAGCGATGCCAAAGAGGTTATCGTCGCCGAGCCCGGTGGCCGGGTGGATATCGCGGGCTACCATAATCAGCTTTGGTTTTATGTGCCGGAGGGGGTCGAGTCTTTCGACGTCGAGCTCGCCATTCACAGTAAGGGCAACACCGTAAGGCGTTTCTCGATCTGGGCCCCGGATGGCGAGCTGGTCTGGAACGATAACTACTACAAGCCAAGCCATCGCGGCGGAAAATCCTACAAGCTCAGCATCCCGGTGAAGCCGGAGCAAGCGGGCCAACTATGGCGTGTTACCGAGCCCGGCGGCTACCTTTACTTTAAGCCGGAGGCGGTCATCCCGCCGTATTTTTCGAGCGATGTCAGGCGCTGGTTTCGGCCCGAGTAAGTCCGGCCATATTTTTTAGACCGATTGGCTGCCGAACCCGAATTGGAAAACAACCCATTGATTGCTATATGAAGATTAGATGCTTACCCCTGATTGGCCTGGCCTGTGCGATGCTATGGCGCACCGCCGCCGCTACGGATACCCTGGTCCTGAACGGAGTGCCGGAGGCCGTTATCGTGACCTCGGATGACCGCGCCGGGTGTATCAGCACTGCGGTGAACACCCTCAACGAGTACATCGAGAAAATCACGGGCACGGAGCTCGATGTGCTGCTGGTCAACGATAACTACTCCTCCAGCTTGTCCACCTTTACCACGGGTCGCTTTGCCATCCTTGTGGGCGAGAGTGTCTTTACCGATCAACTGAGTCTGCCCCTCGGATCGCTAAAGGCGGAGGGCTTTATTATTAAAAGTTTTTCCGGCGGCGTGGCTATCGTGGGGCATGACGAGGAGAGCTTTAACATCGTTTACAACTACAATACCTCCAGCGCGGGTTCACTCTACGGCGTTTATCGCTTTCTGGAGGAGCTGGGCTGTCGGTGGTTTTACCCGGACCCGCAGTACGACATCTACCCGAGCGAATCGACGCTGACCATACCCTCGACGATGGACATAACCGACGCCCCGTACTTTGAAAACCGCTTCTCCTACGGTAACTCGGAGTGGCGGCGAAAGGTCGGCTACGGTGGCACGGTTGACCCCTGGCGTACGCGTCACACCTTTGAGGGCGATCGCGTTGAGGCTTTGTTTGGAGACACGCACCCGGACCTCGTAGCCCAGGGATTTCACTTTCCGATTCCGGGCGTGATGGACCTCGTTATCCAGCACGTGCGCGACTATCTTTCCACGCCCAAGCACCCGGGCAGAAACTACATCGGGGTTATCCCCAAGGACGCCTATGAGACGGCGGGCAATCCCTACTGCGAGCCCTTCCTCACGCCAGAGAGAGGTCCGTCAGGCGAGTACTCGGACCTGATCGGATGGGCTGCGGTACAGGCGGCTGAGGCGGCAGATGATCTGCCGGGTAAGGTCGTTTACCCTGCGTATGAAAAATACCGCATGCCGCCGCTACAGATTACGTCACTGCCGGACAATCTCGTCGTCCAGTTGGCGCAGACGCGCGTGTATTTCAATGACAGCGACGAGAAGGAAGCCGGTTGGGATCTCATCGAAAGCTGGGCCCCGCTAGACCCATCGGAGTTTTACTTCTACCGCTACTATGAGCGTTTTCGCAAGGTCACGCCTTCGTTCGTACCGCACCTGATCGATGAGGACATCAAGAAAATGAAGTACTTTCGCGAGAACGACATCCTGAATATCGGCGGCGAAACGAACTTTGGCCTGGTCTCCGCAGATCACCCCTACGCCTGGTGGTTCTGTCTCAATGAATACGTCACGGCTAAGTTACTCTGGAACCCTGACCTCGACGTAGACGTCTTGCTGGCGGATTATTACGACAAGTTCTTCGGCGTCGCTGCCGAGCCGATGGAGGACTTCTTTACCCGTCTGGAAGAACTCTATTTCACCCCCGAAGAGCTGCACCTGTATTCGCTGCCCGTTATCTATGAGCTGGAAGGTTATCTCGATGAAGCCGTGCTGCTGGCGCAGGGGACGCAGTGGGCAGGCAACGTCGACTACATCGATACGGGTTTTGACATTGTGCGCGCGATTCGCGATCGCATGGAAGCTGAGTCACCGCTCGAAGGAGAAGACCCCGTCGTCTACTACACCTTTGACCAAGGCGAGGGCACGGTGGCCGAGGACCTTATCGGCACGGCGGATGCCACGATCCATGATGCTGCCTGGACAGGGGGCGTTATCGGTAACGCGCTAAAGTTTGATGGCGAAGAAAGCGTGGTCAATTTTCCGACCATAAACATGGAGGATACCGCTTACAGCTATTCCCTGTGGGTAAAGCCCGGTGAGGTGACGTTTGGGCAGACGCAGTACCTGATCGGCTCGGAGGCATGGGACCGCCAGGGGCTCTTACTCGACGGCGGCACGCTGAAGATGATCCATCGTCATGCCGGCTCCAGTTGGGGTGGCCAACGCAGCGACCTGTCTGGTAAGGCCGAGGAGCTCAAGCCCGGCGAGTGGTACCATATCGTTGCAACCTATAGTCCGGAGAATGGCATGGCCCTCTTCATCAACGGTGTGCTGGTGGCACTGGAGCCTTCGCAGACGACCCCTTCCGAGTACAGCGTGCGCTTCATTGGTGCGGCGGGGCGCAGCGGTGCCAGTGATATTCGCGAGCACTTCAAGGGAGACATTGACGAGGTTAGAATCTACAAGCGCGAACTGACCTTTGACGAAATCCAGGTGCTCTATTTTGAGCCCGGCGTGTCGGCCTACAAGACCGATACGATCAACTACGACACGCCCGATGCCGACACCTATGTGACTTCGGGTTTCGGCGCCGCGTCCGTTAACAATGGCGACGGAAACTCCATGTGGGTACGCTATCACACGAATTATAAAAACCGTCGTTCCAGCTACGTGCGTTTTGATTTGGACGATGGTGCGCCGTCGGGACTACCCATGCTGCCCGTGCGTTTTGCCGAACTGACCTTTCGCATGATTGGCATTTCCAGCAACCGAGAGGAGGGTAACACGATCCTGGTCTATGGCCTGAACGCCGACTTTCAGGGCGGGGGCGGCGTGCAGGGCCAAGACTGGGGAGAGATGACGATGACGGGGCTGGATGCCCCTTTTACGTGGACGCAGGGTGGGGGGACGGACTTGAGCGATCTGACCCTGCTGGGCACATTTGAAATCCCCCCTGGTGACGAAGAACCACCCACCGGCACAGAGTACACCATCCGAGGTGAAACCCTGGTCGACTTTATCAATGATTCGCTCGCCAGCGGAGAACCGCTTGCAGACCTCATCACTTTTATTCTCTACGAGCAGGACGTCACCACGGGCTACCACCATAGCTGGGCCACTAAAGAGTACGGCACGATCGACCCTACCTCACTGACACTTTATACCGATCGTGACGTTCCGCCCATCCCCGTTGAATATGCCCAGCCCGCGGCGGACTCGTACGTCGAGGCCAGCGACCCCTCTGGCAATAACGGTACGAGCACAGTCATGAAAACCAAACGCTCGGGCAGCGGCTCAACCACAAGAATGTCCTATGTGCGTTTCGACCTCCTTGGTCCGCGACGAAGCTATGTTCAGGACATGGTGATTGAAGACTCCGAGCTGACCTTCCGCTACCACGGCATGCACAGCGGCAGAGGCCAGAACACGGCCCTGGTCTATGCGCTGCTCCCCGATTACCAAGGTGACACGGGCGTCCTCGGACAGGATTGGGATGAGCTGGAGTTAGCCGCCAATAATGCCCCGTGGGACCCCGATACCTCGTCATCTTCCAGCGCTCCGGCACACTTTCAACTCGTAGGCAGCTTTACCACACCCGACAACGCTGGAGCACCGCCCGCCGGTACCGAGTTTACCATTTCCAGCCCGGAACTGACGGCGTTCCTCAATAACTCTCTGACCTACGGTGACGAGACCGGGCCGTTGGTCACCTTTGTCCTCACTGAAGAAAATGCCACAGGTGCGCAAATGCTCTGGGCCTCGAAAGAGCACGCCACGATTGAGCCGACCTCTTTAACCGTTTGGCTGCCGGAGTATGCAGAACTTTACGAGACGGGTGAGTCCTCATACGCGGAGGGGCCCATCGAGTACCTTTCGTTTGGTGGCCCCGCCCTTGACGGATTTCAACGTTGGTTAGCTGCGCACTATCCGAATGCCCAGTACCAAAGTGCCTCGCTGGTTGCTCCCGGAGCAGTCCCGCTCAACGATACCATTAGCAACCTCATGCGGGCGGCGCTGGGGATGTCCCTGCGCGAAAGTGCCGAGTCGCTTCCTGTATCGTCATTCAGTGGCGCGTATCCGCAGCTCACCTACCGTCAACTGCGTGGTGGCGGTGGGATCGTCGGCGTTGATTACGAGTCTGGCGGCATCACCTACCGGGTAGAGGTTCGCGGCTTGCTGGATGGCCCCGATTGGAGCTGGGGAGACGATGTGGTGGAGATGGTTGGCAGCCCCGTCGTGGTTAACGATGATATCGAGATCGTAACCGTACGCTCCAGGATTGCCGCTACGGAAGGCAACCCCGTCTTTATGCGCTTAAGGATTCTCTACGACGCAAGCTGAGCTACGACGGCATTACCCGAGTAACTCACGGCATGGGGTCAAGTGCGCGGCAAAGGTGTCGCATTCACGCGCTTGCCCTTATCCATTTACTAAATCAGCCGTGTGAGCGCGGGCCTTGCGTGCCTGCTTAACGATGGTTGAACACAGGACGATATAAGCATAAGATAAACCATGAGAATAGGAATTCCCAAGGAGATAAAGCCGCAGGAAAAGCGGGTGTCACTAACTCCGGATGGCGTGCGCCAACTGAGCTCCGCTCATGAGATTTCCGTAGAAACAGGTGCCGGGGAGCAGATCGGTTTTAGCGATGACGCTTACCGTGCTGCCGGGGCAACGATCATGGATCGTCCGGATACCATTTTTGCCGAGGCCGACATCATCGTTAAGGTCAAGGAGCCGCAGCCTCCGGAATGCGCACTGCTGCGAGAAGGGCAGATCCTTTTCACCTATCTGCACTTGGCAGCCAGTGAGGCACTGACGCGCGCGCTCATCCAGAGCAAGGCCACCTGTATCGCCTACGAAACCATCGTGGAGAATGGCCGCCTGCCCCTGCTTGAGCCGATGAGCGAGATTGCTGGCCGCATCGCCACGATCGCCGGGGCAAGCTGTCTGAGCAGCCATATGGGCGGAAGCGGAACTCTGCTCGGTGGCGTGCCGGGTGTCGCTCCGGGCAAGACGGTGATTATCGGGGGTGGGGCCAGTGGCCTCAATGCGGCCCGTATGGCGGTCGGTTTGGGCTCTGACGTGACCATCCTTGAACTGAACCCTGACCGGGTGCGGCAGCTGGATTTAACCCTGCCCGGCGTGCGGGTCCTTTACTCGACCGAGGCCACTTTGCGGCACTTGCTGCCTGAGTGCGATTTACTCATCGGCGCGGTGCTCATCCCCGGTGCGCGTGCCCCGCAGTTGATTAACCGGGCTATGCTCAAAACGATGAAGCCAGGCAGCGTATTCGTAGACATCACGGTGGATCAGGGCGGATGCTCGGAGACTACGCGCCCGACTACCCATGCCGAGCCCACCTATGTGGAGGAGGGGGTTGTACATTACTGCGTGGCCAACATGCCCGGCGCCTACGCGCGTACGGCTACCGAGGCACTTACGAGCACGACGTTTCCCTTCCTGAAGCTGCTGGTCGATTACGGTTTGGAAGAGGCCTGCCGCATGCGGCCTTCCATCCAGGGTGGAATAAACCTGATGGATGGGGTGATAAAGAACGCAGCCGTAAAAGCGGCGTTTCCGAGGATCCAGGCCGTGTAAGACTTACTTAAGCCGCTTTACGGACTTTGCGCTAAGGGCTGAGGCCGTCGTTTTCCTGTTCGATATCAGGGATATGAGTGAAAGAGATGCGCATGGGGGCGGATTTGTTGCGGTGGGCATCGTGAGCGGGAGCAAAGTAGACGGAGGCATTGCCGTAGCGTTGCGTGAGGCTGTCCATGGCTTTTTGCAGCGCGACCCGCCGCGGCTGGTTATCGTCGGCAAAGAGCGAGGGCGTGTGGTCAGCAGCGGGGGTGAGCTCGGAGAGGACCACGCGGACCTGCGTCGGGGTGTCGTCGCGCGGAGCATCTTGCCAGAGGCGGTTGAGGTGCAGGGTAAAGGTCTGGGTGTCCTGGGTAGGGAAGACCTTGACGCTGCGTTCCCAGCGCCAGGTAAAAGAGAATTTTACGCTGAGGGTCATGCAGGCCGCGTAGTAATCCATAGCGCGTAGGCGGCGGCAGGCTTTTTGAAGTTGCTTGTGCATGACGGGCAGGGCGCGCTCGGTGCGGCGCAGGGCGGGGGGCAGGATGTGGGAATGGCTGAGCGTGCGGTGTTGGGTTGCCACCTCCGGGAGGTCGTCGCCACGGAGTTGACGGTACATGGCCAGCCCGTGGATGGAGTCCCAAATGCGGGAGAGCTGTGGAGCACTGGCGGCGCAGAGCTCCCTGACGCTGCGGATACCGTGCCTGTCCAGTCGCTTGCTCATGCTGCGTCCGATGCCGGTGATGTCATTTAGCTCCAGGGAGTAAAGGATGCCCGGCAAGTCCTCCCGCCTGATGAACTGGCAGCCGTTGGGTTTACGCATTTTGCTGGCCAGCTTGGCTAAGAAGCGGTTGGGGCCGACGCCGATGGAGCAGGTGATGCTCTGGCCGATTTCCTCGCGCAGGGCGGTCTTGATCTCGTCGCACTTGGCCCGGGCAATGGCGGGTGGCTGCCAGTGCGGGGGGAGTTGCCCGTAGCACTCGTCGATGGAGAGCACTTTTTCCACATGCAGGCACTTTTCGATCGTGGCGATCATGGCATGGTGCGTCTGGATGTAGCGCTGGTGGTTGCCCTCAATAAATACAATACCCGGGCAGAGGAAGCGGGCTTCGCGGACACCTGTCCCGGTCTTGACGCCGTGCCGCTTGGCCTCGTAGCTGGCGGCGATGCAGCAGGTGGTGTCCGTGCCGATACTGGGGACGATACCGACGGGGCGCCCGCGTAGCTCCGGCTGCCAATGCTGCTCTACGGAGGCGAAAAAGCTGTCGAAGTCGATAAAGAGATAGCGGAAATCCATACGTGCTCATGTGAGCACATTTATTGACAAAAAGCAATCCGGGTTTATCCGTTTCCGGTTTGCTTGGACGGAGCTAAGCGCGATGGGCTTAGAAGGGGACGCCGAGGGCGAAGATGATGTTTTCTTCGAGCTTCTTGGTGCCGGGGCCAACGATGTTGTCGTAGTTGGCGTTGTAGCTGAGGCTGGCCTCGATCCACTCGGTCAGTTTAACCACACCACCGAGGTAGAAGTTGTACTGGTAGTTGTTTGTGTCCGAGGGGTCCATGCGGATGTACGCGTTTTGCTCGACGCGAAAGTACTTGTTGAAGTGGTACTCAAACTCGTTGCCCGCGGTGACGTAGTAGAACCACTTCTGGTTTTCGCCGACCACGTTGTTGTACTGGCCAGACATACCGCCAGTAATGTTCAGCTTCATGTCCTCGTCGTTAATGATGCGGTAGCCGACACCAAGCGTTTCGGTGGCCTGGTCTTCGATGTCGCGCACCTGGTCCTTGAGGTAGGAGGTGTCGGAGGTGAAGAACCAGTCTTCTTCAAAGTCCCACTTGTAGTTAAAGCCACCGCCATACTTGTCGGTATCGACGCTCTTCACGCCATTGGCGTTGACCGTATCGCCAAATTCGTAGAAGCCGCGAATGCCGTAGTGGTGGATGTCGTCGTCGAGCTTGGCGTTAAACTTCGTGACAAAGGCGGTCTTGCGGGAGTTGGAGTTGGTGTAGGTGTAGCCTACGGTGAACTTACCGTGCCAGCCCTCGGGGATGACGGACTGGAAGGCTTCCTTCCACTCGGCGATGCGTGCGTCCCAGTCTTCGGCCTGTTGCTCGGCAGCAGCGGTTTCAGTCTCGCCGCTTTCTACGGTTTCAGGAGCTCCGGCGGCATCGGCCATCTGGGTGCCTTCACTCGGCATGGTGGGGCCGGCGACCTCCTCGGAGACATTCTCGGGCGTTTGCACCTCGGCGTCGGCTTCGGCGACCTGGAGGGTGCCGAGAACCGGGCTGGAAAAGGTAATGACGCCATTTTCCTGGCTAACGAGCGAGCCGGTCAGGCGGTCGCCGTTCTTGAATACGAGTGTGTCTGCGGCCAGGGTAGAGGCGCTCAAGGCGAGCGCGAGGCAGGCGATTGATTTCTGAAGCAAATTCATGGGAATAGCCCAGCAAAGGAAAATGCCAGATGAGTGCAAGTCCTTATTCCCCCTGCGGGCAATGCGGGCCCTTAGGAAGCGGCGTCGAGCACAAGATTTTTCCCTTTGAGCAGGGCGATGAGCTTCTTCATGGCGGGCGTCAGCACGCGGCCTTTGCGGTGGATGATGGCCAAGGGGCGCGTCAGCTTTTTGCCACGAATCGCGACCGAGCAGATGAGCCCCTGCTTGACTTCCTGCAGGACGGTGGTGGAGGGGACGATGGCGATGCCGGCGTCGATCTCCACCGCGCGCTTGACGGTCTCGATGTTGTCAAACTCCATCACGGGTTCGATATCGAGCTTCAGCTCTTTAAATACCTGATCGGTGGCCTTGCGGGTGGGGATGTCCTGATCGAAGCCGATAAACTTCTCGTTTTTGAGCTGCTCGATATCGACACTCTTCTGGCGGGCGAGCGGGTGGTTCGGGCTGCAGACGACCACGAGTTGGTCCTCGTGAAAGGGGATAACCTCCAGTTGGCGCATCTTGTTCGGGTAGGCCACGAGGCCGAGGTCGACCGCATTGTGCAGCACATCCTCGTAGACGAGATTCGAGCGTCGGTATTCCACCCGGACGTTGACCGAGGGGAATTCCTGCAAAAACTCCTTCACGTAGGGAGGAAGCTCATGCAGGCCGATGCTGTAAATGGTGGAAATATGAATCGTGCCGCTGATAACCTTCTTCATCTCCTGCAACTCGCTGGTCAGCTTTTCGTACATGTGCAGGAGTTCTTTGGCCGAATCATAGAGCTTGCCGCCTTCGCGGGTGAGGCGGAATTGTTTTTGACTCCGGTCCACGATGAGCACATTGAAATGTTTTTCCATCGCTCGGAGTTGCTGGCTGACGGCGGACTGGGTGATTCCATTAAGCTTGGCCGCGCGAGAAAAGCTCTGGCTCTCGACTAAATCACTGAATATCTTGAAGTTTTCAATGTGCATGTTTCCATGCATAATGGTTTCTAATTGGAAATCAATATTAAATTTAGTTAAACTTATTTCACGGAGGGGTTTTGATAAGCTATAAGGATTTTGAAGTAAACTGTCGCCGCCTGGAGGGGCGCATGGCCGCGGCCTGCCAACGCAGTGGTCGTGAGCGTTCCAGCGTGCGGCTCATGCCGGTCACGAAGACGCACCCCGTCGAGGCTGCGTTGTACGCTGCGCGCTACGGCTTCGCCTCGGTGGGGGAGAATCGTGTGCAGGAGGCGGTGGAGAAGATCCCGCATGGGCCGGAGGGCTTGCGCTGGGAACTGATCGGGCACTTGCAGTCTAACAAGGCCCGCCTCGCGGTGGAGCACTTTGACCGTGTGCAGTCTGTGGACAGCGAAAAGCTCCTGCGCAAGCTGGACGCTGTGGCGGCAGAGCAGGGGAAAACCCTGCCCGTGCTCCTGCAAGTCAATGCCGGGGACGACCCGGCCAAGTTTGGGGTCGAGTGCGCCGCCTGCCCGGCGTTGCTGGAGGTCGCTCTCGGCTGTGCGCATCTCACGGTTGACGGGCTGATGACGATTGCCCCGTTGGACGAGGATGTGGCCGTGGCGCGACGCACCTTTGAGCGCTTGCGTGAGACGCGGGATGCGCTGGAGGCGTCCTTTGGCGTTAGTCTGCCGGAACTCTCCATGGGCATGAGTGGTGATCTTGAGGATGCCATTGCCGCTGGCAGCACACTCCTGCGGGTCGGAAGCGCGCTCTTTGGCATGCGCGACTAGCGCGGACTTGTTGGCCGAAAGGGGCCTGTCTTTTTCGCATTGCCGATGCCTTGCGATAGGCTATGATGGAGCAAAATGGCAAAAGTTGATTTCAGCCCGCAGCGCAAGGAAGCCCTGTTCGCCCTGATGGATGATCCGTCGCGGATGGTGCGTGATGCGCTGGTGGACGCTTTTCGTGCGCTGGGGCCGGAGGGCGTCATCTGGCTGCGTGAAGCTGAGCACCTCGACGAGCTGGCCAGCCATGCCCGCAAGATTTTACAGGAAATCCAGGGCGACGACCCCGCAGCGGCTTTTATCGATTTTATCCGCTCCTTTCAATACGAGCTGGAAACGGGGTGCCTGATGCTTGACCGCACCTGGTATCCGGAGCTCGACACCGGGCAGTGCGGACTCTTCCTCGACGAGGTGGCTGACCGCGTGCGGGAGTTAATCTGTGAGCCCGCCACGGTTTTTGACAAGTGCCGCACCCTCAACCGCGTGCTCTTTCACGAGTACGGCTTTCGCGGGGACAACGAGGATTTTTACCACCCGGACAACAGCTTCCTCAGTCGCGTGATCGAGCGTCGCCGCGGCCTGCCCATCTCCTTGTCTATTATTTACCTGCTGGTGGCCTACCGCTGCGACATCAAGCTCGAGCCGGTCGGGTTTCCCGGACGCTTCATGGTCGGGTGCTACACCGAGGGCGATCCCTTCTTCATCGATGTCTTTGAAGGCGGCGTTTTTCGCACGGTCGAGGACCTCGAAACCATGATTCACGAATACCGGATGGAGTTTGATCCCCTGACGCTGACCCCGGCCACGGTGGGCGATGTTCTCATGCGCTGCTGCCGCAATCTCGTTAACCAATTTACCCGCGCGCGTGACCCGGAATCGGCTCGCCTCTACGCCGATTTCGTCCATGAATTCGAGAATGCTTACAAGCGAAAAGCTTGACCAGACAACCGTCTACACCCTGGCGGATCTCGAAAACTGGCCCGAGGACGGCACTTCGCTCGCTGTGTTGGGCGATCCCGTGGCGCATTCGCTGAGCCCCCGCATGTACCATGCCGCGCTGGCTTGCATGGCGCAGACGCAGCACATTTTTGCCGACTGGCATTACGTGAAGCTCCATGTGCCCGAGGGCCAACTGGCCGAAGCGCTTGAATTGCTCTGGGAAAAGAAGTTTCTTGGGATGAACCTCGTTTTGCCGCACAAGGTGGTAGCCTGCGAGCTGGCACGTGAACTCGATCCCGAGGCCAAGGCCGTGGGCGCGGTCAACACGCTCAAGCGTCACCCTGACGGTGGCTACGTGGGCTACAATACGGACACCTACGGGCTGGCCGAAGCCCTGCGACGTGACCTGGGCGTCGAGTTGCAGGGGCAGGACGTCATCCTCCTCGGTGCGGGGGGGGCTTCCCAGGCGGTGGCGCATGCCATTTTGCGTGCGGGTTGCCGGAGTCTGTGGATGGGCAATCGCAATCAGGACCGCCTGGGGCGCGTGCTCGACGGGTTAAGTGATGTCGCGGGCGAGGGCAGGTTGCGCGGGTTTGACATCACCCAGAGGCCACCGGGCGACATGCCCACCAGCGGCGTGATGATTAACGGAACCTCACTGGGGCTTCACGAGGGCGACCCGACTCCGATCGACCTCACGCCCTTTGACTCCAGCCTCAAGATTTACGACATGCCCTATGGTCATGAAAACGCGCTGGCCAAGGCAGCCAAGGCGCGCGGTATGGCCTATGCGGACGGCGTCTCCATGCTGGTCTGGCAAGGAGTGCGGGCGATGGAAATTTACAGCGAAACGCAGGTGCCCGACGCGCCCATGACGCAAGCGGTTCGCTCCGGTTGCAAGTAATTGAGCTTTCAGGATGGATACTGTAAGAGAAATTGAGGCCCTGCTTCCGTGGTTTTTTCCGGTAGTGGCTTTTGTCTTTGGGGCCTGCTGGGGCAGCTTTCTCAATGTGGTTATCTACCGCGTTCCGGCGGGGAAGTCGGTGGTGACGCCGGGTTCGCACTGTGCCTGCGGCCAGCCGATTCCCTTTTACGACAACATTCCCATTCTGACCTGGTTTCTACGCGGAGGCAAAGCGCGTTGCTGTGGCCAAAAATTCAGCTTCCGCTATCCCTTTGTCGAGCTGCTGACCGCGTCGCTCTTTACGGCGGCTTGGCTGCTGCTTCCCCCGGCTCAGGCTGTGGCGGGATTCCTCTTTCTGGCCCTCATGATTGCCGGGACTTTTATCGATCTGGACACGATGACCCTGCCGGACGCGATCACCATTGGCGGGTGTATCGCCGGGGTGCTGCTGTCCTTTGCCTTGCCCGGTATCCATGGGTACTCCGGTGACGAGCCCTTCCTCCTGCTCAGCCTGCGCTCGGGCGTCACCGCCATGATCGGCGCGGCGGTCGGCTCGGGTGTCATCCTGTGGATCGCTCTCAGCGCGGAGGCGGTCTTAAAAAAAGAAGCCATGGGCTTTGGCGATGTTATCCTGATGGGCTGCATCGGGGCATTCTGTGGCTGGCAGGGGGCGCTCTTTGGTATCTTCGGCGGGGCACTGTTGGGCACGGCGTTCGTCATCCCGGTGATGATTTTGCAAAAGGTATTCGGCATTGCCATGCCGGGTCCGGGCAAAGTCGTTGCCGCAGGCAAGGACGGGGTCAGCGCCGCGCTCGACAAAGAAGAAGCGGCCAAGGCCGAGGGTAAATCCAGCGACACGCCGATCGAGGACAAGGCCAAGACGGGCGAAGAGCCACAGCTGGGTATGGGCGTAGCCATTCCCTTTGGGCCCTGGTTGGCCCTGGGCGGGGTGGTCTACTACCTCTACGCCTGGCGCTTCGCAGACCCGTACCTGGAGTCTATTTGCCAGCTCATTTTCGATCCCGTATTGAACGCATCGTTCTAGCTCGCGTCTAAGCCATCATGTGGCGATGGAAACGACCGGGTAAATGGCATCTCTTTATTTTTGCGCTGGCAGTCTTGCTCGGCGGACTCGCAGTGCTTGGGGGGATCGCCTGGTCGAAATCGGCGATCTACGCTGCGGCAAAGGGGAGAGTCTTTACTGATGCGGAAGCAGTGCCCGCGTGTCGCGTCGGGTTGGTGCTGGGCTGTGCCAAGGAACTGAGCAATGGCCGGGCGAATCTGTACTTTGAGCGACGCATGGACGCTGCCGCTGAGCTGTACGCAACCAACCGCGTCGAATACCTGATCGTGAGCGGTGACAACTCACGGATGGACTACGACGAGAGCACCGACATGAAGGACGCGCTGGTAGCGCGTGGCATCCCGGCGGAGAAAATTATCTGCGACTATGCGGGCTTTAGCACGCTGGATTCCGTCGTCCGGGCGCAGGCCATTTTTCAGCAAGACCGCTTCGTCGTCGTCTCGCAGGACTTCCATGCCCGCCGCGCAATCTACATCGGCCAACAACACGGGCTGGAGGTCTACGCCTATACCGCACGCGATGTCCATGGCACGGGTGGCCTGCGGACCCAACTGCGCGAGCACCTGGCCCGGGTAAAAACCGTGCTCGACGTCAAGCTGCTCGGGCGCGAACCCCGCTTCTATGGTGAAGTCATTGCCGTTCGCGATCAGGAGCAGGCGGGGTAGGGAAGCTTTTAGCTCGGGCTAGGCGCACCGTTATTTCGGTTGGCGAGAAATTCAATAAGATAGAAGAGGCTAACGGGCATGACCACTAGTAATGAGTTGAGAACCCAGAAGTAAAAAAGCCCTTTCGAAAACGTGCCGAAGATCAAATTTATGGTTGGATTCAGGAGCAAGAAGAGCGGAAAAATGGTCAGCGTAACCAAAATTACAAAACGTTCTTTCTTACTCTCCAGAATCCATCGACTCATACTGAGTATAAGCGTTAGTGCTCCCACCCAAATAATAGCTTTTTTCAGCGTGATGGTTTCTTCAATGGGAGGGCCGACCAGTGCGCATCCAAAAAACCACATTGTTGGATAAATGCCAAGCGCAAGTGTGCCGAATACCAGTATTGTATAAAGCATAAGCAGAGACATGTTTTCATTTATTCTTGTAGCTATTCGGTGTCAAATAAGTTGTGTGATACTGCTACTTATGGGATCTCGGCGATATCAGCTGCGTGTGTCCTCAACCATACCTTCTGAATGCGGCAGCCCCGAGGGCGTGATTTTGCGAAAATGACCTTTGCCTTTTTGGTCGCTGCGGTGGTTAATGTCGCGTTTACGCAATGAGTAACGTGGCAACTGAACGGACATGGACGCAGCGCTTTTGGCTGATGCTCGGCCTGGTGACGCTGGCCCGTATCCTGTACCTGACGATCTTTCCCTACGATCTGGTGGGCGACGAAGCCTACTACTGGGACTGGGGGCGTGAACTGGACTGGGGCTACTTCTCCAAGCCGCCCATGATCGCCTGGCTGATGGCGCTCTTTGACTGGCTCGGTGGCGGGTCGCAGTTTGGGCTCAAGCTGGCCCCGATCCTTTTCGGCGCAGGCACGGCGACCTGGCTTTTTCTGCTGGCGCGGCGACTCTTCAATGCCCGGGCGGCGTTCTGGACGGGTGCGCTGATGTTTGCCACGGTGGGCAACCTCGCGCTCAATACGCTCTTTACCATCGATGCGCCGCTGCTGTTCTGCTGGACGGGGGGGCTCTATGCCTTCTGGCGTATCGTGGAGCAGCCGCGCGAGGCGGGTGGGCGGCTCGGCTGGGCCTTTCTGCTCCTGTTGCTGCTCGGCTGTGGCCTCCTGAGTAAGCAGATGATGCTGGCTTTCTTCGGCATGGCGCTCGGCTTTCTGGCATTTGACAAGTCTTCCCGCTGGCTGCTGGTCAATCCACTCACGTGGATTATTGCGCTGGTGGCGCTGGCCTTTCTGCTACCCCCACTGCTGTGGAATATGCAGCACGACTGGATCACGCTCAAGCACATGGAGGATCACTTCCAGCCCGGTAGCGAGGCTTGGGTGGAATACCTCGTGCGTCCGCTGACCTTTGTCGGGCTGCAGATCGTGCTCGGCTCGATCATTACAGGCGTTTTGCTCTTTGGCATTCTCATTTCACTGGGGCTGCGCTGGACCAAGATGGCCCGTGCGCAACGCCTGCTGCTATGGTTTTCGGTGCCGGGCCTGCTCGTGGTGCTCTTTATGTCGCTGCGCCAAAGCATCAACGCTAACTGGCCCGCGGTTTTTTATCCGGGTGCGTATATGCTGCTGGGTGCCTGGGGCACGCAGGCTATTTCAACCGGAGGCGGCTTTGATCGCCTGCGCGGATTCTTTAAGCCCGGCGTCTACCTCGGCGTGGTGCTTTCGCTGGCCTTTTATGCCATGCCCTTTGTGGTTAAGGCTGGCGGCTGGGAAGGGCACCCGATGGACCCCGGTCGCCGCATGGAAGGGTGGAGCGAAATTGGCCGCGAAGCCGGTGCGTACTACAGCGCTTTTTCCAATGGCCAGCCTGAGCTCGTAATCGCGACAGGGCACCGCCACACCATGGCCGAGCTCGGCTTCTACCTGCCGGGGCAACCCCGCGTGTACCGTTGGCTGACGATGGGCGAGCACTACCCGGAGGGCTTTATCGAGTCTCAATACGAGATTTGGGGTGGTCCAGACAATGCCTTGGGCAAGGACGCGCTGATCATCTGGCCTGGGCGTGACAACCCGCTCAGCGGAGACATCCTGGAGGCCTTTACCAGCACGGAAAAGCTCGGGGTGGTATCGTCGCAGGATGAGACAAAGAACGCCAAGGCTTTCACCCTCTATAAAGGTAATGATTTTCAAGGATGGAACCGATGAAGCAGTGTGAAGCTCGCCCCATGATCTGGACGCCATTGGCCATCCTGGCCGTGGTCAGCATTGTTAGTTGGCTTGTTCCCATCGACGTGGAGTTGTCGCAGCAATTCTACGCGGGCGATCGGCAATGGCCCATCGGTGAGGAACCGTTCTGGAAGTTCCTTCACGCCTATGGCCCAATACCGGGCATCGCGCTCAGTGCCGTGGCGCTCTTTGCGCTCATTGGGGGCTTTTTTATGCGCAAGCTGCGAGCATGGCGCCTGCCCAGCGTGTTCCTCATCGTCGCCATTTTGCTGGGTCCGGTCGTGGTGGTGAATTTCATCTTCAAGGACCACTATGGTCGCCCGCGCCCCAGTCAGACGCTTGAGTTTGATGGCGGAGCGCGCGAGTACCTGCCCGTGCTCGTGCCTGGAAAGGAAAAGGGCGGCTCGTTTCCCTCCGGGCATAGTTCTATCGGCTTCTTTCTTTTTACCCCATACTTTATCTTTCTCGGTTGGCGCAAACGTTGGGCCTACGCCTTTCTGTACGGAGGGCTGGTCTACGGTGTGCTCATGGGGGCGGCCCGTGTCCTGCAGGGCGGCCACTACCTGACGGATGTTATCTGGGCCGCGGGCATGGTTTACCTCGTCGATTATGCGCTGTACTATGCCCTGCGTCTGTACCAGTGGACTCCTGGCGGGATGGCGAATGAAGATCCACGATGTAGCTGAAAAAAAGCATGGCACTCAAGGTTACATTCGGAGCAGCACGCTCCCAGATCGTCGCTACTAGCGCGGAATTGGCACTGGCAAACACGCTGCTGGCTGGGCCATCGGTTGAGTGTATGACCGATACGGTGCAGCGCTTAAGCCGTATTGACAAAAACACCTTTTCCTGTGAGACGCAGGGGCAACGCTGGTTCTGCTATTCGGTGCCCGTCACCGGCAATCTGGAGGCGCAGACGCGAAGCGCTTACGGGCAGCTTTTTACTGCTTTGGGCGGGCTCAACTGCCTGCGCATCTGGAACTACGTGCCGGAGATAAATACCGTGGCAAATAGCTTGGAGCACTACCAGGCGTTTTGCCTCGGGCGGCATCAGGCCTTTGAGCAGCACTTTGGCTGTGGTGCGCGTGATGAGTATTGCGCCGCCTCGGCCGTAGGAGCGGGGGACGATCACTTGAGCATTGTGGCGCTCGCTACGCCGCAAGCCGTTGCCCATCTGGAGAACCCGGCCCAATGTCCCGCCTATGAATACCCGGAACAATACGGGCCACGCCCGCCGAGCTTCTGTCGGGCCAGTTACGATGCTGCCGGCGCAGTCTACATCTCGGGCACCTCTGCCGTTATCGGAAGTGACAGCGTTGGGGTGGGGGACCTGGAAAGCCAGTTGCGGGTTACCTCCGAGAACGTGCAAAAAATTCTTACACTCTGTGCAGAGCAAAGCGGCCGCGACCTGATGCGTGAACGCGCCAGCTTTTGCCGCCTGTATCTGCGAAAGAGCGAGGATCTCGCTGTGGCAACCCGCTGGTTGGCCACGCTGCCCTGGATTGATCTTGCTCAAACGATGATTGTGCAGGCGGATATCTGCCGGAGCAACTTGATGGCCGAAATCGAGCTTTCGTATCCGCGGGTTTAGATCGCGGTTTAAATATAGTCGTAGCCCTATACCCGCTGGTGCGCACAGATGGATTCTGAGCGATTTTTCGCATTTGGTCGGAGCACACGATGCTGGTACACCGCACTGGACAGTCTGTAGGGTCATTGTGACGAAACAATGTTTCTTTGTTTGTTGCGTAATGTATCTGAAATATGTTGTTGACAGTTGGGTGTAGGTAGGTGATGCTTTATCTATGCAAGGCATGGTGGTGCTTCCCGAATGTATGAAATATAATCGCGGTGAGAGCGTATGTTGTCATCGGCCAAGTGCGAGGTCGGTTGCTATGGGCCATGTTCGAGTGCGCAGGGACTGTGGTGTGACCCTGATTGAGCTGCTTGTCGCAGTGATGGTGATGCTTGTTCTCGGCGCGATCGTGGTTCAGGTATCGGGTTCGCTAAAGTCCTCGCAGCAGCTTACAACCTGCTCAAGCAATCTGAGGCAAATTGGTGTGGCCGCTAGTTTGTATGCAGCCCAAAATGGCGGCATGCTCTTGTCCTTTCGCTCCTATCATGACTCAGATGATCCGCGGGCGACGGATAGTAAATTCTGGTGGCCACAGGTGCTGGCTCCCTATGTGGATCTAGGTGAGTTTGAGCATGGGGAGCGCGGTGGGACACTGTCGGAGCTGTCATGCCCAACGGGTGCTGAGGCAATCGGGCCCAGTGGCTGGTGTACGACGTACGCTATGTTTGAGCCCGTACCGGGTGTGCGCGTATCAGAGATAAAGGATCCGTCTAATAAGGTCTATATTGGTGATTCCTCCTGGAGCGGACGCCGTGCAGGCTGGAGCGGAGATGCCGAGATGGTTGCTCGCGAAGAGGGGGTAAACGATCGTGCGATTATGCTGCGCCACGGGGGAGGGGCTAATTTCCTTTTTCACGATGGCCATGTAGAGTTGATAGAGGGTGAGGACTTGCCCTCGGAGAACGGTCACGGCGGTACAGATCATGCGTTCAGGCGTATGTTTGATTGGAGATACTGATAGGGTAGAGGCTGTCTGTAGCTGGTTGCCTGAAGGATGCTGAAACAAGCCTGAAAGTCGTCACGCAACGCAATCCGCCATAGGCTAAAAAACAAATTGACGCACTTCTGTCTCGCAACGACTATGAGTTATGCCTACCGTACGTGCGATCGCGAAACATGTTAACCTGAGTCCGGCGACAGTCAGTCGTGCATTGCGTGGCGTTGATGGCGTGAGCCCGGAGACGATTGCCAAGGTCCAGGGTGCGGCGGAGGAGTTGGGTTACGGTGGTCGGCGGCGCGGCAGGTCTCGGAAGACGATCGCCCTGCTTATCACCACACAGGTCGATGGGGGCTTGTTTGAGCTGGCGCGGCGCCATGTCCTGTTGCTGAACGAGGAATTTTCCCGCCGGGGCTGGCAACTGCATCCCGTTATGATACCGGAAAACCCGGTTGAGGGTGAAAAGGTATTGTCTGAATTTATCGCAAAGGCCGGTACGCATGGTGTCGTCATGGACGGTTGCATTATGATCGGTCGCTTGCCAGCTGAGCTATTGCCAAGGTATCATCGCTTGTTGGCTGAGCGTTTTACCGGAAGCATTGTCATGCTCTGTCGGCATGACATTTACAATGGTCTTGGCGGTGTTGCAATCTTGGACTACGACGCCGGTATTGAAGCGGCAAACGTGTTGATCGAAAAGGGGCATCGCAAGTTTGGCTGGATTGGCTCGCTCGGTAGCGAGACAAATGCCGCCGAGCGCCTGGGCGGGGTGTATACCGCGCTGCGGAAGGCTGGATGCAGGCTTTCCCATGAGATGTGGATGAATGACCGCGACCCGCTGCCCGCCTCGGAGGTTTCCCGTATGTTTAAGGCCGAACTGCCGAAGAAGCGGGCGGATTGGCCTACGGCCTGGATCTGCTCAACCGACTGGCTTGCGGCCAAGCTCATTGTGTGGGCTCGTGGCGAAGGGCTTAGTGTGCCCGGCGATCTTAGTGTTGTGGCGTTCGACAATACGCAGGTTGCGGAGGAGTTGGCTGAATGTGTTATTACATCCATGACCTACGACTCCGAGCAGATTGCGCGTATGGCAGTCGAGCTTCTGGAGTTGCAGTTCGATTCCACGGACGGTCGCCCTATGGTCTGCGCGTTGCCGCTGTCTGTTCGCCGCGGCAAGACGGTGGCCGCTCCGTCTGCAAAGAAAAAGCGCGCCCGCTCTTCCCGCTAGGCACGCAACGGTGGCCTGTTGCTGCTTTGCCGACCTATGGGGATTGAGCAGCATTTGTCCCTTGCTGAGCGTGATGGTGTATCTGGCCGATATCGCCCTGGGATAGGGCTATTCAATTGAGATGCGACTGCGATGTGCTTTTTCGCCGATTCCACTCGTTGGTATAGGCATTCGCTTGATATGAAATGAAACAAGTTGCGCAAATATCCAGAAAAAGATTGCGAGAATGTGTTGACATGAAACGTGTGTCAGGGTAGCTGTTGGGTATGAACTCAACCTTTGTGGCGGGCGTCCTGGCTTGGGGTTTATTGTTCGCTTCAATCTGGCATGTGGGCGTGGCGCACGAGCAAATGCTGACGCGATAAGCTGGCCCGTAATGTTGGCTAAAATGATCTCATTCCGTTAATCTATGTTACCTAATTCTGTATCTTCCGTGGTTCGACTCTTGGCTTATATTGGCACGCTGACAGCAGCGCTCATGCTTGTGGCAGCTCCTTGCTTTGGAGATGTTGTCGACTTTCAGCAATTGGCGACACAGGACGACTGGGATGCAGGGGTTTCCCGTGTGGCGGGGCCGGGCGGCGAGGCCTGGTATTTACAGCCGGGGGAGCGGCAATTCATTCCGGTTAAGGGAGTGCGCTTTCCCAAGGAGTATAGCTATGGTGTGTGGTTTCAGTTTGATCCAGGCGCAACGGACGGCGTGCATTCCTTACTCAGTTCGGACCGCTACCGGAGGTATAATCTCAGCATATTCGACGGTGAAAGTATTGATCTTAACTACAGCCAAAAGGGAGGCGGACGCGGGCTGTTTCGGGCTGAGTACGATTTTGAACCCGGGCGGTGGTACCAACTGGTGGTGACTCAGGCCAAAGAAGGTGGGGTTGCCTTTTACGTGAATGGCGAGCTGGTGATGTTTGCAGCTCCGCCTGTGCCTGCTATGGCCTCGTTTCCGGTCGAGTCGATAGGTGCCTACAGTGTAGATACCGGTAAGTACGATCACTTCTTCCAGGGAAAGATCGGGAGTCCCAAGCTGTATGACTACGTTCTATCTGCTGATGAGGTGCGCGCCTTGTATCAGGACGGTACGCGTGTTCCGGCCATCCTGCCTATTCCACAGCAGGCGATTTTCGCAGAGAATGAGGCCCCACTTGCCTTAAGTGGCCTGCGCAACGTTGTTCTGGAGGACAAATTACTGGACCGCACAACGCCCGCTGTTGTGGAGTTGGTCGGCACGCTAAATGCGGCGACTGGCTATCAGTTGAAGGTCAGTGAATCTGCCAGTAATGTTGCCATGTCCATACGTATCCGTAAGGGCGCTGTGCCGCCCGGGCTCTCGGCTGATGCTGCTGCGGAGGCCTATGTCATGCGGGTCGATTCTGATGGTATCGAAATCACCGCCCTTACGTCTCGTGGGGCGATGTACGGCATCTATACGCTGCTAAGTTATGTGGAGCTGCACCCGAAGGCGTTGCCACAGGTCACGATCAACGATTGGCCGGAGTTTCCTTTTCGCGGCTTTCTTTACCTCGACCATGGCGAGCCGCCCTCCATCGGCACAAAGGAGATTCAGAGAGATATGCGTAAACTGATTCCGAGACTGTCCAAGCATCGCATCAATCAGTTGCAAATACGCTGTGTCGACTGGATTCTGCTTGAGGATCCAGAGGTTGCCCAGGCGGTGCGTGAGTTGATTCAGTACGCTGAGACGTACCACGTAGACATCGCGCCGCTGAGCCGCAGCTACGGCCATGCGAAGGGATTTTTGTGGAAAGACCTGCGGACGGGCCACACGGATACCATCTATGACGAGCAGGTCGCGCTAGCAGGAGACGAGGCGGTCGCCCTGAGTGTGCGCAATGTTATCGTGACAAACAATACCCCCATCGTGATCAAGGCAGCTGATGGCACAGTTTATGAAGAGGGTGAAGACTACGAGGTCATCAATGGTGAGCTGAAGACGGAGTGGGACCACCCGCCGAACACTCCGTCTCCCTGGTCGCGTCCACGCCTGCTTGAGACTAATGAGCCGTGGCGTATTCGTCGTCTCGATGACGGAAGGATTACGGATGGGGAAATTGTCGCCGTTACCTACGATGTGCCGCGTGTGCTGCGTGGGCAGGGGCATGGCGCCTACAACCCGTTTAGCGAGTACACCCGCGAGATTCAGAGCACGAGCCTGAGACTGATGGAGGAGCTGCTGAGAGATGATACACTCGAGAGCAAATACCTGAACCTCGGGCTTGATGAAATCTGGACACTAAAGGGGGAAGGGCGCTCGGATGCTGAACGTGATCTTAGCGAAGAAGAGATGTTTGTCTACGAGGCCAATCTGCTGTCGGAAGAAATTCAGGCTAACAACCCCTCGCGGCGGCTGATGATCTGGAGCGACATGCTCGATCCACGGCAGACGCCGAGCTGGAAGCAAACCCTGGATGTGGAGGCGATGGTAACCGCTGACTTGAGTCGCGATATTATCCTGATGCCCTGGTACTATGGCTCGGATTCGAGGTCGATCACCAGCATCTATGGCAGCTTGCGTTATTTTACTGAGGAGGGCTTTAGCCTCGCGGGGACGAGTGGTCATGACCCACTGAATAATCTGCTCTGGGGAGAAGCTTTGCTTTATACAAAGTACGACCTCATGGGGGACCCCGAGGGAATGCTCTACACCACTTGGGCGCATGGTGGTGGTGACAAGATGATCGGGCTGTCTGCATTTACGCAGGCGACTTGGTCCCCGGGGCAAGTACGGGTAGAAGCCGCCCTGGAGCTGGCGGAACTGCTGCGTCAGGCTGGGCTGGGGGGCGCCATTACCCGAAAGAAGTGGGACCCGGAGTCTGTTGATTTCGCGGCACTGAAAGCATTTCCAGACAAGGGGCTGATTCCCTGGATGTTGCGTGCCTCCCTGGCTGAGGTGCAGCAAGACATGCTGTTTATGGGCGCTGATCGCCTGACCGTACTCAAGCGAGCAGGTTTTGATATCCCGTTTTACTCTGGTCTTGGCTTGGCTTGGCTGGAGCATGCACAAGCCAGGTAGGGACTGCTCCGGGGGAACACAGCGCTTGTATTGATCGCCTGAAATTGATATGCGTGATCTATGTTTCCTTCTGCTGCATGGTTAACGAATGGTAGCGATTCAGGCTTAACGGTGGATTCGCTAAGGCTGAACATCCATTCTCCATTAGCGGGGGCCACGGTATGAGTATAAAGCTATGCTCCTTTAGCTCTTCGGTGTTCCCATTAACAAGTATCTCGGACCAATATGTGCAGGTAGACCGTGGTCAAAATCTAACAGTAAAATCTACCGAATACCGTGTGGTATTCTTCCTGGGAGATAGCATACGCATGTCCGTAAAAGACGGCCCCAGTTTCGATATTATGAGCGGAGATGCGTGCGCTATCGGACCGAATATCGAGGTAGAGTACAGTCCTGTACCGGGCGTGAGGCAGGCGCAGAATCATGTGCTTGTGGTCAGGCTTTCGCGTGACTTACTGGATGATCACGCATACATGAAGCTGGAGCATAAAGGCGGGACTTGGGCGCCGTTTCTATTGCAGTTGAAGCCATCTTTTGACGTTAAGCATTTTCCGCAACTTCTTAAAGAAGAGGGGGCCAGGGAGGTTGTTCAATTGATTCGCGTGCACTTAAATGGAAGCGGAAGTAGCGCGGACTGGAAAGTCAGTAGCTTATGCTACGCCTTGCTGGCATACCTGCCGGACAACCAATGTGCAGAGGTAAATCGTGCCGCATCGATTGATCGCGGGGCGGCGTCTGTTCGGCATGCCTGTCATTATATCCAGGAGCATTTTAAGGAGAAGCTGACCCTTTCCGCCATTGCGTGGGCGGTACAGTTGAGCGGTGAGCACCTGGAGCGACTGTTTAAGAAACACCTTGGCATAACGGTATTTGAATACCTGCACCGCCAGCGAATCGGGGAGGTAAAAAAGCTTCTTCAGACAACGGATTGGTCGGTTGCGCAGATTGCGCAGGCCTCGGGCTATTCGTCGTCAAATTTGCTCGGTAGACACTTCAAATCGCGCACGGGAATGACGGCTGTTGCGTACCGTATGGACACCAGGAAAAGGGAAATTCTCTCGCCGAGCAAAATTGATGAGACAGGTCATGAACTTGTTTCGCAATATCAATAACAGGCGATGAATGCAAAGGCCAGTATATTTACATTCTGGCAGATAAATGGTACACTTTCGTCATGGAGGTTTGGGTTTTATGAAACCTGACAAGCTCTAACTATCACCCCAATAACCTATAGACATACTATGGAACGAAAGATACTGACGACTCTCTCTGCTGTGCTCATGCTGCTGGCCGTGGGCCAGCCAACAGTCAATGCGGCTACGGTTGGCTATTGGCGCTTTGAAGAGGGTAATTTCCTGGGCGATTCCAGCGGGAATGGCTACACACTTACCAACGGAACAATGAGCGCAAGTGTTACACAGACGACTCCGCTTCCAAGCGCGGGTAATGGTTCCGATTTCTTTAACCCCGTTCCCCAGACGGGTGCAGTGAACAATGGCCTTGGGAGTAAAGGCGCGGACGCGGCATTTTTGCGTTCGGGTGTTTTCGACCTAAATGCTATGTCAGCGACAGAGACTTACTCGGTAGAGATGCTGGTGAATGTTTCCAGTGTGAGTGGTAATGCCTTCATCATGTCTTATTATGATACGTCGGAGACGCGCTCATGGATCATGCAACTGACCTCTGCTCGTGAGCTGAATTTCCAAGTCAGCGAGACGGGCTCAGGTTATACGATTGCAGACCCTGGTATTACTCTGGACCTGAATACGGACTACTATCTCGGTGTCGTGGTTGACCTGACATCGGCCGTACAGGCAGAGCGAAGCGTTACCTTCTACCTGCAGGACCTGACCAATGGCGGCGCTTTGACCTCCACCATCGTCGATAATTATGCTCCAGAGACGACGTTTGCCTCGAATGATACCGGTATCGCAATTGGGGGCACATACAATATCAGCGGCCTGGCTTCTCGCATTGGACTCTCCTTTGATGAGGTGCGTTATTCCAACGCAGCACTGAGTCAGGGCGAGCTGCTGGTATCGATTCCGGAGCCTTCCTCGCTCGGCATGCTGGCAGGTCTGCTCGGAGTCGGCCTTGTGCTGCGACGCCGGACAGCTAAGTAAGGCTGCGCTAGCATTAGTTTTTCTCGATTAACGGCTGGTCGTTCTGTTTAACAGGCGGCCAGCTGTCTTGTTTATGGAATGCTATGTTTGCGGTGAGTGATAACGTCTATGGGGGTTCGTTCTGTGCTCGGTTTGTGCGCCGTCACCTGAGCAACCATTTTCCAAGAAAGTATTAGGGTTGTAGTTTAGCGGTTTTACGATTTAATCACATCTGCCTGACTCTAACACCCCATCAACCCGAATAGACTATGAAACGAAAGACACTAACCACACTCTCAATTGCGCTTCTACTACTAGCTGTGGGGCAGCCCTGCCTGAGTGCAGCTACAATTGGCTACTGGCGTTTTGAGAATGGTAACTTTCTCGGAGATTCCAGTGGCAACGGCTACACGCTGTCGGATGGTACGAGTACGTTGGTAACTCAGACCACACCGCTCCCTGGCGCGGGTACGGGTTCACATTTCTATAATCCCATTCCCCAGACTGGTGCCGCAAATAATGGCCTGGCGACCAAAGGACTAAACAATTCGTTCCTGCGCTCCACTGTGATTGATTTGGAAGCAGTTTCAGCCACTCAGACATATACGTTTGAGATGCTCTTTAACATCACAGAGTATGCGAATAAAAACAGCTTTCTCGCCAGCTATTATAATTCTGATGAAGCCCGTTCATGGGTAATTCAGATTACGGAAACGCGTGGTCTGAATTTTCAAGTGAGCAACACGGGGGTAGGTTATATCATTGCGGATTCCGGCATGACTCTGGACCTGAACACAGACTACTACCTCGGTGTGGTGGTGGACTTGACTTCGGCTATCCAGGCAGAGCGCAGCGTTACCTTTTACCTGCAGGATCTCACCAATGGTAGCGCATTGTTCTCCACCGTAGTGGATGATTACGCACCCAATACGACCTTCGCTGCGGACAATACCGGGATCGCGCTTGGCACTGCCTACAACCGAAGCGACCTTTCCGACCGGATCGGTGTTTCCTTTGACGAGGTGCGCTTTTCCAATACCGCGCTGAGCGAAGGCGAGCTCTTGGCATCGGTCCCTGAGCCCTCAGCTTCCGCCTTGCTGGCTGGTCTGATAGGCATTGGCCTGGTGCTGAGGCGTCGCGCTACGAAGCCCTAGGCAGAAACGTTTTTCAACTGAGTCGCTGGTCGTACTGTTTCACCGCTGGCTACTTTCTATTGTGTATGCCCGCGCTACAGTCGGTGGACAACCGACACAAAACGCACAAGCTAACCTAACACTAGCCGGGTGCAGCTACCGACTTCTATCCGAACTGCGGGCAAATACATAAGCCTTAAAAAAACCTGATAAGCAGGAACTAAGGAAAGTAAATGGTGCTCAGGGAGGGATTCGAACCCTCACACCTTGCGGCACTGCCGCCTGAAGACAGCGTGTCTGCCAATTCCACCACCTGAGCAGCCGGGGAAACGAGAAACAAAAAGCTTGTGGGGCCCCCGTGTCAATGCCTTTGCGTGAGAATTTTGCGCAATTCCTTTACTCCCCCTGTGAGAGATAATCCGGGATATGGGGCAAGGTTTGCTCAAACTGCCCCGAGGGCAGGCGCGCGAGGTAGGGGTCGCTCTGCGGGGTGAGGTCAACGGGCTCGTCCGGCAGCTCGTCCTCGTCCCAGTTCATGTCCTCGATGATATCGGTCTCATCGAAAAAATGGCTGATGCGGCGCGGCTCGTCGTCAAGCACGGTCAGGGGTTGGTCGAGCTTGCCTTTTTTGACCATGGTAAAAAGGCAGGGGAAGTATCGTTTCTCGAAACCGAGCTGGAAGTTGCGTATCCATTTATTGGATACGTTTTCGCGGCGGTTCAGCAGAACGGCGTCGGCGAAGTGGATTGCGGCTTCGTGCCAGGGGTCCAGCGCGGGCTGAGTCTCGGCTAACTGGCAGTCTACCACGACCATGACCCGTGAGAGCTCCAGGCGGTAGGCCTTGAGCCAGGCCTTAAAGGCTTCGAGTTGATCGCGAAAGTCTCGCGTCGTATTGAGCAGGAAAAAGACCGTGCTCTCGGCCCCGGGGGAGGGTGCGCTATTGGCGTCAATACCATCCCAATTGATCAGGTCGACATTGCCGAGGGCGGCCAGTTGCTCGTCGAAGGGGGAGTCCGGCTCTGGCTCGCTGACAAAGATGTCGCAGGGCTCGCCGCTGTCGATCCCCTCGGAGATAAGGTTAAACAGCACCTCGCGCCGACCGGAGCCGGGGATGCCAATGATGAGATATGCGCCGGGCATGGGTTACGCCTCCGGTTGGTGGCTGCGGGCCTGCTGGGCCATCCAGTTATCCATCAGGACGAGCCACGTCATAGCCTCGACGATGGGGACGGCGCGAGGAACAACGCATGGGTCGTGGCGCCCGCGACCCATGAGCTCGGTTTCGGTACCGTCCTTATCCACGGTTTCCTGAGACTGGAGGATGGTCGCGGTGGGCTTGAAGCCGACACGGAAGTAAAGCTCCTCACCATTGCTGATACCACCCTGCACGCCTCCGGAGCGATTGCTGCGGGTGCGGATCTGGCCGTCGCGGTTTTCAAAGACATCATTGTGCTCAGAGCCCTTGAGTAGCGTACCGGCAAAGCCGCTGCCCACCTCAAAGCCCTTCGTTGCTGGGAGGGAGAGCATGGCTTTGCCCAAGTCTGCCTCCAGGCGGTCAAAGACGGGTTCGCCCAGGCCGACGGGCAGGCCCTTTACGCGGCAGACGATGACGCCTCCGACGGAGTCGCCCTGCGAACGCGCTTCCTTGATGCGGGCAATCATCTGCTCGGCCAGGGCGGGGTCTGGGCAACGTACGGCGGTCTGCTCGACGGATTCGAGGCTGGGAAAGGGTAGCGCGGGGGCCTCACCCGTGCCAAAGTCCGGCATGGCAATGTCGTGAATGCGCTCGACGTAGGCGCGCACCTCGATCTTGGACTGGGCGGACAAGGCTTTTGCCGCGATGGCTCCGGCGGCAACGCGGCCGATGGTTTCGCGGGCGGAGGAGCGCCCGCCGCCCTCGTGGTTGCGGATGCCGTACTTGGTCTGGTAGGTGTAGTCCGCGTGCGAGGGGCGGTACTTGTCCTTCATTTCACTGTAGGCCTGCGGACGGTGATCCGAGTTGGGTACGGTAATGGCGATCGGGGTGCCGAGGGTTTTGCCTTCGTAGGTGCCGGAGACGATGGTGGCCGTATCGGTCTCCTTGCGGGGCGTGCTGATGTCACTTTGACCCGGCTTGCGGCGGTCCAGTGCGGGCTGGATGTCTGCCGCAGCATCGAGGGGAATGTTCGACGGGCAGCCGTCCACGACAACGCCGATGCCCCCGCCGTGGCTCTCGCCCCAGGTGCTAATGCGAAAATACTTTCCGAAAGTGTTACCCATTGCCGTACGATGACGATGCCCCCGGGCGGGTAAAAGTCTAAAATTGCCGGGCGATGAATCCGCTGAGGGACTGCTGGACCTTTTCCAGTTCGTTCCGGGTGCGATGGCGGAGCAGGGTCGTGACGCGATCGAGAAAATCGTCTGGCTCGTAGTTAGCCGTTTCCAGAAGGAAGAGCAGGAGCCCGTCGCGGTGGATCTGGTAGTTTTTACGGCGCACGTTGCGCGAGCGGCCATTGGCCGCGTGGCCAAGGATGCGCTGGTTGTCAAAGGCATCGCGTACGTACTGGTCCGAGCGGCCAATGATGGCGGCAACTTCCTTGGGGGAAAACCATTCCTGATTTTCGGGCAGGAGAAAGGAAAAATGATCGTTCAGTTTCATGGCGTGGCTGTTAGGTACAGGGGCTGAGAGGTTTTTGATAGCGCATGGCGAGTTTGATCGCGTGCGATTGTTGCTCGATGCTGCGCAGGGCGCGGGCCTGCTCACGCAGTTGTCCGGCCATGCTTTCACTGGGAAGGAATTCAGCGAGATCTTCGTAAAGGTTTGCCCGGCAGGTAAGGGGCTCGGATTCGAGTTTGCACAGGACGTAGTCGACCAGGCGGTTAGCAGCAGATGGGTGGGTCATGAGATCAAATGGCTTTCGTGAGGCAAAAATGCGTAAGTTAAAGATTGGATTGGTTATTAGTACTATAATATAGTATAAGTATGTTTTTGATTGTCTAATATTGCGATAGAACAATACTGGAAATATTCCATTTGTAAATAGTAAAAATGTAATTATTCTACTCTGTGATAGAAAATACCTGCGCCATGTCCCACTCAAGCAACCACACCTCAGTCGAGCCAGAGCAGTTCAGTATGCGCTTTCGCATGCTCATGAGTTACCACAACCTAACCCTTAAAGACATCGCTGAACATACGCAAAATGCGGTTTCCACGGTGGGTACGTGGAAAAACGGCCGCGTTCCTTCTTCGGAGGTGGCACGTAATGCTTTGGCGAATATATTCCATGTTAGTGTAAATTTTCTACTCTACGGAAAATGTGAGCCTGAGAATGTCGAGCGTGAATCGGCGATGTACTCTGTGCTCAACAGTATCGATTCCGTCGTGGGAGAGCCTGACGGGCAATCGGAGGTGCGGGAGCCCGCTGCTTCCCTCAAACAAGATGAGGTGCCGTATCGGCGGGATTTGATTGAGCGCTATTTGAAGCAGTTTCTGGATCAGGCTGAGAGTGAGCCTGGCGGGCTGGCACATACCTGGTATCACCTGCGACGGGAGTTTCCCCTGGATCTGTTTTCCCGCCTGCATTAGTAGCAGCCAGGTCTCCGGGTATTCTTTTCATGTACTCGGACTTGTGTGTTTTTATACCTGAAATTTATCGCTTAGGGTTGAAAGCGGTGCGGATCGCCTCCATCATTTGATGCACACATGCAGTACAATCAACTGGGGCGTAGCGGTCTGCGGGTGTCCAAGCTCTGTCTTGGCACCATGACCGGGTTTAACGGGGAAGATCAGGCAATGAGCAATCGCATCGTGAGCGAAGCGATTGACGCCGGGATCAATTTCATCGATACGGCGGATTGCTATAAGGGGTCCGAGGAAACACTGGGCAAGGCCCTGAAAGCAGATGGTCGGCGGGATCAGGTTGTTTTGGCCACGAAGTTCGGCTGGTACACCGGTGAGGGGCCCAACGACTACGGATCGAGTCGCCACCACATTATCAATGCCTGCGAGCGCAGCTTGCGTCTACTGCAAACGGACTATATCGACCTGTATATCCAGCACGTCGTCGATGCCAATACGCCCTGGGAGGAAACGATTCTTGCCCTGGACACCCTCGTGCGGCAAGGGAAGGTGCGCTACATTGGCTGCTCAAAGCATCCTTCCTCCATGATTGTCGAAGCTCTCTACGAAAGCCAGCGACTTGGCGCGGCGCGGTTCATCAGCGAACAGCCGCCCTACAACCTGCTGGATCGCAGCCCGGAGAATGAACTCATCCCGACCTGCCAACGCCATGGGGTGGGCATTACGCCCTTTGCGCCGATTGCCGCAGGGCTGCTGACCGGAAAGTATCAGGTGGAGCAGTCGGCTGAATCCGGTCGCTTCGCCAAGCGCAACCCGAGTAAGAACGGGCCTTTCACGCCAGAGGCCATTGAAGCCGTCCAGCAATTGGTACCGCTGGCCGAGGCCCGTGGCGTTAGCCTGGCCGAGTTTAGCATGGCCTGGGTTATGCAGGCGCCGGGCGTCAGCTCTGTGGTGCTGGGGGCCCGCACGCCCGAGTACCTGGCATCGGGGGTCAGTGCTGGTGAGCTGGTGCTCACCGAAGATGAGCTCGCCGCTATTGACGAAATCGTGCCGCCTGGTACTGCCGTGAGCAACTACTACGAAGCGAATATCTACCGACCGTTTCGCATGGGATTTTCTTCCCGGGCGCGTTCTGCGGGAGCGGGGGCATTTGTGCCCGATAACCAAACGGGTTCGGGGAAGTTTGCCGGCAGGCCCGAGAAGCCGTCATAGCCCCCCTGCGGTTGATGGACTTGCGATGCATCTCTTCCTTGGCAAATTCGCTGTGATTTTGGAGGATAATTGTCACTTGTTTTTCACGGTGGTATCGCTACGGTAGTGCTTAATGGACCTGCCTGATCGAGAGACGCCACTGGGGCTTTTTCGCAAGAACATGTCGGGTGGCATGATGGGGGCTGCCTACAAAGCCCTTGGCCCCATGTTGGAAAAGACCCTCAAGTTGGTTGAGGTGGATCAGGCGTACCTGCGTGTCGCGCAGGACCACAGCACGCCTAACTTCTTTCAACGTGCCATGCGCTCGATGAATATCTCCTACGAAATTTCGGAGGAGGACCTCGCACGTATTCCACAGGAGGGGCCAGTCATTGCGGTGAGTAATCATCCCTACGGTGGGTTGGACGGGATTGTGCTTGGCGCGATGCTTTCGTCGGTTCGCGACGATGTGAAGGTGATGGCCAACTACCTGCTGGAGGTCATGGTGGAGATCAAGCCGTGGCTGATCGCGGTGGACCCCTTTGAGCGCCCCGAGTCGGCCCGCTTTAACATCAGGGCTATCAAGGAAACGCTACGCTTCCTCAGGGACGGCGGCTGTATGGGGACTTTTCCTTCGGGGACGGTATCGCACTTTCTCTTGCGGCAGTTCCAGATAACAGACCCGCGCTGGAACCCGAACACTGCGGCGCTGGTGCAGAAGTCCAAGGCCACGGTGGTACCGATTTATTTTGAAGGGCGCAACGGCCCGTGGTTTCAGTTTGCGGGTATGTTCCACGAGCGCATGCGGACGATGCTGCTGCCGCGCGAGATGATCCGCATGATGGGCACGACGCTCCACCTGCGGGTGGGTAACCCCATTCCGCATCGGCGCGTAGCGGAGTTTACCAGTAACGAAGAGTTGATCCAGTTCCTGCGCCTGAACACCTACATCCTGGCCAAGCGGGCCAAGGAGACCACGCCGCGCAAGCGTTTTTCCTTTCCGCGTCTGCCGCGTAAGGTCGATGTCGAGCAACCCCTGGCTGAAGCCGTACCGGAGGAAAAGCTGAGGGAGGAGATCAAGGCTCTGCCTGAGGAGCAGCAGTTGCTTACGCATGGCGATTTTGAAGTGTATTACGCCTTTGCCGCGCAGATCCCGAATATCCTCGAGGAACTGGGCCGCCTGCGGGAAAAAACTTTTCGCGAGGTGGGCGAGGGGACCGGGGAAGCCTCGGACACGGACCGCTTTGACCTTTATTACAGGCACCTCTTCATGTGGGACGAGAAAGCCGGGAAGATCGTCGGGGCGTATCGCATTGGCCTGACCGATGAGATCCTGCTCACCCACGGTCCGTCCGGCCTCTACACCAGTACGCTATTCAAGTTCAAACCCGGCTTTCTGGAGAAGCTGGACCCGGCGCTGGAGATGGGGCGCTCATTCATCGTGTCGGAGTACCAAAAGAAGCACGCCACACTTTCGCTCATTTGGCGCGGCATCGGTCACTTTGTCAGCAAGCACCCCCAATACAGCGTGCTTTTTGGCCCGGTCAGCATTAGTCAGGAGTACAACGCCATCTCGAAGGACCTGATGGTGAAATTCTTGCGTAAAAACCGTCTGAGCCCCGAGCTGGCCCATCTGGTCAAGGCCAAGAACCCACCACGGGGTGGACCGCAGATTCGCGGGAGTGAAAAGAAGGCGCTTTTTGAGTCGGTCAAAAATGTGGATGACGTGTCGGCGCTCATTTCGGAGATCGAAACGGACCAGAAGGGCATCCCCGTGCTCCTGCGCCATTACCTGAAAATGAATGGCCAACTGCTGTCTTTCAACGTGGACAATGATTTTGGCTACTGCGTGGACGGTCTGATCATCGTCGATCTGACCAAGGCAGATATGCGGTTGCTGCGCTCATACATGGGGCCAGAGCGTTGCGAGAAATTCATGGAATTCCACCAACTCGACCGGGCCGAAGCCGGAGTATAGCAAAAAGTCCTGCGCGACCGGTCCCGTTGGCATTTTCCACCTCGTTGCGACAGATTAAATCGAAGATGCTCTAAACAGCTTAAAGCAAGTTACTTGTATATCTTTTTAGGGCACCTGCGGGCTGAAATCGCACCATCTGGGTTAAAAACCTCAAAAAGTGGTGATTTTTTTCTTAAAGTCTTTAGAAATTTAACCGATTAGTGCTCTCAATGAAAGTACGCCTGTTTGCCACACTCATCACTGGAATGCTCGCCGGGGCTGCCTCTGTGCACGCTTTAGCGGTTAATTTTACCAGTGGTCCCACCGATACCGCCAACGGATACATCAATATTCCGATTGGTGCTTCGCCGACCATTTACACCAACATCGGTAACCTCGGTTACGATATTCGCTTTAACTACACCAACAACAGTGTGATCAGCGCCACGTCGGCCCCCTCCACGGACGGTCCGGCCTTTGACTCCGTTCTGGCGCTGCTTGCGAACAACAGCTTTCTTGAGGTGGAGTTCCTCCAGACGGGTACGAACAACCCCATCAGTGTCCTCGGGGTACAGTTTCGCATCGATGACGTCGAAGTCGGTGGTGGCACGAACGAGGCTTTAACGGGCTTCAGCTACGTCGATAAGAACGGCAACCTGCAGAATCCGCTCTTTAGCGATACTGACATCTTTACCGCTGACCCAGGCACCGTTGTCGACAATGGCGGCACAGAGTTTTACTACGCAGGCCTGAACAGCACCTTCCAGACCGGGCGCGGCACGTTGGTCGACCTGAGCGAAACCGCTATCCAAAGCTTCCGTATCGAGCGTAATGCTATTGGCAGCGGCACCTCAGCCCTGACGCTTGGTCTGGGTGAGCCTACCCCAATCCCCTTCGATGGCAGCCCGCTCCTGGGCATGGCTGCAGTAGCGGGTTACCTTGGCTGGCGTGTGCGCCGCAAGAACAATGGTGCTGACGCAGTCGAAGCCACCGCGTAACCAGTTCCCCAAGGCGTAACTTTCGATCGGCCTGCCCCACACCCGGGGCGGGCCGTTTTTTTGCACCTAGTGACTAAGGGACTATCGTGTCCGAGGCTTACTCAGATGTCCGCGGAATTACTTGCGCACATTTGCCCAATCTACAGACAGAAGGTCTCTAATGTTCTACTGGTAAGCTCGATCCGGTATCGGGCTTGTCCAGGGAAGGTTTGCTACTCCTCGCTTTGCTTCAACTTGTGAATAGGCGAGTCCGTTTCGATGTGCAGCGTGCGCTGCGGGTAGGGGATGTTGATCCCTTCTTCGCGGAATCGCTTGATAATCGCGTGGTTGATCGCGCTTTGTGTGCCGAGGCGGTTGTCCATGTTGGCAAGGTAGGCGAAGCAGATGAAGTTAAGCGATGAGTCGGCCAACTCGGTAAAGAACACTCGCGGTTCGGGGTCGGCAATGACATCAGGCATGCTTTTGAGGATGCTCATGAGCACTTCGGTGACCTTGTCTGTATCGCTGTCGTAGTTGACGCCGACGTTGATCTTGAGGCGTGTGAGCGTGTCCGAGAGCGTCCAGTTGATCAGCTTGCCGGTAATGATCGTCTTGTTCGGCACAATGACTTCGCGCCTGTCAAACTCGTTGATCGTGGTGCCGCGAATACGTATGCGGGAGACGACGCCCGTCGTGTCGTCGATGGTAACAATGTCGCCCACGCGAATCGGACGCTCGAAGAGCAGGATGATACCCGCCACGAGGTTGCCAAAAATCTCCTGCATGCCAAAGCCCAGGCCAACCGTAATCGCAGCGATGAGCCACTGCACCTTGGCCCATTCTACCTGAATGATGAAGCTGGCCCAAATCACGCCCAGCAGAACGATGAAGTAGGCGACCAGGGTTGAGAAGGCGTGTCGGTTACCCGGGGTGATTCCCTTGATTCGCCGGAAAACCACGATCTCGATCACGCTGGGGAGATTGATCGCGAGAACAGCCGTCGTGATGCAACATATGATGAGCATGGTCAACTGACCGAGCTTGAAATAGGGGTCGTCCGCGGTTCCCAGCAGGGCGGTATCGCCAAGTGTGCGGAAAGCTGGCAGCGCGCTGCGCCAGATGAAGACAAAGCCTATGGCAAAAATAACGATGCGCAGGAGGTTCAGGATATGCCGGACCTGTGGGTCGATTTCGCGCCATTTGCTATCGTCTACGATGTCGCTGTTCTCCTGCTTGGCTTCCTCCTCCTTTTGCTGGAGCATGGCCTGGTAGCGATTGAGGCGGATGTAGCGCGTGAGCACGCCGTCCAGGATGGCTATCCCGGCAAAGAGCCAGACGGTCTGCATGGTCGAGCGAATCATGGCCATGACCCCCACCATGTAGCCGAGTGCAATCAGCATGGTGAGTAAACTAATCCATAGCAGGATGCCCACGTAGGCCGACCAGCGCAGCGAGCTGTGGCGAAACAGTCCGAAGCGGATGCCATCCGCCCCCAGGATGCCCCGCAGGGGATGAAATACCCGGTGAAAGGCCCACAGCAGCAAGCACATGGCCGAAATATACAGTACGCGAGAGCCCGTGATGGTCTCAAACTCTATTCCGTAGAAGTAGAGGAAATTTGCCACGATGGCGACGACGTAGGCGGGCAGCATGATACGCTTGATCGTCGAGTTGATGACCGTGCACGACTGGCTGCTCCAGCGAAAGTGCAAGGCGCCGAGGTTATCGTGACGCGTAAGACGGTAGAGCACGACGAGCGAGATCGTGCCAGCTATAATGCCGAGGCAGGCCTGCGCCACGGCGTCAGCAAACTCATTGTCCACGCTGGGAGCATTGACCGTCCAGGCGACACCGATCAGGAATACGACTGGCAGCAGCCCGAGGAAGCACTCGAAGAGCAGTAAGAGCAGCGTATCGGTGAACTTGCTCTGTCCGAGCGGACGCTTGCGAATGGGGCGTAATGGTTTGGCCACACGGTAGGCCACAATGGCCATTGCCAGCACTGCGAGGATGGAAATGACCAGCCGTTCAGTTGCGTCACTAAAGACGTTGTCGGCCAAGTTTAAGGTCCGTGTCAGGACAATCCGTAAGATCGAGGGCAGGATGCGCAGGTCCTCGCGCGAAATCGGTTCCTGGTCAGGAATCCAGAGCGCATTCTCCGCTGTAAAGGCATCGAACGACTCGATGGCCTGCATGGCATCAAGGGCTTCGGTGTCGGTGGCGATGAGTTGCTCAAAGTAATGGTTGGTGTCGCTCAGCAGTCCTTCGAGGATGTCTTTCCGCTGGTTGAGCAGTTCCTGGATCAGCTTGCCCGTGACTTCCTCTGCATTCGGGTCTGCATGGTCGGAAATATGGGATTCAGTCGATCGAAGCAGCTCCTCGTAGGTCAAGTTGCGTTGGCGGGCGCTTTCCAGATCGAAGAGCGTGAGTTGGGCCTTGCGGATGGCTTCGCTGTACAGGTAGCGCTGGTCCTTGATGTCCTCAATATCGGGCAGGCGACGGCTTTCACGCTGGAGGAGTTCGCCCACAGATTGGGAATAGCCGGAAATGGCCATCCGCTGCTGGAGTTGTTCTAGCCTGAGTTGGATGTCCGAGGTAGTTTTTTCGTACTCGCTCGACTGCTCTGAGAGCACGTCGATCTTGTGCGTCAGGTCTTTGCGCTGCTCGATCCAGCGCTGATTCTGCTGCGCGAGTTCCTTCAGCGCGGGGTGCTCCATGGCTGCCGCGCGGAGGGTATCGCGCACTTTACTTTCCTGCTCGCGCAGGGCGCTGCTGCGCAGGGCGTCCACATGGTCTTCCAGCAACGAAATACTCTGGCTCATGCGGGAGACTTTGGCCTCATTCAGAGAACGCTGGGCGGTGCGGTAGGCCTTACGCTGGTCGGACGAAGCCGCTTTTCTCTCCAGGAGCTGGATGTGGACCATGAGCTCCTGTATCTTGGCCTTGCGGGCCAGCCGGTCCGGGAAGTCGCCCCCGGTTTGCTTCTTTAAGTCGGCCAGGCGGGCGCGCAACTCATTCAGGGCATTGGCGACCTGGAGCTTCTCCTCCGTGAAGCCGGAGATCTGGGCTTGTAAGTTTTGGCCGACCGTAGTGAGCGCGTCGAGGTCAAGCTTGAGCTTATTGAGCATGCTCTCGGCTTCGCTCAGCGTATTGGGAAAGTCTTTGAGCGGCTCTTGCTCCTGCTCAAGCTTGGCCTGCTCAGTCAAGGTTTCGGTATCGGAGCTGGCGGCCTTGATGACGGCTTCGAGGCTGGTTAGCTCGCCGGACCACTTGCTTTGCTGGGCAATGGAATCACGCGCCTGCCCGACCATCTTGTACTCGCTGGTGGCGGGTTTGTCCTTTTCGGGGGCAGGGTAGCGCCCGGCGATGCTCTCGATGTAATCCGCCGTAATGACATCGGGCAGGACCTCAGTGGTGGCTTTATTCGTATCGGTACCGGCAGGGTCTGCGGGCGCAGGTGTCGCCTCCGGTGCGGCGCCGTCCTGGGCGTGTAATTGCCCGGAGACGATGGCAGCCTGTAAGGCAAAAAGCAGGAGGGCTGAATGAGCAGCGAGTTTGGCGGTATGCATTAAGCCCGAGAGCACGCGTAACATGGTGCCAGTGTCGGAACATTACCGCCTACGGTCAAGCCCTGTGCGTCTGGCATACACGGCCGACACAGTACGAAAGTGGCAGGCTCGCAGGGACTCGAACCCCGACAGATGGAACCAGAATCCATAGTGCTACCATTACACCACGAGCCTAGCAGGGGGGAGAAAACAGCAGCCCTTGTGGCGGATGTCAAGCGGTCAGTTTACCCCCTTTTCAGCAAAGCCAAAATGTGTCGCTCTGGCACACCGCGGTCATTCGCGTTCTTGTCTCCTGTGACACGCGCCGATAGATTCGGGCCAACTTTTCCCATAACGTGCCAATTTGGCATGGTATTATATTTTTGAAAGTATATATGCTGTTGGTTATCAACGCATTGTTAATTTTTCACCATTGGCCCGAACCCTGCAAACCTGTTCACTATGAATTTAGACTTAAACCAATTTACCCAAAAGGCCCGTGAATCCATCACCGAAGCACAGGCCGAAGCCCGCCGCCGCAACCACCAACAGGTTGACGGCTGGCACCTCATGCATGCCCTCGTTAACCAGGACGGCGGCATCGTTCCGTCCATCCTGGAGAAGCTCGACATCCAGCCCAGTGCCGTCTCGCTAGCTTTGGGGCGGGAGCTGGACAAGCTGCCCGCGGTGACGGGTGCAGTCGATGCCTCGCACGTCTATGTCACCCAATCGGTGCAAAACGCGCTCTCTGCCGCTGAAGCCCAGGCCAAGCGATTGAAGGATGACTACCTCTCGGCTGAGCACCTTTTCCTCGGGCTGCTGGATACAAAGGAGCCGGCACTGAAGAAGTTTTTTGCCAGCTTCGGCCTGACCGCAGATAAGGCACTTGCCGCTATGCAGCAAGTACGCGGCAACCAGCGCGTGACTTCCGAGAACCCCGAGGCTACCTATGAAGCCCTGAAAAAGTACGGCATCGACCTCGTTGAGCAGGTCAAGAAAGGCAAGGTCGATCCCGTGATCGGGCGCGATGACGAAATCCGCCGCGTCATCCGTATCCTGTCCCGCAAGACCAAGAACAACCCCGTGCTCATCGGTGAGCCCGGCGTCGGTAAGACTGCCATCGTTGAGGGGCTGGCTCAGCGCATCGTCCGCGGAGACGTGCCCGAGGGGCTCAAGGACAAGACCGTGTTCTCGCTCGACATGGCCTCACTGCTCGCGGGTGCGAAGTACCGGGGCGAGTTTGAGGAACGCCTCAAGGCCGTGCTCAACGAAATCAAGGGCAGCGATGGCCGCATCCTGCTCTTTATTGATGAGCTGCATACCATCGTCGGCGCAGGCAAAGCCGACGGTGCCATTGACGCCGGTAACATGCTAAAACCCATGCTCGCTCGCGGCGAACTGCACTGCATCGGTGCGACCACGCTGGACGAGTACCGCAAGTACATCGAAAAGGACGCCGCGCTCGAGCGACGTTTCCAGACCGTACTGGTGGACCAGCCCACGGTCGAGGACACCATCTCGATCCTGCGCGGGCTGCGCGAACGCTTTGAGGTGCACCACGGCGTGCGCATCCAGGACAACGCTCTTGTTCAGGCCGCCGTGCTCTCGCACCGCTATATTTCCGACCGCTTCCTGCCCGACAAGGCCATCGACCTCGTCGACGAAGCCTGTGCGCAGATTCGCACGGAAATGGACTCTATGCCCACGGAGCTCGACGCACTCAACCGCCGCGTGATGCAGCTTGAGATCGAGGAGGCTGCCCTTCAGTTGGAAAAAGACGACGCCTCAAAAAAGCGTCTCGATGAGCTGCGCAAGGATCTGGCCGAGACCCGCGAGCAGTGCAATGCCCTGCGCGCGCGTTGGGAAAACGAAAAGGCCGAACTGGGTAAGGCCCAGAAGGTGCGCGAGGAGATCGACGCTGTGCGCCGCGAGATGGAGCAAGCCGAGCGCGACTACGACCTGCAAAAGCTGGCTGAACTGCGCCATGGCAAACTCCCCCAGCTCGAAGCCGAGCTCAAGCGCCTCGAAGCCGAAGAGCACGCCGAAGTCGAGCGCGGCGATACCTTGGTCAAAGAAGAAGTCTCCTCGGAGGAAATCGCTGAGATCGTGGCTCGCTGGACGAACATCCCCGTTACGCGCCTCGTCGAGGGCGAAAAGGAAAAACTGCTTAACCTCGAAAGCGTGCTGCACGAGCGCGTCATCGGCCAGAATGAGCCCGTGACCCTCGTCAGCGAAGCCATCCTGCGCGCACGCTCCGGCATCAAGGACCCGCGCCGTCCGATCGGCTCGTTTCTCTTCCTCGGACCGACCGGTGTCGGCAAGACCGAGCTGGCCAAGACCCTGGCCGAGTCACTCTTTGACAGTGAGCAGAACCTGATCCGACTCGATATGTCCGAGTATATGGAAAAGCACGCCGTGGCTCGCCTCATCGGTGCGCCTCCCGGCTACGTCGGCTACGAAGAAGGCGGCCAGCTCACCGAGGCCGTACGCCGAAAACCGTACTCAGTCATTCTCTTTGACGAGATCGAAAAGGCCCACCCGGATGTCTTCAACGCGCTCCTGCAAATCCTCGACGACGGTCGCCTGACTGACTCGCAGGGCAGGGTGGTTGATTTCAAAAACACGGTCATCATCATGACCTCAAACGTCGGCTCGCGCTACCTCATCGATGGTGTGACTGCGGGCGAGATCAGTGACACCGTGCGCGAGTCCGTCATGGCCGAACTGCGCGCGGGTTTTCGTCCGGAGTTCCTGAATCGCATCGACGACATCGTGCTGTTCAAGCCGCTCGCCCTGGAGGAGATCACCAAGATCGTGGACCTGCTCGTGGCCGATCTGAATCGCCGCCTCGAAGACCGTGGCGTCAAAGTCGCACTCGACGACGAGGCCCGGAAGTGGGTGGGCGAAAAGGGCTTTGATCCGGTCTACGGTGCGCGTCCGCTCAAACGCTTCCTCCAGAAGCAGGTGGAAACCCGCCTCGCCCGCGCCCTCATCTCCGGCGACATCACCGAAGGCCAAACCGCTACGTTCTCCGTCGAAGACGGGGAGTTGGTGATGGCTTCTTAGCTGAGTTGGTAGAATTCGCGTGGGCTGACCATCCTTACGCTCTCATATTGCCCCAGTACGAGTAAGTCCTGATCACCTGTTACGAGGTACTCCGCCCCGGCGGACGTGGCTGTCCCGATGACAGTTACGTCGTCGGGGTCGCGGCAAATACCTGTAGCTAATTTCTGGGGCACGACAGTTTGGAAATGGTCGTTGTAGTGTGCCATGACATCGCGTACGTGTGCTCCCTCAAATTTTAGTTTCATCCGCAGCTTTTCTTCCAACTCTGCCGCGAGGAATGCGCTGGTAAAAAGCTCATGCTGCTCCAGGCATAACACATAAACTGACGCACACAGACCGCGGGCAGCCAAGGCCGCGATAACGACATTGGTATCCAGCACGACACAACTCATGAGATCGTGTCAAAAACGTCTTCATCGGTGAGGATTCCCTGCGCCTCGGCATAGGGCAGGGATTTGCTCCGAAGTTGTCTAAAGCGCTGTACCGCTACATACCGACGTAGTGAGTCACGCACAAGATCACTGACGGGCTTGTGCTCCGCTTCGCTGAGTCTTTGCAGATCACTCTTGAGCGAGTCAGGTATGCGAACGGTTATATTACTCATGTAAGACAATGTAGTGCGCGGGCCCTGCGGTGTCAAGGTGACAGTAGCCTGGGCCAATCGAGGGATCTGATTAGCTTGGTGAGAGCACCCGTTTCAACTGGTCACACCCCGCTACGGAGCCCACTGATACACGCGGACGTAGTCGACCTGGAGGGTTTGGGGGAAGGCGGAGTCGGGGAGGTTGTTGGCGTTTTGGCCGGTGCCGTTGAAGAAGCCGCCGTTGACCGCGACGTTGATGATGAGGTAAAAATCTTGGTCGAAGGGCGCGGTGTCGGACTCCGGTTCGGCGGCGCTGTGCCACTGCTCTTTGGTCAGCGTTTGGATGTGCGCTCCGTCCACATACCACTCGATGCGGTCGGCGTACCATTCGATGGCATAGGTGTGGAAGGCCTCGGAAAAGTCGGGTCCGTCGCCGGGTAGGTAGTAGGTGGTGCCGCGATAGGTGTTGGCTGGCCAGGTGCCGCCGTAGTGGATGGTGGCGTAGGTGCGGTCGGTCTGTGTGCCCTTGGACTCGAGGATGTCGATCTCGCCGCTGGCGGCCCAGACGCCGTACTCGCTGTCGGAGGGCAGCATCCAGACTGCGGGCCAAATACCTTCGCCGCCGGGCACCTTGGCCCGTACCTCGATGCGGCCATAGGTCCAGTCACCGCGCTGAAGCGTGCGCAGACGGGCAGAACTATAGGGCTGGGTTTTACCGTCGTTGCTGGTGTAGGCGTCGCGATAGACGGAGACATTGAGCAGCCCGTTGGCGAGGTAGGCGTACTTCTCCGACATGCTGTAGTGCTGGGCTTCGTTGTTACCGCCGCCGTAGTTGTTTTCCTCTTTGCCCCATTTGGCCAGGTCAAGACTTTCGCCTTCAAATTCATCGGCCCAAACGAGCACCCACTGGTTGTTCAGCTCAACAACGCGGTAAAAGTCCGGATTCGCGCTGGTAAAGTCGTGCAGCTGTTGGAGCGTTTCACCGTTACCTGCAATCGGGTCGCCGACGTCGCTCCAGTCGTCGTCGGTCAGGTCGTCCGTGCGTTGCAGTTGGTAGTACTTGCCCGGCTCGGTGGCGATGTCGAGCCGCACGGCCCGGTTAATGCTGAGTGCGGGCTCAGCGCGCAGGCTGAGCGTGAACAGGGTCGCCAGGCATAGCCCGGCAAGGGTGGTCCTTGTTATCATGCAGTTCCTTTGGTAGCAGGAGATACTGCATGAGAGGGCTCCGGCGCGGGATTATTCCCAGGGCGGAGATGTTTAGGTTAAACCGCGTAGCCTCGGTGTCGGCGCACGAAGATAAGGGCAAGCATGAGCAGGCCGGACAGGGCGGGGCCGCTAGCGGGCTCGGGGACAGCCATGGCAAAGGCGCTGCCGATCTCGGCGGGACCGGTTTCTTCGTAGTGCCCGTCATAGGGCAGTCGGCCGTGGTATTGGTCGTAGTCGAGCAGGAGGGCGTTTATGTCCGAGTCGTACCAGAGGTGCCCCATGGTGGTTTTGGGCCCGGAGTCGGGATAGCCACCGTCGTAGTATGCCGGGTCGAGCGGATCGACAAAATGCAGCTCGGCGCCCTCGGAGAACTGCATGATGCCGTCGTCGTTTGCATCGAGCCAGTTGATGCCGACGGCAAAGAGCTCGTGGCCACCACCATGCTCATAGGTGATGTTAAAGATGGTGGCAGATTTCATGCCCAGGGCGCTTAGGAGAAAGCTGGAGGTGGGCTTGCCGTTTTGGATGTAGCTCGGCTTGTCGTACGGGGCGCTGCCCCAGTAGTCGGGGTCAAACATCCCGTAGAAAACGGTATTGGTAAAGCCCTTGTCCTGGCGGATGTATTTGTCGAGGGCGTAGGGGATATGATTGTACTCCGTGCCGGAGCTGGTGGTGTTCATGTAGGCCGCGCCAATGAGTGTGTTGGCCGTGTCGTACCAACTGCTGTAGCTGGAGCCAGTCAAGGCGGTGCCGTAGACCTCGGGGGCAAAGTTTTGCAGGTAGGTCATGGCATTGGTGCTGGAGGTGGGCACGCAGGCCTCGTTGCCGACATAGCTGTGCTCCGTGTCCAGGCTGTACTGGTCGAGCCAGCCATAGCCCACCGAAGGCAATGAAACGCTGTACTGGGTTGCAGCGTCGAGTGAAGGGTTCACTGCGAGAGCGGTGGTAAGTACGAGTGCGTAGTAGCGAGTCGTAAATGGCATAGTGGTTAAGCGTTCAGAAACGGCTTAACGCTCCACATGTCATGTGTCAATTCTTTGCTAAAACCGGGGTGAGCAATCAGCTCATCCACTTCTTTCGCCGCATGGGCTTTTGGGAGAATTCACCCGACTGCTGTTCCATCATGAGCGATTTAAAGAGCAGGAAAAAGAAAGTGATGAAGATCGAGCCAACGAGGCATATGAAGAGCTCAACCCGTATACTGTGCGAGTAAAGCAGCGCATCAATGTAGCCCTCGATCGAATGCGCATCCGGGTGGTCGATCCAGATTTTTGTTACCCACGAGACGTAAATCATGAGGAAGAGCCAGACGTAGTTGCGCTTAAATCGTCGCAGAATGGCCGTGAGCTTGCTGATCTTAAAAGAGGGCATGAGCAGGTCTTCGGACATGACCTTTTTCCAGTCGCCTTGGAGCAGCTTGCTGTTGCACATCATCACGGGCATGATGAAGTGGGCCTCAAGCATGCGGACGCGGGCGCGAAAGGCATCGTAGTAGCGGTAGCGCCGTGCTTCGATGAAGAGCAGCAGCAGCACGATGTAGTTGGCCAGGATAAAAATGAGCTGTGTGTGCTTGGGCGAGCCCAGGCCAAAGGTAATCATGGCCGAAGCCGCAACGATGGCCCAGTTGGTCGTGACATCCAGCCGCTGTCGCCAAATCATGATGCGTCCGAGTTCGCCACGGTAGAAGTGAACCATGACCGCGTAGTAGTCCTTGGCCTCGATGGGGGGCAGGTTAGTGCCTTCGGTGATCTCGTCGAGGTTCGTATCGTGCTTGAAGTATGCGTCTGCTGCCATTGAAACAAGTGTTTGAATGCGAGAGCTGATTATCAACACAGCAGGCAAATGTATGCGAGGGAAAAATGGGCAAACCGGGAGGGACTTGTGCGTCGGATACGATTGGGTTTGTCGAGTCGGCTGAGAGTGCTCAGGCTGCGTCGGATATGGCATCGAGCGCCCCTTACCAAGTCTACTCACGCGAACATCAGCAACTCATACCCGAGCCGGTCTATGGCGAGGCCTGGCTGAACTGGATTTACGGCAACCCGCTCGGACGCCTCACGCTGGAGCTGGCCGTCAAGCGGGCCTGGTTCTCGCGCTGGTATGGCTGGCGAATGAGCCGCCGCGCCAGTACCAGCAAGGTCGTGCCCTTCATCCAGCAGTATGGACTGGATATTGGGGAAATGGCCCTGCCGCCAGACCATTGTGAGAGCTTTAATGACTTCTTTTCGCGTCGGCTTAAGCCCGAGGCCCGCCCCGTGGACCCGGACCCGGACTGCGTGGTGTTTCCCGCCGATGGCCGACACCTGGGCTTTCAGGACGTATCCGCTACGGATGCCTTTTATGCCAAGGGCCAGCGCATGGATCTGGCCAATCTCCTCGGCGATGCGGACCTGGCCGCGCAGTACGCGGGCGGTGCGATGGTGATTTCTCGCCTTTGTCCGCTCGATTACCACCGCTTTCATTATCCCGCTGAGGGTGTTCCGGGCGATACGCTCCTCATCAACGGCGCGCTTTACTCGGTCAACCCGATATCGCTGGCCCGCCGCCTGTCCGTCCTCTGGGAAAACAAGCGCACCCTGACCCCGCTCAAAACCGAGCGTTTCGGACAAATCCTGATGCTTGAAGTGGGGGCGACCTGCGTGGGCAGCATCGTGCAGACTCACGTGGCAGGTCAGCATACGGACAAGGCCGGGGAGAAGGGCTACTTCCGCTTCGGCGGGTCCATGTGCATTACGTTGTTCGCCCCTGGTCGGGTGCGCCTGGCCGATGACCTGGTTCAGCAATCTGCCCAGGGAGTCGAGCTCCACGCGCTCTTTGGCCAGCCGATGGCGCGCCGCGCCGGAGCATAAAAAAGACGCTCCCGCGGTGGGAGCGTCTTGCTGGAAAGGTATCGTGCGGATGGGCGCGCGTCAGGCAGCCGGCTTGGGCTCGACCTGGTGCATGTGGACGTCCTGCTGGGGGAAGGGGATGGAGATGCCTTCTTCGTCCAGGCGCATCTTGATCGCCATTTGCAGGCGGAAATACACGTCCCAGTACTCGGCGGTCTTGACCCAGGGGCGGACGGCAAAGTTCACGCTGCTGTCCGCCATTTCGAGTACGCCAACGGTGTAGGTAGGGTCCTTGAGCACGCCGTCGTCCTTGTCGAGGATGTCGCAGAGAACTTCCTTCACTTTGAGGAGATTATCCTCGTAGCTGACGCCGACAACGAGGTCCATGCGGCGCGTATCGTTGTGGGAAAAGTTCGTGATCGGCCCGGAAGTCACCTGTCCGTTAGGGATGATGATCTTCTTGTTATCGGGAGTCTTCAGGTGAGTGTCGAAGATGCTCAGGTCCGTAACGCTACCCATGATGCCACCGGCCTGGATGAAGTCACCGATCTTAAACGGTTTGAAAACGAGAATCATGACGCCTGCGGCGAAGTTGCCCATCGAGCTTTGCAGGGCGAAACCAATGGCGAGGGTAAAGGCACCGAAGATGGCCACGGCCGAGGTCGTATTAAAACCAATTTCCTCTAGCGCCGCAATAATCACCACGGCCATGAGCAGGAAGTAGAGCACATTGCTGGAAAAGGAGACCACGGCGGCCTCGACATTACGCTTGGTCAGGACCTTGCGGAAAATGTCACGTACAACGCGAGCGATAATGCGCCCGACAATAAGGATGATGATCGCGAAGACCACCGGCAGTGCGTATTCCTCGATGAGGTCGATAATTTGATTGGTATCCATATCCATAGGGTGAAGTGCGTTAGCTGTTCAATGCAGCCGAGTAATTGGTTGCCCTTTATGCTCGGCTTGAAGAGTAATGTCCTTAAGTTGAAGACTTTGAATGAAAACGTCGAGCATCTCTCTGCGTGTCGCAGATTTTCTTAAAAGCTACCCCCCATTCTCCTACATCAGTTACGAGGACCTCGTAAAGCTCTCCGGCAGTGGGCGCGTAAAGTTCCACGAAGAGGGTGAGCATGTCTTTGATATGGGAGAGCCCCGGGGACGGCATTTTTACGTCATTCAACAGGGCACGGTAAACATCTACGGACGCAACGACAAAGGCTTGGACGAACTGGTCGATGTACGCGTGGAGGGCGACATCCTCGGCGTCTACTGGGTGACAGAGGAGCAGCCCTACCTTTACTCCGCCATCACGGCCAGCGATACACTGCTTTACGCCCTGCCTTTTGACAAATTCATGCCCCTGATTAGCCAGTATCAGGATGCAAAGCGCTACCTGGCGGATTACTTTTCCGGCCGCCACGGGCCCGCGGATGCCGTGTCCGAGAGCGATGCCCAGACCGGACAATGGCTGACCAAGTCCGGCCCTTCAGAAACCTATGGGCTTAGCCGCTACCTGAGCTGTTCGCCCGACAGTCCGATTAAGGACGTTGCCCGCCTCGTGGCCTCGCAGCAGCACCAGGCAGTGGTGGTGGTCGATGAGAACGACCTGCCCATCGGCATTATCACGGAGGCCGACCTCTGCGCCCGGGTGGCCACGGGTGACATCTCCACCGAGGCACCTGTGAGTGAGTTGATGAGCAGTCCGGTCATGACGGTCAACTCAGAGTTGACCACTGGCGACCTGCTCTTGCTCATGCTGACCCACGGTTTGCGCCACCTCTGCGTCACGCAGGATGGCACGCCAAACAGCCCTGTCGTCGGTGTCGTGGCTGAGCGCGAGTTGCAACTGTTCTTTGGCCGCCTGCCCAACTCCGCCGGTCGCCAGATGATGGATGCCCCCAACGCTACCGCCTTGGCCCTCCTGCGTGACCGGGCGGACGAGCTCCTGCGCGAGTACCTTGAGACGGACGCGAACATGCCTTTCCTCATCGAATACGTGGCTCAGGTGGACGGCCTCGTGCTCAAGCGCGCGCTCAAGATGGCCGAGGCGGAACTGGTCTCGCGCGGGCTTGAAAAGCCCGACATCGATTACTGCTGGCTGGCCATGCACAGCGAGGGCCGTAAGGAACGCCTCCTGCGCTCTTCTCAGCGCACCGCAATGGTCTACGCCGACCCGCCGGAGGAATCCGCCCGCTACTGCCGCCGCTGGTTCCTGCACCTGGCCGAGGAGGTGACGGGGATTCTGGCCACATGCGGCTTCCCTATAGACAGCAAGGGCAGGGTAGCCAGCAGCACGGACTGGTGCCAGCCGCTCTCAGTCTGGAAGGCTAACTTTACCAAGTGGGTTCAGGACCCAGTCGAAAGCCAGATCATTACCCTGACTCCGTTTTTCGACCTCCGTCCCGTGGCCGGAAAGGCTCAATTGGCTTACGCCCTGCGCGACCACATCCGCTCCCAGATCAAGGCCAACCCCAGCTTTATTCCGCTCCTGGCCAATGACGCGATGGCCAATCTCCCGCCCGTCACCATTTTCCGCGACTCCGTCATGGATAAGGCCGGGGTGCTCTGGACCTGCATTGACACCAAGGTCCACATCCTTTACCCGCTGGTCGATGTGGCCCGCGTCTATGCCCTGGAGCTGAACGAGGAGAGTGCGACCAACACTATTGACCGCTATAAGCGCGCTGCTGCCCACTTTCCCGAGTCGGCGGAACTCTTTGAAGCCGCCGCCGAAGCCGCGCGCGTTGGCCTGGCCATCCAGTCGCTTATCGGCCATCGCCGGGGCGATACCGGGCAGTACATCCGACCGGACGAGCTGGACAAAGTCGATCAGGAGCGGCTCAAGAGTATTTTTCGCACGATTGTAAAATTGCTCGATCATACGGCGGCTCACTTCAAGTTGGCATAAATCCTGTTTACCGAAGCATACGATGACTTTATTTGGCAAAGCGGACTGCCTGCAGGTCTACCGGGAGGCCTTTGAGCAAACTTGGGATGACAGCGAAGTCGTGGACAACATCCGTTTCGTGGTGCTGGACACCGAGACCACTGGGCTCGACCCGAGACGTGACCGCATCGTGACCATTGGGGCGGTCGTCGTCAGCCACGGCCAGATCATGCTCGAAGACCAGTTTGAGGCCGTGATCAAATTTGACTACAATACCGCCTCGGTTGTCGTGCACGGTGTGACCCGAGAAGCCGCCCAGGAAGATGGACTGGAGGAGCCCGACGCGCTCGGGCAGTTCCTCGGCTACCTGCGCGACGGCGTCATCGTCGGGCACCATATCGGCTTCGACGTCGACATCCTGAGCGAGCGCTGCCGGGCTCGCTTTGGCATGGGGCTGGAAAACCGCTGGCTCGATACGATGGAACTTACGCTTAACCTGGAAGACGCTGGCGCCTTTGCCCAGGACGAGGATGATGCAGACGAGCCCAAACGCCCCGACTTCAGCCTGGATGGGCTGTGTCGCCGCTTCAACATCGCCCCGCACGACCGCCACACCGCGCCCGGTGACGCCTTCATCACGGCACAAGTCTTTCTAAAACTGCTCCGCATGGCCAGCCGCCACGGCATGAGCACCCTGCAAGACATCTCCAAGCGCTGGGTCGACCCGCGCGAGGCTTCTCCGAGATAAGCGCTTGCCAAGGGCACTTCATTGGCTAGCGTAGCTCGTTTGGCAATGCTCAGGTGGCGGAATTGGTAGACGCACTGGACTTAGGATCCAGTGGCCGCAAGGCCGTGCAGGTTCAAGTCCTGTCCTGAGCACCAATGTTTGCGGGGTTAACCGCGCTCCAGAGCAATTTAAATAAAGCCGTAGCCCCATTTAGTTCTGTTTTTACCACGGATCACACGGATGCTCACAGATAGCCTTGGAATAATCTGTGTGCATCTGCGTAATCTGCGGATGTGTTATTAAAACGCTATGCGTGACTCAGACCCCGCGGTTGTGGGCGTGGCGGTTGGGCTTGCTCTTGAGGATCTCCAGCGCGGCGGCGTGGATCTCGGCAGGTGCGGCCAGTGCGGAGGTCGTACCCACGGTGGCTGGGTTACCCTGCCAGTCGGTGATGATGCCGCCTGCGCCACGAATAACGGGTATCACGGGCAGGATGTCCCACGGGGCCATCTCGGGGTCGAGCATGAGGTCTGCCTTACCCGAGGCAACGAGCAGGTAGCCGTAGCAGTCGCCCCAGGCCCGGTTGAGGTAAACCTTTTGCGAGAGGGCAGCGAGGCCGTGCAGTTCGCGCTCGGGGGTGAAATAGATGGGGTCGGTGGTGAGCAGGAGGGCTTCCTTCAGCTCATCGCATGGGCGGATTTTGACCGGCTTGTCATTGAGCGTCGTGGTCTTGTTGTCGCCGATGACGAGCTCACCGAGGACGGGCTGGTGGATGCAGCCGATGGCGGGCTCATTCTTGTAAAGCATGCCGATGAGCGTGCCAAAGAGCGGGACGTGGCCCACGAAAGACTTTGTGCCGTCGATCGGGTCGAGCACCCAGACGAAGTCCGCATCTTCGTTTTCATTGCCAAATTCTTCAGCGATAATGCCGTGCTCGGGGTAACGCTCCTTGATCATGGCGCGCATGAGGCGCTCGGCTTCGTGGTCGGCCTCGGTCACGGGTGTCGTGTCGGCCTTGCGCTCGATTTCGTAGGAATCAGCGTTCCAGTAGCGCATGATGAGCTCGCCACTGGCTTGTGCCAACTCCTTGGTGAAAGCTTTGAGTTCCTCGAGATTCGGGATTTCCATGCGAGGCACGCTAGCATGTTGTTGGCAGATGACACGACAAAAGTCTTGATTTCGACTGATGCTTTTTACGTTTTAATTTGCGATAAATGGGAGCATCTCACTGGAAAGACATACCGATCCACATCCTTGACTTCGAGGGGAGCTACGCCAGCGGAATTGTCGAGTACGGGGCGGTGACATTGCTCAACGGACAAGTCGTGGACTGCGCGACGCGTGTGTGTCGCCCAGACGGAGTCATCACGCCTGTGGAGCGCAGCCAACATGGGATCGAACACGACGTTGCCCTTCGCGAAAAGCCTTTCCATATAGAGTGGGACCGCTTCGTCAACCTGCGCAAATCAGGGCCGCTCGGGGCGCATCATGCCTCTGTTGAGCAGCGTTTTCTCAAAGGTGTCTGGCCGTACCCACCGGCCTCGCCGGATTTCCGCCAAGCAGGGGGCGAGTGCGCCGACTGGGGCCCCTGGGTGGACACGCGGCAGCTCTACACCCGCGTCTATCCTGACGTAGAGAGCCACTCGCTGGGTAAACTCATTGCGACCTTTAATCTCCAGGCACGCCTCGACGCCTTCGCGCTGGCCCACTGCCCGCCTGAACGGAGCCGCTACCACTGCGCGCTCTACGACGCGCTGGCCTCTGCGCTTCTGCTGATCTATCTCTGCACGCAGCGGGGCTTTGAGCACATCACGATTGGCTGGCTGCTGCAAAACAGCCTCCCGTCGCAGGCCAAGCGTGACGCCGCCCGTCAGGGCGATCTCTTTAGTTAAGGCAGTTTTTCAATAACCCTGGGTAGCATGCGTTGTCATCCTGAGTGAGTCCGCCTGGCGGACGCATCGAAGGATCTCCACTTGCATCCTTCAAAAAGTAGTGGAGAAGTCTTTGGCTACCGCACGAGGAGATCCTTCGACTCGCTATGCTCGCTCAGGATGACAACGAACTGATTCATTTGCCAACAGAGCAGCGATCTTCGCGACTTCGCGCCTTTGCGTGAGAAATCTCGTCATTCGTCCGCGTTCACTTGCCCGGTGCGTTGTGCTTGAGCTTCTTCTCGTAGTCGAGGAACTCACCGCTTTCGAGGATGTTGATGCCCTCCACGGCCAGCTCGTCAAAGCGCGTATCCCAGGCCGTAAGCGTGTCTTTATGCGCCTTGGCGTAGTCCATCTTGCTCATGGCGTAGCAAAGATCGCCACAGTACTGCAATGCGCTGATCTGTGAGAGCAGCAGCTCTGTCCGCAGGTCCACACCGCCGCCCCAGAGGAGCTTGCCCGATGTGCGCTCAGCAGCGCGGTCGCGGGCCTTGACCTCCGTCGGGGGGAGGTTGGTTACCTTGAGGTTCGTGACCGAGCCGTCCTTTTTCCAGGCATCGAGCTGCTTTGTCACTTCGCCATTGAAGGTCGCGATCTCCTTCACCCAGGCGGTGATCTGCTGGCCCGGGTCCTTGATCCACATCAGGTAGTCAACGTCCTGCTCCTGGCTGCTCACGCCGTAGAGTAGGGCATAGCCAGTGGGGGCTTCGGTCGTTGCGGGCTGTGGTTTGCAGCCGGAGAGGATCAGCGCCACGAGGGCGAGGGGGAGCCAGGAGAGCAGTCGGGTCGTCATGCCGGTAGATTAGCACTTGTTTACGCGCTGAACAGGCTTAAGTTAGCTTGATACATGTCTGAATCCGGAAAAACCTGCTGCACGCCTTCATCTAAAGACAAGCCCGCGCACGCCTCGACCAAAGTCAGCCTGCCCCAGAGCGGTTGCCGCGAGGGGGTGGCAGCGCCGGGGCAGGGCGGTACGCGGGAGAACATCACCCACGCCAACGCCGGATCGACCGAGGGCATGGTGGAGCTGTCCGGTGGCAAATTTCTCATGGGCAACGTAGACGAGGATGCCTGGGCTGAGGATGGCGAGGGGCCCGTGCGCGAGGTCGACGTCAACCCCTTCTGGATTGACCGCACCACGGTGACCAACACCCAGTTCGCGCAATTCGTCGAGGCCACCGGCTACCAGACCGAGTCGGAGCAGTTTGGCTGGAGCTACGTTTTTCTTGGCCAACTACCGGACTCGCGCCAGCGCAAGCTCAAGGCGCAGACGGTCAAGGGCTTGCAATGGTGGTACGCCATCGACGGCGCGTACTGGCGAAAGCCCGAGGGCTCGGGTTCGAACATCAAAAAGCGCATGGATCACCCCGTTGTCCACGTCTCCTGGAACGACGCCAGCGCCTACTGCCAGTGGGCGGGCAAACGCCTCGCCACCGAGGCCGAGTGGGAGTACGCCGCCCGCGGGGGACTCGTCCAGCAAAAGTACGCCTGGGGCAATGAGCTCACCCCCGGCGGCAAGCACCGCTGCAACATCTGGCAGGGCACCTTTCCCAGTAAAAACACCGCCGAGGACGGCTACGCCTGGACCGCTCCCGCCAAGTCATTTCGGGCCAACGACTACGGCCTGTACAACGTCGCGGGCAACGTCTGGGAGTGGGTAGGGGACTGGTTCGACCCGGTCTGGCACGCGCCCGAGCGCGAGGACACCCGCAACAACCCGCGCGGCCCGCTCACCGGCCAAAGTAAAGTCATGCGCGGCGGCTCCTTCCTCTGCCACAACAGCTACTGCAACCGCTACCGCGTCGGCGCCCGCACAGCCAACACTCCTGATTCTGCTACCACGAATTGTGGCTTCCGCACGGTCAGGGATGCGTGAGGAAGGACACGTCCTTCGCCTGTGATGCTGGCGCATCACCTTTTTGCCTCACGCCCGCTACGCTTATAGAGCGCAAAGCACGCAAAGACACATTTGCCATTGTACTTGGGGAATTACGTCCAGCGCTTTGCGTTCTTTGCGCGAGGTAAATACGCCAATGTGATAAATCTTGATCTTGCTTGGCGCGACTTTATACAGCGAAGATAAGTTTCGCATGAACATCCTGATAAAAATCATTTTCTCTGCCACGCTCCTTTTCATACCCCTTGCGATGAATGCCGATGCGTATGGAATACCTGATGTCAGGGACGATATCGAACATGATATCCCGCTGGCCGACGCCATTAAGCAGGCGAACAAACGATTCCCAAGCCGCCAGCCTTTGACCGAAGACGAAGTCATTGCCGCCGTGCGTGCGATGAAGCTGGAAGATCCAAACATATCCGAGGCTATCTACAAAATCTATCAAAGAGTTGCGGATGAAAGGATTTTGCCCAGAGGAATGTATTTCAGCTATATTAGCAGGTGGACAACCGATTACGGAGACTTTGTGGTTGATTGGAAAGACCTCACCTTGATGTCTCTGCCCCTTGGCACCAAAGATGCGGATATTGGGTATGGGTATAAATACCGTATCCGCGCGCGTTTTGTTTCGTGGGAACCGGTCGAGGTGATTAACGTTCCTACGAAACTCAAATAAGGCAGGCAAAGCACTGCCGTTGTTAGGTGTTTTTTTGAAACGCCAAATGTTGTTTTCTCCTTGCCAAGCCCCTGGAAACCCGTTGTTTTCTTCGCTTTTCCCAAAAACCGATATGAGTCAGAAAACACGAAAAGCCATGGCCAAGCGCTTCAAGGTGACTGGTACGGGTAAGGTTATGCGTCGCAAGCCTAACTCCGGTCACCTCATGCGCAACAAGTCCACGAAGCAGAAACGTTCCATGCGTCAGGATCAGCCTGTCGCCCAGGGTTACGTCCGTCAGCTCCGTGTCGGCCTCCCGCACCACAATATCTAAGTGGTTCAATAAGCTAATTGAGCACTCGGGGTGACAGACATATAGGCGACCCCGCGGCTCCCAAACCAATACACACACTCCAGAAAGGAAGACAACATGCCTAGAGCAACCAACGCACCCGCCACCAAGGCACGCCGCAAGCGTACCCTCAAGAAGGCCAAGGGGTACTACGGGAACAAGTCCCGCCTGTACCGCTACGCCAAGGACGCCGTCCAGCACGCCGGACGCTACGCCTACCGCGACCGCAAGAAGAAGAAGGGCGAATTCCGCCAGCTGTGGATCGTTCGTATCAACGCCGCCTGCCGCCCGCTCGGCATCAGCTACAGCCGCCTCATGAATGGCCTGCTTGCTGCCGGTATCGAACTCGATCGCAAGCAACTGAGCGAAATGGCTATCCACGACGAAGCCGCCTTTGCTGCCATCGTTGAGAAGGCCAAGAGCGCACTCGCGGAAAAGACTCCCGCTTAAGGGCATCGAAATACTTGAACTTTCCGAAAGGCGGCCTCAACATGGCCGCCTTTTTTGATATTCACTTGCCACAGAGGCACGGAGAGCACGGAGCATTTACTTAATCGCTGTATTTCCTCTTTGTTCTCCGTGACTCCGTGGCAGATATTTTAGCTATTTTTTCCCATGAAAGAAGAACTCGCAGCCATTGTTTTAGAGGTCGAAAGCACCGCGCCCGGTATTGCCAGGCGTGCGGACTTCGAGGCCTTCAAGGCGACCATCTCCGGCCCCAACGGCAAGCTGACCGCCGTCATGAAGGGCATGAAAAACGTGCCCAAGGAAGACAAGCCCGCCATGGGCCAGCTCATCAACCAGGCCAAGCAGCAGGTCGAGGCCTACTACGCCGAAACGCTTGAGCGCATCGAGGCGACGGAGCTTGCGGCCAAGCTCGGGCCCGCCATCGACCCCACGTTGCCCAGTCCGGACATCGGCCCAGGCAGCCTGCACCCGCTTACCCAGACCCGCCGCCGCATGGAGGAAGCTTTCCGCAAGGTCGGGTTCACCGTGGCCGAGGGGCCCGAAGTCGAGACCGAGTGGTTCTGCTTTGACGCGCTCAACACGCCCGAGGATCACCCCGCACGCGACGCCCAGGACACCCTTTTCATGCCCGCAGACGCGGCCATCGAGAACGTTAGCAAGCGCGGGGACGAGCGTTACATCCTCCGCTCGCACACCTCCACGGTACAGATTCGCACCATGCTCAAGGAGAAGCCCCCGCTGCGCATCATCTCGCCGGGCCGGGTCTTCCGTCGCGACACCACCGACGCCACCCACAGCGCGAACTTCCACCAGATGGAAGGCCTCTACGTGGACAAGAACGTCACCATCGTGGACCTGAAGGCTATCCTCGACTACTTCGTGGCCGAGATCTTCGGCAAAGGCTCCGAAGTGCGCCTGCGCCCGAGCTTCTTCCCCTTCACAGAGCCATCCTTCGAGCTCGACATGAAGACCCCGAACCTGGGCAAGCTTTCCAACCAGTGGATCGAGCTGGGCGGCTGCGGCATGGTCGACCCGAACGTCTTCAAGAGCGTCGGCTACGACCCGCAGGAGTGGTCTGGCTACGCCTTCGGTATGGGCATCGAGCGCATTGCCATGATCGTGCACGGCATCGACGACATCCGCTACTTTTACCAAAACGACCTGCGCTTCCTGCAGCAATTTGCTTAACTATTTGCCACAGAGTCACGGAGAGCACGGAGCATTCTGCTTAGCTGTTAATTCTCTCTGTGTCCTCCGTGCCTCTGTGGCTAAGTCTAAAAAAATCTCCCATGAAAATTTCCCTTACCTGGCTAAAGCACTACGTCGATCTCGACGGCATCACGACTGAGCAGCTCGTCGAGACGCTGCCCATGATCGGCCTTGAGGTCGAGGGCGTGGAGTCCACCGCGCTCCCGCAATTTGAAAAGCTCGTCGTAGGCGAAGTGCTCTCGCGTGAGCAGCACCCGAACGCCGATCGCCTCGGCGTTTGCATGGTGGACGTTGGCGCAGAAGAGCCGCAGCAAATCGTCTGCGGAGCGAGCAACTACAAGGTCGGCGACCGTATCCCCGTGGCCCTGCCGGGCTGCAAGCTGCCGGGCGACTTTAAGATCAAAAAGAGCAAGCTGCGCGGCGTCCCCAGTAACGGCATGATGTGCTCGGCTAAGGAGCTAGGAATGGGCGAGGACCACAGCGGTCTGCTCATCCTCGAGCAGCGACCGGAGATTGGCACACCGATTAACGATGTGTTCCCCGGTGGCGAAACTGTGATCGAGCTGGAGCTGACGGCCAACCGCGGCGACTGCCTGAGCCACATCGGCGTGGCTCGTGAGGTCGCGGCCGCCTTTGATCGCGAACTCACCCTACCCAAGGTCAAGCAGCACCCCGGCGAAGGTGAGGGGCTCATCAGTGGGGTAGAGGTTCAGAGCGAAGCTTGCCCGCTCTACACGGCAGCCAGCATCAAGGGGGTAAAAATCGCCCCCAGCCCGGATTGGCTGCGCGAGGCTATCGAGGCCATCGGCCTGCGCCCGATCAACAACGTGGTCGACGTGACGAACTACGTCCTGCACGAGACAGGCCAGCCCCTGCATGCCTTTGATGCGGCCAAGATCAAGGGCGGTAAGATCATCGTCCGTCAAGCCCAGGACGGCGAGCAGATCAAGACCCTTGATGAGGTTGAGCGTAAACTTACCGCTGCCGACACGGTCATCGCCGACGCCGAGCGCGCGCTGGTCGTGGCAGGCGTCATGGGCAGCATCGAGGCCGAGGTGGACGACTCCACGGTCGACATCGTGCTGGAGAGCGCGTATTTCCGCGCGGGCGCTGTGCGCGGGACTACCCGCCGCCTGAACCTTTTCACCGATAGCTCACACCGCTTCTCGCGTGACGTCGACCCCGCCGGGGTGGACTTCGCCGCGCGCCGCTGCATCGACCTGATTCTTCAGGTGGCCGGTGGCACCGTGGTAGGTAAGACCATTACCATGGGCGAGGCCCCGCGTGCCGACCGCACGATCGAAATCACCCCCGACTATGTGCGCCGTGTTTGCGGGTTCAAAGTCGAGGACGAAGCCATTGCTGCCGCCTTTACCCGCCTTGGCTTTAAGGTGGACTCAAACGCCTACCAGTGGCGCGTGCTCGTGCCGTCGTTCCGCCCCGAGGTGGATCGTCCGATCGACCTGGTGGAGGAGTTCATCCGTCTGCATGGTTCCGCTCAGATACCCAGCGCGTCCGTCAAAGCCGTTGGTCTCTCACGCGAGGATGACCCGCTGGCTGTCTTTAACCGCAAGGCAGTGGAAAAGCTGGCCGGTGCAGCCTTCGCCGAGTGCTCGCACTACACGCTGGTTGACGGCAAGGAACTGGCCACGTGGTTTGGCCAGGACCGTGCCGACGTCCTCCAGTTGGACAACCCGTTGACCAGCGAGATGAGCCACCTGCGCCCCTCGCTCATCCCGGGCCTGCTCGATGCCCTGCGCCTGAACTTTAACAAGGGCAACGCTCCGGCTCGCCTGTGTGAAACAGGCCGCGTCTTCCGCTCCGTGGACGGCAAGGTCTCCGAGCTGGCTTCGGTCGGCTTTGTCATGGTGGTCGATGACGGCCAGCGCCGCTGGCGCGAACGCGAGCAACCGGACTTTTACACCGCCAAGCAGATCGTGGGCGAACTCGCTGCCCTGGCAGGGGTCAAGCCCGAGAAGCTCGAATACGCACTGCTCGAAGGCGAGCCCCTCTGGCAGCCCGATCACGCCGCGCATGCTTCCTGCTGGAAGAAAACGGGCTACAAGGCCTTTGCGGGCATGGTCAACGTCTCCGCGCTCAAGGTCTGGGACATCGATTCGATGGTCATCGCCGGTGAGCTCATCCTCGACCCAAGCCTGCTGGCCAAGGAGCGCAAGCCCGTGCGTCTGGAGAAGTTTTCCAACTTCCCGCCCTCGACCAAGGACCTCGCGCTCATCGTCGACGCGGACACTCCGGCAGAGAGCGTGCGTAGCCAGATCGCCAAGGCTGCAGCCGAGGCGACAGGTGAGGGCTTCTCCGCAGACGGCGTCAGCGTGTTTGACCAGTACGCGGGCGAAGGCCTGCCCGAGGGCAAGAAAAGCCTCGGCTTTGCCATCCGCTTCCGTGCAGCCGACCGCACACTGAAGGACAAGGAGGTCAATCAGGCCTTCGACCAGATTCAGGCAGCGATCAAGGAAGCTGGCTACGAGGTGCGGGGGTAAGCGCCGCTTCTGTACTCTAGGGCAGTTTAAATAAAAATGTAGCCGGAGATGTCTCTATATTTTAACCACGGATCACACAGATGTTCACGGATAACCCCGGAATCATCTGTGTGAATCTGCGAAATCTGCGGACACAATATTTCTTAAAATGCTCTAGCTAAATAAAACGGGGTCGCCCATGACAGGCGACCCCGTGAGTTGGCGGGAGAGGGTAGGGTTACCGGACCTCCCGGTAGTGTTCCTCGTAGCGTTCGCGGTTGCGGGCCTTCTTGCGCATCTTGTCGAAGTTGAACATGTTAAAGAAGTGCATGCCACCGAGCACGAGCATGACCACGCCGAGCTTGGTCGCCGCGTACTCGATGCCATCAACCACGGTGTCGGGCTTGTTGCCGAATTTTAAAAACAGCAGTACGAAGCCAATGTTGATCAGGTAAAAGCCGACCACCAGCAGGTGGTTGACTGCGTCTGCTCGTGCCTCATCCCCGTGGAAGGCGTCGATGAGAAACAGGCGTCCGTTCTTGTGTAGTGTGCGCGCGACCCAGATGGTCATGGCGAGTGCTGCCAGCATATAGATGGCGTAGATGGTGATGGTAAGGGTGGTGTTCATGATGTGTGGATATTGATTGTTTTAGATTGTATTTTCAGTAAAAACTGAAAATTAATTCGGGTAAAGTTTTATTTTCGGTAATTTCTGAAAATATCATCTTGGCATTCAACCTCGCGGGTCATGCCCGATCTGACGTCACATCGTCGACGCCGAAGAGGTTGCGCTAAGTCCTGGGCTGTCACGACCAGGCGGCTGCTTTTTGGCGGTAATTTGCCTCCGCAGGGCGAAGAAATGCCTTGAAAACTGGGCCAAAGCGGAAAGCCTAGGATGCACCATGCCTTCGGACAAAATCGACATTGACTACGTGGCCAAGCTGGCCCGCCTCGACCTCAGCGAAGAGGAGAAGCAGACTTTTACCGCCCAACTGGGCGACATCCTCGGCTACGTTGATAAACTCAGCGACGTGGACGTCTCCGGCGTTGAGCCCATGGCGCACGCCTTTCCGCTGGAAAACGTGCTCGACGAAGACGAGCCCCGCGAGCCGCTCACGGTGGTCGAGGCCCTGCGCAATGCACCCGCCCAGCGCGATAACCAGATCGTTGTCCCCAAAGTCGTAGAAGACGCATAGCAAGCGCACGGCGCTTGACCCGATTGAGGGGCTAGCCCCTACGGCGCTTTGCGCCTACCCCATGAATTAAACAGTCGCGCCCTTCATCACATACATTTATTTGAACAACTTTGAATCATCCTGTGGTTTGCGCTAACCCGTTGGGCTCTGCGTCTCTGCGGTTTAATCATTTTCAAAACACATTCCCATGAGTGATTTAATCTCCAAAACCGCGGCCAAACTCTCCGCCATGCTTGCCGCTGGCGAGGTCTCTTCGGTCGAAGTGACCCAAGCCTTTATCGACCGCACCGAGGCGGTTGAGGAGCGGGTGAAGGCCTTTAACTCCTGCGATAAGTCGTGGGCGCTCGCTCAGGCCGAGGCCAGCGACAAGCGTCGCGCCGCAGGGCAGGCGAGTGGTCCGCTGGACGGCATTCCCGTCGCGCTTAAAGACATTATCGCGGTCAAGGACCAGCCCCTGACCTGCTCCAGCCGCATGCTGGAAAACTTCGTCTCGCCCTACGATGCGCACGTGACCGAGCTGCTTAAGGCGCAGGGTGCGGTGCTCTGGGGGCGGCTCAATATGGACGAGTTTGCCATGGGCTCCTCCACGGAGAACAGTGCTTTTCAAACCAGCCGCAACCCCTGGAATCTCGACTGTGTGCCCGGTGGCAGCAGTGGTGGTAGTGCCGCTTGTGTGGCCGCGCTGGAGGCTCCGCTTTCGATCGGTAGTGACACGGGCGGCTCGATTCGCCAGCCGGCCGCCTTCTGTGGCGTGGTGGGCATGAAGCCAACCTATGGGCTCGTTTCGCGCTTTGGCCTGGTCGCCTTTGCCTCGTCGCTCGATCAGTTCGGCCCCTTTAGTCGGACGGTGGAAGATGCCGCCATGCTCCTGCAGGGCATCGTGGGGCACGACGACCGCGACTCGACTTCCTTCAAGGCCGAGGTCCCCGACTACCGCGCTGCGCTTACGCAAAAGCAGGGGCCGTGGAAAATCGGCGTGCCCAGCGAGTACTTTGCCAAGGGACTCGACCCCGAGATCAAGGCAGCGGTCGAAGACGCGATCAAGTTCTACGAGTCCGAGGGCTGCGCCATTGAGGAGATTTCGCTCAAAATGACCGAGTACGCGCTGCCGGTTTACTACATCCTGGCCACGGCAGAGGCTTCGTCGAATCTCGGACGCTATGACGGCATCCGTTATACCCATCGGGCAAAGAACGCCGAGGACGCGATCGACCTGTACTATAAGAGCCGTGCCGAGGGCTTCGGGCCCGAGGTTAAGCGCCGCATCATCCTCGGTACCTACGTGCTCTCCAGTGGCTATTACGACGCCTACTACCTGCGCGCGCAAAAGGTTCGCACGCTCATCCGCGAGGAGTTCATGCAGGTTTTCCAGAATGTGGACGCCATCCTCACGCCGACCACGCCCACGCCATCCTTCAAGCGCGGCGAGAAGGCTGACCCGCTCTCGATGTACCTAAATGACATTTACACGATCAACGTGAACCTCGCCGGACTGCCAGCGATCTCCGTGCCCTGCGGCTTTACCAGTAGCAAGCTGCCCATCGGGTTGCAACTGATCGGTAAGCCCTTTGCCGAGGCTGACATGCTGGCCATGGCCCACCGCTACGAACAAGCCCACACCTGGAAGGACGCGGTCGCTGCATTGTAGTTAAAATCAACCACAGAGGACACAGAGAGCACAGAGATGGAGTTGAACAAGCTATCCGGAGCAGTCGTTGACGCAGCGATTCAAGTGCACAAAGCGCTTGGGCCTGGATTGTTGGAATCAACTTATGAAAGGTGTCTTCACCAGGAGCTGACATTGAGGAATATCAACGTTCAACGCCAAGTCATTTGTCCGATTGAGTATCGTGGTTTACAACTAGACGAAGGCTACCGCCTTGATTTGCTGGTGGAGGATTCAATTATTGTAGAGCTTAAAGCGGCCGAAGAATTAAATAATATTCATACGGCACAGCTGTTAACATACCTCAAACTCACCGGCATGGAGCTTGGTCTTCTTATAAACTTTAACGTTACACTTTTGAAGAACGGCATACGTCGATTGACTACAGCCAAACCGAATAAACCCTCTGTGCACTCTGTGTCCTCTGTGGTTTAACCTATATACATCATGGAATTTAAAGCAGACATCGGCCTGGAAGTTCACGTGCAGCTCAAGACGCGCTCGAAGATGTTCACGCGCGCCCCTTACTACTACGGGGCTGAGCCCAACACCCTGACCGACCCGGTTGTGCTCGCGTTGCCGGGCGTGCTTCCCGTCATGAACAAGGAAGCCGTGCGCAAGACCGTGCAGCTCGGTCTGCTCTGCAAGTGCGAGATTGCCGAGCGCTGCAAGTGGGACCGCAAGAATTACTTTTACCCGGACAGCCCGAAGAACTACCAGCTCTCGCAGTTCGACCAGCCGATTTGCAACGGGGGCGAGGTCGAAATCGAGATGCTTGGGGCCTCGCGCAACGTCATGGGCGAGCACCGCATGGTCCAGCTCACGCGTATCCACTTGGAGGAAGACGTGGGCAAGCTGACCCACTTCGCCAACGACAGCCTGGTGGACTACAACCGCGCGGGTGCGCCCCTGTGCGAGATCGTGACCGAGCCCGACATGCACAACGCCGATGAGGTTTTTGCCTTCCTCACCGCCCTACGCAACAACATCGTCGCAGCAGGTCTCTCCGACTGCGACATGGAGAAGGGCCAAATGCGCTGCGATGCCAATATCTCTGTGCGCCCCGTCGGACAGGAGCAACTCGGGACCAAGGTCGAGCTGAAGAACATGAACACCATTTCCGGTGTGCGCAATGCCGTGGCTTACGAGATCAAGCGCCAGATCCACGCCGTCATGAGCAAGGAGCCGATCACCCAGCAGACGCGTCGCTGGGACCCCGTGACACAGGTCACGAGCAAGATGCGCGACAAGGAGGAGTCTCACGACTACCGCTATTTCCCCGACCCGGATCTCATGCCCGTAGCCATTTCCGCAGAGCTAAAGGAGGAGTTGGGCAAGGACCTGCCGGAGCTGCCCTTCGACCGCCAGCGCCGCTACATGGCCGAGCTGGACCTGCCGTACACCATCACCTCCGTACTTTGCCCAGACCGCGCACTGGCTGAGTTTTTCGAGGAAGCCCTCGCCGCCACCAAGGGCAAGGGGGAGCCCAAGGCCGTGGCCAATCTCATTGTCAACGAGCTCCTGCGCGAGCTTTCTTCGGGCGAGCAGGAGGGCAGCCTGCCGCTGGCCGAAAGTAAAGTCACTCCGGCCCACATCGCCGAGTTGGTTGTCTTGACCGAAGAGGGTGTCATCACCAAGCAGATCGGCAAGGAGGTCTTTATCGAGATGTACCAGAGCGGCAAAATGCCGTCAGCAATCGTCGAGGAAAAGGGCCTACAGGCTGAGCAGGGGGACGATGGCGAGCTTGAGGCGATCATTCGCGAAGTCGCCGCCGACCCGAAGCACGAGAAGGCCATTGCCCAGTTCAAAGAGGGCAACAAGAAGGCGATCAACTCCCTCATCGGACCGATTATGAAAGCGACTCAGGGCAAGGCCGACCCGCGCAAGATCATGGAACTGCTGGCTAAGGTCCTGGGGTGATAAACGCGCAGCGTTTCATCCGATTTTAGGGAGGGCAGTTTTTGAATTGCCCGTGGGTACAATTGTGTGTCGGGGCAGCGAGCAACGCGAGCGATGGGGCGACGCCCCATGAATCAGATCAAACATTGCATGTTTGATGACAAAGATTTGACAACTTTCCTGTTCCCATGTGCGAACTTGTGCGCTAGTATTTTGTCATGTTGAGCATGACACGTTTTACCCTGGCCTTTGTTTCCCTGGCCGTATCGGCCATTTCACTACACGGGGCGGACGAGCAGATCGTCGCGTCCGACATCTCCGCCGTCACCGTCTACACTGACCGCGCCGAGGTCACCCGCACGGCTGAGCTGGACCTCGCGGCGGGCACACATGCACTGGTCTTTGCCGACCTCCCGAACAACATCGACCGCAACAGCCTGCAAGTCGACGGGGTGGGGGGCTTTTCGCTTCAGGACGTGCGCTTCGAGACGCGCCAGTTGACCGATCTGCCCGAGGGGCGGCTGAAGGAACTGCAGGCCGAACGCGAAAAATTGGAGCGGACGCTGGAGCAGTACGGTCTCGATCGTAAGCGTATCGACCAAAACCGCGAAGCCCTCAATGCCATGCTTTCTCGCGTCACCACCACCCCGAACGACGGGGCCGCTGCCGCTCCGATGGATGCGGTGCAGTGGTCGGAAATGCTATCCTTTTATAACCAGCAGTTGGAGAAGCTGGACGTGGCACAGATTGAATTGCAAGTGGTCGAGCAGGAGACGCGTGAGGAAATCAGCCGCGTGCAGCGCGAGATGAACGAACTCAACGCCGACCGCCGCCGCCAGTCCAACACCGCCCGCGTGCTCGTCTCAGCCGGCCAACCGGGCAAGGTGCAGGTCGAGCTGACCTACCTCGTCTACGGTCCGCGCTGGTACCCCAGCTACGCCATTCGCGCCAACACCGAGGCGGGTAACATTGACTTTACCTACTACGGTAACGTGCGCCAGAGCACCGGCGAGGACTGGACCACGGCCACACTCAAGCTATCCACCGCGCAACCGCAAGTCGGTGGGCGCTCACCGGAGCTGCACCCGTGGTTTGTGCAGGAGCTCAAGCCGATGCCGGCAGCAGCAGGACGCACTCAGGCTAAGGGCGCAGCGCCTGATTGGGATGGCAGTAGGATGTCGAACCAACTGGTAGCTGCGGACGCAGCCAATGAAGTATTCGGCTTTGGGCCCTCTGAGTCTATGCATGTGCCCACGGCCAGCGTGGAGTCCGGGGCCACAGCGGTGGTGTTCGAGATTCCGGGCCAGGCCGACATCGCCTCGGACAACCAGCCCGTGCGCGTGACCATCGCCAACGAAGTTTTTGGCGGCACTTACCGCTATTCCGCCGTGCCCAAGCTTTCGCCCCATGTTTATCTCAAGGCCAAGATGACCAACACGAGCGACTACGCCTTTCTGCCCGGTACGAGTAATATCTACCTCGACGGCAGCTACGTGGGCGAGGCCCAGCTCGACCTGGTGCCGCCCGGCGGTGAGGAGTGGGTCTGGCTCGGCATCGATCAGGGCGTCAAGGTCGAGCGCAAGCTCCTGACCGAGGAGGATGGCACCTCGGGCTTCTTTGGCGGGAATAAGAAGCGTACCTTCAGCTACGTTTTCGAGATCGAAAACAACAAGCGCAAGGCGATCGAGCTTGTCCTCTGGGACCAGCTCCCCATCCCGCAGAACGAGAAAATCGAGGTCAAGCTGATCGAGCCGGACAGCACGAGCGATACCTTTAAAATCAACGACGAGAAATTCGTCGAATGGATCGTGAACCTCTCTGCTGGCCAGAAGCGCACCATCCCGTACCAGTTTAGCGTCACCTGGCCCGAGGACATGCAGGTCAGCGGACTGTAAGCTTCACGCACTTGACTATGATTCATGCAGACAAGAGAAGGGGCACGGGGCCAAAGGTAATCGTGCTTTGGGTCATTTGGGCTTCGATTTTCAGTGCCCTGTTTTTTTACCGCTCCTTTCTGGAGGGAAGTTTTGAGGGGAGTGGAATGTTGGCCGAGAATCCCTCACTGTTGTGGGGACTGTACGGAGGCACGCTGGTTATCGCCTTTTCTCTGCGTTTCTTCCTCCTGACGAGGGCAAGGAAGCTCCAGCAAGCCTTGACGCTCATGATTATCGGGCTGGCAGTCTCCGAGTCGCTTACCTTTTACGGGCTCTTCCTCTTCCCTGAGTACCTGGACCTGATGTTTTACACGAGTGTGGTGCTGGTCTTTGTCTACATCCCGACTTATGCGAGTCGGTTAAAATAGATCATATAAGCCCGGTAAATAACGCATCAACAAATCCAGATATGTTGATGTTTTGGCTTGCGGGTGGGCCGAAAGGGTGTTTTAGATGTCCGCTTATGAATAAAAGCTTCATCTTCTCTTCTGAGTCCGTCGGCGAAGGCCATCCCGACAAAGTTTCCGATTTTATCTCGGACAGCATCCTGGATGCTTGCCTTGAGAATGACCCCAAGAGCCGCGTCGCCTGCGAGACGCTGGTTAAGAATAACATGGTCACGATTGCGGGTGAAATCACCACCGCTTCGAAGTTTGACTACGAGAAGGTCGTGCGCGACGCCATCCGCGAGATCGGCTACATCGACGCCAAGGACGACGCTGTTTTCCACGCGGACGACGTATTTATTTCCAACTACATCACCAAGCAGTCATCCGACATCGCTCAGGGTGTAGATGCCTCCGCTGCCGAGGGTAAGGACACTGACGAGCAGGGTGCCGGCGACCAGGGCATTATGTTTGGTTACGCTTGCACGCAGACGCCTGAGCTCATGCCTGCGCCGATCATGTACGCTCACCGCCTGCTCCGCGAGATGGCCCATCAGCGCAAGGAAGTCGGCATCGAATGGCTGCGCCCGGACGTCAAGAGCCAGGTCGCTGTCGAGTACGTTGACGGCAAGATCAAGGAGATCAAAAACGTCGTTATCTCCACGCAGCACATTGAGGACGTCAAGCACGCCACGATTAAGGAATTCTGCATCGAGGAAGTCATCAAGAAGGTACTTCCGACCGAGCTTTTCACGGACAAGACCGAGTTTCTCATCAACCCGACGGGTAAGTTCGTCATCGGTGGACCGCAGGGTGACTGTGGCCTGACCGGCCGCAAGATCATCGTAGACACCTACGGTGGCTGGGGCCGTCACGGCGGTGGTGCTTTCTCCGGCAAGGACCCGTCGAAGGTGGACCGCTCCGCAGCGTACTTCACCCGCTGGGTGGCCAAAAACATCGTTGCTGCCGGGCTGGCCGAAGAGTGCGAACTGCAGGTGGCCTACGCCATCGGCTATCCGCGCCCGACCAGCATCAAGGTGGAAACCTTCGGCACGGCCAAGGAAGGCCTGAGTGACGAGAAGATCGCCGAAGCCGCCCAGAAGGTGTTCAGCTTCAAGCCGGCAGACATCGTGACCCAGCTCGACCTGCTGCGTCCGATCTACCGCGAATCCACCAACTACGGCCACTACGCGAAGGAAAACCTCCCCTGGGAATCCACCGCCAAGGCCGACGAACTCAAGGCCGCACTGTAGTTCGTTCACAAGTTCAAGGGTTTGTAGGTTCTGAAGTTGTGAGTAGGTAGGCACCCCTTGCTTTTCCTGCGCCCAACGAATGCTTCAAGCCTACGAGCCTTTCAAACTTACCAACTTAACCACCGATTTATCATGGCAACTGAAACACAGACCAAGACAGATTATAAAGTAAAGGACATCACCTTGGCGGATTTTGGCCGCAAGGAGATTGAGATCGCTCAGCACGAAATGCCCGGCCTCATGGCCACGCGCGAAAAGTACAAGGGCGAACAGCCTCTGGCTGGCGTGCGCATCATGGGTTCGCTGCACATGACGATCCAGACTGCCGTTCTCATCGAGACCCTTAAGGACCTCGGTGCTGACGTTCGCTGGTGCTCTTGCAACATCTTCTCCACTCAGGATCACGCCGCAGCTTACGTGGCCAAGAACCTCGAAGTACCGGTTTTCGCCTGGAAGGGTGAGACACTCGAAGAGTACTGGTGGTGCACGCAGCAGGCGCTGACCTGGCCCGACGGCAGCGGCCCGCAGCTCATCGTTGACGACGGTGGCGACGCTACGCTCCTCATTCACAAGGGCTATGAGCTCGAAAATGGCAGTGACTGGGTACAAGGCCAGTCCAGCAGCACCGAAGAGCAGGTCATTAAGAACCTCCTCAAGAAGGTACACGCCGAGAGCCCGAACCACTGGCACGAGGTGGTCAAGGAGTGGAAGGGTGTTTCCGAGGAAACCACCACGGGTGTACACCGCCTCTACGAGATGCACAAGAAGGGCTCACTGCTCATCCCGGCCATCAACGTCAACGACTCCGTAACAAAGTCCAAGTTCGATAACCTCTACGGCTGCCGCGAGTCCCTCATCGATGGCATCAAGCGTGCCACTGACGTGATGATCTCCGGTAAGGTTGGCGTCGTCTGTGGCTACGGTGACGTAGGCAAGGGCTGCGCACAGGCGCTCAAGGCTCAGGGTGCCAACGTCGTTGTGACGGAAGTGGACCCGATCTGTGCCCTGCAGGCCGCCATGGAAGGCTTCCGCGTCATGACCGTCGAGGACACCCTCGGCTTCGGCGACATCTACGTTACCACTACCGGTAACAAGGACATCATCACCGCCGATCACATGTCCAAGATGAAGGACCAGGCTATCGTCTGCAACATCGGCCACTTCGACAACGAAATCCAGGTGGACAAGTTGCAGGATATGCCCGGCGTCGAGCACGAGGAAATCAAGCCCGACCACATCGGTGCGGTAGACAAGTACACCTTCCCCACGGGCAACAGCATTTACATGCTGGCCAAGGGCCGTCTGGTCAACCTCGGTTGCGCCACGGGTCACCCGTCGTTCGTTATGTCCAACAGCTTCACCAACCAGGTACTGGCCCAGGTCGAGTTGTGGAAGAACGTCGAGAAGTACACCCCCGGCGTATACATCCTGCCCAAGCACCTCGACGAAGAAGTCGCCCGCCTGCACCTCGAGAAGATCGGCTGCAAGCTGACCAAGCTCAGCACCGAGCAGGCCGACTACATCGGCGTCAAGGTCGAAGGTCCGTACAAGTCCGAGCACTACCGCTACTAGCGGGTTGCACCCGCTGGCGTGTATGGGGCGCTGCCCCATCGCTCCCGCAGGTCGCTGCCCCGCTTTGTGTGGAAATAGAGAGTTTTCAAAGGCACTCCCAACACGGGGGTGCCTTTTTTTGTGTAAGGAAAAGCCTTCCGTCCGTACGAATACAGCCATAACTTAAAAGAACATGGATACTCTTACCGCAATTCGTGAGCGCCGCTCCGTGAAACGCTACGACCCTGATTTCGTCATGCCCCAGGAGGACATCGACAAGCTACTGGAGCTGGCCGTGCTTTCGCCGACTTCGTTCAATATTCAGAACTGGCGTATTGTGGCCGTGACGGACGCTGAGCAGAAGCAGAAGATCCGTGCGGCGTCCTGGAACCAGGCTCAGGTTTCCGAGGCTTCGCTCACGCTGCTCTTGTGCGCTGACTTGAACGCATGGGACAACGAGCCCGAACGCTATTGGCGCGAGGCTCCGGAGCAGGTCCGTGACATGCTCGTGCCCATGATCCGCCAATTCTACAGCCCGAACAAGACACTGCAACACGACGAGGCCATCCGTTCTGTAGGCATCATGGGCCAAACCATCATGCTTGCTGCCAAGGCTATGGGCTATGACAGTTGCCCGATGATCGGCTTCGATCCGGTCAAGGTGGGCGAGATTATCAAGCTCCCCAAGGATCACGTCATCGGCATGATGATCCCCGTAGGCAAGGCACTGGAGCCGGCTCGTCCACGCAGTGGCCAGCTCTCGCTCGACGAGGTCGTGGTCCGGAACAGTTTTTAGTGCTAAGTTGCGCAGGGGCATAACCGATAGGAGATTGTGAACCCCCGCAACGTCCAGCACCTCGGCCCTGAGTTCCTGCAGACCATCCCGGTCGTAGAGTCCTTGGCCGATAGCTTGTTGCCGGGAAGGCACGTCGAGCTGCCCGCGAATTGGCTGGTGGCAGTGTCCGACATCAAGGCCTCGACGGAGGCGATCGATCGTGGGCTATACAAGGAGGTCAACGGCGTGGCTGCCGCGGTTATCGCTTCGGTGCGCAACGCGGTCAGACCCCACGAGCTGCCCTTTGCCTTTGGTGGCGATGGCGCGACGCTCTGCGTGCCGGAGGAATCCCGCCGTGCAGCGCTTGCCGGGCTGCAGGCTGCGCAGGCCATGGCACACGAGCAGTTCGGGCTGGAGCTTCGCATTGGCCTACTGTCCTATGCGCGTATTCTCGAAGCGGGCTCGCGTATCTTCCTTTCCCGCCTGCGCATTTCGGATAACATCCACCAGGCGATTTTCTTTGGCGGTGGACTGGACAAGGCCGAGGTGCTGCTAAAGTCCGGTTGCGGGCAGACCGTTGCGCCCGACGCCGGGCCCGAGCCGATACAGGGTGCGGATTTTTCCGGCATCGAGTGTCGTTGGGAGAGCCTTCCCAGCCCCCATGGGGAAACGATCAGTTGCCTGTTTAAATCGCGTATCGACGATGAGGCCCACACCACGCAGACCTATCAGCGCATCTTCAAAGTCCTGCGCGAGATCTACGGCGATGAGCAAACGATGCACCCCTTTAACAACACCAGCTTGCAGCTCACCTTGAGCAATCGCCTGCTCAATACCGAGACGGGAGTCCGCTCGTACGGCAGTGGAAAGTCAGGCTTCTGGCGCTATCGCATCTGGCTAAAGCTGCAAATTCTGGTGGGAAAGCTCATCATGCGCTACGGCCTGCGCTTCGCCAATGCGGACTGGAGTCACTACCGGCGCGATCTCATCGCTAACGCCGATTACCGCAAACTCGACGACGTCTTGCGCATGGTCATTTCCAGCACTCCCGAGCAGCGGCAACGGCTGGAGCAAAGGCTAAAGGACGAGTTTGATCCGGACGAACTAGCCTACGGCCTTCACGTTTCAGACGCCGCTTTGGTCACCTGCCTGATTGATTCCTACGAGGGCGAGCATTTCCACTTTATCGATGGCAAGGGTGGGGGCTACGCTGCCGCCGCCCGGCACATGAAAACGGGCGAAGCGGCTACTTAACAGTACGTGTGCGCTTTTTCTTCGGCTTGGGGATGACGCCAAAGCGCGGGTCCTCCTCACGAATGTAGTTCACAATACACTCGGCTGCGTCCTCAAAATCATCGTGCTCATCATCCAACAGGAGCCATTTGGGCAGTACGGGGTGGGGCACTAGCTGCGGGAATTCTGCTATGATCGCGGCGTGTTGGTCCCGCTCAACCGGCACGATGAAGCCGCGCCACGGCGGTTCCTTATCGGCGAGCACGGCAACGATTTTCCCCTGATAGTAACAGCCGACGCAGCCAAACATCGCACGTTGCAGATAGCCGGGGTGCTCGGCTAGCTCATCCATCAGGTACTGCAGTCGATGCCTTTTGGCCATGTTTGATCGCGAATTGGTAAAAACAACGCGGGCTTGCATCTCACTCAAGCTGACCGCTGCAAGGCAAAGGTGTCCATCACGGCCTGTCGATAGACCTGGACCAGTTTTTCGTTAGCGCGGTGTTTCAGGCAGGCAAGCGAGAGGGGCTCTGTGGGTAAAAACCTTGCCAGATGGCAACGCGCTCCGGGTCGGCATGGCGCTGGTAGATCAGCTTATCAACCATGGCGAAAGCCAATTCCTGTTCCACGAGGCGGCAGGCCGTCTCGCTGCTATCGATCTTGTATTTCCAGTTCAGCTTGAGCTTTCGCCGATCGAACTCCTGCTTGACCAGATTGTGGTAGGAGCAATCCTCCGAGACAAAACTGCAGGGGCGTTGTTCGAGGACCGCCCAGCTCTCCGATTCAAGGTCACTCCAACTGCGCGGATAAATAATGACGGGGTTTGAGTGCGTAAGGGTGACTTTTTCAATGTCCGGCGCTCCGCGCTCACCCTCGATATAGCCTACATCAATACTGCCATCCTGAAGCGCCTTGATGTTAGCCCCGGTATTTGAATGCATAAACTCGATTTGCAGCTTTGGGTAGCGCTGTAAAGAGGCGACGGCCTCATCGATTTTTAACTCCAGCCCATCGTTTATGATGCCTACGCGAAGGATGCCGCTGACCTCGTCGCGCAGCTCGGAGACAAGGCTTTGGGTCTTCTGTGTTTCGGCCAGAATGACGGATGCCCGCTCCAGCACGCGCTCCCCCTCAGGTGTGAGCAGCATGCCCCGGCGTGTGCGCTCAAACAGCTCAAAGCCGAACTCCTCTTCGAGTGCTTTTATGTGCCCACTCAGGGTTGGCTGGCTGACGAACAGTCGCTCGGCTGCGGGCCGCAGGCTGCCTTCTTCCGCCAGTATGGCAAACGACTTTAGCTGGTATAACTCCATCAGTTTGTTTTTAGCGTAATGAGTTTTCCCCCAATGACAAGGCGGCGTTCACCGGGTCCGCATCCTTCGCTCAGGGTATCCGGGGTGGCCAGCCGTATGCTGGATAGGGTCAATTTGCGCTTGAGAATACTCGTGCGAGTAAGGGTTGGGAATTTCATGCCGACATCGTAGCATGGACCTTTGGGATCAAGGTGATGGATATTTTCGTAAGTGACTTCGGATTTCCCGAATGCCGGGCAGGGTGTGGTTCTCGCTTGACCCAAACCGTCTGCCCCCCAACAACTCGAACATGTTTGTCGATGAAGTGACGATACGCCTGAAGGCAGGCGACGGCGGGGACGGGTGCATGAGCTTCCGCCGGGTAGCGCATAACCCAAAGGGTGGCCCCGATGGTGGCAACGGTGGCCGCGGCGGGGACGTGATCCTCGTCTGCGATCCGAACACGGCTGACTTTACCGACTATAAGTTTAAGCCGCATGCCACTGCTCCTAATGGCGTGCCCGGGAAGGGCTCGGACAAGGACGGGGCCAACGGCAAGTCAATCAAGCTCAAGATGCCGCCGGGAACGGTGATCTTTGACACCGAGACGGGCCGTCAAGTGCTCGAGCTGGTTGAAATTGGCAAGGAGTATGTCCTGCTCCAGGGCGGCAAGGGTGGCATGGGCAACACGACCTTTAAGTCCTCCACCAATCAGGCCCCGCGCAAGTACACCCCCGGCAAGCCCGGCGAGGAGGGGACCTATAAGCTGATCCTGAAAACCATCGCCGACGTCGGGCTGGTCGGCTTTCCCAATGCGGGCAAGTCGAGCCTCATTGGCCTCCTGACCGAGGCTGCGCCCCGCACGGCGAGCTATCCCTTTACCACGCTCCAGCCCACGGTGGGTGTGGTACATTACCCGGACACGTACGAACGCCTCACCTTGGCCGACATCCCCGGTCTGATTGAGGGCGCGCATGAGAATCGTGGTCTCGGGCACCGCTTTCTCCGCCACATCGAACGTTGCCGCCTGCTGTTGGTCATGATCGACATGGCGGGGACCGATGGCCGCAGCCCGCTCGAAGATTACCAGAAGCTCATGGATGAACTGCGTCTCTACGATGAATCGATCATGGAAAAACCCCGCATCATCGTAGCCAACAAAATGGACGAAGAGAGCGCCCAGAAGAATATTAAGACCTTCCGTAAAAAGGTGAAACACCCCGTGCTTGAGCTCTCCTGCTTAAGCGAAGTCGGTCTGCTACGCCTCAAGGAAACGCTCTACGAAAAAATCGTACAGGGACGAGACTAGGCGCGATAACCGACGATCTGGATTTTTAGCTGGGCCGCACGTGCCAACACCTCAGACTTGTCCAGAACGATGGTGTTCTCAGCTTCGATGGCCGCATGGCGGATGCCCGCCCGGTGCATCGACTCCAGTGTCTTGAGACCAAAGACGGGCACGTCGAAGCGGTAGTCCTGCCCGGGCTTGACCGTTTTGACAAAGAGCGGGTCGCGCGCTTCGAAGGTACCTGCGCGCGCGAGCATGGCGTCCGTTCCCTCAAAGCCTTCGACGGCCAAGACAGTGCCACGGCTCACCACGACACCCTGGCCAATGTCCAGCCGGGCGACTTCCTTTGCGATCCTGGTTCCGTGGGCGAGCACGTCGGGATCGACTTTGCATTTGCCGCCAGTCATGACGCCTTCCTCGGCCAGTTGGTCATCTAAAAAGGCACGTGCATCCAACTGCTCGACGCCGATTTTGGCAATCTCCCTCGCCAGCGCACCGAAGATCGATTCGGCATTGCGCTCCTTAAGTGAAGCGAGGATGGCCACGGCTTTGAGGTCCGGGTGCAGTCCTTTAAAGAGGCGTCGCGGTGTGATTTGCCCGGCCATAATCGCATAGCGGGCATCGAGTTTCTTAAGGGCGCGGAGCATGTGGCCAACCTGACCGACTTTAATCAAGGCGCGATCGCTATCAGCAAAGCTGTCGATGAGGTCCGTCTCGGTCTCTCCGTGAAAGGCAATCAGGCGCAGGGGGATGCCTGCGGCTCGGGCTTTTTCCGCCAGCACGATGGGGTAGCGGGCCTTGCCCGCAATGATGGCCAACGGGGCACCGGTTTGGAAGGGCTCAGGCAGGAAACGTGAGTGCGACATAACTAGCGCCCGATATAGTGGTCGTCCTTACCGGGGGTGCGTATTTGCTCTGGAGTCAACAGGACGACAGCTTCCCAAGTGCTTTCCCGTGCAGGGCTGAGCAGGACCATCGTGCGCATACGCCGTGTCATGGTGAGCGCGTCCTCGATCTCACGCTGAACGCTCGGAGAAATCTCGCTGGCAATCTGGTTGGATACGCTTAGTCGGGCTGCGTCCAGGTCGAGTTGCTGACCACTTTGCAGGGTCATCTTTTGTCCCGCCCGATTGGTAAAGTATAAAGTGCCTTCCAGCAACTGGAGTTCGGGTGGAATAGCCGCGAGGTTGATATTCAACTGGCTGACCTGGCCCTTAAGGGTTCCGCTTGGAAGCGTCAGGGTAAAGGTAGAAGTCGGCCATGGCTCAACCTGAGAGAAAAGGGCGCGGCCACTCTCCAGGCTCAGGGTGAGATCGGAGCGCGAGTTCTCTGTCTCGTACTCGGATTTGAGCTTCGGGTCGGGCAGTTGCTGGTCAAAGCTTTCAAAGACGAGGGCTGAGTTTTCCTGGAGATAAATGCCCATGCCGTTGGAGAGTACGAGCACGGCGGTATCGTTGCGGCCAGTGGTGAAGCGCTTGCCGACGGGGTCGATGACCTCGTGCTTGCCCACGGCACTGCCATCAGCCCGGAGTGTCCCGATGATGCTTTTGGTAAAAACAGCACCGTTCTGCGCGCTCTGGGCGAGCAGGGCTGCCGCGCAGCCGAGGTAGAGGAGGCAGGTTGTTCCCAGGCGGATCATTTTACCACCAGATTGACGATTTTACCGGGCACGTAAATCTCTTTCACGATCTGCTTGCCCTCGGTTTGGGCGACGACGCGCTCCAGCCCCTTGGCTTCGGCCAGGATGGCGTCCTTGGCCGCATCTTTGGCCACCATGAGCTCACCGCGCAGCTTGCCGTTGACCTGAACGATGACCTTTACGGTGTCGTCTACCAGCAGGGACTCGTCGTGCTGCGGCCAGGCGGCATTTGAGATACTTGGGGCCCCACCGAGACGCTCCCAAAGCTCTTCGCACAGGTGCGGCGCCAGTGGCGCGAGCAACTGCAGAAAGGTTTTGACCGATTCGCGGCTGAGTCGCTCGGCCTTGCCAAAGGCGTTCAGGCAGATCATCATCTGCGAGATGGCGGTGTTGAAGCCGAGGGCTTCGTAGTCCGCCGTGACTTTCTTGATCGTCTCGTGAAGCACGCGCAGGGCGTCCTTGGACTCGGGCTGGTCGTCGAGCTTGGCGTTGATGGAGCCGTCTTCGGCAATGCACTCGCGCCAAAGTTTACGCAGGAAGCGGATCATGCCCTCGATGCCCTTGGTGTTCCAGGGCTTTTTGGCCTCCAGCGGTCCGAGGAACATCAGGTAAAGGCGCAGGGTGTCGGCCCCGTACTCGGCGATGATGTCGTCCGGGTTGACCACGTTGCCGCGGCTCTTGGACATTTTCTCGCCGTCTTCACCCAGGATAATGCCCTGGTGGAAAAGCTCGGTAAAGGGCTCTTCGGTCTGGAGCACACCCTGTTCGTGGAGGAACTGGTGCCAGAAGCGGGCGTAGAGCAGGTGGAGCACGGCGTGCTCGGCCCCGCCCACATAGAGGTCGGGCATGCCCCAGTAGGACTCTTTCTTCGGGTCGATCAGCGCTTCGGTATTTTTCGGGTCGATATAGCGCAGGTAGTACCAGCACGAGCCCGCCCACTGCGGCATGGTATTGGTCTCACGCAGGCCGAAGCAGCTCAGACTATTATCTGTATCGGAAATTTCAATACGGGGGGTGACTTCGCCCGTCTCGGGATTGAGCGCGACTTCGAGCCACGCGGGGATGTTGGCCAAGGGGCTCTGACCATCGGGCGAAGGCTGGTAGTTGTCCGTCGCGGGTAGGGTGAGCGGGAGCTGGCTTTCCGGGAGCGGTACGGCGACCCAGGTTTTGCCCTCCATCGTGCAGGTTACGGGTTCGGCGGGCAGGCGTCCGGCAAAGGCCGCGCTGGCTTGGACCTTGTCGTAATCGCCTTGGCTGACCCAGACGATGGGGAAAGGCTCGCCCCAGTAGCGTTGACGCGAAAAGAGCCAGTCGCGCAGCTTGAAGTTGACGGTGGCCTTACCGCGACTCTGCTTGGCTAAGTCGGCGGTGATTTGCTTTTTTACTTCTGAAGTTGGTAGACCATTGTAAGGGCCAGAATTTACAGCATAGCCGGGCTCAGAAATTAATTTTTCTGCCGAACAGAAGATGGTGCATTGTTTCCCGTCGACTTCTACTGTTTTTGCATTCCAGTCCTGCGACTCTTTGCCAGGCGCAATTTTTTTAAAGTCTAATTCTTTAGTGCCGACCACAGGAATAATTTCCAGCCCGAACTCCCTGGCGAAGGCGAAGTCGCGCTCGTCGTGGGCGGGGACGGCCATGATCGCGCCCGTGCCGTAGGTCATGAGCACGTAGTCGGCCACCCAGATGGGTATCTGCTTGCCGTTGACCGGGTTGACGGCGAATGCGCCCGTGGCCACGCCGGTCTTTTCCTTGGAAAGCTCGGCCCGCTCGAGGTCGGACTTGTTGGCCGCCTTTTGCACATAGGCTTGGACGGCGTCGCGCTGCTCGGCAGTGGTGATCTCCGCCACAAGCGGGTGCTCGGGGGCGAGCACCATGTAGGTTGCGCCGTAGAGGGTGTCCGGGCGGGTGGTGAAGACGGTGATCTCGTCTTCGCGCCCCGCGACGCCGAAGGTGACCTCCGCGCCTTCGCTGCGGCCAATCCAGTTCGCCTGCAGGCGCTTGGTGGAGTCGGGCCACTTGACCTTGTCGAGTCCGGCCAGAAGTTTGTCCGCGTACTGGGTGATGCGCAGGACCCACTGGCGGATGGGGCGACGTTCGACGGGGTGCTCGCCGCGTTCACTGCGGGGGCCGTCCGGGGTGTTGAGCACTTCCTCGTTGGCCAGCACGGTGCCCAGCTCCGGGCAGAACCAGACGGGCTTCTCGTCCACGTAGGCCAGCCCGGCCTGAAAGAGTTTTAGGAAAATCCACTGCGTCCACTTGAAGTAGGCCGGGTCGGTGGTGTTGACTTCACGCTCCCAGTCATAGGTCAGACCGATGGCGCGCAGTTGCTCTTTGAAACGCTCGATATTCTGCGCGGTGACGATGGCGGGCTGCTTGCCCGTCTTGATGGCAAACTGTTCGGTGGGCAGGCCGAAGGCGTCCCAACCCATCGGGTGAAGGACGTTGTGGCCCTGGGCCTTCTTGAAGCGTTTGAGCGCGTCGGTGGCGGTGTAGCCCTCGGGGTGGCCGATGTGGAGCCCGGCGCCGGAGGGGTAGGGAAACATATCCAGTACATACCAAGTGGGCTTGTCGGCAAAGTCCTCTGCGGCAAAGGTCTTCTGCTGGGCCCAGTTGTCCTGCCAGTGGCGTTCTATCGCGGTGAAATCGTAGCTGTTGCTCTCGGTGGCCATTTTGTAAAAAGGCGAGAAATAGCCGCTCAAGGCCCAAGGGGTCAAGCGTTTGTCTGTTTGGCGTGGACTTCCCTGCGCGGCGCTGCCTTGCTGTTGGCTCCGATGTTGAAGACGCTTTCCCTATTCACCCTCGTTGTTGCACTCTCGTTCTCGCTGGCCGAAGCCAAGCCCGGCGGCTCCCGCCTGAGCGCCAGCGCAGAAAGCCTGGAGGACATTGACGAGGGGTTTCAGGAGCTGCTGGACTCGGTGGTGCGCCTCGACGTGTGGGAGACGACCTTTGATAAGGGGGCCAAGCGTACGCGGCACGGGGTTGGCTCCGGAGTCATTATGACCGATGAGGGGCACATCCTGACCAACGCCCACGTGGTCAACCCCTACGCCGAGCGCATCATGGTCACGCTGAACAACCTCGAACGCGTGGACGCCGAGTTGGTCGGCTGGGACCACTGGACGGACCTAGCGGTGGTTAAACTCGACGCAGGTGAGCTTTCGCGCAAGGGGCTGGGTTTTACGCATGCGGCCTTTGGGGATTCCGAGGACCTGATCCCCGGCCAGACGGTTTACGCCGTAGGCACGCCAAACGGCCTCAGCCGCACCGTCACCCGCGGCATCATCTCGAATACCGAGCGCTACTTTGAAGGCTCGCGCGTGGGGCGGGGGTACGAGACGGGTAATTTCAACACCTGGTTGCAGACCGACGCCGCGATCAACCCGGGTAACAGTGGTGGTCCGCTCGTTTTGCCCAACGGCAAAGTCATCGGGATTAACACCCGCGGCTATCTCGGGGCGGAAAACCTCGGTTTTGCCGTTCCGGCGGACATTGCCCGCGAGGTGCTGGCGGGTCTCCTTAAGGATGAGAGCATTACCCGCAGCTACCTTGGCCTGCGCCTTGGTCCCTTGCAGGACCTGGAGAACTTTTACGAACTCGACTCGAACATCGGCGTGCTCGTGCAGAGCGTCGATCCGGGCTCACCGGCGGAAGAAGCAGGCATGCGCCCCGGCGATATCCTGCTGTCTATTGACGGGCAGGAGGTGGATGGCCGTTTCCCGGAGCAGCTCCCGGCTATTCAGAACCTGATCGCCTCGCAGTCGGTTGGCTCGACGGTTGACCTGCGGGTCAAGCGCGGTTTCCAGACCATGCAACTTCCGCTCGTCACAGAAAAGCTGGAGAGCAGGATCGGGCAGGAAACCGCCTTCGAAGCCTGGGGTCTCGGGGTGCAGAAAATCAGCCGTTCCACCGCGCGCGAGGGCAACCTCGAAAATGCTGACGGGGTAGTGGTCGTCGGGGTACAGCCTGCCTTCCCCGCCTACGAGGCAGGCATCCGTCGGGGGGATATTATTACCAAGGTCAACCGCCAGTCGCTGACCTCGCTGGAGACGCTGGAGTCGATTTATTCCGCCTACGAGGCTGAACCCGAAAAGGTGCTCATGGAGGTAAACCGGAACCATCAGGTGGTGTTTATCGTGGTCAAGCCTTAGGCGGAAGCGGGGCTCGCTCCACCGCATTGAGAATGATGTTCCTGTGGTGCATAATGCGCCTTCTCCAAAACTGTCCAGCAAGCGCTGTATAAAGGGTGATCCGAAGGATCACGGGTGAAGGGCTTCGCTCTTCTTTTCGCATTGAAAGACCCGGCAGGGTGGGCTTGACTGCACGCAATGCCAAGCAAGTCCCTCTTTACCTTCGGGCAGGTCGCTGCGGCCTGCCTTTTTGCCTTCCTTACCCCGCAAGCCGCTGCCGAGCCTGACTACGAGGCTATGTTTGATGAGCGCTTGAAGAGCGTGGTCGTGGTCGAGCTGTTCGTGCAGCGGCAAATCGATCGCGAGCCGGTGTCCGCCACCGGAGCGGTTATCGACGAGGAAGGCCGCATCATCCTGATCGATAGCGCGTTGCCTTCGTGGTTTCCGCCCGAGTGGTTCAAGGACATTCGCGTGCGTCCGCCAGGGGAGGACGTCGAGGGCGTACCGGCCACTTATCTCGGACAGGACTTTTTGACCGGGTTCCACTTTGTGCAGATGGACGAAGGCGCGGAGAACTATACGCCGGTCACTCACTGGGGGCAAGCGGAGCTCAAGCGCGGCCAGTTTCTTTGGGGGATTGCTGTGATGGATAAGCAGTGGCACTTTGCGCCCTATTACTTGAGCGGTCGCCTCGCCGCGATCGAGAAAATTCCGTGGGATATCGGTTTCACTACTACCCCGGCAACCAGTCCCGGATCGCTGGTGTTTGACGAGCAAGGGCGCGTTGCGGGCTGGGGTGGTCGCATCACCATTGAGGAAAAAATCCTCGTGGCTGAGGACGGGCGTCAGCTCCCCATCGGTCTGAAGGACACCCGGGACACGGCGGCATTTCTGGCGGTGGATACCTTCATGGAGCAGATTCAGCGTATCCCTACCGAGCCGATCGGCGACCCGCGCCCCTATCTCGGTACCAGCGGCCTGCAACCTGTGACCCGCGAAGTGGCTCAATTTCTCGGTTTGGAGAACCAGGGAGCGGTGGTCGTGAGTGACATCATCGAGGCCAGCCCGGCGGACAAGGCAGGGCTCAAGAGCAAGGACATCATTGTCAAACTCGACGGCGAACCACTGCCCAAGCGGCGTCCGGACTTCATCGTTACGCGACACTTTGACAACGAAATCAGCCGGCACGCCATCGGCGACACCATTACGCTGACTGTTATCCGGGGCGACGAGGAGCAGGACATCAGCATCACGCTCGACAAGCAGCCCAAGGTACTCAAGGAGGCCCTGCGCGCCTACTACGACGAGCTCGGGCTGGGTATCCGCGAGTTTATCCTCTTGGACGGTGTGGCCCGCCGCGAGCTGCGAGTTGACGTTGGCGGCGTCGTGGTGGACTTTATCAAGCCCAACAGCAAGGCCAACACCGCCAAGCTCGAGCCCGGAGACTGGATCAAGGAGATCGATGGCACCAAGATTAACAGTTTTGCCCAGGCGGAGCAGATTTTTGATGGTGTCGCCAGCGATACGGGAAAAGCCGAGCTCGTACTGCTGGTCGAGCGCAACAACGAAACCAAGGTCCTTCGGGTAAAGCTGAAGTAAGTGACCGCACGGCACATTTCGTTTTTCAAAACAGACACACAGGACAAACCATTCAATCGGCGTAGCGACCATGAGGAGCACAAGGGCGAGGCCCATATTGCTGCTCCAGCCGGAGTCGGGTTAAGCGCCGCGAGTTTATGTTTACAGGAATCGTAGAAGAAACGGGTGAAGTTGTCACCTTTACGGAAACTGCCGAAGCCTACAGGCTGGTGCTGCGGGCAAAGGTCGTCCAGAGCGACATGTCCATTGGCGACAGCCTGGCCTGCAACGGCTGCTGCCTGACCCTCGTGGCGGTCGACGGTGACTTGCTGAGCTTTGACCTGCTGGCCCAGACGGTTAAGCTGACGTCCTTTGCCGAGCTCAAGCCCGGCAGCAAGATCAACCTTGAGCGTAGCCTGGCGGCCAATGCGCGTCTCGGTGGGCACTTCGTCCAGGGGCATATCGACGCGCCGGGCAAGATTCACACCCTCGAAGAGCGCGGCAAGGACGTTTACCTGCGGGTAAGCATCCCGGAGGGCACGGGCAAGTACCTCGCGCCCAAGGGCAGCATCGCCATTGATGGTATCTCGCTCACCGTGGCCGAATTGCACGAAGACGGTTTTGCTTGCTGGATCATCCCGCACACCCGCGAGGTCACAAATCTTTCCCAGAAAGCAGCCGGCAACACGGTCAACCTCGAGTTTGATATGCTGGCCAAGTACCTCGAACGCCTCATGGCCAAGGAGTAACCCTCCTAACCGCCGCTCGCTACATGCTCCGTGATTTTACATGGATTTGCTTTGCGTATTTGCACCTTGGCGTGAGTAAATCCTGTCCGTGAAAGCCAAACTGCTAGCTGTGGTCGATGAGCTGAAACGCCTCCGTGAGGACGGCGTGGACAGTGTGGTCTTGCCTGAGCGGACACTGCAGTCGCTGCGCGAGTCGGTGGCCAAGCAGCAGGAGCAGGGTGGCGCTGAAAGTACGGCTGCGAACGTGGCTGATTCAGCCCCTGTGGCACAGCCACAAGCACCAGAGAGGTCTGCCTTTTCTGAGCCAAAGCCAGCCAACACTGACGGCGTTTCCGCGGACGTCTTTGCCCAAATGTCCGATGCGCCCGCGGCGGACAAGCCCAAGGCAAAACCTGCCGCCCGCACCGGCCACCCCGGCTTGCCGGACTTCGTAAAACCCATCCCCGCGCCGACGCCCTTCACGCTGCCCGGTGGCGACAAGCAGTCACGCTGGGACTGGCTCAAGGATAAGGTGTTAGGCGACCCGGTTTGCAACGAGCATGTGGCCGAGGGGCAAAAGGTCGTCCTCGGCGTGGGCGATCTCGATGCGGACATTTTCTTCTGCGGCGAAGCACCCGGCAAGGACGAGGCCATTCAGGGCGAGCCCTTTGTCGGAAAAGCCGGAGAGTTGCTTAACAAAATCATCAGCGCGATGGGCCTCAAGCGTGAGCAGGTCTACATCGGCAATATCCTCAACTGGCGACCTGAGCACGACAAGCCCTTTGGCGACCGCAAGCCGGTCGAGGTCGAGATGGCCTACTGCCTGCCACACCTCAAGGCCCAGATCGAGATCGTCCAGCCCAAGGTCATTGTAGCCCTCGGCGCGACAGCGGTGGACGGGCTCTTTGGCTTCGGTGAGGGTAGGGGGATTACAAAAAAGCGCGGCCAGTGGCGTGAGTTTGCCGGTATCCCGACCATCCTCAGCTACCATCCGTCCTACGTCTTGCGTCAGCAGATCAACAAGGTGAAGCGCGAAATCTGGGAAGACATGCTCGCCGTGATGGAAAAAGTCGAACTCCCCGTCAGCGATAAGCAACGCGGCTTCTTTCAGTAGTTCACACGTAGAAATCTTTTGTTCTAGAGCCGTTTAAATAAAACCGTGGCTTGAGATGTCTCTATATTTGAACCACAGATGACACTGATGAAGACAGCTAGATGCGGAATAATCTGTGTGCATCTGTGTAATCTGCGGACACAATATTGCTTAAAATGCTCTAATAATCATAACCCATGAGCACTTATTGCGAAATTGCACCGGGGCACCCCCACCACGGGCCGTACCATGATAACGAGTACGGCTTTCCCATTACAGATGACAACGCGCTCTTTGAGCGGCTGGTGTTGGAAATCAATCAGGCCGGGCTTTCCTGGCTAACCATCCTTAAGAAGCAGGAGACCTTTCGTGCGGCCTACGCGGGCTTCGACATCGATAAGGTCGCGGCTTTTGGCGAGGCAGACGTGGCCCGGCTGTTGGCCGACCCGGGCATCATCCGCAACAAGCTCAAGGTGGCCGCCGCCATCCACAACGCGCAGATCATCCAGCAACTCCAGCGTTCGCACGGCTCATTTGCCCAGTGGGTCGAGGCCCACCACCCACTAACCAAGCCCGCGTGGATCAAGCTGTTTAAGAAAACCTTCCGCTTTACCGGCGGTGAGATCACGGGCGAGTTTTTGATGAGCATCGGCTACCTGCCCGGCGCACACGCCGAGAGCTGCCCCGTCTTTGCCCGCATCGCCAAGCTTAACCCGCCGTGGATGCGGGCGCAGAATGCCTAGCTGTCAGCCGAGGTACAACGTTGCCACCCTGAGCGAGCCTGAGTTCTCGATGCGCTATGCATACTCAGGGTGACAAGAACAATGTTGGAAATCGCCGTTGACCCATGCCGTACGATCTGTCTTTGATTTACCCTTTATGAATCCTGTCCTCAAACTCCTCCTCGAAGGCGAACCCCTCAGCACTGAGCAAATGGGGCAAGTGCTCGGCATGTCCGAAACCGAAGTCGCCATGGAACTGGAGAAGCTGAAGGACCAAGGCACGCTGCTGGGATGGCGTCCAATCCTGAACCCCGCGCTGGACGACGACGAAAACGTCCGCGCCGTGATTGAAGTGAAAATTTCCCCCGAGCGCGAGGGTGGCTTTGACCGCCTGGCCGAACGTATCAGCAAGTTTGACCGTGTCGAGTCCTGCTACCTCATGAGCGGTGCCTACGACCTGTTGCTGGTTATCCGCGCGGAAAACTTGAAGCGTATCGCGCAGTTTGTTTTCGAAAAGCTGGCCACGCTGGAGGGCGTCAACGCCACAGCCACGCACTTCATGCTCAAGGCCTACAAGGAGCAGGGCTACTTCATCGCACGCGCGGCGGCGGACGAGGACAAGCCCGCGGTCTCGCCGTAGCTTGCTGTCATTTTTAACAGGAAGGACGGGGAGCGCGGGAAGAGATTGTCATCTTGCCGTTCTCCCCGTCCTTTTTGTTTATAGAAACTATATTTTTCCCAAGCCAATTTTAAACTTACCATGAGCACAGCGAATCGATTCGTAGCCGATCACGTGGCCGGGCTTCCCCGCTCGGGCATTCGTGATTTCTTCGCCATTGTCTCACAAATGAAGGACGCCATTTCCCTCGGGATTGGTGAGCCGGATTTCGTTACGCCCTGGCACATCCGCGAGGCGGCGATCTACGCGCTGGAACAGGGCAAGACCTCCTACACGGACAATCGCGGGCTCATCAAGCTGCGGCGTGCGCTCTCGACCTACGTGGAAGAAAACTTCGGCATGAGCTATAGCCCGGACACCGAAATCCTCGTCACGGTCGGCGTCTCCGAGGCCATCGACATCGCCCTGCGCGCGGTCATCAACCCCGGCGACAAGGTGCTCTACCACGAGCCCTGCTACGTGAGCTACCACCCGAGCGTCACGCTGACCCACGGGCAGGCCATTGGCGTGCCCACCAGCGCAGAGGATAACTTTGCCCTCGACGTGGACAAAGTCATCGCGGCTTGGGAGCCGGGTGTCAAGGTGCTCATGCTCAACTTTCCCACTAACCCGACCGGGGGTGTGACCGACCGGGCCAAGCTCGAACGCCTGGCCAAGTTTGCCGTGGAGAAAGACTTGCTCATCCTCAGCGACGAAGTTTATGCCGAGCTGACCTACGACGGCCAGCACACCTCCATCGCCAGCCTGCCCGGCATGCGCGACCGCGTGATTTTCCTCCACGGCTTTTCCAAGGCCTGGGCCATGACAGGCTTCCGCATCGGCTTTGCCTGCGGCGCACCGGAGCTGATCGAGGCCATGATGAAGGTCCACCAATACTCCATGATGTGCGCCCCCATCCTCAGTCAGGAGGCTGCCACGGAGGCCGTGACCAACGGCGCGGAGAGTGTCGCCCGCATGAAGGAGCAGTACCACCGCCGACGCGATTTCGTGGCCCGTCGCTTTAACGAAATTGGCTTAAAGTGCCACGCCCCCGAGGGCACTTTTTATGCTTTCCCGTCGATCCAGTCCACCGGGCTCAAGTCAATGGACTTCTGCAAAGGCCTCCTCGACGCGGAGAAGGTCGCCGTCGTCCCGGGCACAGCCTTTGGCCCCAGCGGCGAAGGCTTCTTCCGGGCCAGCTTCTCCAACAGCTACGAGCAACTCATCACCGCCACCGACGCCATCGAGCGCTACGTCGGCGGGCTGGGCTAGGATTGAGTTTTTTAATTTAACCACGGAGAGCACAAAGGGCACAAAGTGAAGATAACAACCGTAGAACGTTACTTTCTGAGTTTACCGTCTCAGTGCGCTCCGTGCTCTCTGTGGTTAAATAGTTTCGATTATTAAAGCCATGAACATCCCGCTGAATAAGAAATCGACGAATGCGCAGATCAAGGCGCGTTTTGACAACGATGTGGAGCGCTTCTCCAATCTCGAGACGGGCCAGCAGGCGGTGATCGACGCGCCGCTCATGCTGGAGCTGATTTCCGACCTGGCGGGCAAGGTCGTGCCACAGGCAAGGCACCTGCTCGACATCGGCTGCGGCGCGGGCAACAACACGATCAAGATACTCCGCAACAAGCCCGGCCTGAACTGCGATCTACTCGATCTGAGCGACAAGATGCTGGCGCGGGCCGCTGAGCGCGTTCGGGCGGAGGACTCCGGCGCAGTGCGAACATTTAACGGTGACCTGCGTGAGGTCGAGTTGCCGACGGGTCACTACGACATCATCGTAGCTGCGGCGGTGCTCCACCACTTGCGCGACGAGGCCGACTGGGAGCGGGCTTTTGCCCGCATCCATTCGCTGCTTGCGCCCGGCGGCGCGCTCTTTGTCAGCGATATGTTTTTCCACGAAGACCCGCAGGTACACGCTGCCATGTGGGAGCGCTACGCAGCGTACCTGCGCGGGCTCGGTGGCCCGGAGTACCAGGAAAAGGTATTCGCCTATATCGATGTGGAGGACTCACCCCGCGACCTTACGTTCCAGCTCGAACTCCTGCGCAAGGTGGGCTTTAGCAAGGTGGACATCCTGCACAAAAACTCCTGCTTCGGCGCCTACGTGGCGGTAAAGTAAGGCATGCATTGCGGTGAGTCTGTCTTTTGAACCATAGACAAAGCGAAAGCTGGGCTTGAAGTAGAGGGAGAATTGTGACTTTATCGCAGGTTGGCCGCCATTCTTGGCGTCCTTTGCGGTTAAATGCTTCCTCTATCCCTGAGCTCTATGTGCTCTCTGGGGTAAACAAACAATTTCATTCATGATTCTCGAACGTAGTGTGGCCCTGGTGGGGCGTCCCAATGTCGGCAAGAGCCGAATTTTTAATCGTCTGGTCGGGCGGCGCGTAGCCATCGTGCACGATATGCCGGGCGTGACGCGTGACCTCGCCGCGGAGATGGTCAACGACGACTTTCAGCTCATGGACACGGGGGGTATCGGCATTAAGCCCGAGATGACCCCGGAGATGATCCACGATGCAACCGAGGAGCAGGTCGACTTTGCCATTCAGGCGGCTGCGCTGGTCCTCTTTGTGGTGGACGGGGCCGAGGGGCTGACCAACGTCGATGTCGAGCTGGCGGACAAGCTGCGCCGCTATGGCAAGGAGACCCTGCTCGTGGTCAACAAGATCGACGTGGGCAGCGCGTCCGAGAACGTGCAGGAGTTTTTCTCGCTCGGGATTGAGGGCACGCACCGCGTCTCCGCCGAGCACGGCACGGGCTTCAGCAGCCTGATCGAACACATTTACAACAAGCTCGGCCCCAAGCCACCGCAGCCGAAAAAGGCCGAGGGGCCACGCCGCACGCGCATCTGCCTGGCGGGCAAGCCCAACGTCGGCAAGTCCTCCCTCGGCAACCGCCTGCTCAACAACGAGCGGCTCATCGTGAGCGAGGTGGCCGGGACGACTCGCGACGCCATCGGTGCGGATCTCGACTACGAGTTAGACGCCGACAACACGCTGCACTTCCACCTCGTAGACACGGCGGGGCTCAAGCCCAAGCGCAAGCTGGGCAGTTCGTTGGACTATTTTTCCTCTCTACGCTCCGAGGAGGCCATCCGCCGTAGTGACATCGTGTTTCTCGTCCTCGACGCCATGACGGGTGTGCAAAAGCATGACAAGAAGCTGGCCGGGGAAATCCTCGAAGCGGGCGTCGGACTTGTCATGGTGGTCAACAAGTGGGACCTCGCCCTGGAAGCCTTCCGCCGCGACCCGCCCCCGGGCTACGATAGCGAGCGCGACTTCCGCAAGGGCTTCATGGACGCCGTGCGCGAGGAGCTGTTTTTCCTGCCGGACTCACCCGTCATTTTTACCTCGGCCAAGGACAACTACCATGTGACGGACATCATGAAGCAGGCCGCCGCCGTCAGCGCCACGCTCAACATGGAGCTGCCCACGGGCAAAATCAACAGCCTGCTCAAGAAGATGATCGAAAAGAAGCCGCCCAAGCTTTCCCGTGGCAAGCGATTCAAAATTTACTACGCCGTGCAGACGGGCAACCGCCCGTTCCGCATCCGTTTGTTCTGCAACTCGGAGGAGCGGTTTGACGACAACTACCGCCGCTATCTCCAGACTGGGTTCCAGAAGGAGTTTCGACTCTCGGGTTGCCCGATCCGCTTCGAGTTGGTGGGTAAGCCCGGCCAGCAGCGCGAGATGTCCATCACCGAGTACCGCAAGCAGGCCCAGCGCGGTAAAGGCAAGGGTAAGCGGAAGTAGAGGTTTTTAAGCCGCAGGTAAATTAAACAGTAGGTAACGGAGTGAGCAGAGAGCTTTCATGAACAGGCCTACAATCACAACCCTTGCGGTTATTTTCCTGACACCCTTTATCCTGTTCGGGCTATACCTATCATCGCCTTCTGATTTTGAAATAGCCTGGAGTGAAACAAGCTGGATCACGAAAGCTTGTTGGCTAAGTGGCGTTGCCCTGCTTAGCCTCTTAACCTATCTGAAGTTCAGGATTAACGCGATGCCTAGAAAATGAATTCACTGTTGTCCCTGCTTTCTCCTGTTGGATTGTCAAGCTTAACGCTATGGCTCAACTGTGTGAGCGGAGTGGCTTTACATTTGCGTTGCTTGTTAAGCGGGGTAGGCGGCATACAATGAAGCCATGCAATTGATCCCCGCACCCAAGAAACTCGAAACGGCAGGCGGCACCTGCGCACAAGACGTTAAGCCCAACATCAAAACAGGTGCCGAAGGCATTCCCGCGCAGGGGTATCGGCTTTCGATCCAACCTGAAGGTGTAAGCATCGCAGCGGCTGACGATGTCGGCGCGTTTTACGCCGAGCAGACCCTGCAGCAGATCGCCGAGCAAGCTGGCGATGCGGGCATGCCTTGCCTGACGATCGAGGATTGGCCGGACTTTTCCGTGCGGGGCTACATGCTGGAAGTTTCCCGCGACCGTGTGCCCACGATGGAGCACCTGCTCTACCTGGTGGACATTCTGGCCTCGCTGCGATACAACCAGCTCCAGCTTTATACGGAGCACACCTTTGCCTATCCGGGGCACGAAGTGGTCTGGGGGATGGCTTCGCCTATGACGGCAGGGCAGGTCAAGGCGCTCGACGCCTACTGCGCGGCACGCCACATCGAGCTTGTGCCCAATCAAAACTCGTTCGGGCACTTTGAGCGCTGGCTCAAGCATAAGGAGTATAAAAACCTCGCGGAGTGCCCGGATGGCTTCTGGCATCACGAGAACGGCTTTCGACCGCATGGCGGTACGCTTCGCCCCGACGATTGCAGCCTGGAGCTGCTCGACGGCCTGTACACGGAGCTCCTGCCCAACTTTAAGAGCAAGAAGTTCAATGTCGGTTGCGATGAGCCCTGGGAACTCGGGCAGGGCTGGAGCAAGCCGCAGGCCGAGAAGGAGGGCAAGCACGCCGTCTACTCGCACTTCCTCAAGCGCATCTGCGAGCTTGCCGCAAAGCATGGGACTGAGCCCATGTGCTGGGCAGACATCCTGATGGAGGACCCACAGTTCATTGACCAACTGCCGGATAACCTCACCCCAATCCTCTGGGGCTACCACGTAGGCCATCCTTACGACAAGGAATGCGACATCATGGCCAAGACGAAGCGCCCCTACTATGTCGCGCCGGGGGACTCGACCTGGAACAGCTACAGCGGCCGTGTCGAAAATATGTGCGAAAACATCCGCATCGCAGCGAGTGAAGGCCACGGTAAGGGTGCCAGTGGCCTCCTGCTGACGCACTGGGGGGATCAGGGACATGGACAGACATGGCCCACCACACTGCCAGGGCTGATCGTTGCTGCCTTGACCGCATGGGATATTCAGGCCGGGAGCAAGATGCAGCTCGCCCAGCTCGTCAATGACCTTTTCTTTAAGGGGGACGACTGCACTGCCGCTGAGGTGTTGCTTGAGCTGGGAGACGTCGACTTGCTCGTGCCAGCCACCACCTGGAACCACAGTTTCCTCTTCGCCACCATTGTTTGGCCACTGGAGCAAGCTCGCAAGGAGTTGGTGAATTGCCCGAACGAGGCACTGGAAAAAGTCATCGAGCAGTGCAACAAGTGGGAGCGGACCCTCGCCTCGGCTTCGATTAAAGCGGACGATGCGGACTGGCTGCGGGAGGAGTTAGGCTTGTCCATCGCCATGGTGCGTTTCTCCGCCCGGCGCAGCCTGGAGATCAAGGCCTGTAGCGGAGATTCAGAAAAGTTCAGCCTCAGCCCGGAGTTGCGCTCAGAGCTCGCGCAGATCATCGGTGTCTACGAGCGCTTGTGGATAAACCGCAGTCGTATCGGCGGATTGCATGAGAGCGCCAACAACCTCCGCCGCTTGATGTAGGGCTGCGGAGCTGGCTGAGTGCAAGTCATGCCAGGGCCTCCGACGGGATAATCGCTGCTTGTCGCTGGCCATTTTTTCGTACCTGTGTGAGGGTATGGTCTTAAATGGTACTCGCGCTCTTTTTGTTTTTCGTGTCCACGATCGTCATTGTATTGGCGGGAACGAGACTGGTCAAGGTATGCGATGAACTCGCAGACCGCACTGGGCTGGGGGAGGCCTTCATGGGGGCAATCTTCCTCGGTGCGATCACGTCGCTGCCGGGGATCACCGCCTCGGTCACGGCAGCGCTTGATGGTGCGGCTTCGCTCGCGCTTTCGAATGCCTATGGGGGCATCGCTGCTCAGACCCTGTTTATCGCCATCGCCGACATCTTTTATCCCAAGGTAAATCTGGAGCACGCCGCCGCCTCGGTGGAAAACATGCTCATGGGCGTGATCGTGGTTATTCTGGTTTCGCTCTTGATTTTTGCGGCATCGATCCCCGGGGTGTCTGTCTGGCACATCCACCCCGTGTCGCTGCTGCTGCCCGTTGCCTACGTCTTTCTCATGCGGATTGTGCAGCAAACGCGCGCAACGCCCATGTGGCAGGCCCGTCGCACCGAAGACACCCACCCGGACATCCCCAGCAAGTCCAACGAACACATGAGTCGGAGTGATTTGCGCAAGCGCTGGCTGAAACTTTCCGGCATGGGCCTGGCGCTCGTTATCTCCGGCTGGTTGTTGACCCGGAGCGCGGAGCATCTGGCAGAGCACTGGCAGTTGGGTCACTCTCTGGTCGGAGGCTTGGGAATTGCGGTGATTACCTCGCTTCCGGAGCTGGTGACGGCGATTGCGGCGGTGCGACTGGGGTCCCTGACCTTGGCCGTGGGCGGCATTCTCGGTGGCAACGCATTCGATACGCTTTTTGCCGCAATGGCGGATATTGCCTACACGAAAGGCTCCATATACGCCTTTGCTACAAGCAAGGAGACGGCCATCGCCGCGCTCAGCCTTATCATGACCGGTGTGCTGCTAGTCGGACTTCTCCACCGACAACGCCGCGGGCCCGCCGGAATCGGCTTCGAGAGTCTCGGTGTCATTCTGATCTACATCATCGGGATGGCGGTTATCTTCCTGCGCTTGTGATTTTTCTTTGGCCAAGCCCCGCGCTCTGTGCTCACTGTATCTGCGTGGTTGATTTACCCAAAGTCGCTTTCATGGGCTCCGACGCCATTGCCGTGCCGGTGCTGGAGTTTTTGGCCAAGGACGCGCGCGATCTCTGCGCGGTTGCTGGCGTGTACTCCCAGCCTGACCGCCCCAAGGGGCGCGGAAAAAAGCTCCAGCCCAACCCCCTCGCCGCCGCTGCCATAGGACTTGGCCTGCCCCTGCGCCAGCCGGAAAAGCCCGGCCCGGATGACGTCGCCTGGATGCGCGATAACGACGTCCAACTGGTCTTCGTCATGGCCTACGGGCATATTTTAAAAAAATCCCTCCTGGCTACGCCGTCGCTGGGCTTTGTGAATTTCCACGCATCGCTGCTGCCCAAGCTCCGCGGCGCCTCTCCAGTCGAGTCGGCAGTAGCCACCGGGGAACACGAGACCGGGGTCAGCCTGATGCGCATCATACCAAAGATGGACGCCGGGGCGGTGTGCGATGTCGAGCGGGTGAGTATCGAGCCGAACGACACAGGGGCAAGCGTGCGCGAGAAGCTCTCTGCCGCCACCGTACCGCTGCTTGCGCGCCATCTGCCGACCTTGCTTGCGGGGACCGCGACCTTTACCGAGCAAGACGAAGCGCAGGCCACGTATTGCCGCAAATTGGATAAGGCCGACGGCCAACTGGACTTTTCCGCCTCGGCTTCGGCCCTCGCCGCGCGTATCAACGGGCTCGACCCCTGGCCCGGTTGCAGTTGCGAAGTCGGTGACGTCCGGCTGAAACTGCGCGAGGCAGCAGTGCTGGAGCCGCAAGTGGCATCAGATACGCCTCCGGGGACAGTCATCGCAGCTAACGCCGAAGGCGTAGACGTTGCCGTGGGCGAGGGGAGTGTGCTACGCCTTCATCAGCTCCAACGCCCAGGCGGCAAGATGCTCCCGGCAGGGGATTTTCTGAGAGGGTTCGCCCTGCCCCTGGGCACACGACTCAGCGGCGGAGAGATGCGCGGCCTCGTTGAGTAGATGCCATGGATTCGGCCCGCTGCCAGCGAGACCCAGGGCTTGCGCCCCCATGATTGCTCAGCTTATCAAACATCTTTAACGGGAGCATTGATTTTTTCGCTTTCCAATTCTGCCGGGCGAAATAAGGTATCTGTTTTATGGTAAAAATGGTTATGACGGGATGCCTGTTTTGGCTGGTGGCGACGAGCGCGCTGCTGGGGCAAAATCGCATTACGCTGGTGGATGTCTACCAGGAGATGGAGCAGTTGCGGGCACAAGTCGGTCGGCTGCAGCTAGAGCTGGAGGCCCAGCGCCGGGAGAATGACAACATGCGCCGCAGCCTGGAGGCCATGAAGCAACAGCAGCAGTCACTCGTTTCGAGCTACAACCAGTTTGTTACGCAAACAAACTCAACTTTAACTACGCTGCCAGAGCGCGAGCGTGCACTGAAGACTGAGGTTTTCTCCGAAATGACACGTCAGATGAAGGACTTGGCCGATCAAGTACAGCGCGGCTTTGACCAGTTGACCAAGACCCGCAGCTACAGCCAGGAGCAAACTTCCAGCGTAACCTTCGACCAGGACTATCCCTCCACCGGGGTGGCCTACGTCGTGCAGCCCGGGGACAGCCTGTCGAAAATCGCCAAGAAGATGAACTCCACGGTGCGTGATATTCAAAACGCAAACCAGATCCGCGACCCGAGCCGTGATCTGCGGGCCGGTGACACCATCTTTGTCCCACAGCGCAACCCCTGATTTTTCCATGTCCCAACCCAAGAAAAGACTCGGCCGTGGCCTCGGTAATCTGATCGCTGGAGGCGGCGTGGCAAAGAAGGCCGCCTCTGCGCCCAAGGCTGCATCCAAGACAGCCCCCGCGCCCAAGAAAAAGAAAGCCAAGGGCTCGAAAAAGGAAAAAAAGAGCGTTACGCCAATCAAGCACGCTGCCGCGGCTCCTGCCGTCGAAGTGCCCGCTGCGCCTCCGGTCGTACAGGCCGGTCCCTATCGCGAAGTCGACGTTTCCGCCATCGAGCCGAGCCCCTACCAGCCGCGCCGGGACATGAACCCCGAGCACGTCAAGGAGCTGGCCGAGAGCATTCGCTCCGAAGGTCTGCTTCAGCCGATTGTTGTGCGCGAGCGGGATGGACGCTTTGAGCTTATCGCTGGAGAACGCCGCTGGCGCGCCCACCAGCTCCTCGGGCTGAAAAAAATCGCGGCTCGCATCATGGACGCCAGCGACAGTTCGTCCGCCGTCATTTCGCTCATTGAGAACATTCAGCGCGAGGGCCTGAACGCCATCGAAGAAGCGCTGGCCTATGCCAGTCTGATGGGAGACTTTGACCTGACCCAGGAGGCCGTGGCCGAACGGGTGGGGAAGGGCCGCGCTACCGTGGCCAACGCCCTGCGCCTGCTTGCTCTCGACCGCGAAATCCAGGGCTACGTGGCCAAGGGCATGCTGTCCGCCGGTCACGCTAAAGTGCTCTTGGGTATTGAAGACCCGGCGCAGCGCCTGCTTTTTGCCCGCCGGATGATCGAAACCGGGATGAGCGTACGCGAAGCCGAGCGCAACCTGCGCCGCCATAAGGCCGAAAGCAGCAGCCGCTCCTCCACCGCTACTGGCAGTACCGAGGCTACGGATACTATCGTGCGCGACCTTGAGAAGCAGATTGCCACCCGCCTCAATACCAAGGTGCAGCTCAAGCACAACGCCAAGAAGGGCAAGCTCATCATCGAGTACTACGGCAACGAGGACCTGCAACGCATCCTTGAGAAAACGGGCCTGCAGTAAGCGCCCCTTCCGCTTTGCCTTAACCCTTCAGACAAAAAACTGCCCAGCGCAGTTGATGGCTGTCCATCGTTTGCACTGGGCAGTTGCCTGAAATACATTGGCTCGGAATTAGAAGGTCGGAGACGGCCCTTCTATCGATGTGACGTTGAAGTAGGCCACAACATCGCCATTGCCGCTACCGCTGGTGCCTGCATCCAGGGTGATGGCCACCCCTTGCGTGGAGTTGGAGTCCTCCGTGCCCGTACGGGCTATCGTGGCGTTCATTTGGTTCTTAACCCGTGAGCCACCCAGATCGAACAAACCTAGGCTTTCCCAGGAATGACCTTCGGGGTCGTTGATGAGCTCCACGTCGTAGCCGTTTGCACGCCGCGCTACCACGAAGTAGGCCTTAGCCACGCGCACCGTCTTGGCATCATTCTTGTTGATCGCACGGGCCCCAATGATGTTGGCCTCGATGAACATGTACATGCTCGTGGGTGGAACGTCGAACTCGAGGATCGTGGCTGATGAGCTGTTGGTGTGCACGCGACGGGAAAAAGTGCTGCCAAAACCAACGCCATAGTGACTGCCTATGCCGGTGGAGGCGTGTATGCTCTTCGTTGTCTGTCCATCGTACTCTACCATCGCCTTGCCCGAATGATCCTCAATCAGGGTAAATGCAGTGGTACTTGGATTGGGCGTTGGGTTGATGATATGCACGCCCGTTGCCCCGTCTTCGACCTTGTAGGCGAGAATATCATAGCCGCTGTGCACCCCGCCAATAACGGTGGTGTTCTGCGAGCCGTCTTCAATCAGGATGTCGCATGCGTCATTGCCAATCGAACGGCCTTCGCTGGTTCTGAGCCCAGAGATGTAGGTGCCGAGAGCTGTGGGGCGCACACGGACATGCTCGCGCCCAAGTGAAGTGCCGGGGGTGTCAGGCGAGCCCTGGCTCTCCGTCCATACGTTTGAGATAAACATCGCCGTGCCGTGGATATCGATATTGGGGCCATCGCCGCTCTTTTCGTAGATGCCGCCAAAAACCTGACTATGCCCACCAAGGAGCTTCAAGGGAGTACCACATCGGCGCACGTTACAGTCCCGGATCGAGCCTGCGGTATCAGAGAAATAAATCCCCTCAGTGCCGCATTGCTCGACAAAGCAGTGTTCAATCGTAGTGCCCCAGTTGGAGCCGCTGGGGTTGTCTACATAGATACCCGCCCCGTCGCAGTAGCGGACGCGGACATTCTGAATCTTGTTTTTAAACTGTAAGTCAACCGCCCAGATACCCTTGCTGCCCGTGCCAGAGGTAGCGCTCATATCGATTTGGATGTCACTGAGCACAAAAAAGCGAGCCTTTGTGATCTCCAGGCCGACTACGTCTGTCCCTGCCAATGGCTTGAGCACAGTTCCTGCGATCGAGTGGCGACCCGCGCCTTCGATGCGGTCGGGGTAGGGGTTGCTGGCATCGCCCACGGTCAGTTCGGTATAGCGGTAAATTCCGGCGGGCAGGCGAAGCTTGGAGAAGCCGGCATTGATGGCGGCCTGCAAGGCATCGGTGTTGTCATTGCTGCTGCTGTCCCCGGGTACGAGATCGAAGGCATAGGCATTACCCCAGCCAGCGGCATCGGGCAGGACATCCCATTCAACACCGCCCGAAGAAGCGCCCCATCCGGTGTTTCCGCCAGAGGCCACCTCCTTGTAGAGAAAGATGCCCAGCTCGCTGTCCACAACCCAGACGGACCCTGTGCCGCGCGAGGTTTCCGAGCTACTTTTTAAATCTGCCGGAGTATCATAAATGGTCCCGGTGGTCAGCAGGGCAGCCATCTGGACGGTGCCCCCACCCGTGTCGAAGCTATCAGCGTTGCTGTATGTGCCACTGTTGTGGGTCGACTGTGGGGCCGGAGCCTTGCTCTTGCTACTGGGCAGGATGTTCCACTCGACACCGCCGGGCGAAGGACCCCACCCGGTGTTTCCGCCCGCATTAACTTCTTCCAGAAAGATGGTCTCTGACTCATCCTGCACGACCCAGATAGCACCCGTGCCGCGCGAGGCTTCCGCGCTGTTCCGCAGGGAGTAGAGGTCGGGGTAAACACTATCTGTGGATTCGGTCGGGGTAATCGAGGTCGCCGAGCCTGCCGTGAGGGCCGAGGCGGGTACTGGGAGCAGCATGCTCAAGGCCAGCAATAGGGGGAGTATGAGCGATTTCAGCATGATAATTATTCGGGGTTAGTCGTTGTATGTATGCGCTTATGCATCACGTCCTCTGCGTGCGCGACTGCGTCACTCCTGTCGTAGAGGTAATGAATCAAACCGCACCAAATGAATGAGTGTTTACTGGAATGCTGTCAATTTGTTTATTTTAACATCATTAAATATTTACACAATTATTTATTTTTTAATCATATCTGAGCAACAAAACCTGGATTTTATCGCTCGATCTGTTTGTAAATGACAATGCTTGGGCCGGGCTCTGCCAGGCGCAGTCTTTGTCCACAGCCATGCTGATGGGGTGCTGTCGGTGGCATATCATGCCGTTGGGGCACATTTCGGCTTGAACCGGAGGGAACTTTTCTGCATTTTCGGCCTCTTTTTTATAACAGAGACATCCCCATGAGCATAATTATTGGCTTTTTCACAGTCGTACTCCTTCTGGTATGCGGCTACATCACACTGATCGTCCTGATGCAGCGCGCCAGCAGCAACGCGGGCCTGGGGGCCTCCCTCGGTGGTGGCGCGGCAGAGTCAGCGCTTGGTGGCGGTGCCAACAACGTGCTGGTCAAGGGTACCATTATCGGTGCGGTCCTGTTTTTTGTCCTTTCTTTCGCTCTCTACCTCGGGCACCTGGCTAACTACGACGCTGACGCCGCAGCAGCCAAGCTCCCCAGCGAAAACAGCCTCAGCGCGGGCAATGCTGGCAAGCCGGCTCTGCCAAGCCTGGACGATCTGCCCGAAGATGCTGCGACACCGGAGTCGACTTCAGCCAGCGTGAGCACGACCCTTCAGGTTGAAGCTCCCGCCGCACCCGAAGCCGCTGATGCAGACGCTGCCAAAACCGAAGCGAGCGCAACGGCTAGCGAGGCAACTGAAGCAGCGGCCGACAAAGCGCCAGCCAATCCGGTTACGGAATAAGTTTTATGCGTCCGACTTTGACAGCGCTGAGCCGACTGGTTGCTATCGCGGCCATGACAGGCTTTACGCTGGCCAGTGGGACGCTTTTTGCCCAGGGCAAGCCCGGGGCCAAGGGGCGCGACACACAGGATGTTGCCCCGTTAAACGAGCAGAACCGCTATGAGCAGCTGGAGGCATTCCGGCGCCAGCGCCTGAGCGGCGATTATGTATTCAAGTTCGAGCTTGTGCACTATCCGCGCCGCGGGCAAAAGGTGCGCTACGATGGTGTCATGTGGGGTAGCTGGAACGAAAAGGGGCCCATCAGCCGCATCGCGATTTATCCGAAGTCGGACAAGCCCGTCCCGCCGATGGAGTTTATCATCCAAAATGGCTACGAGCCCGTGGTCTGGAAGCTGGGCAAGAACGGGCGCGCCACCCAGATGTCCGAAGAGGAACTGCGCACGCCGATGATCGAGGGTATCGTCTACACGGCTTTTGACTTGCTGATGCCCTTCATCTACTGGGATGACTTTGAGTACGCGGGTGCCGACCGCCGTTCCGGTCGCCCGCATGATACCTTTACCATGTTGCCACCGAGTAGCTGGCGCAAGCAGGCTCCGGATCTGGCCGGCGTAAATGTCGTCATCGATCGCAACTTTACCGCACTGAACCAGGTCGAAGAAATCGACAAAACGGGTAAGTCCATGCGTACGTTCAAAGTAGTCAGCTTCAAGGAAGTCGACGACGAATACATCGTGAAGGAGATCGATCTCGTGGATGAGGTCAGTCGCGACAAAACACGCTTCCGCGTGCTCGCCGCCGGGGTGAACATTAGCCTGCCTCAGTCAACCTTTGACTACCGGGCACTGGGGCGCGGCCTCCCACAGATCAACACGGTGCCGTTTCGTCCACTCTAGGCCGTGTGTATTTGGTTCCTGCCTAAAAGTTTTCACGCAAAGGCGCAAAGACGCTGAACCACTCGGCCACCTCATAGGCATTTTGTATACTTGGGTCTTTATCGCCCCTGATGCACGTGCCGCTCATTTCAATGAGTCTTAAACAGGGGAGGGGTGACGAGTTCCACCATCAGTCATTGCCCGGTGTATTGAGAATTCCATGACACGGGCAGCGCGTAACAGAACGTGCATAACAGGGCACCTATGTCCTATAACTTTTTTTATTGCCAGAGCTTATGTAATTCTCATAGAGCTTAAGCGAAGTTGTTCAGCACACTTGACGACACACCAGATATTATGTCAGCGCAAGCTAAGGAAAAAACTTACCCCGTTACCTTCGACATCAGTCAGGAGCAGTTCGAACGCCTCCGCCAACTTCAGCGCCAGATAAAGGTGCACTCATTGAGTGAGTTGGTTCGGTACGCTCTGGACCAGATTGATGTATCTAAACTTTCGGCACCCGCTCAGGTGCATCAGCAAATCTCTGTGAGGCTCTCACAGAAACAGAAAGCTGTTTTAGCCAGTAGCTCTAAGGCACGGAAGGTCAGTGTCGGCGGCTTGCTTCGTTCTGCTTTGGACGAGCTCTTTCATAACCCGCCAGCTCCTGATGCTCTCCAAACCCAAACTAGTACGAACATGCCTACAAAAAAAACAGCTAAGAAAAAGGCGGTGAAGAAGACCGCCAAGAAAGCTCCGGTCAAAAAGGCCGTCAAAAAGAAGGTGGCCAAAAAGGCCGTGAAAAAAGCAGCCGTAAAGAAGGCCGTGAAAAAGACTGCCAAGAAGGCTGCTGCCAAAAAGGCCGTGAAGAAAGTGGCCAAGAAGAAGGTAGTCAAAAAGGCAGCTAAGAAAGCCGTTAAGAAGAAGGTCGCTAAAAAGGCGGTCAAGAAGGCCGTCAAAAAGAAGGTGGCCAAGAAAGCGGTGAAAAAAGCTGCCAAAAAGGCTCCCAAGAAGAAGGTAGCCAAAAAGGCCGTGAAGAAAGTGGCTAAGAAGAAGGCCGCCAAGAAAAAGAAGAAGTAAGGATTGTTAGCCCTCGAAGCGAAGTTCCTTGCTGCGGATTCAAAAAAGAGGTTGCTTTGCCTTGGCGAATTGCAACCATCGCTGGTTATCCCCCATAACACAGCTTTTTGAATTATGTCACAAGAACTTCTCTCACCCTGGGCAAAAGGCATATCACCGTCACCCACGCTTGCCGTCGACGCGAAGGCGAAAGCCCTCAAGGCTGAAGGCAAGGATGTGTGCGGGTTTGGTGCCGGTGAACCGGACTTCGACACGCCAGACTTCATCAAAGAAGCCTGCGTTGAAGCTTTGCGCGCAGGACAGACAAAGTACTGTCCTGCGCCTGGTCTCCCCGCCCTGCGACAGGCGATTGCTGATAAGTACGCACGCGACAACAACTACACCGTAGAGTCTGCCCAAGTGGTGGTCAGTCCCGGCGGGAAATATTCGTGCTATCTGGCCATTCTCGCGACTTGTGGCCCAGGTGACGAGGTCATCATTCCCGCGCCTTACTGGGTGAGCTATCCCGAGATGGTGAAGCTTGCCGGCGCGCGCCCGGTCTTTGTTTCCGCCGGAGATGACACGGACTTTAAAATCCAACCCGACCAGCTTAAGGAGGCGATTACGCCCAAGACCAAGCTGGTCATCATCAACAGCCCCTCGAACCCGACGGGCAGCATCTACACTCCCGCGGAAATCGCCGCTCTGGTTGAGGTTTGCCTCGAAGCAGGTGTGCTCATCATGTCGGATGAGATTTACGAATACCTGCTGTATGATGGTGTGGAGCACGTCAGCCCGGCGTCATTGAGTGCCGAGGCCGCTGCCTCCACGATCACGGTGGCGGGATTCTCCAAGACTTTCTCCATGACCGGCTGGCGCCTGGGCACGCTGGTGGCACCGCCCTCCGTGGCTAAGGCCGTGAGCAGCCTGCAGAGTCAGACCAGCTCGAACGCAACCACCTTTGCCCAATTCGGCGCGCTCGCTGCGATGCAGCAGTGGGACAAGGCCATGGGTGCGGTACAGGAGATGCTTAAGGTATTTGACCGCCGCCGCATCAAGCTCCTCGATGGCCTCAATGCGATCGAGGGCATGAGCTGCCGCCGCGCACAGGGTGCCTTCTACCTGTTTCCGAATATTTCCGGCTTCGGCATGAGCTCGACCGACTTCTCGGCCAAGCTGCTGGAGCAGGAGCTCGTCGCCGTCGTACCTGGGGTAGCCTTTGGGGCCGACGAAAATATGCGCCTGAGCTACGCGACTTCTGACGAAGTTATCGATAAAGGGCTTGAACGCCTACAGCGCTTCTGCCAACAACTATAATTCCTTTTACCAATGAGCGATAAGATTACCATCGACAACGGCAAGTTGAACGTCCCGGACAATCCGGTCATCCCCTTCATCGAAGGCGACGGCACCGGTCCGGACATCTGGAACGCATCCGTGCGCGTCTTCGACGCTGCGGTCGAGAAGACTTACGGCGGCTCGAAGAAAATCGAGTGGCTCGAAGTTGCTGCGGGTGAGAAGTCCTTTGACGCAACGGGCGACTGGCTTCCGCAGGCCACGCTGGACTCCTTTAGCGAGTACCTCGTCGGCATCAAGGGCCCGCTGACCACCCCCGTGGGTGGCGGCATCCGTTCTCTGAACGTGGCCCTGCGCCAGATACTCGATCTCTATGTCTGCCTGCGCCCGGTCCGCTGGTTTGAAGGGGTACCGAGCCCGGTCAAGCGCCCCGACCTCACGGACATGGTTATTTTCCGTGAAAACTCCGAGGACATTTACGCTGGCATCGAGTTTGAAAACGGCTCCGAAGAGTGCGACAAACTCAAGGCTCTGCTTAAGGAAAACTTCCCGGACCGCTTCAAGAAGGTTCGCTTCCCGGACACCGTCGGCCTCGGCATCAAGCCCGTTTCCAAGGAAGGCACCTACCGCCTGGTCGAAGCTGCTATCCAGTACGCAATCGACAACGAGCGCGACTCCGTTACCCTCGTCCACAAGGGCAACATCATGAAGTTCACCGAAGGCGCTTTCCGCGACTGGGGCTACGAGTGTGCCAAGGAAAAGTTTGGCGCAACTGAGCTCGATGGCGGCCCCTGGTGCACCTTCAAGTCCCCCAAGACGGGCAAGGAAATCATCATCAAGGACGTCATCGCTGACGCCATGCTCCAGCAGATCCTCACGCGCCCTGCCGAGTACGAGGTGATCGCTACGCTCAACCTGAACGGTGACTACATCTCTGACGCGCTGGCAGCCTGTGTGGGGGGTATCGGTATCGCTCCCGGCGGTAACATCAATTACCACACCGGCCACGCCATCTTTGAAGCCACCCACGGTACGGCTCCGAAGTACGCGGGCAAGGACCAGGTCAACCCCGGTTCGGTTATCCTCTCGGGCGAGATGATGCTGCGCTACATGGGCTGGACTGAAGCCGCGGACCTCATCATCAAGGGTGTCAATGGCGCGATCGGCGCCAAGACCGTCACTTACGACTTCGAGCGTCTGATGGAAGGTGCCACGAAGCTCAAGTGCTCCGAGTTTGGCGATGCGATCGTCAAGCACATGGACTAAGTTCGGCTTCGTAGCTTATTTTCCAAAGCCAGTCCCGTATGGGGCTGGCTTTTTTGTGGCCGCACGTTGCGGCGATGCTGCGCAATTTGGAATCCGACCAGGACGAGTGCCAATCGCGCCCGCTCCCCAGAGCTATCTTAAGCTAACCCGTACTTTCAAGCATAGCGCCATTGGCTGCTATACGTTCCCACCACACACAAGGGGCATACCGAACGGTGCCATACGCCTGGCCGTTCCGTCATACAAACACAGCCTAGCCTTCAATATGCGCAGCATCGGCGGGAGGTGGCCCACGCTCGCCGTCTTTCGGCTTGGTCAGGCGTGGCAGGTATTTGACCTTTATCAGGCGCCAGGCTACCACGAAAAATGCCGTCAGCGGGATGGCCAGAATCATACCCAAAATGCCGTCAAGTGCGGTCCCCCAGAAGAAAATAGCGATGATGATGACCATCGGGTGGAGACCAGTCTGCTTGCCCATGATTTTGGGGGTTAGGAAGTATCCCTCCGCCATCTGCACGGCAGCGAATACCACCAGCACGAAGACGAGCGTACTCGTGCCGCCATCGGGTTGCAGGTAGGCCACGGGCAGCGCGACGGCGAGACCGAGGATCGTGCCGAGGTAGGGGACGATATTAAGAAAGCCCATCGCCAGACCGATGAGGAAGCCAAAGTCCAGGCCCACCAGCGTAAAGCCTATTGCGTAGAGCACACCCATGATGAGCCCGATCACGAGCTGTCCGCGGAAGAAGGAAACGATAATGCCAACGAATTCGCGGCAGAGGAAGATCAGGTCGTCGCGGATCTCTTCGCCCAGAAAGGAGAGCTCGGACTTGAGGTCGAGTGCGTAGTCGCGATTGCTGAGCAGGAGAAAGAAAAGGTAGACGGGGATGATGGCCACCTGTGTGGCCAAGCCAAATATGGACATGATGCTCTGCCCGGATTTTTTAATCAGCGGCATGATGTAGTTGGCACCGTCTTTGGCCGAGTTGACCAGATCGTTCATCATGGAGTCAAACTTCTCCTTACCGAAGATGTTTTCGCCCATGGTCATAATCTGGGGGAACTTCTGGCGCACGGAGTTAATCAGCTCGCGGATCTGGCCGGGCAAGTCCTTGAAGAAATCCAGCACTTGCTGGTTAAAAATCGAGAATACCGCATAGCCGAGTAGCGACAGTGCGATGGCCAGAAAAACGAAAAGCAGAATGATCGAGCTGAGGTGGCCGAGGTTGAGGCGCTTCTCAAACATCGCCGTAACCGGCCGCAGCAGCATGGCGAGTATGCCTGCGGCCGCCAGTGGCCAGAGGACGCCGCTAAACGTGCCGACAAACATCCGTAGAATATAGAAGCACAGCAGCAGAATCGCCGTGATGACTACGATGCCCAGAGCCGTGATGGCCGCCGTAATGGTGCGCCGCTGGAAATCGTTCAATTTTAATCCGCGCTCATCAGACATGCAGCTTAGCTTGTTTCCGCGAGTGATGCTGTCGAGGATAAAGACGGCCTCTTATTTTTTGAGTAAGAAGAGGTCGTCAATCAAATGACACAGCCTAGTCGTCTTCGAGGAAGTCGCAGATGCCCAGCTCGCGTCGAATCTCGGGCTGCTCGGCGATCTGGTCGACAAATTCATCGACACTGAAGTCGGCCACGACAAAGTCCCCGTACTCGAAAGTGGGGGTCAGCGACTGGCCGCTGACTTCAACCATGCGCTGCATGTTTTGCGGGCTTTTGTTGACGTCGCGCACATCGACTTCGATCGCGTGCTGCTGGAAGTAGGCCATGGCTTCACGGCACCAGGGGCAGCCGCGCTTGATATATAAAATGGGGAGTTTTGACATGAGATAAATCTTCGTTCTTTGCTATGAAAAATGTAGTCATCGTCTCTCTGTCTCGCAACTATTTTCGCGTGATTTGCGAGAGAAACAAGCGGGCGCTCAGGCTTGCGAAAAAAGCACTTTGGGCGCAGGTTTAACGATTTGAGATCATGGGGAATTCCGAAGCTACCATCCACATCAAGGGCGCACGCGAGCATAACCTGCGCGACCTGGAGCTGCGCATCCCCCGGGGGCAGCTCGTGGTCATTACTGGCGTCTCCGGCTCGGGTAAGTCGTCCTTGGCCTTCGATACGATCTACGCTGAGGGCTACCGCAAATACATGGAGAGCCTATCGGCGCGCGCAAGGCAGTTTCTCGATCAACTGCACCGACCTGACGTAGACTTTATCCACGGGCTGCCTCCGGTTGTGGCGATTGAGCAACGCACGCTGGCCGGGGCCAACCCACGCAGCACCGTCGCCACGGTGACGGAGATTGCCGACTATGCACGGCTGCTCTGGACGGTCAGCGGGGAGCAGTTTGACCCGGTGGACGGTGCGCCGATTGAGCGGCGTTCGCTGGATGATTGCATCACGCGCATCTATCAGGAGCCGGAGGGAAGTCGGCTCATGCTGCTGGCACCCGTCATCACAGCCAAGGCCGCCGTCTTGCGGGAGGAGCTGCCCCGCCTGCGGCAAAAAGGGTTTCAGCGCGTGCGGCTAAATGGTGAGGTCAAAGAGCTGCAGGACGACAGCATCATTCCGCCGGGTAGCAGCGAGCATGTTGTCGAGGTGGTGGTCGACCGACTGGTACTCAATGCCGAATCACGCGGACGCCTGGCCGACTCGCTGGAGCTGGCTTTTCGCGAGGGGGGCGACCGGGCTATCGTCATGTATCAGGAATCTCGTGACGCGCCCTGGAAGGAATTTAAGCTCAGCCAGTCGCTGGCGGGTACGAAAAGCGGGATCGTCTACGAGCCGTTGACTACTCGGCACTTTTCCTGGAACAGCCCGGACGGCGCATGCCCTACCTGCGGTGGGCTTGGCCAAACGATGCAGTTTCGCGAAGACCTCATTGTGCCGGATGCGGAAAAGACCGTGCGCAATGGCGCGGTCAAGCCGTGGCGGATCGGCTCGAAGGCCATGATTATAAAACGTAACGCCATCCTAAAACAGTTGTCCGAGCAATTGCCCTTTGATCGCAATGTGCCGTGGAAGGAATTGCCGGAGGACGTGCGTCGCATCATTTTGCACGGGGCAGGGGGGCGGTTGTTTGACTTCAAGCTCAAGCCGGGCAACCGCAAGCCCGAGGCAATGGACTTCGCCGGTGTGATCGCGGACCTGGAGGACTCCAAGCGCAACAGCAGCAGCGATGGCCTGCGCGCGCGGTTGATGGCCTATCAGGTCAGCTCGGTTTGCAGTGACTGCGGCGGAAGCCGGCTAAATACACGCGCGCGCCATGTGAAAATCGAAGGCATGGCCTTCACGGACTTTATCGGCTGTGGTATTGAGCAGGCACAGCATTTTATCGAATCGATATGGTCCCAGTCCGAAAAGTACAAGCCCGCGATAGATGCTGTGCGCGGGTTGAGGGAGCGACTTTCCTTCCTCAAAGAAGTGGGGCTCGAGTACCTGACGCTTGACCGGGCATACACCACGCTCAGTGGTGGCGAGGCCCAGCGGGTCCGCCTGGCTACGCAGATGGGCATGGGCTTGGTCGGAGTGGCTTATATCCTCGACGAGCCGAGCATCGGGCTGCACCCGGTGGATAACCAGAGGCTGATACGAACGTTACTCGATCTGCGCGATCGCGGAAACTCCGTCATTGTAGTGGAGCATGACGAGGATACCATGCGCGTGGCCAACGAGCTGATTGAGCTGGGACCGGGCGCGGGCGATGTCGGTGGCAAGTTGATTTTCCAAGGCACACCGGAGGCGTGCATGGCCTCGGCCAAGTCCCGCACCGGGCCGTATTTATCCGGAAAAAGCAAACTTGAGCGCGATGCCTTGCCCAAAGAGCCGCGCTATGGCTCGCTGACGGTGATTGGGGCACGTGAGCATAACCTGCGCAACCTCAACGTCTCGTTTCCGCTGGGACTCCTGACCGTGGTCTGCGGTGTGTCTGGTTCGGGCAAGAGCACACTGGTTAACGACATCCTGGCCCGCGCGGCAGCCTTTAAACTGAATGGGGCCAAGGCCATCCCGGGAGCGCACGATGAGATCGATGGCTTGGGGCAGTTCAAGACTGTGGTACGGGTGGACCAGGAGCCGATCGGCCGCAGTCCGCGCTCGAACCCGGCGACCTATGTAAAAATGTTCGATCTGCTACGCGCCTTGTTCGCCAAAACGTCCCTGGCAAAGGTGAGGGGGTACAAGCCCAATCGATTCAGTTTTAACGTACGCGGTGGGCGGTGTGAGAAGTGTCAGGGCGATGGCCAGATCAAGCTGGACATGCAGTTCTTGGGCGACGTGTTCGTGGAGTGCCCGAGTTGTCGCGGCAAGCGCTATAACCGCGAGACGCTGGAGGTGCGCTTTAAGGGATACAATATTGCCGAGGTGCTGGACATGACTGTGGAGGAGGCCATGCGGCTGTTCCGCAATCAACCGAAGATTCATGATAAGTTGGCCACGCTGGATGCGGTCGGTCTGGGCTATGTGAAGCTTGGGCAGCCCGCAAACACGCTCTCGGGTGGAGAGGCGCAGCGGATAAAACTCTCGCTGGAGCTCTCGCGTCGCCAGCAGGGAGAGACGCTCTACCTGCTGGACGAGCCGACCACCGGGTTGCATTGGGAGGACATTCAGAAGCTGATGGACTTGCTGTTTCAACTGCGTGATGCGGGCAACACGGTTATCATCATCGAGCACCAGCTCGACGTCATTCGGCTGGCCGACTGGTTGATCGAGATGGGGCCCGGTGGGGGCAGTGCGGGCGGATCGCAGGTGTTTGCCGGACACCCCCACGACATCACTCACGTAAAAGCATCTCCCACCGGTCGGGCGCTGCTTCAGGTGGGAAACGGCACGCCGAGTGCTTGATGCCGATAGTGGACAAGTTCCTGCTTATTGCTTTGCAACGAGGGCAGCTATGCTAGAATCTTAGGGTTTTGTCTATGAGTCGGAATCGAAAGAAGCCTACGCGTAAGCCCAATCCCAGCGAGCTGCGACACCGCATCAACGCCGGGCTGGTCGCGGTGAAGAACCAGATCGCGTTCTTCGACAGCCAGTTTGGCCGGGTAGAGAGCCAGTGGAAGGAAGACGATACGCGAGTGACCTTTGCCGACTTTGCCATTTCGGAAAAAACCTTTACCGAGCTGCGCAGTTCCTTTCCGGACGACGACTACTGCAGCGAGGAGTCCAACCCCGAAGACGAGGCCGTTACGCTGGAGGCGGAGTATGCCTGGCTTATCGACCCCATTGACGGGACAAATAACTTCGCGCTCGGCATCCCCATGTGCTCCATTTCGCTGGCCTTACTGCGCTATGGAGAGCCCATCTACGGCTACATCTACGACTACGCGCGGAAGGTCATCGTGCATGGTGGCGAAGGCGAGGGCGTGAATGATGGCACGCGTAAGGGAAAAGTGAATACAGATACCCCGACGTCGCAGAGCCACTTTGCCACCAACTTCCCATTCTCTGAGGCCGATATGGATCTCGCCCGCGGCCTGTTTGAGCAATACCGCGTGCGGAGCTTCGGCAGTGCGGCACTAAACCTGGCCTATACGGCAACGGGCAAACTTGATGCGTGCTTGGACTTTCGGGTAAAAATCTGGGACGTGGCAGCAGGCTTTGCCATGATTAAAGCCGGGGGCGGCGAAGTGCGTTACTTTGGCGAGCCAGCTTTCCCCCTGAAGTCCTTTCACGTGCACATGCCCGCGTTACGCTTCGTGGCAGGCAACCCCAAGTTCTGCCAACTCGCCGAGGAGGCTATTTCGCAGGCGGAGTAAGTGATGCGTTGCTCTGCTCCAAAAACAGCGGGCAGGCGTCTGTGGGTTTACTTCAGCACAAAGGATTGCTGAACAAGATCGTAGCCCGGCATCGCCTCATCGAGATCCTCAGAGTAGTAGACTTCGGTGATAAGGATACCCTGCTCATTGATCACAGCGGTAAAGATGCGCGCTCCACCGGGAAAGAAGCCTGCGATCATGCCCTTAAGGTGGCGGCCTTGTCCGTTGTAGCTACCCCAGGTGGAAAAGTTTTCGCGTGAGATGGTTTCGATCAGCGGTCCATCGAGTGTTTCAAGCACACTGGCGATCATCGCGTGCTCATCGATGCCGCCGCCTGCTTCGTAGAGCCGTATCGTGATGTAGGAGTCACTTCCACCTACCATAAACGTGATGACCTTGTCACCAGCTTCTGCGTCCTTGGCTACCTGCCAGGTCTTGGGATAAGCGACGGTGTAGACCGGATGCTCCACGACGGTGATTTCGTCATCATCCCAGGTGGTACTCGCCAGGCCAGAAAGTGCCAGTAAGGGTTGAGAGACTGGGCTGGGCGCTGCACTTACACTCAGTGTAAAGGCGGCGGTAAGAATAGCAGTAATGGTAAGGATCCGACTCATCTGGATAGAAATATGTAGGCTTATTTGAGTTCTGTAAATCGTCTTTTACCAATGATTAACAGTCACCTGTAAATATGAATAAAATACCCTAGTTGGCTGGGCATGTCAATTCCTTATAGCTGCTAGCAGTGTCTAGATATTGTAAAAAGTGCCGGGTACGGGGTCGGTCACTTGGTAGCCGAAGCCGCTGTCGTTGAGTTGGTCGCTGAACCACTCGCGCGCCTCGGGGTCACCATGGGAGAGGACGATTGCGCGGGGCTCGCAGCGGTGGGCAAAGTTCAGCAGCTCCTCGCGGTCGGCGTGTCCGCTGAGATCGAAACGCTCGACGGCGGCGCGTACGGGCGTGATGTAGTCGAGCGCGTCAAAGGCGAACTCTTCCTCATGGGCGGTGGCCTGGAGCTTGCCGCCCGGCGTGTCCGGGTCGCAGTAGCCAACGAAGCAGATGCTGTTGGCGTGGTTGCCGAGCAGGGAGGCAGCCACGGCGTAGGAGGGGGTGTTTTCCACCAGCATACCCGAACTGACAACAAAAATGGTAGGCTTGCCGGGGGATCTGCCCGGCTGGGGAAAGCGCTTCAAGGTCTGCACGCCAAGTGAGCGCATGATGTTGCGGCGGAATTTTACTGCTCCGAGTTTACGCGAAATCGTGTCGAAGTAGTTGACCAGGTCCAGCCCAAGGCCGGAGCAGATGACGGGCACCTTGGGGATGCGCTTCTGCTGCTGGGCGTCTTCGAGGATGGCGAGGAGCTCCTGCATGCGCCCAAGGGCAAAGGCCGGGATGAGGACCGAGCCGCCATTTTCCAGGGTGCGGGAAATGGTGTTGAGTAAACGCTCGACCTCTTGCTCGCGGGTTTTGCCCTCGTCGCGAGGCTGCCCGCCGCGGGTGGTTTCCATGACCAGCGTGTCGAACTTCTCGTCGGGAAAACTGGCTCCGGGGAGGGTCTTCTGATCGGTAAAGAGGACGTCCCCGGTAAAGAAAATATTGCGATGCTTATAGGTGAGCTTCACCCCGGCGGCCCCAACAATGTGCCCGGAGGCGTAGAGCGTGACCGCGATTTCCTCGTCGCCCTTGGTAAAGCTGCGCGTGTGTCCGTAGGGCAGGGCAAAGGTGCGGTTCTCAAGGGCTTCGACTTCGGCGAAACTGTACAGCGGGTACTCCTTGATACCGAGTTCGTCGCGCTGCCGCTTCATCACGTTGCAGGAGTTACGCAGCATGCGAATGGCGAGTACCTCGGACGGGCGGCTGAGGATGATCATGGCCTCGGGCTGTTGGCGTGCTGCCACGGGGAGCGCCCCGAGGTGATCGAGGTGGCAGTGCGTCAGGATGATGGCGTCGATGCTGTTTGGCGGCAGCTCAGAGAGCGTTGGCATGGTGGCATTACCCACCATTTTGGGGTGGATGCCGGCATCGATCAGGAAACGAAAAGGCCCGAGCTCTACGAGCAGGCAATTCGCCCCGATCCCGCCATGTGGGTTCAGATCGGTCAGCTTCATACGCAGGGGTGCTCAGTGCACATTAGCCACCGGCTACGATGCGGACGATTTCGAGATTGTCGCCGTCGGCGAGGGTCGTCTGAAGCGTCTCAGCTGGCGTCAAGGCATGGTGATTACGCTCGACGACGACGCGCTCGGGCGCGAGCTCGAGCGTGCCCAGAAACGCGGGCAAGTCCGTATTCGGGTTGAGGGTGTAGGGCTTGCCGTTGGCAGTGATGTGGATCTTCTCGCTCATAGGGTCAATGATTCAGGTAACAAGGGCACGGTCAAAGTCTTTCCAGATCGCCTCGTAGCCGTGACGACGGATCATGCTGGCAATCTCGGACGGTGAGCGCTCGTCTGCAATATGAAACTGCTCGCCGGGCTGGTCTTCTGTCGGCTGCCATGTGGATTCGTCAAAGCTGTCGTAGCCACCGGGCTCGGTGCTGGAGCCCGCACTCATCAGCGTGACGCCGAGCGGGGCCAGCCCGTCGCGGATTTTGGCGGGTTCGCGCGTCGAGAGGGTGATGCCGAGTTGAGGCAGGAACATGCGCAGGGCGCACACAAGCTGGACAAGCTCGCGGTCACCGAGGGCAAAGGATGGGTCGGTCTGGAAGCCACCCGCGGCGGGGCGGATACGGGGCAGGCTAACGGAGATTTGAGCCTTCCAGCAGTGGCGGAGCAAATACTGAGCATGTGCAGCTACGGCCATAGCCTCGTAGCGCCAGTCGTAAAGTCCAATCAGCGCGCCGATGCCCAAACGACGAAAACCCGCCGCGTAGCCGCGCTCGGGCGTGTCCATGCGCCAGGCGTAGTACTTCTTAGGGCCAGCGGTGTGCAAGCTCTCATAGGTCGGCTGGTGGTAAGTTTCCTGATAGACGATGAGGGCTTCGCCTCCGGCCTGGACCAGCGGGGCGTAGTCTTCCGTTTCCATCGGACCGAGCTCGATGCTGACAGCGGGCATGAGCTTCAGGCTCTCACGGATGCACTCGGCCACGTAGCCGTTAGAAACATATTTGGGGTGCTCTCCGGCCACGAGGAGCAGTGAGCGAAAGCCTTGCCCGGCGAGTTTGCTAACCTGCGCGCGTACTTCGTCAATCGGGATGGTCACCCGGGGGATGTCGTTGTGGCGCGAAAATCCGCAATAGGTGCAGATGTTGACGCATTCGTTGGACAGGTAGAGTGGGGCAAAGAGGCGAATAGCCTTGCCAAAATGCCGCTGAGTAAGCCGCTGGGAGTGCCCCGCCATAGTGTCGAGCCATTCTCCGGCAGCGGGAGAAATGAGGGCGGCGAAATCTTCCAGGGTGCGGGCGCGCCCGGATTGAACCAGACGGGCAACGTGCTCGCGGTCCGCCCGGCGTGAACGGTAGGCCAGCTCGCTCAGGGGAAGCTGGCGCATCTTCTCGGCGAAGCTACCAGCGGGTGCGTCGGAGAGTTGGTGGTACTTGCGTGCTTTACTCAGGACAGGCATGGAATCGGCCTATGATAAATTTAGTCCAAAAAGGCGGTTAGCGGACTGGTGGGATTCGCGCGCTGGGAGCTGAGGCCGAGTCCGGTCTCGAAGGCGGCGCGTCCGGCTTCGACTGCGGAGGCGAAGGCCCGACCCATGCGGCAGGGGTCCGAGGCCACTGCGATGGCAGTGTTGACCAACACGGCGTCGGCCCCCATCTCCATCGCGGCTGCGGCGTGGGAAGGGGCGCCAATTCCGGCATCGACTACCACCGGGACGCGGGCTTGCTCGATAATGATCTCCAACTGCGCGCGCGTCTCCAGCCCGCGGTTGCTGCCAATGGGGGAACCCAACGGCATGACCGTAGCGCAGCCGACGTCCTGCAGTCGCGCGGCCAGCACGGGGTCGGCATTGATGTAGGGGAGGACGGCCCAGCCTTCTTTGACCAGCACTTCGGCCGCCTTGAGCGTCTCGATCGGGTCGGGAAGTAGGTAATTCGGGTCGGGGTGAATCTCCAGCTTGATCCACTGCGGGAGTCCGGCAGCCAGCGAAAGGCGGGCCAGTCGCAGGGCTTCTTCGGCGTTCATGGCGCCGGCGGTATTGGGCAAAATCAGGTAGCGGTCCGGCTCCAGGAAGTCGAGGATGTCGGCAAAGGGGTCGGCTTTCTCGTCGAGGTTGGCCCGCTTGAGGGCAACGGTGACGAGCTCGGTGCCGCATGCGCGTAAGGCGTCGCGCATGGAGACGTTGGAGGAAAATTTACCCGTGCCCGTGAGCAGGCGTGACTGGAAAATCCGGCCCGCGATTTCGAGCGGTTGATTCGTTAGCGTATCGGCCATAGTATCTGCAAAGTACTGGTAAATGCGTTTCAGATTGTACAAAGCTTCCGTAGACGACAAGTCTTGTCACCAGCACGATAGCGAGAAAACTAGGGGAGTGATGGCAAAAATGCAAGAGGGTGTATTCGTTACTTGGCTGAGTGTGGCGATGAATATCCTGCTGGGCGGGGTCAAGGTCATGATCGGCTTGGCCGTAAACTCCACCGCACTGGTGGCTGACGGCTTGCACTCGCTGACGGACCTTTCCACGGATATCGCCGCCCTTATCGGCCTGAAAATGGCGGCCAAACCCCGTGATGATAATCACCCCTATGGGCATCACCGCTTTTCCAGCCTGAGCTCGCTGTTCATCGGGCTCTCCCTGGCCGGGTTTTGCATCTGGCTGATTTACCAGTCGGCACAACAGCTTATAGAAGGAGGGCGCGTCGACCCGGAGTGGCCAGCGCTGCTCGCGGCCGGGGCTTCTATCGTGTTT
>JAUIAM010000036.1 GCA_030425485.1 Verrucomicrobiia bacterium
TCCGCATCGTCCGACGGTAAAGCGCCACCCCGCGCTGACCCGCATAGTCCGGCAGCGCATCAAAAGCACACGGCACCGGCAACCGCGCAGGCGTCTTTGTCACAGAGACATCAACCCCCTCAAAATCAACATTACCCAGAAAAACAAAACCCCACAAACCATCAAGGCGATGAACTACACGACGGTCGTGATTAGAATAACAAGACATGGGCAGCTCCTATTCGACGATGGAAAAGAAATTCACCGAATCCGGCGAGAGCTCGAACGAGTCAAGATCGGCAGGCGTTAGTAGCTCCTCGCTCAAGCCGTCTTCGTCAAGCCGCACATAGCGGATGGTATCGGACTCGGGCTGCCAGCCAACATTCTCCAGCACAACCTCGTTATAGGTCGAGGAGCGGTTAACCAGGACAAAGTTGTGCGCCGCGCCATCAATGACCGCCAGGGCCACGACTTTGCGCGGGTGGTCGCTCAGTGCCTTTACCCCCTGCCCGACAAGCCATGCGTTAAAGTAGTGAAAGGCATGCGCGGCAGGCCGGAGCTCGTATGTGTCCTCGCTCATTTTACCATAAGTCCCGTCGCACTCATTCCACGCGTTGCCAACAGCCAACCCGTGATTCGCCGCTTCGATGAAAAACAAGCTGTCGAAGACGGCCCCCTTGTGATTACGCATGCGCGGTTCCTTCACCTTCCAGGTCCAGGCAATATTGTACTCATTAAGGTGGACCGGAATTTCGCGGTCAGGGCTCACCCGGCGCAGCATCTGGATGTGGTCTTCCATCATGTCCCCCATAGCGACTGCCTTGTCGTAGATCAGGGCATCCGGCTCGTTGGCCGAGCCCGTGGCGTAACAGTGGAAGGAGAAAAAATCCAGGTTGGGCAAGGTCTCCCGGGCAAAGGTTTCGTGAATGGGCATAACGTTCGTCTCGCCCCGGCAAGAGGTAGGCCCGCCCACGCGTATCGACGGGTCGACCGCCTTCATGGCCTCGGCGCAGCGGTTGTAGATTTCCGCCAGCTCCAGAACCTCGATGGGCTCGCCGTTTTTCATCTGTCGGCGCCAATAGACAAAGTCGCGCTCGTTGCTGATTTCAAACTCCTCGATACCTAGCTCCAGCTCGACATTGAGAACCCGAACGAGGTCAGCACAGAGCTTGGCATAAGCATCGTACTGATCCGGATCGAGCTGTCGGTCCCCGTCCGCATCCATCCACTCCGGCCACTCGGGGATGGCGATCAGGATGTCGGCGTTTTCCGGGTGATAGGTTTCAAAGGCCTTTTCAATCACGCTCTTTTCCCAGGTGCCGGTTTCATAGTTCAGCCAACCGCTGATGGTCTCGCCGTTGTGCTTACGCGGGATGACATGCTTGTGGTAGCGCACATGCCCCGGGTTCATGTAGGCCATGCCCTCGGCGTACTTCGGGTTCGCGGTATAGTCAGGGTTTGCCCCGACATTCGCATTGATCGAAAACTGCTTGCGCGTGGTCATCCGCGTGGGCGAAGACCAATCGATCCGGACACTCACCGTGGCGGGCTCCTCGGCTTCATCGTCGGTCAGCACGATGTCCATCGAGGCGTCATCAGCCGTCATCCCATCCTGCTGAATGGTCGCCTTCTCGCCCGGGGCGAAACTGCCGGGCGCTGCAAACACAATCGCATCGACCCCGCCCGTCGGCTCGGCATTTCGGCCCCGCATAATCAAGACCGTCTGCCCCAGCTCTTCCGTAGTAAAATCGCCAAAGGATTTCCACGTCCACTCGGGTGGACGGCTGTGTAGCCAGGCCAGCTCTTGGGCCTTACCCGCTTCTGCGTCGTAACGCTTGAGGCAGATCGGCATACCGCGATAACGCACCCACACGCTAAAGCCTTCCCCATCGGGGACCGGGACCTCGACCAGCGACTTCCAGTCCTTCGTGGCGGTGACGTACTCCAGCCCCAGGGCCTCGTCGCTCGGGGCCACAATGCCCGCGTCAGCACGCACGCTCTCCGCCTCGATTATGCCTGCATTCAATCCCGTCGCGGCCATGAGCGTCGCGCACCACAGCGTACCCGCCCAAGCCTTTTTTCCAAAAAAATTATTCACCTACAATTATGTTTTTAAGTTTCAGCTTACCATTCTCGATGTAGTCCACGTGCCCATCGGCAAAGAGCACCTGCATGGAACCATCCTGACTCCCCTCGCTGCTCCAGTGGCGAAAGCGCGGATAGTAGGAGCCATCGTCCACATTGGGGAAAGGGGAAAAATAGCGCTCGGACTTGGGACCACTGCCCTGCAACGCCGTCATCGAAAGCGTATAGGGCCGCACGACGCCCGTCGTCGGGTTCTGCACACCATCCATGAGCAGGATTAAATGCGAAGGACGAAAAACCTCAGTTGGACGAATCGGGGACGGACGTGTATCAGGATTTCCATACATGCGGTCGGGCATGACATGGCGATTGGCGATAAACGCCACCATGGGCTCATCCGTCGGTATCGCCTTGGCCGGGGAATCAAAGACCGGGAGCACCGGTTTTTTCGTACCACCGCCCGTGTAGCTCGTGTTGTCTCCCCGGGCCCCCAGGTAAGGAGAAATGATGTCGTACCAGGCGCCCTGCCCCGCCCTGTTCTCGTCCAGGTCACGCGCTGCTCCCGGCGGGTAGAAACCGAAGTCCGAGGTGAAGAGCTGGACCGCCGTCCCCAGTTGTCTGAGGTTGGACAGCCCCGTCACGCGCTGTGAGTTCTCCCGCACCTTCGTCACGACAGGCACGATGATCGCCGCGAGCAATACGATGACTGCAATGGAGACCAGAGACTCAATAAGCGTGAAAGCCCGCTGGAGTTTCACATTCATAACGCTCCCCCAGTAAATGGATTATTTGCGTCGGTTGCGAACAAGAACTAACAGTGCCAGCACCGCCGCCAGCGTTCCAAACTGCGCAGGCTCAGGAATCGTGGTAACGGATAATACCGGGCGGTCGGAAACCGTGCCGTACTCGCTGCTGTAAAATCCCAGCACCGGATAACGGTATTGGTTCTCCGTCGCCACACTGATGAGCAAGCCGTAATTCTCCGATGGGGAGTCAATCCACGACTGCACAAGGTCCGTGTCCAGCTCAAGCACGATGGTGTCTCCCACCACGATACGACCCTCCCCGCCAATGTTGAACTCGCTGGTGGTAAAGATCGGCGTCAGGTTGCGGTCTTCGCTGCCCTTGGCCCCGGCGGCCTGCCACGGCGTGGCATCGACCGAGTCGTTCCAGCTAGCCGTACCCGTCGTGCCGGATGAGCCCGTGCCGCTGCCTTCATTCCAGGGCTTGAGCAACTCATAGGCAAAGAGCACCGCATTGGCATCCCCACCACCACCAACTGCCACAGTCGAGAATGTCAGGGTGATGCTCGCACTCGTCACAGTCTGCCCGGAGAGCTCCGCATCCAAATCGTCAAAACGCAGGAGCACATTGCGCCCCTCGCGCGCCATATCATAACCTGCGCTGCCGGAGCTGTTGGAGTTATAGCGCGTGTACATCTGGTCGTTGCCACCAAAATTTTTGGTCGCCATGCTATCGAAGATATTCGTGTCCGCCGTGCCAGTATAGCCATTCACACCATCCTGAAAGATGGTAACGGCCTCGACAGAGGCAAGCGGTGCCAACAGGGCAAGCGCCAGCGCGGAGATGGGAGTGGGGTGTAGAACTTTCATATCGGTTATCTGGTTGAAGGGGTAAATAGGATACGTCTGAAATCTACTTTGACTTCACTTTTACCTCCATGCATTTTGTACTCTAATCGTAGAGTAACACCCCTTTGCTTTAAGCCCTCATCATGAGCAAACAGAAAAAATCCCCCTCGATGCGGGACATTGCCAAAGCGGCCGGCGTCCACGTCACGACGGTATCGCTGGCCCTGCGCAACAGCCCGCAACTCCCACTGAAGACCCGGGAGCGCATCCGGCAAATCGCCCAGCGCATGGACTACCGTCCCAATCCGCTCGTCGTGGCCCTCGTCCAGCAAAGACGAAACGCGAACACGGGCATTTCCCTGGGCTTCATCAGCCGAACGCCCAAAGACAAGCGGCTGGTCAGCAACAAGTACATCGGCTCGCTGCTCAAGCACACCACCATTCGCGCACGTGAGCTCGGTTTTGGCCTGGATGCCCTTGACCTCGCCGACTACGGACACGATCCGCGCAGGCTCCAGAAGACCCTCCACAACCGCAACATCAGCGGCGTCATCATCGCCCCCCTGCCCCGCAACCACGAACACCTTGACCTCAACTGGGACTCCCTCGCCGCCACCACCATCGGCCATAGCTTACGCTACGAGCATATCGACAGGATAGACTCCGACTACTACGGAGGGTCACTGCTCGCCATGGAGCACTGTGAACGCATCGGCTACAAGCGCGTGGGCTTTCTCACCCTGAAGCGCACCGATGACCGTATCAGCGGGCGATGGCGGGCAGGCTTTCTGGCCTATCTACCGCAGCGCAAGAGCTTCAAAGCCCTCCCTCCACTCATCACGGATGACGACAACATCGAGCACGATATCGTTCCCTGGCTGCGCAAACATCGCCCCGATGCCCTCCTGGCCAACAACTCTGCCCTCGAAGCTTGCGAATCGGTCTTTAAGGGGCTTGATCCCAAGCTCGTGCCCAAGCTCATACAGCTCAACATCCACGATGCCGAAAGCCCTATGATGGGCATTTACACCAAGGCAGAAATCAAAGCGCGCATCGCCGTGGACGTCCTCTCGGCCAAACTCTACCGCAACGAAATCGGCCCCACCATACACCCATTGGAAATCCTCACCCCCGCCGTCTGGCACGAAGGCCAAAGCTAAGGGAGAACGTTCAGACTGCGGCAGACAGCGGCATCGCCCTACCGGCTGCATCGCGTGACAGGCTATCGATACCGAGCAAGTGAGCCTGCCCCATCAGTAGCACCACCGGGCCAAAGGCGTGCCGGTCGTTCACCACAGGCGGTTGCGCCATATAATCCAGCTTCGTCCCCTCCCCCGGGCAACGACAGCCGCGGCAGGTATGGTAAATATCAAGCTCCTCACTGATGTAGCTCAGCATGCCCCGCAGTCCATTCTGAAAGCGGTTTAGCGCCGGGGCATCCACCCACCCATGTGCCAGGCCGACCCCCAAAGCGTAGAGGATGAGCGCAGAGCCAGACGTCTCCACATAGGAGTCCTCACGAGTCATCTCCTGATGCCAAAGCCCATCGGCATCCTGATACTCCATGCAGGCTAGCAAGTGCTTCCGGCAACGGCGCACCGCATCGGCCTTGAAGGGATGGTCCGCCGGCAGATGGGCAGCAAGTTCGGCCAGAGCAAATGCCCCCCATCCGTTCCCGCGGCTCCAGTGGTCCTCGGTCAAGTGCCCCGGAGATAGCGTATTCTTACACTGGAAGAAAAGCCCCGTCTCGTCGTTCTCGAGCAGGTCGGTCAACTTGGTCGTCTGCAGGTAGGCTTCCTCCACGTAGGCTGGCTCATTCAGAGCCAATCCGGTGTAGAGCAAAAAGGGTGAAATCGCAAAAGCAATGTCTATCCAGACCACGCCTTCGTCGGGAAATTCGGGGTGGCAAATAATCCCCTCCGCGCTGCGCGGCGCCTCACGCATGATCTGCTCGGCATAGTGACGGAGAGCTTCCGACGCCTCCGGCAACTCACCCTGATAGTGCAGCCAGGCCGCGGCATTCCCCCCACAGTTATAGTTCGGAAATTTCGAGGGAAAGTCACGTTCGCCCCGCGCATAGGGCAGCAGGTGCTGGCGAATCTCCACGGTCAGTGGCTCGTCTGCGGTTTCCGTGGCCAGCCTGGCCAGCGCATGCATAGAAAGAATGCCAGAGTAATGGTCAAAATCGCCGTGTATCTCCAAGTGCTTTTTAAACGCGGCTATTGCCAATTCCCGTGTGTCTGTAGCCTTCATATGTCCTTATTTTACGACTATTATTAGAGTTGTAATAGCTAGACACAGGCACCCCACGCATCGAAAACTTTTTTACTCTAATTGTAGAGCTACACCCCAAAACCACGCCCCAGGATCACCAATAGCAACCCCGCCTAAAGCGAAAACCACCAACGCGACAGAGGCAAATTATAGCGATCGCATTTGCTCAATTCATCGGCACTTTAACAGAGCGAGCTTTAATTGCACACAGGATCAGACTGCCGACTGGGAGGATCATGCTCGACGAAAACGAGAATGTTGAAGTCCACACACTGGCAATGGGTGAAAACGCGACTATTGCACCGATCACACAGCCAATCAACGGCCCGACAAACAGCGTCCAGGTACGCACAGGATACGGTAGCAGTGCCAACACCATACAGGCCAGCAGAGGCCCCATAAAGACGCCGTAGACAGTCTGCGCGATGTCGAATATCGTACCGATATTTGAAACGCCACCAGCGCACACGGTTGCAGCAATTCCGATAAGCACGGTTAACACCCTGCCACAAATGAGCAGAGGCTTACCCTCCTCCAGCCAGCCCGTCGGGCGGATGAAGTCGTTAGTCAGGCATCCTGCAAGCGCATTCACCCCACTGGTCAAACTACTCATCGTAGCAGCCAATACGGCGGCAATAATCAAGCCCGTAAGCCCACTCGGCAATACCGTGGCAACAAAGTGCGGGAAGACCTTGTCTCCAGCGACAGGCAAACTCTCGTCAGGGAATTTTGCGTACCAAGCAGAAAGCAGCATGCCCGTGATTACCAGTAAGGTAACCATGCAAAATGCCCCGATTACGTTGAATGAAAAACTTTTCGCGGCGGCCTCTTTTGAGCCTGATGCCAGGTAGCGCTGGAGAGACATCTGGTCACCCAAATAACTGCTGAGCCCCGATATGGTCGCGCCAATGCCCAGGGTCCAAACCGTGAACGTCATGGTGGAATCGGTGCTGAAGTCAAAGAACTTGAATTGCCCGCGGGCTTTCCATCCCTCAACCAAGCTTGCAGGGCCCTCCCCAATGTTCACACAGATGTACCCAATCACAAAAAGTATGCCGGATAAAATTACCGCGAACTGCAACGCATCGGTCACAATCACCCCACGAATACCACCGATTACGGTATAAAAGGTACAGGCGCTCCCGATCAAGATTATGAGCGGCCAAAACCAGCTATCATCCAACTGGGCTACAGTCATCAGGATCAGCGTAGGTGCATAGATAAGCGCAGACAGCCAGCCCAACCGAAGCAGTACAAACATAACCGAGGCCAGCAGCCGTACCTTCGCGCCAAAGCGGTCCTCGATGACCTGATAGGGATAGCGCGGATGACGAGAAAAGAAGCGAGGAAGAAACCAGTACCGAAAGACTATCCAGTACAGGGGAAACGAAATCAGCGTGACAAAGATGACTGCACCGTTGGTGTATGAGATGCTGGGATATGCCAGCAGGCTGATGCCACTGAATAAGGTAGCCGCGATACTGAACCCGATCAGGATATTACCGAATACGCCACCAAGCCCGCCTTCGCCGACAAAATAGTCATGCGCAGACGCCTGCTTACCGCGACAGACGATACCCACAGTTACGGTTAACCCCAAGTACAGGGCTATGATAATATAATCAAGGTTGCTCACGTTCCAATGTCAGGTTGATCCATTAACTTGCCTAGTCGCGAAGCAGTTCAACACTTCTGACCGAAGGCGGCGTACCGCTTGTCCCCTGGCCCAGACGCAGGCGATACTGCAGGGCAGCTTCCGATTGATTCAATGACCAGGAAAAGGAGCGAACCCCATCCGCATTATCACTCGCAGCACTCAAGGCCTTCCACGGCTCGTCCGAATCCGTACGGACATCCAGACCTAGCGCTGTATTCGGGTGGAAGTCTCCCTTAACAATAAAGCGATACGCGCCGGGCGCCAACTCCTGCTCTTCCCATGCGGACACATAGACCTCGTAGGGGTCCCTCTTCAGGACATCGCCCCACTCGGCATCAATCGTTTTATGCGGTCCAAACGAGGGCACCTTCACTCGCCTTTCCTTGGAAAAATCACCCCCATCACCGTAGTAAATATAGGAGCCATATCCGTGTACCCCGCTTTTCGAACTCAATCCCGTGTACTGACTATGGCCTGTGTGATTAAACACGACGAGGTCCTTGTGCCCGTTACCGTTCAAATCAGCCAGCAGATGGGAAGACGAGGACATTGCCGGCAGGCTTTCCCGGCGGCGGTATCCGCCCTCTCCGTCATCCTCATAAATATACAGGTCCAGGATACGTGTAAACTCGCCGTGGTAGTTGCTTATAATCACATCCAGCTGACCACGATTATAGACGTCCCCGGCAGATATCCAATGCGCGCCATAACTTGGCAATTCCGTGCGACGCTCAAAATCAAAATTGCCGTCCTGATTCCAATAAATAGCGCTGGGTGAATTTAAACGCTTGGTTTCATAATCACGAAAATGCGCCGCCAGAATATCCAGCATGCCATCGCCGTTCATATCAGCCAGGCTGATTTTCTGCGTCTGCCTGGGCGTGACGATCCGCTGGATATTATTTGTATCCGGACGCCCGTCATCCCCAAAAGGCAGGATGAGCAGGTCGTAGCGCCCCCCTAATATTAAATCGAGATTCCCATCTCCCGTCACATCACCCAGAGCGGCCGATATGACGCCATAGTCAATCTGGACAAACTCCGGATCAGACAGTCCATCTTCTCCGCCGTAGAGTAGTGCAATATTCGAGGACTCTTTATCTCGCGAGATACCTCCGACCAGAACATCTAAATATCCGTCTCCATTCAGATCGGAAACCGCAGTTGAAAAACCGCGATAAGGTAACGCGAAAATCTGAAAATCTTCTTCTGCATAATCACCCTCTTTACCATAAGCAACGGTTAGTGAGCGATCTGTCGTGAATATGAGATCAGCCTGCCCATTGCCCGATAGATCCGCAGCACTCGCAACATAGCCTCCTTTTAGCGGAAGCGTGGTCGAAGCCGCAGGGGAATGCACCCCGTCCTCATTGCCCCAGTACACATACGATGGAACGATTCCGTTACCGTAGGTAGAGCCACTGAAACGATTGATCAGGCACACATCGGGCATGCCATTGCCGCTGAAGTCTTTCAGGAGCACATCAACCGGACCGAAGCCAGTTAAGTCAGATCGTCTAAACCGCGAATAGCCTTCGGCGCTCCCCCAATAAATATAGGACGGAACGTCATAAGTATCAGTATTGCGGAAATTCGCAAAAACGAGGTCCTCAAAGCCATCGTTATTGAGGTCAGCGGCATCAACAGCGACTGCACCCAGGGTCGGCAGGCGAGTTGCATTATCCCAGTCAGGCCCGGTCGGTGTACCATAGTAAATGAGCGACTCTATCTCGAACTCACCTACTGGATCATCCTCCGACTGATCGCACATTTGAGGAATAACAAGCTCGGCATAACCGTCTCCATTCAGGTCTTTAATCAGTGCCCCATGCGCCGTCTTGGTAGTCAGCTCAGTGCGATTGCTTTCATCATACTTACCGCCCTCGTTCCAAAAAATCTCGGAGACATCACCCTTTGACGAGACAAACAAATCGGGTAAGCCGGAGCCATTCAAGTCACCCACCGTAATGCGGTTACTCACATACCTTGATATCCCGGCATCCGCCACGGGAACATCGTAGTATCGCGCTGGGTCCACCCCATTCTCGTCAGCGGTAAAGATACGAAGCCGGGGATTACTACCCGCATTCAGAAAAACCAGCGACAGATTTCCCTCCCCCGTGAGGTCCACTGCTTTGACGTCGATGGCGAACTCAGTGGGAAACTCGATCCGGTCAGTTTCGACAAAGCCCCGCTCACCCTGGACGTAGACGTAGGACGTATATTGCTCACCGAAAAAGTCCTTATTGGCATGATACTCCATGCCGTAATTGGCGACCACCAGGTCCAGCTTTCCGTTACCGGTAATGTCAGCACTAACTACCGCACGCGCGGAGCGCAGCGAAGGTATCGTTGACCTCTGTGTAGCCGAGTAGCCCGCAGCAGAGCCCCAGTAAAGATAAAGTGGAAAATCTGCTTGTGCCCACCCATGCATGAAATTGGGAAAGACCAAATCCAGGTAGCCGTTTCCATTCAGGTCAGCGGCAGTGCCGACCCCACCACCCAGCGATGGCAGAAACTGGATTTCACCCAATCGCTGCTGCATCCACTCCAACTTCTGGTAATCCGGCATATCCTCATGCGCATCCGGATAGAGCGATCGCAGCCCCTCCGTTGGATGATTATAGTAAATCATGACATCAACGTTTTCATACGGATTATGATCGTTGACCGTCAGCACCTCAGGATAGCCGTCCGCATTAAAGTCAAACCACTCAATCGGCCGGATCTCTCCCTTGGCATCGACGAAGAGATTCTGCCCGGCATTCCCCAGTGTACCTTCCAGAAACGCTTCGCGGCCCTCATGGACCATGACCTGCTCGGCAGACACAGAAGATATAGGCGTCCCTGCAAGCAGCAGGGGCCATAGGCTCCAGGCATTTTTAAGAATATATTTTGCTAAACTCATAAAATTGAAAATCAGCGCATGCCCAGCTGACATGCCATCGTTGGCTTAGTTACTCAGCGGTCTCTGTTTGGCTATCGCTCAAAGATTCATAGACGACATCAATATGCAAATCCCTTACTTGAGCCGGGAAATACAGCTTCCCTTCATCATTCAATGCGAAGGTAAAAAAGCAATCATCCCGGGCAAAGGGCAAATCCAGAGGTCGGGTGGTCGCGATAATGCGCAGCGGATACAAGCCGGGGTTCCCCATGGGGATAGGTAAACGCACGCTGACAGAATAGGCAGAACCCTCCTCATCTGCCTTACCGAAAAGGTAGCCCGGATCGACCCAGGACTCAGGATAAATGTACTTCCCGACAACCTTAAAACCGGGCGGGACCTCATCCTGCCCAATGCCGTACACTGTACGTATGCTAAGGCTGCCTGGACTTACCCCTCCGACACCCTCTGCTTCTGCATCAATCACCAGCGCTCCCTCGTCATTATCTGCCCGTACCGTTAACTGCGTGATGCCAACATCCCGGCCAGACGGCGGTGAGAAATCGAACTCCAGTCGATCCAGCCCTGTCGACTTCGTGCTGAGCACAGAAACGATGTTTTCGCCCTGCTCCAGGTAGGCGTAAGGAACATCAAACGATAGCCACCCCTTATCCATGCGAGCACCATCCAGGGCATTGCCGTTGATTGACACACTCAAGACTGCTGCGTCAGCAATCCCGACTACGCTTATCCTCAACGTGACTTTTGGCGTTTTACCAAGCTGCATGGCAGCGGGAAAATCCTCACTGACATATATCGAGAAATCACTGCTCTCTGCGCTTTCCAGCGAAACGGGATCACCCGGAGTCAGATGAGTAAGCGAAGAGTACTCTTTGCCCGAGCTCACATAGCGAGCAGCCCCGACTCCTTGTCCGCGCACGCTTATATAATACCGCTTATCCAACCCGACAAGCGTATCAGGACTCCCCATCTCATTCCAGTAGGACAGGCGCGGATTAAAGGCATTGAACATGTAAACACCATCCGCACCCACTTGCCACAAGTTAGCCGCACGCGCGCGATAGGACTCAATAGACCTACGATCCGAATAAGGGTCATCCCCGGTCGGAACACGTGATTCACTCAGCGCAGGATAGACCGGCACCCCATACTGGCTGCCAAGATCGATACTGTACTCCCATGGATTGAGGCGGAAATAGCCCGTGGTGGAAAGCATGTCGATCAGCCCTTCTTCGAGCCATAGCTCCACGTCCAGCCCAATGTCGCGACAGTATTCTAGCGAATCAGGCACACGTACCGCCAGCAGCAGTGGCTTTCCGCGCTCCTTTCCGATTTCCAGAGTACGCTCTCGTATGCGCCGGATTAAGTCCGTCATTTGGTTTCGCTCCGTATCTCCCGCCACTGCGCCATGAGCCACGGTGGAGAAAAACACCGGGTGCCGCCAAAAATCGAGATGCACACCGTCGACGTCATAATTCAGCGCAACCTCTTCTACATAGCGGAAAGCCAACTCCCTGATTTCTGCCTGCCCGTAATCCACGGCCGTGGAACCACCATGACGCGGGGGGCCCGACGCTGAAATCAGCCACTCCGGATGGTCTTTCTTAAGCTGAGGCCGCAGGAGCTCATTCGATGCATCGTGGGTATCGTTCATGCGAAAGCCCCAGAAGATTTCGATGGCCTCTTCATGCGCAAAATCCACCATAATCTGCAGCGGATCCGTACCCTGCTCAATAAACCCCGGGAGGGCATTGTATCGATAGCGACCTTCGGTCACCAGAAAGGGCTCTGCTTCCACGGTGTCATGCGCAAACATACCGAAGGTCCCGGCCGCTGTATCGTAGACGATTGTGTCGACCTGAGTCCCCACCAGCGGGGTAGCCCGAATAGCCAGCATATCCTCGGCCGTAGTCATCGGCGCACGCGGCACACGCACTTCACCCCCATCGTTATTCTGGATAATGCGGCGCTCACGCCACTTGGCTTGCTCATGCAGCGCGTCGTACGCTTCATCAGTAAGGGCAGACTCTGACCCCATGATGCCCGCATGCGGAAAAACAACAGCCAAAGCCATCACGAAAAGAGCAAGAGGAGAAACGGCGAATAACAAGATAAACCTTTTACACATTACGCTTAAAATTGCATTTTGGTATACCAAGTCAATGCAAAAGCACGCTAATCGCGACAAATTAAAATCATCATACGCCAAGACTAAGAGGAATTCCACCCCACACACCACGCATGGAATACCATAACGCACACTATCCCTCCCGAGAGAAATAGAACGAGCCCGGAGTACACCGCGAAACTTAATAAAGAAGCGCCGTCGCCCCACCTACGTGGACTGCCCAGGGTAGCTCCGATTCAAGAAAGCCACGGGCGAGGCACAGGAACCACCCGTCCCTAATGAGCAATCTGTGACTCGAAGAAATCAAAGACAGGCGGTATCGCTTGCTCCACTGTACTAAAAGAATGGCCCCCAGGCAGACGAAGCACCTCAGGCTCATTGCCGACAGCGACAGCAGCCGCGATAAAGGCTTCATTCATCTGGCGATCAAAAGCCTTCTCTCCAATCACCACAAAGATCGCGGTGTCGAGCGTGTCCTCAACCTGTAGCCGCGGATTAAGGGTCTCCCAAACAGCATGGTCTGAGCCAAAGCGCCTCACCGGAACCTCATAGTTCTGGCCCTTCTCCGCAATGGGCAAACGCGGGAAATCCAACAGCCCAATAATTGTCGCCAGGGCGCGAAAGTCCCCCATACGCCTGACAACGGTATACGCGGAGCCATACCCGCCCATAGACCAGCCACCGATCGCACGACGCTCAGGCGTGTTTGCCACAGGAAAATGCGACTCCGCCAAGGCGATAATCTCGTCCGTATAGTCGGCATACCTGTAACCCGTCGGCACAGGAGAATTCATGTACCAACCATCATCCCCTCGCGGCAAAACAATTGCGCAGGGGGACTCCAACATCCGCTCCCGAACCGCAGGGGAGTCGAGCAGCGAACGCTCGTTACGTCCGCGACCATGAAGAAAGTAGATCACCGGATAGCGTTCGAGGGAATCGATATCCGCGCCTTCGGGCAGCACGACCAAGAAACGCCCCCCCTTGCCCAAAGCCTCGCTCTTGAAATCACAACTCCATATCCGTGGCTCAAGTTGCTCTACCCGCGCATCAGGCCTTGCCGCATGAGCAGCACCTGCCAGATGCAGAATCGATATAAGCAACAAAGCCCTGAGTAAGATTCTAAAATCCATCGTTCAAATAAAGCAAACAGCCCGACGGCATGTCCGAGACATACAATCTGCCCCCAAGATAACCCGATGCTCCAGCGGAACAGAATCCGCTAGAGCAAAAGGGCACGAGAGAAACGGGCGGATAAAACGCTTACTGCCGAGCACGGCGGCGCTTAGTGCCGAACAGAGCCAGCACAATTGCCACTCCACCAAACAACCAAGCCGTGGAGGAAGCCTCGGGAATAACCGGCGTAACGTTCTCACCCTTAAAGTTAAAGTACTCGATATTTGTGCCACTATACATGCGCAGTGCAATCCCACCGGCCGCATCATACGCATCGGTCGCGTCCAGTTCTTGAATGGTTGTTGCGATGATACTGCCCCCCTCATCAAGAACAGACGCACGGAAAACAGAGTTACCCGAGTCCCCATCAATACCCTGAGTTACCTGAAAAGTATAATTGGTCTCTGCCGTAAGGGCACCGGAAACGTCTACACGCTGAAACTGCGTGCCTACCGCACCACTAGACAGCACGGAATCATAGAACAGTCGCAGCCTCAGGTTTCCACCTGTGCTAATGTTAAACAGCGCAAGGACACCCATACCCGTTCCCTCATTCACGCGCAAGTAGATCCCCATCGAATGATTGCTGGGTATCGAGTTGAGGTGAAAGTCCATCGAGATGGTCTCGGTCTGAAAAAGCGTATCTCCCTTATACACGCCAATTCCAGTCTGGGTATCATCACCTGTTGGACTACGCTGGAAAAGATAGCTATTCGTGGGGTCCATCTGCGGATTGCTCCCATCAGGATAAACACCGGGGTTCGGGCCGCCATTGTAGACCGTTGTGAAGTTGTTTGTATACGCGAACTCCGAATCAAAAATGATATCAGCCTTGAGCTGCGAAAAAAGACAGAAGGCAAGAAAGGGAATCAAAGATAATGCCCGTAAGGAATAGGTCGGTAGATGTTTCATATTAGCTGCTCTATTTGAATGATTTAGGATTCAGATTTCACCTATGTGCTCTTGAGCCACAAAAAGGGTTGTTAGTAAACTACGTGCACATCGTGAATATGGTATACCTAAATGTCAACAGGTTTTTTCCACCCCATACACCACCGGGCAGGCAATCACCCCCGCCACCAAACAAAATCCCCGTACGCCCAGCAACCCCACACCGCCCACTGAGACACGACCACAATCCCATACTTAAAGGCATAACGACCCAAAGCCCCACAACCCCATAAGGAGCGAATTCTCCCCAAACCACCCAAGCGTATTTCATCCGCGAAAATCAAAATGCCTATGATGGATCAACTTGATACGCCCATCAGGCCTGGCGTATGGTATACACCAAGCCCCCTTTTCCATATCGACAGCGCAAGCAGCAGTAGCCCCAACCCCTGCCCACCCAAGACGGGCAGATGCATGACGCCGCAGCCCAAGCACTGAGGCTAACCCGGAATTACTACAGCAAGAATTCCGATTACAAGCGGAAAAGACAAAGGTACGCCAATGCGCAAGACCTACGCCACCGCCTTAGCCAACCAGATCCCGATCGCGCTTTGTCGAATGAATCTCACGGTCGGCAGACGAGCGCATGTGCGACCGAATCACCGCCTCAACCGCGGTTGCCTCCCCATTGCTAATGAGTAGCAATATCTCGCGGTGCCCATTCACAACCTCGCGCATGTGCTTACGCACCCACTCCTCCGTAGGGAGCTGCTCAGACTTAAATTTTTGATTAAAATCAAAGACAAACTCACACTCACTGATCAACAAATGAAAGCTGTGAATAATGCGGTCGTTCTTACTCGCGGCGACCATGGTCTCGTGAAACTTGTAATCAGCCCTCCCCCAGATAACAGAGCGATAATTTCCGATCTCCGACTCCATCGTGTCCGTCGCCTCAGCCATCGCCGCAAGATCCTGCTTCGTGGCACGCTCGCAAGCAAGCCGGGCCGCCGTCGTCTCCAAGGCCTCACGCAACTCATACAGGTTCACAATCTCATCATCCGTGTAGTTGCGAACGCGCACGCTCCGGTTCTTCTCATCCTGAAGCAATATACCCCGAGCAATCAATCGCCCAATCGCCTCACGCACAGGGATGCGGCTCACCCCCAAAATCGCAGCCAAATCACGCTCAATCAACTTGGACCCCGGCTTCAATTTCTTGGAGAAAATCATTTCCGCCAAGCGGGCCTCAACCAACTTTTCGCCTTTGGAATTTTTAATCGAACCAGCGTTCATGCCAGCCAGAAATGCCTTCAAACACGCGATTTATCAAGAAATAAACGCCCAACAGTATACCATATTTAATTTGGCATACCATATCCAAGCGCTAAAAACACACGCAGCTGCTCATCAAAATGCTTACCCCATCAGCCAGGAGCAAAGAATAAACCCCTTATACTAGAGGATTTAATTGCTAAAATCTAAAAATGAGCAAACAATACCCCTCATGATCGAAAGAGATTCCACCCTCACATGCGATATTTTAGTGGCAGGCGGAGGCCCTGCTGGTATACCATGCGCCCTGTCGGCAGCACGGAATGGGGCACAGGTTATCCTTTGCCACGACCGCCCGGTTCTTGGAGGAAATGCATCGAGCGAGGTTCGCATGCATATCGTAGGTGCGGATGCCCTCGGCCGCGGCGAAGCGCTTAAAGTAGAAGCCAGAGAGAGCGGCATCATGGAGGAGATACGCCTGGACTGCGCAGTGCACAACCCGCAGCGCTCAAGCTCCATGCTGGACCTAATCCTGTACGATAAGTGCCGGCAAGAGCCCAACCTGAAACTGATGCTGAATACAGCAGTCATCGGGGCTAAAACCGAGCAGAACAAGATCACCGAAGCAGTGGCCATCAACACCTCGACCGAGCAGCGCTACACCATACGGGCAAAGATTTTCGTCGACTGCACCGGCGATGGCAGGCTCGGAGCGGAGGCGCAGGCGCCCTTCCAGTTCGGACGCGAGGGCTCCAAGGAATTTAGCGAGAGCATGGCAGCCACCGAGGACGGCGACGACCTGAAGCTCGGCTCGACCATACTTTACATGGCGAGAAAGCACGACAAACCCATGCCCTATACTGCTCCGAGCTGGGTGCGACAGTTCTCCGCCGAAGATCTAAAAAATCGCCTTCGGCTGAATCCCGATATGCATGATGCTGGCCTGGAGTATGGCTACTGGTGGGCCGAGTGGGGCGGGCACAAGGATACCATCAAAGACAACGAAGCCATACGCGATGAATTACTTGCCATCACGCTCGGCATCTGGAATTACGTGAAGAACTCCAGCAACTATCCCGGCGTTGAGAACTGGGCCTTGGAGTGGTGCAGCTTTGTGCCTGGAAAACGCGAAAGCCGACGCTTCCACGGCCTGTATAAACTCAGGGAGAGCGACGTGATGGAATCAAAACCCCAGCCAGATGCCATCGCCTACGGTGGTTGGCCCATCGACACGCACCCCCCGCACGGGATCGATGCACCCGATGAGCCGGCATGCACCCAAACCTCGGTCCCCAAACTTTACGACATCCCCCTGCGCTGCTGTATCAGCAAGGGCCCGGAAAACCTGATGTTTGCAGGGCGAAACATCTCGGCCACGCATATCGCCTTCGCATCCACCCGCGTGATGGCGACCTGCGCCGCCATGGGCCAAGGCGTCGGGACCGCCGCCGCATACGCCGTTAAAAGTAAGCAGACCCCGGTTGAGCTCTCTAACAACGCAGAAAGCATCCGGGCGGTGCAGCAACAGTTGATCCAGGATGACGCCTACCTCATCGGTATTTATCCAGAGAACGCCAATGACCACGCGCCGAAAGCAGCCATCAGTGCCAGCAGCGAGCATCCGGAGGGGCCTGCCATCAACATTATTAGCGGGCAAACGCGAGCCGTTGACGGCGAGACAGGCGTGGAGCTGGGTCGCTGCATTGCGGGCACAAACCGCTGGATGAGCACTGCCCTCCCCGCCTGGGTAAAACTAAGCTGGGATGCACCCGTCCGCATAAGCAGCATTGAGCTTATTTTCGACACCGCCCTGCACCAACGCCTAACCCTGACCCAGTCTGATGCATTCGCCCGAGGCATGCAGTGGGGGAAAGCGCAAAAAGAAACAGTCCGCGACTATACGGTTGAAGCTTTGAGCACGGACGGAGAATGGAAGCCGATCGTTTCCATCAGCGGCAACTATCAGCGGTACTGTATTCACAAATTGGATACACCCACGACTACGCAATCGATCCGCGTCAACGTCACCGCTACAAATGGAATTGAGGAAGCACGTATCTACGAAGTGCGGGCATTACAGTAAGACACGTGCCAGCACCTTGTTGGTGCTGCGCGCCGCCAGGATGCACCCTTATTGCACAGCCCCCGATGCCCAGTCCCGGAACACCTGCAAGGATGGCGTACGTGTTCCGGATTTAGGAAGAATCAAAATCGTGGCCAGCTCGCCCTGGTTAATCCGATAGCTGGTAGCCACCAGTCGACGGGCCGGAATATCGCCTTCCGGTCCACGAAAGATAATGAATTCACTGCGTTCCTCAGCGGAGTCCCTGCACGTTACCAAATCCGGCTGCAAGGAGGGCAAAAGCATGCGCTGCCCTTCAAAGCTGATGTAGAGATCATCCGGTGTAAAATTAATCAGGTAGGCGAGCCGCTTGCCCGGACGAGGTGTCACGTCGGGAAAGGCCAGCAAGCGATAAAGCGGTCCATTCTGCTGGTTGTTTGGCCAAAAGAACAGCAGCACCCGCTCATACTCCGGTGACAGCCGTTTCTGTGCGAGAATCGTGGGCGCCTCTCCAATCACCTCGCTCGGGCGGTAGAAAACAATCTCTGGCGATCTGCTTAGATACGCGCTAGTCGTTGGTCGAGCAAAGGGAATCTGTATCGCGTCCTCAACGCCATCCACGTGTACGTCATGGATATAGCCACGAACCGGATCTTCACCAGGCTGATAACGCGCCTTGAAATCCAGTGACACAGCCCGCCACTCAAAAGAAACCGGAGCCTCTTCGCCTTCCATCATTTGCCCCTGCAAGGGCGATGGCACCAAAGCGCTAAAAGCAAGCGCCGATAGAAGCGATGTCATCAGGATACCGCTTCGACGCAGAAAGCAATATACTTGGCGGAGGGCTGGCTGGTGCATTTGGCGCTGTTTCAATATCATGATAAACTCAAAGCTTAAATATCATCAGCGCTGATCCAACGAAAGGCGATAATCTGAAAACGTCGCCCCAGTTGCTCATTCGTAGCGGAGATCGTGTCAGGGTCCGCCCATGGCAGGTCATTCTCATCAACGTACTCAGGCATGCGCTGAACCACGGCCTCGCACCATGCCTGCGAGGTATCGCCCGTAAGCGGGTTCAGCGACTCTCCATAGCTTCGCACAACAAAGGTATCACCACGCACGGTCAGGATAGGCCCCAGCGCCTGTAAAATATCCGCCTGGCTAAGCCAGCCCGGGGCATGGGTCGACCGGGGACCGACGGCCGCATTCGGGTAAGGCACATCGATACCTTCAGCAACGCGGTTATCCGCCACACCGGAGAAGTCGACTTCTCGGTTTATCGGACTATCCGATTGATCAACCTCATAAATCGCATCGGCCAATAGCCCACGTAAATTCCTGGCACTGCCCTGCGGGGCCGACAAATCCCGGTTCACAAACTCGCTCAGCGATTCAAATGGCCCATGCGCCCGTATGCGAGTGACGATAGCATCAGCCAGATCGTCGATATTGTCGTCACTCAAAGCCCTGAAGCCGCGCCACAGTTCGCCCTCCGCGCCTCCGGGAAATGGCAAGCGCGGGAGCATGATCGGACTCTCATTCAGTTCAACAGCAAGTCCACTATCCACACTGTAGTATGCCATGGCATGATCGCGCAATGCGGCCAATTGCACGCGCCAGGCATCCTTCAGGGTGGTATTGATATTAAAACTTCCATCGATCAGCAGCATGGCAGCCTGCTGCTCCGGGTCGTTCAGATCCATCTCCCCCAGCACACTCTCACGCACATGCAAGCGCGGGTTACCTGAGCTGATCGCGCCATCATCAATTCCTCCTAAGTAGAAGGAATCCCAAAGCCATTGGTTGAGCCGCCAGGATAAATCCTCTTCGTCATAACGAACATAGGGCGAGGCCAAGCTGTTCCCGATCTGGTAGGCGGGCTGAAGCCCGCTGCCGGAGAGGTCCGCATGCTGCAATTCACCCAGCGAGTACACATCCCCCCGGGGGATGTGGAACAAGCTGACAAAGCTCTCGGTCGCATCGTCAGGCCCCCAGAACCCATTCGACCCAAAATGGTTTACGGCGAAGTTGCCCTGGTCATTGCCCTCACTGATCCACAGCGGGTTAGTACCCTCAGGAGGATTACGACCAGAGCCAAAGCTGCTGGTCTGCCAATGCCCCTCACCGGTCAAGAGGCCCGCCCGTGGATTATAGTCTGCCAGCAAGCGAACCCCGTTCCTATCCTTACTCCAGCGATTATTGTTAATCGTGTTCCAATCCCAGTCAGAGCGCTTCAGATCATGTCGATCAGCATAGGCATTGAAGGAGCTCGGGTACGAAATGTAGTTTCGATTACTTGCCGTGACATTCGTCGACATGAGCGCTCGGCTTAAATCAATTTTCTGCAAAGGCTGATAGCCCCCGCTTACTTCACGAAAGAGCGTAAAATTTGAATACCCGAGTGAGTGAAGGAAGGCAAACTCTTCTCTCATATGGGCAACGCTCCCCGGTATGATTCCCGTGCCGACGCCGGTGTCGATATAGATATAGGCGCGATCAGGGTCATAGGTATTGCTTAAGGCCACGCCCGCTTCGACATACTCCGCGGGACTTGCCCCTGCATAGGTAAATATCTTAATTTCTCCGGGCTCAAACGCCACATCGGGCAAACGAAAAAGTAACGGAGCCTTCTCCTCTAACGTACTCGTGCTGGGGCCGAGTGGATCACCCGTATAGTCATCGAGGAATAAAGCGGTCGAGCCATTCACAAAATTGTACTCACCGACACCATCCGTTGGCAGGGCTGCCCTGTAGTAGAGCTCAATCTCTGCTCCTCTCACTGACGCGAGATCTTGATAGGCCCGCTGCACAACATAATCAGTTTCCTCCAGCCTGACATTATAGGGATTCACCATGACGATGATGGGCCGCATCGTTAGCAGCAGGTTACCCGTCGAGTTCACGCCTACGCCCCACCCCATTTGCACCGTGGTTAGAAGAGGAAAAATGCCGACCTCACTAGGAGACCGAGGGCGAACAGCCATCACGGGGATCGCATCGGCATCGCCGGGAATAGACGCTGCAATATCGAAAAAATTCATTAGACGCCGCAGGGAAACATCCTCCCGCGTATCCGGAAATTCCGTTGGTAATAACTCTGCGTCGAGCGCCGCTATCTCACCCGCCGAAAGTCCCTCCAGCCAATTGGGTAAATCCCGCCGCAGGCCCCCGTCGCGTGAATTTGCCAGCACGCCATAGCCATAGCTGGTAAAGCGCTCTGAGTACGCCAAGGCAGATGAAGTCGGCGTGGTCAGGTTGGGCAACTGCGAGTCGCTGATAATATACTCCACCGAGCCCGCATTCAGCTTCCCCCCTTCGAAGACCGAAAGCAGGGACAGCCCGGGGCTCTTAGCCATATGCCAGAAGCCCGTATCCCGCTCCGTGTCGTGAATCACTTTCACCTTCAGGCTTACGTCATCGACCCAGTAGCCGAACCGTGCGACCGTCCCCTGCTCGTCCTCAACATTGATCAATGGGACTCGGACTTCACGCTCCGCCCCGCCCCCTCCATCAAGATCCTTCAATCTAGCAAGAGCAACAGTATCGTCTTCCCCGAGCCCAGCTATGGCGCTTTCCAAGTCGGTTATATTGGCAAAACCTTCGAGCTCACTGGGCAGGGAGGCAAGCACGCGAAGCTGGGTTTGAGCGCCGGGGTCAACCGCGAGCTCCTCGCTCGTCGGCGGAACCCAAACACCGGTCCAGTCATACAAAGCACTATTTCCATTCCCCGTCAGTATATTCAGCTTGGCCGTGGCCCGTTGATCCGGTCCAGCCTCCGCCTGAAGCTCACCAAGCGCTATCCTTAGCCCCGTCAAGGCCATGTGCCTGGCACTGACATTCTTTTGATGAACGATGCCGGACTGCAGCTCGACCTGAATCATCGCCGTAATGGAAACCATCAACAGCACCATGAAAGCCATTAAGCTAAGAGCTATCAATAGTGCGAAGCCGGTCCGTTTTCCATTATTCAGCATGATCAGTATTAAAAAAAATTCTACGCACCCCTGCTCAATCAATGCCCGTACTAGCCATTAAGTACGCTAGCATCTTCCTGCTTAGTCTTAAACTCATTAAGCCAACTATCATAAAAATCTAAAATCTCTTTCTCGTAGCTGGCATCCAGCTTATAGCCATTAAATAGCGTGTGCGGACTATTCAACAGCCCTTGCCGCCACAGCGGTACGATCATCGCTTGAAGAAAATGAGCAAACGACTCACCCAATGAAGGCAGCTTAAAGACTCGCCATAAACGCGTAAGTTGCTCCTGAAGCTGCTTGGCCTGTTCGTGCTCACCCCTTTCGTATGCATCCAGGATATCCCTGTGCAGTTTTGGTGCCAGATTCGAAAGTGCCGTAATGCACCCCCACCCTCCCTGCTCCAGAGACGGAAGCACCAGCGCCTCACTCCCCTGATAGAGCCTGAAGTTTGTCCCCCGCAAACATTCACTGAGCTCGACGATGCGATCGCTGCAACCGCTGGTCTCTTTCATCCCAATGATATTCGGATGCTCCGCCAACTTCACCGCACAGTCAGCATTAATCGGGGTCGGCATGCGGAGGTGGTGATAAAGAATGATCGGCAGGGGACTGACATCAGCAATGGAATAAGCGTAATCCACCAATTGCGCAGAGGACAGCTTTACAAAAAACGGCGGCATCACGACCGCGCAATCAGCACCGGCCCCAGCCGCATCCTGGATGTAATCCAGCACTTGTGGTATGCCAGTGCCGCTTGCTCCGGCAAAGACGGCGACATCATCAGGCACCACGGAAGCCACAGCCTCCATCAGTTTCAGGCGCTCAGGCCGGCCCAGTAATGGCATACCGCCAGTAGAACTCGCCACAAAAAGACCATCCGCCCCCTCAGCGACAAGAAATCGCGAAAGTGATTGTAATGCAGGCACGTCAATAACACCGGGCTCACTGCATGGCGTTAATAATGCCGGAACAATTTTGGGAAATATTGCCTGAATATTCATAAACCTTCATCATTTGGTATACCAACATGGAGATTTGTCAATCCCCTTAATGGATTTCCGCAAACAATGCCCAGCGCAGAGCACACTACCGCAGCGACTCCCGGTGGGCTACCTCGCCGGGGTAATGCGTGATTGAGAGCAAAAAGCAGCGCCAGATGGCCTCCCGCCCAACCGCCACAATGCCCTTGAAACGCTTGCCCTCACCCCACCTAAAAAATCCACCGCCAGGCTGATATCAATAACAGCAGATGCGACGAGCCATAGCTGACCGAGCGCACCCCTTCACCCCGCACACCCGGGCCATCGCAGCTCTGGCAGCGCCAGACCCTCAAAGCGTTTTGATTTTCACTCTCCCCGCTGGCGGTCAGCCATAGCCTGAGCTTCGAGCGAAAGCCTGGCGACCTGGAATGCATGGCGCTGACTCATCGCCTCTTCCGTTCGGTGTAGACAATCGAGAATCAATTTTCCAAAAAATGGAAACCCGACCTTACCATCTACCTGTATACGGTGCTCACCGTCCCCATCGGCCAGGAGGATGATGTTTTTCTCAGCACTTTGGGCAAAGTCCAGGTACTTACGCACCTCGATGTACCCTTTCGTTCCGGTGATAAACGAGCGGCCATCCCCCCAGCCTTGCAGTCCATCAGGGGTAAACCAGTTAACGCTGGAGAAGCAGTGCACGCCGTTGTCCAAGACAAACGCAGCGTGCCCGACATCTTCCAACTCAGGTCTATCGGGGTTCGACCGATTATCGACCCTGGCATGAACCACGCGGCCTCCCTCACAC
>JAUIAM010000037.1 GCA_030425485.1 Verrucomicrobiia bacterium
TCGGGGCAAAACCGATTTTGACTTTTTCACCGAAGAGCATGCGCGTCAGGCCTTTGAGGATGAGCAGAATATTTTCAAAACGGGCAAGCCCCTGATTAACATCCGCGAAAAAGAAACCTGGCCGGACGGAAGCGTCTCCTGGGTCACTTCGACCAAGATCCCCCTGCACCTGGCCTCGGGCAAGCTGGTCGGTTTGTTGGGTATTTCGCGCGATATTACGAACGAGGTGGTTGCGCTGGAAAAGCTGGAGCGCTCAGAGACGCGCTTGCGGGAGAGGGACCGCCTCATGCAGATGGACCTCGATAATGCCCGCCGCGTCCAGGAGGCCCTTATCCCTGGAGAGGAGATAGAGACCTCGTTTATTCGTACTTCGGTAGTGTATGATTCCATGGATGCGGTGGGGGGCGATGTCATCTCCTTCCCCTTTTCCAGTGCGGAGCGCGTGGCCTTTGTCCTGGGGGACGTTTGCGGTCATGGGGTATCGGCCAGTCTCTACACGCTGCTCTTCAAGCACATTGCAGACACGGCCATCCGCCACCACATGAACAACCTCGTGGAGGCTTTTGCGGAGATCGATGAAGAAACCACTGAACTCGTGCGCCCGCACTACATCACTTCAGTTGGCGGCATTATCGAGCAGCGCGAGGGTGGGGCATTTCTGCGTATCGCTCACGCGGGCCACCCGAGTTTTCTGCATTATCGCAAAAGCAGCGCCGAGGTTGAGTCCGTGTCGCTCGCGCCACAGGACGCCTTCGGGCTCGACACCGGGCGCGGGCGACGCAGTGATGAGATCGAGCTGGCTTCCGGAGATCGCCTGCTCTTTTACACCGATGGTGTGATCGAAGCCATTTCGCCGGCCATGGAAGAGTTTTCACTGGAGCGCCTGCGGGATGCCCTCAGCCAAATGGCAGCCCAGCCGGTCGAAGCCGTCACGGCAGCGCTGCGCAAAGCGATCACCGAACACCAGAGCAAGGCCCCGCGCACAGACGACATCAGCCTGATCCTGATCGAGGTTTGCTAGAAACCCTCTGGCTCGTGTATAGAAATACCGCTTTATGTTTATCGACTTTGAGAAATTGTCTGCTACTCAGCGCTACCATGCTATTACGCAGGCCTTGATCCCGCGTCCCATTGCCTGGGTGCTCTCGGATAACGGCAACAATCTGGGCTACAACCTGGCTCCGTTTTCGTTCTTTACGGCTATTTGCAGCGACCCGCCACTGCTCTTGATGTCCTGTGGTAAGAAAACCACCGGGCAGGAAAAGGGGCAGTTTAAAGACACTGCGCGAAACATTCAGCAGCGACGGCACTTTGTCGTCCATATCGCCAGCAGCACGCATCTGGATGCGGTCAATCGTTCCGCTGCCAGCTTGGATCATGGGGTGTCGGAGGTGGAGACCTTGCAATTACCGCTGGCGGAGCTGGAAGGATTTACCCTGCCGCGATTGGCGGACTGCGCGGTTGCCTTTGGTTGTGAGCTCCACCGACTGGACGAAATCGGGAATACCCCGCAGGCCGTTATCTACGGAGAAATCAAAACCATGTACGCTGATGACAGGGTGGTCCTGCCCGGCGAAGCTGATCGGCTTGTGCTGGAGGCACAGAGCTTGGACCCGCTGGCTCGGCTCGGCGGGTCAGATTACGCTGTATTGGGGGAATTACGTTCCGCCCAGCGGCCTTCGTGATCTGGTCATGCCGCGGGGAATGTCGATTGACTTCATAGCTATCTGACGTGTGTATGTTCGGACATAATTTCTGATTATTACCATGCACATGCGCTTCTTTCTTTCACCCCTGACCGTCGGGTTTTGCTTTCTGACAGGCGTGCTCGCCCAAGCCCAGAAAGTCGATTGGGCCAATGCCCCGCTCAACCCGGTACCCGTCCCTTACAAGGCGGAGCACTTCAACCTTAAGGGACCGATCTATTCTGCGGACAAGAAGGTCTTTGATGCGAACGGTCTGCTGATAAAAGAGCAGAGCTTCGTGCAGTACGAGGACGGTCAGCCCACCGGCAAGGGCTCTGTCTCCTGGGAGTTGGACGCCGAGGGTAACGTGGTGCGGGAGACGTATTACGGCGGGCGCGATACGCACTTTACTTACCGGGAGGGGTTGCTGGTCGAGGAGCGCTACGAGCACAAGGGCGAAGCTGTGGTCAAGACCTACGCTTACGACGATGCTGGGCGGTTGAACAGCGTTAGCTCCGGGGAGGGAGAGCAGGCGGAAATCACGACCTACAGCTACACCGCTGATGGGAGGGATGTGCAAGTGGTCGAGACTGTGCAGCGGGGCTCCAAGCCACCCAAGCGACACCATAAAACTTACCGGGATGGCCACCTGATCGCTTCACGTACCGAGGGCGAACCCATTGAGCTGGTCGTGGAGTATGTCTTTGACGATTACGGGAATCCGACCCGGCAGGTGTACGCCCAGAACAACGGTGTGCGCGATGAGTTTACCATGCGCAACCAATACTACCCGGATCTTCAGCGCAGGAACGAGCTCACCTACGGATCACTCAACGATAAGAAACTTTACCCCTCGCTCGTGTTTCGCAACGGACAAGTCGCAGGCGACATTGTTTTCACGCAACGGCCGGACAAAAGCGGGTTCGTTGTCTACGATGATTTCAGCAACAGCTACTTCTTTGTGGATGAGCAACCCGACAGGAAACCGGGCGATCGCATCGTGGCCAAGCCACTCGCTGCCGACACCGAGGTGATCGTATTCAGGGATGGGAACACGATTGAGCCTTACTTGAAAGGGCAGGCGATATTTTCCGGCTCCAAAAATAAGATTGTCTCAAATGCCGATGGCGACCTCATCACCCATTCGGAGACGGAGAGATTTACCCGGGAAACTTCGCTTTTTATCGATCTGGAGCCGGAGAAAACCCTGCTCAGAGGCAAACTGATCCAGCAGACCTTTGGCTACTTCAAAAGCCACATTATATTCTCGGTCAGTGAGACGGGCATTATCGAGCTCTTTTACGAGGCCGAACGTGTCGAGGACCTGCTTGATCTGGAGCAAGGCGTCATGGGGGAGAATGATCTCGTTTTGATTCGCGACGGAAAGCCGACATATGTCTTGCCCGACGCCCTTGTTCAGGCCACGCCTGGCGTCTACAAGGCGCGTTACTACGGTAGGGATTCCGACAGCTACGAGCTACTTGGGGCCGACCGCTCCCTGAAGGATGCTTCCAAAGCCAAGCAAGCCCGTCCCTACGCCTTTGGTATTCCGGTCAGTGTCGAGGAAGTTGACGGTTTGTATCGCTTTTACCAAAAAGAGGAGCGCATCACCGCGCCCGAGGTGTACGTCATCAATGGCTCCGGTACGGCCTTTGCTTTCTACCCGACGGCGAGCTACCATTTGTTCGGAAAGGGTAAGGGCTTGCCTTCTGGCCAGGTCGAGCCCGAAGCGCAGGTCATTATCGATCCGCTTCTGGTAGAGCAGGACGCTGGCCGCACTCGCGTCTGGTGGAATGGCCAGCGTGTGCCAGATAGTGACTTCACGCTGCTCGCCTGTGACGATGGCAGCCGCCTCCTTTACCTTAAGCCACAGGGCAAGCATTTCCGGGTCCTTCCCGAGAGTCTCTTGAACAACTACCACGCAGTGGAGCCATTGAATTCGCCCAATGTGCTGGTGAAAAACAGCGACGGGCTTATCTGTGTTATCCGTGGTGAGCAGCAAGCAGCCGATGCTGTCGAGCTGAATCCTTATCAGGGAAATCTGCTGGTCTCGCTTGATGGTGAGCCCAGCTTTGTTCTCAGCTATGTCACCTCCGTCGATGAGCTGGAGCCCGGCCTGTATCCGCTAAAGGATTTCTCATATTAGAGCATTTTCGGGAGAGAGCAAGATAGCTGTTGCCAAAATCTGAATCGTGCAGACAAAATACGATTGATCGATGCCTAGAATTTGCCTTCTCCTTTGCGTCATTGTGACTGCATTCTCTTCATACACGGCCCACGGTGGCGATAACCTGTCGCTGGCGAGCATCGCCGACGACCTCGCCAAGAGCAACGGGCTTAACAGCGCGCCATTGCTGAGCCTGCCCCTGCAACAAGGTTGGCGGGAGGAGCCCGAGGAAGACCTGGCCCCCGGGCTGGCTCGTATCTACGCCGGTGAAGCGGGCTTTGATGTCATCGCAGTCTTCGAAGACGAGCACATCGAGAACACAGCCGATGGCTTTAATCAGAAGACCTGGCAAACGGGCGATGTCTTCGAGCTTTTTATCCAGGCTGCTACGGATCGCTACTACGAGGTCCACGTCACGCCGGAAAACCAGAACCTCTTTTTGCGCTGGAGCCCCGCAACCTTTGCCGCTGTAAAGAAGGGCGAGTACAGCTTTCAGGACGCGCTTATCACTGACCGGGATTTTGCCACCAGCCGCACCCAGGTCTTCCCCAAGGAGGGTTACTGGACCGTGTTTCTCCACCTGCCCTATGCCAGCCTTGAACTGGAAAAATCCGAGCTGGATGACGCCCCGATCAAGGTCGCCTTTACCCGCTACGATGTGACGCCCGGTCGTGAAAAGGCCGTACTGTCGGCCACCCCGGCTTTTCCGCGGGCCAGTTTCCACATTATCGACGCCTGGCACCCGCTCCCCTCAGTGGGCCAAACCTGCCAGTGTGACCAGTAGCTCTTGCTGGCCGGGGTTGCCCGCATAGGCTGCCATTGGCCGCTTACCCGCTACGTAGGGGTACTTCTGCCTGATGGACACTGGCAGAGAAAAGTTGCTTGTAATGTGCCGCTGAATCGCTTGCTTGTTCATCATGGACGAGAGTAGCCCCAAACCTGTTTCGCGCTGCCGTCGCATCCTGCGGGTCGTGCTGAAGACACTGGCTGTATGCATTGTCCTGCTGCTCCTGCTGGCGGCGGGCTTATGGTGGTACTACCATCCAGACTACCAGAGCACGACGGATGTCGTTTACGGCGAGCGAGGGGGCAAGCCGCTGGTTCTCGATATCTATCGCCCGGACGATGCCAACGGCGTGGGGATTGTGTTCATGGTCAGCGGGAGCTGGCGCTCTTCCGATGAAGCAATGAACCCCTGGCCTGCGGCCCCGCTGCTGCGCGATGGATACACGATCTTTTGTGTCAGGCATGTCTCCCAGCCGGAAGCTACCGTCATGGAGACCGTGGAGGATGTAAAACGGGCCGTGCGTTTTATCCGCTATCACGCCGAGGAATATGGTGTGGACCCTGAGCGGCTCGGCGTCAGCGGCGGCAGCTCAGGCGGGCACCTCAGCCTGATGATTGCCACGACAGGCGGCCCGGGCGACCCGGCGGCGCTTGATCCGGTCGACCGTGAGAGTAGCGCGGTGCAGGCGGCGGCAGTTTTTTATCCGGTGACGGACCTTATTAACCTCGGAGACTCGCGTGAAAACCTGCACGACGGAGGTCCGCCCAAGAGCTACGTCAAGGCCTTCGGCATGGAGTCGCGAGCGGTCGAGCCCTGGTTACCCGTAGGCCGTGCCATGTCGCCCATCGAGCACATCACACCGGATCTTCCCCCGATACTTATCTACCACGGCACCGCAGATACGCTGGTGCCCTACGACCAGTCCACCCGTTTTGATGACAAGGCCGAGGTCCTTGGGCTGGAGGTAGAGGTTATCGCCCGGCCCGGTAAGAAGCATGGCTGGCCCACGATGCTGATCGACGTCTTCGGCATCGGTGACTTCTACGACGAGCACCTGTTAAACTAAAAAGGGGGCTCGACTAGACGAGCCCGGCGGCTTCATAGAAGGGGCTGAGCTCGACGACTTGTCCCGTCTGCATGGCGGTATCAATGCCCTGAGCAACGATGAGCGAGCGCATGCCCTCATTGATGCTGGCGGCAGGTGGTCTCTGCCCGGCCATGCACTCTGCGAGTTCGCGGCACATCGGGGCGTCGGACCCGGCGTGTGAGCCGCCCTGTATGGGCTGTCGGAGCAGGGTGGGCTCATCCCAGCCAATGCGTCTCAATTCCAGTTGGCCGGTGATGGCGTCCGCTCGCAGGGCACCCTCGTCCCCGATGATGTAGAATCTGCGCTCCGGGATGCCGGAGAGGCAGTTGGTGTGAAAGCTGGCCCGCACCCCGTTGGCAAACTCCAGGATGGCGACCTGGTTGTCGATGATGTCCTTGTCCGTCCGAAACGGGTTGCTGTTACCGTACCTGACGAAGTGCTGGAAGGGGACTTCGCCGTTGGGCCCGTTGCCGATCCGCTCCTGGTGGTGCTGGTTTTTGGGGAGGAAAAAGTTAAGCCCGCCGAAGCTCGCCACCTTTAGCGGCAGGCTATCGATAAACCAGAGGGCGAGGTCGATGTCATGACAGCATTTCTCCAGAATGTGCGGCCCGGCATACTTGCTGTGGCGTCGCCAGTTGCCGTGGATGTAGCCGCCGTGGCGAAAACCGAGCGTCTCGTTAAACTCGAAACTGAGCACATTTCCAATCTGGCCCGAGGCTATCGCAGAGTGAATTGCGCGGTAAAGCGGCGAGTAGCGCAGGACGAGGCCAAGGGCAAACGTGCATCCGCTTTCCTGCTGCGCTTGCTGCATGGCAAGGGCTTCATCAGTCGTCAGGGCCAGCGGTTTTTCGCAGAAAACATGCTTGCCCGCTTTCATTGCAGCGATGGCTTGCTCGGCGTGCTGGCAGTTCCACGAGCCGATGAAAACCCAGTCCACATCTTCACGGGCGCAGAGCTCCTCCACGCCCGAGCAAACCGCTGCCTCCGGGGCAAAACGTTCCTTGCATGTTGCGACGGCTGAATCGTCGGGGTCATAAATGGCTTTCACCTGTAGACCGGAGGCCAGGGGGAGGAGCTGCCCGAGAATACTTTGCAGCCGGATGCCTGAGCCGATAATGCCGATGCCGATCTGGAGGGAGTCAAGGGAGGTGTCTGGGTTGTGCTTCGTCATGCCCACTATGTTAGCAGTTTCCATAAATTATTGCCATAGCCAATGTGGTTTTGCATTTTGCATTTCCGATGGAGAAAAACAGGGATTTGTTTGCGCATGTTATGGCGATGTCAGACGCTCTTCCTCGGGTGACTGACTACTACAGCGGGCTGGTCCGGCGGGTGGAGCCCTTGCCGGACAACGTCGTGCTCTTTCAGCGAAAAAGCCTGAACCGCTTCAACTACGCTAGGACTAAGCCCAGCTTTCACCAACGATGGGTGCTGATCTTTGCCTTGCGCGGAAAGGCAACGCTCCAGTTGGACCAACACAGCGTGGATATCCCCTCGGGTGGGCTTACGCTTATTCCACCACTACGCTTGCACCGATACAGTCGCGCATCGGCGTCATTGCGCTGGCTGTTTGTTACATTCGATTGGCCCAGGCACACCGCCTCGGACGCCTATATCGGTTCGGTACAGTACATTGGCGCACAAACGCTGGACCTGCTCCGGCAGTTGCTTGCAGTCACGCAGAGGGAGGCGGCCAATGCCACCATCGCAGCGGCGACGCTGCTGGAGCTCATCCGTGTGAACTGGCCACTAGACGATGCCGTTGAAGCGCGTGACGGCCAACTGCTGGACATGGTACGCGCCCTTTGCGGTGAAAGACCAGACATCTCATTGGCGGAAGTCGCGCGCAAGTTGGGCATGAGTGAAAGCCACCTGCGCGCGCGTTTTCGCAGTGCATACGGTATCAGTCTCGGCAGCTACCTGCGAGAAACGCGGCTGCGGCGAGCAGCCCTTTTGCTCCAGATCGAGCGAGCCAGTGTGGGGGAGGCCGCGGCTTTTGCCGGTTACGCAGATATAGCAACCTTTAGCCGGGCTTTCCGCAAATGCCTTGGCTACAATCCGTCGTCCGTGGCCAAGGGGCTTAACTCCGTTGAACGTTGATTCCTACCGTTGGCTGCTGATGCGGAACGGTGAGGCGGGCAGCCCCGACTTGCCCAAGAGTGAGGCGGCGGGGACATCCGCCCAGGCGTAGCGCACGCTGACGGGGGTTGAAACCGACTGGCTCCAGACAAGTACTGATGAACCGTCGATTTTAGCCTGCGCCGGATGGTAGCTGCCGTCTGGCCCGGCAATTTCGAATCCGACAAGCTCGCGGCCTGCTGCCACGAGACCGTCCTCTGCGTAGTCAAATCTCAGGTGTGCTTTGGAGCCTTCTGCAATCAGCCCGGATACCCTCGGTCCGGAGTAGGGGATGGCTTCGCCGTAAACTTGAGCCCGTGCGATATAGGCCAGTCGCTGACCAACGGGCAGTTTATTCTTCGGATGAATGTTATCGGCCTCTCCCACATCTATCGTGACCACCATGCCGGTGTTGGGCGTGTTTTGCCAGGTTTCGAGTTGGGACTCACGCAGAGACATCCACAGGCCGGAGTTACCCGCATAGCCCGGGAGCTGGACAAAGTAAAAGGGCAGGTCATCTCCCCAGAGCTTGCGCCAGCTCGCGATCATGGCGGGAAAGAGTTCGCGGTACAGTTCCGCATCCTGAAGGTTGTTGCCGTTGGCCTCACCCTGATACCAGATGACGCCGCGGATGGCGTACGGAGCCAAGGTGATGATGTTGCTGTTATAGTAGATCGTGGGCGTCTTTCTGAGGCGAAAGGCAGGGAGCCATTTGGGGCGGGGTGTCTGGGCTTTTTCTTCTGGCGGCAATGCTTTCCATTTTTCCTGCTCCTGCCTCCATTGCTTGTGCGCTTCAATCATCGCATCGTAGTGCTGATCCCAGTGGGTGCTCAAGTCGGGATACATGGCGAAGGTGTCTTCAAGCTCCTTCACATAGGGTTGCAGCTCCGGGTTGGTCTGGAGGGCATTCAGCGGCATCCAGGACTGAGCGGGTGTTCCGCCTCGATTACTACTGATGAGCCCGACCGGAGTTCCCAGAGCGTTGTACAGGTCGCGACCGAAGAAGTAGGCGACGGCTGAAAACTCACGGATCGTCTTGGGGCTGACGACGTTCCAGTGGCCCTTGACGTCGTCCTGCGGATTGATGTTCGGGCGACGGCTTGCCTCGAAGATGCGCATCTCGGGAAACGTGGCCTGCTTAATCGCTTCGCTACCACCCTCGACGTTTTGGAGCTTCATCTGCATGTTCGACTGACCGCCGCAAAGCCATACTTCGCCGACCAGAATGTCGTTGATTACCCTGTGCTCGTCTCCTGCCTTGATCGTCATGATGGCGGCTTCGTCATCCGCAGGCAGTGGCGCCAGCTCCAGTCTCCACTTGCCCTGAGCATTGGCATAAGTGCTGACCGTGGTGCCTTTAAACTCCACTCTGACAGCGACCCCGGGGGCGGCCCAGCCCCAGACTGGCAGGGGCTTGCCTGCTTGAAGCACCATATGGTCACTGAGGATGGAGGGGAGTTCGAGCTTGGCATGTGCGGTACAAGCCAGGGCGAATAGCGCGAGAAGGAAAGTGAGGTGGATTCTCATGAGGCAGGGGGTTATTCGATGCGTGCTTTCTCGGTTGAGAGATCGAGATCGTTGTGGCGTGTGGGCAGCATGCCCTCCTGGTAGTCTACTTCCAGCCAGGGATCATTTGTCTCAAGACGAAGTCGCGTCAAACGCTCGCGATATTCATCACGAATGGAGCTTAGCGACTCGTCATGAATGAGGTTATTGTTCTCATAGGGATCGGCAACCAAGTCGTACAAGGCCTCGCGATCATGCCTGAGCAGTCGTTTGTGCGTGCGCTGGGGAGAACCGCCAGTGGCCTCGATTGCTTTGTATGAGGGCGCGTCGTACAGGTCGGTCGGCAGGGGCATGTCGAGTTGGTGAGCGAGGTTGGCAACGTACTTGTAGCGTGGCCCGCGCAGTGCACGATAGGGGTAGTAGTTCGTGACCTCATGGAAACTGTGGGAGTAGGCGATGGGTGTTTCCCATGTTGCGGCCTCGGTTTGGCCAAAGAGCGGCAGCAGGCTTCGGCCCGGGAGTGCTTGTGGCCAGAGTGCTGGAGAAATTTTTAGCGCGTCCAGGATCGTGGGCAGGATATCGCACCAGTTTACCAGTGCATCGGTGTGCTTGCCGGTTTTTACCTCCGGGTGGGCAATGATAAGCGGGCAGTGATGGCCGGCCTCAAACGAGCTCGCCTTGGCCCCGGGGAAGGGCATGCCGTGGTCTGAGAGGAGAATGACCAGGGTCTCATCAGCCCTTCCGCTGCGCTCCAGCTCAGCCAGTGTGTCGCCGACGAAGTGGTCGAAGCGGGTAATATACTGGTAGTAGTCGGCCAGGTCTTGGCGGACTTCTGGGGTATCTGGCAGGTAGGGGGGAACGGAGATATCCTCCGGAGCGTAAATTTTGTCGATGGGGGAAAATTCGCCTTGAGCAAAGTGCGGGTCGAAGTCGCCGCCGATACGGTGCGGATACCCGGTCGCCGCGAGCATGAAGAAGGCTTGGTCTCCGACAAAGTCGAAGCACTCCTGCACGGCGTGGGTGAGATGGCGGTTGGAGAATTTAGCCAATTCGGGCTTCATGAGCTCCTGGCGGAAGTCGAAGGGATACTTTGCATCCGGCCCAAAGTGGGTCTTTCCGGCCTGCGCGCTGACGATATTCGTGTGCTTGAGAATCTCGGGCAGGGTGGGGATGGCGGATAAGGTCTGAAAGGCGTGGACGCCGTGGCAGTGGCCGTATTGTCCGTGAGTGTGGCTGTACTGCCCGGTCAGGATATTCGCGCGGCTGGCGGCGCAGGAGGGGGTGGTGCAATAGGCTCGGTCGAAAACCAGTGAGCGTGACGCCAGGGCGTCGATGTGGGGCGTATGGACGAGGTGGTCTCCGTAACATCCGGCAATGGGCGACCAGTCGTCAGCTATCATAATCAGGGCATTGTTAATGGGCATGAGACTATCCTCATGCCGGCCGGGTCTTGTACTCAAGCCGGACGGCATTCTAATTGTAAAACTGCGGTCCCGGTGCAGCCAGCAGGATTTACAATTAAAAAGGAAGGTTGTTTGCCTCACCAGCTAGCTTTAAGACTTAATGCGCTTACCCCATGCAATCTACCCCTCCACATTGCAGGCACCCCCGCGGTGGTTTTGCCCTGATTCTTGCCTTGGCATTGATGGGGTTTCTCGTGCTGCTTCTGGTCAGCCTGTCGACTCAGTTAGTCACGGAAACCCATCTGGCCAGCTTGCAGGGGCAGCACGCCAAAGCCAGAAGCAACGCGCTGCTGGCTTTAAATGTCGCCCTCGGGCGCCTGCAGGAAGCCGCGGGTCCGGATCAGCGGGCAACCGGGGCGGTGAGTGTCGACGAGGGGCTGAATGTTGACCCGAGCAAACGCCACTGGACAGCAGTTTGGCGTAATGGCGGTGCCTATGATGCGACGGCTAATGTGCAGGAGTATACGCCGGAGCTGGTGGGTATCCTGGTTTCGGGGGAACCGACGGCCGCGTCGCTGGCTAATCCCGCAAACGGCGTCACCTTGGTCGGTATGGATAGTGTCAGCGATGCGCATGACGTGATCGTCGTCCCGACGGAGCAGGTCCTTGACCGCAGTGGGGCGGTAGAAGGAAACTTCGCCTACTGGGTTGCGGACGAAAGCACCAAGGCGCGGGTAAACCTGACCGATGCTTATGCCGGGGATAACGGCAATCCGATTCCTCTCTTGGCCGCGCAGCGTCCGGGACTGGAGATGCTTCAGTCGCCCGTCGAAGGTGAGGACTGGCTGGGGGTGGCTTACCCGGCTAACCATAGCGATCTCGGTATGGTGAGTGATTTGTCCGGCTTCGGCTTGCTCCTGTCGCGCTCGGGAGAGGATTATCAGTCGCTTGTGCATAAGCATTTTCACGACCTGACGGCGCATTCACGTTCTCTGTTAACGGACCAGCGCCGAGGCGGCTTTAAGCATGATCTGACCCACATGCTTCGCCATGATGCTCTGCCCGCGGGCTACATGTACGCCAGCGAGGATAGCCTGCTGGGGCGTACCGGGTTGCCCGGTCCGGCCTGGAGCCTGTTGAAGGATTTTTATAACCTTTCGCAGAGCGTGGATCCGCTCAACCCCAGTTTAAACGTGCGCGAAGGGTTGCGTGACCACAATGACAGCACCGCGCACACCAGCGTCATCGCCCCGGTGGTGACTCAGATAAAGCTCTACTTCGATTTTTCCCTCAACGCATCGGGTAACCTGCGCATGCACATGTTCCCTGCTGTCGTGATGTTCAACCCGTACAACGTCGCGCTTGAGCCCGAGGATTATCTTTTCCAGTTTCTGCAACACAACCAGCAGACCCCGACGACGCTGGAGGTCACGGTCGTGATGGATGACACCGACTCTACCGAACAGCATTTCGGACCATATGCTTTTGGAAATAGCAGCACGAGCGGCCTGTTTCTCTCGGGCTCCATCTTTTTCACCGCAAAGGGCCTTTCCTTCGGGCCGGGTGAAGTCAAGGTGCTCACGCTCGATGCAAGCGCTGCCTATCAGGGCCCGATCGACAGTAGCCTGGTCACGGCAGCCAATCCGGATTCATCGCGATTTGACGCCAACGCATTAACACCTGGCTTTAACGACCTGAACTACGCCTATGTCGAGTTTAGCGAGGCCGTGGACCCGGCCTACACGCCGGCCTACTATGATTTCCAATTGCTCAACAGCGGCAGCCTGCGCTTTAACCTCCACCTCATGCATCGGTCATGGACTGACCAATTGGCGCACTTCGATGGTATCGGCTATGACAACAGCGTGTCCGGCCCCGGGTCTTCTGCTGCTATCGAAAAGACCGACTTTCCAAACGTTTTTGCCAATGCCGGTTTTAGCTATAAAGTCGCGCTCAACACTGTGCGGTCGCTGGCCAGTTTTAATCTGCGCAGTAACCACATCAGCACAAACGGCTACGAGACTGCTGGCTCGAAATTGCCGCCCCGGCATTACACGGGAAATTTCGGCTTGGGTGACTTCTCGACCGATACCTCGGTCGCAAACCCGGACAATGCCTTCTACGGGCCAAGCCACTCCGATACAGGAGCCTCCCGGGTGGTTCTCTTTGAGGTCCCACCGCGCACCCCGGGCTTGGTTTCCCTCGGGCAACTCCAGCACCTGGATCTGTCCACGAAGTTTATCGCCCCGGCCCAGGGGGCGGATACCGCCACGCATAACGGGCCGAGTTACGCCTTTGGCAACTCGATCTCGACGCCACTGGTGCCGACCGATGAGTACTACTACAACGACGGGACTACGGCCTGGCACCTGCTGCGCACATACTTCGATACCTCCTACCAGGCCAATGAAGCGCTCTGGGATCAGTACTTCTTCTCCACCGTGCCGACGAACTTTGACCCCGCGACCGAGACGCTGGCCAACCAGCGCTTGTACATCCTCGATGAAGCGATCGATATGGACGCAAGCGAAACGGCTGCGGCCAGCAACCTCATGATCGAAGGCGGCTTTAACGTCAACTCCACCTCGGTCGAAGCCTGGCGTGCACTCTTGGCTTCCGTGCGGGATTATGATCTGGCCAAGTATGGTGGTGGGGTCGATACCGGACAGGATAACGTGTTTTCCCGCTTTTCACTGCCCTACGCCGGGGCTGATATAAGTCCCGGCGAGTCCGACGCCGCATCCTGGAGTGGTGTCCGCAAGCTGAGCGATGCGCAAGTAGATGCGCTTGCGATTGAAATCGTCGAGCAGGTCAAACAGCGTGGGCCTTTCCTCTCGCTGGCTGATTTCGTCAACCGCGAGTTGGTGAGCCCTGCCGATGACAAGGCAGAGCTTGGGCTCTCGGGAGCGCTGCAGGCGGCTATTGACTTAACCGACATCAATCGTGGGCTGGAGACGGCGGCGATCACGGGCGCACCGCCGGAATCGGCCTTCCCCAACGCGGAAGCTTTCGAGGGCTACCGCTCGGACTTTGCTCCCGGCTATCTAAGCCAGGCCGATCTGCTGATGTCGCTCGGGCCGGTTCTGACCGCGCGGGGCGATACCTTTGTTATTCGCTGCTACGGTGATGTGGTGGACCCGTTCGATTCGGATGTTGTGCTCTCGGCGGCCTGCCTTGAGGCGGTGGTGCAGCGTGTCCCGGAGGAAGTCACCCCGGGAGGTAATCTGGGACGACGTTTCGTGGTAGTGGATTTTCAATGGCTTGAATCGCAATGAAATCATATGGCACATTTGGTACCTTGAAGGGGTTCGCAGCTGGTTTGTGCATGCTGTGTCTCCTGCTACCCACCTTGCTTTTTGCCCAGACGAAGCCGGCCGAGCGGTTAAACTTGGAGTGGGTTGCAATCAGCACGACAGATACCTTGCGCGATCTTTATTACGAGGGGGAAGAGGGCATGACAAAGCTGTTCATCCCCAACGGTGGCTTTACCAAATCGCACACCTATACGGGGGCGAATCCCTTTCGCCTGTACCGTATGGTCGATACTCCCGAGGGGACGAAGCCCGAGGTGGCTGCGGAGCTAACCCTGCCGCCCCGAGCCCAGGCGCTTACCCTCTTTGTCATAGCGGATAAAGCGGCCGGACATGACTATCGTTTATGGGCACTGCCTGGCATCCCGGAGCAACTCCCGCCGCAGCAGTGCCGCCTGATAAACCTCACCTCCTTTGAGTTGGCAGGGTTGGTCGATGGGCAGCAATTTCGCCTCATGCCCGGAAAGAGTGAAGTCCGGGGCTACGAGATGAATTCCAAGTCCGGGGTATCCATCCGCCTGCAACTGGCCAGGCGCGACGAGGAGAGCTGGCATAAGGTCATTAACAGCACGGTTGGCGTGCGTCCGAACACCCAGTTGACGGTGCTGTTTCGGATGAATGATCAAGGAGAAATCATGATGCAGCCCATACGGCAGCGTGCTCCTTTACCTTCACCGCAATAGCGTGTGAGCTATTGGATTTTCTGAGGGTAGGTGCGCTGCCATCCCCGGCGGCCAAATGTCGCATCACCGGATAGTGCGGTCCCTCGGGTGAGTATCTTGTCGCGGTGCCCCTTAACGCCCTCTTGCAGTAGCCAGCGGCTAAGGAGCTCCTGGAGCTCGATCCGCTTTTGCTGGCAAGCGGGGTCCAGAATAAGGTTGTTTGTCTCGTTCGGATCATCGTCGAGCTGGTACAGTTCGCAGTAGTCGTAGCTTGTGTAGTGGATAAGCTTCCAGCCGCTCTGTTTAACCATGCACATGGTGTTGAGAACGCCAAAGATCGGCGCACCCAGAGACGCCGTGCTGTCCGTCTTCGGCATGGGTGAGTAATCCCACCACGAAGGCAGTGGCACGGAGGCGGCCTCCAGCATGGTAGCTGAGACATCCTGCAACTGCACCGGACTGCGCAAGCGCTGCGAAGTGCACTGGCCGGGCCGTTTTACGATCATGGGCACACGTGTGCTTTCATTAAAGAAGGTTCCCTTGCCCACACGACCGCGGTCGCCGACATGATCGCCGTGATCGCTGGAAAAAATGAAGAGGGTGTTTTCCCACATGCCGCGTGATTTCAGCGCAGCGGTGATGCGGCCCACCTGCTCATCTATCTGGCAGATGAGCGCGGCGTAGTGGCGCCGGATGGCGCGCTTTCTGTCCTCGGGAAAGCGGGAGTAATCCAGGCCGTGCCAGGGCAGACGTGTATTGGCCAGAAAGGCTTCGCGCAGGGCTTGAGGGCCGGATGCGTCCAGAGGCGGTTCAGGGATCAGGGGCGGCAAGGCATCCTCGCGCACACGGTCCAGGTAGGCTTTGGGCGGATCGTAGGGACAGTGTGGACCGGGGAACCCCACCATGAGTGCGAAGGGGCGTTTGGCTGGTTGCCGGTGGATGAAGGTTTCGGCGGACTGACCGACAAAGGCATCAGCGGTCAGCTCAGCCTCATAGGGAAAGTGAATGGCGCCCATCCGCTTTGCGTAGTCGGGGTGCTCGCGGGCATCGAACTTCTGCAGGCCGCGTTGGGCCAGGAATTCAGCGTAGTCGTCGTGCACCTTTGGCCAGCGTTTATCCTCGCAGATGGTACGTTCATCAAAACCTTCTGAAGACTCAAAGGGGTGAAAGTGCATCTTGCCAATGGCCGCGGTATAGTACCCTTGTTCACGCAACAGCTCTGGCCAGGTTTTGAGTCCCATCTGCGCACGCTCGGGGTGGAGCCAGTGCCCATTACTGAGGACACCGCTTTGCAGCGGGTTTAGCCCGGAGAGCAGCGCCGCCCGGGCCGGTACGCAGAGCGGGTAGGGTGAGCAGGCATCCTCGTAGATATCAGACTCGGCAGAAACAGCGTCCAGGTGGGGCGTATCGATTGCCCTGCAGCCATAGGCGGGCAAGAAATCAGCCCGTAGCTGGTCGGGCATGATGAAGACGAGGTTGGGCTGACTTGCTGGGGCTGTCTCGGTGGGCATGATTTCATTACGGCAGCCCTGGTCGGGGTTGCGCAATCTCACCCCCATTCTAACTGTAAAATCAGACGCTGGTACATCACGCTGGCGAGGCGGGATTACTCGATGAGTTGGACCGGTTTGCCCACTTGCTTTAGAGAATTACCGGGTGTCCAGGAGTGCTCGAGTAAGTGCATGATTCTGGAGTCGGGAATGCCGCGCTCGTTGCGCTCGATCATGCTGGAAAGAATCTCCATGGACTTGCGGCCAACATCGTGCTGGCGCGCATTGGCGTGGGCCATCTGGTCCACTTGCTTGAGATGGAACGGGCAGGCATAGCCAAAGTCATCCGGAGCCTTGAGCTTGCGAATCTTTTGCAGGTGTTGCAGCAACTCCGGCCCGCAGATAATGGCATCGGGTTGGTATTTGTCATACCAGGCGCCGATGCCTTCCTTGGCGTCAACGTCGGTGAAGGCCGGAATGCGCTTCATCGATTTAGGAAGCTTGTTCTGCATGGCGAGATAAGCGCCGGTGTAGCGATTTTGTACGCGCTCGTCCTGGTCTTTTTGCAGCGCCAAGCCGATACGCTTGTAGCCATATCCGCACAGCTCGGTAAAGATACTGACGACGATGGCGAAGAGATCGGTGAAAATCAGGTGGAAACGGGGGACCTCCAGGGAGAAGCCCAACTGCACCACCGAGAAGTGAGTCCAGTCCATTTCGATCTCGGAGTGGGCGCGTGCCTGGGGGCCGAGAATCAGGCCTTGGACACCACGCGAGAGGAGTATCTGGCTGGCCCGCTTACTGCGGAGACCTTTTTCGTGCATCCAAAATTCCTCCACGCTGTAGCCAAGTTCGTTGGCACGCTCAGAGGCACCCTGGAAAATCTCCGTATGCAGGGGCGAAGTCGTTGTCAGGCTCGGCTTGGGTGTGTTGTTGATGTAGGCGATGTTGCCGTGGTAGGAGCGCGTGCTCTTCTGGTTGCGGTAGGAGATGAGCGCCCGAAGGGCCGGGTCGGGCTTGAACCCCATTTTACGGGCAATATCGCGGACATGCTGGCCGGTTTGTTGCTTGACGCGTGGGGAATTGCGCAAGGCCAGGGATACTGTCATGACGCTGACATTGGCCTCTTTGGCAATGTCGCGCATGGAAACACGGGCTTTTATCATGGTTGGTGGGGTAGGACGGTTTTTTAACTATAAGATTTTCACCCGGCAGGCAAACTCATTTCAAGGGGTGAGCGTGACGATGCAGCGGGGAACTCGGCGTGAGAGACAGTGCTGAGGCTAGACTGCCTGCGAAGGCGAGACAATTGAGCAGTTTTTTTAACTGTAATATTTTTCGCCGTCACCGAGCTGAGATGCGCCCAGATGGCGATTTTACAATTAGAAAAACGCACCGTTTGCCTCGTGGGGCGGCGTACGAGATGATGCGTGCATGAAGATAGCGCTTGCCTGCGAACGTAGTGAGGCCCGCCAAGCGGTGGAAGTACCCCTTACGCTGCGAATCGGGCTTCCTGCCAGTGAAGTGCGAAGTCGGCCGCAGTGCCAATACCGAAGCAATATATGAAATCTCACCCCAGTACACTTTCAACACCCTCGGCGGTAAGCGCACAGACGCACATGCGCTTGCTGGCCTTCCTCAACGAAGAGGAACGGAGGACTTTTTTTCCGGGAAAAGCGCTGGATGATGCCTGGGGCTTGCCGATGACCTGCACGCAGGTTAACCCCGAGTCGATGGACTCTGCTGAGAGCATTATCCGTGAGGTAAAGCCTGACATCATACTGGGTGCATGGTCCACGCCCCAATTGCCGATGATCGACGGGGAGCTCCCGGCCCAATACTACTGCCATGTCTGCGGTTCCGTGCGCCGACACATTCCGCGCAGCATGCTTGAAGAGGGTCTGCTGGTGAGCAACTGGGGCAGCACGGTGGCGGCTATTGTGGCAGAAACGGCGTTGATGCTCGCTCTCGGTGCCCAGCGAAACCTGACCCACTGCTTTTACGCGATCCACGTCGAGCAGGCCTGGCGTAAGGACGACACTGCGCCTCGGGGTACCCTCTATGGAGCCCGGGTAGGCATTCACGGCTTCGGCCTTATTGGGCGTCAGCTTTGCCACCTGCTCAAGCCCTTTGGCGTACAGTTGAATGCGTTTGACCCGTATCAGGCTGACACGGTTTTTGCTTCGATCGGGGCCCGTCGCACCGATAGATTGGAAGAGCTCTACCGAGACAATGACGTGGTCTTTGTATGCTGTGCGTTGACCGATGAGACGCACGGGATTATTTCGCGTGCATTGCTGGAATCGATGAAGCCGGGCGCGGTCTTCGTCAACGTGGCCCGCGGTAAGTTAGTTGACCAACAGGCGCTGACGGATCTCCTCCAGAGCGGTCATATCCGTGCCGGGTTGGATGTGTTTGACAATGAACCGCTGACCAAGGATTCGCCGTTGCGGGGGCAGCGCAACATGGTGGCAACGCCTCACATTGGTGGTAATACAGCCAGTGCCCGCATACAGGCGGGGGAACTTGCCCGGGCCAATATTACGCGCTTCCTCAGGGGAGAGACGGTCACGAACACGGTCAACCCGGAGCAGTATGACATGATGACGTAAGCCGGGGGTGGCTTATGGCGTCTGGACGCTTTCTCGCTCGATGAGAGAGTAGGGGAGAATGGTTTTACGCGGGCAGTCTGTTCCGGCGATGCGGGCTTCGATGATGTCGGCAGTGGCGCTGGCCATGGCCGGATAATCCGGGCTTATCGTGGTCAAGGGCGGCACGGAGTACTGCGAAAACTGCGTTTGCTCAGAGGCGATAAGCGAGATGTCGTGGGGGACTTGGCGGTTATAGAGTGAGAAAGCGTAGAGAGAGACGACCCCGGCGTTTCCACCTGGGCAAAACAGTGCGTCTACGCCTTGCTTGAGGAGTTTGCCGATTAGCTCCACGTATTTGTCTGTGCCGGGGCCTGAGTAGCAGGTGAGCGACTGGGCCGCTGGCAGCTTGCAGGCAGTCAGGGCCTCGGTGATCCCTGCGTGGCGCAGGTCTGCGTTGCCCGTGCCGGGATTGCCGTGGACAATGCTCCCCACCATCTGACACCCGCGCACCTTCAGGTGCTCGATCGCAAGCTGCATGCCCTGCGCGTCATCGGCGCGGACGTAGAACACCTCCGGGCCAAGGTCTTCCCCATCGCGGTCCATCACGATCAACGGAAGCACATAGCGATCTGACCAGTCCTTGAACGACGAGGGCTCGGCCCCGATGGCTACCGCGGCGCAAAACTGAATGCTGTCCAGACGCTCAAGATTATTTTCGGGCAGGATTTCCAGGCGAAAGCCGCGGCGCGACATTTCCTGAATCAGCGCCATGAGAATCATTTCAACACAACTGTGCACCGGGTAGACCGGATTATAGGGCGTGATGACGACGACGTTCTTTTGCTTTACCGAAATGCGAGGGCGGTAGCCGTGCTCCCGCGCGATGGAAAAGACCCGCTTCCTCACCTCCAGGCTGATGCTCGGATGGTGGTTGAATACGCGCGAGACGGTCGCCGAGGATACCTTGGCGAGCTTCGCTATGTCTTCTAGTTTGGCCACGACTTTACCGTTTGTGCAAGTTTGCGTAATTTTTGGGATTATTGTGCAATTTTGGTGAAAATTACATGCCTACAATGAAAGGATGACGGTTGCGCTGCAAGCCTTTATGCCCTTTGGTGATGGGCGAAGCTGCGGTTTGTAGGCTCAAGCCGTAAGCCAGACTATCGGGATGGGCCTGAGTAAAAACGAAAGCGTGTTATGAGATTTAAGGACAAAGTTGCTATCGTCACCGGTGCGGCCTCGGGAATGGGCCTGCTTTGCGCCCAGCGCTATGCCGCCGAAGGGGCGAAGGTGGCCCTGGTCGACGTGAACGCAGACGCGGTCAAGGCGGCGGCTGTGGCGATATGCGAGCAGGGCGGGGTGGCCAGCCACGTCGTCACGGATATACGCTCCTTCGAGGCGGTCGAGAAGACGGCGGCTTTAGTGCTCGCGCGTTTTGGTCGCATTGATATTTTGGCCAATGTGGCCGGAGGAAATCCGCACCGGGTCTGTAACTGTCCCGGAGGCTTCGAGCAGATGACTCTTGAGGCGATGGACTGGGGCATCGAAGTGAATTTTACCGGCCCCATCTATTTCTGTCGGGCAGTGTTTCCGGCCATGATTGAGCAAAAGGGCGGCGTCATCATCAATCTCGGTTCTGTCGATGGTATGACTGGTGCAGCCGGGGCGGTGGTTTATGGCGCGGCCAAGAGCGGCATGGTTGGCCTTACGAAATCACTTGCACTGGCTGGTGCTCCGCATGGTATCCGAGCCTGTTGTGTTTCGCCAGGGCCGGTCATGACCCGTGCGGCCATGGCGAAGATGAAGACTCCGCTGGGGCGCGCAGCCGAGCCGGAGGAAGTCGTAAACCTTACCCTCTACCTGAGTTCACAAGACGCCGCCATGATAAGCGGGACGAATTACCTCATTGATGGGGCCCGCAGTTGCGGTGGTATGGCCTAGGCCGTGTTTTCAAATTCATCAAGGTCGGTAGAAAAGGGTCTTTTCGCGTCTTTTTCCGTTTTCTCAGTTCATGAATCTGGATTCACACCACTTCGAAAGCCGAAAAAATCCTCAAAATTA
>JAUIAM010000008.1 GCA_030425485.1 Verrucomicrobiia bacterium
GATCGACCTGATGGGACACAATGTCCGTTAAAAGCCCGCCATATTTCTCTTTCTGAAAAAACCACTCGGGACGGTTAGATTTACTCAGCCGGTGGGGGCCGAAAATCTCCATGTGCACGATATCACCAATCGCGCCTTCCTGAATCAACTGGTCAACATACCACGGCGCCTCCACGTGGAGACGCTCGGAGTAATAAACCATGTATTTCCGGCCCGTGTCGGCGGCGACGGCCTCAGCCTCATCCACTTGCTCAAGCGTCGTAAATGGGCATTTATCCGTGAAATAATCCTTGCCCGCCCGCATAACCCGGCACCCCAGTGCACCACGCTCAGAAGGCACCGCCGCCGCCGCCACCAATCTGACCTCAGGATCATCAAGGATGGACCTGAGATCACTGACGGCCCGGGCCTGCGGATAGCGCCGAGCCACCTCGCTCAGGCGTTCGGGATCGCTATCGTAAACATATTTTAGCTGTGCTCCGGCTTCGCAGAGCCCGTTGATCTGGCCATGCAAATGGCCGTGATCAAAGCAAGCCGCTGCAAAGTAAAATTCGCCGGGAGAAACAACCGGTTCAACTTTGGCCGCCACTGGGGCGTAATTCATTCCATCCTGTGACATGGGTATACTTCCTGTGCTGGGCATTTAGCCCGTTCTAAGACACATTGAACGTGGTGCTGAAATCTTGCCCAGCTCCTGCAGCCGCAACCTTCTTCACCGTTGATGACTCAATCTTCTTTTTAAGCGCGGCCTCAAAATCCGCACCGCTAAGGGGAAGCTTAACGCTGCTGTCAGTGAAGGTGGAATAGAGCATCGCATTCGCCAGTTCCACCGAATGCACGCCCTCCGCTGCCGGAGCAATAAGAGGCTTACCCTCCAGTATCGCATCGGCAAAGTTCGCTGTGATCCCCGCATGCTGTGGATTTTCTCCGGTGATGGGTATCTCAATATTCCAGACACCCGGACGGGTTAAACCGAGCTCCGCTGCTTGACAGAACTCGCGCGCGGATGTCTCGTTGCGGGTAAAGCGGATGCACTCCGTCCCCTCGACGGTGACTTTCCCCCGATCCCCTGCAATCTCGAGCCGATTGCTCCCGGGCGTTTCTCCCGTCGTGGTAATGAAGACCCCCGTCGCACCATCCGCATACTCCATGTAGGCGGTAACCGCATCCTCGACTTCGATGTCGTGGAAACGCCCGAACTTACAAAACGCCCGAACCATATCCGGCATTCCGAAAAGCCACTGCCAGAGGTCCAGATGATGCGGACACTGATTCAGCAAGACGCCACCGCCCTCGCCTTTCCAGGTCGCCCGCCAATCGCCCGAAGCATAGTATTGATCCGTGCGAAACCACTCAGTCGTGACCCAGTTAATGCGATCGATTTTCCCCAAGGCACCACTCTTGATAAGCTCCCGAAGTTTTATGTAAACCGGCGCACACCTCATATTAAACATAGCTGCAAAGACCTGATCTTTATTCGCGTGCGCGGCAATTAGACGCTCGCAATCGGCCTTGTGGACGGAGATCGGCTTCTCCACCAGCACGTGAAGCCCTGCCTCCAACGCCTTGATGCCTATCGTCGTGTGCGCGTAATGGGGCGTGCATATGAATATGGCCTCAATGTCACCGGACTTCATCATCGCATCGGCATCGGTATAATGCGGAATATCCGGAAAGGCCTCAAGGCGCGTGGCATCATGATCGCACACAGCGCACAGCTGGAGACGTCCCGACGCTCCGCTTTGAATTTGCCGGGCATGATGACCGCCCATGCCACCGAGCCCAACTACACCCAGACGTACGTTTTTAATAGAAGACATGTGATTTCCTTTGAATGTGACTTGTTTCCCAAACCATCGAAGCATTCTCTTACTCCGGATGCTTAAGGTTATCCGCCTCAAACTAGTCACCGCATACCAACATGCAATTCGCCCGCAGCGCATACAGATACGTTCAGTGGGATGATCTTGCAGGATTCGCATAAAACCTTAGGCTGCTCTTTGGTTGCACACAGATGAAGCGCATTACTCAAAAAGACCTCGCCCGGCACCTCAAAGTCAGCCAGGTAACCATTTCACGGGCTTTGGCCAACAGCCCGCAAATATCTGAAGCAACCAGACATCGCGTCTTGGAGGCGGCCCATCACATGGGGTATCAGCCCGATCCGGTACTCAGCAGTCTCAACGCCTACCGACGCTCTCGTCAGCCGATTGAGAAAGGCCAAACCCTGGGATGGATCACTACCCATAACGCGACGATTTTTTACGATGGAGCCCATGAGCGAGCGGCCCACTACGGCTACAAGATGGAGATATTCAATCCCAATGCCGAGCGCATGACGCCTGAGCGCATATTGGATATACTCTATAACCGAAGCGTTACCGGGCTCATCTTTTCCCCCTGCCGTAACCCTAACACGACGCTCGACATCAGGCTGGACAACTTCTGCGCCGTCTGTATCGGCTACACCTTACAATCCCCAAGCATCGACCGGGTGATTACAGACCATCATTATAACCTGATGCTCAGCTTTAAAAAGCTATACGAAGCAGGTTACCGCCGTATCGGCCTGGCGACCACGCTCAATACCGAAGAGCGGATCGAGGGCAGGCGCATCAGTTCCTTTTTTTACCAACTACGCCGTTACCCGGAAGTGAAACCTATTCCGGTCATTCAATACACCAACGACACCCAAGTTATAATGAGGGATGTCACAGACTGGATCGAGCAGCACCGGCCAGACGCCATCATTTGCCATACCCCGCTTGTCTTTGATATCTGCTCGAAGCTTGGGCTAAAGGTCCCCGAGGATATCGCGGTCGTCTCTATCGCGGTGAACGAACATTGGAAAAACCACGAAACCTGTTCGGGCATAGACGAACGCTGCTCGGAGGTGGGTGCGATGGCCGTAGACGCCGTGGTAGGACTTCTCCGCAACAATGAGTTCGGACTGCCTGCCAAACGCCGCATCCACATGCTCGAAGGCAAGTGGCAGCCCGGGAACACCATGCGACACCCGGCAGAACCTGCTTAAGCACGCAGGTGTAATTTCACGCTCAGAGCGAACGCGTATTTCGCCGCGCTCAGCTCCAGGTAAACTTACGCCCTTCGCGAATCGATAACCCGGTAGCAGCCCCCATCTCGGCTGCTATCAAGCCCGCTTCAGATCCAGCCACCAGCCCGAGGGTTTCCTCCTCCAGGCTAATGCCCGAAAACAGACTCTTCAGCAACTGCTCGTCCGCGCCGCCATGTCCTCCCATCTTATACTCTGGCAGCGGCATTTCTTCGCGAGTGCCAAACAGCGGAGTGAAATAGAGTTTGATGGGTTCAGCACAAGGGAAAGGACAGCGAGATGGATCTGATATATAGTGCGCCTCAATTTTCCCATGTGTGCCATTGATGGACAGCGTATACCCCTCCCAGGGCGTGGAAAAGTCACATGTGTAGCTAACTACGGCACCCTTTCGGTAACGAATGAGCGACGAATAAGCGTCCTCCACATCAATATCATCGTCATAAATCGACCACGGCTTATCCGCCGGATATTGCCACTCATTGGGAAGTCTGGTGATATTCAGGTCACTACTAATATGGTCGTCTCGTGCTCCCCTGGCCCAACGCGCCTTGTAAGGACATTTCGCATCGGGTTCCCCCGTTCGCCTCGGATCGTGTGGACTGTCCGCGCCATAGTAAAAACGGTCACCTTCGGCCACCAGGGAAACGGGCAAGTCATCAAGCCACCAGTTAAGGAGATCGTAATGGTGACAACTCTTGGTCACGGCCAATCCGCCCGAAAAGCGATAATAGCGGTTCCAGCGATAAAAATAACTCGAGCCGTGAAAGGTATCCAGTGAGTAGTTTAAATTGACCGTAGTAACCCGCCCGACACGGCCCTCGAGCAGAAGACCTTTGATCGCTTTATGCAGCGGTGCGTAACGAAAGTTGAACCCCATCCGCAAGTCACGCCCCGCCTCCTCGACGGCCTGGCGCACCTGAGCCGCCTGGGCAAAGTCAATCACCAGCGGCTTTTCCGCGATCACCTCGCAACCGTGACGCAAAGCGGCCACGATCTGGTCAGCATGGGTATAATCCGGCCCAGCCACAATCACCCCGTCCGGGTGAACGGCCCCCAGCATGGCCTCAATAGAATCAAACACCGGAAGGCTCAAACCATGCTGTTCATTGAATGCCTCGACCCGCTGGCGGTCAGGATCTACAATTGCGACTAATCGGTCTCCAGTGTCCAACCGGAAGTTTTTGCTCACCCCGAGCAAGGGCTCGGCATACACATTCAAGCCACGAATGCTTAAACCGCAAAGAGCGTAACGCTTTTCTTTATTCATACTGACACTTGTACAAAAGATTTTTCCCGCTGAGAGAGGCCCGGACACTTAAGCGGCATCACACCTCTCTCAGATGTTCACGTCTGTCCAATCTAAAGCAACCCCCTGTCGCGCTCCCTTTGCTCCGGCACAAAGTGTCAACGCATTCAAAAATAGCGAAAGCATTAGATTGAGCGCAAGCAATACAAGGGTGGAAGCGACTCCTATAGTAACGAGGCAGAGCCCGGATCCAGAAACAAGTGAGTCGCCGCATGGGTTTGCAAAACCGAAGCCGGAACAACATTGCTAACCGGTCCGCTAACCGAGTCCTTCACGGCCTGGGCCTTTCGCTTATCAGGGCAAGAGATCAGCACGAGCTTAGCCCTGAGGGTTTCCTGAATCGTCATGGAGATCGCTTGAGCTGGAACTTCCTCCAGCGAGGCGAACCACCCCTCGCCCACCTGCTGATTTCGGCACGCCTCATCCAGATCAACAACATGGTAGCCATCCGTAATATCGAAGTCAGCGGGCGGATCATTAAAGGCCAAGTGTGCATTCTCACCAATACCACCCAGCAGCACATCGATCTTGAAACTCGCAATCAGCTCATTCAAGCGAGCACACTCAGTCGCCGGATCAGCGGCCTCGCCATTAATCAGGTGAAACGCCTTCAGGGGCACGGGAAGTTTCTGTTGGAAACGCTCCTTAAGGTAGCGCCTGAAGCTGGCGGGGTGACTCTCCGGCAACGCGACATATTCATCCATGTGAAAGGCCGTCACCTTACTCCAGTCGATATCCGCCTGCTGGACAAGATGCTCCAGCGTTTCAAACTGACTGGCTCCTGTAGCCACCACGATAGCCGCTGCTCCGCGATCCTTAATAGCACTCCGTATCGCCTCAGCGGCACTTGTCGCCGCCTGCTTTCCAAGTTCGTCCTTATTTGCGCACTTATGAATCTCCATGAGCACTATTTAATCAAAAACCCACAACCAATACAATTGACTGATCGATTCGATTATTGCACTTTTATGAACTAGCAATGCGGGATGTGGGTGAAATACATGCGCTGGAGAGAGCTAAAACCTCTCTGGAATTTAACGCATTCCCCAAGCCTCCCTCCGTCTCAGCAACGGCATGGACCTACTGGCTACAGAGCTTGAATGTCGAAGCAATATGCGCCTACGCATGGAAAGCAAAACCCGGCTGGACCTTGGATATGCGGCGCGTAGACGACAGCATGTGGTTCTATTTTTCCAGCGGGCAGGGGCGCGGAGCCTGCGAAGCCTTGCCAGATGGGTTCGAGTTTTCTGCGGGCACTGCCCTGTTCATACCCCGAGGTGCCTGGCACTGGTTGAAATTAGACCGCGGAAACTTGAAATTCTACACGGTGCATTTTCAAGCCACAGTCCTGAGTGGTTTCGAGGCACTGGACTGGCTGGGTTTTCCCACTCTAGTGAAAAAGTCAAAAGCCTGTCGCTTTGCCGAGGTTTCAGAGTTTCTAGCCCGCGAGCACATATTCTCTGAGACGCGCAGTCACGCCGTTCTCTCCAGCGAAATTCGCGCACTGTTATTTCGGTTAGCGCGCTCCCAGGCAGAGCAATTCCGACCTCGTTTCGCAGAATATAGCGCAAGCGCGTCCAAACTATTACAGCAGGCACTTCGCCACTGCGATCGCCATATTAGCGACCCCAACCTGAGTGTCACAAATCTAGCCTCCGAAGTAAATGTCTCGACGTCCTATTTGAATCGCGTCTTCAAGCAGTTACTGAATACCTCTCCTAATTGCCACATACGCCGTATACGCTTACGGCGAGCCTGTGAGCTGCTTATCCATAGCGACCAATCTGCCGCCGAAGTTGCCTATGCATGCGGCTTTTCCGATCCAGCCTATTTTCACCGTGTATTCCAAGCCGAATTCACGTGTACCCCAGGCCAATACCGCCATCGCGCGGCGATGAGACTATAGTAGCTGGGGGCTAAACTACAAAGGAGGGCCATACACTTCTGGGGCCCACACAAGAACCTACGCCTTCACTCTGATCCCATCCGTCCGCACTTGCGACATTGAAGGCACTACTGACACGCTGGAAGCAATTCAAACTAAGCCACAGCCCGTTTTTGCAGATTAGTGCGGCACGAAAACCCACGGCCACAAATCACAAAATCCATTGATTAAGAACACCTTAACAATGGTACTCCCACCGGGAGTCGAACCCAGATCTTCGGTACCGGAAACCGACATTCTATCCATTGAACTATGGGAGCAGTTCTGCGGGAGGGCACGCGTCTGCGGGCAGGCGCGACTCAACCGGGAATCGTGAAGAGTGATACACCCCGCGCGGGCTGTCAAGCTCGCCAATCGCGATTCGAAAGGGAAGAGAAAGTCACCAAGTATGGGGAGACACAGTTGAAAACGGTGAGGTTAGCAGACAACAGGTAATACCGTCTTCCCATAAAATGATAAAATCAGTGGCCCGAGTAGGTGCAGATGAGTCTGTGTGCATCTGCGCAATCTGCGGATAGCATTCATCTTGAAAACTCGTTTGCCACCTACTCTCCTTGAAAGCTGAGCACGATGCGGCGCGAGTGCAGTGCGTCGCGATGTTCCCAGAGAAAGACCCCTTGCCAAGTCCCGAGGCAGAGCTGGCCATCGGCAAAGGGCACCACCTCAGCCGTGCGCGTGAGGGCCATTTTGATGTGGCTCGTCATATCGTCGGGCCCCTCAAGCGTATGCGTGTAGTTTGGGTCGTCCTCGGGCACGAGTTTTTGCATAAAGTAGTGCAGGTCGCGGCGCGCGGAGGGGTCGGCGTTTTCCATGATAACGAGGCTGCAACTGGTGTGCTGACAAAAGACTGTCACCGTACCCTCTCGCAGCCCAGACTGGCGCAGGGCGGAGGCAATCTCATCGGTAAACTCATATGTCCCCTGCCCCGAGGTGCGGACAGATAGCTGCTGGGTATAGACTGGCATGTTCCCTATGAATGTGGAGTCCACACCGATGAGCAACGCAATCCTCGCATCAAAAGCTTAGTTGAGCGAAATCTTGTCGTCGCCCAGGCCTCCACGAAGCTTGTTATCGATGGCCAGGTTTTCGTTGGCACGCTGGATGATTTTTTGAAAATGGGCGAAGCGGGCCGAGGTGCTGAGGGTTTCCAGCAGGGTCTGCTTTTCCCGGTCATCCGGGCAGAGGGTATAGGCCGCCAGGTCGAGAAAGGTATCCGCGTCCTTGAGCGAGCCGAGAAAGTCCATAATCTCGTCCGGCACCTCACCGCCGAGCTTGCCGTGGGCCACGAGCAGATCGGTCAACTGCTGGCGCATGGGCAAAAAGACCGCATTGTCGTCACCGGATTCCGTGGACACCGATTCGATTTCGATCAGGCGATAGGGCTCCTCAGCCAGAATTCGCTTGATGCGCACCCGAGCCAGCCCCTGGACAATCAGGTTAGAGGTCTCGTCTTGGTTTTGGTGACTGGCTCGCACGACACCGACCGAAGCAATCTGAAACGGCGGTTCGAACTCTCCCGTGACGCGAGCTTTTTCCGTATCCTGCCCCGCGACGACGAACAGCCGGTCGCTCTCGAGCACATCCTCCAGCATCTGCCGATAGCGCGGCTCGAAGATGCACAGGGGCAGCATGGCGTGGGGAAACAGGCAGACGTTGCTCAAGGTCATCACCGGCAGTTCGGTCGGAATTTCAACGTGCATGCTCATGCCTCTAAGTTAAGCAATTTCCGGGCAAAGTTCCAACGGGAATTATGAAAAAATCCACTATTGCCGCCAGACCGAGAGCTCGAGCATGGCGGGCTCAGGCGGCTGGTTTTCTGCGTAGTACACGGCGAGACGAAAGAAGGGCAGCAGGTCGTCTGGCGCCCCGGGCTTGAGCTTGCGCAGGTCGCTGAAGAGCGTCTCCGGCGATCGCCCTTCCAACTCGTAGATCTGGGTAAGGCCGAGCGTCATCAGCGCCCGTGCGGCATCGATCTTCATTTTGGGGATGCGCATAAAGGCCGAGCTGAGCGCGACGTAGTCTGTTTCCTTCTTCTTGGGCGGCATGGAAAAACTCAGGCCCTTAACGGTAAGGTTCGCAAGTCAGGAAAAGAGAAATTACTCCAAGGATACCCCAAAGGGCATAACGCTCTACTCATCCTCGCCAGACGGGCGGATAATAGGCTGTGCACCGGAGCCAAAGCCGAAGTCGTAGTCATCTTCGCTGCGTTCCTGTCGCTGGAACTGCATAGGGATTCCTTCCAGATCGCCCTCACCAGCGCGTTTGGCCGGGATACCCTCATCGGTGAGATTTCTAGGAAAAGAAAAGCGATTCAAATCACGTAGACTTGCCTCATCAATCATCTGCTGCATCTGGCGGCCTACGGGGGAGGTAATTTCCGAGCCCATATACTTGCCCGCCATGACGTTCTCTTTCATGTAATTCCAGTTGCGCAGCCGAGCCATTTTGCGGTTTCCGCTAGCCATCGTGTTGGCTTTCACGTCGCTCTCCATCAGCTCGTAATCAAATGCGCCGCCGTTAAGCTCTGCCGATTTTCCCTGCAGGTCGGATCGCTTCTGCCCCAAGGCGTTAAAATTCGTATGCCACTCGACCAACTGCAAACGATTGCCATTGAGCGAAGTGTTCATCTGCGGGGTCTGTATGTCCGTATTGAGGTCAGACTTGGCCCCCTCCATGCTGCTGCGCTTGCCGTAGTCGATTTGTCCCGGCTTGGCCGAGGCAAAAGAGGACATGCACAAAGCGAGGACACATAGGGGTAAAAAACGATGCATAACTAGCAATATCACCTAAATGGCCTCTTTTTGCAATCCCACAATGCCGTGTCGTTGACTTCCCGGCGGTTTGACCAACACTTTAACCCCATGCAGACATACCTCGACCTGCTGCGGCATGTGATGGAAAACGGCGAGAACCGCTCTGACCGCACCGGTGTGGGCACGCGCAGCGTGTTCGGCGCTCAGGCCCGGTATTCGCTCGCCCCAGCCTTTCCCCTCGTCACTACGAAGAAAATCCACTGGAAATCCGTGGTCTACGAGTTGCTCTGGTTTTTAAAAGGTGACACCAACGTACGCTACCTCAACGAGCACAAGGTCTCCATCTGGGACGAGTGGGCCGACGAAACCGGCAGCCTCGGGCCCGTCTACGGAGCCCAGTGGACACGCTGGCAGGCACCGGATGGACGCCAGATCAACCAACTGGATGAGCTGGTGGACAACCTCCGCAACAAGCCCCACAGCCGCCGCCACATCATCTCGGCCTGGAATGTAGCGGACCTGCCGGACGAGTCCGTCCCGCCCCACGTCAACGCCGCCAACGGCAAGATGGCGCTCCCGCCCTGCCACACCGTTTTCCAGTTCTATGTATCGCAAGACGGCGGCCTGAGCTGCCAGCTCTATCAGCGCAGCGCAGACCTCTTCCTCGGCGTGCCCTTCAACATCGCCTCCTACGCGCTGCTGACCTGCATGGTGGCGCAAGTCGTCGGCCTACGGCCCAAGGAGTTCATCCACACCTTTGGCGACCTGCACCTGTACAGCAACCACTTCGACCAGGTCGAGGAACAGCTCGCCCGCGAGCCACGCCCCCTGCCGCAGGTAAAGCTCAACCCCGAGATCACCCGTCTGGAGGGCTTCGATTACGCCGACGTCGAGCTCATCGGCTACGATCCCCACCCCCGCATCAAGGCCCCCATCGCGGTGTAATACCTCTCAACCGGTATGAAATGCCTCTCAATCATTTGCCTCCTCTGCCTGGCCCATCTTTCGACAGCAAGGGAGGTAGTTTCACAAGAGGAACTGAAAGGCGCAGTCCACTATTTCCTTAGCCCCTTTGCACTCGAAGGTTTTCAGGATACATCCTGGGGGAGAGGTATTCATAATACCAAGTTGATCCTCATTACCAGCCAACGTGATGACCTACCTAAAAAGTACTGGTGGGTGGATTCGATAGAGGAAGTCATGCAGGCTTCCGAAGCCCTAAATGATGAACGCAAGATACTTATCCGCACCATCACCAAGGATGCGTACGCCCAACACCATTTTCAGATGATTCGTAATCTGGAAGCACGCTGTAAGGAACAAGGCTACGCGCTATATGTCAGCTTTGGCAAATAAACCCATGACGCCCCCCACACATATCGAGCCCTGGACAGCCATCGTGGCCATGGCCCCCAACCGCGCGATCGGCCTCAACGGCACCCTCCCCTGGCGTCTGCCGGAGGACCTTGCCTTTTTCAAGCAGATGACCACGGGCAACACCATCGTGATGGGCCGCAACACGATGGAGAGCCTGCCCCGCAACCGGCCGCTGTCCAAGCGGCGTAACGTCGTCATCACCAGCAGCGAAGACGAGATGCCCGGGTTTGAAAAAATACGCCATCTGGACGAGTTAGCCGAACTGCCGACCGTCGGCATGCTGTTCATCATCGGCGGTGCCCAGCTCTTCAACGCCACCCTGCCCCGCTGCTCCGAGCTCTACCTCACGCACGTCAAAGACCACTTCGAGGGCGACACCTTTATGCCGCCCTTCGAACAGTACTTTGCCCCCGTCGAGACGCTGGAGGAAACCGAAGCGATGCAGATCGTCCGCTACCGCAACAAGGCTTTGACAAGTCATGATGCGATTTAACACCATAACCATACCCGTCGGAGCAAGGACCATACGAGTGCGGGGCCGCCTGCCCCCCGGTAGTGACCAACGGGAACGTAGGGGCGCAGCCCCTTAATACCAACAAGTGTAACTTGCATGAGAAGTTTTAGGAAAGAACTCTGGTTTAACATTCCCCAACGCCGCCAGCTCCTCAACATCACCGGACAGGTGGAAGACTGCCTGCACGAGAGCGGCATCCGCGAGGGGCTCTGCCTGGTCAACGCCATGCACATCAGCGCCAGCGTATTCATCAACGACGACGAATCCGGCCTGCATGGCGACTTCGAGCGCTGGCTGGAAAAACTCGCCCCCGAAAAGCCCCACGATCAATACGCCCACAACGGTTTTGAGGACAACGCTGACGCCCACCTCAAGCGTACCATCATGGGCCGCGAGGTCGTCGTCGCCGTGACCGAGGGTAAACTCGATTTCGGCCCCTGGGAGCAAATCTTTTATGGCGAGTTTGACGGCAAACGCAAAAAGCGCGTCCTGGTCAAAATCATAGGGCAGGACTAAGTCCTGCACCTGTGAGAAGGGCATAGCCCTTCGCCTGTGATCCTTCGGATCACACTATTGAAGATGAGTACCGCAAAACATCAATGCCCTTGCTGTCTTCATTGGACACTTAGAGCGGTTTAAGAAATGTTATGTCCGCAGATTACCCAGATTCACACAGATTATTCCGCGGCTATCTGTGAGCATCTGTCTAATCCGTGGTTAAAATATAGAGGCATCTCCGGCTACGGTTTTATTTAAACTGCTCTAAACTACAAGAAATTTGGCGCGTGTGATCGTGAAGCACTCAAACACATCCGGCCACCAAAGCCTGAAGAAATTGGGTAGCGACCATCGGGAGCGTAGGGGCAAAGCCCCTCAATGCGGTGAAGCTGGCTCAGCTTCCCGCCCTTCAGAAGCCGCTGCCGAATGCGCCTTGGTAAAAGCCGAGCAGCACGGTGACAATGGCCAGAGCGGCCAAGGCGACCTTGTGCCCGACACAAACCTGCATGGGCTGAACGGGCTTGTCCGTGGGCCAGGACTGCGGCTTGTAATAGGCTTCGCGAATCCAGCCAAAGTAGTAGTAGATCGAAATCACCACCCCGGTGATGGCCGCGCCGAGCAGCGTGTAGAGCTCTGCCTGGAAAGCGACAATGAAGAGAAAGACCTTACCGATGAACCCGGCCAGCGGCGGGATACCGGCCAGCGAGCCCAGACCGATGGCCAACACCCCTGCGAGGAAGGGCTGGCGGCGGGCCAGGTCGATGTAGTGGTCCACGTCCTGGTTCTCATCATCCACCCCTGCCACCTGGGCCATGACGCCAAAGACGGCGAACGATCCGAACAGGTAGGTGAAGAGGTAAAAGATAATCGCCCAGGCACCGAGCTCGATCCCCTTGCACAGGGCGACAACACCCAGTAGCAGGTAGCCCGCGTGCGCGACACCGGACAGGCCGATCACGCGCTTAACGTTGCGCTGACCGATGGCGGTCAGGTTACCGAAGAGAATCGTGACGACGGCGATGGCCGAAAGCAGCGGCACGGTCAGCTCCTTCATCGGAGCGAAGGGCCCCATCACGAGGTTGATGAGGACGATGAAGCCCGCAGCCTTGGAGGAAACCGCGAGGAAGGCCGTAACCGGGGTCGGCGCGCCCTGATACACGTCGGGAATCCAAATCTGGAAGGGCACGGCACCGATTTTAAAGCAAATGCCGCAGATCACGAGGACGACCCCGATCTTGGCGATGAAGTTGTCCGCGTTCGCGGCGAGGAAGCCCTCAAGTGCGGCAAAATTGAGCGAGTCCGTGGTGTGCGCAGGGAGGTTCGGGTTTCCGCCGATGCCGTAAAGCAGCACAATACCAAAGAGCAGAATCGCCGTACTCGTGCCACCGAGCACGAGATACTTCAGGCCACCTTCAAGTGAGAAGGCGCTGTTGCGTCCGTAGCTCACGAGCACGTAGAAGCCGATCGTCACCGTTTCCAGAGCGACAAAGAGCATGACGAAGTTCGCACTCTGAGCCAGCAGCATCATGGCGGCTGTCACAAGCAGCGTCAGGCAGTAGAACTCCATTCGCGGCAGGTACTGTTTTTTCAGGTACACCATGCCGAGCCAGGAGACGAGGATCGAAGCCAGGACGAAAAAGATGCGCATGACCTCTGACAGGTTGCTCGGCAAAATCATGCCGCTAAAGAGCACACCCGATCCCTCGAACTCGCAAGAGGCTTTGAAAAGCAGGGCAAAGAGCACGGCGATCTGTCCGACGATAGCCACCAGCGGCACGGCCAGCGCCTTCACCTTGCCGGTGAAGAGATCGACCAGCAAGACAAGCACGGCCAACAAGGCCAGCGCGATTTCTGGCCAGAGAACGGCCCAGTGATTGGTCGAGGCGTACTGCTCGGAAAGGGATGTTAGGAGCTGCTGGTTCATGATGCCGGTTCCTCCTTCTGCTCAGCCGTCGCAGCGACAGGCTTGGCCGACTGCTCGACGCTCGCCATCGTGGCGGGCGAGTACACCGGCTGGGTCAGGAGTTGCTCGTTGATAGATTCGGAAATGGAACGCGGCCACAGGCCCACCATGGCCAGACCGATGAGGAGAATAATGGCAGGGATGCGCTCGGCGCGTGTGATGTCCGTAATGGTCTTACCCTCGGAGGCAACTGCGAAAGCCTCCGTCTGCGGCCCCATGAAAATGTGTGCGCTGGCCCGCAGCCCATAGATAGCGGAGATAATCACGCCAAGTACGGCAGGAGCGACCGCCCAAGGGTAGTTTTTCCACAAGGCGATGAAGATGGTGAACTCGCCCCAGAAGTTGGCGAAGCCCGGCAGACCAATGCTGGCCATAGTCGCGGCAACGAAGAAGCCGGCCAGGATGGGAGCCTTCATGCCCAGACCGCCAATGGCCCGCATGTCGTAGGTGCCTGTGCGCTGGTAAACTGCCGTTGCCAGCACAAACATCAGCGCCACGGAGAGCCCGTGAGCAAACATCAGGATGACCGCGCCGCCGACACCCGCTACCGTATAGGTTGCGATGCCCAGGAAAATATAGCCCATGTGCATGACCGAGCTGTAGCCGATCATCATCTTCAGGTCGCGTTGCGCGATCGTCACCAGACCGATGATGAGGATGTTGCCCAGCGCCAGCCAAATCAGGACGGGGTTCCAGGCCAGGGCGCCCTCCGGCACGAGCGGTGCGGCAATCTGGACCAACCCGTAGAGGCCGAACTTTTTCAATACGCCCGCATGGAGCATGGCGTTGGCCGTAGGGGCGGCAGCGTAGCCGCGCGGCGCCCAGGAGTGGAAGGGAAAGAGCGAAACCAGAATCCCGAAACCGAAGAGCAGCAGACCAAAGATGTTGTGCTGGACGACCTCGCTGATGCTGTTGGCCTTTACGTACTCAGTCAGCGCGATGAGGTTAAAGCCTTCCCAATCGGTGGCCTGGTAAATGTAGATCAGGCCGAGCAGCGAGAGCATCGCGCCGAGGGTCAAGTAAACCGTCATCTCCATCGCGGCCGCACGACGGCCAAACCCGCCCCAAATACCGATCATGATAAAGGTCGGGATGAGCGCGAGTTCGTGGAAGAAATAGAAGAAGAAGATGTCCACCGAAGCAAACACGCCCATGAGGCCCGCCTGCATGACCAGCAGCAGCAGGAGGTAGGTGCTCTTGCGCTCGGCCTTGGACATGATGGCCTGCAAGCCCGCGGCCACGCCAACCAAGCCCGCCAGCAGAAAGAGCGGCGCGGAGATGCCGTTCAGGCCAAGCGTCAGGCTAATGCCCAGCGTCTCGTGCAGCCCGAGGTCGAAACTGCGCAGGTAGGCATAGCCGTACTCCTTGGGCGCATCGCCAAAGCTGCACCACAGGTAAATCGCGATCAAAGCCGGAGCAATGAACCCGATGCCCGCGATAATTTTCGAAACGCTCTCGCCGAGCTTCTTTCCGAACAGGAGCACGATGGCCGCCGCCATCGGGATGTCGATGGCGAGCAGAATCAAGGTGTTGTAAAAGTTATCCATGGCTAGAGCAGACCGAGGGCAAAGGCACTAAAGAGCACGACCCCGGCGAGGAACCAGAAGACGTATGCGTGAATGTTTCCAACGTGGAGTGAGCGCGAGACCATGCCGACCAGGCCGGCCACCGCCGCACTGCCGCGCACGAGCAAACCACCAATCACCGCAACATCGAGCAGGCTGATGAAGTTGGCAAAGGGCTGCTGTACCTTGGCCACGTAGGCGTCGTAAATATTGTCAAACCAGCCGTGGCGCTCGAACACATGGTAGAGTCCAGGAGCCTTTGTCTGCAGGCGGTCAGCACTCGGGCCACGTCCATAGAAGAACCAGCAAAAGATCAGGCCGCCAGCGATACAGCCGTAGCTGAGCCACTCGACCCACGGTGCGTGGGCTTCCTCGTAAATGTGGTGCGCGCCCTTCCAGCCCGGTGCAGCTTCCGAGAAGCCGTTGACCATGAAGTGCGCCACGTCGGTCGGCAGCATGGCGTCCATCGCGCCCCCGGCCCAGATCCAGTCGTAGACAAACCAGCCCGCACCGAGCGAGAGGCCCCAGCCGAGAACAATCAGCGGCAGGGTCATCCACAGGCTGCTTTCCTTGGCGTGCGAAGCCTTCTCCGAATTCGGTTGGCCAAAGAAGACAACGAAGAGCATGCGGCCCATGTAGAGCGCGGTCAGCAGCGCACCCAGCATAGTCAGGCCAAAGGCCCAGGCGTACTGGGTACCGTCACCGTGGGCAAAGAGCCCCCACGCGCTGGCGATGATCGTGTCCTTACTGTAGTAACCCGCCGTAAACGGCACGGCACAAATCGACAGCGTGGCGACGAAGAAAGCGATAAAGGTGATGGGCATCTTCTTGGCCAGGCCGCCCATCTTGAACATGTCCTGCTCGTGGTGACAGGCGTGGATCAGCGAGCCGGAGCAAAGGAAGAGCGTGGCCTTAAAGCAAGCGTGCATGGCCATGTGCATGATGGCCAGTCCCGGGAAGCCCAAACCGATGGCCGTGGCCATGTAACCGAGGTGGGCCAGCGTCGAGTAGGCCAGCGACTTCTTGATGTCATTTTGACCCAAGGCGCAGAACCCGGCAAAGCTCGTCATAATCGCACCCGACCACATGATCCACTCAAGCGTTTCCGGCGTGAGCAGGAAGAAAATGCGAACCATGAAGTAGATACCCGCCGCGACCATCGTGGCGGCGTGGATCAGGGCCGAGACCGGAGTCGGGCCCGCCATGGCGTCCGTGAGCCAGACCTGCAGCGGGAACTGCGCGCTCTTACCCACAAAACCACACATCAGCAGCAGGCCGATGCCGGTCACGGTCTTGGAGGGATCGACCTGAATGATGGCGGTGATCTCGGAAATATTGGCCGTGCCGTAGTAGTGGTAAGCCCACGCGATACCGACCAGGAAGCCAAAGTCACCAATGCGGTTAACAATAAAGGCCTTCTTCGAGGCGGCGGCGGCAAAGTCCTTGTCCCAGTAGTGGGCGATAAGCATGTACGAGCTAAAGCCGACCAACTCCCAGAAAATGAAGATCATGAACAGGTTGTCCGCCAACACGATGCCGAGCATGGAGAACATGAAGATGGACAACCCTCCGAAGAAGCGGCCCTTGTCCTTGTCGTCGTCCATGTAGCCCACGCTGAAGACGTGAATCCAGAAGCCGATGAAGGCCACCACTGCGAGCATCGTTGCCGCCTCGTAGTTAAAGAGGAAGCCGAGTTCGAACTTGTAGTCCCCCAGTTCCAGCCAGGGCAGTGCTCCCGTCACGGCGAGCCCATCCCAGTTGAAGAGGAAATAGAAGCTCAGGCACATAATGCCAAAGGCGGCCACCACCGACACAGCGGCTGCGGCATAGCCCCCGCGGCGCAGGAACAGGCAGATGATCGCCGCTGAGGCCAGCGGTATCAGGAGAATCGTAGCGAGCAGTTCCAACGGGTTCATTAGTGCGAAAGAGCGTTTAGGTCGTCCACCTCGACGGAGCGGCGTTTACGGTAGAGGGCCACGATGATGGCCAGCCCGACAGCGACTTCCGCCGCGGCTACCGTGATGATGAAGAAGACGAAGATGTTGCCATCCATCGTCTGGTTATAACGGGAAAATGCCACCAGCGCCAGGTTCACGGCATTGAGCATGAGCTCCATGCACATGTAAATGACGAGGGTGTTGCGGCGCAAAAGCACGCCGAAAAAGCCGATGGCAAACAACAGCCCCGAGACAAAAAGGTATTCGTTCAGTCCGATGTTCATCTTACTTCACAGCCTCCGTCGTGGGTTCTTCCTGACCCGACGGGCCGAGGCGTTTGGAGAGCACGATCACGCCCATCATGGCGATGAGGAGCAGAAAGCCCGTCACCTGAAAGGGCAGCATGTATTTAGTAAAAAGACCGTAACCAAAGGAGCGCGAGGCTGTGGCGAACTCCATCGGATTGGTGCCACCGTCCTGCATGGGAATTTCCGGCGCAGCCGAGAGCTCTGCCGGGGTGACGGAGCCACCGCCAAGGAAGAGGTAGCCCAAACCGACCACCAGCAGGCCAAAGCCCACCAGCGCCGCGGCGGTGGAGAGCGCCTTGGGCCTTACCTTACTGGCGCGCTCGACATCAAGCAGCATGATGATGAAGAGAAAGAGCACCATGACCGCGCCCGCGTAGACGAGCACCTGGAGCACCGCCAGAAAGAAGGCGTCCAGCAGCAGAAAGAGCACCGCCATCCCGATGAAGCTCAGGATCATGTACATGGCGCCGTTGACCGCATTCGGGTTGACCACCACCAGTAAGGCGGAGAGCACCGTCAGCGCGGAAAACAAATAAAAGAAAAAGTCCTGCATAGCGTGGCAAGGTAGCGTTTTAGCGGCTCGAAAGTCTCAGCGCGTGTCTCATTGTTTCAAGCCAAAAGCCACCTGTCGTTGGGTAAATTAGTGTCAGTGATGTCCTCCAGCAGCGGCCTGTTCGGCAGCTTCTTTTTTCTTGTCCCACTTGTAATGTTCGTCGGGGCGGGTGCCGCCGAGCTCGTAGAGCTTATCCTTGTGGTTCACAAACTCCTCGCGGGTCGTGCCCACGAGTGAGTTGAAATCCCCTTGTAGGAAGATGGCCTCTTCCGGGCAAACCTCCTGGCACAGGCCGCAGTAAATGCAGCGCAGCATGTTAATCTCGAAGTCCTCCGGTGCCTTTTCGACGTGCTCGTTCTCCGAGCCCTCGGCGATCTCACCCGGGGTGATACGGATGGCCTTCGGCGGGCAGACGAACTCGCAGAGCTGGCAAGAAACGCACTTCTCGCGACCATGCGGGTCCTTGACCAGCGCGGGGATGCCGCGGTAGCCCTGCGGAATAGGCGGGCGCTCCTCCGGGTACTGCAGCGTAACCTTCGGGCGGAAGACGTTCTTTAAGGTGATCGTAAGCCCACCCACAATTTGCGGGATGTAGGTCTTTTCGAGGAAAGAAAGTGGTTTGCGTTCGACGACTTTAGCCATGAGTTGCTCCTTAGTGCGTAATGAGGTCTTCCTGCTGGGTGACGACTTGGCCGTCGGGCTGCACGACTTCGGCCGGGGTGTTTTCCACCGCCACCATCAGGTCCCAGCCGGCGATAATGAGCGCGTAAATGAAGATGCAGGCCAGGGCAATGGGCACGAGGTACTTCCAGCCCAGGTTCATGATCTGGTCGTAGCGGAAGCGCGGCAGTGTCCAGCGGACCCAAATAAAGAAAACGATGAAAAAGAGCAGCTTGCCGATAAAGACCAGCACGCTCAGGACCGAGCCGATCCAGCCCCACCCTGCCCACGGGTTGGCCACCCAGTCCGGCAGGATGCCGAAGGTCGGGAACAACTGCCAGCCGCCGAGGAAGAGCAGCGTAAACACGGCCGAGCCGATAATCATGTGCGCGTACTCAGCCACGAAGTACAGGCCGAACTTAAAGCTGCCGTACTCGGTGTGAAAGCCGCCCACCAGCTCGGTCTCGGACTCCGGCGCGTCAAAGGGCATGCGATTCGTTTCCGCAAAGAGCGAGACGAGGAAAACGAAGGCCGGAACCGGCATCCAGAAAACAAGCCAGACTGCCTGCTGCGAGGTCACGACGTTGTACAGGGTCAGATCGCCCAAGCCGCCCGCCGGACCATTGGCCCACATGAGCACGGGCAGGATGCTCATGCCCATCGCCAGTTCGTAGGAAATCATCTGGGCCGAGGAACGAATGCCACCGTAGAAGGGGTACTTGCTGTTAGCCGCCCAGCCACCGATCACGATCCCGTACACCCCGAGCGAGCTGACCGCCAGGATGAAGAGGATACCGATGTCGACATTGGCCAGTACGAGCGGCATGGCTTGCCCGTCCACATAGTACACGCCGAAGGGTAACACCACCATCGTGATGAGGGCCGGAGCCAGCGAAATCATCGGGGCCAGCACGTAGTAAAATTTCTTCACGTGGCCGGGGATCGGGTCTTCCTTAAACAGGAATTTCACCCCGTCGGCTAACGGTTGCCAGATGCCCATCTTGACCAGCATGGGCCCGAGGACAGGAATCGAGGACAGCCCGGGTAAGGCCGTGCGATTGGGCCCGACGCGTCCCTGAATCCAACTCGCGATCTTACGCTCAGCCAGCACGGAGTAGCCCGCCATCGTCATCACGACCATGACCATGAGGAAGGCGAATACCACCTTGAGGAGTATGTCTATCCAGTCCATGGCTTAAAACTTAGAAGAGGCGGTAGCGGGTTCAGCGGCAGGCTCGTAGTGCCAGCCTTTGGTTTCCGGGAAAGGCAGCTCGGCGTAAGCGGAACCGTCCAGCAGCACCCCGGTGTCGGGGATTTTGGCGTAGCTCAACCCGGCGAAGGCCGGGACCTCCTCGGCCATCCTGGCCCAGACTTGCGGCGTACTGGGGCGGGCACACTTGGCGCCTTCGCACTCGGCCAAAATCATGTCCAGTATCCACACATCCGGCAGCAAACCAGCCGGGCCGGGGACGGCCTGGGCGAACTTCTGCAGGCGGAATTGTTGGTTAATAAAGGTGCCGCTCTTTTCAAACACGGTCAGCGTCGGAATGACCACCTTGGCGATGTCACTCGTGGCATTGCGATGCGTGCCGAGGTAAACCAGATTGGCCTTTTTCAGCATTTCCGGTGGGATACCCGCAGCAATCAAGTCCTCACCCAGCGAGACAACCGTCTTGACCTCACCCGCGGCCAACTTGTCACGCAGAGCTTCCAGCTCGGTCACGGGCAGTTGCTTAATCAGCCCCGTGACGAGGCCACCGCGCACGTTCGGCGTGGCATCGTTAGAAATCAGGCGTCCATCCCCGTCTTGGGTGTGGGCGACGAAAGTCACGCGACCGGGCTCTTTCTCCACCAGCTTGCGCAGGGAGTACTGCTCCTCCACGCTGAGCTTGCCCGAGGCCACGTAGGCCACAGTGCCCACCTGGATTAACTCGCGGGCACGGAGTGTCGCCTCCCCCAGGGTGCAGACCTGGCCGTCGATGCGGAACCGCTTCATGCGGTCCTCGGCCTCCACCGTATGATAAAGAGCACGCCCAGAGTCGGCCATCCACGAGTCGTTGACCTCGTCATTACGACGCGGCGTGATGCGGTAAATTTTGCCCTCGCGGCTCCAGACTTCGGTGTTCACCCCGGCGCTGCTCTCCGTGCAGATCGACTTGGTCGGCTTGAGGAACCACACGCGCATTTTAAAGCGGAAGTCCGTGCTGGTCAGCGCGCCCACCGGGCAGATGTCCACCGTGTTAAGCGAGTAGTTGCTATCCAGTTTCTTGCCGGGGAAGCAAGTCAACGTCGAGTGACTGCCGCGCTCGATGAAGCCAAGGACCGGGTTCTCGTCGATTTCTTCGCAGAAGCGCACGCAGCGTGAGCAAAGGATGCAGCGTTCGTCGTCGAGCGTGACGCGGGGGCCAAGCTCGGTACGCTTGGGCTTGACGTTCTTTTCCTCCACGTAGCGGCTGAACCCGCGTCCGTAATCAGTCGAAAACTCTTGCAGTCGGCATTCGCCGGCCTGGTCACAGATCGGACAATCGAGCGGGTGGTTGACCAGGAGAAACTCCATCACGCCCTCGCGGCAACTTTTTACCAGCGGGCTCTGCGTCTTGATGTAGGTGCCGTCCTTGGCGTTGCTGGCGCAGGCAATGGCCGGCTTGGGCATCCAGCCAATTTTCTGCACGCCGTCATCATCCAGCACGGGCTCACCCGTGGCGCGATCGCGCATGGGCATGCCCATCTCGACCAGACACATGCGGCAGTTACCGGCCACGGAAAGGTGCGAGTGGTAACAATAGTGCGGGATCTCGACGCCCACGCTCTCGCAGGCATCCACCAAATTCATGCCGTCGGGAACCTGATAGTCTTTCCCGTCGATGTTGATCCTCGCCAACTTCGGCTCTGCGTTGCCCTCGCTCATATCAGTGGATACCCCTTCGGGTTGTAGCGGCCGTTACCGTTGCCCTGGTGGGCAATCTTGTCGAGCCATTCGTCCTTGAATTTATTGTAGTGACTCTGCACCGGCCAGGCCACGGCCTCACCGTGAGCACAAATCGTGCGCCCCTCGATCTGGTCGGCGATGTTTTTCATTAAATCAACGTCCTGATTCCGCGCGGCGCCCCCGGTCATGCGCAGGGTCATCTTGTTCAGCCAAAGTGAACCCTCGCGACACGGTGTGCACTGACCGCAGCTCTCGTGGCCGTAAAAGGCCATGAGGTTGGCAATGGCCTCCATCATGTCGGTGGAGTCGTCCATCACGATCAAGCCCCCGGTGCCGAGGAAGGTGCCGCAGCACTTCAGGCTGACGGCGTCGAGCGGGATGTCCTCCACGCCCCAGTCAAAGTCTTCGCCCGTGTTGGGGTGCTTCCCGGTAAAGCGTTCGCCGAAGCGCAAAATCTTGGTCGAGGAGCCGCCGGGAATCAGTGCCTTGAAGGTGCGCCCCGGGAGCGGGCCTCCACAAACGTCGTAGAGCATCTCGCCCACGGTAATTTTACCGGCCTCGAACTCGTAGTAGCCGGGCTTTTGCACGTGACCGCTGACCCCAAAAATATGCGTGCCGGGGTCGCCCTTGACGCCAAACTTGGCGAATTCGCTCCCGCCCATGCCGATGACGTGCTTCACCTGAGCCATCGTCTCGACGTTGTTCACGATCGTCGGACACATGTACGCGCCGAGGGCAGCCGGGAAGTATGGCGGCTTAATACGCGGGTAACCCCGCTTGCCTTCGAGCGACTCGATCAGGCCGGTTTCCTCGCCGCAGATATACGCGCCAGCGCCGCGGTGCACCACGATGTCGCAGCTAAAACCGCTGCCGAGGACATTGTCCCCGAGGAAGTTTTTGGCCCGGGCCTCTTCGATAGCGTTCTCGAGGATGCGCGCGCCGTTGATAAACTCGCCCCGAATGTAAATCCACGCCTGCTTGGCCTGAATGGCGAAGGCAGAGATCATCATGCCCTCGATCAGCTGATGCGGGTCCTGATAAATAATCTGCCGATCCTTAAAGGTGCCGGGCTCGGATTCGTCCGCGTTGCAGATCAGGTAAATGGGTTTGCCGGACTTGCGGTCGAGGAAGCGCCACTTCATGCCCGTGGGGAAGCCCGCCCCACCGCGACCGGTTACACCCGAGTCGAGGACTTCCTTACAGAGGTCTTCCGGCTTGGCCCCGATTGCTTTTTTCAGCACCTCGTAGCCCCCGTGCTTCATGTAGCAGTCGATATCAGGCGTGTAGCCCTCCTCATCGACATGCTTATAAATTACGCGGCGTTGTTCTACAGCCATGACTTAAAATTCGTGGATTCGTTAATGCGTAGATTCGCAAATTCGAAGGTTCGCAAGCGGACCGCCAGCAAGTCCAAGGTGTCGGCAACAGCACCACGCTTTCGCTCACTCGACTTCATGTTCAAATTTACCAACATACAAATTACTGAATTTATTATCCCTCGTAGGCAGGTGTGCCCGGTTGCGGTTTAGGGTGATCAGCGGACTCTGGCCCTTCGGAGGCAGCGGTTTTAATCGCGTCAATCAGCCCGTCGAGCTCTTCCGGCTTGCAGTTTTCGTACAGTTTGTCGTCCACCTGCACCAGCGGTCCCATGCCGCACTTGGCGATGCACTCGACGAACTCGATGGTGTAATTCCCGTCGGCCGAGGTGTGACCGCGCTTGCAGTCCAGCGCCTGCTCCAGCTTTTCGCAGGTTTTGTAGGCGCCCACCAGCGCGCAGGAAAGCGTACGGCAGACTTTTACGTGGACCTTGCCGATCGGCTCGCGTCGGTACATCGGGTAGAAGGACACGACCTGGAGCACCTGGATGGGCTCCAGCTCCAGTTTTGCCGCAATCCACTCGATGGCTTCGTCCGATAGGTAACCAAGGTCCTCCTGTACGAGGTGACACAAGGGCAGCGTCAGGCTGCGCTTGTCCGGGTATTTTGGAAAAAGCGACTCGATTTTTGCCAGCGTAGCGGGCTTCAGGTCTAGGGTTGCTGTCTCAGCCATGGGTGAAAATCAGTGTTGCGGCAAAGGGGCGGGCGTTTAGGTGGTTAGGGTTCCTCATGCGGCCAGTTTGCGCGTAGCGTAAGTTAGCGGTCGCACTCTCCCATCACAAAGTCGAGCGATCCGAGCACGACCGGTACGTCCGACATCATCATGCCGGGCAGAATTTTGGGCAGTACACTCAGCGAGCAGAAGCTGGGTGAGCGGATTTTTAGGCGGAACGGCACGCCCCCCCCCTTGGAGTGGATAAAGAAACCGAGCACGCCCTTGGGGTTTTCCGCCTCGAAGTAGACCTCCCCCTCGGGCATCTGGGGCCCTTCGGTCACGAGCATGAAGTTCTGAATCAACTCTTCCATGCTGGAGAGGATCTTGGACTTGGGCGGTGCGTAAATTTTCTTGGCGTCCTCGGCGTACCAGAGACCGTCGGGCATCTTGTCGATGGCCTGACGGACGATCTTCATGCTGTCGCGCATTTCCCACAGGCGGACAAGATAGCGGTCGTAGCTATCGCCCACGGAGCCAAGGAAGGTCTCGAACTCGTAATGCTCGTAGCCGAGGTAGGGCTTGTCGCGGCGTAGATCCACGTCCACGCCGGAGGCGCGGAGGTTGGGCCCGGTAAAGCCGTAGGCAATGGCGTCTTCCTTGCTCACCACGCCGATATCCTTCGTACGGTCGATAAAAATCTTGTTCCGCGTCAGCAGTCCGTCCACCTCGTCGATGGCCGGTCCAAGCTGGTTCAGAAAGTCATTCACGCGCCCAAGCCAACCCTCGGGGATGTCACGCGATACGCCACCAATGCGGGTATAGCTGGTGGTGAAACGGGCCCCGGTCAGCTCCTCGAAAAGCGTGTAGAGCTTTTCGCGCTGGGTAAAGGTGTAGAGGAAGATGGACATGGCTCCACAGTCCATGCCGTAAACCCCTACCCCCAGCAGGTGGGAAGAGATGCGGGCCAGCTCGCAGCAAATAAGCCGGATAGTCTCGCAACGGGGAGGAACTTGGAGACCGGCCAGACGCTCGACCGCCATGGCGTAGCAAACATTGTTTGCCAGGGGGGCGAGGTAGTCCAGCCGATCCGTGTATGGCACAAACTGGTTGTAGGTCATGTTTTCGGCGATCTTCTCGTCGCCGCGGTGCAGGTAACCAATGACCGGGTCACATGAGGTGATGATGTCGCCGTCCAGCTCAAGCTTGAGCCGGAGTACGCCGTGGGTGGCCGGGTGCGAGGGACCCATATTCAGGGTCATGGTCTCGCCCTGGAGCTCGTCTTCAAAACCGGCGCTGCGGTTGGCACTGTCGCCGATGGTGAGTTCTTTGACGTCGGTGGGCATGGCGAAAATTACTCGGGTTTCTCCTTCTGTTCGTTCCAGCTCTGGTCAGCCCCGCGGGGCTCGCGATCAGACATCTCACCGGTTTGCGGTGCGTGGAACGGCCCGCCCATCATCGGCGCGGGGATGACTTTTGTCTGGGTGACTTCGGCGATGTCGGCAGCCGGCAGCTCCGTCTCAATCCCGGCCAGCGGAAACTCCTTGCGCAGCGGGTAGTACGGGTACCCCTCCCACATGAGGATGCGGCGCATGTCCGGGTGGCCTTCGTAGCGGATGCCAAACATGTCGTAGGTCTCACGCTCGAGCCAGTTGGCAATCGGGAAAAGCGGGACGAGGCTCGGGATGGTCGGCTCGAGGTCGTCGATGCAGTCCGAAGCGATGCGCACGTACTCCTTGTTCTTGGTCGAGAACAGATGCGCGATCGTGGTGAAGCGCGGGCTGGCCTCCTCGCCCCAGTCGATCGCGGTGGAGTCGGTCAGCAGGTCAAAGCCCATGTCGTCACGCAGGACGCGGCATGTCTCCACCAGCTTATCCGCCGGCACCTGGATGGCGGGATCGTCCAGCGACGCACGCTCGGTGGCGTACTCGAAGCGCTTGAGCAAGTCTTGTAAAAACGTATCCTCGGACATCAGTGTGCAATTGCGGTGGTCTTAAGGGCCTTGGGGGCCGGGTGCATGTCTTTCTTTAAGAGATTGGAAACTGACGGCTCCTTCATGATCTGATCCTGGAGCTTCATCAATCCATCGAGCAATGCTTCCGGGCGCGGCGGACAACCACTAATATACACATCAACCGGGACAATCCGGTCCACCCCCTGCAACACGGCATACGAACGGTACATCCCGCCCGTGGAAGCACATGCCCCCATGGCCACGACCCACTTGGGCTCGGCCATCTGGTCGTAAATGCGGCGCACGACCTCGGCCATCTTATAGGTGACGGTGCCCGAGACGATCATGCAGTCACTCTGACGGGGCGAAAAGCGCATCACTTCCATGCCAAAACGGCTGATGTCGAAGCGCGATCCTCCCGAGGCCATCAATTCGATTGCACAGCAGGCCAGCCCCATAGGCATCGGCCATACCGAGTGTTTGCGGATCCAGTTCACCACCGTGTCGAGCTTCGACACGATGACTTCCCCCTCCACTTTACTGTTGTAGCCGTATGCAGCCTCAGTGCTCATAAAATCTCCTAACCCCTAGGGGTCTCCCCATTGTGAATCAAACCAAATTAAAAATTTTGTTAGGCCAAGCAAGATTTTCAGCCCGTCATAAGCCTGCCATATACATGCCAATTCACAAGCTAATATAGGAATTCTATCTCCTGAGAGAAATCCACGTCTTTGGGATTGACGAGTTGCCCCTGCCATGCCTTGCTCATCGCTTCCACTCAACGCAGGAGAGGTGACAGAGTGGCTGATTGTGCATCCCTGGAAAGGATGTGTGCGGGAAACCGTACCGAGGGTTCGAATCCCTCCCTCTCCGCCACTGTTCCTGAATTACGAACTCACGGAACCAGCATTATGCTAGCGCTCCTTTATTTTTGTTTATCAGGCATTTATGAAAAACAAGAAATCCCGCATGGTTCCAGGAAGTTCGCATTTTATCGATTTCTAAAGATTTGTGATTCGAACGAGGGCCATATTTTCGCTTTATTTACGGAACCACCCAAGGAGAGATTTTCACAGGATCAGGTCAATTTTCGTTTATCCAAAACCGCTTCGAAATGGGCCCATTGGTCTTCATGGGATAGCTGAGCAATCGGCCTAAGCGTTCTTTCGGATAGCAACGCGTTCTTGGGACTCATTCCAATAACAAATTGTTGAATGTCAGGGCTCAGATTTGCGAGATTTAGGATATATCTAACGCGACGAGCTGAGAGTCCGACCTGCTGGGCGATGTCCTTGGGGGCAAGGTATGGATGTTCATCCAGTATTGATCTCCATTCTATTGCATTTTCGAGGAGATGGCGGTTGCGGCGAATTCGAAACTTGGGAAGCTTCTGCGAATTGGGCTGTGGCTGCTTTTCCAACTGAAATGGATGCACGAGGAAGGCTCCGGTTTTCCAGTCTTTCCCGATCAGGCCGATGATGAAGATCGAATCCATGCGGGTGCGGATGGATTTTTTATCTTCTGACTCTAAATCCTGATCCAAACCAATGACTGCTTTTGGCTGACCGCCAAAGATGCTCTGGATGTAGAATTCTACATCAATGCGGTACCATTTGACGGGCTTGTCAGACTGAGAGGCATCCAGTTCGCAGGGCAATTTATCGACCACGGGGTCAATGCGTGCGATGTTGAGCTTTTAAATGAACAGCCCAATCAGCTCTTCGCGGTCTGGAAACGGCAGTGCGTGATAGGCTTTGGAAAAGTTTTCGAGCGCCCTGGCGACCATCTCCTCAACCTGATAGAGGTATTTAAGAACGGAGCCTCAATTCTCATAAATCTAGCGCCTCAGCCAAAATCAATATCGTAAGTGTTCTTTAGTAACCACTTGACAAATATGACTCTATCGCAACATCACTGTGACTTAACTTTCCTTGCGGTGGCCATTGCCATTCAGTCCTTTCAGGTGCTCGACTTGGGAAAGGTCTGCGGAGATGGAATAAGCCTTGCCGAAACCAAGCACGAGGCGACCGTCCTCAGGATTAAGACGAAATAGGTGGAAGTCTGCCATCCTTTTGAGGTGCTCGACGACGCGTCCGAATTTATTCTCAAAGCGCCCGAGGATATCTTCCCAAGCCGGACTGCCGCGTTCGACTTCGACGGACTGTGCATTGAAGGAGATGCGCTTGCGGGCGAATAGCTGCCGCTTGGGACCTGATTACGCCGCAAACCGGGGATCCGGCGGTAGGCATCGAGCCGGTACTTCTCCAGCAAAGCATCGATGACAGCACGGACTCCCGCCGCCACTCGCGCAATGATAAGGTTCTGATTAGCGGTGAGTCGGAAATCTCCCCGGTGGACCTTCGCGATCTCCCGCAGACCGATACGCAACGGCCCGCGTTTGTCGTTCACCACGCGTCCACTTTCCAGAAAAAGGGTCAGGTGATGTTTGCCGTCTGCGCCCTCTACCCAACCGTACCGGTCTCCCATGCGGGTTAACTCGAACTCGCGGGGTTTACCCAGCGCATAGCCGAGCGAGCGCCGCTTTTTTCCTTGTAGGCGCACTTTAGTGAGCGGTTGATCGGTCGTATGGAACTGCCCTTTTCGCAAACGTTGGCCAGCACGCCGAAGCACTCCAACAACACCGCGATGATGGGGCCGACGTAAGCGCTGGAAGACATTGTCGCTGGCATGGACTCACACTCGTCGGAGACGGAGATGAAAGACGACGATGTGCTGGTCGGGAAAATCAACCGCGGCGAATCTGTATTAACCAAGATACAATCCGGAACCATCATAGAAAGCGAGTGGGCGCCCGGTCCCACCGTTAGATCTGTATTCCCGTGAGGCCGCGAATACTCAACTACCTGCGGGTCGACTCCGGTAGCGGCGTGGCGATTCTCCTTGCCGAGTACAAAACCAATTCGAAAACTGGGACAGATGGCGAAATCCTAAATCAGCGGCTACGACCTTGATCGTGCTACCGCGCTGTCGCAGCTGATCACAGGCATATATATGGCGAATACGATCGCGGTACTGCCGGGGGGTCAGCCCCAGCTCCTCACGCCATAACCTGTCAAGCTGAGCTGCACTCAAACCCTGCGCTGCGGCCAGCCCGTGCCGGGAAAAATGCTGCGACACATCCAAGGCCGACAAGAACCGGTAGCTCTGGCGCACGCGTACGTCCTCTATAGGTGGAGGTGCATAGTGCATGCCTGCGGGCACAATCAGATCCAACAGGTGGCGAAAGAAACCGGAGGCGAGCTCCTGCATCTCTATAGCCTGCTGCAGGGGCAATGCCTGCCCACGGACTTCCAAGCGCTGTGATGAAGCAAGTCCCCGAACAGATCGGCACACGCGAAGCCGTTTCAGGGCCCGTCGCGCCAGTGCACCCGGCATGACACGCAGGATAGGCACTCCACGCCACTCCGCACCGTTGCCCGCACTGCGAATAGCCAAATGAATGGAAACTATTTCCGACGTTTCTGAGAAATGCTGATAACGTTCACCCGGCATGCAGACAATCCACTCTCCCTGGCCCGCGCGGGAAACCACCTCTACACCATCTTTTTTCATAGTGACCTCGCCCTTTAGCAGTTCACACACGGTAAGGACGGTGCCGGTAAACGTCCCCGATCTTCCTTGTGGCGGTCCCCTATAGCACCGGTCCAGATTGATAGAGAGTGACTGCCAGTCCGAACAGTAAAGTTCGGATGTTCCTACTGCATCCATGCACATAATTATTAAGTCTATATGAACCTTTGTAAACCAATAAAACTGGCCTAAGCGCCCATGTCGCGCTCCTTATTAAAAATAGAAAAATAACTCCTGAGATGAAAATCACAGCCCTAACTCCCTACATTGCGGACTGTTTCCGCACCAACTGGGTCTTCCTGAAAGTCGAAACCTCCGACGGCATTTACGGCTGGGGTGAGGCTTCCCTGGAATACCGCGAGCATACCGTGGCTGAAGCCATACGAGAAATCGGCCGCACAGTTATCGGCAAGCGCGCCAGCGATATCGATGCCATCTGGCACGACGTGAATCGCGAGGTCTATTATCGGGGCGGCCCCGTTTACATGTCGGCTCTCGGCGCTCTGGAAATGGCATTGTGGGACATCAAGGGCAAGCAATTCGGAGTTCCGGTTTGCGAGCTTTTGGGTGGACGTGTTCGTGACCGGATACAGTGCTATGCCAATGCCTGGTTTTCCGGAGCTCGCGAGCCGGAGGAATTTGCAACCAAGGCAAAAGATGCGTTGGAGGCCGGCTACAAGGGCCTCAAGTGGGATCCCTTTGGCTCGGCCTATTTGGAGCTAACACCACAAGAGTTTGCCAAGGCGGAGGCCTGTGTGGCCGCCGTGGCGGAAGTCGTGGCGGGTCGGGCCGAGCTGCTTATCGAAGGCCACGGGCGCTTCAATGTCCCTGCCGCCATCCGTGCCGGTGACATGGTCGCGGCCTATAATGTCGGCTGGTTCGAAGAACCCATACCGCCCGGCAACGTGGACGCACTGGCCAATGTGCGCCGCAAAACCAAAGCCCCCATCGCGGCCGGCGAGCGCCTCTACAGCCGCTGGGACTACCTGCCATTCTTTACAGCACAGTGTGCCGATTTCGCCCAGCCCGATGTCATTCATGTGGGTGGCATGGCGGAGCTGCGGCGCATCGCGGATCTTGCGGAGGCGCATTTCATTCCCTGCTGCCCCCACAACCCCTGCGGACCAGTCGCCAACGCTGCCACACTGCAAGTAGCCGCCTCCTCGCACAATATCCCCCGCCTCGAAACCATGGCGACGGACGTCCCATGGCGTGCGGAAGTCGCGCAGGAAGCGACAACATATATCGATGGTTGCCTGACTATTCCGGAGTCACCTGGTCTGGGCGTAGATATCGACGTTGAAGCTTTGGCCAAGTATCCCTTTCTGCCGCACGAACTGCGTCATTACAAGGGAACGCTGACAGATATTCGCCCTGAAAATGCGGACTATATTTTTAAACAATAACCTTGGTGTTACCTCATGAATAGATCCCCCTCCGTTGAAAGCGCCGTCGAGCAGCAGGACTTACCCGCGCTGAAGCAGCAACAGCTCATGGACCTTTCCCAACTTGGCCTGGACTGCCTGGGCAAAGTAAGAACCAAGCCCTCGCGAGACATTGCCGCCTCCCGTATCGGCGTCGGGTTTGAAACTCTTGACCGGTATATGTTCGACGCTGAAAAGGTCTATCCACTGCTGGCTCAGCTTGGAGTAAAATGGGCGCGCGTGCAAACCGGCTGGAGTCGCTGTGAAACCACGCGCGGCAGTTACGATTTCGCATGGCTTGAAGAAATCGTGGACCGTTTGCTGGCTGATGGCGTCGAGCCTTTCTTCTGTCTGAGTTTCGGCAACATCCTATATACAATGGGTGCGCACCATGACTCGGCTGTGGGCTTTGTCCCATTATATTATGGTAATGATGCAGTGCAAGCATGGCAGAGCTACGTAAGTGCGCTGGCTCGGTGCTTCAAGGATCGCATACGTTACTGGGAAGTATGGAACGAGCCCAACATTCCACAATTCTGGCATCCTTTCAAGCCGGATCCGGTGGCCTATACGGAGCTGGTTCACATCAGCGCTCAGGCTGTTCGCAAAGAGCACCCGGAGGCGAAAATTGTCGGCGGTGCCATGTCGAAACTAGAGCCGCAATTCCTAGAAAGTGCACTGAAGGCAGGACTGGCCAAGCACATTGACGCATTTTCGTTCCACCCCTACCAATTGGTTCCGGAGGATAACCTGGCCAATATGTACGGATTCCTTCGTCGCATGATCGACCACTACAGCGGCGGGCGCGCCATTGAGATCTGGCAAGGTGAGAACGGTTGCCCTTCGCAAACGGAGGGCCACAACGATGACTGGCTGGGCCTGTACAATACCGACCAAATCGTTCAGGCCAAGTGGGTCGCACGGCGGATTCTGGCCGACCTAAAAACTGGGTTCGATAAGGCACTTTACTTCCATGCTGCCGACTTAATGGGGCAGCCGTACCGTCAAGCCGACGGTAAGATCAAGAAGCCAGTCATGATGGGACTAATCCATGGCGACACCTACGAGCCTAAGTACGCCTTTGAAGTTTTGCAGCGTGTCTGCAGCCTCTTCGACGAGGAAAGCGTCCGACAAGAGCTGTTCTATCAATTTCTGGAGCCCAATGTGGCGAAGCCAAAGCAGAGCACGCGATTGGGCTCTCCCATGGCCGTATCCTTTGTCCGCCAAGATGCACCTTTACTGGTTTTCTGGATGACACAGGACCCGCAGCAAAAGCAGCCTTCGCAAGAAATTGATTTGGTCTTCTGGTCTGATAGCAGCCTCCGCTTTGAACAGCCCGTGCTCGTCGACTTCATGACGGGTAAGGTATTCGATGTCCTGCCGCTGCAAGAGCTGTTCTTCCGCGACGGCGCGAAAGTTGGCTATCGCTATCGTCTGCCCTTGCCGGACTACCCACTCGCGCTGACGGACGCGTCACTCTTTCCGCACTTGCACTCGTCATGAAGCCCCCAGTCTTTGATTTCGCCGGAAAGTCAGTCCTGGTCACGGGGTCTTCGCAAAACCTGGGCCTGTCTATAGCGGAGGCCTATGTCCAAGCCGGGGCACGGGTCATCTTGCACGCACGAGAAGCCAGTGAACTCGTTCCAGCAGCCACCCACTTGCGTAAACGCAACCCGAACGCCGAGCTCCATGAGGAAGCCTTCGATTTGGGGCAGGCATCCTCGATCGAAAGCGGCTTCAAAAATTTGCGCAGCCGCGGGTTGTTGCCCGATATCCTGATTAACAACGCAGCCCATCTTGGCTTGGGAACAAGTGGCTTTCTAGTGCAGAGTCCAGCCTTCTTCCGCGAGGTTCTCGAAGTAAACCTCTTCGGGGCATTTTTATGTGCCCAGCTCGCCGCCTCACATATGTGCATGATTGGTGGAGGTGCCATCGTCAACATCTCATCCTTGGCCGGAGAACGCTGCATTCATGGCCGCTGCGCCTACAATACCAGCAAGGCCGCCCTGGAGGGGCTCACCCGCTCCATGGCACTAGACCTGGCCCGCCACAGCATACGAGTTAATGCCATTACGCTGGGCTACGTCTGGACAGAGCGCTGGAACGACCTCAGTGACGCCGACCAGCAACGCCGTCGCCACAATCTTCCAAGCGGTCAACCGTGCCACCCGGAAGAGATTGCACAGCTGGTACTGTACACATCCTCAGAGGCCTCCCCCAACCTGACCGGCGCCAGCCTGGTTCTGGACGGCGGACTGAGTAGCCAGCAACTCCCCGGTGATGTCGTGGTGTAGGCTGGTGCCTGTTGACCGAAAGGAGGTTCGTCGTCATGCCATTTCACAAATGGCCAGCATGCTTATCAAGCAAATGCGCGAGCATGATGACCCGTTGGCTAAGCCTGAAGCATCATGGGCTGACCTATGGGCCGACCTGCCCGGTAGCCGCTGGTAAATGGGTAAGCGGCATGAGTATTCCCCAGTGCTCTATGTCATATCAAGTCGAGCTGGGACCATGCTGTAACGGTTCGCGCTTATGAGATCTGCATCGCTTTGGGCGCAGACGCAGGGCGCTCAGAGGGCAAGGCTTCGGGATTTCAGCGTAGCAGCATCCAGTAGGCCATAAAGACCGTTTGCGTATGGCAATGTGACGCGGTAGGCGCTGCGCTGTAGGTCCTCTCCACCTTTATTTGACTGCGAGCATCCGGACAAATACCCGAGAGGGGTCAGGTATTGCTCTGCGGCCTGCCGGCACGCTATCGCTCTTGGCCAATACTCCTCTTCCAGTAAGCCGTTCTGAACCGCCAACGCAAATGCTGCCGCAATGCCAACCGAGCCGGAGGTGTCAGGTGCTACATTTGGCTCATCAACGAAGCATGCCCAGAGACCATTGTCTAATTGATGCTCTGCCGCGAATTGGGCTAAGACATCTAACTGTTCGAGCAGAACTTCAGATTGCTCAGGCAAGGCGCGCAAGGTTTGCACATGCCCCAGCAACAGCCAGCAGAGGCCGCGGGCCCAATTCCTGTGCGTGCGCTTTCCTTTGGAATAGTGCCGTAGATAGACGCCATCTGGCTGGACGAGTCGCTGAAACGTATTCTTGAGCAAGTTCTCGGCAATTTCGAACCACTCATGCTCTTGGCGTGCCTTCCCGATGATAACCATCGGATAGGCGACTGTATACGCTCCTTCGCTGCTAATCATTTCATTATCCTGTACCTCGCCATTTTCAGCGAGCAGGGAACGCCAAAAACTGATTACCAGCTCTATCCACGGATGGTATGGGTCATCCTCTGCGACCATGGCAAAGGGGAGAGTCGTTTCTATCGTATCAAGCACATTCTGTACGCGAAAGCTGCTTGGTGTCTCATACTCCAGTATGCCCTCAGAATACCCAAAATAATCGATGTGCTTCCGGATACTATGACGTGCTTCCGGGTGTTGGCCAGTATCGGCATATGCCTTAAGCGCATCCAGTACGCACCCTTCCTTCCAGCTAAAAGTCTGAATGGAAGACAGGGATGCCAGGCGTGAATAGGCAGAGTCTCGCCTACCTCCGGCATCGATGATACAAGGCAGATGATATTCTAATCCATCCGCAGCGCTACAATCGGGTGCGAAAAACCAGAGCACACCTTCATCGGCGAGGCTAAATTCCAGCTTCAACCGACCATCACGAAGCTTTGCCGAAGGCAGATCAAAGCTCAGCACTTGATAGGGATCGGAGCATATTACATCTAATTCTGCAAGCACACTGTCACTCTGGGCATCCCATACAATGACACGATTAGAGCCGTGCGATGAGGGCTCTACTACCATCGTCAGTACGAGTTGTGGACAACTCATGCTTGCGGGCAGCATATCCCACTCCAGCCGCGTTGATGTCGAGGCGGATATAGCCATAAGTGGACGCTCCTTGGGCCCCGTACGACCTTCGAGCAAGTCAGTGGGAGTGTTGATTCGAGATCTGGACGGATGAAAAAGTTCAGTGTGACTCATAACTATAGGTGAATTTGCCTGGGCGCAGCGGGCGCTGAGAGTAGCACCTCACTGTCCCCTAGCGTCGGTATGACTCCAAAAAATCCCTGTGGGAAATCAATCAGAGCATCTTAGCTGCTCGGCATATAAATGCCTGCCATGTAACTCAGGCATTTTTTCGCCGCCTGTGCATGAGAATAAAGATAAAGGCTGCCAGAGGAGTTATGACGAGAGCAGCGGATGGCTCTGGGATGGTGTAGGTAATGCTCAATTCTGGTATATAAGCAGGGGTCAGCGAGTTGTTGCTACGGAAGGAAAAGGTCGTACCGGAGCTCATTGCAGGAGCGAAGAAGGCCAGCCCGTCGTTAGTCGTCGTGCCATCTGCCCAATTTGAAATCAGATCTGTCAATGCTGTGCTGGTGATCGTATAAGGTGTGCCCTCGGGATCGGTGTAGTCCGTGTCGCTCAGCGATAGCGACGTAAGCTCAAGGGTGTCGTATGTCGGACGAGTGTCATAGGTGACGGTTGCCTGCTCCCACGCGCTCGTGGCTTGGCGAACGGTAATGGTCGCGGTATTAGTGGTTTCAGGAGAGGAGAACGCCTTAAAAAGCGTGATATTGGCATCGGTGATGAGCGCACCTTCGGGCAGAGACGAGAGATCCCACGACAGATACATAAACGTTCCGTTGGAAGCAAATACATTGATCAATTGAAGGTTGTTTGATGTGCCGAAGTTTGTCTCGCCTTGTGATTTATTTACATAGGCGGTTTGGTCTGCATCAAGCGTGAGGATGTCGGCCGAAGAAATCGAGCTGAACAATCCGGAGGCCAGAAGGATGAATGGCAGGGATTTGATTTTCATGTTGAGTCTATGTTAATGTTTGGGGTTCTAGATTGGTGATGTAAAAGTGTGTCTTGCTCTTCGTTGCTTTTAATCGGAGTTGTCTCTAACGCCAAGGTGCCTCCAGCGGGTTGGTGGGGAACGGCGCGGTTAGTGTGTCCAAATGGCCATCCATAAAAATCACATTGATGCGACCTCCATGGCGAAATACCTCATCATGGCGCTCCTCGGTAGCCATGGTGAATTCGGACCTTCGCGCCCAAAGCCAACCAGGTATCCAGTCGAGGAAGTTGATTGATTTTTCGGGACTTTCCTCAAACCCGAACTTTTTATTTCCTGTCGGCCATACCATGGGGTAATAGAGGGCAGTGTGTGCATTTATGGCGTAGTCAGGCTGCCAGTATAGGGCATCAGGACGATCAGGTGCCGCGGGGCAACGGAAAGGTTCGATAAGCTGCAACCCATCGGTCTTGGTCTCCAGGTATGGCACTAGCTGGCGCGTCCAGACCTTGCCCTCATGGTGAGCCAGTTGATCGTTATTGTTTTCGATATAAAAGTTGCGAGAGGCTATATGCAACTGGCGCAACTTTTCCTGGCATTTAACATCCCTGGCACGATTGATAATCTTAGACGTTGCTGTAATTAATAATACGGATAAAACGGCAACCACCGCTATGGACGCGAGTATCTCCACCAGGGTAAATCCACGACGAGTATTCATTTTTATAGGGGTAGTATTTTTTTCGACCTCACTCACTCAAATGTGAGTATAAGCCGAGGTGCATTGTGGGGTGAGTCTTCAGAATAAAATGCCGCATAACCGGGAACATCACTTAGCACGCATACGCCGTGGTTAGTGCCCGGGCTTTCGATCCAGCGCTGCACAAGTGCCGTCAGGTCGTTTGAGGAAAAGCTCCATGCCTTGGTATTGGCGATTTTACCCGTCGAGCTTAAGAATGCTCCGCGCTCAGGCTGGCGAACATAGGAGAGGGTTTCCTCATCCCATGCCTGATTGACAGGGGCCAGCTTAATGAGGGAATCGTCTCCCCCTTTCTGATATGCAGGGGTCAAAATAATCTCTGCATTCTTGAGCCGCTTCCCTTGGGGTGACTGAATATCATTCCAAGCCACAAAACCGCGACGAGAGTAGTTATTACCGGATAATTCGATTTTTTCGCTACCAGGTTGGGGTACTTCTCGCCGCTGCTCCCATGCGTTCACGCCCGCCGCTTGTGATGGGCTGACCACAAACTGATGTGGCCACTTCCCTGCCACAGAGGGGTCTGTTGTTTCGATAAGGTCGCCTGTTTTTTCTACGGCAAACCAAAAACCCATTCCCGTAGAGCCGCTGGCGGTACGGACACGAACTTCATTCCATCCCGGCTTCAGTGTGATTTTACCGCGATGGGTGTCGGGCATGACTACTCCTCGGCGCTGAGTGACGTTGAGCACTGATTGGCCGTTTACAGTGACTTGCCCCCAGTAATCAAAGCCGGCACTGATCTGGAGCTCCCGCTTTACGGGGGAAAACAACCAGCAGCGCGCAGTTCCAATAAATCCCTCGCGCAGGTTGTGTCCACGGCCGCTCATGGCTAACAGGCCGGCTAGGTTGACAAAGCCCGTGCTATCGGCGCTTACCTGTGAGGAAAATCTCGTTTCCTGTGCACTTGGCTTTTGGCCTAAAGCCTGCGGAGACGACACATTCTTGACGGGGTCCATAATGCCTCCAACGGTCCAGTCGTAGATAAACTGCTGGCGACCGTCGAAAAGCTCCGCCTCGGATAAGGGTATCTCGCCTTCGATAATCAGCAGAGAGACACTATGCGGGGGCAGCTCGATATTAAACTCTGGATCAGAGCCGGGGGGGAGGGGCTCCTCTGTTTTATCAATTTCTGGATAGGTCAGGTCGAATTCGTCTGCCGTTAAAGTAAGCCATGTGAAGACTGAGCTATTGGGGCGAAAATTCGTCACCTTCACGCTTGAAATGGCTTCATAGTCACGGTGCCGGTTCGCGAGTACCATGACTAGCCGTCCATTTTCTTTATCATAGGCCGATTGACCAAATACGACTGGCACATCAATATCTTGCCTGTGGCTCACGATTTGGAAGGACGGCGAGTCGATGGCGGTGTTGATGCGATCACCCCGGAAGTAAGTGCCGTAGAGCTGAAACACTTTACCAGAAGCATTTGTATGCAGTTCACCTGCGTCTTCGTAGAAGAGGTGAAAGTGGCCATTCTTGTTGCGGTAGAGTTCGAAAAACTGTGCCGAATCAATGTTTGCGTCCCAGAAGTGACCAAACATGGATGCGATATGAATGGCAGTAACGATGTCGGTGCTGACGTTATAGGGCGGGTCGTAACCCTCGGGGTGAATGTTCCACTCGGAGGCGACCATGCGCCAGCGTCCGTTGCCCATCGAGTCAACCAACTCTTTTTTAGGGTCGATTTTAGCCACGCGAAGGGTTTCCGCCGCACTGATTCGTGCGTAGTATTCACCGAGATTGGCACGCGTGCGAATCCAGGAAAAATCGTAAGGGTGGGTGATGACGAACTGGATGGCGCTGGGATCTTCAGCGGCGATTTTCGACAGCATGCGACGGTTCCAATCAAGGTCATCTTCATGCAAGGGAACCCCAATCTCGACACTGAGACCAGCCCGCCGAACTGCGCGCGAAACATCCATTGCGTAGCGGGCAAAGTCTTCTGCAGGCCACGCTCCATTCTGCGGAAACTGGGGCTCATTCCAAATTTCCCAGCCGGTGATACCTGCTCCATTTGGCAGGCCGGGAAACGCGGTGCTGTTAAACATCTTCAGGCGTGCGGCTACATAATCGGGCTGAAATTTATCTGGCAGATTGTTGTTATCAGGAGATTGGTATTGGGCCGGACGATTGATGTGGTCTTCGGGGTTGAAGGCATTTACCTCTAACATGTCTGCGGTTGATGCATAGCGGAATGCATCCATGCCTGCGCCTGCTGAGGGCAACTGGGAGCCTACCCAGACCCGTCCGCTGGAAAGCTCGAAGATGGGAGTGGTTTCTTCCATGAAGCGCTCGCTAAATGGAGGGTACATGAGGCAAATGCCCATCACGCGGCGGTTCACCGGCTCGACGACTTCGCGCAAATCGACACTGATGGTAACATCGTCCGGCGCAGGTACCTCGATGTCGGCTGTGCTCTGTGAGGAGAAAGCGATTAGCGTAACGGAAAGGCCGGACAAGCGGCGCAACAAGTTTGGGTTTGATCGGAGAAAACTCATCAAAGGGGGTACTTAGGATTGAGTGCGGGGAAAAGTAGAGGGCTCGCGTGATTGGTGTTGTATTCTTACTGAACGCACATTGAGCAGGGGGAGCTGCTTCAGTCAGAAATAGTAACTTTGCGAATAACTGTAAGCTCTTCTAAATCGGGCTTGAAAGCAATTGCTTCATCATGCATAACGATGCATGAAGTTTCGAAAAAATGTCTAATCAATACGCGATTGCGCAAGCACTGGGACTCTCTCAATCCACCGTCTCGCGAGCACTGAACAACTCTTCCCTGATTCCTGAGGAAACCCGGCTACGGGTGCAGCAGGCGAGTGAGGCGATGGGATATCAGCCCAACCCCATGGTCGCCTCACTGATGAACCGGATCCGTACCGGTCGCAGTATTGAGCTTCAGGGCTGCATCGGCATCGTGGAAATTAAAAAAATGGATGGGGGAAAGCGGCCGCATGACACTTGGCAGCGTCAGCATAAGGGAATTGTCCGTCGCGCGAAATCCCTGGGGTTTCGAACGGACATGTTCTACTTGTCCGACTATAATATGGACGCCAGCAGTCTGGACCGGGTATTTCGTACCCGTGGAATCACGGGGCTTATTCTCTCTGCCCGAGAAGCTAACAGCGAGTTGATCCAGTTGGATTGGTCTCGCTACGCATGCTCCACCATTTCCTACACGCGTATGGATATCAACATCGACCGCGTGAGTATCAATCACCGCAGTCAGATGGACCACGCAATGGAGGAATTATTGCGGCGGGGATACTCCCGCATTGGCGTCTGCCTGCCACCTGCCGCCGTGCATGGTGATCTTCACGGAGGAGTTCATGGTGCGTGGATGGACCGATTTTTGTTCTGGCGACACCTTTTACGTGGTAAGCAAAGTCTGCCTTTGCTTGAGGGGCGCCCCGGAGACATTCCTTTGAGTAAAGTGAAGCAGTGGATACAAAAGCATAGAGTTGATGCAATTCTGGGCTTGGTCGGCCACGAGAAAGAATGGCTCGATGCACTAAAGCTGCGTATGCCCAAGGACATTGGGTTGGTCTGCTTGAATCGACCGCTGAATTCGGAAGTCTCGGGTATGGACGAGAACCACGAAATCGTTGGTGAGATGACTGCTGAGATTGTGGTTAATCGCATTTTGCATAATGATCTGGGGCTGCCTCCCCATCCCAAGCTGGCCTTAATCGATGGAATTTGGTGCGAAGGACGGACCTTGCGACCACCATGCTGAGGGCGCTCGTCAGCCGGGGATCCAAAACGAGGTTTGGGTAGGATGGGCTCGGGTGCTCCTTCAATATCCAATACAATGACCATTACTAGCAGATCTGGCAGGGTGGTCGGCTTGAAAGCGACTAGCATAGAGCCGGATATAATCGTCTCTGGGAATGCGCTCGCGGTTTGCTAACTATTCGCCACGGGCTCCCCAATGAATGAACACACCGAAGCGCGCTTAAATAAACCAGTTGTGAGCGTCCATATTATGTTATATGGGTGTTCTGCAAATATCAATGTGGAGTCCCACTGGGGCCTTCGCGGGAATGATATGGCAATAATCGATCATGCGTCGAGAACGCTGACCAGGCGCGAGAGAGCTTTTCATGGGGGATTGTTGAGAGTTTAATCGGTGTCGTGTTTGGTTAATGGATCATAGCATTCCTGAGGCAGACTGTCGTCGTCAGGAAAGGCTGACACACAACAGTGCCTCAGAGGAATGCCTAGCATCGTGGTTTATAAAGGCGTGCCCGTTATGAGCATCGCGGTAACACTATGAGCGGGAATGTCGCGGCTGACGCTGACTGAGCTGCCGGTAGATACCGATCCCGTACTGCTGACCGGGGTGTAGTTGGTGGTTTCCGGGATTCCGCCTTCGCCTATGACATGATAGGTCGCGGTTCCCGAGGTGACATTGAAATCGTGTAGATTGACAGTCATGGGAGCGGGCTCGGAATAATGCCGGTTGATAAGCATAATGCACAGGGTTTGTGTAGAATTATCGTAGGCCGCATAAGTGGTTACAATGGGGAAGCTCGTCTCGATGGATGTGTCGTAGGGGTGATCGTACTCGTACTCATCGGCCGCATTCGTCGTAAGAAGAGAATCGATGAGGTTTCCTCGAAGGTGTTCTGCAAATAAGCTCAGAACGTGCCCTGTCGGGTAGAGGTTCTGACCGGTGTCCATGAGGGAGAAATTCCCGTCACCTCTCATAACAAAAAACTGGGCAGAATCAAAATCAAGTACCATGAAGTTGCGTAGCATGGTAGCGGCAAAAATAGCTGCGGCCATGTCGTGTGTGGATGTCACAGTCGAGCTGTCTACCACCCGGGGGTGAACATTCCATTCCGACGCAACCAGGTTCCAATTCGCATTTACCGCCTTCATCGCATCGTATTTCGGCTTTAGCTTTTGGTCGTACATGACCTCAGCACCACAGGCGCGTGCGTAGTAGGAGCCCATATTGTATTGGGAATCATTCCAGTAGAAATCATACGGGTGGGTAACGATACCGTCCACCGCATTGGGGGCACTGTTCGTGTCCATAATCGATTGGAGGTCATCAAAGAATTCTACATTCCAGGAGAGATCGTCCTCATGGCCCGGTACGTAGATATTTAGGCTTGGATGTGCATTGCGGATTGCGACAGCGCAGTCGAACACGTAGCGGGCGAAGTCATCGGGTTGCCAATTGCCATTCTGGGTGAATTGTGGCTCGTTCCATATTTCCCATCCCGTGAATGGGATTCCCAGATTCGTGAGGCTGGTAATGCGCCCTGCAACCCCCGCCGGAGTGGACCAGTATTGCGTAACGTTGGTGTCGGACGAGCTGTTGTAATAGGCTGCCGAAGGGGACAGGTATGGCGGGCACATGCCGTTAATCTCGGTCACGCCAATATCGTCTATGTGCTTTTCTATGCTCTCATAGTAATCCAGCTGCGACTGTGTGCTCCACATATGATGGGTCCATACGCGCAGGCTGGTTCCGCCTAGCGAGGATAGTGTGTAAGTGGTTTCATCGATATCATCAATTTGACTTAGCGTTCCGTGAGGGGATACATCGAGCAGGCCAACACCGAATAGTTTTCGATTCACGGGAAATAGCACCGTGTCTGCGTATACATCGAGTGTCATCGACTGGGGAGCTGTCGGGGCAAAGCGGTGGGGAGAAATGATGATATCCGGAGCTTCATCGCGCAGGTCAGTGGAAAGGTCAGACTTGAGGCCGACCACACCCGTTGAACCTTCGAGGCTCAATCGAAAACCGTAATTGCCTGCCGGGCTCGCGATCCAGGATTGAACGAGCGAATCAACCTCCGGTCCGCTGAATTCATAGATCGTATTAGCCGGGTCACTGTCGTAGTACGTACAGGTGATCGGGATAGTTGGTTGACTGGAGTTCAATGCGGGGGCATTGTTCCAAGTTAGCGTTCCGTCCTGCCAGGATTGACCGAGAGGCTCCAGCTTCAGTGTTCGTGGAAAGTTCTTCTGGCTATAAGCACGGTAAAACTTCACCTCGACGTTCGTCACGGTCTGTCCGGATAGTGACGCTAGGTCGGTGTCATCCCATTTTACATAGACCAGACGTTGTAAATTCGCAGGGTAGGCTAATATGTTGCTGCTCGTATTACCGAAGGAAGTATTCTGCAAACTAGAGTATGCCGATACTCCTGCCATGCTCTCTGCATAAAATACGTATGTGCCTCCGCCGGACACCTGTACATGCAGCTCAGGAGTATAATTGCCTGCCGGGTCGTAGTCGTCGGAACAGAGTCCAATCGTACCTTGAGAGGGACCGGCACTGATGATGAATCCATGGTTTGATGCGGTGCCATCGATCCAGGCCTGGACCTGTGCATTTACGGATGCGCCACTGAAGTTATAGGGGTAAAATGTATAGTCGCTATCCGTGAATCCCGTGGACCCAAGCGGGGAATTTAGATGATAGTTGGGCGTGGGACGCGTCGTCCAGGTTACCGATTCGTTCCAGGGGTCTTCACATGTGTAGAGTAAGAGCGTGCTGCTGCCGTTTCCAAAGCCATAGGCTTTCTTTACGCGAATGACTGCATCCGTTACGGTGAAGCTGGTATCATACGCGCTTAAGTCTACCCGTGCGTATATACGGCGTCGATTAACGTAAGGCGACCCACCCATGGCGTTGGTTATACTTGTGGTGAAGTTGCTGTTCTTACTCCATTCGTCTGAATGGGTAAACTGCTGGATAGGCTCAACGTTGGCCCGTAGATAATTAGGGGTTATGAGTGAAACGAAGTATAGGCCAGAGATTAGGATCAGATGTTTGAGGGTATGGTTTATTTGCATTGGGGAGGGGTGTTAGGGGATTACAACTGCAACGAGTACTGGTCGCGGCATTAGAAACGCTTAGGGGTGTGCTCCTGTCCACATCGGGCATCGATGCTGCCTGCTCAGTAATGAACTGTTTTATCAATCCGGAGAGTGGCTGCAACAGCCTCACTTTGCATATCGATGCATATGGCGGTAACTAAGGCATCAGACTAACCTTATAAGTGGCCCCATTAAGATAACCTCAACCAAGGGCACGACAGTGCGTTCCCCTCATCTGAGGAACGACATCACCCGGGGATCCAAAAAGAAGTTTGTTCCAGTATGGGTTCGGGCTGCCCTTCAATTTCAAGTTCAATAACCGTCCCAAGGGGATCAGGCAGAGGCACAGGCAAATTAGGAATAATAAGACGATTTTTGTCCTGCGTAAACGAGATCGTTTTGCCGTCTTCTAGCATTCGTGCCGAGATTACTCGATTTCGGATCTCGGAGAGATAAAGTGTGTCACCTGGGCTGCACATTACAATGAGGTAAACTTTATTGCCACGGCAGGTCAAACGGCCCCAGTTATTCCAAGAGAACGGACAATTTTCAGATCCGTATATAGCCTCTCCATTCGTTTTCATCCAGGTACCGACTTCTTGGAGGATATTGACAGAGGGGATAGGTATAGTGCCATCGGAATGGGGGCCTATATTAAGGAGGAGATTGCCTCCTTTATTCGCAGTATTCGTTAAAAGATTAATGACTTCGGACGAATTCTTCCAATGATGGTCACCCGCATGAAAGCCCCAGTTACGGTTGAGTGTCATACAGGCCTCCCAGAGCATACCCTTGGGGCCCGGCTTAACGGCCTGCTCACTGATATGTACGTGGCAAGGCGAGCCGTTCCGCTTGTTGATGAGCAGGTTGGGCTGCAACTTTAGCATCTCTTCGTTAACCTCTTGACTTTGTAAATTGTCCGGGACGCAGCCGTCATACCAGAGGTAATCAATGATTCCGTAATCGGTCATTAACTCAACAAGCTGTGCTCGATAGAATTCGATAAATCGCAGGCGGGACGCCTCACTCGCCCAATCGCTATTGCCTGCCCAATCGCGAAAATATGCACCAGGATAATCTTGGTGATACCATGCCGCAGGAGAATAGTAGAGTCCAACCTTGAGCCCTGCTCGCCGACATGCCTCGACAAAAGGGCCTACGAGGTCGCATTTGGGGCCAAGTGCTCCAGCATGAAAGTCGTCGGTTCGTGTAGGCCACAACGCAAAGCCGTCGTGATGGCGCGTAGTAAGGACTACATAGCGCATGCCTGCATCTTTCGCCAGTTGCGCCCAAGAATCGGGATTGTAGTGTTCCGCCCGAAAATTGTTCACATAAAGACGGATATACTCATCTCTCGAAATGCGCTCACGGTTCGCAAACCATTCACCGCGAGCACCTACCGAGAAGGCCCCCCAGTGAATGAACATTCCGAAACGTGCTTCATTGAACCAATCGTGGGCTTGCATAGTGGGTATTTTTTGGGGCTTATTGGATTGCAATATGGGGAAACGCCGAAGCGTCAGAAAGGATTAACGGATAATCTGTAATCGGGAGTCGGCAACGCTGACCAACCATCGGTCGGCTTTTAGCATAGGGGGTAAAGTGTTCTTTAAGGTCAAAAATAGTGCCCGTCATGATATCAACTAAAACGGGGTGGGTAAAAGTGAGATCACCGTCGCACCAGAAGATTAAATCTATTTCTCGTGCAGGCTTTTTCTGCTGTGGGTCTTCAGATAACCAATAGGCCATCAACGGCACTCCGTTACGCGCAAAACAGGCCGTCGTTGGCGAGCCCATCATGGAACACTGCTGAGGATTCTCGGGGTCAGGTTCGTTAAATTGAATATAAAACTCTTGTGGCACACTGTCATCATCAAAAAGTGTGCAGACACGCTGGAGTACCTCGAAGGAATATTTGGGTTGGTATGTGTCACCGTGGATTAGCCCCATCATGACTGGTTGCCGCTCTTTGCCGTCAGATTGTCGGTAGGGACTCCCCATTAAGTCCACTGCATGAAAGTAGAGAGCCAAGTCGAATCCTGTGCGCAAATCTGAAAGAATACGCCTGGAAATCCATTTCGCCTGAACTATTTGATCGGTATTATAAAGCCCTAACCAATCGTCGTTATGGCCTTTGGTTTGGGAGGGGCACCCATTTTCTCCCTGCCAGATTTCAATGCGCTTACCTTTTGCATATCGGTCGATCAGACGCCTCAACAGCTTATACATATTGTCGAGGTTATCTTCGGGGACCAACTGATAAGGGTGGAAGGAGAACGCATCGATGTGATCAGCCATGCCTGCCTTGAGTGCATTCTCCAAGTAGTAAGAATCAAGTTTTGACATGGCACCTCCGACAATTCTCGCATTGGGATGCGCCGAGTGGACTGCTTCTGCGGTTAGCTTCACTAACTTCGCGTAGTCTTCGGCATTTGGCGTTTCGGGGTGCCAGAACTGTCCGATATTGGGTTCATTCCATACCTCCCAGTAGCGTACTCGGTCACGAAAAACGTTAGCCAGAGCATGCACGTAATTGCACCAAGCAATAACCCCCTCCTTTCCGTAATACAATGGCACATAACCAACAGCAGACTCGTGGGCAGCGTCAGTCGTATAAAGGATATTGCCAAATGTTAATGAAAAAAACGGTTCCACACCGATAGCTATAAGATTCTCAACGACTTCCTCCAGCCAGGTGAAGTCATAGTTCCCCTTGGTTACTTCGCAACGACTCCACCCGGTTTGTACTCGAGCCCATTTGGCCCCCAATTTTTTAAGATGAGGGTAGACCCTTTCGGGGTCGAACATGAAACGGTCCAAAGTCTCAAACCCAATCCCAATACGTGAAGAGCGAATATCGCATGTGTCTTGAATCGTGACTTGTCCAATAGCCTTTAATCCGTATGTGGATGAGTTAAGAAGCTGTTCATTTTTCAGGGATTTGACATCTTGTCTATCAACCAAAGTTTGAATCTGTTCCATTGCTAATAAGTGTTGTCTATAATTCTTGAATCGTTAATACTAAAAAACGTGGTAATTCGTAAGATTTCCATCTTTATATAAAGTCAGCATGTGATGATCTATGACTTAAATCAAATACAGGCAATTAAAGTGTCTTGGCTGAAATGGCCATGGCAGTTACGCTGTGGATCTGCATTCCATTGTTTTAGTATTACTGGCGCCATTGTAGTAAGTAGCGGTTGGTGACTCATAGGGCCGGAAGATCCCATTGATCTCCGCCACGTGCATGTCGTGAACGTGCTTTGCGATGTTCTCGTAGTAATTGACTTGGGCTTGCGTGCCCCACATGTTACGATTCCAAACACGCATACTGATTGCATTTAGATAATAGTTCGGTATTGGACTGGTTGTCCAAGTTACCGATTCATCCCAGCCGTACATGCAGTCATAGAGAGAGAGTGAGCTACTACAGTTATTAAAGGCGTAGGATTTTTTTACACGAATAACTGCATCTGATACGGGAGAACTTTGGTCATAATCACATAATTCGAAACGGGCGTAAACTCTGTGCAGATTGACTCGCCGGACACCACTAATCATACTACTTTGATTCGCGGTAAAATTGCTATCATTATTCCATTCATCCGAATGGGTGAATTCCTGTATCCGTTCAACATCCGCCATTGTCAAGTGAGTCGGAGTGAACAATGTGGCAACTAAGATTAGAATACGTTGTGAATATTTCAGATGTTTTTGAGTGCTCATTGAGAGGAGATGTCAGTGGTAAACAACGAAGACTGAGCGCTGGTCGAGAATATGGTAAAGTCGAAGAACACCTCTAGAAGAATAATCGCAGGCGATATGAAGTCTTTAATATTGAGATTGATGAACATACTAACCCTCAGTGTTGCATTCGATACATTCGATTTGCATATCCATGCACAGCATGCGGTTGCTCAACTGGTAAATGCCTGCAATGTTATTCCAGTTGCAGCCGCCAGCGTTGCCAGAGTGTGGCGTTCAGGACGGTCCGCAGGGCAGCGTTGAGGCACTCATGGGCGTCGGATGTAACCGTGTCGGGGATACCCGATACCGCGCGCCTTGGGAGCTTTCAGGAAGCTACGCCAGTCCGTTTCGGCTTCCGAGAGCGCGGCAGAGACGCCCAGCACCATGCGTTTGCCGTCTTCGCGGCGCACGCCCATGCCGATGAGCACGGCGTAGTCGCGCACCGAACCGTCGATACGGACCTTGATGTAAGTGGCGTCGACGAAAAGATGGGCGATCTCCGGCAGAGGGCTATTGCGCCACTGCTCGAAGGTTTCGTCGAGTTCGGCGGTCAGCCGGGAGACTTGCGTAGAGGTCACTTCCAACCCGCAGAGTTTTCCATCACGGCACTGATGCGACCGGTCATCCTATTGAATAGTTTGATGCTATTAAATGGAACGATTGGAATAAATACGGCAAGCTTGCTCGAATAAAGCCTTCAACCCTGAGCGTTCAAAATTTGTGTGTCCTGAGAAGGCTCATGCCACTTTGAAGTATTTCATTTTCGCCTACGCAATCGCATATAGGTCATATGAATACTGGCCTAGAAGCCAATCATCTGCCACACCCCGAGACCTAGAATTCGTTCCAAAACTGTTCGCATTTCAGTCCCGCCCTCTCCGCCACAAACGCTCGGCGTTTGATCCGACTGAGGGGCCTTGCCCCTACGGCACTGCGTGCCTACCCCTTGCGTTGACGATTACACCAGAAAAGTTCGCATTCCTTTACCATGCGCCCCCGGAGGTAAGTCTTTTTCGAACTTCTCTGGCTCAATCCGCGATACACGGATTTCCTGTAAAAGCTGGACCAGGTCGATGTGGGTCTTCAGGCGCTCACGCTCTTTTTCCGCAGCATGGCGTGAAAGGGAAAGCTCGTCGGCCTCTTTCAAGAGCGTGTTGGTGAATTGGCCAGCACCCTTCTGCTTGGCGACAGCAAGACAGTTTTTCAACTGAGAATCCAACTCCTTGATCTGCCTGTTCACAGCGTTCAGTTCGGACTTGATGATATCGGGATAGCCACCGAGCTCGCCGATACATTTGGTGATAAAATCATCAAATGCTTTTCCTGGGAGATTTCGGACCTGACAATCACAGGAAGCCCCGTGCCGAATACGCACTCAAGCAACGCGGTTAAATGAAGTCTGCTTAAAATTTTTAGTTACTCGCGATTTTTTGCTTGTTATCTATACTATATTTATAAACTATAGATGAATATTCATTCATGAACTTAACTCGAAAAGGCGAATACGCACTCCGCTCCCTGATCAAACTGGGCATTGCCCATGAGCTTGGTCGGGCGCACCTCTCGGTCTCGGAATTGGCCGAGAGCGAAAAGCTTCCCCTCAAGTTTCTGGAGCAGGTGCTGTTTCAATTGCGTGGTGCCGGCTACATCCATACCAAGCGGGGCAAGTACGGCGGCTATTTCCTGGCAAAGGATATGAAAAGCATTCGCATCGGTGAAATCGTCCGTCTCATCGACGGCAAGCTGGCCCCGATTGCGTGCGCCAGCCTGACCGCGCACGAGAAGTGTAGTTGCCCGGACGAGACCCACTGCGGCCTGCGCATGTTGATGATAGATGTGCGCAACGCCATTTCCAACATCCTCGACCGCTATACCCTGGCTGACGTGGTCGAAGTCACCCTGAGAAAGATCCGCCGTGACGGAGGAGAACTTCCCTTCCAGAGCGGATCGAGCCAAACCGTTTCCATCAAACTTCCAGAAAATTTTAATCCGGTCGATCCCAGCGAGGGTTTCATCGCTGAATTACAGACCGGCAAGGATACAAGCCAATGAGCACTATCTACAGTCCCAGTACAGCCGACTCCTCCTGGCTCAGCATCGTCCAGCACAAGGCTTCGAGCATCCGCTATGGCGTCGTGCAGGTCGTCATCCATGACGGCAAAGTCACCGTCATCGAAGTGACGGAAAAAACCCGCCTAGACAGCCCCACGCCGCGCCCCAAGCGCTGAGCACGACACCGTCCCTTACTTTTACCTACCGCCAAAACCGGAGGTTCATTCATCCAATCCCTATTATGAACAACCATACGCAGCTGACCGGACAACCGGAGGTTTCGTTCCGTAAAGGAAAGAAACTACATGACATCGCGAAAAGCACTCTCGCGGGTCGGCGCGTTAATACTGCTGACCCTTCCAACGCCCTACTTGTGGGCGCAATCCGGCACCGCTGAAGACAATGAAATAGCGACGCTTCGTGAGGAGCTCGCCTTCCTCTCGGCAAGGCTGCAAGACCTCGAAAGCAAACAGGCCACGACCGCCGAAACGGCGGCCGAAGCAGAAGAAAAACTCAGTTCACTGCCAGATGTTTCCTTCGGGAAAAAGGGCGTGATTATCGAGTCGGCGGATAAAGACTACAAGTTCCGTTTCGACGGGGTGGTACAGACTGACGCACGCTTCTATCCGGGCACATCGGGTGCCACGGACTCGTTTCTGGTCCGGCGTGTGCGCCCTTCCGTTCGCGGCACGCTCTTCCAGGACTGGGACTTCCGCGCCCAAGTTGAGCTGGCGGGCAGTTCGGCCCCCAGTATTCTGGATGCCTTCATCCGCTATACCTATTCGCCCGAGCTACGGGTGAGGATCGGCAACATGAAAACCGGCGTGGGGCTGGAGCGCCTTCAGTCTCCGGCTGTCACGATCTTCAACGAGCGCGGTCTGGCCAGCAACCTGACGCCGACTCGCGACTTGGGGATTCAGTTGGAAGGCGAATTCCTGGATAAACAGATCGGCTACCAGATCGGCCTCTTCAATGGAGCCCCGAATAATGCCAACCCCACCGCAGACCTGAACGACCCGAAGACCGTCAGCGGGCGTATCTTCTTCGAGCCGTGGGTGAACGAGAAGGATAGCTGGCTGCAAGGGCTGGGCTTTGGCTTTGCGGGCAGCTACGGCAACGAGCAGAACCAGGGACTTCCTACCCAGCGGAGCCCCGGGCAACTGACCTTCTTCCAGTACAACGCAGGGACCACCGCAACCGGCACCCATTATCGGCTCAACCCGCAGCTATATTACTTCGAGGACCATTTCGGCATTATCGCTGAAGCGATCTACGACAACCAGCAGTTTGGACGCGGTGGAGTCACTCAAAACGTCGGCACCTGGGGCTGGAGTGTCTCGCCCACTTACGTCATCCACGGCGGGACCAATGGCTACGGAGGTGTCAAGATCGGCAAGGGCAGCGCGCTCTCCAAGGGCGGCATCGGTGCCTGGATGATCGGTGCCCGTAGCGCGGGTATCCTCATCGGAAGCAATGTCTTCGACGGCACCGCTGCCACGCAGTTGGCCAGCCCGACTTCACAAGTGCGCCAGGCCATCAACTTCGGCGGAGACATCTCCTGGTACCCGGAGGACAACCTGCGCTTCACCCTCTCCTACGACAACACCAACTATTCCCAAGGCTACGACCGCCCGACGGAACACGCCATCATCGCCCGCGCCCAGGTGGCCTTCTAAGCGGCCCCGGGCGCCATCTGTCAAAACCAAACTCAAAGCAACACTTCCAACACGTATTCAACATTATGAAAACCTTACTCAAAACCCTCATCCTGTCCGCGGCCGCTTTGGCCGCCGGGCAGGCCCATGCGGACAAACAGCTGCTCAACGTCTCCTATGACCCGACGCGTGAGTTGTATGTCGATTACAACCAATACTTCCAGCATTACTTGAAGGAAAAAACCGGCGAGGACGTCACCATCAAGCAATCGCATGGCGGCGCGGGCAAGCAGGCCCGCGCGGTCATCGACGGGCTCAACGCCGACGTGGTCACGCTGGCGCTGGCCTACGACATCGACGCCATTGCCGAGCGCACCGGAAAGATTCCAGAGGACTGGCAGAGCCGTCTGCCCAACGCCAGCACGCCCTACACCTCGACCATCGTCTTTTTGACGCGCAAGGGAAACCCCAAGGGCATCAAGGACTGGGGCGATCTGGTCAAGCCCGGCATCGAAGTGATCACGCCCAACCCGAAAACCTCGGGCGGGGCGCGCTGGAACTTCCTCGCCGCCTGGGCCTGGGCACTCGACCACTATAATGGCGATGAGGCCAAGACGAAAGCCTACGTGACCGAGCTGTTCCAGCACGTTCCGGTGCTCGACACCGGCGCGCGCGGCTCGACCACGACCTTTGTCCAGCGCGGCATCGGTGATGTCCTGCTAGCTTGGGAAAACGAAGCCTTCCTCGCCCTGGAGGAACTCGGTCCCGACGAGTTTGAGATCGTCGTGCCCTCGGTCAGCATCCTGGCCCAGCCGCCCGTGACTGTCGTGGACGGCAACGCCAAGAAAAACGGCAACCTCGAATTGGCCAACGCCTACCTGGAGCAACTCTATTCACCCGAGGCCCAGAAGATCGCGGCCAAGCACTTCTACCGTCCCAGCGAACCACAGTACGCGGACCCGGCGGACCGTGAACGCTTCCCCGAGGTCAAGCTCATCACCGTCGATGACGCCTTCGGCGGCTGGCAGAACGCGCAGAAACGCTTCTTCAGCGACGGCGGTGTCTTCGACCAGATTTATCTCAAATAACCTTCATCCTCAACCCAGGCATGACATGAAAAGAACTCTCGATTCCGCACACCGCGCCACCCTGCGCGCGTTGATACTCGGCACCATTCAGCACTGCGAAATCTCGCGTCACCTGATCGGTACCATCCCTCACACCTTCGAGGAGAACGGCATCCAGTACGGCGTCCCCTCCTTCACCTTCTTCGGCCCTCCGGACAGCTACCGGGAAACACGCATGCTCGGCCTGATGGCCGGGCGGCGTTCCGGTGACGGCCTGAGTGCGGAGGTGGCCTTGCAGGTCATCGAGCGTCTGCTCATTCAGCCTGGTATCGCGACCGGCCTGTGGCTGCGGATTCTTCCCGTGATCAATCCTGTTGGTCTGGAGAATCCGGAGTCTGAGGCCCGGGCCTATACCCCCGCTGAGGAGCGGTTGTCTCTGGATGCTCTCGACGGGGTGATCGAAGTCGCCACCACGCAGAAGGACCGACTCACGCTCGGGCTGCGCTCCGACTGGGACGGCCTGCCTGCCGGGCTGGCCGCCTACGAGGACATGCAGCGGCTGAGCACAGACCTGGGCGACATCGAATACGAGCGGGTATCGGCCACGCAGTTGCCGTACAACGCCCGCTCCCCCTGGCACCTCTACCTCGGCCTGCCCCGCACCTGGGGTGCCGCCGAGGCCACCCATCTGGCCAGCCAGTTCCTGCTGTGCTTCTTCCGGCGCTGGCAAGAGCAGACGGCGGCCTCCGAAGCCTACACGATTCATTAACCATCGAAACATCCATCACCATGTCCATCCATCTGGATATACTCTCGACGGTCGGTCGCACCCCCCTGGTCAAGCTTAACCGCCTGGCCAGGGGGATCGACGCCGTCGTCGCCCTCAAGTGCGAATTCTTCAACCCGCTCGGCAGCGTCAAAGACCGTATCGGCAAGGCGATGATCGAGGATGCCGAAAACAAGGGACTCCTCGGCTCGGGCTCGGTCATCATCGAGCCGACCTCCGGCAACACCGGGATCGCGCTGGCCTTCGTGGCAGCGGCCCGGGGCTACCGGCTGATCCTGACCATGCCCGACACGATGAGCCAGGAGCGGCGTATCCTCATGCGCCTGCTCGGGGCCGACCTCGTGTTGACCCCCGGCGCCGACGGCATGAAAGGGGCAGTTAAACGGGCTGAGGAGCTCCTGGCAGCGACGCCGGGCGGCTGGACACCCCAGCAGTTCAACAACCCAGCCAACCCGAACGTCCACCGCCTGACGACGGCGGAGGAAATCTGGTCCGATACCGACGGCGAGATCGACCTCTTTGTCTCGGCGGTCGGCACCGGCGGCACGCTCACGGGGGTTAGCTCGGTTATCCGCGAGCGGCGACCCGGCTTTCGGGCTGTCGCGGTGGAACCGGCGGAATCGCCCGTCATCACGCAGACGCGGGAGGGGCAGCCCCTCAAACCCGGCCCCCACAAAATCCAGGGGACGGGCGCGGGCTTCATCCCCGGCAATCTCGACCTGAGCCAGATCGACGAGGTGGTCACCGTAACCAGCGAGGAGGCCCTCGTCACCGCGCGCCGCCTGGCAGTGGAGGAAGGCATCCTGGCCGGGATCTCCACCGGGGCCAACGTGGCCGCGGCCCTCAAGCTCGCCTCCCGCCCGGAGAACAAGGGCAAGCTACTCGTCACCGTCGGGTGCAGCACGGGCGAGCGTTACCTGAGCACCGCGCTGACCGAACCCTTGAAAGCCTCATGAACGACAAATCGACATTCGTGCAAAAGTTGCAGTCACGGCACAGCGCTTCCCTCAAGCAGGCGATCTCTTTCGTCATGCTTGAGGGGGCGTTCACGCCCCGGCTGGGATTTGACGTGCCGCCGGATGAACCGGGCGTGAGTACGATCCCGCTGGGCCGCTTCGAAGCGGACGACTTCGCCTTCGGCATGGAGAAGACCGTCCTGTTCGGCCCGCGTGAGGATGAGGAGCGCCTCGTCATCGGCATCTTCGCCGGTATCCACGGCGACGAGCCGGTCGGCCCGCGCGCGTGCGAACGCCTGTACCTGGACTTTCTGGAGAACCCGCAACGCTACGCCGGGTACGAGCTTCACCTCTACCCGGGCTGCAATCCGTGGGGGCTGCTTTTCAGCATGCGCAAGAACGCCCTCGGGCACGACCTGAACCGCCGCTTCTGGAGCAACGCGCAGGACCCGGAAATCCGGATACTGGAGCGCGAGCTGGAAAAGCAGCGTTACGACGGACTGATCAGCCTGCATGCCGATGACACCAGTCGGGGCGTTTACGGCTATACGCAGGGGCGGCAGATTAACCGCGACCTGCTGCGCCCTGCCCTGATGGAGGCCGCCGGTTTTTTCCCCGTCAACCTCGACCCGCATATCGATGGCTTCCACGCCACCGACGGCATGATCGAGGACTGCTTCCCCGGCGTCCTGCGCCCACCCCCGGCCCGACAGGGGCATCCCTTCGAGATCATCTTTGAAACACCGGGCAAGGCCGCCCACCCCACGCAGACCTACGCCGCCGTCGCAGCGGTGCGCGGCGTCTTGAGTGAATACAAACGCTACCTGGCCAAAGGCTGGGGCATCTGATCGCCATGACTACCATGCTAAACAGAAATTTCCTTTCCAAAAAGCGCCGCCGTCAGATCAAAGGCGGCGGGAAGCCACAGTGGCGTCAGCGCCGGGTACTGCCGGGCCTGCCGCTGACGCTGGGGCTGTCCGTCACCTACCTGTCGCTGATCGTGCTCCTGCCGCTCTCGACCGCCTTTGTCGAGTCCGCCGGGATGGGCTGGCGGGAGTTTGTTCAGGCGGCATTCTCCCCGCGCGTGATGGCTGCCTACAAGCTGACCTTCGGGGTCGCGCTGGCCGCCGCGCTGCTCAACGCTGTGTTTGGCCTGCTCGTCGCCTGGGTGCTCACCCGCTACCAATTTCCCGGACGCCGCCTCATCGACGCGCTGGTGGACCTGCCGTTCGCCCTGCCCACGGCGGTGGCGGGCATCGCGCTGACGGCGATCTACGCGCGCAACGGCTGGATGGGCTCCTGGCTCGACCCACTCGGGATCAAGGTGGCCTTTACGCCGCTGGGCATCGGCGTGGCGCTCGTCTTCATCGGGCTGCCCTTCGTCGTGCGCACGCTTCAGCCGGTGATCGAGGAGCTGGACGCCGAGTTGGAGGAAGCCGCCGCCATGCTGGGGGCGAGCCGCTGGACAACCTTTCGCCGGGTGATTTTCCCGCTGCTGTTGCCCGCGCTGCTGACGGGCTTCGCGCTGGCCTTCGCCCGCGGTATCGGCGAGTACGGCTCGGTCGTCTTCATCTCCGGCAATATGCCGGGCAAGACCGAAATCGCCCCCCTGCTCATCGTGACGAATCTGGAGCAGTACGACTATGCCGGGGCCACCGCCATCGCCGTGGTCATGCTGCTGGCCTCGTTCCTTCTGCTGCTGGCGATCAACCTGTTGCAGCGCTGGAGCCGCCGCCGCATCGGCCACTCCTGAAAAACCTTTCACGCTCAAACGCCACATCCATATGTCCGGTTTTACCCAATCCCACCTCGGCCACTCCGCCCGTTCCGCGCGCCGAGCTCTCGCCCCCAGCCCGTGGACGAAGGCCGCCTTCATCGTGCTGGCCCTGGCCTTCCTGGCCCTGTTTCTGTTCCTGCCGCTGGCGGCGGTGTTCTCCGAAGCCCTCCGCAAGGGCTGGGGAACCTTCGTCAGCAGCTTCAACGACACCGACGCCCTCCATGCGATCAAGCTGACGCTGCTGGTCGCGGGCATCGCCGTGCCGCTCAACACGGTGTTCGGCCTGTGTGCCTCCTGGGCCATCGCCAAGCACGACTTCCCCGGCAAGAATTTCCTACTCACGCTGATCGACCTGCCCTTCGCCATCTCGCCAGTGATCTCGGGCCTGATCTACGTGCTGCTCTTCGGCGCGCACGGCTGGCTCGGCCCCTGGCTGGCCGAGCACGACATCCAGATCATCTTCGCCGTGCCGGGTATCATCCTGGCCACGGTCTTCGTGACCTTTCCCTTCGTCGCCCGAGAGCTGATCCCCGCCATGCAGGCGCAGGGCAACGACGAGGAACTGGCCGCGCTCACCCTCGGGGCGAGCGGCTGGCAGGCCTTCCGCCGCGTGACCCTGCCCAACGTGCGCTGGGCGCTCTTTTACGGTGTGGTGCTCTGCAACGCCCGCGCCATGGGGGAATTCGGGGCGGTCTCGGTCGTCTCCGGGCACATCCGGGGCGAGACCAACACCATGCCCCTCCAGGTCGAGATCCTTTACAACGAATACAACTTCGTGGCGGCCTTCGCCATGGCGGCCCTGCTCGCCCTGCTGGCCCTGGCCACGCTGGCGGCCAAAAGTCTGATCGAATGGCGCGTGGCCAGCCAGCTCCGCGCCGACGAACGCCAGCCCGATAACACTCCCCTGCACAAACTTGCCAAGTTATGAGTATTCAAGCCAACAACATCAGTAAACATTTCGGAGCGACCTGCGCGCTCAATGACGTGTCGCTCAAGGTAAAGAAGGGCCACCTGACCGCGCTGGTCGGGCCCTCCGGCTCCGGAAAAACCACGCTTCTGCGCATCCTGGCCGGTCTGGAAAATCCGGACCCCGGCGGCGGCGAACTGCTTTTCCACGGCGAGGACGTCAGCGGACTGCCCGTCCAGAAGCGCCGCGTGGGCATGGTCTTCCAGCACTACGCCCTTTTCCGGCACCTCACGGTCGAGCAGAACATCGGCTTCGGGCTGAGCGTGCGCGACCGCTCCGAGCGCCCGAGCCGGAAAGCCATCCGCGACAAGGCCCGCGAACTGCTGAGCCTGGTCCAGCTTGAGGGGCTGGGCTCACGCCTGCCCCAGCAGCTCTCCGGCGGTCAGCGTCAACGCGTGGCCCTGGCCCGGGCGCTGGCCATCGAACCGCGCATCCTGCTGCTGGACGAGCCCTTCGGGGCGCTCGACGCCAAGGTCCGCAAGGACCTGCGGCGCTGGCTGCGGCAGTTTCACGAGGAGGTGCGCCTGACCACGGTCTTCGTCACCCACGACCAGGAGGAGGCCCTTGAGCTGGCCGACGAAGTCGTCGTCATGAGCAATGCCTCGGTGGCCCAGGTCGGCACGCCGCAGGAGGTCTTCGACCGTCCCTCCTCGCCGTTCGTGATCGAGTTCATGGGCAACGTCAACCGCCTCGAAAGCGGCTACTGGCCCCGCGAATCCGACGCCGACGCCTCCTCCCCGCAGCCGCACCTGCACCCGGACACCGACGGCATCCACAGCCGCGAGGTCAAGCCGCGCGACCCGCTCTACGTGCGTCCGCATGACATCGAGATCCGCCCCGCCGACGAGGATGGGACGCTCCCGGCCCGCGTGCTGCACATCTTTTCCGCCGGGAGTGTGGGGCGCGTCACCCTGGAGCGCATCCGCACGCACGAGATCCTGGAGGCCGAAGTCTCCCGCTCCGAACTCGACGAGCTCAACATCGGGGCCGGGGACGCCGTCGGCATCCGCTTCCGGCACATCCGCCTCTTTGCCAGGAACGCCGAGGGGCAGCAGGAAATCGTGGAGAAGGAAAAGACTGCCGTTCGCTTCACGGAGGAATGAGCAAGGGCCCCAGCGAGCATGAACGATCACGGCTTCATCATCCTGCATGGCATCGGCGGCTCTCCGCCCGGCCACTGGCAGCACTGGCTGGCCACCGAGCTGAAAAGCCGGGGCCATCTGGTGCACTTCCCGGCCCGTCGCAAAACGCTCATCGCGCATTCTCTGGGCGCGTTGCTCTGGCTCAATTACGCGGGCCGGGCCAACGCCATCCCGGTCGAGCGCGTGCTACTCGTCGCCCCGCCCGATGTAGATTTCATCCGGGCAAGTGGGCGGGTGGCGGCTTTCCCGACGGGAAAGCCATTTCCCATCCCCAGCCACCTGCGCCCGCGTGAAGCCGTGCTCGCCTGCTCGGAGTCCGACCCCTACTGCCCCGGCGGGGCCCACCGTCACTGGGATGAAAGCTGGCACCTTAAACCCGTTATCTTCCCATCCGAGGCCGGGCATATCAACCTGGACAGCGGTTTCGGTCCCTGGCCTTTCGCGCTGGATTGGGCGCTGGCAGCACTACCGCCAGCCAAGCGACCCACATCCAGCGTCAATGGCACTTCTCTACACCCATGAATACCGATCCGATTTTTCAGACGCTCGCCGGCGCCGTCGTGGGCGGCTTGGGCATCACGCTCATCGCGCGCAAGTTTTCCCTGCCGACCATCGTCCTGCTTTTCGCCGGAGGGGTGGCGTTCGGGCCGGAGGGGCTGGGCTTGCTCGACCCCGCCAGCGTCGAGTCGATCCTGCCCGCCATCGTCTCGCTGGCCATCAGTGTGATCCTGTTCGAGGGCGGGCTCACCCTCGAGCCGCGCGACTACCTGCGCTCGCCCGGTGTGATCAAGCGTCTCCTCACGATTGGGGCCGTTGTCACCTGGCTGGGGGCGGCGCTGATCGTGAAAGTCTGCTTCGGGGCGAGCTGGGAAATCAGCCTGCTGGCCGGAAGCCTCGTCATCGTGACCGGGCCGACCGTCATCATGCCCTTGCTGCGCCGCCTGCGGATCGACCCGGAGGTCGCCTCCATCCTGCACTGGGAGGGCGTGCTGATCGACGCGGTGGGCGTTTTCATCGCCGTGCTCTGTTATGAATTGGTCGTCGTGCATGACCCGGGGGCGGCGGTGCTGGGCTTTGGCGGACGCTTCCTGGCCGGGGCACTGGTGGGAACGCTGGGCGGCCTCGCCCTCCAACGCGTCCTGGAAAAAGGCTGGGTCCCCGAGTCGCTGACCAATCCCTTCGTCCTGGCGGCGGCGGTCCTGCTCTTCACCTTGGCCGAAAGCTGGATGCACGAGGCCGGGCTGCTGGCCGTCACCATTGCGGGCATCATCGTCGGGCGGCGGCGCTCCGAACATGTCCGCCAGATTCTTACCTTCAAGGCCGAACTGAGCGACCTGCTCATCGGCACGCTGTTCCTGCTGCTGGTTTGTCGCCTGGACTTGTCCACCTTTCTCCAGAACGGCCCGCGCCTGCTACTGGCGGTGACGCTGGTCATGCTGATCATTCGTCCCCTGAATGTATGGCTGAGCACGGCGGGAACAGGCCTGAAAGCGCGTCAGCGGGCCTTTCTGAGCTGGGTGGCCCCACGCGGTATCGTGGCCGCCTCCATGGCCTCGCTCTTTGCCTTGCAGTTGGGGAGCAATCCCCGCTTCGAAGGACAGGCGTACCTGCTCGAACAGTTCACCTACTCGGTCATCTGCGCCACCGTCGTGCTCCAGGGGCTGACGGCGGGCTGGTTCGCGCGGCGACTGGGGCTGGCCCTGCCGCCCGCCAACGGCTGGCTCCTGATCGGCGCGCACCGGCTCAGCCGCGAGATTGCCCGCCTCCTGCTAAACCGGGGAACACCCGTTCTGCTGGTCGATGCCAACCCGCGCGCCCTTGCGACCGCCTCGGCGGAAAACCTGCCCACGCTCCAGGCCGACGCCCGTGAGTTCGAAACCATCGAGGGAGACGAACGGCTGGTCAAGGTCGGCAACCTGCTCGCCATGACCGACAACTCCGGCCTGAACCAGCTCCTGGCCGCCAACTGGAAGCTCTACTTCGGGCGCGACCATGTGCACGCCTGGAACGCCGATGACTGGGACCCCGCGGCCATCAGCGCCTCCTTCAACGGTCTGCCCCGGCCCGCCGTCGTCTCCGAGGAACTGGGTGCCGGTACCGCCCGGCTCGACCTCGTCTCCGGTCCGCTCTCTCCGGGCAGCATCGAGTTGCTGACCTTCGCCGACGGGAGATTTCGGGCCCCGCGCAAAGGTAACGGACTCCCTCCCGACACCCAGCATCTGGTCCTGACCCGCAACGGTGGATACCTTGAGCGCGCCTTGGCCCGGGGAGCCCGACTGACCTTGCGTTGCTCCAGCCTCACCAACCTTTATGAGCAACTGGTGGAGGCCGCCGTAAAACGTGAGCCTCGGCTCTCCCGTGAGACGCTACGCCACGACCTCGCCGTGCAGGAGCAGATCCTGCCTCCGTTTTTAGGGCACGGCCTGGCTGCCCCGCATACGTACAGCCCGGACACCACCAAACGCCTGTGCATTTATGCCGAACTGGCCCCGTCCCTGCCCGTCAAAGCCGTAAAAGAACCGATCAGCCAAGTGTATTTCATTGTCAGCCCTTCCGGTGACCCCGAAGGGCACCTCGCCACCCTCGCCGAAATCGCCATGCGGCATCGGTAAGGAAACATGGATACGGTATGCAAAATAGGGTGATAGTTATACGGGAACATGCAGCCCAACGCAGGATTTTCGGGAGAAGCTGGAGACGAGGACATCCGTCTTGATATCACCACACGGCATAATTAAGCCCTTATAAGCATTCGAGATTTGATCACGAAAACATGAACTCAAAGTTGGGCCACGCACACGGATAAACCTGAACCGAAGATGCAACTCCGATAGCATGTATCACTACGTCTAATGTGCGTTTCAATCCTCGAATAACGTAGGGTAAATCTTAGTATCGGCAGGCACGAGTTCTACATGCCCATCCCAGTAAACGATCAACCTCGAATCCCCATAGAGGGGTTCTGTAATACGCTGCCTTAAATCAACACCGACGCCCTTACCGCTTTCCAGCACGAGCTCAGAATCATAGTCAGTAATGGCTGGAGCATTTACAGCATCAGGCAGCGACAGCAAGCTCTTGGGAACAAGCTCTCTCGGGACATAAAACGATTTGCTGGTCGCACTCCCCCACGGGCGCATGTAACTGCCGGAAGGCAGGAAGATTTTCGGCACAGCATAATAGGGTGCCTGCTGAGTGGGGTCGTACTGCGCAAGAAACGCAGAAGGCGCCATCTCATCTACAACTACACCATCTGGAACATCGTTATCCACGCCATAGTATGGCCCTAGCAACTTTACAAGCTGTGAACTCAGACCTCGCTGAGTTACGACCCTTTGGCCAACATTCAATGGCCCTGGAAGTGTTCCTCCATTGTCGTTTGCATACAAAAACACATTGGCCATAATCTGGCGCATAGCCTGATTACCCTGCGACTTATGGGCAGACATACGCACATGAGAGCTAACGGCGATAAGTATCGAAGCAAGAATCGCTATCACTGCTATTGCTGCCAGTAGTTCGATAATAGAGAACGCCCATTTCGTCCTCTTTCCCCAATCGCTTAAACTAGAACTATAAAACATACATTTACCCTTTAAAATATAAGTTTAAGCACAATTCGTTCCGCACAACATCTACATGCGGGAAAGCGCAACTAGAATTAAATGCCTCATCTTTAGTATAATAATTCCAAGGCTAAGATTTAATGTTTGCAATGCAAACCGCCACTCATTCATATCGCTGAATGAGTGGCCGACGAAGAACTACAATGAGAGACATCGCGGACGCCCTTGGCATCCATTCGAGTACCGTTTCCCTGGCCTTGAAAGATGACCCGAGAATTACCAAGCAGACCAAAGAAAAGGTTCTGGCCGAAGCAAAGCGGCAACAGTATACGGCAAACCCCCTGGTTTCAGCCCTAATGTCCCATCGTGCCATGCGGACGCCACCGCCATACCGCATGGAGTTTGCCTTCGTATGCGCGACAGAGAGCAAAGAAGAGTGGCTGGCAACGAGCACTGCTTACCATAACATGCTCAGAGGAGCCACCGATAGGGCAATTGAATTAGGGTATAAGCTCAACCTTTACCCCAGACAGAATAGCAAACTGAGCACCCAGCGCTTTAGCAATATACTCAAAGCCAGAAATATTCATGGTATAATCATTGCCCCCATGCATAATTCCGACACGAGAATAAGCATAAACTGGGACCAGTTTAGTGTCATCGAGCTGGGCTACACGCTACAGGAGCCAGTTTTTCACCGTGTAGTCCATGACTACTTTCATAGCATGATAACTGTGATGAAGGAAGTTAAAGCGCGCGGCTTCAAGCGGATCGGACTCATCCTCAATGAGAATGTTGATACCAAAGTTCACCACCTCTGGAAAGCCGCGTATATTGAGGAGCAAAGCCGCTCCCCAGAAGCTGACCGCATTACTCCGTTGATTCACGCTAAAATCGACGCAGAATTATTCCACACCTGGTTTATAGAGAAGAAGCCAGACGTAGTCGTATGCATTGATTTTAATGGCACGATGAAGCTAGCCCAGTCAATCGGCCTAGAGGTACCTCGCGACGTATCAGTAGTCAGCCTGGGGTGCTATACACCCACTGATCCATCTGCCGGCATATATCAAGACTATGAACTCATGGGCTCAAGTGCAGTTGACCAACTGATTTCCCTGGTCCTTCGCAATGACCGAAATATTCCGAAGAGGAATTTAAGCATTCAGGTCGGTGGAATCTGGGTGGATGGTCCCAGCCTGGGAGACAAACGGACAAGTTGACCCCGTCGGGGCACAGAGCAAACTTAGCCGCTCCGCCTACGCTTCATTACGGCTTATTCATTCCATTAGCGGAGAGTTGCCAGAAATTCTTCCGTGAACATACCCCTCCAAGGTCGGCTGATCCGGTAGCGACACGCCACTTGGCAGCACAATGGGCTCTTCCTGCCTAATGCCTCTGTGGTCGTGCTCAGGCCGATAATGCTGTATTCGCCCTCCTGCCGGGATCATCGATGTGTCGCTAGTAAGGAATAGTGCATCGTAGCGGACACTGTCGTTCAAGTTCCTCAGAATGAGGGCATTCCTTCCAGCCGCTAATTTAATGGTTACCGGATTAAGTAAGCCAGGGCGAACCCATGTCCAAACCCGCTCCGATGCCTCTTCATCAGAAGTCAGCACCGCATCTGGGATATTTATATCTGTTATTCCACCGCCGAGTTCTCCAACGATTTCTTGATTCAACTCAATCAGTACGTTGTGGGGCATTTCAAGATCGCGTTTGCCAGGACCTCGCTGCAAATAACGAAGCCAGAATACAACCTCGGCAGGTTCCTGAAGCACAAACTCCCAGCAAACCGAATTGGATTGGGAATCAAGAGGAACAACGTACTTATCTGAAAGCAAACCGTAGGCCTCTCCCTCTTCAAATTTCCCTGCTAACTCAGCATCCGAAAATTCTAGTAACAGTTCCAACTTCTCTTGCGTGTCCGCATCAACTTTAACTTGGGTGTAGGCTGGAGCACCCACATTACCACGAAGATCAACGGCAGCTACCGCGTAGAAATACTCATCACCTGGCAGCAACCCCCAATCGACCCATTCTGTTTCTGACGTCGAGCCTAGTAAATTGCGCTCATTCAGTGTGGGTATGCCCGCCGTGCTGACGTAGATATTATAGTGAGACAGGCGTGCGTCATCTGCTGTATCCCACTTCAACAGGGCAGTTGCCGGGCCAATCAAACGAGACTCCAACGCATTTACCTTCGGTAGAAGAGGTTGAGCATTTAACTCGTTTAGGTCAGGGGCATATTGCAGATCCGAGCTTACACATAGCACGTCAACGTCGACGCCATGCTCTTTTAAAGTAATTTCAAGTGTTTCCAGTTCAGACTCACGATAAAGCCTGTCCGAGGCAACCCAGGCCCAATCACTAGAGGTAAACGCCAACGGCTCATAGGCTTCGCCCGCTCTCAATCCGGCTATTCCTTGACCAGCTTCTGGCTTATCGCGACGCCCCCTAAGCCAAAGTCGATAGGAACCTTCGGGCATAGGAGGAACTTCAATGGGGAAACTGGCCTCGTCAGCATCCGGGTGAAGTCGGATATAGCGGAAATCCGAAGCATCACTACGGTCAAACCCAAAGGTTAGTTCCCTCTCAGCAGACAACCAGTTCCAGTAATCATCCAGCATCCTTTCTGGCTCTATGAAGACAGTACGCTCCACAACTGGACTCACAGGTTCCTGCACTTGGGCATATCCGCTTTCCAGTCCGCTGAATTCAACAGAAGTGACGGCAAACCAAGTACCGTTCCCACGCAATGAGTCCGGCATGCTCCATCGACTGGTCTCTATAATTTCGTCTGACACGAGTTTATACGGACCCTGCTCGGAATCGGATGCATACACAAGATAACCGCGGATCTCTTTGTGTGCAGCCGGATCATCCCACTCCAGCCATTCAACCCCATCTTCACGAACTTGTCGTACATTTTCCGGAGGCTGAGGTTTTCCGATGACCGCGATGTAGTTTCGGAAAAAGCCATCTTGGCTTGAGCCATAATGTATCTTGGTGCCATCGGGACTCAGCATGGTAAAGTCCGCCCCCACATAGGTTCCATATGGCTCGTGACGTGTATTCACTACCGTGTTTATCGTATCATCAACAAAAACCTGTACAATATCATGGGCCTGCTCACCTTTATGGTAAGTCATCCAATCGTGCCCTTGTACCCAAGACATAAAGTAGCGAGGGTCACTACCAAAATGAATATGGTACAAATGACTATCGCTACCAACATAGCGAAACTCTTCAGGCTCACTCATCTCCAGGCTTGTAAGATAATAGCCGTCCCCTTCCCAATGATCCCGAGCCTCAAAACGACCATCGCTTGAGACCATGCTATGCCCATGTGTGGACTCAGGAAGAGTAAGGTAAACTTGAAAAAGTCCTTCCAGTGTATCGGCTGACATCACCTTAAAATCAGGCCAGCCGTCTTCGACGCCAGGAATCTCCGAAGTGCTCTCCAGATATTGCAGAAGGTAGGCTTCATCGCCACGTGCAGGCGCAATCACATATTCCGATGTTCCGCTCTCTACATCAATCAATAGACCTACCCGCAGCCGTATCCATCCCTGCCTATCGCTACGGGATGCATTCACATCCGGAACGAACCAATCCTCCTTGCCAGAGGCAGTTCTCGTCGCATAGGTGAGACTGGTTGGCCCGGGAGGCTTACTTCCAAATGCAAGCGCAGGGCTCCCTGAGGCCGCCATCACATTCACATCAGCCTTAAGCCAAATCCCGGCTTCAGGCAGGTCAACGAAGATACACTCCCCGCCGTCTGTATAGCCAAATATCCGCTCTCCGCGAATAGGCCTCCACCTTGCCACAACCTTACGCTGTTGTGTACGCAGATTGCAGGACTCCAACACGCCTGGCCTGTGGTCCATATATACATCCGGATCTGTTGCCGACCAAATGGGATGCCTTCCCTTTAGATCAATAGGATAGAGCTTGGAAAAAGTAGCGTCACTAACCCAGTTTCGATGCATTCCTCCCGAATCGGGCAATGGCCGGTAACTCCTGAGAAACAGCCTGGACCCGTTGGCGTTCCATGCGGAAAACACAGATGTCGTCCAGGAGAAATCGGCTGCTGGGGCATCATCCATACGCCACACTTCGGTGCCATACTCAGGGTCATGCGTGCGCCTGCTCCCCAGAAGGTAGTACCCATCCCTCCATGTCGATTCGTAGGGTTTAATGCCCGAGCGAATCGGCGTAACCCCGTTTATCCGCGAGCTTACGCCAGTTTCAATTGTCTCTGATTGGGCAGGTACCATTCCTATCATCAGGATGACATTTAACGAGAGAGTAAGAGTGCTATGCTTAATCACACGAATAAGTTATAGAATAGATTAAACTATCATGGCTGGCATATCCAGTCACTAGAAATGAAGCCAAGCGATGAGCGTAGGCTAAATCCACAACGCTTAACTAAAAGAACTTAATTCATCGCCTTCTTGCAGCAACGAACAATATGATAAAAGCGCCCATCACGGCGGATGCGGTTGAAGGCTCAGGAATTGAAACTAAGCTATACGAGCTGTATCGCTCCTGGGCATCTGCATCCAATGACTGCCCTGATCCAGACACAACCCAGCGAATGGCACTGATGTCAGGTGTAAATGCCCCCAAGTCGTAATCCGTAACAATTGCCTGGCCATTGACCGATGTGTTAATCGTGTTTTCTATGAAATCATAAAGCAAAGTATAAACCGCACTTCCACCGCCAATCACGGTGCCTGCCGAACCAGGCAAGTCGATGTAAGCATTATCTCTGTATGTGATCTTATAATCAACATCGCTTCCATCGTAATTGATGTCGAACCAGATATCACCCTCATACCCGATAGCGCCTGCAGCAGCATCTGACGAAAAGCCAAACTTCAGGCTGGAGACATCGGCCGGATTTGCCGTGACCTGAAAGCGGATCTGCTCTTGGGCAGCCGGTAATTCAGTCAGGGTAAAGGGTACTGAAATATTGTTTCCCTTGCCCCTACTGTAAGTAGAGATATAGCCGTCACGATAGACCAGTGTATTCGCACTTGGCGAGGATACATAGTTTTTCGACAGGGAGCCTGACTGAACGGGGGTGCCGTTTACAGCGGTACCAGGTGTACGGCCCGTGAAGTCATCCTCCAGTAACACTAAGGCGGATAGCTGAAGTGCTGAGCCGAGCAAGACGGCTATGAGACAAGTAGTTATTCGGGTAGTTTTCATTCTATATGCTTTCTGTTTATACTGTGTTGATTTTTAGCTGCTGATAAATTGGGCAAGGTCAGTGATATTAAATCCAGGATTGCCAGGGTAATGGAATTTCACAGGCACATATCTCCGATTGCGTATTGAATCTTTTCCAGCACCCATTGATACGGGATTTCCTCCGGAGATTTCCTGTTCCGACTCGCCATAGCTGCAAGTGCGCCCGCTGCCTCACCCATAGGTACCGCATTTCCAGTTACTCGATAACTCGAATGCGCAATAAAGTCTCCACTCACACAGCGTCCGGCCATCAACAAACCCTTTATATCGCGAGCAATCAGTGATCGAAGCGGGATATCGTAGGGGCGAGCATGCGTTTTAACCTCTTCCATAGCCGTACCCTCAGCCGGGTCCGTGTTATGAACATCCACTCCGAATGTCACACGGCAAACACCGTCATCATGCGCTCTACCATGAATCAGATCATCTTCTGTAACACGGTAATGCCCATGTATACGACGCCCCTCTCGAACACCAATTTGACCCGCAGTCTGTATAAGCCGTATGTCGGCCCATTCTCCGCCTAGAGATCTCAGTGCGTCCACCAGCTTATTGATCTCAGCCCGAGCTTTGAACGTAGCCATCGTGACATCCTCTGAGCTCAGCGCCGAATAGCCATATTCATGGTTCGCTATTAAGATAAATACCTGATCGAAAAGGTGAAGTAATATCGGCTGCGAATAAGAAGGAGACATACCAGCCCGGAGGAACTCGCGGTATAGCCGTCCCTTTGGGTCAATCAAACCTCCACCCATGAAGGGTCTAACACGTTCAGGGTCAAGGCCCGTAACCATCGCGACCATCCCCATAGGCTGACATTCACCCGTCTCGGGCTTGCCTAGATCATACTCACACCCGGCAAGGGCAGCCAAATCCCCGTCGCCGGTACAATCCACAAAACAATCTGCGCTCCATGCCTGACGGCCACTCTTGGATTCAGTTATGACATGTGATAAGCGCCCACGCTCGATATTTGCAGCCACGACTCTTGTGTGCAGTTGTACGTCTACACCCGCAGCCAACACCATCTCCTCCAGGACCTGCTTCATCTTCTCCACATCAAATGCAACACCATTTACGGAGCGCTGCATTTTCATGTGCTGACTGCTGGCCTGAAGCGTCTCCAGCAACTCATACATTAATCCCCCCTTGCTGTCCGCATCGATTATCCAAGCGAGCATGCCGGACGTCCATACCCCTCCCAGGCAACCAGCCGATTCGAGCAGTAAGGTGCGGGATCCTGATCGCGCTGACGAAATTGCGGCAGAGACACCCGCTGGACCAGCCCCGCATACGATAACATCATATCCAGATATCTCAGGTAAGGACTTTGCTTCTTCAATATAGCTATTAAGTGTTTTACGCATAACGACTCGATCTACCAAATAGCGTATTGATTGTATGTTTTGCGTACAAACTCGCCGTCATTCATATCGCTGAACTACGGCATGCCGATAAGCTCCGGCATTGCAGGCACGGCCTCGGAGAAGGCATCTGTTCGAAAGCCTGTACCGCACCCACCGCACCGAACTGAAAACCATTGGCTCACGGCTGATCAAGCTGCTCCAGAAAGCTTCGCTCGACATCTCCGGAAGTCGCGAGCCTGCCAGCCCCGTCTGTTACATGCCGCCGGTAGAGGCCTGAGCGTCCCTTTTATAAATGAAATAGGAGCTTACGCAAAAATAATATCGGTTTACGATATTGTTCTGGATTATTTCGGGTAAAGGCTTTTGATGGCAAACCTTCATGGTTTCAGAATCGGCCTCAGAACATCGCAGTCCCTCAACGAACAGCCCGGCAGGGCTTTGTCCGCTCGCCTACTACGGTGCGGAAGCAGCACGTAAACCGCTCAAATGAAAGTGCATTCAAGACCCCACATGAACGGAAACGCGCCCGCCGCCATGACTGCCAACACTCAGCCCCCAACCGACAAGCGACTGATAATGCTGAGCGCGCTAGCCATTCCGGTCGCCCTTTTATCGACATTGTCCGCCAAGGCGCTGCTCCTGCTGATTGCGGGCATCACGCAGCTCATGTTCTACGGGCACTGGTCCTTCGAATGGATCGCGCCGGGTACATCCGTGCGCGGTGCCTGGGTCATTCTGATCCCTGCCTTCGGAGGCGGGGTGATCGCGCTCATGGCCCGCTTCGGCTCACGGGCGATCATCGGCCACGGGATTCCGGAAGTGATGCAGCAAGTTCTGGCCAACCGCAGCCGGATATCCCCGCGAGTCGCGATTCTGAAACCGCTCTCGTCCGCCATCTCCATCGGCACCGGCGGTCCGTATGGGGCCGAAGGGCCCGTCATCGCCACCGGCAGCGCGATTGGCTCGCTGATCGGGCAAGTTGTCACCGTCACCGCGGTCGAACGCAAAACCCTGCTTTCGGCAGGAGCGGCAGCGGGTATGACCGCTGTGTTCGGCTGTCCGGTAGCCGCCACTCTTCTGGCAGTGGAGTTGCTGCTTTTTGAGTTGAACGCCCGGTCCATTGTCCCGGTCGCCATTGCCGCCGCGATTGCGCAGGCGCTCCGGTTTTCATGGGGCGGCCCCGCCGCCCTGTTTCCGCTCTCGACTTCGGACATCCAATCAAGTCCCGTTTCCTCGGCGGTTGCCTTCGCGCTCATCGGCATCTGCGCGGGCATCCTTGCTGTTGCGGCCAATGCGGCCGTACACCGCTCGGAGCATCTCTTCTCCCGGCTCCCGATTCACTGGATGTGGAGCCCGGTACTGGGCGGGCTTGCCGTGGGCTTGCTCGGATGGATCGAACCACGTATCTTCGGAGCCGGTTATGATGTCATCGAAGCGCTTCTGAGAGCAGAGTATCCGCTCGCGGTTATCGCCCTTGTCTGTTCCCTGAAACTCCTGAGCTGGGTGCTGTCATTGGGCAGCGGCACCTCCGGCGGAACGCTCGCCCCCATGCTGATTATCGGCGGTGGGCTCGGCGCTCTGGTGGGGGCGGCGTGTAACTGGATCGGCGGTGTTGAGATGTCTTTGGGACTGGCCGCCCTGGCAGGGATGACAGCGTTTTTTGCCAGCGGTTCGCGGGCGGTTTTTGCCTCCATCGTTCTCGCCGTGGAGATCACACAAGAGGCGATGGTGCTCTGGCCCGTCTCAATCGCTGCGGCGGCGGCCCTCGGGGTCGCTTACCTGCTGTCCCACCGCTCGATCATGTCCAGCCCTGTCGAGGGCCGGGGCCTGCGTGTGCCGATGAGCTTCGACGCCGATATCTTCTCCCAACTCTCAGTTGGGCAGGTGATGGAACCGCCGGGCAACACGATTCCCGGGTCTATGATTGTGTCGAAACTGGCAGCGGCAATTGCTGACCATGACCCCACGCTGAGTCGGCGCACGTCCCTGCTCGTAACAGACGACAAGGGGCAACTGGCGGGCATAATCACACGGAGCGATTTGTTCACCGCACTCCAGGCCGGGCAGGCGCACGTCGAGATAAGCCATATCATGACCCGCGAGCTTGTTTGCGCCTTTCCTGACGAATCCCTGCACGCTGTCATCGACCGCATGCATACCCTTGGGATCGGCAGAGTCCCGGTGGTCACGCGAGACAATCCACAAAAGCTGGTCGGCTACCTCGGACGAACCGCCATCCTCGCGGCCCGTCAAAAACACTGGAGCGAACAGAACCATCGAGAACGCGGCTGGCTGTAGCACCCGAGTTGCGGTACCTTCAAGTCTGTGACTTGATCCATGCCGTGATGACTGGATAGTCGGCATGCCCGCGTTTAAGACACTGCAAACGGGCCTGGCGTTTTCGCTGAGTGCGGACGTGGGGCCGAACTGAGCCTCGGTCTGCCCATGCGCAGATCGTAATGAGCGTGGCCATAATTTACACGAAACGCCGTCATAAGCATCGTTTCTCACTTTTCTTTGAATGACGAGGGACCTAGGGTAGGTGGAAACGACCTGCTCTTTCACTCATGTTGACGCCAACTAATGCCGCCGAACGCCATCGCCTTTTCTGGGGTCTTCAGTGCGCTGGCTGGGGCGGGACCTTGTTACTGGGCCTGGCCTTTGTCAGCACCGGTTACCTGCCATGGTGGGATGCATTGATCATCGGACTGTTCCGGACCGGGTTCGGCTTCGGGGCAACCTGCCTGTTGCGGCTGGGGTACCGTTGGTTGCGCCTGCATCCCGGCAACGTCTGGGCCTGGGGCGGGGGCATTTTTGTGTTCTGCGGGGTATTGGCGGGCATCGACTGTCTACTGACAACGTCTGTCGTCGGGCAGGCGGGAGTCGATCTTTCCCATCCAAAGGTCGCCCAGTTCCTGGATGGGAGCCTGATCCTGCGCTGGCTGCTGTACTGGCTGTGGTCGGTGCTTTACTTCGGCATCACTCACGCGCTGGATATGCAGCGCACCCGTGTCCAGTTGGCCGAGGCCGAAGCCGCCGCCCGTACGAGCGAACTCCAGGCGCTGCGCGCTCAGATCAATCCGCACTTTTTGTTCAATGCGCTTGGCTCTATTCTGGCGGACTCGGAAAACCCCGCCACCGTCCGCCATCTCACGCTGGCCCTGTCCGACTACCTGCGCTTTTCCTTCCAGGTGCACGGGGACTATGAACCCTTGGGCACCGAGCTGCACGCGCTCGAAAATTACCTGCGCGTGGAAAAGGCGCGCTTCGAGGAAAATCTCGAATACCGGATCGATGTTCCGACCGTTCTCCGCCAGAGCCCAGTCCCGCCCGCGCTGGTCCTGCCCCTCCTGGAGAACGCCATCAAGTATGGACAGCGCTCAAGCATCCGCCCCTTGCGCCTGGCGATTTCCGCGCAAAGAGCCGATGGGGAACTCCATGTCGCGGTCACCAATACCGGCGAATGGATCGAAGAGACAGATAGCGCCTCGACCCGCACCGGACTGGCGAACTTGCGTCGCCGCCTGGAACTGCTTTATGGAAACCGGGCCAGGCTGATCACGGAACACGGAAACGGGGAAGTCTGCGTCTGCGTCTTTCTTCCGTTAGCGGAGGGCAACGGCAAGGGTCAGGCCGCCCTTGAGCACTCCCGGGAAGCCGTCACCTCATGAAAGTCCTGCGCGCCCTGATTGTTGACGACGAACGTCCGGCACGCCGCTGGCTGCGCGACCTGCTGCTCGCCCACCCCGAGATTCAGGTCGTCGGCGAAGCCGACGGCGTCAACGCCGCCCTCGACCGGGCCGGTGAACTGGAGCCGGACGTACTCTTCCTCGACGTGCAGATGCCGCCTGGCAGCGGATTCGATGTACTGCCTCATTTAAAAATCCGTCCCAGGATCGTTTTTGTCACCGCCTACGAAACGTTCGCCGTCAGGGCTTTTGATGCGAACGCCCTCGACTACCTGTTGAAGCCGGTCCATCCCGATCGCCTCGCTGAAACCGTCCGGCGCCTGCTCACTGACGTGGAAAAGGAAGCATCCACGCCATCCCCCGGAGAAGTCGCTCCACCCGCCGAAGCCTCCCGATCGGATGAGCCCCAGCTTTCGCTCAAAGACTATGTCCCCCTGCGCGATCGCGGGCTCTTGCGTGTCGTCAGTGTCGCCGACATCGCCGCTATCGAGGCCGAGGGCGCGTATTCGCGGATCATGATCAGCGGGCAGGAGCCGATGCTGGTGCTGCCTTCGATCGGAGAATGGGAGTGCCGCCTGCCCGCGCCGCCGTTTCACCGCCTCGACCGTTCCCGCCTGGTCAACCTCTCATCAGTGGCCGAAGTCAAGGCCCTCACCCGTGATCGCGCGGATGTTACCCTGCGCGGAATCGCCTCCTCTCTGTCTTTGGGCCGCGCCGGCTCGCGGCGCCTGAGGAAGCTGTTGTCCCAGCTCCACGCCTGAACGGACAGTAAGGCCGCTGCAGCCTGCCGGGATGCGTGCCATTAGCTGGCTGATTCGTGCATGCCAGCGCCCGTTTCATGCAAGTTCTCGTGACAAATGGCCCTGTCGCAGTCAGGTACAGAGGTGTTCTGTTCTGCTTTCGCTCTCACAGCCCCGAAGGCAGTTCAATCACACATCCAGCAAGCCTCTCCGCCCTCTCTGAACGCACTCCAATCTATGTCTCAGAAAAACGATTTCGGTTCGCTCAACCTCTCGCGCCGCAATTTCCTGCGCTCGTGCGCCGTCGCCGGGGCCGCTGCCGCAGGTGGCCCCCTCTTTAATATCTTCGTCCCCAGCGCCCGCGCCAGTACGGAGAACATTCCGCCCGCCTCCTCGGGCATGAATCTGCTTATCTTCATCACCGACCAGGAGCGGGCCCTGCAATGGTTCCCCCCGGGATGGGCTGCGACCAACCTGCCGGCGGTCACCTCCCTGCGGGCGAATGGCGTTTCCTTTGAACGCGCCTACACGGTATCGGCCATGTGCACACCTTCGCGCAATGCCTTGTTCACTGGTCTCTTCCCCGCCCAGCACCGCTCTTACGATACGCTGACCGAGGGCTTCCCGCAGTCGGAGGCCGAGCACCAGCTTGATCCCTCCCTGCCAAACCTGGCGACCATCCTGAAGGCCGCCGGTTATGAGGTCGTTTACAAAGGCAAGTGGCACCTGAGCAAGGGCGTCGAAGGCTGCAACGGCGACCTGCAAAGCGACGACATATCCCGCTACGGCTTCGACCAGTGGGACGCCCCCGACGCGGGGCAGGACGTGAAGATCGAGAATTACGGCGGAGGCACCGCCAACAACGACACCCGCTATGTGGACGATGCCATCGCCTACCTGGAGAGCAAACGCGACAACCCGGGCAGCAAGCCTTTCTGCCTCGTCGTCTCTCTGGTCAACCCCCATGACGTACTCGGCTATCCCGGCAACCACGGCGAAGGCGGCTACCAGGCTTCGGACCTGCTGGGGGACATCGGTCTGCCGCCCAGCGTCTACGAAGACCTTTTTAGCAATTACAAGCCGTCCACGCACTATCAGTTGCTAGCCCGCCTGAACGGGCTGGGTCCGATCACCAACGACAACCAGCGCCTCAACTACATCAACTTCTACGGCAACCTCATGAAGACCGTTGACGGCCACCTGCAACGGCTGCTCGACGTGTTTGCCGAAAACGAAGACGGTGAGACCCTGCGCGCCAATACGCTCATCATGCGCACCTCCGACCACGGGGAAATGGGCATGGCCCATGGCGGCCTTCGCCAGAAGTCCTTCATGTGCTACGAGGAGGCCATCCGCGTCCCGCTGGTCTGGTCAAACCCCGAGCTGTTCCCGACCGGACGCGTGTGCCCGCATCTCGTCTCGCACGTGGACCACATCCCCAGCATCTGCTCGCTCCTGGGTGTCGCCAACTGGCAGCAGACCTACAGCTTTGCGGGGGTCGATTACAGCAGCCTGATCCTCGATCCGGGGGCGGCCGCGGTTCAGGATTACGTCCTTTTCACCTACGACGATATCTACGCCGGGCAATCCGCCGAGGGCACCGACGGCAACGGCATCCTCCCCCCGCCCAACCGCATCCAGATGATCCGCGAGGACCACTACAAGTATGCGCGTTACTTCGACGGGCTCGGCGAGACCCCGGATCAGCAGGAGTTCTACGACGTGCGCACGGCTGGTCTGGGGGGCACCGATACGGACCCCACAACCGGTCAGCCGGTCGAGCTGCGCAACCTCTCCCTCTGGGCCGAGGTACTGCGGCAAGCGGACAACGAGGATACGCTCGCCACCCCCGCCCAGGAGGCCAAGCGCGTCCAGATGATGCAGCGTCTTTCCGATGTGGTGGCCGAGCGCCTGCAACCGGGTCCGCCGGTCCCCTCCCCTGTTCCGGCCGGAGACGTGAGCATCACCACGGTCACCGTCACCGACGAGGGCAGCGACGAGGACAACGACATGATCCAGGTAAAATTCCTCTCCTCCTGGGGCACCGACTACCAACTCCAATTCTCGGATGACCTGGAGAACTGGAGCGACATCGGAGATCCGCTTCCCGGCAATAACGGCCCCATCCTTTATTGCGAACCGCTGCCTGCCGGGACCGCCTTTTACCGTGTTGTCTCAACCTCCGCCTAAAAACTCTGCGCGCCAAGATGGCTGATACCTTGCGATCAGCAAGGCAACGCTATCGCCGATGTTCTGACAGGGATGGCCCGCAAAGCCCTGAAACGATTGTTAATATCAAGAAAGTGACGCCACGTGCCATGAGAACAGGCAGTTCGCTGAAATACCTCCGTTCCTTGCTTATAGGCGTCTGTTCGCTCGCCGTGAGCTGTTGCGTCGCGGCTGACGTCATCGAAACGGAGGCCGGCCCGTATATCGGCATATCCGGCGGAAAAACACTGGAATGGCACCACGAAAAGCACTCCGACCTCATCGCACAGCCCTGGGATATTGTCATCCTGCAGGAGTTCAGCACCCGCCCGCTGACTTCCTCCACCGGCAACGGAAAGGGAGCTGACCGACAGGCATTCTACAAGGGAATAGAAGACATCCTCGTACTGGTTGAGGCAGAGAACCCAGATGTAAAAGTGTACCTCTATGAAACCTGGGCACGCCCGAACCTCGTCCTGTCCGGCCATTTTCCAGACCTGGAGGCAATGCAAGCCGAACTGCGTGAAGGCTATAGTCAGGCTGCGACAGACTTTGCTCTGGCAGGCTGGTTTCCCGTTGGAGACGGGTTCCTGGCAGCAGTAAACCGCGGCATTTCCGACAATCCGGCTACCGAGGTAACCGAAGGGCCGATTGACATCTGGGGCACCGACAAATACCACCAGAGCAAATACGGTGCTTACCTCTCCGCCCTTGTCATCTACCAAGGTGTATACAATGCCGATCCGCGCGAATTGCCCGTCGGCCCTGGCAGCACCGCAGCCGAACTTGACATTGATCCGGAAATCGCTGAGGCGCTCCAGACGGTAGCCTACAACGTCACACTTGATCAAACAGCCCGCTAGTGTACCGTTAGCCAAGTTCATTGAATAAGTTAATAGCCGCAAAATGGCACAAAAAACACAAAAGAGCATTAGGCATTGCCTAAGATAAAGCTCAAATCTGAAGCTCTCTGCGACTTTGCGTCTCTGCGGTGAAATCGTTTAGACAAGAACTAAGCTAACACGACACTGGCCGTGTCTTCAAATTCATCAAGGTCGGTAGAAAAGGGTCTTTTCGCGTCTTTTTCCCTCGTTTCTTAATTTGAAGACACCGCCTAGAACCCGAGAGGCTGCATAATGAGAGCACAAGCCCATGTGAAAACACCCGTTGCCCGTCCTTTACCCCAAAGCGTTGGCACATCATGAAGACTCCCGGACAACAAGAAGTGGCTGAATTTTCAACGTTCTTTCAGAAGCACTTCCCAAACCATCTCCAACCACTTGCATCAGAAGCTTCAAGCAAGCATTGGCATAGGCCTCGTGATTGGGATTTACCGAGGTCAGCGCTGGCTCAACCACCCTACCAATATCCAAGTCATCATATCCAATGACAGCGATATCCTGTGGGACCCGAAAACCACGCACCTTGAGAGTCTGAATAAAGCGCACGGCCCAGATATCGTTCGAGGCCAAAATTGCATCGACTTGATGCTCAATAACCAAGGATTCGACTCCCCGATCCATGGTCGCAACATCGGGCGTCGCACTTTCAGAGGCAGCATCCCATATTAGTCCCTCATCCATGGGTAGCCCATGGATCTTTAGCGCGTCCACAAAGGCACTCCTGCGAATCTCCATGAGTTCATCACCCTTCAGATTCCATAGCGCCAAGCCGAGTCTGCGCTTTCCACGCTCAGCGAGATGGCCTACAGCCGCCCGAATAGCTGACGCGATATCAATCTGCACTGCAAATCCCCCACGCCATGCCGCGCGACCGTGAAAGATGACCTTGGGAAAACGCTTTTTGAAAATAGACTTCACCCTGGCGTCTCGCCCCGGTGCCAAATCAAACAAACAAAGAATGGCATCGACGCCACGGCCCATAAAGTCCGCCACGTACCCATCAAGCTGCTCCACACCCCCATGCACGCGACCCACCAGGATACGGTAATCCAGACACGCCGCGGCCTCTTCGATGGCAAAGATGCGCTCAGCCATGGCACGCGTATTCACCGAATCAACGATCACCCCAATGGTGCGACTGGACAACCCACGCAATTGTTGCGCGTTACGATTGGGAGTATAGCCGATTTGACGCGCCGCCTCATGAATCCGCATTTGGGCATCCTCGCCAACTCGAACGTGCTCTCCGCCCGTTCCCAGTAAAACACGTGCCACAGCCGAGCGCGAGACGCCTGCCTCACTCGCAACATCACTGAGTGTTGGCAGCCGCCTCTGCTTCGTTTGAGATGATGGCTTCCGTGACATCATTGGACACATTGGGTAAATCATATTCGCGTGTCCAGCCCGCCTTTCCCCAGCCGGGATGCACTATCTAACGCATTCATGACACACCACAATTTCACGAGTAGGAAGCGGCAAGCATTGACAATGACCCCTATTTGATGTTTCGTGACATCATGAGCACAAGACCATTCTCTGAAACCAGCACAAAACAGCCCCGGACTCACATTTTCGAGCACCGGAGCACGATGGGCGAAACAGCCGCCAAGATCGTCCATGAGGAAATTGTTCGCCTCATCACAGAACAAGGCACGGCGCGTGTCATCATGGCCTGCGCCCCGTCACAAGACGACTTTTACGCCGCACTGATTCCACTGGCCCAAGCAAATGCAGGCATCTGGAGCAAGGTCCACATCTTTCATATGGACGACTATGTCGGGCTTACTGCCGAGCATCCTCAGAGTTTCCGTCACTACCTGAAAGCGCATTTCCTGAAGCATGTAGAAGTCGCCAGCTTCAGCCCGCTTCAAGCAGAAGCGGCAGATATCGAGGAGGAAACCAAGCGCTACGATGCCCTATTGGCCGAAGCCCCGATAGATATTATCTGCATGGGTATCGGGGAGAACGGACACATAGCCTTCAATGACCCGCCCGTCGCCGATTTTTCTGATCCCGTACGCGTCAAGGTCGTAGAACTCGACCCTGCCTGCCGTCAGCAGCAAGTCAATGATGGCTGCTTCGCCAGCGTAGACGCCGTCCCCCAGTATGCGCTCTCCCTCACACTCCCCGTCTTTGCTGATGCCAAGATGCTTGCATGTATGGTACCGACTCGCTTGAAGGCGCAAGCAGTGCTCAATACATTGACCGCTCCCATTGGCACAGCATGCCCCGCGACACTGCTGCGTACACACCCTCGTGCGTACCTTTTCCTCGACGAAGCGGCAGCATCACTGCTCACTGAGGAAACCCGGAAGGACTTCTCTAATGGCCAGTGATCCCCTTCTCTCCGCAGGCAAGCCCGTCTTGTTCGACCTGCAAGTTAATGGCTTCGCAGGGGTAGATTTCCAGCGCCTGAACGTTTCTGTTAATGAAATGGAACATGCCGTGCGCGCCCTGCATAACCACCGGACTGGCAAGATACTCCTGACACTGATTACGGACACCATTGATAATCTATGTCGTAAACTCGAACACTTTGAATACTTACGCAGGCAGAGCGAGTCCACGGCAGAGACAGTCATCGGTTACCACATTGAAGGCCCCTGGCTATTACCAGAGCCGGGTTTTATGGGTGCACACAACCCGGACTGCATGACGACACCGTCGATTCCCGATTTCGACCGTTTAAACACCGCTGCCAATGGGCACATCCGCCTGCTCACACTGGCGCCCGAGCTAACAGGGTCGCCGGAACTTATTGAGCACTGCACCCGCCGCGGCGTAAAAGTCGCTATCGGCCACTCAAATGCAAGCGAGGAGGCCATCGATATCGCCATAGCGGCAGGGATGACCCTCTGCACACATTTGGGCAACGGCGTCCCGAGTCACTTGCATCGGCATGATAATGTCATACAGCGATTACTCACCCGCGATGAATTGACGGCGGTCTTCATCCCGGATGGCATACACCTTCCACCTCATGTCTTGAAAAATTTTGTCCGGGCCAAGCCACAGGACAAAGTTCTCTTCACGACCGATTGCATGGCCGCTGCTGGTGCACCGGCAGGCACCTACTCACTGGGAGAAATCAGCATCGAGGTCGGCGAAGACAGAGTCGTGCGCGAGCCCGGTAAAAGCAATTTTGCAGGCTCCTCCCTTACCATGGATAACGCTGTCACGAATATAGTTCAGTACTTAGACTGGAGTCCCGAACAAGCTCTCCTGGCATGCTCTACTGGCATAGCCGAAGTACTTGGCATTGCAGCGGAGCTTAGCGAATGATCCTTTTTCAAGAGCGTAAAATGAATCCAATACTAGTCCACATCAACTATTTCGAACAGGGGCAGACCCTCGAACACGCATGCCGGATGGTCAGCGAATCTGGCGCCGATGGCATCGAGTTTAGACGCAAGCCAAGAACTTACACTGGCTCCGACTTGGATTACATCGATGAAGTCTCCTCTGCTCTCGACAAGCATCCACTGTCATGGGTTAGCTTCGGCACACCCGGCGTAAACCTCATGCAGCCAGACCCAGATGCATGTGAACGAGAACTAGACGCAGCGGAGGCCTTCTACCGCAAAGCAGCCGAACGCTTTCCCTTGCGCATCGTGAATGCTTTTGCTGGCACCCTGCCCCATCCTGATAAAACACTGCCGGGACACGAGTATTGGCATCACGGCTCAACCCTGGCCACCGAAAAGCAATGGGAGTCCGCCATCACAGGGTTCCGGCGGCTTGGCTCACTGGCCTCAGAACTCGGCTTCCGCTTTGCCTTTGAGACCCACGGGGTTTACCTCCACGACACGCTGGAGTCCACCCTGAGGCTGGTAAACGGTATCGACTCCGACCATGTCGGGCTCCTCTGGGACCACTGCAACCTAATGCTTTTCCCCCAAGTACCTACCCTTGAGGAAGTCATCCGCGAATCTGGAAAAAACCTGTTTTACGTACACTTTAAAAACCTCCTCATTCCCCCAACGAGATTTCTCGCCGTCAGCAGTTTGAGTGGCGGTATCCTCAATATCCGTGAGCAACTCTCGATGCTCCTGCAGGCCGGATACGATGGCCCCTTCTGCATCGAATCTCCCCGCCCCGGAGACCGTGAACATTTCTTCCATGAGGACCTCACTTACTTTCGACAGTTACAAGAAAACCTCGAGCACCTCCGCCAATCACCTCCTGGGCAGCGCTAAACAAACTCCAAAGATAGCGTAGAGCCAGTCGTGATACCAAGCATGTGCCGGATTACGACAATCGCTTTTGCGACAGTACAAATGTATTGAAAATCGCTGGCGCGTGTATCGCACTCCGCATGGGAATATCGAAAACTTTTTGCAGCACGATCCGGGGTGCTGACAACACACACCGAATAGGCGGAGGCAAGGCGCTCGAGCCGTTGCCATGCGTAAATCCTTCGGTTTAATCTGTCGCCACAAGATGGAAAACTAGCACTGAAGCAGCGCAGGACGAGCCAGGCTCGGGGGGGCTGTGACGAGCCCACCTTGGGCTATCCCATCGGAAACGATCCCAACGGCAGCACCCAGAGTGCTCTGAGGCCCAGCCGCAAACGCACATTTATTCCGATAATTTGCGATTGAATTACGAAGGAGCCTTTGTAGTTTCCTTTTCATGTTTCATCGCGCCACTAACGTTTCCCAGCAGAAGCCTGCGTCTACCGATGTGATGGCTCTGGCCAGAGAGCTCCGCACCTCGATGAGCAAGCTGCGCAGACGTATGCGTGAAAATGCAAATGGCAGCGAGCTGACATGGTCCCAAAAATGCGCCCTACTGCGCCTGGAGCAAGAAGGATCGGCCACCGTAACCACACTGGCACATGCGGAGGGCGTGCGCCCCCAATCCATGGGCGCCACCATCAGTGTACTGGAAGCCGCAGGAATGGTATCGGGCAAACCCGATCCCTCAGACCGCCGCCAGACCCTCCTCTCATTAACGCCCTCTTGCCAGGCATGGATCAAAGCAACCAGAGCAGCCAGGGAAGACTGGCTATGCCAAGTCATCAACTCGGAATTAACGCCCGATGAACAAGAGAAGCTAACCGACGCGGCCAAGCTTTTAGCTAGACTGGCAAAGGCTTAAGAGCTCCAGGCCAGCCCATTTTCCGCCATATCTCATACTTGAAACCTTTTCCTTTTTCGTTGGTTGAAGCACCTTAACCTACCGCACGCGTACCAGTGGAGCAACGATGCCCAATATATCAACCGGCCCGGCACTGGATAGCGAACGGGCAGAGAAAACCAATCCATTTCCGTCAAATCTCGAAACATGATCATCAAACAAGACATTTCCTCGATACCGTGCGCTGGGCCGCGCAATAGCACAGCGCCAGGGCTGCTTTCGCGTGCGCCTCTCAGGCATTTAGCGATGCTGGGGCTGGCCACCGCCGCATGCTTCACCAGCGAGCTGAGCGCCTACGATCGCGTCAATATTGACCTCGCCTATGTCTCTGACATGGCCAGGCAGATCGCAACCGAAGGGCATCAGACGACCGTGAATGAAATGCCAGAGGCTTTCCGCAAGCTTACCTATGACGAATACCGAAAAATTCGTTTCCGAAAGCCCTATGCCCTGTGGTCCAATCAAGGCTATCGTTTCATTATCGATTATCTACAACTGGGATACCTGTATACCGAACCAGTACGCTTGCACGAAGCAACGAGTACCCATACCCAATTCATTCCCTTTCGGCGGGATTATTTTGAATACAACGGCGTAGAATTAGAACCCGCCCACATCTCACCTACTTTAGGCTTCTCGGGCTTTCGAGTCCGCTATCCCCTTAATAATCCAGAGGTTCATGATGACCTTATCGTATTTCAGGGAGCATCGTATTTTCGCGCACTAGGCGAAGGCAGCAGCTACGGGCTCTCCGCCCGAGGACTGGGAGTCGGCATCGGCGAATCATTGGAGAAGTTTCCACGTTTCACCCAGTTTTGGCTCAAAAAGCCCAGCGACGCCAATGCCACCACGATGACGATCTATGCGCTGCTGGAAGGAGACAATGTGGTGGGAGCCTATGAGTTTACGGTGGAACCCGGCCCCAAAACGATCGTCAATGTGCATTGTCGCATTTGGCCCCTTCAGGAAGACTCCCGCGTTGAGTTTGCGCCGATGACCAGCATGTTCTACTTCGGCGAAAATACAGAAGACAAAAAGGACGACTGGCGACCTGAAGTCCATGATTCAGATGGCCTGCTGATCGCCAACGGTGTCGAGTGGATATGGCGTCCGCTGAACAATCCGGGCTCCTTAAGCATCCAAGCCTTTCCGGTGGATAAGTTAGCTGGTTTCGGATTGATGCAGCGTGACAGGGACTTCCAGTCCTACAAGGATATGGAAGCACGCTATGAGAAGCGTCCGTCACTCTGGGTGGCACCTATCGGGCAATGGCCGGAGGGGGAGGTCGTGCTTTTTGAAGCACCGACAAGCGATGAGGCACAGGACAACATTAACGCCTTCTGGCGCCCGAAGGTACTCCCACCCGTCGGTGAGTTCTACGAATTGAAGTATCGAATGACATGGGGAACCTTTGAGCCTGATTATCCTCTGGCTCGCGTCCTGGAAAGCCGCATCGGCCAAAAAACCCTCAACAAAGATGCTTCGACATTCGTGGTGGAATACACGTCACCGGAGGGAATCAATGCCAGAAACTACAAGGACGTTAAAATCGATTTCGAGGCTGGTGGGGCCAATGTCCTCACCTCTCCGCAATTATTGTATAACGCCGATGAAAAAGTAATCCGGGCTTTCTTCGACTTGTCCCGCAGCCCCAAACAAAGCCATGCGCTGCAACTCAGGCTCATGCACGAGGGCAAACCCATATCGGAAACCTGGAGCTATCGATGGACCCCAACCGGGCAGTAAAGCCATGATCTCAGCAGCAACCGAGCAGGCCTACAATTCGATCGTCGCGCGCTTACGCTCCTATGGCGTAAAAGGCGCCGTGATTCGCCACCAAGTCGCACAGGAAATCCTGTTCTCAGCAAAGCAGACAGCGGGAGACACCCCGTTGGAAATTGAAATCGGACGCATCTTTAAGAAGCAGCGTCGGCGGATTCTGGCCGCACTCATGGATGAAATGAACCTGCCCCAAAATCGCCAGGGCGAATCCCTTGCCGTCCTGGCCCTGGAGGAACTCGACGCCGGACTCATCTGGTTAGCCAGTTTTCGCGCTGATGCCACCTTTAAAGCGGAAGTCGCTGCACAGGGTGTTATCGAGCCCATTATCACCGGTCCGAAACTGGCCCGCTCCACCTTTGGCTCGCCGACAATAAAATTCAGAGCACTTCAGGACAAAACCAATAAAACGCTCGCAGTCTTGAACCGATGGCCAAGCGCTAAGCATGGCGTCCTCCTCCTGATCACCGCGATTCTGATTTTACTGGTGATATTAATTGCCCGCTAGCATGTCCCACATTCAAAACTGGAAAATAACCAGCAAGTTCCGTTGGGCCGCATTCCTGACCGTACTGGTGATCGTCTCACTTTCGGGCACGCTATTGTTTGCCGATCTGCTATGGCGCCTCCCCTACAACAACGGTAAATGGTTGCTGCTGGTGATATTCAGCCTGCTTTTCGTCCACCTTTCATTTGGCTTTGTCCAAGCCTGTTTTGGGATGCTGGCACTGCTCAAAAAGGATGATTCGCTCCTCATCACCGAGCTGGACGAGGTGTTTGCCGACCGGCAACTATCCGGCCGCACCGCCCTGTTGTTCCCGATCTACAATGAAGACCCCGCCGAAGTTACCGCCAACATTGCCATCACCTACAAGGCCCTGCAGCGAAAAGGCATACTCGACCACTACGATTTCTTTCTGCTCAGCGACTCCAACCAGGTCAACAATTGGATCGAAGAAGAGACAGCCTGGCTGAAAATCGTACGCGACCTCGACGCACGGGGAAAAATTTTCTATCGCAAGCGCCGCGCCAACCTGAACCAGAAGTCAGGCAACATCGCCGACTTCCTGCGCAGATGGGGGAAGCTGTATGATTTCTTCGTCTGCTACGACGCCGACAGCCTGATGACAGCGGACACGCTTTTCCGGATAACGCGAATCATGGAAAACACACCCGAGCTGGGCATCCTGCAAACCATGCCGCGGCTGTATAATGGCAAAACCCTCTTTGCCCGAATACAGCAATTCGGGAATCGCATTCACGGGCTCATCGGTGGCGCGGGGCTGAACTACTGGCAACAAGGTGAAGGCAACTACTGGGGGCATAACGCCATCATCCGCACCCAGGATTTTATCGATAACTGCAGCCTGCCTGAACTCCCGGGTAAACGTCCCCTCGGTGGGCGCGTCATGAGTCACGACTTCGTGGAAGCAGCCCTGATGCGCAAAGCTGGCCTGCAAGTCTGGCTGGCCTACGACCTCGAAGGCAGCTACGAGGAAATGCCTCCGAGCATTCCCGATTTTGCCATCCGCGACCAACGCTGGTGCCAGGGGAACCTGCAGCACCTCTGGTTAGTTCTTTTCGGGCGCATCGCCCTGACCAATCGCCTGCACATGCTCAATGGCGTAATGGCCTACTTGTCCGGGCCGCTTTGGCTCCTGTTCCTGGTCCTGGCTACCCTGATTTTCTATAGCTGGGAGAACAGCGGCCTGACCATGTTTCCCCTCCCTCCGCTCATGCCATTTGCCTTTGAAAGCACCGCTCAACAAGGCTTGGCTGTCTTTCTGCTGACATTCACGTTGATCCTCATACCAAAGCTGTTTCCCCTGATGTGGTTAGCACGCAACCCCAAACAGTTGAGCGCGTTTGGTGGCTACGGCAAGGTGGTAGCTTCGCTGGTTATCGAACTGGTCATGTTCACGCTGATTGCTCCCTCGATCATGTTGTTCCATTGCAGCTTCGTCGTCTCGATCCTGCTGGGACGCCGAGTCGCATGGAATAAACAACGCCGCTCCAGTGGCGGTATTGGCTGGAAGGAAGCCTTCTCCGCCCAGGGAGGTCACCTGCTCATCGGAATACTCTGGGGAATATTGGCCTGGTATATGGCACCGCCGATTTTCTGGTGGATGACCCCCGTGCTCCTTGGGTGGGTCCTGGCCACTCCGTTAACCGTGCTCACCAGCAAGGCCTCGCTCGGGCGCTGGTTCGCCCAGCATGGGCTATTGACCACACCGGAAGAGAATTGTCCGGTTGAGGAAATCGCGGAACTGCGCGCATACCTTGACGAACAAAGGCACAAGCTTTACCCCATTCCCGAGTTGGAAGCGGACTACGGCCTGATTCACGTAGCCATCGACCCGTTTGTGAATTCGCTGCATCAGCTCTTTCTGCGAGAACGCGGGAAACAAGCCGCAGAAAGAGATGAGGATCTCACCGAAATCCGCGAGCGGCTACTCGTCGAAGGAGCCGAAGCCGTAAGCGATGAGGAAAAGTTTCGCCTGCTTTACGACATCTCCAGTGTGGATACCTTGCATGAAGAACTCTGGGCGAGACCATTAAACTCGTTGGCACCCTGGTGGCAATTAGCCATGAAGAGGTACAACCATGAGAGTATCTTTCGCATTGTGAATGTCCATCAGGATTCACGTGAACGGCAAGCGTACAAGAAACACTGAGCCATCGAGAAACGAATTTCCAAGAGCTGGCAAGCCGAGCTGCGGTAGAGCTGTCGCTACCATTGGCTATTTCGACCGCCAACGTTGCAGCGTAAGTATCGACAGGCGCCACACTCAACTGGATTAGCTGCGGGCACCTTGTCCTGCGACGGCATTTAAACGATAATCGTGTATCGTTTCACCCCGCGCATGTGCAGAGGTACTACCCCGTGTCGTCCTGTGCGTGCGCATTTCTCGTTCCTTAACCCCTATCCTATTATGCTGCATTGTTCTATACCCCTCAAGCTGCGCAACCCCCTGCTCATTCTAATCGCTACTCTAGGCATACTGAGCCTGTCACTACCTTCAGCCAACGCATCCATAAATCCACTCACGACACAAGAAGTGCAAAATGTGGTGACCAATGATGTGCCGGGCTGGAAATCCAACCTTCCGAGCCAGCGGCCGCGTCTCCTGCTAACCAAGCAGGAGTACAATGCCCTGCCCGCGCGCTACGCAAATGCAACGGGGCGCGAGCTGGAGCTGTTTGAGGCCTTAATTGCCCAGGCGGACTTTATCATGACCAAGGACTTCGAATGGTATTACGCTGACAGAACAGTCGCAGAGCAAATGGAGCGCTATAGTATTACCGAATTTGCCGCCCGGGAGGAGCTCTGGATACGACAAGTGGGAGACGACCTCATCACCCTGACCGTCGCGGCCCAGATCACCAACGATGCGTCCTATAAGAACCGCATAAAGGCGATCATCGCGGAGGCAGTCGACTATGATAGCTGGGGAGAACCCCATCCCTACGTGAATCTCGCAGCAGGGCATCTCTCCCTCGGGATGTCCCTGGCCTATGATTGGCACTACGACTTTTTCACCGAGCCAGAAAAGGGTGACATTCGCGACGCCATAACGGTCCGGGTGGGTCAGATTTACAGCGCGTTCTTCGCCAGCAACAGCTGGGTGGTCAACATCGAGAGCAACCATAACCATGTCGCTGCGGCGGGGGCGGGCTATGCCGGGCTGGCCTTTATGGAAGAAATCTCTGCCGCTGATTACTGGAGTGCGGCCGCCTACCTCAATTTCGAGAGAGTCGTAGACCTGAATAACGCCGATGGGAGTATGACTGAGGGGGTTTCCTACTGGAGCTACGGTGTATCACGCATTTTTCAATACATTGATGGCATTTCTCATGTCATCCCCACCAACAGCTTCTACAATAGCGACTTCTATAAAAACGGAGGACACTTCAGGCTCCACTCAGCCACGTCTGGTTACGGCGCTGCACTCTCCTTCGGACACGCGGTGGAAAAGGACTATGTCGGGCCCCACCACATCCTCTATCGCCTGGCCTCAGAGCATAATAACACCGTTGCCCAGTACCTGGCCGATAACCTGCCTTTCGAGCCGCAGGGCAATGGACCGGCGAAAGCCTTTGCGGTGCTGTGGTACACGTCCTCCATTGAAGCAACTCCTCCCTCCACACTGGACAACCATTTACCGGTTGCAGACATCGTCACGATGCGCAGCGGTTGGTCGGATAACGATTACCTGCTCGCAATCAAGTCCGGTTTCACCAACCGCTCTCACTCACACCTCGACGCCGGAGCCATTACCTGGGCGGTCGGAAGCGAATGGATGATCGATACCCCCGGCTACGGTGACATGACGGGGCAATCCTCCTTCTGGAAGCGCTACCCCGGCACAAGCGAAGAAGGCGCCTGGGATTACTTCTCCAATGCAACCGAGTCCCACTCTACCCTCCTAGTCAACGGAAAGAACCAGCTCCACACCGAAACCTCCCGCTCCACGGTTGTCGATTTCCTGTCTACCCCGACGATGGGCCTGGCCAACATCGACATGCTTGAGGCCTACGAAGACGTCAGCCAGATCAAGCGCGCCATCCTGCACCGCCGGGGAGACTACGCGCTCGTCTGGGACACCGTTCAAGCGCCGAGCACAGCAACGGTCGAATGGCTGCTTAAGATGCCCGAGGCGGGATACACCGTGGGCCATAAAGCCTATATCTCGGGAGCCAGTCGAGGCCTGGAGGTACGATGCCTTTACCCTACCGACGCCAACTTTTATGATCGCCAACACGACAGCCTGTACATGGACCTGAATGATCCCGGCCGACGACAAGTCGCAGCGATCGAGCAAGAAGGTACGGAGGTAAATTTCCTTGTCGCCTTGCTGCCCAACACATACGGGCAGCCCGATTCTGTTCATGCTATTACCACGAACTCCAGCCAAGGCGTCCAGAGAGCAAACATCAGTGGTAACCATTGGGAAGACCGTGTGCTGCTGGCCGAAAGCACATCGACCACCCCCGTGCGTGGCGTCCTGAGACTGAACACGTTTACCCCCATCGCGTCCGCTGAAAATCTTCTCTCGCAAGACATCTCCAACAGCGCCATTGGGTTTTCCGCGCAGGCCGCAAATGTGCGGTTCATAAATGGCAGACCTGACACCGCTCTGTTTTGTGACGCTACAGAGATCAACATGCCGGGCTGGAAATTCGCACTGGCCTCCCCCACCTCTCTATCGCTGCGAAACATAAACAGCAGCTCCTGCATCGTGACCGTCGCAGAACCTGGTGCCATCGTCATCCAAACGACACCGGGCTACGCCTTCACCTCACTTGCGGACGACGCTGTCGTGTCGGGAGAACTTGCCCCGGGAGACTACCTCCTCAGCGTACCCGACTTGCAGACTGGTGGCGTGACAAACTACGTCTGGAACAATGGCACGACAGGCAGTTGGACCAACAACAGCGGCTGGAGTCCCAACCCGACAGCCACCGTGGGTCCCGCCGGGCAGGCGATTGGCCACGACGCCTGGGTAAACCCTACCCGCTATGACCGCGTCACACTCGACGGCATCACCATAAATACACCCGGTAGCTACGCAAATTTCTATTTTGCCAATTCCGGGCTGCTCAATGGCGTCGATAAGACCGGAACTTACAATGCCCTTACCCTGATAAACGGCTCAATCCTCACGCTAGAGAAGATGCGTATCAGCTCAACGGTACATGCGGGTGCGCCTTCCTATGCCGACGGGGCCTATATCCGCGGAGCCTACATCGACGCAAGTAGCTCTCTGGTACTCACGGGGGAGCTTCGTACGGGCGTCCAGGAGGAAAATTACAGCCACGAGCAGGGGACGGTTCACCAGAGCAGCATCTGGCAGATCGAGGGCGAGGTCGAAGTCGGCTCATTCAGCGGTGAGCAAGCTCCCGACAATGCCGAAGCCACCGGAGGCTTTATCCTAAACATTGATGGCGGCAACCTCATGGTCAGCGGAAACTTTAACTGGAACTACTACGGCCAGGACCTTCTGAGCAACGACACCACCGCACATGTCAACCTCTCCAACGGCGGCACCTTCCACGCCGCGACCATGTCAAATATCGACGATTCCGACAACGCCTGCATCAACTTTCTAGACGCGACGGGAACGGCCACCTTTAGTAGTTCCGCTTTTGCCAACAGCGCGGCAATCGAACAACTGATCACACAAGGGCACATACGCAAAGATGCCTCACTCGAAGACGCTGAATTTGTCATTGAGCAAGTCAGCTCGAACTGGGTCATCACCCTTACCGAGCCGATCACCAACTATCAGTGGGCAGACGGTTCCCTGGGCGACTGGGAAGACAACTCCGGTTGGAGTCCCGACCCCCTTCCCGCCATCGGAGGCTCATGGCGTTGGATAGGCAGGGTCGCCAATGATAATTTCACTCGCTTTGACCGCGTGACCCTGGATGGCGTCATCATGAATAATCCCAGTACAGACGTCAAATTTTACACATGGGGCGATGATGCTACCAAAACAGGCACCGCGACCGCCATCACCCTGCTGAATAGTTCGCAACTCACCCTGGGCGATATCCAGATCAGCAGCGCCCTTACCTCTACTGGCGGATACATCCGTAATGCATACATCGAAGAAGGGAGCAGCCTCACCGCTACAGAGATCATTACTGGTGCTCAGAACTGGACGAACCATACCAGCACATGGCATATCGCAGGTGATGTCGCGGCGAGCGCCTTCAAGGGATTACTCGGGGACACCAGCACGAATGGCGGATATATCCTGAATATAGACGGCGGCAGTCTGACCATTACTGGAGACTTCGACTGGAACTCGAATGAAACCAATACGACAGGCACCGCAACTGCCCAAATTAACCTGTCCAATGGAGGCACCTTCTACGCTGGCACGATGTCCGACATCGAAGACTCCGATAACGCCTACATCAACTTCGTGGACGCGAGCGGATCGGTCACCTTTGGTGGGTCTGCCTTTGCCAACGCCACCGCTATCGAGCAGCTTATCACTGATGAGCACATTCGCAAAGACGAGTCGCTTTACAACAAGCTATTCCTGATCGAACAAGATGGCTCTGACTGGAAGGTCACGCTCACCGACAGCGTGACGCACTACAAGTGGGCAGGCAACGCTACCGACAACTGGAATAACAACACTGGCTGGAGCCCGGCTGCTACGGATAGCACCATCAATTATATGGCCAGCACATCCTGGACGAACATGACGCGATTCGATCGCGTGACTTTGGACGGCGCCAGCCTTAGTAACAACCAAAGTGACGTCGCTTTCATGTTCGCAAACCGCTGGGACTTGGACGACATATCCAATAAGATCGGCACCTATGTTTCCCTCACCCTGCTCAACGGGTCCTACCTCAACCTGAGAAATCTTCGCGTCAGCTCAGCCGTCCACTCCGGAGGGCACCCCCTTATCGATGGCGAATACATACGCGGCGTCTATATCGATGCAAGCAGCTCAATCCAAATCGAAAATGCCATTCAAACCGGAGTCAGGGACGCACCAGGCACAGACCTCACGCAGGGAGCCGTTCACCAGAGTACCATCTGGCAAATCGAAGGCGAGGTCGAGGCCGAGGACTTTATGGGCGAGCAAGCTTCCGGCGACGCGAACTCCACCGGCGGCTTTGTCCTCAATATCGATGGCGGCAGCTTCACCATCACCGGCGATTTCGACTGGAATCATTACGGACAAGCGGTGCTAAGTGACAAGACCACGGCGCACGTGAACCTCTCCAACGGCGGCACGTTCTCGGTCAATACCATGTCCAACATCGAGGACTCGGATAACGCCTACATTAACTTCGTCGACCCCACAGGCATCGTCAACTTTGACAGCGAGGCCTTTGCCAACAGCGCGGCCATCGAGCAGCTCATCATCGACGGTCATATCCGCTTAAACGGCAAGGTTGTGTCCCCCAGCGACATTGACATCACAGACGCTGGAAGCGGTTGGAGTGTATCGCAAAAACCATTGCCCGCTGCCACTACAACAGCGCCCGTCATCCACTATCGCTGGAATGAAATTACGAGCAACGGCGACTGGGCCAACCCCCATAGCTGGAACCCCTATGTCACGGAAGAAGCCCTCGGCTACAGCACGTCCAGCGCCTACCTTGGAAACCAGGGCGGGGAAAACCTGACGAGGCATGACCGCGTCAGCATCGACGGCAACACGACCATCAACAGCACATCCGCAAAGGTCGGCTTCTTTTCCTCTTATTGGCAGGACGAATTCGAGCTCAGCAGCAAAACGGGTAACTTCCATGCCCTCAGCCTGACCAACGGGGCCAGCCTCACGCTGCGCGAGCTGCAAGTCAGCAGCAGCACCCAGACCTTCGGCAGCAACACATACCAATACACCCGAAACGTCTATATCGACGCATCCAGTGAGTTGAACGTTATGAACACCTGGGGCAGCGGCCAGATCGTCACCGGAGCCCAAGACCATACGAATAACTTGAGCACCTGGACCATCCTCGGAGACGTGACCACGGTGGATTTCTACGGTCAACAAAGCGGTGGAAATAACACGACAGGTGGTTACGTGCTCAACATCGACGGCGGGTCACTGAACGTGAGCGGTGAATTCAATTGGCGCTCCAGCATAGCCAACATGTTCAACACAAGCGAGCAGATTACCCCCATCAGCCCAACGGGCACCGCACAGGTTAACCTCTCGAACGGCGCTTCGGTCGTTGTGGGCACGATGAACCCAAACTGGTCAACCTCCCCCAACGCCTTCATCGACTTTCTCGACGCAAGCAGCACATTAACCTTCAGCAATCAGAACTTCGCTACCCTCGCCTCTGTGCAGCAGCTGGTTGCGAATGGACAAATCCGCAAGGGCGGTGAGATCGTCACGGCATCGGACTTCTCCATCGTGGCAGACGGCTCAGACTGGGTGATTACCGTAAACACCAACCCGACATCCAACCAGGTCATCAACTACCAGTGGACAGGTAGCGGCACAGGAAACGACTGGAGAGACGGCGCCTTTGACCCGAACAACACCAACTGGGCTCCAACGCTACCCTTTACAATGGGGGCTTGGATTCATATCGGAAACAACTGGTCAAGCGAGCACACGCGCCATGACCGCGTAACCCTCGATGGCGACCTGAATATCAACGGCTCCAGACGACAGGTTGGGTTCTACCATTCTTACTGGCTATCACCATCAGAGAAAACCGGCCTGTATAGCACCAAGGAAGGTGAATTCAATGCGCTGACACTTCTGAATGGAGCAGACGTGTCTTTCCAGCAGTTCCAGGTAAGCAGCGGCACTGAAGTAGTGAGCTCAGTGGAATACAACTTCACGCGCAATGTCTACATCGATGCGAACAGCAGCCTTGTGGCAGCAGACGCATACGACGAAAATGACATTCTCACGGATGAAGGACTTATTCTCACCGGTGCATTAGACGAAACCGACAACGTATCCACATGGTGGATACATGGCCATGTAAGCACGACAAACTTCTATGGTCAGCAAGCAGAAGGCAATGGAAACACGGGCGGCTATATCCTGAATATCGATGGTGGCAGCCTCCACGTATCCGGGGAATTCAAATGGAGCACCAGTATGCTCACTTTGTTTACCAGCAGCACGATCTCCCCGATCAGCAATACCGGCACGGCTCAGGTCAACCTCTCCAACGGCGGCCAGTTCGTCGTCGGCTCAATGGACACCACGGGTTTGGCCTCCAGCAATGCGTTCATCAACATCATGGACCCAACGGCCAGCTTCGTCATCAATGACTCAAGCCCTAGCTCGGAAGCGTTGATCGAGGACTTGATTGATAACGGCAACATTCGCATCTACGGCCTGCAAGCTTCTGTGGAGGATTTTAGCCTGTCCGATGAGCATGGAGTCTGGAAGCTCCAGCCGAAAAATGACTTCAACATGTATGGCTGGCCAGGGGACCTGAGCGCTGGCGCGGCCTTCCCCTCATCAGCAGGAGCCATAGACCAGTACATCAGTAATCTTCGCCCCCAGCACCCTCGCCTGTTCATTAACTCGGAGATGATTCCCGCCCTGCGTGCACGAGCCTATGACGAAGAGTACAGCCGATTCACTCAACTCAAAACTGCCGTCGATCAGCTTCCGACAACACCGTCGACGACGCCCATACACGCCTTCACATTGGATGGAAATGGTCACATAATTGAGAGCTCCATGAGTCCTCCCACCATGAAGGCAAAAGACCTCTTTGCCCATGACGGCGGGAAGCAGGCCATGCAGGCGGCGCTGGTTTACCTCATAACCGAAGACACCCAGTACCTGGATAAGGCCAAAACCTACCTTGAGCACTTCATCTACATACTGGAGTTCTCCGCAGACAAGGAGCTCTGGATGGACCTCAAGGGCGAGTCCCGCATCAACGCGATGACCGCCTACGACTGGATCTACAATGACCTCACTCAGAGCGAACGTGAAGACTTCATCCTGCCACTGCTGGACTATATGGAGAGCGCACAGCACGTGAACGACGGCGGCACCTTTACTTTCCGCCGCTCGTACGGGGATGAAACCAATGGCAATTATGGTGAGGACGCGCTGCGCTACTTTGGCGGACTTGTCGCCTACGGTGACGGCTTCGACGATACTCTGGCAAGGGACTTCCTCCGATCAGGCATCGATCAGTACATCGGCATGATGGACTACCGCGATTCGATCTCCGATGGCTCAGGGCTTCTTTCTGCCGCCACGCCAGGGTACAGTTTTGGCAACTACCCCTACGCCACCTTCCTGTTCCTGCACTCATGGGAGGCGGCCTTTGGCGATGACATATCCCACCACTGGTCGCAGATGACAAACTACGCAACCTGGTTTGACTTCGCCACGATCAACCAAGGTGCGGGCCAGTCCTTCCTCAGCTTTGGTGTGGGCGACACCTACCACGACGGCAACGTGATTAGTGCCTGGGAAATGTACACCCACCTTGCGCAGGTAATACACTTCTACGCGGAGAATCACCCTGACATGGCCGAGCAGACCTACGAGCTCATGTCGACCCTGCCGACACAGTACATGGACTTCACAGGGGATTATCCGTTCCTGCCCTATCTCGTGACCAACTTCTCCGCCTCGCATATCGCGGAGGCCGATGCCGGACTACTCATCGAGCCCCGGTACTTTTACAACAAGCCGTTCGGGCTCCTCCACATGCGCTCGGGTAAAGGCCTAGACGACACCTATGCGAGCTTCCGTTTCGGCTCCTCTCAGGGGAACCACCAGCACTACGACGAACTCAGCTTTGTCATCTACAAGAAGGGGTTTCTCGCCCTGGATGCCGGCAGCCGAAACGACTATACGGATCACCACCATGCATTCGCTCCGCAGAGCGTCGCCCACAACACGATCCTGATTCACCAGGATGAAGAGGACCTTCCATTCTTCTGGACGAATGTAAGCTACGTTCCTGACTCCACGACATACTACAACCACGGAGGCCAGAACTCGACAACTGAGGCAGAGGCGGTTTCCCTGCAGAGCACAGAGCACTTCATCTACGCAGCTGGCGACGCGACGAAGAGCTACCATAGCGAAAAGGCCGAAGAAGTCGTCCGTCAATTCGTCTATATTAAACCCGACTTCTTCATCGTGTACGATCGGGTAAAATCCGTGCAACTCGACCAGGAGAAAGAGTTCATCATGCACTTCAGCCACCAGCCTCAGTTGATTGACAGCGATCCCTACCCTGTCCATCAGGCTGACGATGGTGGCCGTTTGTTCCTAACCACGCTCCTGCCGGATAATGCCTCCATCAACACAGAGGGTGGCGCGGGCCGCGAGTTCTGGGCTTCGGGTAAAAACTGGCCGCTGGATGGTGGCAGCAATTGGGCAAGCACCTACACAACCGCAGGCGGCTGGCGACTGGAGATCAGCAATCCACTTCCCCAAAAGCAGAATCATTTTCTGCACTTCATCGAAGTCGATGAAGGACAATCTACCACCCCCATCAGCCCGGAATATATCAGTACAGCAACCCAGGACGGCTTGAAGTTCACGGACCCCAATACTGGCGACGAGTGGAAAATCCTGTTTAATCGCAGTGGTGAAATTGCTGCGCACATCCAACAAACGTCAAGCGCCGGCGAAGTGCTCTTCAACGAGGACTTGTTTCCGCGTTACTACGAAACGCCACAGGACCAGCTACCGGATTACCAGCGCGACAGCGTCAGTACCCCGTGGAAGAGCGCCTTATCCACTGCGCCCAATATCTACTACAGCAGCAGCCTGGGCTTTCTCTACAATAACCCGGCCCAGAGCATGTGGACCTTCAGCTACAACTTCGGTTGGCTCTGGCCCGTGGGCGACTACGAGCCCGACCTCTGGCTCTACTCCGATGAGCAACAAGACTGGATTTATCTGAACGCGAATTACGAGGGGCTGTCCTACCGGTATAATACCGAGACCTGGTACTACTACGACGACGAGGCCAATACCTTCACCCCAATTGACTAGTCATGGGCATGCGAGCTGTCACCAATGCGGCAGCTCGCTATTGCCCTGCCCCGGTTAGTTCTTGCCGATAAAGGCGGCAGCCAGTTGTCCGTACAAACCAAGCGCAAAGGGCTCAACCGTCCGACGCTGCCCGTGCTGAGCAACTTCGCCGCGCTTATTGTTGGGCGCCACACTGCCCAGCCAGCCGTCAGGCTCAAGGCATGTCGATGTCGCTTCCCAACAACGCCGGGCAGAGTCCCGGGCATCGTCACCCAGCAGACCCAGCGAAGCCCCCGTCATCAAGGCCGCGGCAATCCCGCATGAGCCGGAGCTATCGGGCGGATTACCCGGCTCATCGAGAAAATTATCCCATAGGCCATCTGTACGCTGGCGGGATTGAACCCACTTAGCCCGCTCCTGGAAATGCTCACACAAGTCCGGCCGCTGGTTTACACCCAATACTGACAAGCTGCGCGCCAGCCCCAGGAGGTACCAGCAGATGCCGCGGGTCCAGTTGCGAAAACTCCACTGCTCGAAGTTCCACCTCAGGTAGATGTCATCTCCCACGCAAAGGTGCTTGCGCCGCAAATCCAACTGCCGGAATGCCAGCTCGGCCAGGGCATCATCGCCTCGACCGCGGGCCAGTACTGCCAGCGGGTAGGCCACGGTATAACTTCCCTCAGCCGAAACCATGCCCGAAATAATCAGACCATCCTCGCGCACAAGGCACTCGTACATTTGCAGCGCCATGTCGCACACCGGGTGCTGTGGATCGAGCCCCGCAATCACGGCAACGGGCAGCGTACCCTCGATGTTATCAAACAGGTTCCGCAGCGGCGCACCGTGGGGCGACTGGTAGTGCAACTCGCCACCCGTTATATAATGATCCAGAAACGCCCGGATCGAGGTATCCCAACCCGCATGCTTATCCACAGCATTTAGCTGCCACAGACCATCGAGCACACAGCCACCCATCCAGCTAAACTGGCATAAGGCGTCATGACGAAGCCGCTCCATAGCCGCCACGCGTCGGGCCTCGATCGGCACACGCTTCGGCACGAGACACGGGGCATAGGGCGCGCCTGTGAGCACCCATAATTCCGCTCCGCCGTTGACTTTCTCTACGCGCATTGACGTGCAGCCAGACGGCCAGGGAACCCGCAGGCGCTGCCCGTGCGAGGCGTAGCCCGCATCGATCTCCAGCCGTTTTCCGTCTGTGTCTGTCAGGCTGACAAGGCACTCGTCGCGCATATCGCAACCGACCGCAAGGCTGAGCCAACCCTCCACAGGATGCTCAACTGAAAAGGCAACCCCCGGCTGCATCCGCACGCATGGCAGCCGGGCCAGCGTTTCCTGCTCAGGCGTATCCGGATGGTCGAATGTTAGCCCCACGTTTTGCATGCCGTCGTTATTCATGCTCAACTCGTTGCTGCTCATGCTCGCTCTAGTAGTTCTTTACATCGTCCCCGTTGGAGGTGCGGGCCCTCGCCTTAGGTGTAGCGTTAGGCTCCTTCGGGGCAAGCATCCAATCTGGCATGGCCTCGGCTTCCGCCTGGGCAATCTCCTGAATAAGCACCCGGGCAGTTGCGATCGAGTTGACGATCGGGTCCATCGACAAGGCCCGCACGAGCAACTCGCGGTCACGCTGCATAATCCCCTCGATGGTCAGCTCATGGATATCGAGGATATGAAACTGCTGGCCGCGCAAGCCATACGGGAACGAGCCTACCTTAAACGGGCGTAATACGCCGTCCACGATTTTGCAGTGCAGTTCAAGGAAGGCATCGTCGGGTAGATTCTCAACCGCACGGCCCCCGTCCTCGACGCAATCGCTGTTACTGCGGTTAACGTAGTAGGTACGGTCATCGCCTACGACCATGCTGTGAATCAAGTCTGTGGCGTGATCCGAGCGCATGGATGCGTGGAACTCCGTCATGGGCCGCCGGCCAGAAATATAGCCATCGATCTCTTTCCACATGTTGCTCGTTCTCTCATCGCGCTCATCGCAGTTGAAGACGGAAAGGGGCGGGACCTTCTCCTGTATCGCCCCCTTGCCCTGATAGAAGGGGAGGTACTCCTTGGTGTGCCCTGTACAAGTAGGCAACGCCCCGAACAAATCGCACAACTGCGCCGTGATGGTATTATTAAAGCGTGACTTGGCGTAGCCGGCATCGATTTCACTCGCTCCATTGGCCAGGAAGGCATCGCGAATCTCCGGCAGCACATCCTTTCCGTCCAGCTCGGCCTTAAGCATCCAGGTAAAGTGATTTACGCCCGCGATCCGCATGTCGAACTGATCCATCCGCGACTCGTCCTCGCCTATCAACTTCAGGTAGCCCAGCTTCTTGGCCGGCATATGGTGCGTGTCGCACAGGGCAATGCTCCGGATCTTTGCATGGCGCATCAGGCCGATGCCCATCGTCGCGGCGGGATTGACGTAGTTGATAAGCAGCGCATCCGGGCACTGCTTCTCCATAGCGTGCGCGATCTCCAGAATCTTATCAAACTCCCGCAGCGTGTGGAAAATACCAGCGGGACCGATGGTATCGCCAGAGCAGGAGCGCACCCCGTACTTGGCCCCGACCTCGCACTCGATCCTGCGGTAGTAGGCGTTCTTTTCAGAGAAGCTGAGGACGACGAAATCCGCGTTGTCCAGGACGGCACGGTAGTCCTGCGTACACTCCAGCTTGACCCCCTCGGAGGTGATGGCCAGCCGGGCCAGCTTCTCCAGACGCTCAAGGTTATGGTCGTCGGTATCGACCAGGCAAAGCTCGCAATGCTGGAATCCCGGCAGGTGCGCTACGGCCCAAATAGCCTGTCTTCCAAAGTATAGGCTGCCCGCCCCGATAATGACGATTTTAGGTGAATGCTTCATAATGTTGTGTTTTTCAAAAAGTATACACGCCATGAATATGCTTTCCTAGAGGACATATGATGTATTTACAGGATATATGTTGCATAATAGAGTTAGCGAATACCGCTTCAACAGCAGCCCGCCTGAGGACCTGCCGTTAAGCGTACGCTCGTGCGGATCGTACACGCTGACTGAGGACTCGCCGATCGACAGGCCCAAGGCGAAATGGTTCAGCCAGCTTTTTTGGAGCCAGCATGGCTGCGGAGAATTCGAGTTGGAGGGGCGCTGGACACGGGTTGAGGGCCAAGCCCTGTTTTTTCTGCTTCCGGGCGAAGTCCACCACATTCGCTGCGCCAGTGAGCACTGGACCTACCACTGGCTCACCATGGACCACCCGGAGAGCGCACGCATGCTCCACGCCTACGGCATCAGCAAGCGCCTCGCCCTCATGGCGGATTGCCCGGACGAGCTGTTCCGCGAGCTCAGGCTGAAGCTAAAGGAAGGCACGCTCGCCAGCGACGCCCAGGCCGCGCATTTGGCCCACGCCATTCTCCTGGAGACGAGAGCTATGCGCAAAACCACTTCGACTCACCCCAAAAGCTGGGTCGAGCAGTGCCGCCAGCGTATCGACAGCGAGTACGCCAACAGCGAACTCAACGTCACCACTATCGCGGAGGAATTTGGCATACATCGCACGACCCTGTTTCGCGCTTTCCGTCAGCACTACGCCATGCTGCCCTCGCAGTACCTGCAAAGCCGAAGGCTACACCACGCGATGGAGCTCCTCAAGCAGGGCGGCCTGTCGGTCAAGGAAGTCTCACAGCAGGTGGGCTTTCTCGACCCCAACTATATGGCGCGCCTGATGAAGAAGGTCACCGGGCACACGCCGAACGAGTTCCGCCGGGGAGACCACCTATGATTTCGGTTTGAGCAAAGCGATAAAGCCCTCCAGGCAATCCAGGTGGGTGCCAAAATCGATACCCTCTGCAGTGACCGCCGGGTTGATCTCCACCCAAGCGCCATCCTTGCCCAAGCGCGTCCACGAGCCCTTCAGCGCAGCGCCTGCTTCGACGCGCACGGCAATGTTGTCGATCCGGTCCAGCGTCGGATTCAGGACCGCAAACAGGGTGCCTTCGCGGGTCTCGACGCGGTAGCATCGCGTCCCATCCGGGCCCATGAGCAGCCGAGCACCAGCGGCATTTTTCAGGAAAAGATTTTGCAGGTACTGGCGACGATAGTTGCTGAAGTATGCCATGAAGAACTGGCTACCACCATCGAGCGGATAGCACAGGCTGACAGCTTGGCCGCCCTGCGGCGTCTCAGCCAGAACCGACCCAGGCCAGAGCGGTGCGTGGTCAGGGCCGTGAATATACGAGAGCGCCTCGGCCTCACCGGCAACCTCCATCGCGAGTAACCGGCCAGACAGTCTTTGCGCACACACGCGGGGCTTCATTGCGGCCTCATGTTCCGGGTCTTCGCAGGAGAGTTCCTCGTAGCTGTAGGCGCTTCCCTCCAGCGACTTCCAACCGGTCTGACCGATCCCAATGCTCTCGCCGTAACCAAGCTCGCGCAGGACTTCGACCGCTTCTGCATCGAGCACCACAAAACCGCTGAGCAGGCGTTCGATGTCCGCTTTGGAAAAGGCGCGCAGGGTCTGGCCGTTGACGAGGATGGGGCCCCGCTGCGGCTCGATCTGATCCGTCAAGCGGTGCGCAATGCCCAGAATCGCGCAGGTCTCCGCCCAGGTTATCGAAGGGTGAACAAGGCTCTGCATGCTACCAGTATAGCCCGAAGCACCGCCACCGGAGGGATTCTGCTGCATCTGCAGGGAGAGCGCGGCCGGGTCCACTTTGCTCTTGGCAGCCCCCGGAGGTAAGGGGGGCAAGTGCAGGTGGCTAGCTACTTGCGGGCTGAAGAGCACCTGCACGCCGTCGGCCTGGGCATCGTCAATACCCAGCTTCACGATGGCGTTCAGCAACGGCTTGGAGGCCGCCAAGTGATCCTGGAACTTACGATCCAGCCCGATGCCATTGCCCATATTGTCGAAATGATTGATGGTAATCCCGCGGCTGCCGATCAGGGCCGACTCCAGCATCTGCCACACACTGTAGCGCCCGCTCTTGGAGTAGATCCCGCAACGGGGGGAGTTCTCCAATTCGGGGTAGGCCTCGACCGATTCCTTGACGCAAGCCAGGGTGTGCCGGGTGACGCTCATCGTCGTGCGCAGGGCCCGTCCCTCGGTGTAGGGCTCCATGTGCGGACGCAGCAGCAGGCTGCCCTTACCGCCCAGAATCTTATGGATGCCCGACCAACTGCGGCCTTCGATCGAGTGCTGATCGGGGCGCGAACTCATCAGGGCGACGCGGGTAGCCGGGTTCGCCCCCTGAATGGCTTTAGTAACAACCTGCATCGGCTCCAGCAAGCTACGCCGAGACAGCTCAAACCATACCTCACGCCAAGGGTGTGGATCGCCGGGCTGCAGGATGGTGTCGATCAGCGTTTCGCGACCGACCTCCTGCCCGACCATTTCAGAAAAAAGACGCATGTGCTCATCGCAAAAGCAACCACCCCAGCCTAGTGTGGGCCCGTGGTTGTGCAGCCGCCAGTCGTCTTCCAGCCAGATAGCGACGGGGCGCAGCTCCCCGGCCAGACGCGCAAAGGACTCTGCCAGCCAAGCCTGCCACTGCGTGCACAGTGGACACGCCACGAGCGGGCTCTGGCTACCCGTTTCGCCCACCATGAGCCGGAAGTCCTGCCCGTCCTGCAGCTTGCGCCCGCGCGGCACCTGATACAGCGTCGTCCAAGGGTTTAAGCTCAGGTCGATCCCCTCCGCCTCCAGTGCAGGGCGCAGCTTGCTTCCAAGCTCACAGTACATCTCAAGCTCGTTACGCGTCATGTGCCCGGTGCTGAGCTCCTCGGCAGTTAACAAGAGCATGACCTCATCGACGTGGGCAGCCTGACAAAACTGCACGAGCTCCCGGATGTAATAGTCCGTGCTGCTCTGCGGATCGATAAAGTAACGCAGGATGGTGCGAAAATTTTCCATGATAAAAATGTTAGGTGCGTAAAAATGGCTTTAAGTCCATGACGTATATGCCCCGATACCCCTCGTGAATGGAGTCAAACGAAACGCTGTCCCCGGCGGGACTCCATCTGGGGTGGAGATCGCAGCGGGTTTCAACCTTGACCGGAGTGTCGATGTCTTCGGATTTGAGCGTACGCAGGCACTGCCCCTTTTTCTTGAACAAATCGTAAAGATAAAGGTCGCGTAGCCCATTCTTGGGATAGCTGTCATAGAGCAACCAATTCCGATCCGGCGAATAGCTCTGGTGGCCGTCGTCGAGAAAAAAACCCGGGTCAACCAGGGTATATCCCGGCTGTTTATCCTGAAACTCCGCCAGTGTTATCAGTCCGCTCGCATCCTTTATGACCATGGAAATGCACGTATCGTCTCTCCAGTGATAGTGGGAGGCCACGCCACCGTCCCAGAGGATGTACGGGTCAGATCCGTCGGCATTTGCCGTCACCGCGATGGTCTTGAACGGGCCATTGGGTACATCCGGAAAGTGCCGCACCAGCGCGATAAAGCGCGTACCCGAGGGGTTCAGATTGAGGTGATTGACCAGCAGTTTGCGCTTCCCGAAATACGGACGGCACAGCTCGCCCAAATCGGCTAAAGACAGGATCAGCTCGGCCGATTTGGCGTCGAAATCGATCCGCATGATGCCCTCGCCCTCTGGCTGCGATTTATACTGAAACAGGTCCTCCACACCAACGTAGCCATAGCCCGGGCGAAACGCCATCATGCGCGGGAAGCTGATGCTCATGGCAAAGCGCCCCCGCGGGTCCACGTTGGCAATCGGCACCGGTAGCTTCTTCAGGCACTTGCCTGCCGTATCATAAATCACTCCATGAAAACTGTTACCAGAGCGCTGATTAAAAATCATCGTTCCAGTCTGCCCGGGAAGCCACTGCAGCATCGAGCCTTGCTGGAAATTCCACGCCGTGGTCTCACTGACCGGATAAAACAGCGGAACCTCATCCTCCAGCTTGAGGTAGCCCACCTCGGCGCGATCATCAGCCTCGGGTATACGATCGGTGAAGGAGACCCGGTGCGCCAGATGCAGCCGCTCATCATGGCTCCACGCGGGCAAGTCATAGTACCCGTAGAAGCAATGCTGCCCGGAAGGTGAAATACGTTTAATGAGCTCGTCCATAAGTGCTACAGACTAACGGTATGTTCAGGGGCCTGTCCACGCCAAGGTACGCTGCCACTGAGGGGCACACGCTGACCGAGAAAAGCAGCAGACCTTCTGGGTGGGCTGGGCATAGGGGCGAATGGGCAGTGCATAAAAAAAGTGCTTATGCTCCAGCAAACATCCGGGCTAAAGCGAAACGTAATTATACCAAAATGCCTTTACGCGTAAATAGCCCACGCGCTCATGTTGTTTGCATTTTCGCTCATGCGAAATTGCACAAATGATTTAGCGGTATTCACCCATGGGATCAGGCCGACACCTGAGCTGCTCCGCTGCGTCCGCCATCCCGTTCGCCTCCAGGTAGGCGAGATAATCAGGATACAAATCACGCACATGGGACGGTCCCCCCTCAGCCAACACGGTCCAGAGCGGATCATCCACGGCACCGTATGGCTGGCGCGCCATCACGTCATCATGCCAGCTTAAGAGCATCCCCGCCCCCCGCTGACACAGGTCCGGCCTTGCTGACGCGAGATTGTGCGCTTGCCGCGGGTCGTGCCCGATGTCGAAGAGCATCTCCTTGGGAAAGAAATTATAGCCGTCATGATAAGTACGTATGTACAGCCAATCCCCCCAGCGCACAGATCGCTGACACGTCCCCGCGCAGGTACTCAGTACCAGCGCATCACGGCCTGTGCTCGTACCCTTGCGGAGGGTTTCCGCATAGCTCCTGCCATCCCATATCTCCGGGGCAGGCGCCCCCACCCACTCAGCCAGAGTCGGGGCCAGGTCGAGGTGATAGTGTAACCCGCCCTCAACCACTCCCGACTTCACGCCGGGCCCGCTGGCAATCAGCGGCACACGCGTAGTGATCTGATCCGCCGTTACGTGGTCACCAAAAATATCCAGCTCGCCCAGGTTTTCCCCGTGATCCGCACTGGCCACGATAAGCGTGTCCGACAGCACACCGAGGTCGGCCAGCGTATTCAGGATGCGCCCAAGATGGGCGTCCATATAGCGGACGCCACAGTCATAACCGTCCACGATTGCGCGTACATCAGCCAGCGTACGGATTGTCTCCGGGCAACGCGGGCACTCCGGCCCATCCGGCCGCATCTCCCGCATTTTCGGGTGCTGGCCCGAGCGGTAGAAACGATAAATCTCCTCCTTACGCCCGAGCCTAAACTGTCCGGGGCGCGCCAACATGCCCTCGACCAACTCGTCCGAATACCAAGAGGGCAAGGGGTCCTCCGCAAACGGATTCCCCTCTTCCATAGGGGCACGCGATGGCATGTGCGGGTCCCAAAAGTTCACGTGCAAGAACCAGTCTTCTTCCTTCCCCCTGCGATTAAGCCAGTCCAGCACAGTTGGCGTAACCAGCTCCGCAGACTCCATGCCCTGGTACCCCGTGTCGATGTTCTCCCGAAAGCCCGCCAGGAAGCCCCACTGCCCATGCCGATCGGCAAACGGGCTGATCGATGCCGTATAGTAGCCCGCCTGGCGAAGCACCCCGGGCAGGCTCTCGGTGCTCAACCGACTCCGGAACTTCCGCCCGGCGCCCTCGGGGCGCAAGTCCGCACCGACACCAGCATGCCCAACCACACCGTTACGTATCCCAAACATACCCGTCATTAGCGCGCTACGAGATGGGCAACACGGCACATCGGAGGCATGGCAATTATCCAGCCTCACTCCACCCGCAGCCAAGCGATCCAGATTGGGCGAAGTGGCACGGTGGTAGCCATAGGCCCCCAGGTGGTCCGGACGCAGAGAGTCAAGGTCGAGGTATAGAATACGCATGGGTGGATTTTTGATGCCGCGGGGCCAATGAGTACCCCGTCGTCAGTGGATAACGATAGAAAGACAACAGAACTATAACATTTCTGTTAATATATCAATAGCGTTTTTCCGTGCAAAGGAGCACTCGATCCCAGTCGCGAGTGCGTCCTGTAAAAGCCAAAAACCGTATCCCACTGGGCCCAGAACGCGCATTTCTCTGGACAGAACAGCCATCGCGGGCTAAACCCCGACCCTTTTTGCAACTACGAATTCTCTCACTTCGCTATGCTAAATTTCTTCCGCAAACGCCCAGCTAATCTGAAAGACGATGTTCTTTCGGGGCTTACTGTAGCGCTCGCACTCGTCCCCGAGGCCATTGCCTTTGCCTTTGTTGCTGGTGTCTCGCCCATCATCGGCCTGTACTCAGCGTTCTTCCTGGGGCTCCTCACCGCCGTCTTTGGTGGCCGACCCGGCATGATCTCCGGCGCCACCGGTGCGATGGCGGTTGTGGTCGTCGCACTTGTCGCTACCTACGGCGTGGAGTACCTCTTTCCCACCATCATCCTCTGCGGCTGTTTCCAACTCCTGGCGGGCTTTGCGCAGTTGGGGAAATTCATCCGCATGGTGCCGCACCCGGTCATGCTCGGCTTCGTTAACGGTCTGGCCATCGTCATCTTTATAGCTCAGTTCGGCAGCTTTAACACCGTCAGCGACGCGGGCAAACTCATACCGATGGACGGCCCTGCCCTTTGGCTTATGCTGGCACTCGTGGCCCTGACCATGGGCATCATCTGGCTGCTGCCCAAGCTGACCCGGGCCATCCCGGCTTCGCTGGCCGCCATCCTCAGCGTCACGCTGATCTCGGTCGCGATCAATGCCAACGCCCCCGAGGACTGGAAAGCGGAAAACCAGAGCCATGCCCTTCTCACCGTGGGCGACATGCTCAAGACCAACACCATGGCCAAGGCCGTGACGGAACTGCAAAAAGAAAATCAGGACGTGGAACTGAGCCAGGTGGAGATCACTGCCACGATGCAAGCCGCAGCCGCAGAGGAAACCGGCATCCAGGCAGGCCTGCCGACCCCGTACTTTTTTGATGACCAGTATGAGCTGCTTCCACCCATGAACTGGGCCACGCTCTGGATCATTCTCCCCTTCGCTCTGACACTGGCCGCCGTCGGTTTGATCGAGTCCCTGATGACCCTCTCGCTGATTGACGAGATCACCGAAACGCGTGGTCAGGGTAACCGCGAGTGCGTCGGCCAGGGCATCGCCAACGTGGTATGCGGCTTCTTTGGCGGTATGGGCGGTTGCGCCATGATCGGACAGTCGCTCATCAATGTGAACTCTGGCGGCCGCGGGCGCCTGAGCGGCATCACCGCGGCGGTCTGCCTGCTGCTCTTCGTGCTCGTGCTTGCCCCGTGGATCGAGATGATCCCAATGGCCGCGCTGGTCGGCGTGATGTTCATGGTTGTCATCGGCACCTTTGAGTGGGCCTGCCTGCGCACCATTCGCAAAGTCCCGCCCAGCGACATCCTCATCATGGTCGTAGTAGCGGGCTACACTGTGCTCATGCACGACCTGGCCACAGCGGTCATTATCGGCGTCATCATGTCGGCCCTGAAGTTTGCCTGGCAGCACGCCACGCACCTCTTTGCCGATGTCAAACTCAACGACGAAGGCAGCAAGGTCTACCAACTGCACGGACCGCTCTTCTTCGCCTCGGTCGCTTCGTTCAAGGAGCTCTTTGACCCGCGCAACGACCCAGACGACGTCATCATCGACTTCTATTTTACCCGCGTGTACGATCAGTCCGGCCTTGAGGCAATCAACACCCTGGCCGAGAAATACCGCCAGTTTAACAAGCGCCTGCACCTGACTCATCTGAGCCCCGAGTGCCGCAAACTACTCGACAAGGCCGGGGATATGGTCGAGGTCAACCTGTCCGAAGACCCTCAATACCACGTGGCCACGGACCGCCTCGGCTAAGCAACGACTAGCCATGTCCACCCCTGTCGTGCACTTGAAGATAAAGGCCATCCCCTCGTCTTCGCGGGATGCGCTGGCGGGTTGGGTCGGCGACGTCATCAAGGTAAAAGTCCAGGCTCCGCCCGAGCGCGGGAAGGCCAACCGCAGCGTTATTCGCCTGTTGGCCAAAGAGCTTGAAGTCCCGGAGAGCACACTGGAAATCACCAGCGGCGAGACCTCCCCATTCAAGCAGATCCGCATCACCGGCATCAGCCAGAGCGAGCTCGACAGCCGCATTGCCAAGCTCGTTTAGCCCTCGCCTAAGATCGGACGATTTGTTGCAATATCCCTACATGGCTCCTCCTGAGGACAGACCAACGCTGCGCCCGACACTCTACGCGATCCGGGACCTGCCCTACGAGATGGGGCCTTATCGGCTTATGCGCAAGCTGCCCGAAGGAATGGCAGAAGTCTACGAAGCCGAGGACCTAGAGACACCCCGCCGGGTAGCGGTGAAGTTTCTCCGCAACGACATGCTCCTGACCGATGAAGCACGCGAACGCTTCCTGCGCGAGATCGAGCTCGCAGCCAACCTCGACCACGCGGGCGTCGTGCCCGTCCTCCGCTCCGGCGTCCACGAGGGCGTTCCCTACTACGTGATGCCCTTCATCGAGGGTGCGCGCCTGGACCACTATTTAAAAGACTCCTGTCCCACGCTGGACGGCAAGCTCCGCGTCTTCCGCGACTTGTGCCGCGTCGTCAACGCCCTCCACGCACGCGGCTGGGCCCACCGTGACCTCAAGCCGGGTAACATCCTGGTTGATCGCTACGGCACCATCCGGCTGCTCGATTTCGGACTGGCCAAAGACACCCATGCGCTCAGCACGACAGACAAGCAGTACACCTTTCTCGGCACACTCGGCTACATGGCCCCCGAGCAGGCCAGCGGGGAAGCGGAAAAATCTGACAGCGCGGCCGATGTCTACACCATCGGAGTACTCATGTACCGCGAGCTCACGGGCGAAATGCCCCATGCCGACGACCCCAAACCCGAAGTCATGCTGCGACGCCTGCGCGAAGAAGACACCCGCCCGCTGCGATCATTTCGGCGCGACCTTCCCCCGCCCATCGAGATTCTGATCGAGGATTGCCTCCGGCGGGACCCCGGCCAGCGCCCTCCCACCGCCGCCGCCGTGGAAGCCCGGCTCAGCACTTTTCTCAGCCGCAAACCTGTCCCCTCCCCCGCACCGCTCTTCATCATAGCCGCCCTCCTCATCGGAAGCGTCATCGGATACCTGCTCTGGCCAGATAGTGCTAAAGCAACAGATGCACCCAATGATGAAACTCCCGCAATTGCGGCAGATGTTGCTACCCCCACGGATACCGAAACGGAAGCGGATCAAATCATCTCATTTATTGAAAGCAATGAAGCCACGGCCCAACCCGAGCCCGCACTACCCCTCGTTGATGCCATCAGCACGCCCGTCCCGAAGGAGCTTTGGCCAAGTCTGTCCGCCCTGCAAAGCGAGCTGCGCATTGACTTTTCCCGTCGTCGCCAAGCCGCCATCCTGCTTCACTTGCCCCATACTTCGCCTCATACCGTGACCGTGGAAGTCATGGACAGCAAAGGCGTACAATCCTTTGAGCTTCGCCCCGGCCAAAGCACAGGCGTGTTTGTGGAAGCCGACAAGCCTGCGATTGTCAACGACGGCACCCAACGCCTACAGGTTGCCGTCAGTCCTCGCGAAGCAACTTACCTGAGCTTGTAGCGATTTTTTCGATACAAAGCCCGCTCACTTCGACACAACCCAAGCTCTGACAATACCGCGCGCCTCCATCCACCGGGCGAGGGCGAGTGCACTGGGGTTAGCTGCATCGGCCTGAAGCGCACGCGCCGTCTCCTGCCGCATGGAGCCCCAGTCACTGCGCATACGGGCGCGCTCGGCCGCATCCAGCGCAATACGCAGTGCCAGCTCTCGCTGACGGGTAATCGCGGCCAACAGCTCGTCCGCCTCCAAAACTTGAGCCTTAGTCGTAGCCTCATTTTTCAGGGCAAGCGCGAGTGTCTCGGCCTGACCAAAATCTCCGGAGCCGAGAAAATATCGCACCAGTGTAGCGGCATCCCGGGGAAGCCCGGACGATTGCTCATCACCAGCCTGCGCTTTAACTGGCGACAAGGAGGAGCGTTCAGCGCGTGGAGCATCCACCTCACCATCGCGTGGGTATGACGCGGCCGCAAGTGGCAAGGCCAGAATGAGCGTGACGAGAGAAAGGCCAGTGCGGGTAAACTTCATATATGGGTATTGCCTCGCGGGCGGAAATCTTACGCCAACAAAAGAACCAAGCGCTTTAAAGATAGATATCGAGCTGAATGGGGGAGGCAATCCCGTGAGCCGTCAAAGCACGATCCAGGCGCAGCACAAGCCGCCCGCCCTTGCGCTGATAGACACCCTCCAGCTTCATCCATTCCCCATTCGGTATGTTACCCGAGGCATAGCCATCACGCAGTTGCTGCGTAATGGCATTTTCGATACGCTGCGGCACGATCAAGACCAGCTTGAGTCGAGCGGCCTCGAAGTCACCCCGGTGCTTACCCAGCAAGGCCCGTGCCTCTGGCTCGTTGCTCAACTCACGCAGGCGGGGACTCATGCCGCGTAGGCTGGACTTCTCAACTGGCATCACCTGCCCCGACTGCGGGTCGATCTCAGCCAATAGCTTATCCCGCCCATCATCGTAGAGAAAGAAGCGCCCGCCGAGCTCGATCATGGCAGAGGTGTAGCCGTTGAAGCCTAGCGTCTGCCGGTATTCTGCAGTGATGGACGGGAGGCGGTTGGGAGCAGGTACGGCGGCGGGCGCAAGTGATGGCTGTGAATCAGCAGGAGAAAGCTCGGGGGCTTCATCCACTTCGGGTGGAGCCTGCTCAGGCACAGGGTCCGGAGTTTCAGGTTCCGGCTGTGGTGACTCTGGCGGGAGTGGCTCCGGGACATCCTCAGGTAAGACTTCTGCCGGCGGCACAGGCTTCACAGCTACTGTCATCTGAGCGATCTCCTCCGGCTGAGGATCGGACTCCTCCACACGCAAGTGTGCCATGAGGAGCAGCAGCAGGGAGGCACCGAGTCCGAAGCTAATTACCCTTGTCATGAAAAAATGGATACAGGATCAGTCCAATGAGCGAAGATTTTCCAGCGCCTGTAGGTTGTTCAGAATCGCCTGCTGGATGTCCGGGCTGGCGCTACCAGGAGCGCTCGCAACCGTCTCCGCCGGAGGCGCTGGCTGCGGCGTATGGCTGGCAGGCGGCGTGGGAGTCTTTGGTGTGGAGACAGGTTCTGGGCGGGCATCATCCGTTGAGGGCGCATGAGCTGCAATGGTGGGCTGCGCATCAGCTTGCTTGATAAGGCTATCAAGCACGGCGTCAGCCTGAGTCAGCTTTTCCTCAAAGAGCGCCTCTGCCTCAGCCATTGACTCAGGCAGCGCACCCTGCTCGCTGTACTGCGAATAGTAGTACCCTCCGGCAAAGCAGGCCGCGAAGGCCACGCCGAAAAGAAAAGTCTTAGCTAGATTAAACATGTCGTGTCCGGGGTTGGGTTAAGATTGGGTTTCGTAGGCAAGCGATACTTCATCGATGCCGAGCTTGTGAAAGAGTCCGAGCAGAGCGGCGACCTCGCCATAGGGCACACTGGCAGAAGCCCGCAGTTCGATAGAGTCGATGCCCGCCGCGGCCAAACGCTCTTCAAGCGCAGCCAAGTCTGGGACATCCGCACCGGCTAGAAGCAGTGCACCATCCGCTCTGAGCGTAATGACTTCGTGCGCCTTACCCGCGCCGCTCAGGCTGTCGCCCGCTTCGATTTCGGGCAAATCGAGCGGGGGCAGTGTTTGCTCAGCCACTTCAGCCTCCGACTCGCTAGCTTCGCTCGTGTCTGCCAGGGTGGAAAGGATCAGGAAGAGAAAGACGAGCACAAAGGCCAGGTCAACCAGCGCAGGGTGTACCCCGGCCTGACGACGCGCGCTTGCCAGCAAGACCTCATTCATGGTCGCCGTTCTCCGCAGGGATTTGTTTCGTAATCGGATTCGTTGCGGTAGGCTCTGCATCGGCGCGTTGACGCTCCAGCGCGTGCAGCGTGGTGTCGGCACCGACTGCGAGCACGATGCCCACGATGGTCGAGAGCAGTGCCTGCCCCACCAGCGGGATGACCCCCAGCACGGCGGCCGTCGAGCCGGCCTGCACCTCCACAGCCAGTGTAGCTCCGGCCGAGGCCAGAGCAACGACGGTACCCAGCAGCCCAAGCAGCGGGCCGTTGCGCGAAATATAGGCCAGGTCGAGCAAGGCCGAGGGCTTGGCTTCCTGACGATGAACCATGTGGCGAATGACCAGGCGCACCAGCCAGATCGCAAGTGGTGCCAGCCCGATGAGGGCGACTCCGAGCGAGTCCCACGCGCGGTGCAGCAGGTGGCTGAGTTGCGCGAGCACGCCGCCCGTCTGCGGACCGGATAAAGTGCCCGCCAGCAGCCCGAGTGCGACGCTGCCAATCAGCAAGGCGGCAGTGCGCCCGGGGTGACGGCTTCCGGCGAAGATGCCGAGCACAAGCCCTCCCAGGATGAGCAGGGCAAACTTACCCAGCTTCAGCGCCACGGGGATCAAGGCACAGGCCAGGACGGCGATGATGCCGTACACAGCAAACCGTACGGCCTGGCCGCGCTCAAGGGCGATGTCGCTGGACTTAGCCACGGTTCGGCGCTCCCTTGTAACTGGGCTTGGAGTTCGTGGGCTCGGCCTGCTCAGGTTGGCTCTGAGCCAGCGGCTCACCGTCGGCGTCCGCCTTGGGGCCCTTGGTGGGAGCCTTCGGTTTGGCAGGCGAACCGTCGGCATTCAGCTCCACCTGAAATTTCTTACCCTCGACAAAGGTGGACGAATCGGCGTTCCAACCCGTCGTCTCAAGGTAAGCAAGCGATACCTTGCGCACGGCCACGTCTATATCATCGGTCTGGCCCATCGAGGAGGTGTAGAGGGTCATGTTCTCGCGGGTGGAGAGACGCATCTCCAGCGTGATGACGCGCAGGAGCAGGTTGGGCAACTCGGGTGAGGCCTTATCGCGCAGCCAGATGTCGGCCATTTTTTCAACGGTTTCGTCGCGCTCGTTGATCCAGCGTTCGGTCAGTTTGGCGATGCTGTCATCCGTGCTGCTGGCCGCATAGACCGGGATGCCTGCCGTGCAAATCAACGCACCGGAGAGGATAAGTGTTTTTAGCAAAGTCGTTTTCATGGGTGTAAACTTTCGTTGCGGGTGAATGGGTTAGTTGGGCAGGTTGCCGAGGCGGATTTTCCGCAGAATGCCCTCGTCGGTCTGGGTGCGATTGGCGGAGGGGTTATTAAGTGATGAGGAGCGCAGGATTTCGCCAAAGGCTTCGTTGCGCCCGGCCACGCCCTCGGTGAAGGCCTGCGGCACGCTGACGAGGTCGTGATCGCCAAAGCGGGCGTCACCGAGGCGAACAAAAAGCAGCTCGGTAATGCTGACCTGCGAACCCACCTCTAGCTGGTAGCGCTCCATCTCCAGAAGATCCTGTACCATGATGAGCTGGGCCGCGACTTCCTCCAACGCCGCTGTAGTGGTGTGAATCTGATTCAGCATGCCCTCGGAGTTACTCGATGAGGTGACCTCAAGCTGTTGGTACAGGAGGATGGCGGTCTGCTCGGTGGAGGCGAGCTGGGCCTTGGCCGCGGGGTTGTCGATGGTCTGACTCAGCGAGTAGAGCACGGGGCCGACGTTCATCAAGGTGCTGCGCACCTGCTTGTCTTTTTGCTCAAGTCTTTTGGGGTCCATGATGCCCTCTTCATAAACTTCCTGCAGGCGCTGTAGGTCGTCGACGACTGAAACGATGGTGTCGAGCGACTGGGCCAGGATGAGGCGGTCGTTGGCGTTCAGCTCGCTCCAGCCCTTGATGATCTCGCTCTTGATGGCGAGCTTCTGCTCGGGCTCGTCGGCCTCCTCCCACTGCTCGGCCAGTCCGTTCAGGTCAGCCCGAACTTCTGCCTGCACCTGAGTCTTTTGCTCCATGGAGCTTTGCAGGTTGGTTAACTTCGAGTCGACGCTTTCGACCAGGCTGGCGAGGACATCGCCGGTTTCTTCCTTGGCCGTAGCGGTGCTCGCCGCAGTCAGGGCTCCGGCGAGGATAAAGGTGGTAAGGATACGTTTCATAAAGGATGCGGGTTGGACGTAAATATCGGAGGTGGATAACAGCTATCCTTGGCTGGAAGCGCTGCGGCTAAAGGCAACCGTCTGCTCGTCGGGGCTGGCTACAGGGGCGTAGGCACTCTCCATCAGCTCACTGGCCGAGCCCTTGACCGGGGCGGGGTGATACGTGTCGCGAAGCTCGAACAGACGCTGGGTAGACTCATCCCAGGCGGCACGCTGGTAGCGGTCGGCCACCTTCTCGGCTGCGGTGAGGGTGCGGGAAAAACCCGCCATGTCGCCGGCCTTGAGATACTCATTGGCCGCACTCAGGTAGAGCTGGATGTTAAGCTCGTTGCGCTTGCTCTTCACCTGAGAAGCGGCGTCTTCGAAAATTTCTGCGGCCTGCTCGTGGCGCCCCTGCTCGCTCAGCGAAACGGCAAACTTGACCACCTGCTCGATCTTGTCGCCTTCGGGTGCGACTTTAGGATTCCACGTTTTGGAGTCCTCGATCCCGACGCCCATGTAGGTTGGTTCGGTGTCCTTCTGGGCAACTTCCGTGCTGCCGCAGCCAGTAAAAGTGAACAGGGCGACAAGGGCGCCGAGGCTAGTTAAGGTGATGGAGAATCGGTTTGTCATGGCAAGTTCTGGGTTGGTGTTCTGCGATGTATTGCCCGCCCCACACACTTCTTACGTGAGAATTTTTCCACCCCGCGACACGGTAGGATTTTTGCCGCCAGTAGTGGACAATGCCCGAGGAGCAACTTCTCGAAGCAGGCGTAACGGGCGCGTGTGGGTGGGCGTTCATGCTAAGAACGTATTGCCCCTTTCGGCATAATCTTACGCGAGAAAGACGGAAGTATGCGCCCGCCCTGGCGGCCTATTGTAAACCGCAGGCCTACCGGCTAACTGCGACGCCCCAGGAAGTACACGCCGACCAGTGCCAGCACGCTCCCCGCACCCAATGCGCTCCAGGCCCAATTCGGCAGCTCCGGCGAATCAGCTTCGGCCAAGGGCTCGGGCGGAGCATCCACGCGGGGAAATTCACTCTCCGCCAGTGAGGTCAAGCTGACCTTGGTCGGCTGCGTATCAGTTGGACCCTCGGAAGACTCAGCCACCCCCTCGCCGGGTACCGGATTTTGTGGGGCGGGTGGTTCCGTCTCAAGCACCGCAACCTGCTCGGAAACCGTGCTCACTTCTGAGCCGATAACTTCCGCCTGCTCGGTGCTCGGTCGGGTAAGGTGATTTTCCCCGGAAAGGGTAAACTGGAGGGTGTTGTCCGTCCCGCGGTCATAGGCCCAGGCGGAACCGAGTCCGCTCAGGATGACGTCCTTGAGCTGCGCGGTGCCCAGGCGTGTTTCGACCTCGATCAGGGAACGCCCACGGCGATCGTACTCGCGCGGCCAGACGCCCGTTACACGCGGATCGGCGAGGAGTGCGGCCTGCACGCGCTCAAAGTCTGCATCGGGCATTTCGATAAACTCCAACCGCTTGAGTGAACCGAGATCGGCCTCGGTCATCCACTGTGCGAGGAGCTGTCGATAGATGGCCCAACCACCGGGATAACGTACCGTGCCGTCGCCGGAGAGTTGCTCACGCAGGATTTCGCGGGCTGCATGGACGGGCGCATCCAGTGCGCTGTCGTAGCTGTCCTCCGCAGGCAGTGACACCGTGGCGATGACTTGCCCGTTGGGCCGCAGCAGTCGCAGATCAACGGCAAACGAAAACCCGTGCCGGGGCTTGAGCCCCATCAGGCTGCGCTCGCCGAGATAACGCCCGCGCACGGTGACCTGCAGGATGAAGTCGGCCTCCTGCGTGTAGTCCGCCCGGCGCAGTGCCGCCTGCACGGCGTCCCCCAGCACGGCGTCACGCTCGGCCAGGGCATCGTCGTTGCGGTTGACCTGGGCCATGTCCACGACTTGGAGTTGGAGCTCGCGAGCACTTTCTTCAAACCACGGCTCGGCCAGGCTGTCAGAGAGGGGAACGTCCTCAACCAGCTCATCGACTTCGATCACGATGCGGGGCGAACCACGCAGGCGAACCATCTGCTGCAGGGCGACGATGTCGCGGCGGCCGGGCTCGCCCTCCCCCACTCGGGCGGAAATTGTCAACCGGTATATGCCGTCGCTCCCCAGGCCAGCGTCCAGCACCTCATAAGCGCGTACGTAACCAAAGGACGCACTGAAAATGCGGTCGTACTCCAACTGAAAGTTGCGGGACTCGGACAGGCTCGCAATATCGACCCCGGCGCCGATGCGAACGGCATTGCGCAGAGCGTCGGCCAGGGCAAGTTCGCGTGCATGCGCGGAATCACCGGGCGCCATGCCCGTGGCTTCGACTTCGGTCTCGACCAGCTTCATCATGCCGCCAGCCCGCATGGATATGGGCAGCAGCACGAGGCTGAAAAGCAAGATGAAGGCGGGCAACTTCATGGCTGAACAGGATAGGTGCTGAGGGTGATGGCGGCACTGCCCCACTCTGCGCTGCCCGAGCCGTGCTCCAGTGCATTGGCCAGCGCCTCCGCCACCAGCGCGCGGTTTATCAGGGGGTAAGGCGTGGCGGGGTTGTCGGAGAGCACCCATTCCAGCAGTTGAAAAAGAGAAGACCTTTGCGTGCAGGCGATAACCTGAATGACATCCGTCCCATAGGGTGGCCCAGCCTGCAGGACGTACTCCTCGCGGCGGCTGCCGGGAAGCTGGAGCGTCTGCCCGGCACGGACAAAGCTATCGGGCTGGAGCGCGTTAGGATAGAGCAAGAGTGAAGTGCCGTCGACCTGGTGAAAGAGCACGGCGACATAGGCATCAGCCGAGATTTTTACCCGCAGGTCGATGCGCTCGCCCGCCGCGAAGTCTGCCTTACCCTGCGCCACGGCCAGAGTAACGGAAAAGTCATCCGGTACAGTGGCCATGCGCTGCTCGACTTCGATCAGGTTGGCCTCGCTGGCGTTCGCGGCGTAGGGCACAATGCCAGCCACGGGGGCGATGCCCACTTCGCCGTCTGGGCCGGGAAAAAGTTCTGCCGCGATATGGTCGACCGATATTTCGACACGGGCCTTGCTCACGCGCCCGGTGTCGAGCCAGACGAGCTCGGCAAAAACCGTCACGTAAGGATGCTTATAAAAATACCGACCGCGCACGATGCCATCGACCCCGGCAATGGTCAGCTCGGGAGAAATACCTCCCGTATCGACAAGACTGAGCTGCTGAAACTCGGCCAGTTCCTCAATTTCGTCGAGGCGATCATAAGTGATGATTTCAAAGGCGTCGGTTTTACTGAGAGCGTTTTCCAACTCCATGCGCAGGAGCGTGGAAAAGGGCGACTGCTGCCGGGTTTGCGCATAGACGAAGTTACCCATGCCAATGCGGACCGGGGCCTCCCCTTCGACCTCCTCGGCCAGGGTGCGGGCGAGGTAGTCATAGCTCTGCGCCGAGAGCGGTCCACAAGCCAGGAGCAGGCAAAGCAGCGTGCCGAGACGGGCGCGTGAGAACGCACCCGGCCCGGCGATGGCTTGCTTTAACTGTCCTAACAATTTCACGAATAAAAAGGAATTACATCTCGGTTTCGTCGGCCTGCACGATAGGGTCAACGTAGACGGGCTTGGTCTCGGTCTCTGCCTCGGATGCCATGATCTCCTCGTCGACGCTGTTGTCGTTCAGGTCGGTGACGCTGTATTTGGAGTCGAGGGGGTTACTCTGCTGTGAGTTGCCAGCAGTGTCGCTATCGGCTGAGGAGCAACCGGCGAGCATGGCCAAGGCGGCGAGGAGTGTCAGTGCTTTCGTCATCATGGTATTTATCAATGAAGTGAATCGGATTAGGTTAGGGCTACTTTCTAATCCACGACGACGCGCGAGTCGATTAGTTCCTTAACAATAATTGTCCCGGGCCGAGTGCCTCGATCGCTCTGGTTCGCGCTCAACTCCAGGCTGCCGTAGTAGTCTGCCGGGCGAGGTGCGCCGTAGCCCGTTGCGCTGAGCGTGCGCTCGCGCTCCTGAATGTCCACATCGACGATTTCCCCGCCCGCGTAGTGTTCGATCACGCGGTAGATGTCGGACAACTTTACCTGCATGGTGACCTGGCAAGTGCCGTCCGGCCCATAAACGATATCAACCGCCTTGGCCCCTTTCAGGATCTGCGTGACGCGGGCGTGGAGCATGTCGGATTCGAGCATGAAGTCCCGCACCTTGGTTCCGCTGTTGACCCGGACGCCGAGCATGCGCTGGGTGAGGCGACGGTAGGCGTCGATCTCCGCCGCACGCTTGGCCTGGATTTTAGCCAGACCGGGGCTGTCCGGCAGCGCGCCGTTGCCGAGCGCGTCAATGACGACATCCTCCGTGCGCTGGGTGAGTTGCTCGGAGTCGAGCTGGCGCACGCGCTCGCCGTTAATCTCGCGGTGGGTATAGTAACGGGTAATCTCCTCCAGCACGGTGTGAAGCGTGACGGCCTTGACCACCCAGACCTGGCCATCCTCGCGGTAAATGGGCCCCTCCACCGTACGCGCGCCCTTGAGCAAACGATCGATGCGGGCGGCGACCTGATCGTCGGCCAGGACCAAATCATAGACGAGGGTGTCGGCATCAATGGCCACGCCATAGACGCGCTCCGTCAACCTGCGCGTGGCGTCCATCTCGGCAACCCAGATGGCCTTAACCACCGCCTCACTGTCAGCACGTTGAAAGCGATAGGGCATGGACGAGGCGCTCCTTTCGCGAGGCTCGGCGTAGGCACTGAGCGCGAGCGGAGCAACAATCAGAGCGAAGAAAAGGGGGACGATACGTTTCATGCGCGGGTGGTTTGGCGTTACAGGACGACGGGTGGGCAGTCGTGTATTGCCGGGGCGTGGCAAATCTTACGCAAAAAATGCTGCGTGAAAAAAACAGCCGCCGTGTGGCCTCCGCCTCAGGCACTCAACGTGCCGTACTCGGGGAAGAACTCCACGTAAATAAAGACCGTCGTACCTGCCTCGATCAAATCGCCGGAGACAAGGGTGCGCTCACCGGAGAGGGGCTCGCCGTTAATGCGTACCCCGCCAAGGGAGTCCATATCGCGCAGGCAGAAATCCTTACCCATCTGGGCGACCTCAAAATGTTGGCGCGAGAGGTAGGCATCCTCCACGCTCAGCCCGCCCTCGGCCTTGCGCCCGACGCGGGTGCTACCCTCGGCCAGCGGATAATGGCCAATGCTCCGGTCTGCCCGGCGGTAGGCCAGCCAAGGACGTGCGTTGCTGGCCATGTCAACTTGTCCGATGACTTCGGCCGCGTACTTGAGGCGGTCAAAAAGACCACGCGGCGAACCGGGCGGCTCGCAAAGCGTTTCCGACAGCACATTCGGGTCAATATCCGGCTGGGGTGATGTTTCCATGTTCTGGGTATTGGCTATCGAGGGGAAATTCTTACGCGTCGGGTGGGACAAGGTCGGCCTCCTGCATCAGGCGGGCCACGATTTTTTGCAGCATCTCAATCGTGCGGGCGCGGATGGCGTAGAGCGCATTGACCTTGAGACCGTAGCGGCTCGCAACCTCCTCAGCGGGCTGCTTCTCGATCACGTACTCGCGGAAGGCCGCCAGCGTATCGGGCTTGATGCGGGGGTTGCCCCGGAGCTCCTCCATCGCGGCGAGGTAGAGCGACTCCTGCCAAGCCTGAAGATTGGGCGATTCCTCCGGCTCGGCGGTAGAAGCCAAGCGATCAATGGGGGCCTGGCCATCCGCGTGGGCCGGGACTTCGAGCGCGATTTCCTTGAGGCGCTTTTGCTTGCGAAAGTGTTTGAGGGCCTGGCGGTGAACGATGGTGATGAGGAAATTGCGGAAACGCCCCTTGCTGCGGTCATACTGAAAAGTGGGGAGCTGCCGCATGAGCTGCATCATGGACGCCTGCAAGACATCCTGCGCATCGGCGTCGCCCAGCCCGATTTTTCGGCAGTAGCCAAGAATCGGTGCCCAGTAAACGGCGTAAAACTCTTCCCAGGCACGATTATCACTCGTGCGAACTTTTTCCAGAAGTGAGACGCGCGTTCGTTCCATGCCAAGTGTGGGAAAAGCTCAGGGCAGCGCTATGGCCGATAGGGCGTCCCCTTACGCATCCAGACGTAGTAGTTTACCGAGCCGACATTCTCGATGCGGATGTAGTTCGGGTTGAGAAAATGCACCTTCATGATGGGCGCACTGGCACTGTCCCCCAGACGCAGGGTGATGGTTTTGCCCTCCTCAGAGACGATCTCCGTATCGACGGCCTGCTGGTCTTCCTTGAAGATGACAATCAGCTTGTCGTCGTTGAAGCGGTAAGCGGTAAAAAGTAACTGCGCCAGTGCCCGGGGCCATATGGTGGTCTGGTAGTCCAACTGCGCGTCCGGATTCATACCGCGCCACTCCGGGGAGGTGCGGAACAGCTCCCAGCTTTCGGCCTCAGCGAAGACCCATGTCCCGTGCAGGGCATCCTCCAGATCAAAGGATTCCTCGGCACTCGCCCAGGCAGGGAAGAGCCAAACCAACACAAACGTGAGACAAATGAGCAACTTCATGGAAAGCCAGTGTGGACAATTACATGCCCACGGCAAGCGCACAGTCCCGGAGCATCCCCAAAGATGACCCAGATTTACGCTGGCCTGCGCAGGCCAAGTCATTAGCGTTTCCCGCCATGGCTTCCATCTCAGACCCCGCCCTGCTGGGGCTTAAGCCCTCCCTCGGCCTGGGCGATGCCCTCGGGCTGGCCGGACCAGGACATGCCGCCGCGCTCAAGGGCAGTACACTCGGGTTTTTCCCTGCGTTGGAAACGCTGCGGGACATGACCCTGCTCAAACGCACGCCCGAAGCCGTCATCCACGCCGCCCGCGACGCCTTGGCGGCCGAGAAATACCCACGCGCCTGGGGAGCCGACGCCAATGGGCTGAGTAGCGAGGACGACATCAAGCTCTGCGCCGCTGCTGGCTACACCTACTTTACACTCAGCCTGAGCGATCTGATCGAGGCCAAGGCAGACCAGCTTAGCGAGGACGAGCTAGAAGCCGCGCACGCGACGCTACTCCACAGCGGCGACTTCGCCCCGGACTGGGAGAAACGCTACAGCGGGCGCGAATGGGAAGTACACGAGGAGCTAAGCCTGTCCCTCGACGATGAAGCCCTGAAGCGAGCTGCGGTAAAATTTGCTCCCGTCCTGTCGAAGGTCAAACAATGCCAACTCTGGTTAACCCGCCACTGCGCGCAACGCCCGTTTGAGCTTGAGCTGGACCTTCACGCCATGAGCACACCCCTGAACACCCAAGAGCACCTCTTCCTCAGCCTTGAACTGAAGCGCCGCGGTGTGATTCTGGTCAGCCTGGCCCCGCCCCCACCAATGACACCGACGGAGGAACCCGAGGAAGACCAGGAGCGTCCATCCGCGCTCGATAGCTTTATTCGCGACCACAGCGCGATCGCACGCAAAATGGGGCCATACAAACTCGCCTTTTACCAAATCACAGGCGCACCCGAACTTTACCCCGCCCTGAGCCGCCATTGCCCCGACCTTTTTCACCTCAAGCTGACCCACTTCAGCACGTTGATTGCGCTGCAATTGACCTCGGTCAAAAACCCGGCGCTCTTTCGCAGCATCCTGGCCCACCCCGGCTACGAGTATGCCCCCGGCCCAGAGGATACACCGCCCCTGAGCGCGTTACCGGAAAGTGAATGGACATCCCTATTTACGCCGCCAAAGGCCAAGGCGCTCGTCTGTCACCTGCTGGATGTGCTCATGGCTCAGGGGGCCGTGCCCGGAGAACAGCCCATACAGGCCGCACTGGTCGAGACCCTCACCGCGCACGCCAAAGCCTACCGGGAAGCCATTGCCGGAGCGCTGGAAACGGTGCTCGATGCACTGGCTCCGCAGGAGGAAAAGTGAAAAATGTGTTAAGCCCCGGGCGTTTCATCCGCATAAAGACTATGCGCTATTGGCTGCTGCTGTGCCTGTTGAGCTGCGCCTGTCCCGTGACAGGCGCGGAGCCCGCCATGCCCGCCACAGGTGGTCTTGTCGACGAGTCCGTAACGCAGATCGTGATGATCGTTGACCCGGCCTACATCCCCCCCGAGGACGAATCCCCGGCCAGCGTGCCCTACAAAACGATTCAGTCCGCCGTGACCGAGGCAATCGCCTACCTTGAGCAGGAAGTCCCGGTGCAGATACTCATCCGCGATGGCATCTACCGCGAGGATGTGACCATCCCCGGCGCCTCTTTTGCCGCCCTGCTCGTACTGGAGGGAGAGAGCCGTGAGGGCACCATCATCACGGGCGCCGAGCATTGGGACGAAGGCTGGACGCTGACCCATGACGCCCCGCCCAACACCTGGTCGCACGCCTGGGACCGCGACTGGGGGGACTTCACCCGGGACGAAGTCTGGTCTGCCTCACACCACAAAAGCGCCCCCCAGAAACTGGTTTCGCAAAGCCGCGCCGATGGTATCACACTCAACTGGGAGCCCCCGCTCAAGCCCGATCAGCAAACCATCGGCTATCGCGTTTACCGCCAGAAAATCGGCGAAACGGACTCGTTTACCCTGGTGGAAGACTACGTGGAGGGCACCACCTGGACGGACAAGGACATCCTGATCGCAACCGCCTTTGAGGACCACAGCTACGCCTACACCGTGGCCGCGATTAACAAGCACGACGAGCTCAGCCCGCGTTCGGGCATCGTGCATAGCCGCGCCCGCAACCCCGATGACGCGGGATTCGTGCCCTACCTTGCCCGCCGCCGGGAAAGCGTTTTCGCCGATGGCGAGCCCCTGCGCATGGTCAAAAGCAAAGACCTGCTCGAGCCCGGCACATACTTTGTCCACGACGGCTACCTGCGCAACCCCAAGGACGGTGTGCTGATGGTCTGCCTCCCCGAAGGGCGCAGCCCGACAAACACCCGGCTGGACATTCCCACCAATTTGAACCTGGGCCGTAAGTTGTCCAGCTCCTGCCTCTACGTGGTGGACAAGCCCAACCTGCTCATCCGCAATCTGACCGTAAAGTACTCCGTGCAGCACGGTATCGACCTCGAATCTTGCCGCAACGTCGTTCTGGAAAACATCGCCGCCATCGACAACGGCGGAACCGGCATCCGCATCGGGGTGCGCCCCAACCTCCAGCCCCGGAGCGAGAACATCACCCTGCGTAACATTACAGCCAACGGCAACGGCAGTGCGGGCATCCGCGGCTCACGCTTTGTCAACCTGCGGCTGGAGCATTGCCAGACCAACGGAAATAACTGGCGGGGCGCATGGGAGAACTTCACCGCCTGGGACCGCGGGGGGCTCAAGCTGCGCAATACCCACCGCGCTCTCATCACCCACCACACCGCCAAGGACAACCAGGCCAACGGCATCTGGCTCGAGTACAACAACCGAGACGTTATTTTGGAAGACTCCGTCATCGCAAACAATCTCCGCTACGGAGTCGTGCTTGAGGCCAGTCAGGGTCCGCTGACCCTACAGCATAATTCCATCAACGGGAACTGGGGCGGCATCCTCCTGGCCAACGCCAGCAACGGCCGCATTAGCGAGTGCGTTATCGCCAACAACATCCGTGTACAGATCGGGGTACTCGGTCGACACGACCGCCCGGTCATCAACTGGGAAACGGGGGAGGAGCTGACCATCAACACCGAGCACTGGACCTGGCACGACAACATCATCAGCACAGACCACATCGAAGTCCCCCTCGTACGCGCACCCTACCAGGACTGGCGCTTCTTCTACGACAGCCTCGACTCCCAGCGGAACCTCTGGTGGGGGCCCAATCCCAACCGCCTATTTCTCCTCGACGGGCAGTACTTTGACCTCCCCGGCTGGCAAGTGACCAACCGGACGGACACCCAGTCGCGCTATGCTCAGCCCCGACTCGAAGCCCGGGCAGATGCCGCACTGGCCCCGGCCAGCGACTCCCCCTACCACGAGCGGCAGAAATGGACCGAAATCGAGCTGACTGAGGAGTTTAAGGCCACCCATAAGCCAGATATGCCCGCCAATGAGCCTGGCGAAGAAGCCTCGTGAGGCTGACCACGGGCGCAGGGCTGCCGTGCATTCCACTTGTCAGGCGCACGCAGACATGAGAGGCTGACCCCCTTTTTCAAGATGACTTTCGACACCGTGCTTTCCCTCGCCTGGATACCCTTCGTCACCGGACTCATCGGCTGGCTGACGAACTGGGTGGCGATTCAAATGCTTTTCCGCCCCCGCAAACCCGTACGGCTGCTGGGCATGACCTTTCAGGGCCTTATTCCGCGCCGCCAGCCCGAGGTGGCTGAAAAGACCGCCGAGGTCATCGAGCGCGAAATCCTGACCCAGCACACCATCCGCAAGGAGCTGGCCCGGCTCGACGTCAGCGGGCATCTGGACGGCTTCGTGCGGCGGGTCATTCGGGAAAAAGCGGGCAAGCGCCTGCAAGCCATCCCGCTCATTGGGAGCTTTATCAATGACAGCGCCATCAGCTCTATCGAGAAAATCGCCATCGAGGCCGTTCACGAAGAGGCCGATGGCATGCGCAACAAGCTGGCGGACGACCTGGAGCAGCACCTACAGGTCAAAGAAATCGTCCAGCGCCGCATCGCGGAGTTCGATATCGATCAGCTCGAAACGGTGGTGAAGCGCGTTGCTTCCAGCGAGTTCAAGCTCATCGAACGCCTCGGCGGCATCCTCGGCTTCCTCATCGGCTGCGCCCAGGTCGGCATCCTTCTGGCCATTGGCTAGGTCCACTAAAGCCTTGCCCAGGCTGATTGATGCCGCTTAATAATCCGTATCAGGCCAAGCCTGACATCTTCATCTCTACACGAATTACTCATGAACCATTCTTCGGATGACACGCGCGCGTACGACGGGGCCGATAGCTCCGTCTCACAACTCGGGGCCAACATGCCCCGCCAAAATCTGCCCCTGGCAATTGTCGCGGGCCTGATCGCCTCACTGGTCGGTGCCGCCATCTGGGCTGGCATTACGGTGGCAACAGAGTACCAGATCGGCTACATCGCTATTGCTATCGGGTTCATCGTCGGCTTTGCAGTACGCTTTGCCGGTCGCGGCTACACGACTCCCTTTGGCGTAATCGGTGCAGTATTTGCACTTTTGGGCTGCGTGGTGGGAAATATCCTGAGCATGATCGGCTTTATCAGCATCGAGTTCGACATCGGCTTTTTCCAACTCTTGCAGGAATTTGACTACTCGCTATTGCCCGAACTGATGCAGGAGACATTCCACCCGATGGACCTGCTCTTTTACGCCATTGCGCTGTGGGCAGGCTTTAAGTACAGCCTGTACCAGAAGGCCTAGGCCGTGTTTTCAAATTCATCAAGGTCGGTAGAAAAGGGTCTTTTCGCCTCTTTTTCCGTTTTCTCAGTTCATGAATCTGGATTCACACCACTTCGAAAGCCGAAAAAATCCTCAAAATTACCTCTTTTTCCCTCGTTTCTTAATTTGAAGACACACCCTAGCGCGCACATCAGGGCGGGTCGAGTAGCCCCTCGTCGAGAAAGCTCAGCGCATCGTCGGGGGTGACGATGATGTGGTCAAGCAGCCGCAAGCCCACCGTGCGGGCGGCTTCCACCAGCGTCGTGGTCAAGTGGCGGTCCTGGGCAGATGCCTTGAGCTGCCCGCTGGGGTGGTTGTGCGCCACCACGATGAAGACCGCGTGCCGCGAAAGGGCCGACTGCATGACCTTGCGCGGGTAAACCCGGGTTTGGTCGGGGACGCCCTCCTCCAGCCGCTCGATGCCATTGGGCAGGAGCTGGTAGCGCTTGTCCAGGTAGGCGACTTCAAAGACTTCGTGCTGGAGTCCGCCGAGCCGCGCGCGCCACATATCGATAAGGTGATCTACACTGTCCAGCAAGGGCCGGGCCTGCGCCTGTTGCTGAAGGTAGAGATTGGCCGTTTCGCGCAGAATCCGCAGGGCAACCGGGGCTACCTCCCCGATACCAGGAATCTCCCGCAGGGCCTCAGCAGGAGCGTCCAGCACGCCCTTGACCGAGCCGAAGCGCTTGAGCAGGGCCTTGGCCGGCTGTTTTACATCGCGCCGCGGGATGCACAGGGTCAGCAAGAGCTCAACCACCTCGTGCTCGGCAAAGCCCGCAAACCCCGACTGGAGAAAGCGTTGCCGCAAACGCGCCCGATGTCCCTCCCCTGCTGCTTTCTGCTCCATCCCCGTAAGCAATCGTAGCAAAGCCCATTGGTCAATCGTAAGGAAAGTGCTAGAAGAGGGAGTCGGCTTGCTTTTTGGGCCAGAATTTGATAGCTTATCCCCATGAAAGCACGGTCCGCCATATCCTGTCTTGCCCTTAGCTTATGCCTGAGCACCCCACTTTTTGCCGATAATGTCGAGGTGGGCGACTCCTTTGCCGTCATGGTAGAAAAGCTCGGTCAACCCCAGGGCTCCGTCGACCTGAACGACAAGGTGATCTACCTCTACGCCGAGGGCAGCGTGACCGTGGCCGACGAACGCGTGCTCACCGTGAACATCCGCACGGCTGACGAAATGGCCCGCGAGGCAGAGGTGCGCCAAGAACAGGCTGAACAGGCCAAGGCCCACCAGGAGCGCATCCAGAACAAGGGAGAAACGCTCAAGGCCAATAAACTGACAGACCCGGAATTTTTGGCCAAAAGCTCAGGTGAGCAGCTCGCCTTTTGGCGCAATTTTACCCACCACTTCCCTGATGTTGACGTCAGCGCGATCATTGCCCCGCTGGCTGAGCGCTACGCCAAGGAACAGGCCGAACTGGCCAGCGTCGAGAACATCATCCAGGCCCAGCAGGACCGCATCACCCAGCTCGAACAGCAGCTCCAACGCGCTCAGGCCCAGATTCAGGAGTTGGAGAACCGGCCCACCTATTATGCCAATTATGGCACCAGCTACCCGGCCTATTACCCCTACCCGCAGAGCAAAGTCATCATCGTAAACACAGGCGACAAACACAAACCGCACAAGCCCCACTCCAAGCCGCAGGGCAACTCCTTTAAAGTGGGCGGCGTCACCATCACCACGCCCACCGTGCAGCAGCAATCCAGCACCAGCAATGTGCAGATCAACAGCGGACAAAGCGGCCAGTAAAGACGGGCTATCAGGCTTGGCGCACGGCCTAGGCGCCGCTTTCGCCCTGTTCGGCGGCAAGTTGCTGCATGAGCTTCTTGCCTACCCGCTCGATGCCCACACGGCAGGTTTTTGAGGCCGGGTAAATATCCTGCGCGGTGATGTATCGGCTCAGGCTGATGGCGTACTGCCCATTGTTCTCCGCCCGCTCAGCCGCATCGACTGCACCGACAAAGTTAGCCACGCGGGGGGCGATGCTGGCCTTGGCCCGGGCGAGTTCGGCGTCGGTGGGGTCAAGGGCACCCGCCCGAAGGAGCAGCTCCCAGGCCTCGAAGGCGTTTTCCTGCTCGGCCTGCTCGTAAGCGGCGGCAATCAGCATATCCACGCGCCCGGTGCGCTCAACCACTTCTTGCAGGCTCTTGGAGCGAGTTGGGTCCTGGAGCAAAGCGGCGGCAAACTCTGTGCGGCGGTCAAAAATCTGGCGGAAGTCCCGGCGATCGTAGAGCTGGTCGAACATAACCCCGGCCTGGGTCGAAATGTCTGCCCGGCTGGCGATATCGAGGGTAAAGGTCTTGATCGCCGGATTGAGTGGCCAGATCTCGGTCGCCCGGGCCAGGGCGACTTCGGCCCGTGCGGTGTCCCCGGTGGCGAGGTACTGCTGGGCCGAGAGCAGGGAAAGGTTGCTCATGCGCTGAGCAGAGCGGACACCGGAGAGCACACTGGCAGCGGGAAAGTCGTAGGCCATCTTGCTGATGACATCCACCTTCTCCTCGATCTGTCCGTAGTCCTTCAGGTCGGCCAGGTTTTCCACTTCGCGTACGATGCGGTACAGTTCTAGCAGCTTGCGCTTTTTTTCCTCCGGGTAGTCGATCACCTGCGGCATGTACTCGCCCAGAAAGTACGTTTCCTGCATGCGCTCAAGGGCGGCGTAGAGCTCACCGCTATCGTAAAGGCTATCAACCGTGCGCATGCCAACCTTGACGTCGTTCTGCGCCTCGCGGGCGAGGAATTCGATCGTTTCGATGGTGGGCGAAAAGTCTGAAACGGGCACAAAACCTTCGAGTTGCTCCTGGCCGACGACCATCTCCGTGTGCGAGCCCTTGAACACATAGCGGTAGAAAGTGCAGGCGATGAGGCAGTGCTCGTAGCGGCGCTGAAGCAGCATGTTCAGGATTTGCGTCTGAAACTGCATTTTGGCCTGAATGCCGTTGGTGATTCTCTGCGCGTCGATGGCGCTGATGCGCAGTTGGGTCTCGGCCAGTTGCTCGGCGCGGAACGTGCCCTCGGTGATGCCGTCAAACACCTTACCGGTATGCCGGCCCTGAGCCGTCAAGGCCTGGACGTCATCGTACTCGCCTTTGGAGTACCAGTCACCGGACACAAGCTCGTCCTGGATCTTGCCCTTTTCCTCCTCGTACACGAGTTGGAGCCGGTCGAGGTCGTCGTTTTCATCGCGAATGCGCCAGACGTTGTACACCTGATTGGCAATAACGAGCGAGGTGCCGCCGTCCATCTCGTAGCGCGCAGCGACAAAGAGCAACTGCCAGGCTTGGTAAATCTCCTCGTAGAGTTGCTCCGAGTCCTTGACCTCAGAGCTGCCGATAAGCGAAAGCAGTTCGTGGATGCGATCAAGCACACCGAGGTAGACCTCGGTCTGGTCATCCACCAGTGGCGTGGCCAGATAACGCTCAAAGCGCGCCCGCGCGATGCGGGAGTTGCCGAGGTTAAAGGTGCCGCCCTTCCAGAAGAAGGTGCCCTCCTCGAAGTTGATCGAGTCGCTTTCGGTGTCGAAGATGTCCTTGGAAAAAGCCCGCGCGGTATCGCTCTCCAGAAAACCGCCTCCTGAGCCGAAGTTCATGGTATTGGAGTTGGTGGGCTGGGACGGAGCTGACCCCGGCAGCCCCGAGCCGCCGTTGGCAAAGGGATTCGTCGTGCTGCTGCCCGGAGGCGCCTGCCCCACGAGCAGGGATGAGCTAGTCGCGACGATAAGGCAAAAAGTGAGAGAACGAAACTTCATGGCGCTGGGGGTGTTAGTATTTTTCCAGGTTTTCGACGTAGATCAGGCCACCTTGGCGGATGGCTACCTGCATGCGGTAACGCTGCCCGGTATGGATGCTCTTGCCGAGCGAGTCCGGGATGAATACCGGGAGCCGACCACTGCTCCCCTGAGGCGTCACCGCCAGCAGGCGACCCGTGCCTTCGTCCCACACCAGCAACGAGTGAATCTGCGCATCGAGCGAGTACTCGTTACCGAGGAGGTTGGCCGGCTGGCTGCGATAGCTCTCGTAGGGGAAGGCTTCGAGCGAGTCGTAGGGGTTCGAACGGACGACGATCAGCAGCACTGCAATCAGCGCGACGACGCCGAGAAAGAGCACGCCGGAGACGAGGGGATTAAACTTCGGGGAGGCCATGTCAGGTTCTGGCTAAGGAGCCACGCGCATACATAAGTTCAACCACCATAATATCACATGGTTGCAAGGCAAGCGTGGGTTTGCAGGTTTGACGCCGCGGCAGGTAAACGCACGATACTTGGCATTCTAACAATTCATACGCCATCTACCCATGAATGAAATTCATATAACACTGCCTGACGGGACACAACAAGCCTACCCGGAGAGTGAGTTGCAGCCCCTGCTCTCGCAGCGACAAATCCCCGACAACGCGTACTACTGGCAAAAGGGCATGGAAGAATGGCGTCCCATCTCGGAGTACACCAACCCCGCAGCAGCACAAACGGACACACAAGCCAGCACCGACGCAGACGTGCCAGTCGTGCGCAGTCTGGCCTACGATATGCGCCCCCTGACCAAGGCCCTCGTCATCCTGCTGTGGATATACTTTGGAATGGAAGCACTGAGCCTCCTCAGCAATGTGCTGGAAATCCAACTACTCATGCGTGAGGAGTTCACGGAAGCCGAAGGAGCCCTCAATGACATGCGTCAGGTATTCATCGGCCTCATTTTCCTGCTGCTCTACCTCGTCACCGCCATCGTATTTCTCATCTGGCAATTCCGCGTCTGCAAGAACTCGCGCAGCCTGGGGGCCAAAAAGCTGAGGTACACCCCCGGCTGGAGCATTGCCTATTATTTCATCCCGATCGTCTGGCTCTTTCGTCCCTACCAGGTGATGAAGGAGAACTGGAAAGTCAGCCTTAACCCGGCAAAGTGGACCCGCCAACCCGGCACACCGCTACTGGGCTGGTGGTGGGGCCTGTGGCTGCTGTATGGCGTCATTGAGAAAGTCGTAATGCACATGACTGATGAAGATTCAAACATCCAGGAATTTATCATATCGGACTACGTCAGCATTGTCGCGAATGTGATCGGCCTCGTGCTCTGCCTGTTGTTCATGCAACTGATCAAAAGGATCTCCATCCAACAGCGGACGCACGTCAACGAAGCGGAACTGACAAACTAGCGTAGCCATAGCCTAATTCCGGTCTAAACGATTTCACCGCAGAGACGCCAAGGCGCAGAGAGTTTCAGAATTGAGCTTTATCATAGGCAATGCCTGATGCCCTTTCGTGGCCATCTGCATTTTATTAATAAACTTGGCTAACGGGACACTAGCTCCACTGCTTGCGTGAGCAGCCGTAGAGCACCATGCCCACGCCGACCGCAGCCTGGATGAGCAGGAAGAGCACTGCGGCAGAGGGCGAGGCCACCCACTCGGTGTTGTTCTCCCGAAAGGCGTCCCACAGGCGCATGTCCTTCATCGAGCTGAGGTACCCGGCCCAGCCCCAGTAGCTGTTGATAAACGGTCGGCACACCCACACGAGGTAATCCGGCAGGGCCAGGACCACACCCGAGAGCGGAAGCTGGAAGCCCACCAGATAAATTGACAGGAGACTGGCTTTTTCCGCTGACCTAAACAGCCCCGAGAACCCGAGGCAGACCAGCGTCATCGAGCCGCAGACCAGGGCCAGAATCACTGTCTGGGCCAGCCACGGCCCCGGAAACTGGCAGATAATTTTGACAAAAAACGTCATCCACGCGCCCTGAAAAAAGGCGATGATGAGCACGAAAACGATCTTCGACAGCGCGTAGGGCAACACGCCGAGCCCCGAGAGCCGCTCCTTCTCGAACAGGGTGCGCTCGCCCGCGATCTCCCGTGCGCCGTTGTTGGAGCCCATCAGAGTGAGTAGGATGACCTGAAACATGATTAAGCCCGTGACCAGCGAGGCCGTCTCCATCGCATTCATGCGAAACTGGATGTCCTGCTGCATCCGCTCGACAAAGCCGAGGGAGTTGTTCAGGGCGATGGACTGGATCTGAGGCAGGCCGTCGAGAGCAAAGATGACCACCAGAAACGGAAAGCCGAAGGTGATAGCCAGCGTGAGCCAGAGGTAGCCCGTATCGCGGAAAAAGAGGAGAAAGCGGCGACGCAAAAGCGTGGCCAGTTGCTGCGAAAGCGACGGCACACGCTGTGAGTTCGCTGGTTCGGGAGTGTGAAGGTTGGAAGGTTCGGAGTCTTGAACGTTTTTGGTCGACTCTAGAGCTGAAGGCTTTGGCGCATCGGTGGCGGCCTCTCCCCCATTCTCCACGCTCAAGTCTCCACCCTCAAGTCCGCCCGTGTCACTCGGCGGCTTGCGCACGCCTCGCCAATACTCCAGCGGGTGCTCATTTAGCCGGTCGTAGAGGTGCAGGGCATCAGGGATGTCAAAGAAAGTGCAGAGCGCGTCCAGATTGCCCTGAAAAACGACATCGCCCTGATAGACCACCGTGATGCGGTCAAAGCAGTCCAGCTTGGCCAGGTTGTGGATGATGCACAGGAAGGTCTTGCCGCGCGACTGGCACAGCGAACGCATCAGTGCGAGAATCTGGTCCTCGGACAGCGGGTCGAGGCCGGAGGTGACCTCGTCACAGATCAGGCAGGGCGGGTCGAGCGTCAGCTCCAGCCCCAGCCCGATGCGCCGGAGCTGCCCGCCGGAGAGCGACTCGATGCGCTTGTGGCGGTGCTCGGCCAGGCCGACGACCTCAAGGATGCTTTCGAGGCGGCGTTTGCGCTCGGCCTCATCGGCGACAAAGAGTTCTAAGGTAAAGGCCAGGCTCTCCTCCACGGTCAGCTTGGGCTGGGCGATGCTGAACTGCGGGGCGAAGCCGACCTTGCCCACGAGATCCTCCGAACGCCGGATGGGCTCGCCACTAAAGGACGCCTCCCCCTCGGCGGGCAGGATGCCGAGGATGGCCTTCATCAGCGTGGTCTTGCCGCAGCCGGACGGCCCGATGACGGCGTTCATGCCCCCGGCAAGAAAGTCCGCCCTGGCCCCGCGCAGGATAGTCGTCTGCCCATCGGGGGTTTTTACAGTGAGGTCGCGGCAACGAATCATTGTCGATGCTAACTAAGCACCCGCCAGCGCTTTGGCAAATATCGAATTTTTACTTAACCGCAAAGCACGCCAAGAGCGCCAAGCGCTTCAGCCACCCCAAATGCATTTTGTGTTTCCTATGCCTTTTCCTGTAGCCAATTCATTCTTCCTCCCTGTGCCTCAGCGTAAAAAAATGAATTTCTTTGTGCTCTTAGCGCACTTTGTGGTTAATATAAAATATCGAGCCTACCCCACCGCTTGCGCGTACTCGGCCTTGTGCTCGGCGGCCAGGGCGTGGAGCTCGTCGAGGGAATTTACGCGGTCGATCTTGGGGCGCAGTTGGCGTGAACCGGCCATCTCCTTGGTCAGGGCCTTGACCTTGGCCCGCATCCAGCCGATGTCGTCCGCGGGCTTGTCCTTGTAGGGGCCTTGCAGCAGCAGGTCGAGGAAGCGAAAGACCGTGGCCCAGCGCTCGTCGATAGTGGGTGGAGCGGGGGCCTGCCCGGTGGCCAGCGTTTCCTTGATCTCCTTGAAAATCCAGGGGTAGCCGAGGGCGGCGCGGCCAATCATCAGCCCCGAGACGGCGGACTCGCGCCGCACGCGATCAACGAATTTCCAGTCGCTCACGTCGCCGTTGCCGATAACGGGGATGTCCAACGCGCGGGCCACAGCGTCAATCACCTCCCAGTCGGCCAGGCCGCTGTAGCCCTGCTCTTTGGTCCGCCCGTGGACGGCCAGAGCGCGGATGCCCACCCCCTGCAGGATGCGCCCGACTTCGAGCGCCACGATGGACTTGTCGTCCCAGCCAATGCGGATTTTGGCCGTCACGGGCAGCTCGGGCACGGCCTTGACCACGGCTTCGGCCACCGCGCCGAGGCGATCGAGGTTGCGCAGCAGGGAAGACCCGGCGTTCTGGTCGATGACCCGGTGGGCCGGGCAGCCGTAGTTCAGGTCGATGAAGTCCGGGCGGTGGCGGTCACGGATTTTCTGGGCCGCCTCGGCCATGGTTTCCGGGCTGGAGCCAAAAATCTGCACCCCCATGGGACGCTGCTCCTCGGTAAAGTCCACCGCACGCCAAGCCTGCGGACCGCCGCGCAGGAGGCCATCGGCCTGGACAAACTCCGTCACCATGACATCCGCGCCCTGCTCTTTGCACAGCTGACGAAAGCCGAAGTCCGTATAGCGGGCCATCGGGGCGAGATAGAGCGGGAAAGCCCCGCCAGCGAACCAGGGAAGCGTCTCGGGCATAAAAAAATGCTGCCAGTATAAGCAGCGCAAATAGGCGATATGACTTTACCCTTGCAAAAAGGCAATGGAGAAACAGTGTTGATCCTTTAGTAGATTTACCAAGTTATGAAAGTCATACGTGCACAAAGCGCAGGATTTTGCTGGGGTGTGGAACGCGCCATCAATGTTGCTGCCAAGTTCGCCGAAGAAGGCAAGCGCCCCGTTTACACCGACGGGCCGCTCATCCACAACAAGCAGATGATGGAAAAGCTGGAAGCTGTCGGCATCCAGGAAGTCGGCGACTACCAGAGCAAAACCGAAGTGCAGGTAACCGAAGAGGACCGCGAGCACGGCGTACTCGTCGTCCGCGCCCACGGCATTTCCCCCGAGCGTCGCACCTACCTGAAGAACCTCGGTATGGACTTTAAGGACGCTACCTGCCCGGACGTCGGCATCATCGCGGGCAAGATCAAGCTCCACTCCCGCAAGGGCTTTACCACGGTTATCTTTGGCGATCCCAAGCACCCGGAAGTCATCGGCCTGATGGGCTACACCGAAGACCGGGGCTACGTGGTCAAGAACGAGGAAGACATCCGCAACCTGCCCGACCTGGGCGACAAGGTGTGCTTCGTCTCCCAGTCCACCATGTTTACGGACGAGTTTGAGCGCCTGGCTGGCATCCTCAAGGAGAAATACGAAGGCGCACAGGTCTTTGACACCATCTGCGGAGCCACCAAGGAACGCCAGAGCGACATCCACGTCCTGCGCAAAGCCGGAGCCGAGGCCATCGTGGTCGTTGGCGGTCGCCACTCGGCCAACACCCGCAAGCTCGCCGCCCTCGTGGAAAAGACCGGCCTGCCCGCCTACCACGTCGAAACGGCCAGCGAACTCGACTTCGCCCACCTCAAGGAACGCTACAAGCACATCGGCGTGACCGCCGGTGCCTCGACTCCGGAGTTCCTGATTCAGGAAATCGTCGAGCAGCTCGAAGCCGTCTAGGCGCTCGCCCGTTGCGAAGACACACTTTAGGCCGTGGGTTATTATCGCCCACGGCTTTTTTGGGTTCTGTCCAGAGCAAGATGCCGGGCTTCTCGCGCCATCGGCGGGATTTTGCTTCACTGGAGCAAAAATTCGCGACAAGCTGCGCGCATGAAACGCACCAGCCTTGCCCTGCTCGCATTCCTCACCGCCCTGCCCCTCTCTGCTCAGGACTCCTCCGAGGACTCCGGCGGCCTCCTCGACGGCGGCATCGTAGGCAGCATTCGCGACCGGGTAAACGCCCGCACGCAGACGATTACCAACAACAGCCGCATCCTTGGCAGCGACGAGGCACTCGACCCCAACGCCCCCACCCGCCCGGCCAAGGAAGTCGTCAGCACCGTCACTCAACCCATTCAGGACGGCATCAGCGAGATCATGCCCACCAAGAAAGCCCCCATGACGCACTCAGGCTTTCTCCCGAGCTACGAGGGCTTCCAGGAAGACCCCGATACGGGCTCGTGGGTTTGGGTGAAGGAAAAGGGCGTGCTGGCCGACTACTCCCGCTTCATCATTTCGCCCATCGTGGTCTACCCGGCCAATGACTCCGAGTTCAAGGCGATCAACCCGGACGAACTCAAAAAACTGACTGACTATTTCCGCTACGAGCTGACACAGGCCCTCGACCAGGCAGGCTACCCCGTGGTCCACCAGCCGGGCAAAGGCGTGGGCGTCATCCGCATCGCCATCGTGGGCATCGTCCCCGGCAACCCCATCACGTACGCCGGCTCGTGGATGCCCTACGCACGCATCGCCGACTCAGCCAACGCTGCCACTGGCGGCACGCACATGGGCGTCGGCTCCATCTCCATCGAAGCCGAACTGCTCGACTCGCTCACGGGCGCGCGCGAGGGGGCCGTCATTGACACCCAGGTGGGCAAGAAACTCGAAGTCCAGCAAAGCCTGACCAAATGGGGCGACATCGGCCAGGCCGTCGAGACCTGGGCCAAGCGCTTCGCCGCCCGCGTCACCAAGGCCCACGAGGGGCATTAAAATTGACGCCAAGCAATTATCGGTACAAGCTATTGGGCATGTCGTTTGACCGCTTAGAGCATAACCCCGCAGTTATGGGCGGACGTCCCTGCATAAAAGGGACGCGAGTTACGGTGGGTACCATTGTCGGTCAATTGGGCGGAGGCGTCACGCGAGAGCGCCTCTTGGAAATGTATCCGTACATCACCTCAGCAGACATTGACCAGTGCCTGCAATACGCAGCCATGAGATCTGAGGAACTGGAAGTTGAAGTCAGCTTCCACACTGATGTCGCGTGAATATCCTCATCGACATGAACCTTTCCCCTCTGTGGAAAGTGGTTCTAAACAAACAATTTCCGACTGAGCATTGGTCGAACATAGGCCCTGGCAACACCCCAGATAAGGTGATTTTTGATTGGGCGCGAGAGCACCAGTACGTGATCTTTACCAACGATCTGGATTTTGGCACCTTACTCGCCTACTCGCAATCTGGCTCTCCAAGCGTGTTTCAATTACGCTCATTCGTGCTTGACCCAGCAAGAATGGGCGATGCGGTGCTTAAATGCCTGATCGTTCATCAACCGCAGCTAGATGCAGGAGCCTTAGTAACCTTTGATGGCGAGAAGAACCGGGTCAGGATGTTACCACTAAACTAATCGCTGAGCCGGATCGCAATCGAAAGAGCAGCATTGCAATTTTTCGGGAACGAATCATGCTTACGCGATTACACACATCGCTATGGCCTTTGATCTGAAAGAAACCATCACCGCGCGTCAGGGCGAAAATTACGACCTGCACCACCACCACGTGAACCGCACCCTCGTCAAGGTGTTGGGCACCATCGGCTTCGACAAGGTCTACGCTCGCGCCGAAGGGTGCTACCTCTACGACATGGACGGCCGGGACTACCTCGACTTCCTCAGCGGCTATGGGGTGTACAATATGGGGCGCAACCACCCGGTCATCCGCAAAGCGATCGAAGACGTGCTCGAAATGGACCTCCCCAACATGGTGCAGATGGACTGTGCCCTGCTCAGCGGACTGCTGGCGGAGAAGGTCGTTGCCATCACCCCGCCGCATCTGGACGCCTGCTTTTTTGCCAACTCCGGCACCGAGGCCGTCGAGGGCGCCATGAAGTTTGCCCGCGCCTCCACCGGGCGCACGCGCATCCTCAGCATGAGCGGCTCCTACCACGGCCTCAGCTACGGCTCGCTCAGTGCCACCCAGAACGACCACTTTCAGGAAGGCTTTGGCCCGCTCCTGCCCGGCGTGGAAAAAGTCCAGTTCAACGACTTGACCGACCTGGAGGCCAAGCTGGCCACCGGCGATGTGGCCGCTTTCATCGCCGAGCCCGTTCAGGGCAAGGGCGTGCACATCCCCGACGACCACTACTTTCCCGCCGCGCAGGACCTCTGCCGCAAGTACGGCGCGCTCTTCATCGCGGACGAGGTCCAGACCGGCCTCGGCCGCACGGGCAAGCTCTTCGGCTTCCAGCACTGGGACCTCGAGCCGGACATTATCACCATGGCTAAGGCCCTCAGCGGCGGCTACGTGCCCTGCGCCGCCATCGTGACCCGTCGCAAGATTTACCAAGGAGTCTTTTCGCGCCTCGACCGCTGCGTGGTCCACTCGACCACCTTTGGCCGCAACAACCTCGCCATGGCCGCAGGCCTGGCCGCCATCCAGGTCATTGAGGACGAGAAACTGATCGAAAACAGCGCGAAGATGGGCCAAAAGCTGATCGACGGCCTCGCCGCACTAGCCAGCAAGCACGAGCTTATCAAGGAAGTCCGTGGCAAGGGCTGCATGCTCGCGATCGAGTTCCAGCAACCCAAGTCCCTCAAACTCAAGATGGCCTGGAAGGCCATTCACGCCGTGGACAAGGGCCTCTTCGCCCAGATGGTGGTCAGCTCCCTGCTGGACAAGCACCGCATCCTCAGCCACGTCGCCGGGCACAACATGGACGTGGTCAAGCTCCTGCCTCCGCTCACCATCGGCGAAAAGGAAGTCGAACGCTGCATCCGCGCCTTTGACGAAGTGTTGGCCGACGTGACGAAGTTCCCCGGGCCGATGTGGGAGTTTGGCACCAATCTGGTCAAGACCGCCCTTTCCCAGCGTAAGCAGAAGCAACCGGTCGGCGTTTGAGATTGCGCTTTGTCTGTCAGGCCATAAGCACTAAGGCTATGAGCAAAGCCGCTACCACTTGCCTGATTCTCGCCCTCCTGACTGTCTCACAAACCGCGACAGCAAATGACGTTAAGGCCGAGGCACTCTCGCCAATCACCGAATACGCCAGTGATTACCCCATAGGCTTCACGCAAGCTCATGACGCGGCAGCCGGAGGCGAAGAAGAGCGCCTCAGCAAGTATCTCCAGTCCGGCATCGACCCCAACCTGCAAGACGCGGAAAAGCGCACCTTACTGTCTTATGCCTGCCAGTTCGGAGACGTAGAAACCGTGACGCTTCTCATTGAGGCAGGAGCGAACCCAGAGCTTGCAGACGTGAAGGGCATGACGCCTCTGATGTACGCTGCAAGATCTGGCAATACCGATGCTTACCTCGCACTCGTTAATGCCGGGGCTAACGAAGGCTATTCCCAACACAATCAACAGGGTGTCACCTTGCTCATGTACCTCAGCCGGGGCACATCCCGCCCTTTGCTCAAGCGCGCGCTACTCAGCGACAACTTGAAGCTAGATGAAATCGATTTTCGCGCCGCCACGGCTCTGTACCACGCCATCGATCGCTCCAATGATGACGCCGTGCGCATGCTGCTGATCGCCGGTGCCGACCCGAACCAGCCCGGCCCGGGTAATCTGCTGCCACTGGACTTTGCCCAACAGAAGTTTCAGGAGGAATACGATAAGATGGGCGACTTTTCAAAAATCTACAGCGGGGATGTCAGCTCCAGCAAAATCATACGCATACTCAAAACTGCCGGAGCCAAGACCCAGGCACAGATCGATGAAGAAGGAGAGGCGTTAAATTCTTTTTACTAGGCTGTGTCTTCAAATTAAGAAACGAGGGAAAAAGAGGTAATTTTGAGGATTTTTTCGGCTTTCGAGCCGAGGCAAATCCAGATTCATGAACTGAGAAAACGGAAAAAGACGCGAAAAGACCCTTTTCTACCGACCTTGATGAATTTGAAAACACACCCTAGAGCATCTTCGTTTCAATAAGTCGCACGAGGCCGAACTGCTTTTCGGCCTCCAGCGAGGCGTAGCGAAATATCGATACAGCTATAACGGGAAATAGAAATTGCTTGGTGTTGACTGTCACACGCGCACAACGTAGTCTCACAAACCAATGCCGCCGACACCGGAACAACGACTCGCTGCACGTGAGCCGGATGGAAAAGCCAGCCTCAGCATGCGTATGGGCTGGCGTTGCCTGCTCTTTCTGCACTGGCGCGTTGCCCCGGAAGAGCTCCAGGCCAAGCTGCCCAAGGGCCTGCATATCGACACCTACGAGGGCAGCGCATGGGTCGCCATCGTGCCCTTCATGATGCACAAGGTCCGGCCCAGGGGCTTCCCCGCCATCCCCGGCATCTCTGACTTCCTCGAGCTCAACGTCCGCACCTATGTCTATGACGACAACGGCGTGCCCGGTGTGTGGTTTTTCTCACTCGACTGCAGCAGCGGGCTTGCGGTCAACCTGGCCCAAAAGAAGTTTCACCTGCCCTACATGAAGGCGCGCATGAAGGTCGCGGTGGCCAATGACATCCACTACACTTGCCGCCGGGACGACCGCTACGGCGGCTTCCCCCTGGCCAGCCATCGGCTCTCCGTCTACCGCTACAACGGCGAAGGCGAGGAGCGCATAGCCGAGCCCGACTCGCTGGATTTCTTCCTGCTGGAGCGCTACTACCTCTTTTCGCACGACGGGCAATCTGTCCGCCGCGCACAGGTCATCCACGAGCCCTACCGCATCCGCGAGGCCGAAGTCGCCACCTTCGACACCATTCCGATCTGCCTCGATGACCTCCCCCTGCCCTCGACACCCCCCGACCACACCTGCTACGTGGACGAAGTCGATGTCGAAGCCTACGCCCTGCAGTGAGCGCACGGTTTTAACAGGAAGGCCCGAAAGAACGGCAAGCAAAGTGCCTTTTGACCATGTCCAGAAAGATTGCGACCGCAGCCTTCTCTGATAAGCTCAGAGAACGGGTTGAATGGAAACGAAGCAATCTCCGCCCTTTCCGACCTTTCTGTTAAACAAGCAACTCAGTCTTTCAAAAACTGAATAACCCGCTCGACGATCTCCTCCACCGGAGCCAGCTTGCCCTCGCCCTCGTAGCCACAGGCCAGCATGCCGGACTGTTGCGGCTCGATGAAACTCACCCCGCGCTCCTTGAGCGTGGCGATGTTGGCCTGAGTCGCCGGGTGCTTGAGCATCTTGCCGTTCATCGCCGGAGCCACCATGACCGGAGCCGGCGTGGCCAGGTAAATCGAGGTCAATAAATCCGGCGCGAGCCCGTGGGCAAAGCAGGCCAGGATGTTGGCCGTGGCCGGAGCGACAAGCATGAGGTCGGCCTTGTCCGCCAGCTCGATATGCCCGGGTTGCCAGCCGTTGCCCTCTTCCCAAATGTCCACGCCGACGGGATTACGCGAGAGCGTTTGCAGGGCGATCGGGCCGATGATCTGCGCTGCTTCCTTCGTCATGACACAGAACACGCTGGCCCCGAGCTTGGTCAGCTGCGAGGTGATGTCCGCCGCCTTGTAGGCCGCGATGGACCCGGTCACGCCGAGGAGGATGGTTTTGCCTTCGAGGGACATGGGGAGCATTGAAGCAGAATTCCTTGACCACGGGAAGGCGCAAAATCACGCGAACAAGAAGCCTTCACGCTGCTCTCCGTCAGTAAAGATAGAGGTCGAGTGAGTAAATTGGGAATAGGCTCAACGCGCCGTAAGGGCAAAGCCCTTCAATTAGATCAAGCACCGAGCGTTGTGTGCGCTTGACAAACGCAGTTCGCAGCGCGATGATCCGCCCATCATGAATCGCATCCTTGCACGCCTTTTCGGTTTGGCGCTTCTCCCCTGAGGGGGAGTTGAGGGATGACGCATGCCCCGTGAAGGGGTGGGGCCGAGAATGGCCCATTTTACCAAACAAGCTTAGCGGCATGGCTTTTGCCTGTCTGGATTTTCACCAGAACGCAGGGCCGACAGGACCAACCGCAGCCATACTGCTGCCAGCATAGTCCTGAAAGCCGCCAAGTTTTTGATTTATTCCAACGACCATTTACACCAATCTATCCGATTCTCATGAAACCGACCCGTATCCAAAAGTACCTGCCTTTCCACCGGCGTTTCAGCATTCCGCTGAAAGACCGCCAATGGCCGGACCGCGTGATCGAGCGCGCACCCCAGTGGTGCAGCGTGGACTTGCGCGACGGCAATCAGGCGCTCGCCATCCCGATGAATATCGAGGAAAAGCTGGAGCTTTTTCACCTGCTGGTCGAGCTGGGATTTAAGCAGATCGAGGTCGGCTTTCCCTCCGCGTCGGACACCGAGTTTAACTTCCTCCGCCGCCTGGTCGAAACGAACGCCATCCCGGACGACGTCCAGGTCCAGGTGCTGGTGCAGGCGCGCGAGCACCTGATCCGCCGCAGCTTCGAGAGCCTGAAGGGGGTCAAGCGCGCCATCGTCCACCTGTACAACTCCACCTCCCCCTTGCAGCGCAAGATCACCTTCTCTGACGCCACCCGCGAGGACATCAAGGCCATCGCGGTCAAAGGCACGGAGCTGGTCAAGGAACTGGCCGCCGAGGCAGAAGCCGAGGGCAGCGAGATTACCCTGCAATACTCACCGGAGAGCTTTAACGATACCGAGATCGAGTACGCGCTGGAGATCTGCGAGGCCGTTATGGCCGTCTGGCAACCCACGCCGGAAAAGCGCATGATCATCAACCTGCCCGCCACGGTCGAGTGGACCACGCCAAACGTGCACGCCGACCAGATTGAGTGGATGTGCCGCCACTTGCCCAACCGCGAGAGCGTCATTGTCTCCCTGCACACACACAACGACCGCGGCACGGGCGTCGCTGCCACCGAGTTGGGCATCCTGGCCGGGGCCGACCGCGTCGAAGGCACGCTCTTTGGTAACGGCGAGCGCACCGGCAACCTCGACATCATAAACGTGGCCTTGAACATGAACAGCCACGGCATTGACACGGGGTTGGACTTCTCCGACCTGCCCCGCGTGCGTGAGGTCTACGAGCGCGTGACCCGTATGGGCGTCCATGAGCGCCACCCCTACGGTGGCGAGCTCGTCTTTACGGCCTTTTCCGGTAGCCACCAGGACGCGATCAAGAAGGGCATCGACCGCATGAAGCGCGGGCAGGAGTCCCCCCACTGGGAGGTCCCCTACCTGACCATCGACCCCGACGACATCGGTCGCACCTACGAGGCCATTATCCGCATCAACAGCCAGAGCGGAAAAGGCGGCGTGGCCTACATCATGGACACCGAGCACGGCCTGGAGCTGCCCAAGTCCATGCACCCGGAGGTCGGCCTCATCGTAAACAACGAAGCCGACCGCCAGCAGAAGGAGCTCACCATTGACGAGATCGGCGAAGTCTTCCAACAGCACTTCGTCAACGTCTCCACCCCCCTGGAACTGGGCGAGTACGAGCTGTTTCACCACACCGAGCAGGCGGGCATGTCCCGCTGCGTGGCCAATGTCACCCACCACGGTGAGTCCCGCCAAATCGAAGGCATGGGCAACGGGCCGATCAGCGCCCTGGTCGAAGCCATGGCCGACGCGGGCTGGAAAGACTTCCGCCTGACCGACTACCGCTCGCACGCCATCGGTAAGGGCTCTGCCACCGACAGCGCGGCCTACGTCCAACTCCAGAGCGAGGCCACGGGGCGTCTCTTCTGGGGCTGCGGCATCGACCCCTCCATCGAGATGGCCGGCCTGAAGGCCCTCGTCTCAGCCTGGAACCGCATGCACGCCTAGGCGGCAGATTACATCGGTTTTACAAGCCCCGGCATTGACCTGTGCTCATGCCGGGGCTTATCTTACCCCTGTTATGCGTGCGGGCCAATACATCATCGTATCCTTTGTGCTGAGTGCCTTCGGGACACTCGGCTACTACATCATGATGCCCGCTCCAGAGGAAACACCTGGTTTTACCGGTAATGGGGCCGATAAAGAGCTCGACGAGATCGTTAACTTCATGGATGAGCAGTGGGGTGGCTACGAAACGGGTCCGCAGGACAGCAAGGCCGAGGAGACGCTCGACAATATCTACAAAAAGCAGGACGCGTTGGAAGAAGTCCTCACCGATGCCCCCCCGACCAAGCGCAAAGACTCGCCCCGCACGACAGCGCAGCAACCCATGGCCGCAAAGCCCCCCAAGCCAAACCCTGCCCCCACAGCCACGACAGAGAAAACAGCACTGGAAGACGAGCGCGACGCCAGCGAGGTACTGGAGCAGCGCACCGTGCTACGCGGGAAGGACTATCCATACAAGCTCATCGTCCCCGCCGGGTGGAAGGTCGTAAACCAGGACGAGGAGCGCATCGTCCTCTCCTGGCACGACGACGTATTCGTCTTTTTCGAAACCGGACCGTGGCACACCTTTCAGCAAGAGTGGCTCGATAAGTCACTCGAAGATATCCAGCTCACCTATCCTCACCTCGAAGCCCTTGACCGCAACTCACTCAATATCGATGGCCGACCATGGAACCAGATTTACCTAAGAGAAATGAGCGAGGTGCTGACCAATCCGCGCGAGATGATGCTCCTCACCTATGGCGATCGACGCCGCGGCAGCTACCGCATCATCATCACCGGCAGCACCACAGCGCTTGATAAGCACCTTGAGGCCGTCAATCAGCTCCTGAGCACCTACCGCTTCCCGCCGGACAACTTTACCCCCGAAGACGTCTCCACCGTACGCGTATACATCGACGGCAAGCGCCAGTACTACTGATAACACGTAGGCTACGCACTCTCAACATATATTCGCTTTCCCCATCACGCCCCATTACGCCAAAGTCGTGCGTGTAAACATACGCTATCCTTATTATCATCACACTAACGAACCTCTTGACCGGCTGCCTCTCCACCGAGCCAGCCACGATCACGGAGCACTCGGTATCGAGAACCCCAGCATAGGCCGCGCGGGCTACAGCTTCCCCGTCCCACAAGGCTATGCCGCCGCCACGGCTGCCGAGTTTTCTGCCATGGCTACGGGCTCCAGTAAGTACGCCGTCGAAGAAGCACTCCAATCCGCAGAACGAGGAACCAGTCAATATGGATTCCAAAGCGAAATGATCTGCCTGTATCGCATCGACGAGGCTGCCAGCGGCGAGTTTACGCGCTTTATCATCTTCGAACAAAGCGCCAAGAACACCCCCCCCTTTTGATCAGCGTCCCGCGACTCGCGACAGCATGATTAAGCTTATACAGGCCATGACTGTGGATAGCGCTAGGTCGTGTCTTCAAATTAAGAAACGAGGGAAAAAGAGGTAATTTTGAGGATTTTTTCGGCTTTCGAAGTGGTGTGAATCCAGATTCATGAACTGAGAAAACGGAAAAAGACGCGAAAAGACCCTTTTCTAC
>JAUIAM010000038.1 GCA_030425485.1 Verrucomicrobiia bacterium
TAATTTTGAGGATTTTTTCGGCTTTCGAAGTGGTGTGAATCCAGATTCATGAACTGAGAAAACGGAAAAAGACGCGAAAAGACCCTTTTCTACCGACCTTGATGAATTTGAAAACACGGCCTAGGCCTCAATGCCCCCGAACTCTTGTACTCAAGATCATAGCGTTCTTCAACATTCCCCTCAATAAGACTGTTGAGTTTATCGAAGGTCTATTCATCACTAGTAGGCGTCTCGGCACTCATTCAAAGCATACTATGATGTAAGTAGAAAAGCGACAAGAGCTATTCTACCTCCAATACTAAGCGTGAAAGCAGATGACTTCGAGGAGCGCAGGTGATGCGGGCAGCTGGGGCTTGTGAGTGCGCGGCACAAGACAGTAACCGCTTGTACGCTGACGCCATCTCCGATCAAGAGGCACCCATTGCTAATAGAACTGAGCTGCCTACCCAGTCACACCTACGGCACCCAAAGTGGCAGAAGATTTCTCGATTTTTTCTTAAAAAAGGGCTTGCCAGACATGCACCACCTCGGCATTTTCTACGCTTTTCCTGAGTGCCTCCCTAGCTCAATTGGTAGAGCAGTTGACTCTTAATCAATTGGTTCGGGGTTCGAGTCCCCGGGGGGGTACCAGTATTCCCGCTGTGCCAGCGGGAATCAGAATAGAGCTTACATGCTCATTTTCAGCAGCTTGCGGAACAGAATTCAAGTGATTACTTTTGCCACGATCTACCAGCACATTGCCCTGTTTACCAGAAATCTGTGCCCGTATTTGTGTACACGCATCAAGACGAGGTAGCGTACTCACCTTTTCGAAAAGCGGGAAGTGTCGCACATCGGTGTAGATAACCGAAGTAAGCCGCTCGTCACTGTGACGCATACTAGCACCTTCACGTAAGGCCTTTGGCGGAAGCATGCCCGCTTGATCGGATTCGGTCTCCTCACCGTGAGGCCAGAAGACACAGTGCTAGCCTCCAGAATAATCGTTAAAATAGTTCTGCCATTGGCCGAGACGAACTGAACCATCGAAGAACAGCAATGGAGACTTATCTATACCGTGGTAGTGAGGAAAGGTGTCCAAGAGCATCACTACGTTGTCAGGAGTAGACGGTCGATCTGGGTTGTAGGGTCGTCCAGGTGCCAGTATCGGATGCCACGCTTGAGGGCTTGCACTTGAACTACGTGGCTGCATCCGATACCTTGCTTTGCTAGAATATTTACCTAGGTGATCGAGCCCAGAGGGGCAAAAGAACAGATCAGAGTCGATGTCGACGTAATCCTCCAATGGCTCACGCCAAGCAATCCAATAATGATTTCCAGAATAAGAATACACTGCTGGCGGTGTCCACCCATTGTTCTCCTGCATGTACAGCTGCATGACCATGCCGATTTGCCTGAGATTCGAGGTACATTCAGCGCGATTAGCCGACTCGCGTACATTTCGTATTATCGGAATCAGTATTAAGCCAATGATGGCAATAACAGCGATGACGACCAGGATCTCCATTAAAGAAAACCCAGCATATCGAGAATACTTCTGCGAACGATTGAGAAATGAAGGCCTACTCATGACTTTTGCCTTTTTCAAGTGAATCGATATCTTCCGTTAAGCTAACCCCAACGATCACGGCACTATAGACATCCAAAGCATCAAACCGTATCTCCAGGTTTTGCCCTTCTTGATTGTAGCTTACTTCTGCACTAGACATTCCGTCTGGCGAAAACCCGGTCACAAAATCGACCTGCTCGCCTACGCCGAGATCCATCTCAAACCGGATATCCTCAAGCTCACCCGAACGCGGAGGGATAGCTTGGTCGTCATGGACATGCCGAATCAGATGCACCATGATTCCTCGCCGGCTTCCACTGACTCGCTCATTGACTACCAACTCAATAGACGCCCGGTCGGCTTCGTCGGCACCCGATAACTCAAACTGGGATTCGCTGACTTCGTGAAACAGGCTCCAAGCGGCTCTCCGTGCTACCGGATCACGATAGCGCGTCAGCCAGTCCGTAGGCGCAATGTGTATTACTTTCCCCTGACCGACATTTGACACCGCGATGGCTGGTTCACCGTCGTCGAAGCGCGCTAAGACCTTGGCATCACCCACATCCAGCCCCGCTGCCCCTACAACCTGCCAATCGGATGGGTGAGGCTCCTCCAGTTTTCTCGTAGGTTTCAGTGGCGAATCCCGAAGGTGAAGTGGCCAGCGCTCAGGAAAGTAGCGCGCTTTCTCGGTATGCTCGGGATTGAGGGCATACTCTCGGTTGGAAAGGTAGCGCTCGATAAGCAGGTGCTCGTTACTTCCGTCGATTTGAATGCTCTCAGCTCGTTCAGCTGCAGGCCACTCATCTGTAAATATCAATGATTCACGCGGTTTGACGGCTGTTGTGCGTATACCGCTAATGCTGGATAGCCCCCCCTCACGCAGGTTTTTCAACTCATCGAATTCCCCCGCGTTGCCTATCACAATCAACTCACCACCTTCATGGACCCACGCATCGATCGCAGCCACCTCGTCATCGGACATGACGAGCGCATCTGCTACGATCAAGCGCCGCAGGCCAGCAAGCTTAGCCTCTAGCCTGTCTTCGTGCCCTAGCGGAGTAGATAAAACACGGACCGGCACCTGAATAACGGTTGTCATATAGTAGGTCTGAAGAGCGGTAAAATACTGGCCGAAGGGCCCTGTGCCGTGAGACCACGCCACGGGGAAGTAGTCATTCATCGCTACCGTGAGATTGGAATAGTAGAGCCCAGTGTCGGATAGAAATTCAGGGTTTCCTCGGTACAGCGACTGACTCTCGCGGACCCAACGCGTCATGCTCGTGAACGCCTCCAGATTTCCCATGGAGACGAGGTAACTGTATGCCCATACCGCCAAGCTATCACTTCCGTTAGCCAGGTAAGTGGCTATTTGTGGCTTCATGCTTTCCGGTGGTGGATTTTTTAAGGCAAGTTCCTCAAGCAGCCCATTAACCCCATCGATCCAGCCCAGCATGGTCAAATCCCGCGGCGTCGAGTCATCAACGAGGCGCAGCATGAATCCCGCGTATCGCGGATCCTCAACAAACAGGGTGTAATAGGGATCGATGCTAATTTGATCTATACGATCGCCAAAGACATCCATCGCCGTAGCGATTTCAAATCCGGTCACTGCCCCACTCTCCATCGTAGCAGGAAACAAATTTATAATAACTTTCTTCCCCTCGCTACGGGCGGCATCACTAAAAAGTCCTAACGATCTGGCCAGCGCACGCTGCCGTTCATAAACAAAGGCATGCCAGAGTTCAGGGTCATCATTGAATGCCTCCACGCTTTCTATGGGGCGACCCACACGTTTGTTTACTGCCTTAGAAAGCGCATCTGAAATCGGGAGTTCATACGCATTCTCCATACCACGGTATCCCCAGAGCGGCTCATCGAACATGACCCACTCATTCGTCATTGTCGCAAAAGTCCTCCCCATAGCTTCGGCAGCCAGTTGCTGCATTTCTTCATTAGCATGATCGTATAAGTTGTTCTCGGGGTCTTCTATCGCACCCAGCTTAAACTGCGGCTCGCCGTCCCAACTCACAACCTCCGGCGCATAGGGTATGCGAAGAATAAAAGACCCTCCCCAAAAAGCATCGATTTCCTCTATCCACTTCTCTACCGAAATCTCGTGAGAAGCTTTAACGTCTTGCCCCACCGTCCGCAGGCGAAAGAGCACAAGTGCATCACTCAGCTCCATCGCACTCGCATCGCTGATTTGATTATCCCGCACCATAGCAGACAGGAATGTCACGCCATCAAAGTCACCTAAAGCATATGCCCGTGGGGCCGAACCCGTCATGGCGACGATGCCCACGAGTGTAGTTAAAACGAAAAATTTCATATTCTATCTAATGTAAAATCTTGTGAATTTATAAGCACATCACCACCCATATGGATTACCTCGCACGAATCTTCATCTCATTTTCAACACCCGCTCGGTTGCGTACTAATAAAGTGTAATCGCCTGGCTTCGCCGCGTAAATCTCGACTTCGTAGGCACCCGCGCCGCGCGGCACCGCTTCTACGGAGATTTCCGGGTCGAATGTTTCAAACACCAGCCCATCAGCCGGACGATCCAGATAGGGTTCAGCCGCGTCAGCAAACTCATCGAAGAACGCATCCCAACCATAGCCATCCTGCGAAAAACCACGGTAGCTCCAGAGCAACACACCGTCGACTCCCTGCCCAAGCGTCAGGTCAACCAAGCTTCCGATGTTACCCTCTGTGATTCCCCGCTCCACCTGCTCGGGTGATTCCAGATAGGCCTGCGCCCAGAAAATGGAACTCTTTCCCTGCTCATGGGCTCGATCTTTAAAAAGCGGCACAAAGCCCTCAACCCATTCCGGGTCCTTGCCACCCCAGGCATTCATGTAGGCAGTTATTTGTATGCCATCGAACCCATCGCTCTCCAGTAATCGCTCCACATCAATCCCGGTTGCCTCACGTCCACGAAGATAACCCGCGAACTTGTAGTTCGTCACATTGTCCGGGGTCAGAACGATGTGGTAATCCAGCTCTCCCGCCTGCACCCAAACGACCTCTTCGATCAACTCAAGCCAGTCGTGAATCATCTGTTGGCGAAACGCCATCAGGCGTCGATAGTCGTCCGCTTGCGGCGCATCAGCCAAATCCAAGCTCGGCATGGGCTCCCCATACATTTGCTCATAGGCTTCCCGCTCAGCAGGATGGTCATGGTACAATCTTCCTTCGCGTAGCGCGATGCGGTAGTCTCGATGCGACGGCTCGTCAAGAATCAGGCCATCCAGTCCTCTACCATCCAGCCCTTCCGCGAGAAAATTTTCGCGCAGATCCTGAATAAAACGAGGGTCATAAAACGATGCGGTGGGCAAGGCATTGCCCTCCTCGTCCCGTTGCGCGGCATCCGGAACCTCGCGGACGAAATCAACCCCATAGGGCGGGCTGATGAGCACAAAAACCCGAAAGTCATTTTCGTGAAAAAGCTGCAACAAGGATGGGCGCGTAATGCACCATGCCAAGCCCACCACAATCGTATTGCAGTGGTGTGCCTTGAGGTCATCAATGACCTCAAGGACCTCCTGCTCACCGCTCATTAAACCGCTGGGAATATACCCCCCCAGCAATGGCGTCTCGGTAAACTCCCAGACAGCATGTTGCGCTTCGCCCACGGCAACTTGAACCTCCGTGGATGTCACGCGCAAGAATTTCGAGGCATCACGCTCTACCGGCTCAAAGGGAGCTGGGGGTGGCAAGTCGAACGGATATGGCTCGCCAGTCTTTGTCAGCGAAAAGACGGACATCGCCCAATCCGCGCTGACGGCATCCCGGGTCAAAATCAGTTCGTCGATATGTGTCCCCAGCAGCCCAACGCCGCCCGAATCCATCGCCCCAAGGTAGAGTTGCTCGCCTGCGTTGAGCGGCCCCGTTTGGGGAACCTCATCGACAAGCACTCCATTGAGAATCACGCGCACGGTTTTCCCGTCTGCAGTGACGGCGAGGTGACTCCACTCCCCCATCGGTAACTCCAATGGAGAGAGCACCCCTTCTTCAGCAAAGCCTGGATCCACAAAGCGGAACGAACCCGGCTCTCCCGGTATATTCGCCAGGCCGAATGCACCACGTCCAAAACTGAAAACGCGTCCATGCTTAGCCCAAATTTTCACCGGACGCACCCACAGTGCCATGCCGAACGTCTCGGCACCATCCATCACCGCATGATTCGTCAGGCGTATACGCCCCGTGGCATGGTCGCGCCAATCCGACTCTGAGTCCTCACCATGCTCCGCCGCGTAGGCACCACTTCCCACCCGAGGATTGCCTCGGTCGATTTCACCATGTGAATAGCGGCCAAATGGGCTCCAGGAGCCGGTGGCATCAGCCGTATCTTCGTCAAAATGCCACAGGCCCACCAGCTCAGCCCCTACCGCAGTATTGGCCACAGCAACAGGAGTCACCAAGATGGCCAAGAGCCGCCACCACATATGGAAACCATTAGTTAGAGCATTCATGCAAATCATCCTATGTGTGCGGTCCTTCGCTCATTTAGCATAGTATTAGACTGAGTTCTAGGCTAGCTTAAACCGTCTTTCCCCGGGCACGGCGGATGAGGATCAGAAGTGCAGCAATAGCCGAAAGAGATGCAAAATGCGACGGCTCAGGAATCGTCGTAACCGTCAAGACCGGGCGGTCCGAAGCCGTAGCGTACTCACTGGTGTAGAAACCTAAAGTCGGATAGAGATACTGGTTCTGAGTGGCGACACTGATCAGCAGCCCTGCATTTCCCGATGGTGCATCAATCCAGGCCTGCACCAGGTCGGCAGGCAAATCCAGGACGAGGGTGTCTCCGGCCACTACGCCGCCTGCGCCCCCGATATTGAATTCACTCGAGGTGAAAACGGGAGTCAAATTGCGGTCATCGCTGCCCTTGGCTCCAGCAATTTGCCAAGCCGTTGCGTCGACAGAATCGTCCCAACTGGCCGTTCCGGTCTTACCCGAAGAGCCCGTTCCCGTGCCCTCGTTCCACGTCTCTAACATCTCGTAGGCAAAAAGCACAGCCGTAGCCTCAGAGCCTCCACCTACAGCGGCCGCGGACAAGGTCAGCGTAATGCTGGCACTCGTTACCGTTTGCCCCGACAGCACGGAATCGAGATCATCAAACCGAAGGAGCACGTTTCTCCCTTCGCGGCTCATATCATAGCCGAAACTGCCACCGCTATTGGAGTTATAGCGCGTATACATCTGGTCATTGCCGCCGTAATTTTTGGTGGATGCACCATCAAAAATATTGGTGTCAGCCGTGCCTGAGTAGCCATTGAGCCCTTCCTGGAAGACAATCGTTGCCGCTTCCGCTGATACGTGAAAAGCCAGCATAGTGGCACCGAGTACGAATGTTTGGAGTCGTTTCTTCATGGGTTGTTTTTTGGGGGTTAATTAGTTTAGCAGAAACTACTTTGACTTTTTTTTACCTTCCACCAAATATCTACTCAAACTGTTGAGTAACCCTGTTGCGAAAACCCTTACCCTAGGCATTTTCCCATGAGCAAAGCACATAACTCCATCACCATGCGCGATGTAGCCGCTAACGCAGGTGTCCACGTATCAACGGTTTCGCTAGCTCTGCGCAATAGCCCGGAGATTCCGCTTAAGACTCGCGAGCGCATTCAAGCCATTGCGCAACGTATGAACTATCGACCCAACCCACTTGTTGTTGCTTTAGTTCAGCAAAGAAGGAAATCCTACACAGGTATATCCTTAGGGTTTATTAGTCGAACGCCAAAGGACCAGCGTCTTGCCAATCCGAAGTACATCGGTTCTTTGCTCAAGCATGCCACAATCCGGGCTCAAGAACTCGGCTTTGGCATGGATAGCTATGATCTCGCAGACTACGGCCATGACCCCAAGCGCCTGCAGAAGAATCTGTATAATCGGAATATCTGTGGTGTCATGATTGCCCCGCTCCCCAGAAACCACGAACACCTGGACTTTGATTGGAGTTCACTGGCCGCGACGACCATTGGCCGTAGTTTAGAATATGAGCATGTCGACCGAATAGATTCTGATTACTGCGGCGGCTCACTCCTGGCCATGGAGCACTGTGAAAAACTGGGCTTTAAGCGCCCCGGATTTTTAACACTTAAAAGGACAGATGATCGCATCAGTGGGCGCTGGCGCGCTGGATTCCTCGCCTACCTGCCCAAGCATAAGGAGTTTAAACCCCTCCCTCCGCTGATAGTCGACGACGATACGATTGAACAGCAACTCCTGTCATGGCTGCGCAAACATAAGCCGGATGTTATCTTGGCCAACAATTCCGCCATAGGATCCAGCGAGTCGGTCTTTAAGAAACTGGACCCTCACCTCATCCCCAAGATCGTTCAGCTCAACATTGATGACGCCACGAGCCCCATGATGGGCATTTATACCAATGCGGAATTCAAGGCACGAATCGCTGTCGATAACCTGACCGCAAAACTATATAGAAATGAAATCGGCCCCACTGGGCATCCTCTGGAAATCCTGACACCAGCGATATGGCATGCGCCTGGTGCATGAAACCTTAGCAGAGCATATCTCGTCGCCTTGATCGGCTATGCCAAATCCGGATTGCCTGTTCGCCATACTCCTTTGAGTGAAACCAGCTTTGGCTCTTCCGGTAAGCCAAAGTCACGATGTAGCAATAAGTGGTGGAGCAGCCGTATGCCTTCGCAGCCAATCGACTCCGGATGGGTTGATAGCCAGCTGATCTGCTTCTCACCATGAAAGGTCGTGCTGTTGAGCAGGACAAATCGTTCTCGTGGCCCGGACCAATGCTCAAGCAAGCCAGCATCAATAGTGAGAACGGCTTCGAGACGGTGCTGCTTACACCACGCGGCGAAGTTCACTCCCCTCAGTTGCTCGCTACTGGCGATACACAGTTTTTTGCACCCCATTGCGGCAGCATAGCCACCACGCCAACGGAGGCCGGTACGGGCATCCAGTTTAGGTAAAACAGCCAAGCCGATGCGCGAAAGCCCTGCCTGCTGAAGCATACGGCAGGCAGAAAAACTACCCGCGTAGTAGTCCATAGCCACCGCATGCATGGCAGGAGTATGAGTAAGCGCGGCCAGGGAGACAGAGGCGAAATGTTTCCACTCCCATCCCCCCAGCGTAAGCTCTGTTTCGGCAGGGCCAAATACCAGCCCCCTGATCCCGCGATTGTAAAAGGTACGGCTCAATCGTCGTTCGTGCTGGAGGTCTGGACTCATGGAGTGACATTCGACGCGATAGCCATGCATGAGTGCTTCCCGCTGCGCCCCCTTAAGCACCTTCTGACTAAAGTCCGTCTGGTCATAATCCAGAAACGCCACCACACTGCCATCGGGCTTGTGTGGTTTATTCGAGCGGTAAGCGGCAAGCGCGGAAAGGGTCGGATCTGGGATATACCCAAGCTCTTCTATGGCTGCGCGAACGCATGCTATCGTAGAAGCCTTAACATTACCGCTGTTGCGAACCACCCTGGAGACGGTCATGTGGCTAACCCCGGCCAACTTGGCCACATCACAAATGGTGGGTCTTTTATGGTGTCTCTTGTTTGCCATCAGCCTAAGTGCACCCCGCAGATTTCACTGCTACAGCGTCCTTATGTTAATGTGAACATTTCGGTGAGCTTTCCAAGCCAATTCAGCTGAGGTAGCTTTCCGGCATGCAAAAAAGCATTTCCTCTTTAAGTCTCTCGGGTGTTGTCCCATCGTTTGCTCAAGTGGCGGATTTTGGTCCGCCCCGCAGTGAGGTAGGCATCGGCTGCCTGATGCCCTGGCAGCGAAAGCTCTACGTCCTGAATTACGTCTCTCACAGGAAAGAATCAGGGACAGGTGTTGGGCTGCGAGTCATCGACGAAAACCATGAAATGTCAGTGCACCCTTGCGCGGTCGATGGCACCTATGCCAATCGGTACGTCCATAGTGCGAGCAGTCAGCTCATTATCGGTCCGCACCTCATTGACACTGAGCATAATGTGCGTACGGTCGATGCGTTGTGCGATGTGCGCCTCTGTGGTACAGCAACGCATCTGTCCGACCCCGATAATCTGGTATATATGCTGGGCATGGAAGGTGAGCTCTTTGAGCTGAATGTCCACACACTGGCCACCAACTTAATCTTTGACCTCACCCAGACCTTGGGCACCCCCGGAGAGGGAAGTTGCCACTTCAAGGATTGCTACACTGCCTTTGGTCGATTGGTGATCGCCAACAACGATTACGAAGAAGGCGATTTCCTAGGTAAACGATCGGAGGGAACGCTGGCAGAGTATGACGGAGAGAAATGGACCGTACTCGAGCGTAAGCCGTTTGTCGGCATCAATGGTCTCGGCGAATATGGGGACACCATATTCGCATCGGGTTGGGACAGAAGCTCGGCCATTCTCAAAGTTTACACCAAAGCGAATAATACCTGGACAACTTACCGCCTCCCTAAAGCCTCACACTGCTGGGACCACAAGTGGCAAACCGAATGGCCCCGCATTCGCTCCATTGAGCACGAGCGCCTGCTGATGGATCACCACGGCATGTGGTATGAGCTCTCGCCTTGGGCATATGGAAATCGCGTATGGGGCATCCGTCCAATCTCAACGCACCTGTGGGTACATGGCGATTTTTGCTCCTGGAATGGCATGATGGTCATCGGCGCTGACAATACCAGCCACGAAGGCGGGGCGAACGTCCAGTCGGCAGAGCCACAGTCCGGACTTTGGTTTGGTAAGACCGATGATCTGTGGAATCTGGGCAAAGCTTCCGGTTGGGGTGGCCCCTGGTGGGAAGACGAAGTTGAGGCAGGTGCGGTCTCAGACCCTTACCTGATGACGGGCTTTGATAAAAAAGTCCTGCACCTCAGCCAGGAATCCGCAGGAGAGGCTGAGTTTATTATTGAGGTCGACTTCCAGGGGTCTGGCAAGTGGAACCGTTACGCTACGATATCGGTACCCGCCTCGGGCTACGAGCACCATGTATTTCCTCCCGGTTTCAGTGCGCATTGGCTGCGAATACGCGCAAAATCCAGCTGCCGCGCTACTGCTCAACTACATTATACGTAACATGTTATGATTTCATAGCACATACCTGCTGTACCACCAGAGCAACCTTCAGCACATCTTCGGTAAACGAATTTGTGCTTTCTTGCTTTTTCCTCAAACCGACTGCTTCAACAGCAGTCGTATGCACCCAACAAGTCATAAAAACCCAACCTCATTACCAATGAAAATCCTACCTCGTATACACTCCCTCCTCCTCGTCATTCTATCCGCATGCCCTCTCTCAGCGGCTACCATCATAACAACCTATGATGATACCCAGCAGGATGGCAGCCAATTGAATATCGGCGGAAATACGGGAAAGGCCCTCGCCTTTACCATGCCCTCGGATGGCCTCTCGTATCAATTGGATAATATTGAGCTGCGCTTATTCATCCCGAGCGATATCTCTTTGACAGACATCTCTGTTTCGCTCTGGAGCAATGGTGCTGGCAACTCACCTGACACCGAGCTTCTCAACTTCACAAACCCCACGTTCACTTCCGGGACGACCGCTACGTTCAGCTTCACACCGGATTCCAGCTATACCCTCGATTCTTCGACCAGCTATTGGCTTACCCTTGAGAACTTTGGGACTGAGGTTGTTCATTGGCGCGCTTCCAGTAGTGGCACTTACTTTGATAGTCCAATCGGGGCTACCAGTGGAGCCGGAGCAAACACCGGGTTTTATGGTTTTGGCGCTCCATCAACTTGGGCTAATACCTCCTCCTTGCTAAACTCTTACACAGTCAACGCTTCTGTAGTGCCAGAACCCAGCACCTATGCAGGTATGCTGGGCTGCCTAGTCGCTCTGCTCGCCGTATACCGTAGAAAGCACGACTAACGGACTCGGCTTTCGCTCGCTTGCGTCGGGCAGATGCATGCTCACATGGAGCGGCAATAGGCGCTTCCGTAGATCCAGCAGCATCACCCTGCCCTGCCTGCCGGAAAGACCAATCGCGCTGCTTATACCCGCTAGTTCAAATCGACATTCATGGTGAAGATTTGAGTTTGAAGTGTTGTATGAGTATGTATGGCACGACGTTACGAACTGACGAAGGAACAATTTGCGCAAGTGGAGGAGCTGCTTCCCGGCAAGGTTAGCGATCCCGGGCGGACGGCAGTCGATAACCACCGTTTTGTCAACGCGGTGCTGTGGGTGTTGCGTAGCGGGGCACTCTGGCAGCATCTTCCCGAGCGATTATTAAAGGACCCCAAGAATGAGTATGTGATGATCGACTCGACCCTGGTTAAAGCCCACCAACAGGCTACTACGGGAAAAAGGGGGCGGCCCCACAGGCTTTGGGGCGATCCCGAGGAGGACTGACGACCAAGATTCATTTGCTGTGCGATGCCCTGGGCAGACCACTGCGCTTCTTGCTTACCGGCGGCGAAAAAGCCGACTGCCAGAGCGCATTGCCGTTGCTGGAAAAGGCCAACTGCCAGCCCGAGGCGGTCATTGCCGACAAAGGCTACGACTCCAATGCAATACGCGAAGCCCTTCGCCAGGCAAAGATCAAAGTCGTCATCCCTCCGCGCAGAAACCGAAAACACCAACCCGCTTACAACAAGGAACTGTACAAACAGCGAAACCTCATCGAGCGATGCTTCGGAAAACTCAAAGTCCACCGCAGGCTTGCAACACGCTACTCCGCAATCAGGCTGGGTCGAAGCGAGACGCGTCATCTATGACCACGAGCTGATCCTGGTATCCAGTGGCTGCTTCGAAGTACAGTTTGAGCATTCAAGCATCATGCTGGAGGAGCATACGTTCTTGATAGTGCCCCCGGGGCTATGGCACACCACCATCTCTGCCATCAATCCGGGGAGCGTGCCTATGTGCACTTCGACTGGGAGTTTAGCGACGTCCCCGCACATGCACCCGTTATGACTTTTTACCCCGCAGAGGTGCAGCCTGAATTTCTCCGCCCCGCCCCACGCTGGGTTCCAAGCAGCATCATACACGGCGACATCCCAGAGCCCAATCTGGTAAAATCACTCATGCTACGCCTGGATCGTATGCTGGGCGGGCCCAGCCTGCGGGAGCAGTTGGCTTCGCGCGGCGTACTACTGGAAATACTGGCGCGGCTACTGGACGCGCAATCTCAGGATGAGCGAACGAAAAACCATAAGCAGGCGCTTGCCAGTCGTGTCCGTGCAGCACTGGACGAAACCTTGCTTCAACCCACCCATCCGCACTCTGTGCGCGATCTGCTGGCCACTCTCGGCTATAGCTACGAGCATCTAGCACGCATTTTTAAAAAGCAGTACGGCCTTAGCCCCGTAGAGTACTTACAATCCCTGCGTGTCGAGCGGGCAAGATTCCTTCTCACCAAAAGTACTCTAACAGTCCAGCAAATCGCAGATTCGCTCGGCTACCAGGACAGCATTTACTTCACACGTTTGTTCAAGAGGCAAACGGGAAAAAGTCCGGCTCGCTACCGCAAGGCGACTTTAGCTGAGTAATGGAAAGCGAGTGGCTAATCCACCAAAGTGAGCCCTTTTCCCTTGGGCATTTCCATGCGAAAGCCAAAGCCCAAACTGCCCGGGTGCACCTTGAGAACAATCAGATTTTCTCCTTCCTGCAAGGGCAACTCCATCTCGATTCCCTTAAAGGTATGACCGTGGTGCTCCGTTACTTGCCTGGCTAAAGCACCATTCACGTAGATGTAGGCATAGTAGTCGAGCTCAACGCGAAAAGCATAGCTTCCCCCCTTCTCAGCATTCACAGTCATAGTGGCAAAGGCGACACCAGGGGCCTTGTGCCCAAGCATCCGCTTAAGGTTAACCCAGCCCTCCTCGCCGCTTCCATGCTGCCAGCTAAACGTTTCTTCTCCGAACTGATAGGTTTGCTCCAGCTCGACTTTGGGCGGCGACGCCAACCCGAACTCATCATTGAGCAGTGCTTTCGGCCCGGCACCATCACCCACATGCCCGAACGGCCCGAGTACCCACCATGTCTCGGCTGGAATGCGCTGCCAGTCCAGCTGCGTGAGCGCGCTTTCCTTGAGGACTCGCTTTCCCCACGCTTCACTCCAGAAGCGCTGGGGTATGCCTGGGGCTGTGGCCTGATCTTCAGCCAGGAGGTAGGCTACCCGCACCTTGGGTCCATCCTTACCCCCTCCCAGCGGAATAAGGCTGAGCACATGCCAGTCCTCATCAAGTAGCGCTGGTAAAACGTAGATACCATAATACCAATCCGGTCGATATGCATCCATCTCATGGATCAATTCACCGTCGACTGCCAGCCGAAGCTTACCTGAGCCACCAGAAAGCATAAGCACGACACCAATCGTACGGCCATAGAATGGCCAGTTGAGGACCTCTGCTGCTGGCCCAGATTGCAGGCTTCCCTGGAAATACTTTCCCCACCAGCCTTGCCGAGGTTCATCGCCATACTTCCAGCCAGATAGACTAAAGTTGGGTAAAACGAGAGCACCATTGAGCATTAATTCAGGCGAATCTCCGATCGGATGCTCCCCCGACGGCGAACGCGAATCGCTACTAATCGCGGCATCCTGCATCGCATGCCAGAGCGTATCAGCATAGAAGGCATGCCCGGCATTGTTAGGATGCACGCGATCAGAGAATAAGTCCTCCCAGCGGAGCCCCTTTTCATCCAGGTGTCGCTCCACAGCACTTTGCATATTCACCGTCAGCAGCCCGTACTGCTGTGCCACCTGCTCATGCCGATAAGCCTTAACGCCCCCCTCTGCGGCGGAATTGATAAAGACAATGGCTGGCGGAACAGGCATCGAAAGCAGTCGCACCACCATCGACTCCAGGTTTCTCAAGCATGCCTCATCGGCCGTACCCTCGTCATTCACCGCAAACTCGATGAAAACGAGATCCGGGCGTACACTCATCACATCTCTCTCCAGACGGAACACCCCGAAATTGCTCCCGGTCCCACTGATCCCGGCATTGACAAAGTTGATCTGCGCGGACGGATAAGCCGCACGCATGTGCTCAACGGTCCGTTCAGCCCAGCCGCCTTCAAACATCGTGATCGAGCCCCCTATCGCGACGACGTTGACCGCCTCGCCAGACTCCAGCTTGGCGAAAAATGCACTCAGCGTCGAAGCTGATACCGCGGCCGATGAAGTCGCCAACAGCAGTATGCAAACGACAGCCATGACCCTGCCTGCGCCACGTAGCGAACATCGAAAAAGGTCGCCCAAGCTGACGAGCGTTTTAAGCATATCGCTAATCCATCAAAGCTGGGCTGCTCGCATCGGGACTAACGACCAGATACGAGCAGCCGATAAAAACGTTGCTTAGCGATGCTTACGCCAGCCAATCAGTCCAAGAACTCCCAAGGCCAACAGGACTGCGGTATTAGAGGGTTCGGGAACATTAGCCATGTCGTTTGCACGAATCGTCTGCAAGCTGCTCAAGTTCAGCGCTTCATCATAAACGCGGATGTTATCCAGTTGCCCATCAAAGACTCGCGCAAAGCCTGGATTGGTTATCGAAGCCGCGTCGGTGATGTTTCCAACATACAGGTAGTCATCTTCAACGGTACCCATGGTCGGCGCATAGGCCTGAGTCGTGCCTAGCTGCGCCACTTCGTTTGCCGTCGTCCCATCGTAGAAGGAGATGTTCGCACCATCCCATACCACAGCGAAGAAAACCCAGCTCCCCACGTTCGTGTAATCAGAGTTTACTGTCGTGGAGCGCGGGGAGGCCACACCACCGATCGTCAACTGCAGGACACCTGTCGTACTCGGGAACGCAACATCATAGGCACGCAGCTTAAATTCCTCTGTATTCAGGATGTATGCACCATTACCAATGACTTCATCGGCCTTAAACCACCCGGTAAGGGTGAGCGAGGACAGGCTGCCGATGCTGGTGGTAGCATTCCCAGCCACTCCCGTGTACCCCGTGGTCGCATTCCCACCCATACCATCGGCAGCAGAGTTGTCGAAAGCACGGTCTCCAGCCAGGCCAGAAACACCGGAGCCATCTGCCCCTACCGCGCCCGCCCCCTGGTAGGTGATCGGATCACTCAGACTGCCGCTGCTAGTCTGAGTTGAAGAATCGGGGTTGAAATTGTAGTCCAGCAATAAAGTAGCCGATGCTGGCAGGGCTGACAAGATGAGGCCAACTGCAAAGCCAGCTGTGAGTTTAGTCGTAGTGATCGTTGAGGGTATATTCATGTGTATTAGCGTTTGGAGGTATTCTGTAATGAAGGGGTTAGTTGAAAAGGGGTGAAAAGCACGGGCGTCAGTCACCTATGAAGGTGGCAACTGGTAGCATGACGATTTGGGTAGAGCAGGTTCAGGGTCAGTTACATCTAGCCTACGGATGGGGTGAAGATCACTAATGCGCCAAAGTTTGGGTATGATGAGCAAGCCACACAAAGAAGCATAGTTACTAAGTAACTTTGCACAAGTAAAAACTCAGTGCTCAGTAAGACAATTATTGCGAATCAGGCAGGACTAAATGTGGCTCGACAAGCGTAGTCGTTCGTTTCTTCGAACCCACCTTATCTATCAGGCAACGCGCAATCTTGTTAATGGAATACGACACGCGCGGATAGACGTATAGCTCCGGCCATACGTTCTCATCATGGGAATGGAAGACGACCTGAAGGTCCTCGCCCAGCTTTACGCCCAGCTTTTGTGCCGCCTTCACGACTCCAAGACCCACCGCGTCATGGTACACGACCAGCCCATCCGGCTTGCTTCGTGAACTCCACAAGGCCTTGAACGAAGCAAAACCAAACTCCTCCGCCACCATCTCACCCGTTTTATAAACGGCCGAGTCATCGACCTTGGAAACCTTGAACCACTCCGGCTTTGTCGCCAGCTTATACTCCAGCAGCCCCTCATCATAGGCTTGGTAAAAATTGGCATACTCAGCTACGCGAACACTCTTAACGTGGGGAACCTGAGAGATCAGCCCCACTTTCTTGCATCCAACCGACGCCAAATGCTTGAGACTGATGCTGGCGAATGACCCCAAGTTATTGTGCACGACGCTATGCCCGAAATTGACCCCGAAACCGATGACGCGGACGGGCAGTTCCTCCAGCCAGCCAAAATCCGCGGCATTCGCCCGGCACACGATGAGATCATTAACGCGACCAGCCTTTATATCAGTCTGCAACGCACGCAGCGGCTGTCCCTGGCTGACCGGAATCCGCATATCAGCATAGTGCAAGCAGCCCTTATCCTGAGCCAACTCAGTCTGGAGATGATTGTCCAGTAGCACGTAAAAGCGCAGATATGGGCTGGTATAGGAGTTGAATGTCGCCCCCAGGTAGACCCCCGTCGATGGCAGCAGGCCCTCATCATTGCGAATGTATGTGCCCGAGCCAACACGCCGCTCGACAAGGCCATCCGAGACCAATGCGCTCACGCTTTTGCTGACAGTCGCGATGCTCACCCCATATTTCTCCGCCAATAGTCGGTCAGAGGGCAGTTTTTCACCTGCCTGCGAAGCTCCCTTGATATATTCATCAATAATGGCGTCGCGGATCTTCTCATAGGGTGGTTTGTAATCCATCGATTTCATGTAGGCGCGGGCGTCTAGGTATCAAAGCAACAACATGGGGTAGACAAAATGAGTTACAACGCCCCCTAAGCCCTGACGCAACTGAAATAACGATTGCCCACAACTCGAACCGTTGACTTTCCCACCCCCGATTTTACAGGAGATGTTACCCAAGCGAGGGTTCACCCGCCCCTAACCAAACACACGCATCGGCCGGAACTTGCGACCAAAAACCACAGACAGTATGCCAGCGGCGCCTTTGGCCGTGCGCTGCCCCGGGGCCGCTACGATGTGAAAGCAGGTTGCACGTTCGTCCCCCTACTCCACTCGTCTGCATAACTGAGGCACCGATAGCACATGAGTGTCCCAAGCATGTCGCCGATGGGATACGCTTCGTCGCACAACCGAATCCCATGGTGCTCCGTCTGCGCATGCGTCGGGTTGAAGGCAAATCCACCATCCGACTTCAGGTAGTCCGATAGCAGCGCCGTGACCAAGCGGTCACCAGCCTCGGCAATATCATCGTGACGATAGCTGCCTTCGAGCTGGATGTCTAACTCACGCAGAACCCAAACAGCGTCCCAGTTCAGACACATGTTACGGTTCTCGCCAAACTCTCCGCCGGGGTTTTGCAGGCGCAAGGTAGAGTCGATCGCTCGCTCAGCGTTCGGGTACGGGCGCTTGGTGTCAAGGTAGGCGAATAGTAATTTAAACGCACCCGCCATGGCAACCGACTCACTGCGACAGCCCAGGCGGATCGGATAGCCCGAGGCCGAGTCGATCAGCTCAGTCTCCACCGTAGCAAACATATCGTCGAGGATTCGCCTATCCTGCTCCCGGGTTTGTTCTGTCGATGATTTGAGTAAGGCCCGAATAGCCCGCGCCCACGACTCGCCATGCATCCACGGATTTGTCCAGTCATGGGATAACGTCCATGCCCGGGCGTCCACCTCCCTAAGGTTAGCAAACTGAGCCTTGGGCACCGGATACAGTGGACTGGCTCCGAGTGCTTCTAGCGCCTCGATGGCCGCGCCATTTCGCTGCCCCCATATTTCATTCCAGCCATGCGAGCCCGTTCGTTCATTCTCCGTCTCCAGCGGATCGCGAAACAGGCCATCCTCTGGACTCTGGCAGCCCCTGAAATAGGCGACTGCCTCATCACGCTGAGTCTCAGAAATCGACCCAAGCTCGCCCAACTCGTTGAGCAGGACGATGGCGATGCCAGAGGCATTAAGCGCGTATGGCCTGATCATCTGGGCATGGTACTTCCAGCGTCCCCAACCTTCATCCGGATAGCGCACCGACTCGGCCCAGTTCAATAAACCGGACCGAACATTGCTTACATTGGTAGCAGTCATGGTAAAACCAATCTGTTTCCTTTAATGCCGTTATGATAGATGAGCGCAAAACTAGGCCTTGCGACGACGAGCATGCAGCGCGAAGAGAACACCACCCAGACCGAGCATGATGGCAGCATTGAATGCTGTAAGGGCAATGGTAGATGCTTGAGATATAGTCATGCGTTTACTTGGGTATTCGGGGGTTAATTTGAGTTTAAAACTAAATGCCTGAGCAGGCGCGCGGAGCCTGGCCTTACTTATGGATAGTCCAGAGGTCTTCGGGCCCTCCATTACGATACTTGATGTGGCTCAATTGATGAGAATCGTTAAACCACTCAACGTGCCCATCGACGAAGATGATATTCGCAGCACCATCGCCATGCACACCGGGCGTTGGGCTTCCGCCCGAAGTCCTGTCGCGTATAGAGCCTGGCAACATCACATACTGCACCTCTTGAAAGGGGTATCCGCCTGACTCCGACCACACCCCATCTGCCACCAGGATAGTCTTGGCAGGTTGAGTGATGCGCATGGGAGATACAGGCTTGGTATGATTCCAAGTACTTACACCAGCGATAGAGTCATTGATCCCGTAGCTGCTGGCCTCTCTGGCGGCCACCTTGTCTGAGAACTGGCGTAAACGAGCTGGACAGACAAAGACACTGTGTCCGTCTTCCGCACCACCATAGACGAAGCCATCTTCAAGCGAAACGTACTCCTTCAGCCGCTTAGCCCAAACCCCTGTTGGCTGCTCCCCAGGTTCGGAGTTGTAGTTTGGGTAGGCACCATACTCGGCGGCAAACAAGTTTAAGGCAGCATGAATCTGCCTCAAGTTCGAGGCACAAACGGGTTTTTCGGCCGCGATGCGCATTCTCGATAAAGCGACAAGGACAACCCCGGCAAGGATCGCAACGATAGCCACAACCGCCAAAAGTTCGATCAAGGTGAATCCGCACCGCCGACTTCGTCTGCCGGGGGGATAACAAGCTGCTGGGGTATAGCGCATGAAATAAACCTTTATTGAATGAATTCACTGATGGGGAAATAGGGATCGCCCGGCACGAAGTGGCCACCCGAGACCGTCAGGTCATCCAGTTCGCCGACAAAATAATCACACCCGGGATAGCCTCCTCCGATAAACCATGTTGAGTTTCCGTAGCTTCGCTCTGGGGGCAGCGGCATGCTTGAGTCCAGTTCACCATCGATGTAGATCGATACCGTCTTGAGGTCATTCACCACCCGCACACGACTCCACTCGCCATCAGGAACGGTCGATACGCTCTTCAAGATGTATGTGCCGACCGCACTCGATCCATTGCGCACGACCTCAACACGACCATCCTCAAGAAGATTGACGTTGATACCATCAGACCAACCAACACGATAGAGAATAGACTGTGGTTTTTCCCGCCCGCCCTCAGGCTTAATGAGGAACTCTACCGTCGAGCTACCGATTGGCCACGTGCGGACAGGCATTTTTATGCGGTCTGTACCATCAAGGAGAAGCACACCATTCCCATCACCGGAGAGCATCTTTTCAGGGATGCGGACAGAGACATTACCAGTGCTATCCTGTCCTCCGTTATCGAAATTCCAGTGAGCTGCACGAATACTCGACACGGGGATAGCTACCCGCTGCAGGGTCGGTGAATTAAACGGAACATGCTCCGACAAGAACTCCTTCTTACCGGGCTCGCCACTGGCACCCGAGGTCGTCTCAAGGCTGATGGATGTCAAGAGCACATTGGATGCTACCAGCTCATCGGGCGAGCCAAGCGGAAAGACCACATCAGAGTACGCGACCTTACCCGATTCACTGACATAGCGGACATAAAACGAATCGCTCGGGCTCTCACTGCCTGCATAGATTGCGAGTGCGGACTCACCCGACGACGGCAAAGGTGTACCGGACTTATTTTGTGTCACGAGATCAGCCGACCAAGACTGGATCAAAATGTCGGCGTGACTCACCCTCTGAGTCTCCGCCAGCTCAGACGCCGTCATAATGAATTTTTCCTGCCCATGAGTTGAAAGCTCAAAGATCGCATCGGGCGATACCTTGCACTGCAGAGCTACGACCTCCCAACCCGGTCGAGCTGCGGCCGCGGCGGAGTGAGCATCCCAGCGCAAGGCATCGGAATCACGCTCATTAAACATACAGATCGCATCCGAGATCACCCCACCCTCAAGGCGAAGCT
>JAUIAM010000039.1 GCA_030425485.1 Verrucomicrobiia bacterium
GTCGGGCGCGGCGCTTGCCCCTAATGGCTATCCGGATAACCTGGTTTACGGCACAAAGACGGGCTTCAATGGTAATTTCACCACTGCGACGATGGGTACCTATGTAAATCTGAATGAGGCAAGCATTTCGGGGGGTGGTCTGGCCCTTACCATGGGCTTCGTCAGCCTGGCCACGCCTGAGTCCGGCAATGGGGGAGTCTCAGGCAGCTCAACAGGTATTCCCACTCCGACGCCACTGAGTGCAGCTAATCAGTATTCGATTACTATTACCATGCGTGAGACCACGGTTACGGATGGCGACGATCTCTATAATTTTGCCGTCTACAGTAATGCCGTGCAGAGCGATTCTTCGGCTCAGGTCGCGCTTTCAACGTCATCGTGGTACTACTGGGAGACGATCATTACCCACAGCGGAGATAACTATAATATGTCAGCATCGCTCTACGCTTCAGATGCCTCTGGTACAATTTCCGGTGGTGCACTCCTTACCCATACGGTAGATGTTGAGAATGCAGGCTTATCCGGTGAGGAAGAAATCTACGGTCTGCTCTCATCTCAGAATAGTGGCCGCCGCGGTATTGAGTACCTGGACAACACCAGTTTCTCTGCCGTGCCGGAGCCTTCGCAATCTTCGCTCCTGCTTGGAGGTTTGGTTGCGATGCTGATGCTTGCTGTCCGCCGCTCCTCGGCTCGCAAGTAGGTATGACTCTGGGTGGAGTGGCTGTTGGGTCGCTCCATCCTTTTTTAAATAGGGTATCAGCCACTCAGGGCTGATTGATCGGTGTCCCTGGCATCGCTTGGGTTGCCTGTGTGCCTGTTGAACGTGGTTTCACATTAAATCAGTATATATAGTTATGTTTATCAGAACGAAAAAAGCGCTATGCTTTGCTCTCATGCAGTGGGTTGCGGGTGTCTGTTTGGCGACTGCTCAGCCTGAAAAGCCAAACATCGTTTTTATATTTATTGATGACCTCAGCTACGGGGATGTTGGCAGCTTCGGCTGTACCGACCTTTCCACGCCGAACATAGACCTCTTGGCTGAGAGCGGAGTGAAGTGCACGAATGCATACGCTGTTATGCCGGTTTGTACGCCGAGCCGTGCCGGCACGATGACCGGGCTATACCCCCAGAGCTTTGGGTTGAATGGAAACATGCACAGGGGGACGCCCATTCCTGAGGATCACCCGACGATGGCCGAGGCCATGCGGGATGCAGGCTATGTTACCGGAATGGTTGGCCGCTGGGACCTCGGCTCTAAGGAGCAGGGGCCGCTTCAAGAGGGATTTATGGAGGTTGCGCGTCGCTCTTTTATCGATGAAGACAGCCCCTTGAATGAGTTGTCTGACTATCCGACAACCTACTATCAAGAGGACGAGGTTTACTGGACTGATCGCCAGGGGGATGAAGTGGTTGACTTTATCGACCGGCATAAGGACGAACCCTTTTTCCTCTACTACGCGCCGCTGGCTGTGCATTCTCCCGTAGAAGAAGTCCCGGAGCATTATATGGAATCAATCCAGGGGGTTGATGATGAGCGTCGGCGTGAACTCGGGGGCACGCTGCTTGCGGTCGACTACGTGGTGGGGCGGATTATGCAGGCTCTGGAGGACAATAACCTTGAGCGCAATACGCTTGTTATCCTCTCCAGCGACAACGGCGGGTTTGATGGTGACAGCGCCCGGCATTACCCCTCGCAGGGCGGTAAGGGAACGGAGTGGGACGGTGGAGTGCATATCCCCACGGTTGCAAGCTGGCCCGGCACGATCCCAGCGGGAACGGAGTATGATGGCCTGATGTCGACCCTGGATTTTTACCCGACATTCGTGGCAGCAGCAGGTGAGCAGCCCCCGGAGCGATGCGACGGCCGCAATGCGCTTCCCTTTTTAACCGGTAAGGAGAAGGGCGACCTTCACGACTATTTGTACTTTCGCTATGTTGCCAGGCATGTCTGCCTGGATGCTGTTCGTCATGGCCAATGGCGTTTGTTGCGCACCCGCAATGACGCATTCTGGCGGTTGTATGATCTCTCGACCGATCCTGCGGAAGCGCATGATGTTGCACAGGAGCACCCTGATGTTGTCCGTGAGCTCGCAACGCATTTTGCTCAGTGGGCCACGCAGCTACCGGATTACTCTGGTGTATACAGAGGCGAGGGGGGCGAATATCCCCGTGGCATTGGCTGGGCGACGGCCAGCGATCAATAGTTAATTACGTACGATACAGAACTCTAGACGCGCGACATTCACGTCGCGGCACAAATACCCATCTTTTTGCAATAATCATGATTACCATACACCGCCCTTTTTCCGCTGTCATCCTAAGCCTGCTGCTTGCGTTTGGCTCGCTCTATGCGTCCCAAACCTATCGTTTCCCCATGAACCAGATTGGTCCCGATGGGCTGGCTGCGGGCTGGGAGGATAACTCAGCCTGGGCAGACGTGGATGTGGAGTACCGGGCCGACCAGGTGTTCGAGGAACTGAAGGCGCAACGTGTCACCGTTACGGATATCCGCAGTGGCCGGGTGCAGCTTAAAGGGCCAGACTTCTCGGTCAAAGCTGGCTATATATACACGGTATCGGTGCGGCTGCGCTCACTCGATGGTATGGCCTCTGTCATGCTCTTCATCCGCGAGGCTGCGGCCCCCTATCGGGATAAGGTTGCCGAGCGCGTAATCGAGGCTACGCCCGATTGGGCGACGCAGAGCTTCTTTTTCGAGGCGCAGGAGAGTAAGCAGGGCTTCCCGATATATTTTGCCTTTTCCAGTCGCTGCGATGTGGTTATCGAGCGCATCGATATTCTGGAGGAAAGCCGGGAGGAGTTTGATAAACGCATGTCGGAGGTTAGCGACGCAGATGGCGTGTTTCTTCATCCAAACCCGGGCTTTATGCTGGGCAAGGCCGGCTACACGACCACGGCTTTTATCGATCGGGAAAGGCAATATCCGCAGCGAACGGGTGAGCAGTACTCACTGAATCCGCCTGAATGGAGTCTGCGTGCGGACGCTGATGGAGGGGCGGACGCCATTGTCGAAATTGGTGAAAATAATACCATGCTGCTTACGACGCTGAGCGATTTGCTGCCTGCGCGCGAGGTGACGGCGATGGCTCGTGTGCGCTTGAGCGAAGGCAGCGCCCCGGTGACCCTGGGCTTCTTCGGCCCGGCATGGCCCAATGCACCGCGGGAGACTTTTACCGTGGGCACGGAGTGGACGCTGCTCGAAATTTCGGGCGAAGCGCCCATGAATGACAGCATGCAGGCTCGGGCGGAACTCTTCGTCTTTGGGGAAGGCCTAGCCGATGCCCAGTTGGAGATAGATTACCTGATTCTGACCCATGACCCCGCTCAGGCAAAGGAGGACATCGTGGGCGCACTGCCAGCGGCATTTGTTGCGGAGCCAGATCGCGAGTTAACCTTTTACGTTGTGGGGGATGATCCTGTGGTATCGCTTTATCGTACCGGTGGAGCCGGAGAGGTGGTGTCGTGGCGTGTCGTTGATACGCAGGGAGAGGTGGCGCGCACGGGCACATGGACTCTGTCTGGAGCAGGCGGCGAGAACGCGCCGCAGAAGCACCATTTTGACGGCCTCCCCATCGGGTGGTGGCAACTGCAATGGGACGCCCCCTGGGCCGATGAGCCTGCTGGCGTGGTAAATTTCGCGATCGTACCTCCCATTGCGCGGACTGCCGGGAGCGCTTCTCCATTCGGGATTCATGTCGAGGGTTCGGAGTATGGCCTGGCCAAGATGAACTACATGGGTATCCAGTGGTTGCGAACAAACAATCCCCTATGGACGAAGTGGACGGCGGTACAGCCCGAGCGTGATACCTGGGTTTACCCCGACAGGTTTGTTGATCTCTTCACGGACGCGGGCAAGGACATCTTGTTTAATCTGGATCGTACGCCGCGCTGGGCTGCCCGTAATCCCGAAAACTACAGACGTGGGACAGACTACATGGACTTTCGCGCGGACCTGCCGGGGGATTGGCCCGCATGGGAAGAGTACGTGAGCCGCATGGTCGAGCGTTACCAGGACCGCATTCAGTATTGGGAGATTTGGAATGAGCCGGACATCCCCTTTCTGCGCCCCCCGGAAGGCGTGACCAATGCCCAAGCTTACATTCAACTCCTGGAGCACAGTGCGCCTCTGATCCGCGAGATTGATCCATCGGCCAAAATCGTCATGTCCCCGGCCTATTATTTAAAGAAGCGCAGCAACCCGGAGGGCTATCAGGAGGACTTTACGCAGCGCTTCATCGAGGACGGGGGCATGCAGTATGTCGATGTCTATTCAGTCCACTTCTACCTCACATATGGCCAGCGAGTCTTTGACCGCCCGGATATGTATGAGCAGCAGCTAGACACCGTGCTGGAGGCGATGATGGACGCCGGACGGCCCGACCCGCAGATATGGAACTCGGAGTGGGGGATTATCAACTTTACCATCCCGACGCATCCCGTGAACTTGCCCAGCACAAACGGCATTACGCCCGAGCAGAGTGCGCGTGAGCTCGTCGTGTGGAGTGTTGGTATGCTGGCCGCAGGGCTGGAGAAACTCTTCTGGTACGACGGGCAAGATAACTACTTCTACCATTTCCATGTGACGAAGAACCTCTTTGACTACAAGCAGCCCCGCCCAGCCGCGGTATCCTATGCGGTGCTTACCTGGAAGCTCGACGCCCTCAGCTACGAGGGTGAGGATGCGGTGCCCGGTGATGCCGGACGCGTCATCGCCTTTAGTGATGATGCCGGTGAGCGCAAAGTGTTGGTGGCCTACGCGAACCTGGGCCAGCGTTTTTCCTTATCGGATGAAGATGTGCTCAAAGCGACTGACTTCATGGGTAAAGAGCTGTCACCCGTGGATGGGCAATTCCTGATCGGCGAAAATCCGGTCTACCTTGAACTGGCCCAACCTTGATAGATATTCAATCCGCGGTACCGGAAACAGTTCGGACCCGGCTCTGCTCAGCAAGCTTCAAGCTGGGCGAATGCATGAACCCGTCCTGCCAGAAGGCTTGGCGGGTTTGTGGTATAGCGATGAACGGGACACGCTTTAGAAAATGGGCAAAACAAAACGCGGGCTGTATTAACCCGCGTTTTGTTTTATAAAAAACGCTTTCTTGGGCTGACGTGACAGCATGACTGCCAGGGGTCGTACGCCTGCGTTACTAACTTTGTCTTGAATCCGGTGACAGTAAAACAGGATTTAAAGGATTGTATCAAGCGTAAAATGCGCGTTAATTTGAGGTATGAACTCTATCTCGTTTGCCTTTGATATCGGGCATGCCTCGCTGGGCTGGGCTGCCATTGAAGAAACCAATAGTATGCCCAACGTGCTTGGCTGCGGTACGGTGGTTTTTCGCCCCGACGATTGCCAGAATCACGCCCGTGCGGCCTTTAGGCGAGGGCGACGCCACATCGCGGCGACCCGAAACCGCATCAAGCGGTTGGGCCGGCTGATGGTCCACTTGGGCGTTTTTAGCGAGGCCGAGTTGACTGCGCGCATGCAGCAGGGTGGGGGCGACCCGTTCCCGTGGCTGTTGGCAGCGAAAGTCCTGACCGGGGCGCGCGCATCGCTTACCTGGCCAGAGCTGTGGGACGTCATACGCTGGTACGCGCATAACCGCGGTTACGACGGAAACGCGCTTTGGGCAGAGGGCAAGAGCGATGACGAACAAAAGGACGACACCGAAAAGGTCGCCAATGCCAATCGCCTGATGGAGACGCACGGAACATCCACCATGGCGGAAACGGTCTGCGCCTTCCTCGGCGTCGATCCCGCCTCAGGCAAGCCGCCCGCGCTGGAGGGGTATTTCAAGGGCAACGATGCGGCCTTTCCGCGTGAGGTCGTGCGCGATGAGGTATTGCGCCTCCTGCGTGCGCATATCGGGAAGCTTTCCGGCTGTGATGATGCCTTGGTCGAGTGTCTCTGCGGCGAAAACAAGCAGGCATGGAAAGCGATTCCCTGCCCGGGGATTCGCCTCCCCGGTCGCTTTCATGGCGGCTTGCTCTTTGGTCAGATGGTGCCGCGCTTTGATAATCGCATTATACCCCTATGCCGCATCAGCGGTGAGAAGACCCCCGACAAGCACTGCCGCGAATTCTACCAGTACCGTTGGGGCATGCTGCTGTGCAACCTGCGTGTGAAAACGGAAGAGGACGATTCGCGCAAGCTCACAGGTGAAGAGCGCAGGAAACTCCATGCCGTGATGCAAGAGTCGGGCTACCTGACTAAGACGACGCTGAAGAAAGCGCTACAAGAGATCGCGGGTGCGACCCCGGCTAACGCCGATGCGCTCTTTCTCACCCCGGAAATGGAGCGCGCGCTGGTCTTTGACCCGGTGAAGCGTATTGTGTCCGCGGAGAAACTTTCCCCAGTTTGGGCCGTGCTTTCCGAGCGGTGCAGGAAGGTCTTTGCCGGCCAGTTGTACCGTGAAAAACCCGCGAGCTTGAAGCGTTGGCGACTTTATGTGGAAGCCGATGGTGGCGACCTCTTTGCTTTTGATTGTGCGACTGATGAAGCTTATGCGGTCTACAAGAAACGTGCCCGCAAAAAGGCGCACACTGAGGAGCAATTCCTGGCCGATGGGATTTCGATTGCGGCCTACATGCCCAGTGGGCGTTCGCCTTATTCGCGCAAGCTTATGCAGCAGGCATGGGAGGCTGTGTTTAATGACAATCGGCCAGACCCCAAGGACAAGGGCGGTTGTTTGGAGGAAACGCCGGAGGTCGTCGCGCGGCAGTTGCAGCGGTCAATCGATGAGCAGACGAATAATTCGCTCGTGCGTCACCGCCTGCTCATCTTCCGCCGTCTGCTGCGTGACTTGATTAAAAACTACGCCGCTGGCGAAGTCGAGCGCGTGGGAAAGGTGCACCTTGAGGTGATTCGTGATTTGCAGGAGTTTTCTGCCAAGACGGCAAAAGAAAAGGCCCAGCTCCTCGGGCTGAAGCTGGCCGACCACAAACGTGCGGTGAAGCTGATCGAGGACGAACTGCCCAAGTATAACGGCAAGTACGCTATTGGCGCAGGCCTGATCAAAAAGGTGCGCATCGCCCGCGACATGAACTGGACCTGCCCCTTTACCGGAAAGCATTACTGCTTTGACGATATTGTGACGCTTAAGGTTGATCGCGAGCACATCATCCCACGCTCATGGCGTCCGAGCGATTCACTGGATTCACTCGTCCTGACCTGGCCCGAGGTGAACCGTATGAAAGGTCAGCAAATCGCCTGGAAATTCATGTGCGAACATCAGGGTGAGAAGGTGCCAGGTACGAACCTTCAACTCCAGACCCTGGCGAACTACGAGAAGTTCATTGCCTCTCTGAAGCCGGGTCGCGATCCGCGCGGTAACCGCAACGCGGTCTTTATCGATGATGACCTACGCCGCTGGCGGAGAAAGCAACTCCTGCTCATGCCGGAGTTTGACGTGCGCCGGAAAAAGAACAGCACCGAGGAGGGCGATAGCGGATTCACCGGGCGCGACCTGTCCCAGACCAGCCACCTCAATAAACTGGCCGCGCTTCAAGCACGGGACGAGCTGACGCGTATCGCCGAGGATGAGTCGCTTGAGATCCCTCAGGCAACTATGCTGGCCGGTAGCGTAACGGCTTCCGTGCGCAAGGCTTGGAAGCTGGGCGGTATACTCGCCCAGGCTTGCCCTGAGACCGAGGGAAGGCATAAAACCGATATCCGAGAGATTACACACCTGCATCATGCGCTCGATGCCGTGACGATCGGCCTGGCCGCCTATTTCTTCCCGCGTCACGGACGCTTGTGGGAGCTCATGAGCCGCAGACGCCTCGGCAATGAAGCCGAGCGCAAGGAGTTTCAGCGACTTGCCGGGCAGCCCATCACTTTTAGTGAAAAAGGAAATTGGGAAATCACGGACTTGCCGCCGGAGTTGAAAAACCAGATCGCTGAGCGCCTGACCGAGCGACGTGTTGTCCAGCACCTTCCGCATACCATGCGCGGGCTAAAGGTACAGCAGAATACCTGGCGTGTGCTTCATGCCGATCCAAAGAATCCAGAGAAGATGGTACTTGGTATGAGCATGCGCGATGCGGACAAAAAACGCCAAGCCAAGACTACTATGGAGAAGAAGAGCAAGTTGCTCGGCCTGAATCCGCGGAACGGCACGGGTAAGCTTGCCCGCCTCAAGGGAAGCCTCATCGTAGAGGAAAACTTTGGCGTCGTGCTCGATCCGGAACCAAAGATGCTGACGCATTTTCTGGTCTGGGAGAGGCTAGCATCTATCAAAGCGGAGCTCGGTCGAGCTCCGCGCGTATTGCGCAACGGAATGGTTATTAGCGTTCCCGCAGGCCGATACGAGGGGGTATGGCGGATACGCTCGATTAAGGAAGACAGCAAGACCGGCTTGGTGGTAGATATGACCTATCCTGATTTAGTTCAGGTTAAAAGCAAGGGCTATGGAATTAAGCGTCAGGTAAAGCTCACCAGCTTGCTCAAAGAAGGGATGCAGATTCCCACACAAGATTATACAGCCCAGGCATGAGGCGATGTCCTACCACATTATCAACATCGACTCGCCCCGGTGCAGCATCAGTTGCCGCAAAGGGCAGTTGACTTGTGTGAATGAGGATGGACGGACCAAGCAGGTTCCGCTCGAAGACGTCGCGGCTATCGTCATAACCAGCTTCTCCGCCCATCTCCACAGCCATTTGCTATTGGAGGCAGCTAAGCACGGCGTGGCTCTCGTCATATGCGAGCGATTTCAGCCAATTAGTTTACTTCTGCCGGCTAATCGCTCGACAGATACCCTGCTGACCAAGGCGGCACTGACTCTGGACCGCAAGAAGGTCGATGTGCTGTGGAGAAAGACGATCGATGCAAAGTGTTTGAACCAGACTCTGCTTGCCCAGGAACTGCAGCCAGACCATCCAAAGTGGCAGATGCTCAATAAAAGAGCGTTGAGCAAGGCCAAGGGAAAGGAGGGAACGTGTGCCCGCTACTACTGGGGCATCTTTGCCGATGCGCTGAGGCTGAACGATTTTCGGCGCAGCCGTGATGGAGGCGGCGTCAACGACCTCCTGAATTTTGGCTACGCCGTTCTACTCTCGCTCACGCTGCAGAAGCTCCTCGCCTGTGGACTCGACCCGACCTTGGGCATCTCTCACGAAGTGCGCGAACGCTCAACGCCTTTGGCCTATGATATTATGGAGCCATTTCGCCCCTGTGTAGACTACCGCGTAGCTCGATGGGTATTAGAGGAGGCTTCGCTCGGTGACTACCGCATCAACGGACGTTTCCGCCATTATGTGACCGAGTTTGTGTTGGAGCGGGTAGGGTACCTCGGACTTGAAATGGACATGAAAAATTGCATCGAGGACGTTATCCGCGGATTTCGAAAAGCTGTGCTCACCGGCCAAACACGTAGCTATAAACCATGGACACCCTCAAATTCAAAATGGGTTGGCTGATTGTCGCCTTCGACCTGCCGGTCACTGAAAAAGAAGCCCGTAAAGCATACGCGGACTTCCGCAAATTTCTGTTGAACGACGGCTTTCAGATGATACAATTTTCCGTATATGCACGTCCTATGGTTACTTACTCCCGTATGCAGACCCATGTGCGGCGCGTGGAGCAGGAAATTCCACCCGAAGGAAAGGTGCGCGCTTGGTACATTACCCAATCGCAGTGGCAGCGAAGCCTCGTTATTCACGGCAAACCCGCGGAAAAAGTCTCGCCTGAAGACCTTCCGGAACAAATACAATTTTGGTAAGTCCCTAAAAATCAGCAGACTGGGGAATGCCAGTCTGCCGACTTAAGGATTGGATTCAAGGCAAAGCGCGGCGGTAAAGGCGGCGTCGATTTCGTTGAGTCTGCCGACTTAAGGATTGGATTCAAGGCAAAGCGTCGCAAGCGTCACGCCCCCGAGACGGTTGAGTCTGCCGACTTAAGGATTGGATTCAAGGCAAAGCGGTTATAGGCGGACGTGCCCCGCGCACGGAAGTCTGCCGACTTAAGGATTGGATTCAAGGCAAAGCTTCTGGTCGTTTGGTTGCGACCGCGTAAAAGTCTGCCGACTTAAGGATTGGATTCAAGGCAAAGCCCCTCTAGCGCAACAAACCGCTCGCGTGACAGTCTGCCGACTTAAGGATTGGATTCAAGGCAAAGCATAGACGGCATTCCCAGTCCGGGTTCATGGAGTCTGCCGACTTAAGGATTGGATTCAAGGCAAAGCGGTGCAGCCCCGGCGGATACCACTGCCGCAAGTCTGCCGACTTAAGGATTGGATTCAAGGCAAAGCAGTGCGGTATGCCCAATGTCTTCCGTAAGCAGTCTGCCGACTTAAGGATTGGATTCAAGGCAAAGCCTACGGCGCTGCTGTGCTGGACGTTGATCCAGTCTGCCGACGTAAGTATTGGAGTCAAGGCAAAGCTAGCGGAGTATGGCGGCGTTTACTGTGACGAGTCTGCCGACTTAAGGATTGGATTCAAGGCAAAGCTTCAAAACACCTTGCAGCTATGGCTTCGTAGTCTGCCGACTTAAGGATTGGATTCAAGGCAAAGCGCGTAGCGCGGAGTACGTGCGCGGCGTCATAGTCTGCCGACTTAAGGATTGGATTCAAGGCAAAGCTCGATGTGGTCAGGTGTGACCATCGCGTAGAGTCTGCCGACTTAAGGATTGGATTCAAGGCAAAGCCGTAGTGGTTGCCAAAGGGGATCGACGTGCAGTCTGCCGACTTAAGGATTGGATTCAAGGCAAAGCGTTAACCCCGACCGCCTCGAATGCTGCCATAGTCTGCCGACTTAAGGATTGGATTCAAGGCAAAGCTGCGGCAATCTGGATGAGCCGTCGCCGACAAGTCTGCCGACTTAAGGATTGGATTCAAGGCAAAGCCAGGAACGGCATGGCATTCACTCTCGTAGAAGTCTGCCGACTTAAGGATTGGATTCAAGGCAAAGCTGTCTCAGGTAGTCAACGAAAGCCTTACGAAGTCTGCCGACTTAAGGATTGGATTCAAGGCAAAGCTGCGTCGTTCCAACGCTTGTTGGCCTCTTGAGTCTGCCGACTTAAGGATTGGATTCAAGGCAAAGCTGTTCGTCGTCTCATGCGGCGAGCGTGTGAAGTCTGCCGACTTAAGGATTGGATTCAAGGCAAAGCAACGTTGTCGATCAGATCGGCCAGCAGGCCAGTCTGCCGACTTAAGGATTGGATTCAAGGCAAAGCTTGATATCCCAAGATCGACCAACGGGCAGAAGTCTGCCGACTTAAGGATTGGATTCAAGGCAAAGCTGGCCCGCCATCATCAATCACGCGCCGTTTAGTCTGCCGACTTAAGGATTGGATTCAAGGCAAAGCTAGGAGACCTATCTTGACGGTCATCATCCCAGTCTGCCGACTTAAGGATTGGATTCAAGGCAAAGCCAGGCAACGGCCTGGAAAACGTGCTTCTCTAGTCTGCCGACTTAAGGATTGGATTCAAGGCAAAGCCCCAATCGACATATATCAACTATACACTCGTGAATCAAGACGGAGGGGGGCTAAATCTGGTCGAGGCGGCCCTTACTGTAACTGGCACGAAATTCTCTCGGAGAAAAACCTGATTTTCGCCGGATGAGTTTTGTCAGATAGTTTTGGTCGTTGATGCCGGATAGCTGGGCGACCTCCTTGATCGAGTGTCGTCCAGCTTTTAGGAGCTCCATGGCGTAGTGTAGTCTGCGGTTTTGCAAGTACTGCGATGGGGTCATTTTATAGGTTCGCTTGAAGCCGCGGAACAGCGTTGCGCGGTGAACGCGTAGCTGGTCGGCCAGCTCACTAATCGCTAGCTTTGGGTTGGTGTACTGCTGGTCGATGATGTCGCGGCATTTAGCTACCCAACTTGTGTCGGTTTGTGTGCTGCTGCCGTCACGTTGCTCGGTAGCAGCGAGCAGAAGTTCGTGGGTTAGGTGGGCGGCTTGACGATCGCCATCTGTCGTGCCGCTTTCGATACACTTCACGATTTTCCGAAAAAGCTTTCCAGGGAAAGGACCAGCCTCAAAGGGACGTCTTATGAAGCCAAAGGATTCAAGCCAGTCTGGGCTGCTTTTGTGGTCGAGCGTGAGCCAGTGGTAGGTCCAGGGCTCCAGTTCGGGGCGTAGGTCGTGCAGTTCGCCTGGCAGTAGATAGCAGATTTCACCTGCTCTCAGCGTGAAGCTCTGTCCGCCAAGGTGAAATGAGCCAGAGCCAGATTCGCACCAGAAAATCTCGCAAAACCATTTTTCAAATGGCTGTTCGCTCGCGGAGTCATTGAGCAAGGTGTACGATCCTGCCGAGCGAACTGTTAGTGGAAGGTGCTCTGGTGGGATGTGGCTTAGGCGGTAGGTACTACGCTTTGATGCGCGCAACATAATTACTATATTTACAACATTAGTTAGTTTGATTCTAGCATAAAGCGATGGAATGGTTGCATTCGTGAGCAACAATTCGATGAAAAAACCTAAAGTTGTAATTGTGGGGGCCGGGAGTCTCTTCTTTGGCCGTCAGGCTATTTGGGCTGTGGCGCACCTGCCCGGGCTTAAGGATTGTACACTTTCATTTGTAGATACGAACCCGGTCCATCTCGATAAGATGACTCGCTTGGCCGAGCTTGTCCTGAAAAATACCGATACTGTAATCGAGAGCACAGGCGACTATCGCGAGGCGCTTCCGGGGGCCGATTTTGTGGTTTTGAGTTTTGCGCACAACAACTCCCACTACCGCCGAATTGAGTGCGAGGTTGGGGCGCGCTACGGAGTGCGTTCATGCTCTGGCGATACGATTGGACCCGCGGGTATTTTTCATACCTTGCGTGAGTTTCCTGCCATACTCGACATTGCCCATGCCATGGAGTCGCTCTGTCCTGAGGCTTGGCTTATCAACTACGTCAATCCAGCAGCTACGATGGGTATCGGGTTGGTGCGCCACTCGAAGGTCAAGAGCTTTGCGCTTTGCGATACTCACCACATGCCGGCCAAGAAGGAGAGCTATCTAAAGCTGATCGGTGAAGACCTCGATAAGATGGATGAGTTCGACATGCGTATCGCGGGCGTAAATCACTTTACCTGGATGCTCAAGGCGGAGCTAGGTGGACGCGATATTCTGTCTGATATCAAAGAAGCTTTTCGTCGTGATGCGGTTGGCGAAAAAGACGGCGGTTATGCCAAGGGGCGCTTTAATAACTACATCACAGCTCATCTTGCCGATGTCTTTGGAGCCGTGCCGACCTGTACCGGCCATACCAAGGAGTACTTCCCCTATTATCAGGGCCGCGCGGCTATCCAGGAGGAAATCCCGCCTCTTGCTGTATTTGACTGCGACGAGCGTGAGGAGTGGACACGAACGATGTGGGAAGAGGTGGACGCCTACCTCTCGGGGAAAAAGCCTCTCTCCGAGTTTCATGAGAAGATGCACTCGGATCACGCAACGGATGTCATCAACACCATGATCGTAGAGGACGGGCGCAGCTATTTTATCAACCGCGTAAACTCAGATTGTGTTGATAGTGATGGATTGCCGGTGGGTAATTTGCCTGAGAGTGCCTATCTGGAGATGGAATGTGTGGTGGATAGCAATGGGCCTCGCCCGAAGGCGGTAGGGGAGTTCCCGCTTGGCCTGCGTAGCCAGCAGATGCTGATACTCGACATCCACGAGCTAACCATTGAGGCAATCATGACGCAGGATCGCGACCTGCTTGTGCGTGCGCTGTCCATGGATCCCATCGTCAATTCTATCGCTACGGCGCAGACATTGATTGATGAGATATACGAGCGCGAACAGGAGGTCCTTCCCGCGTGGGTCAAGTCCTGTGACAACTCCCGCGAGGGGGAGGAAGTTGCTACTGAGCGCAGGGTGGACCCGGTGGTTAAGATGTACTAGTGGGGGCGGGGTTCTCTAGGCGCCTGCCGGGGGCTTGAAAGAACCGTCCAGCTCAAAGTCCAAATTTAACCCTATGCACCTACCCATTAACGAAAGTACCTTGTGTCGTGGTAATTATTGGTCGGTGGATGAGGCCAGTGGGCATATGCAGGACTTTGCCTCCAAGTGGTCTGACCTTAACGCGTGGGAGGCACGAGCCGCGACAATCCGCAAGGGAATTCTGGACGGTTTAGCATGGGATAAGATGCCTCCGGTAGAGTACGGTTTTAGTCCGCTAATACATAGCCGACGTGAGATGGACGGCTATATCGTGGAGAATATCGCAATCGAGAGCTTCCCTGGATTCTACATCACGGGAAACCTCTATTATCAGATGAGCGCATAAAGGCGTCGGCTCCGGCTGTGCAGGTGTCTTCCCACTTCTTTGGCGGCTGCCAGTGTGAGAGCGGCATGCCTATTCATAAAAGCAACCAGCACCAAACCAATAATGTGGAGATCGCCGCCTTGGCCGCTCCGCGCCCAATGTTAGTCGTGTCGAACGGGTCAGATTGGACGCGTAATGCGCCGAATATTGAATTCCCCTATTTGCAGCGAGTGTATGAACACTACGGTGCTAAATCCAGGGTCGAGAATACGCATTTTCCCACAGAGATTCATGACTATGGCTATTCCAAGCGCTGTGCGGCGTATAATTTCTTTGGACATCACTTTGGGATGCACTGGAGTCTCCTTCCTTATGACGAAGGGTTTGACGAGAGCTTTATCCATATCCTGCCTCCGGGTGAACTGCTTGTGTTTACGGAAGCTTATCCCCGTCCAGCAGATGCATTGATGGGAAATGATGCGGTGCTGGATGCACTCGGCTTTCGTTTGGATTAGGCGCGATTGATGTGCATGCGTGTGTGTAGCTTGCGATAGTCCCTTGCGGAGATGCCTTGCTGCTCGGCAAAAAGCTTTCGGAAGTAGCGCACTTCATTGAAACCGCATTCCGTTGCGATTTCTTCTATGCCGAGAATGCTCTCACGCAGGAGCTGCGCTGCCTTTTTCAGCTGCCTGCGGTGAATGCTTTGGCTTATGGTGCATCCATAGGCGGCGCGGTACAGCCTGGCCAGGTAGTCTCGATTACATGATAAGGCATCGGCGACATCGCCCGCATGGATGCCTTGGTCAAAGCGCATGGTGATATAGTGATCCGCTTTGTCGGCCAGCGCGCTTGTGCTGTTGGCATTGGGCAGGGTGACATCTCTTCTCTGGGTCTCAAGCAGCAGCATGACGATCCACATAGAAGCGGCTTCTGGCTGGTCGGGGCTGGCCATTTCTTTTTCGTCCAGCAGACGGTGGTATAGCTCCAGTATGCGCTCTGGCCTTTGTGGTCGGGTATGCTGTTCAACGGTTATTTCTCGACCAGTGAGTTGAGGGTTATCGAGCTTGAAGTGTGCCCAATAGAACGCGAGTCCGCTGAGGTATTCGTTGAGCCCTCGATGCCTCTTGCCCGGCCAAAGCAGTAGCGACTCTCCTTTATGTATGCGGAAAATTCTTCCTTCTTCCTCAAGCTCGAGCGTACCGGATCGCACAAAAATCAGTTCGTATGAATCAATGGTGCGGTCGGGGTGTATCCCGTAACCGGGAGATTTAAATAGCCCCGCATTGCCCGGCTGAAGGATATGTGGCAGATGCCACTGGAGTACATGCATGGTATTGGTCGGTTTTGTGCCGTTTTAATGCGACTAAGTCCTGTTGAGATCAAGCCTATAACCACCAAGCTTTACAACCATGTATCGTTTTACCCCTATTCCTTACCATCAGGTTAGCATACAGGATGCATTTTGGAGTGAGCGCATGCGGGTTAATCAGGAGCAGTCATTGCTCAAGCAGTACGATCACTGTAAGCGTACTGGACGCATAGATGCGCTGCGCTTGGAGTGGAAGCCGGGGAGTGATTTACCCAAGCCGCATCAGTATTGGGATTCTGATACGGCAAAGTGGTTAGAGGCAGCGTGCTCTGCCTGTCGGCTAAAGCCGAATGCTGAGCTACGGGAGAAGATTGACGAGGTGGCGACGCTCTTTGTATCTGCTCAGCAGGCTGATGGCTACCTGAACTCCTATTATACAACTGTAAAACCGAAACCGCGCTGGTCGGATCTTTTGGACGATCATGAGCTGTACTGTGCCGGGCATATCATCGAGGCTGCGGTAGCTCATTATGAGCTTACCGGTACGAGCTCGCTCCTGGATACGGCATGTCGCCTGGCAGATTGCATCGACCGAAAGTTTGGTCGTGGTGAGGGCCAATTGCAGGGTTATCCTGGGCATCAGGAGCTGGAGTTGGCGCTGGTGAAACTATACAAGGCCACGGGTGTGGCACGGTACCTGGATCTGGCAGAATTCTTTTTGGACGAACGCGGCAAAGAGCCCCTGTGGTTTGAAAAAGAGCGCCCTGGGCTGACTATCCCGTGGCAAGGGAGGGAGCGTATTCAGATCCACAAGCCCGTGCGTGAGCAGGATGAGGCTGTTGGGCATGCGGTACGTGCAATCTATCAATACATTGGTATGATCGATGTGGCGAGCGAAACAGGGGATGAGTCGCTGCGGTGTGCGTGTGAAAGGCTTTGGGATAGCGTTACGACCCGGAAAATGTATATCACCGGGGGCATTGGTAGCTCGTGGTGTGATGAGGCTTTCTCCCCCGAGTACGACTTGCCCAATCAACGGGCGTATTGTGAGACATGCGCCAGTGTAGCTCTTGCTTTCTGGGCAGGCAGGATGCTTCAGCTCGAGGGGAAGGCGCGCTATGCAGAGATCATTGAGCGGGTGATATATAATTCCGCGCTTTCGGGTATGTCCTTGGATGGTCGAAAGTTCTTTTATCAGAATCCGCTGGCTTCGTTGGGAGATCATACGCGCAAGGAATGGTTTAAGACAAGCTGCTGCCCGTCCAACCTGTCGCGCTTATTGGGAACATTGGGCGGCAAGATCGCCTCGGTCGCGGAGGATTCTCTCGCCATTCACCTGTATATCGGTGCGGAGGTGCCGTTCTCACTGCCAAACGGGCTGGTGGGTAAAGTGGTGCTCAGTGGTGATATGCCTTGGGGTGGTGCGGTAAAGTTGTCCGTCCGACTCGAGCACGCTGTTTCAGGTGAGTCGACCTTGCGGCTGCGTATGCCATCGTGGTCTCAGGACTACCGCGTGAGCGTGAATGGGCGCGAAGTTGAGTTTAAGGTTGAGGATGGCTATGCGCCGATCCGACGAGTCTGGCAGAATGGCGACGCCCTTGATATCAGCTTCGACCTGCCGGTACGGCAACTGATTGCGCGGGATAAGGTGGTCGCGGCAGCGGGGCATATTGCTCTCCAGCGAGGGCCCTTTATCTATTGCATAGAGGACGCTGATTTCCCCGATGCGGGGGGAGTGTTGCCCATCGTGTTGTCGGCAGGACATGCCGCGCAGCTACGTCCAATAGTGAGAAATGAGCTCTTGGGAGGTATTGTTGCGCTGGAGGGTACCTCCCAGTGCGTGCAGATCGATGACACTGAGCATAGGACGGCGTTGTATCGCGTTGCTGGGCAGGAAACGCTGCAGCAAGTCAATTTTCGAGCCATTCCCTATTTTGCGTGGGACAACCGTGCGCAAGGAGCCATGCGCGTTTGGATCCCGCGCAGCGTCTAGCCACTGCTATGATTAACTTGATAGCCACCCTGCTTTGGTAGGGTGGCTTTTTTTGTGGCGAATAGGTACGTCCGGTGCGTGGGGGCAGCGGATAGTGACTGGAGTGATCCGCCCGAGGTTGATTTGGTGGTTCTGACTTGCTGCCGGAGCGGGGCATGTGCGGTTTAAAGCTCGACACCCCTAAAAGAATTAGTAACTTAGTGAATTGTCGAAAGAAATCAAAAATAGTGCATATCTAAAGTGATCAATCAGTTAGAGCGAAAACCTCCTTACGAATTAATACGTGATGCTCTCATCGAGGAGTATCTGGGTGATGAGAGTCGTGTTGGCGAGAAGCTCCCTTCGGATCGCCATCTGGCCGCGCGTTTTGGGGTGAGTGTCGCAACCGTGAGCAAAGGGATCAGCTCGCTGGTGGCTAATGGCCATTTAGAGCGTCGTGTAGGGGCGGGCACTTTTATCCGGGAGATCGAGGCCCAGCAACCCGCGGTTGCCATCTACCTGGGGGCATCGGCGGATTCTTATACCACGCCTACGCTGCGTTTCTATGGACTGTTAGATGAAATGCTGCAAACGGAGCTCAGTCGCGGGGCTGGAGTGCAGCATTATGCAGATATGCGCATTCCTGTTAGTCAGGGGCAGCCTATGCCTGCATTGATGAAGGATGTAAAGGCCGGGAACATAACGGATCTTATTGTCTGTCGTGCCAACGCATCAGATTTCTGGTGGCTGGAGAAGCTGGCCACTCGTGTGATCGGCTGCAACGTAGATTTGGGCGGCCATCTGGTCGGGATTGATTATGCGGCTTTCGCGCGCGGCTGCTCAGACTACTTGAAATCTGTGGGCTGTCGTAGCGTTGGTCTTATTTCGGCGGTTCCGCACGTAACAACCGAGCGTGTTCCTTCTTACGGCCATTTTTTTGATGCGTTGAATGAGTCTTTTGAGCGCTGTGAGCTTAAGACTGACGAGCGCTGGGTCGTCTGCCAGGAGGTGGATGATTCAAAGGTTTATGATGCTCGTCACGAGTATGATGAGGAACTCGGGTACCGCGGATTGAAGAAGCTCTGGAGCTGTAAGCAGCGTCCCGAGGGGCTAATCGTGCACCATGACGCGGTCGGCCTGGGGGTAGCCAAGGCGGCGAAGGATCTTGGCATTGATTTGTGTAAGGACATTAAGACGATTTTCCACTCGAACATGGAGAACGAGTGGCCAGAGCTAGCGCCATATCCACGCATGAGCTACTCGATTAAGGAAGTTTCCTCGGCATTGCTTTCCTGCATTGGCAAGGAGGGGCGGCAGGTGAAGTTGGTTCGGCCTCAGTTGGTGGTTCCAGTTAGTTAATCAAAGCGAGGTTAAGAAATACTATTGACGGAATTGATTAAGTTGCTAGACCCATTTGTGTTGCCTGTTTATCCCCGCGGCAGAAGTTCTCATTTATCTGTCCGGTGAGAGGTAAGTGCAGGCAACGATTCGTACTCTTCTTTATCTTATGAAAAACCTGAAGACGCTTTGTCTGTTAAGTCTGCTTTCTAACCCTGTTACCCAAGCCCTGTTTGCTTCTTCGCCTGCTGCTATTGCTGAGGTGCATCCTGATTTGAGTGAGCAGCGTCTGGTTTGGGCGCACTATGTACCCTGGCACACCCCTCTGAATACGCCGCTTACACCTCAGAAGTACTACAGCTATCCCTTGCTGGAAGCAGCTCCGACCAATCTGGTTGCATGGGCTGCGGAGTTCGCACTGGCGAAGGAGCAGGGGATCGACGGCTTCTTTGTCGATGTTGTTTACAAGCCGGACACGGGTGGTGTCGTCTTTGACTCACATCTGATGGACATGCTGGAGGCTGCTGAAGGAATGGATTTCTACGTTGCGCTCTGTCTGGATGTAAAGACGACGGTGGAGCAGCAAGTCCGAGAGCTGGCGCGTATGCTTGATAAGATGGCACCATTTTCCAGCTATCCTAAAGTCGACGGAAAGCCCGTGGTAGCTACATACACTTGGAAGCAGTGGACGCCGGAAGAGTGGGCAGAGATACTGAGTCAGCTCAAAGCAAAGGGATACGAAATTTATCTTATTGCTAATGTTGATAAGGGTTATTCGCAAATAGATGCCGAATGGCTCGAAAGCTATGCGCCATATTTTGACATGGCTTATACCTTTGGCGCAGGGGGCCTCGATGGGCGTGCGCCGGAGGAAACTGCTGCGCTGGTACGGGACGTGGCCTTGGCCAATGGTAAACAATTCATGCCGACACTCTGGCCTGGATACTATGGTGCCTGGCTTAATGGGCGAAACGACTACTACCAGCCTCACCTTGGTTTTGACCGCCTCCACGACGACCTGAAGAGCGTTGATCTGGCGTCTGACTCGTGGCTGCACTTGACGACATGGAACGATCACGACGAAACAAGCATCATGCCGATGTTGTTCACGCCCGCTAACTTTCATGTGATCAAGGCCTACAGCAACTGGTTCAAGGGCATCGAGCCGGATTCGAAAACGCCTGAAGTCTGCTTTGCGTATCACCGTGAAGAGTTGCCCGGTACGTTGCTTCGGTTTGAGGCACTTAGCCTCCCGTTTGATGGGGAAGGGGAGGTGGCGATCTCCGGGCGACTGCTTTCACCTTCGGGCGACGTTGTGGCGACATTTGAAGAAAAGTCCGTCGGAGCGAATGATTTCGCACGTGTGGAGTGGCTGGTAAGCAGTCTCAAGCTGGCCAAGTATAGCACACTGACCCCAGAGTTTACCGTCAAGGGGAATGGCTACGACAGAACGGCCAAGCTGCCGCAAGTGTTCTTGGTGACGGGCTGGCATCAGAATGCGGTGACGGTTAAGGTGGCTCACGCGGATGTCTTTTCTCTGGATAATGAATTGAGTGTGAGTGTTGGCCTGGAGGGGGAAGTCTATGCTGCGGTGAGTTATGACAGTCCCGAGCCGCTGAAGTCGGCCACGCTCTTTATGAATGACCGTCCACTGGGAAACTTTTCCTCTGAGAGTGACGATTTACTCCTCCTCAACCTGAGTTTTACCACAAACAGGCGTTGGGAGCTTCGCCTTGAGG
>JAUIAM010000040.1 GCA_030425485.1 Verrucomicrobiia bacterium
ATAACGAGCGCCACCAAAGACCTCCACGTCAGGTACTGCACGCGCTTTTTCGAGTTCCAGTGCTGCTTCACGGCTCTGGAGTACAACTTCATACTGGGCTAATTGCGCTGTGCTTGGTAACCGGGAAGCCAGTTCGGTAAAACCAGGTAGATCTGAATCTAAAACGACTTTGCCTTCAACTGTGTAGGGCTGTTCGGATTCGGTCCCCCATAGAGCTGCGAGCATGGTTTTAGCAGTTGCCAAATCACGTTGCGCCCTGTCCAAGGCAAACTGCTGTTGACGAACTGCAAGCGTAGCGCGAGTCAGTTCAACCTGCGGCGAACGGGCGGCTTCGACTAGCCGGGTTGTTTCGTCCTCGCTCTCTTGGGCCAGTGCCAGCTGCTCATTGCGCAGAGCGACAAAGTTCTGAGCGAGTAAGACATCGACGAAAGCTGCTCTGACGTTAGTTTCTAATTCGGTTAGCAAGACTTCACGCTGCCAGTCGACCAGAGTCCGCTCTTTTCTGGCCAGAGCGGTTCGCAGTTGTTGCTTGTCCGCCGTCTCAATGACTTGGCTAATCCCTAATGTGAGTTCCAGTCCTTGGACTCCAGTGATCGGTCCGGTTCCCAAAAAGTTTTCTGCCTCAAAGCCAATAATCGGATTTGGCGGCAAATCTGCTTGATCAATCTGTCCCTCAGCGGCTTCAGCTACAGCAGAGTTTAGATTGAGTCGCGGATCGTTGTCGATTGCCCGATGTAAGGCTGTCGTGAATGTAACTGGCTCCAATTCAGAACCGGCGGGCGTTTGCGCCAATAATGTCCCCAGTGGAACAGAAAAAATAAGTGTATATGTGGATAAGTATTTAGAAATGTACATAGAAAATCCTGATGCTAGTTGGTGTCTGCATGCCTGAATGGAGGCATACAAAGAGCGGCTCCCAAAAGGAGTCGCTATCAACGTTGATCAGGATTCAGATGAGAAGGACAACGGTCTCCGCCACTAGAAGGCAGACGTTGACGCTGTACGGGGGAGCCCGAGTAGGATTCGGACCGAGCTTGTTTTCAGTTTTCCAAACAAGCTCAGGAATCGGGACAATTACTGCTAAGTCGGTGGGAAGATTCTTCAGTAGAGTATCGCTATCACGCGACGCAAGCATATCGACACTGCTCAGCTCAAGATCATTGCAGTTGCTGCACTGATGGATTGAAGCTTCATCTGTGCTATGGCAGCACGCCTTTTCAGGGGCAAGGCTGGCAATATGTAATGATCCAGCAGCGTGCAGGCACATCAATAGCCCATCGACTCCACCCAGAACACCGTTCCAAGCAACAAGGCCGATTAGTAGAGCTACGACTTTCTTTTTAGCACGCACTAAAAATTTTGAATAACAGGAGAGGAGGTGTCGTCAAGCATCTTTTCAACTGAAACCCACCTTAATGGAGGGCGGTTTTGATCTGCTAATAGCCTGATACGATCATTTGTCTTCACGGCCAATTAGTGCGCCAGGGAATAGATCATGCCCAATATCCCTCAAAACTTATTATCAAGGAACTCCAACAGAGAATGCTCAAGAAATTGCGCGTGGTGCCGCCTGCTCCACACCAGCCAATTAAACAGTTACGTAGCCTATTCGGGCGGCAGCAAAGCCGGGACATGCGACAATCAATGTAAGGCGAACCAATATGGAAACCGGGAACACCACTCAGGAAATGAGGGCGTCGGAAGGCGTCCTCAGCGCTTCGCTTAGCGAAGGCGCTCCCACGCTGCTCATTAAGACTCAGGACGGGCTGCGCCGAATATTCCCTTGGATTCATTTCATCAACGGCGACTACGAAAATCTTAACGAGGTTGAGCGGATTACGCTCCATTATTCCTCGCATGAGGTCTGTCTGGAAGGCGTTCGTTTGGAACCGCTGTTTGAGCGGATCGCGAAATTCGGCGTCGAGTGGATCAAAGCGAACGATAAGCGGCTCATGGCGCGATGTCCGCAAGGATCGCCATTTATTGAGAAAATCTCGATCTCTGAAAAGAATAACATCCAGCCTTCATCGGAATGATTTCCCACTGAACCCCCTTTGACTGAATGCCCTTCGGCAACCTCATATTAAGCATTTTTTCCGGTTCTATAGCCTACGTCTTGCTATGGAGTCCAAAGGAAATGCTTGCCGCCTCCGCCTATGCTTTTGGCGCACTGGCCGCATGGCAATTTTACTGCGAATGCAGTCGATCACGGAGCAAAAGCAAGCCCGCAAAACCGGAGGCCGTTGATAAAAATCCGGTGATTTTCCGGTTTGGCCGCTTCGTCTGGCGCCAATCCGAAGCGTGCCGCCACTGGTTTGTTTCCGGGCAAACGGGCAGCGGCAAAACCTTTTTCTTTCGACGGGTGATCTGGCAGCTTTGCCAGAATACGCCGAATTGGGGCGGACTTATTCTGGATGAAAAGGGCGCCTTTATTGAGGTCTTACAAGGCATCTTCAAAAATCACCCCGCCAAAGATGAAAGCGACTTGATTGTCCTGGAGGTCCGTCCCGACAACGCGCCTGCGGACTGGAAACCCAAGGTCACGTTCAACTTTCTCGAAGTGCCGGGTATTCCGTACTCCAATCATGCCAAGACGATTGTGGATGTCGCCAGTTCCCTTACTAAAAAAGGCAATGAGAATCCGTTTTTTCAGCAACAGGCGACCATCCATATCGAATGGGGATTTCGCTTTTTGAAAGCGCTTGGTCAGCCGGTTACCATCCTCAATTGCTTCGATCTGCTGACTGACGAAGAATACTTAGAAAAAATGGGCGAAACGCTGGCTGAGTTCGATACGCCGGAAGCAAATGAGGTGCTTGATCATTTCGCAACCAGCTACCTGAGTCTCAATGAAGAAACCTTTCGAGGGGTTCAATCGACCATCGCGGGTTATTTGAGTTACTTCACCAGTCCCCAAATTGCAGAGGTATTCTGCTCCGAGGAGCCGTCAACGTTCACCTTTACCGATCTGGACAAGGGTAAAATCGCCACGGTCGCCATGCCTCAGAAATTCTCGGTTGAGCGCCGCTATATCTACACGCTCCTAAAACTGAGCTTCTACAATCACGGCCTGCAACGCTTCGACAAGTCCGCCAAGGAACGCGAAGGCCTGAATCTGCTGGTTGGGCTCTTTGACGAATTCCAGAAGACAGCCACCGCCAACGAAGCGGGCTTGAGCGACTACAACACCGTGGACACCTTGCGGGAAGCGAGCGTCATGGTCATGACGGGCACGCAATCCACACAAAGCTTGGTTCCGCCTATGGGCGCGGATAAAGCCAAAGTCTTTATCGCCAACATGGGCAATCGGGTGATCTTCAAGGCTGCCGATGAAGAAAGCGCCAAAACCGCCGCAGACTGCGTAGGCAAGCGGGAAGTCTGGCGCAAGTCGCAAGGCGTCTCCGGGGGTAAACATTCGTTTAACAAGCACAAGGAAGATCGCTACATCATCCAGCCGTATGAATTTCGCAAACTGCGGAAGTTTGAGTGCGTGGTACAGCACTGCGAACAGGGTTGGAAGAAAATGACCGTGCCGCCCATTGGACTGGACGGTAAGATTTGCGACTGGTGGGCGAAGGCCAAGCGTAAGCGGTGAGTTAGTATTTGATTCAGAAATCAGCTTAATAAATTGGGTAGGAGGTCTTTAAATCCGCCTAGTCGAGCATCGCGGTAAATTCCGATACGATTCAATTTGGCATAGTAATCCAACGATCGTTTCACCCATACAATCCAGTATTCATTGAGCTTTCGAATATCGTGTCCTGACAAAATACATTCCCTGATTTCGACTTTGCTCCGATAAAGGTACTGAAGACCACGCTCTAAGTTGTCATGCCCTAGAAACATTGTCGGTATGCCATGATGGTAGGTCTCAAGATTCGGCTTTTCATCTAGAAAGTGCAGAAATTCATTTACGGATAACAGGGCATAGTGTGCGCATACGAGCCCCTTAAGCGATTTGCCATCGAATATTTTTGAAATCCATTCGACTTCGGCGTGTAGGCGCATGAGGAAATTCCATGCGTTAACACAATTCCGGCCAAGTGTTTCCGGCCAACCAATGTGATTTGTTTGCTGCCATAATGTTGTGCTGTCCGACTGGAATCTCCGACTAACTGGCAAATTCGCCATACCAAATATGATGTGTGGTTGCTCGGATTTGACGCTCATTGCTCCGGCCAATGCTTGAAAGCAAAACACAAGTAATTCGGGAATCGAGCGAGTAACAACCGATCCAGCCCAATCCCAATCGGGTGGGTCAACTAACTCTTGTATCAGTGAAGTTTGGCGATTGAATCCCTGATTCGCTGCTTCGATGCCTGCTAAACCCATGCAGAACACTTCTTTGAATACTGCTAAAGATTCAAAAGCTATTTGGGGAAAACTTTCAGGTTCCCAATCTTCTTGTGTGTATTGCGCGCGATCCCAAGACTCCCTGAGCTCAAACAGCTTCATGAACGCGATCTTAATTCTTGAATCAAGTTGGCGACGCCAGATTGTGCGATTCCCAATGGTCGCGTAGTTCAAGGCGTCCTCGTAGAATTCTCCTGTGGCATCTGACGGTTCAGGAAAGACAGGGATTACGCCGGGGGGCTCTTTTGAATAGGGCTGCAAAACATCAATCTGACCAGGTGGCTCCTTGGTGTAGTTTGGACTCACTTGTACTGGTTTTACCGTAGTAGGGGATGTTATTGCATTACTCTTCTTTGGTTTGGGACCTCCGCCAACTGGTGGAATGTCGGGAGGGATTCCATGCAAACAGTTTACCAACTGCCGAAATGCCTCTTCACGATCAACGGAATTGTGGAAGTTTACGCCAAAACGGGTCGATAAAGAATCTGGCGCACGACATGAACCGTCGGATAGACGGTATATGGGAATGAACTTCTTCGTTTTGAGGTCACGAATTAGCTCACCTTCGACGATGATAGTCTCATATCCTGCGCCTCCTGTTCTCGAATTCGCCTTCTCAATGTATGGGTCAGTGCAAACAATCAATATCCACTCAGCCTTGCCGATGGCCTCTCTCATGAAGTAGACAAAATCATCACCCGGCCCTAGGTGCAATTGATCCAATATGGCATCGACTCCGTGGCTCAGACGTAGTTCAGTCACGAATTCGCTGACCCACTGCTTGTGTTCAGGGGAATCGTGAGAATACGATATAAATACTCTTGGGGCTGCTTTGCCGTCCATGCCTAAATTAGGCTCTCTACAAAGCTGATTTCTGCAAGTACGAACGTTTTAGCTGCTGTAAAATATCGGGAAGCAAGGAAGTACAGCCTATGTGTCAGATGTTGATCGCCTGATTCCAGCATTTGGTTAGCAGTAATTCAAAATCATTATTTCTTACTTCCTCCCTTATATCTTTACCAGTAATTGGAACAATAAGAGTCTCCTCCCGACTCCTGCGGCCCCTAAACGGAGTAATTGCCAAGCTTACTTACCATAGGCGCTGGCCAACTTATCAACAGTGGACAGATGCAACTCGGGGCTCGGTCTGCTGATCGCTGCCGGAGCCACATGGCTTTTTTTTGCAAGTGAACGGAGCGGCTACGTGCTCACTTTTTTCGGTGCGCCGGGAGTGGAATCCAAGGAAATGCCGTTTGATCGGCAAAACGCTCGAATGGTTTTTGCGGTCGGCATTTCATTGGCACCCACTTCACGCTCAAAGTAGGCTCCAAACTCCCGTATCGTGTATTTTTCTTTTGGATGCTCTAAGATGTAGAGCAGCAAATGGAATTGCCAAAACTGTCCGGGGTCATGGTCCCACCGACCGTTCTCGCAAAATTCGCCGTCTTTGAGGAATTCGAGGATGTCAGCGGTATCACGGAAAAAATCCGCACGGTTCTCAATGATCGCTCGCTCGATATAGCTTAGCGTCAGTCGCTTTAATCGGAAATCCGGCGAGTTATCGGAACTGTCGGTATGCCTTTTCCAAGCTCGAATCAATAAATAGGTCCCCGGGTCACGCCTGCCAATTCTGTGCCTATCTAGCAATATCAACAATTCTTTACGGCTTAGCCCGCCGTAGGCGCAGGTTAGACGTTTTTCGACTTCGGGCGCAATCTTCGCAAAATCCGTTAAGGCCTCATTGCCCCCATCGCTGCAAGTAGTCTTAAAAAGTCTGTCGCGTGATTTTTCGGTTGAAGCGCTGCCAGGCGGGGGCGATGCGTTGTCGATAATTTCATTATCAACAATCTGTCGTATCTGCCTCCTAAGACTCTCTGATGATCGCCAAAGATCATAAAACGCAGCTAATCTTGCCTCGGACTCACTGCTCATTAATTCATGTATAAAGTCCTCGCTGGCCACCAGTGGACAATTATCAACTCCAGACATTATTTTCAGAAATTAAAATTCATCATAAAACGGACTATTGGTCGGATGCACCAATCCGTCAAAAAATTCCATCGTCCTGATAATTCGGTAATACTCCCTCAGCGAGATTCCCTATTCTTTCCAGAGAAATGCGATATACTCTGAACATGGATATGAAATTGCAGAGCGACACTTCGGGATTCTTGAGTATGCTGATTCAACACCCCGCAATTCAAGGCGACATCGCGAGTTTTGCTTCAGCAATTATTAGGCAAGCATTGACAGATTCAAGTATCCGCAGGCAAGTTATCGACTCGATTCCTAAGTCTGAGATTATCGAAATTATCGGGGCGAATGCCCCGGTCGAAAAATCTGAAAAGTCGAACGTACCCGAAAAACTTGGAAGGCAGCAAATTAGCGGTAGGGACGCAGCAAGGATTCTAGGCTATAATCCTCGCTACTTCAGCCGAAGGGCCAAGGATTGGGGCTTAACAAAGATCAGGATGTCGAGAACATCATGTCGGTACTATCTGGATGAAGTGAACCGGATTGCCGAGGAGCGCGGGATTCGCAAAGCGACCTGAGTTCAAATGTGACCTCAAAAGATTGCCAGGCTTTTGTGGCCTTTCTTCTCTAGGTAACTCCGGGCTGTTGTCGTTACTTCAGAATGTCCAAGTGCTTTTGAAGCGACGTAGATGCCAAATTGCTCCGTGAGCTGCGAACCAAATTCCTTGCGCAATTCGTGGATCGCATTTCTTTGCGTGATTCCCTGAGTGTGCAACCAAGCGATAAGTCGCTTGAAATGATGGTCGCATCGATAATAATGGTATCTCACGGAAGGTTTTGGTTTGCGATTGCTTTCAATCACAAAGCTACCGGAGGCCTCTTCTTTAAATTTCGCGAGTAGCTCCACGACGGTTGCATCGACATCAATCACGCGTTCGCTCGATGCTCCTTTTACGTCCCCATACTCGGTTGCTTCGACGCGAATTTTATTCGATTTAAAATCGACGTTGGTCCAGAGCAGGGTATCCGCTTCGCTTCGCCGCATTCCGCACCCCAAGCACAGCAAGATTATCTTAAACTGCTCACGTTTTGATAGTGCTTTATTGAGAGCGATCGTGCTTTTCCGCATCTGTTTATCGTCAATAGCCGGAAGATCAGACAGTTCCGCGTACAGCTCTTCTTTCGCCTTGTTTGCCAAGGACATGAAATCGACCTCAGACTTGTACTGTCGAGTCGTAGAGCCACCGATTACGAGTCCATCGAAAGGGTTTTGAGGTAGCTTAAAAGTGAGGTGCTTAACATACTTCGGACTAAATAAAGCTTTTGAGTTGCGTAGGAGTGATGTCACGGTGGCCTTCCCCCGTCTTTGGGCAATGGGGTCTTGCTCTAGTCCATCAAGATAGTTCGCCCTCCACTGCATTATTCTGCTAGCGCTCAAGTCCGATATCTTTATCGAGTCAACCCTGTTGCGCCACGCTTTAACAGCCTCGCCACGGTGATAGCACCGTGATTTGTCCGCAGGGATACGAAAGACGCCGCTGACTACGGTTCGGAATTTTCGCGAATAGTCGGTGAAAGTTGTCTGTTTTATTAGCCGAAGGCGGCCAATTTCTTCCAGAAATTGGCCAACGGTTGGATCATCAACCGCCACAGTCTTTTTTTGTTTGTACTTTTCAAGAGTAGCTTGGGCACCGTTAGCACGGTTGTACATGTAGATTTCCAATGCTTTCTCTGCGGCAACCTCTTTGTTGCCTGTACCCAATTTGAAACGCTGTTGCTTGCCTCCGACGGACATATAAATCTCATACTCTGGGCTGGTGTAGGTGGAGCCATCTGTACGTTTGAACGAATTCTTGCGGATACGGTCATACCAATAGTCTAGTGTTCCTTTGGACGATTTCATGTATTCAATCTTAGTATTTCTCGTCGAGGCAAGCAAGCCTTAGTTGCTTATTTGTTGCTTAAATTGGGGGTGCTGAGTCCTGCCTAGATATGCCAAGCTCAGAATTCAAACTTCATCAATAATTTCATAAATCGCTAATTAACATATATTTGAATAACAAACCTGTCAGAACATGAAACAACTAGGCATACATAAGCAGAGGACTGAAAATCCTTGTGTCCCCAGTTCGATTCTGGGTCCGGCCACCACTTTTATAAAACCCGTAAGTTTAAAGACTTACGGGTTTTTGTTTGGGGTGGTTGGTCGCCGCGTGTGCGGAGGGAGGCTTGGTTCTCCTTTTTGGGGAGAATACGTGTCGAGTCAGACTTGAGTGCTCCGGCCGGGTTGACTTGGCAGTGGCTTATCTCAAAGTAAAAGCGTGCCGTTTACCGGAATCCAGTACGTCCACGGGGGCGTCCATTTGCCACGGCTGGGGTTGTGGCTGGATCCCTCGCGCCCAAAGCCGGGAGCGGTCTTTGTCAGCCACGCCCACAGCGACCACATGGCACGGCACACAGAAGTGGTTCTGACTGCTCCCACGGCCGACTTGATGCGTCTGCGGCTGGGCGGACAACGCACGGAGCACAGACTCGACTATGGCCAGACGAAGTCGTTCCGTCAGGGGGAAATTCCGTTCCAGCTAACGCTGCTGCCTGCCGGGCACATTCTGGGGAGCAGCATGGCCTATATCCAAGCCGGGAGCCAGAGCCTGCTCTACACGGGCGACTTTAAGCTGCGACCGGGCTTCTCCTGTGAACCCTGCCAACTGCGCCAGGCCGATGTCCTCGTCACCGAGACAACCTTTGGCCGTCCGCAGTACGTCCTGCCGCCTCAGGAAACCATCTGGGCCGAGTTGCTGGCCTTTTGCCAGGGTGCGCTGTCCGAGGACGTGACGCCCGTCCTCATGACTTACTCGCTGGGCAAGACGCAGGAGGTGCTGGCGGGCTTGGCCGACAGCGGGTTGAGCTTCGCCCTGCACGAGCAAGCCTACCGCATGACGCAGGTCTGCGAAAGCTATGGTGTAAGCTTCGCGCCCTACGAAGCCTTTGACCCGCTCTTTGCGCGCGACAAGGTGCTCATCTGGCCGCCCTCGGCCATGAAGTCCGCATTGCTGACCGAGCTGCCCCGCCTGCGCAAGGCAGCCATCACCGGCTGGGCCATGGACGCCTCGTGTAAATTCCGCTACCGCGCCGATGCGGCCTTCGCCCTCAGTGACCACGCTGACTTTCCCGATCTGCTGGAGGCGGTCGGGCGCGTGCAACCCAAGCAGGTCTGGACGCTTCACGGCAGCGCGGCGACCTTTGCCGACGCCCTTCGGCAACGCGGTTACAACGCCGCCGCCCTTAGCGAACCCGACCAGCTATCCCTTGTCTTAGGCTGCTAGGTTGTGGTCTTGACTGCGTTCTCGGACATGTCAGCGTAAGTATACTACAGCGCATCAAGCTGTGCCTTGAGCCAACCTTCTCCCGCCATGCTTAGACTTCATCCCATCCTCCTGCTCGTTCCCTGTTTACTGATAAAACTCGCCACGCATGCCTCCGCCCAGGAGGAGCAAGAGGTGCCTTTACTTGCCCTGTGCATGGAGATTTCGCAGCTCGCTGAGCAGCAGCAGACTGCGCTGAGCGAGGTGGATGACACGGCACGACAACGCAGAAGCCTTGGACAGGTGCAGATAGCCCTGCAAAGTAGTCTGATACCCAAGGTACGAGTGGCAGACTGGAGCGGGGCCAGGCAAGTTGTTGAGCCTCTGCTAAGAGCAGAACTGACACCTGAACTGGAGAAGCTGTTGACCGAGCTCATGGTGGCGATTCAAGCTGAGGAACAAGCGCGCAAGGAGCAAATCCTCACTGATTACCAGCAGCTACAGGAGCGTGTCGGAGCGCAGTTGTTGAGTTACAGGGAGGCCAGTGAGTTAGATCAGCCGATTCAGGAACTCAGGCAAATTGTCGGGCAATTCTCTACGGTTTCAAGCTGGCAGCATGGAGAGAGACCCAGTGAAAGCTCACTCATATCTCTGCTCGAGACCTGGCAGGAATTCCTCTACTTCCGGCAAAAAGGCGATTTGAGAGAGGCCAAGGATAAGCTCAAGCGTGCGACAAGCACAATTGCTGTCCTGCCTGATGTGCCGCGCTCCAGGTTGATTGAAATGCGCGATGAGCTGGACGGGAGTGAGCAGGAAAACCTTACCCTGGATAAGGCGAATGCCATCATCGATGAGCTGAACGGGCCCGCGACATACGATCAGATCTATCGGGAATTGGAGCTCCTTTTCAACCTGAGTAATCGTAATTATGTCGTCTCAAAATATCGCGATATCGTTGCAAGGTTTATGGCGGCGCAGGGCTACATCGACCAGGGGAATGCGATGGCCGCTCTGGAGCACATGAATCATGGAGGCTGGCATCAGCCCTTTAGCACCGATCCCCGGATTCTTGCCGAGCGCGATCGTCTCACCATGAGTGCGCTTTCACTCGGGCTGGAGCAAGCGCTACAGCCACACGAAGGCGAAACGGTCATTGCCTATGTTGACAGGGTGGCCAGGGCAATGGGTGAACAGGCTCGCTGGCAGGAGCAGTGGGAGTTTCTCGATGCGGTTGCTCAATCGCGCGCCCTGGTTACCTATTCAGTCCTCCACCAGGAGACGAGTAACTCGTCGAAGCTCATCGCAGGCAATATCTACGAGGGGGTGGGGGACTACCTCTCCGCTTATGCATTCTACAGTGACGTCATTGACTCTCCCTCCAGCTATTATCAGGCGGAGGGTGCGCAGGCGGGCATCATGCGCTTGATGCACCACGAGCCGGACATTTCGAGGCTGGCAGCAATCAATAAGCAGGAGCGAGATGCCTACCGTGAATATTTTAGAGGTCAATTATATCAAGGCAGTCATGGCGGACCGCCGAACATGCCCAGCGATACTTCGATTAAGAAGATTATCGACGATAAGGTAAAGGAGGCGGTCGCGCTAGAGGTGCAGCGCCTAACTAGTAACAGTCAAAAGGCCGCTGCTGATGCTTCGCCACCGAAGCCAGTAGGCAAGCGCTTTGAAGTTACCTATCTCGATGAGCATGAGAACATACAGACCGAAGTGTATGACCGGTTTTATGAAGGCGGTACCCCCTTTCTTCGCTTTCACACCCCGAGAGAGGTGGACTTTGAGGACATATGGACCATCGAGATTGAAAGCCCCGTCACCCTGGAGGAGATGAAGAAGTGGCCGGCGAAGTACGAGAACCGCAAGGATATCCCCACGACCACGATGAAGGTTCGCCTGCTGTCGGGAGAAACGTTTGAGGATCAAATGTACAGCACGCTTTACCTGAAATTTAGTAGCAGTGAGGGCGGTGCCGGACTGTCGCTTCATCCGCCCCGCATTTTGTCGATTAGGCGCGTGCCTTGATCAGATCTGATACCATTTCTATCTATGATTGATAAGATGTTGGTAGGGACGGCTGCCCCCAGCCGTCCGCGGATGCCTGAGGACAGGCATCCCTGCCCGGCCCACTGACTTTATCATTTTTATGGGAAGATGCCCTAACGCTGATTCTGCCCATAAAAAACGGGCTTCCCGGTAAAGGAAGCCCGCTGCGAAATCGCGTACGTTGTTGGCTTACGGCACTAAGGCTGTCGGGTATAGCTAAGCTTTAGCCAGAGCCTGATCGAGGTCGGCCTGGATGTCCTCGAAATCCTCGATACCGATGCTCAGGCGGACGAAGTCCGGGGTCACGCCGGCGGAGAGCAGCTCGGACTCGTTGAGCTGGCTGTGGGTCGTGGTGGCCGGATGGATGGCCAGGCTCTTGGCGTCGCCGATGTTGGCCAGGTGACTAAAGAGCTGGAGCGACTCGATGAACTTCTTGCCCGCTTCGAGCCCGCCTTTGATACCGAAGCCGAGCATCGCGCCAAAGCCACCGTTCAGGTAACGCTTGGCCTGCTCGTGGTGCGGGTGGCCCTTGAGCCCGGGGTAGGTGACCCATTCGACCTTGTCATGGGCGTCGAGGTATTCGGCCACCTTCAGCGCGTTCTCGCAGTGACGCGCCATCCGCAGGTGGGCGGTTTCGACCCCCATCAGGGTGAGGAAGCTGTTGTGCGGTGAGGGGCAGTTCCCCGTGTCGCGCAGGAGCTGGAGACGGAGTTTAAAGGCAAAGGCTACATTGGCGTCCCCGGCAGGCGGGAAGGCCTTAAAGGCGTCCCAGTACACGAGACCGTGGTAGCTGTTGTCCGGCTCGGTAAAGCCCGGGTGACGCCCGCGGCCCCAGTCGAAGTTACCCCCGTCAACGACCACCCCACCAATGGCGACGCCGTGCCCGCCGAGGAACTTTGTCGTGCTGTGAACGACGATGTTGCAGCCGTGCTCGATCGGGCGGCAGATCAGCGGGGAGACCGTGTTGTCCATGATGAGCGGAATGCCCAGCTCGTTGCCGATGGCCGCCACTTCCGCGATGGGGAACACGTTCAGGCGCGGGTTGCCGAGCGTTTCACCGAAGAAGGCGCGGGTGTTCGGCTTGACCGCCTTGCGGAAGTTCTCCGGGTCGTCGCCGTCGATAAAGCTCACCTCGATGCCCAGCTTGGGCAGGGTGTAGTGAAAGAGGTTGTAGGTGCCGCCGTAGAGCTGGGAAACGGACACGATGTGGTCACCGGCTCCAGCCAGATTGAGAATGGCGTTGGTGATGGCGGCAGAGCCACTGCTGTGCGCCACGGCGGCGGTGCCCCCTTCGAGCGCGGCAATGCGCTGCTCGAGCACGTCGCTGGTGGGGTTACCCAGGCGGGTGTAGATGTAGCCCAGCTCTTTCAGGCCAAAGAGATTGGCCGCGTGCTCGGTGTCACGAAAAAGATAGCTCGTGGTCTGATAGACCGGGACGGCGCGCGAGCCAGTTTCGCTATCGGGCGTATGCCCGGCGTGAACGGCGCGTGTGCCGAGGCCTTTCATGGGGATAGTATTGTCGCTCATAGCGACTATCCCAAATGCTGCCCAGACAATGGCAAGTCAGATTTCGTACGCTTACGGCAGTGGGCGATAGAACACGCTCCACTCGATTTGATTTTCACCTGCGGCAGCGCCCTGGGGTGGGGCATAGACCAGAAGGTAGGGCTGGGCATTGGTACGCAGTTGCGAGCCGTTGGTCCGCATAAGCTTCCACTCACCATCAGGGGCCTGGGCAAAGAGCTTTATGGCAAAGCGCTGGCGGTGCTTGGCATCCACTGAAAAGTTCAGGGGTGCCAGCGTGGTGCTGAGCGGGGCCAGTTTGACCGGTTTGTCGTCGAGAGCGAGTCCCAGTGCTACGGGCACGGTGTTTATCACACAGAGCTGATCTCCGGTTTTAGGGATGGGAGCACCCTGCAGGCGAAACTTGCCATCCGGCCCCCGGAACAAGACGAGCACGAGTTCACGCATGCCGCTCGGGAGCTTGATCGTGGCCAAGGGCGTCGTCTGGAGTTGTCCCCCGCTGCTGAAGACAGGCTTGCGGTCAAACAGGGCAAAGTTCGGGTTGCCCCGGTAGCTGATGGGCTGGCTGAAGCCGTTGCTGTCTGCGGTGATGCTGGCGGGCTCTTTGCCGTTCAGGTAGTAGAGCTCCTGCGGAGTCTCGCCAAAGCTAAGCAGGCGGATGCTGACCCCAGAGGTGGACTGTGCGTGTACGCTGCCTGCGAAGAGGCAGAGCAGGGCAAGGAGTAGGCCGTTGCGGAAAATCGTATTCATGGGAATGGCGGGAATTTAGATGTCTTCTTTGCTCAGCCAGCGGAAGGAAACGATTTCAAACTTGCGCCCGTGGTTCGGGCTGACGTTGGCGTCGGGGGTGAAATAGCCCGGTAGGTTGGAGTTGTTGTCGGCGCGGTAGAGCGGATCAGGCATGCGCTGAACGACGGCCTCGCACCAGGCTTCACTGACGACTGTATCCGTCAGCGGATCGACGTAGCTTCCATAGGAGCGGATGAGGAACGTGTCCGAGCGCACCGTCATGTTGGGCCCTTGGGCCTGGAGGATATCGCCCTGGGTGATCCATGCCCCCGTACCGGCGTAGTGGTGAGCTCCGGCAGCCTCGCGGATGAAGAGGTTGGGCAGGCCGTCGGCATTTGCAGCGGTGATGTAATCGTTGCCGCCAGTATTGGCTAAGGCGATGGCATTGTCGTTCACGATGGAATTATCGATGGCGGCCTGAAGCGCTCCCTTGTTACCGGTAGCTCCGTCGCTCAGACGACGGTTGACAAACTCGCTCATGGAGAGGAAGGGGCCACGGAGCTTTACCTGTTCGACCATTTGCTCGGCCAGGTCTGTCAGCTCCGCATCGGTCAGGGTGCGGTAGCCGTTCCAGAGGTCAGCCTGATTGATTCCGTTGAACAGCCCTCCTTCCGGGTGAACGTAGTGGCTGACGAGGCGGTCCGTTTGATTGTTGGAATCGTTACCGGAGTTAACGGCCACGCGCAGGTCGCTCATGCCGCCGAGGAAGGCCTTCCAGGCCTTGACCGAGGTGGAGTTGACGTTGAACGCGCCGTCAACCATCAGGTTACCGGCGGCGAAGTTTGTCCAATCGTCCGTCTGGGCCGTTGATACGGTGTTGCCGGACTTTGCCTTGGTCATACGCGAGTTAACCGGGACGTAGGCTGCGTTGTTAATCAGAGTCGGGTTCTCGAAGGTCGAGAGGAAGTAGGCATCCCAGAGGGCGTCGTTGAGCAGGTAAGTGGTGTCCAGCACGTCGGCGTAGGCGTCAGACTGATTGTAGCTTGCGCCACTTGTGCGGGAGAGATCGGTGCGATCGGCCAGGCGTATTTGCGGGTAGGAGTTACCCACCTGGAAGGCGGGGCCGTTGTCATTGTGGGCCAGACGTGCGTGCTGCAGGTAGCCCAGCGAAGCCATCGGAATGCCCTCCTGCGGTAGTTCCGCCGAGACAACGGTGTTGAGGCCGTTACCGCTAAACGAGCCATTGCTGGGGCCGAAGTAGGCGGAATCGGAGCTGACTTCCCAAGGATCGGAGGCATTGGTAATATAACGTCCACTGGCTTCCCAGCCGGGCACCGCGTAGTCGCCGTTGCCGCTGTAATCCAGCCCGTCACGGGTGAAGTGGACGGCGAGCGGGTTGCGGTGCGCAAACATGGCCAGATTCGAGTCCAGATCGCTCCCAGCCGGGCCATCCGTGGCCGGGTACATGAAGCTCAGGTAGCGGAACTTGTTGTCAACATTTGCCCCCGCGCTAGCCCAGGTTGTCGAGGTTGCACTGGGTCTGTAAACGAGTATCGAGCCCGTTCGGTGGCTCGAGTTGAGTTCAACTCGGGAATAGGGTTCGCCGTAGAGGCGGCTGTAGTAGCTATCGAGGGCGGTTACGTTCCCCGACGTGTCTTGGAGGTCACGCGAGCCACCGGAAGCAATGGGGATGCGCAAGCCGAGATGGCGGATTTGACCCTGAGCAAAGGAGCTGGACGGGCTCAGGGATTCCCAGTTGCGGAAAATAAAGCGGGGCCAGGTAACGTCGCCCGAGATAGGATCGGTGTTGGCCAGTGGGGCGATGGTGCCAGTGACATTGCCGTAGGGGAAGTAAACCGTACTGCCGGTAACGCCTTTCTCCAGTTCGGTATCGACTCCGGCGGCGGCGTACTCATTACCGTCCTCTGTGCCTGCTATACTGAAGGTAGCGACTTCGCCCGGCTCCAGAGTCATCGCGGGCAGGGTAAAGACGAGGCCCGTCAGGTTGTCGTCGTGCGTGCCTGCTGGCCCGCGGAAGGAGATAAAGTCATCGTGCTGAAAGAGACTGTCAAAACTGTCGCCTGAATCTGACATGCCTTTGTTGCTGTCGCCCGTGGACACGCCAATCACCCGGATGTCGCTGGCGGGATATTCCCCGCCCGAGAGGCTGGCGCCGTCGCGGACAAAGGCGGGATAGAGCAGGGCGGCCTGGTCGCTGACCATGTACTCGACTTCCGTCGCATCCATGCTCAGGCGTTCGTTGTAGGGGTTCCAGAGCACAACCTGAAAATCAACGTGGACATTGAGGCTAAAGTCGGGCGCGACGGCAGTGCCGCTGTTAATCACCTCCGGTATGAACTCCATGGCGGCGCGGATGAGGACGGGGCCGAATGGGTACTCGCTACCGGCTGCCGTCTGCGCAGTGATGGTGCCGCCTGCATTATAGCTATCCTTGATCTGGTAAAAGGAACGCAGTTCTGACCAGGTGGGAGCCGTGTCGCTGCTCTGGCTGAGGCCAGCCGGATAGTCCGCGATGGGGGAGTTGGGGACTGAGGTGTAGCTGGATGCGGGCTCGTTTGGCGTGATGCCCGCAAGGTAGGGGGTCAGGTCTTGCTTGAGGCCGCCGAGGCGCACGTTCGAGAGTACGCCGCGGCTGGAAAAGGTGATGTCGTGAAAGGCTTCCTGCCGGGTTTGCGTTTCGTTTGCTCCAGCGAGATCATTCAGCTCCAGAGCGGGGTGGCTATGGGTGCGACTGGATATGTCGTAGTCGATCGCATCCAGCTCGATAGCGTGCTCAAATCCCGGGCGTTGGGACATGAGCAGGGCCAGACTGCCGATGTTGACGTTGTTGGGCACAGGAGTGGGAGTGCCCTCAAGGGTGCCTCTGCGGTAGGGGTCAACCTGGTCAAAGCGCGCCTTGACGCCTTCGTCCGACACCCAATAGGCGTAATAGCCCTCCGTGTTGTTGCGATGGTCGGTAATGGCCACGCGGGGGACGGATACGGTTTCAGCCGCAACTGGATCGTCTTCGCCCACGGTGCTTGCGCCTGCCAGCATCACGGCGTTGGCTCCATTGGGGTCAAAGCCTTGGGGCGTCTGCGGGTTGTTGGGGTCGTTGGAGACAAGCCAGCCGATGATGCGGCCCGCGTCAACCTGGGTGGTTTGGTCCGGGTCTGAGTTGGCCTGAGTCTCACTGCGGCGGCTGATGTCCCGGTAGTTGTTCAAGGTAGCATTGGCCGTCTCAGTCACGGAGATGGGCGTATTCGTCGCATCCACCGGGTAAATGGCGTTCCAGACACCGACCCAGTGCTGTTCAGCCACGCCATCGATGTTCAAGGTGCCTTCGTCCGTGTCTAAAATAGCGGCTTCTGCGGTGACGCGTTGGTCCGGCCCCGCCCATTTTTGCAGTTGGCCAATCGCTGTGTTCAGGCCCAGGATGGCGTTCTGTCTCGCCTTGCTGGTGTTGGCCTGGTGGGTGCCGAGGCTGACGTCGAGCTGGACGAGCTGCGAGAGCGAGAGCAGCAGCACAAGGATAAAGGCCATGAGGCTCAGTGCCACGACGAGCGCGAAACCGCGGGGCTTTCGAGCGCTCTGGGCTCGGAGGGAGTGGGTACGTGACTGACGAATGCTAGCTAGCTTTGACATGGAGGATTACAGGGTATGGATGATGGCACTATTGCAGACTAGGAAAACTGTAACATTTATGATTATCACTTGAGGTGGCAATTTTAAAGCACTGTCTGGCAAGGGTATAGAAAATCAAGTTCGTGCATTATTTATGCAAACGTTATTAAAACCTCCACCTCGGTGTCAGTCAATTGCTTGCAGAATGGTATACAATATTGAGCGAGGGCTTTGCGAAGCCCGGCCATCGTCCAACGTGGTGAGTTTAGCAAAAATCTTAACACTGAGACGTTGCATGTGCGGGCGCTGCGCATAAGTTTTTAACTATGCCAGATAATCCTGCTGATGATATATACGGGATGACGATTCCTGCTCTGTTTGAGGCGCTATTACGCGAATCCGAGGACAGCATTTACTTCAAGGATTGTTCAAGCCGCTTCGTGTACGTCAGTGCCCGACACGCCGAGAAATTCGGTGTTACCTCTATTGAGGATAT
>JAUIAM010000050.1 GCA_030425485.1 Verrucomicrobiia bacterium
ATCAAACGGATAAGCATATTATTAAATAAATACCAGCCTCCCCCACGCTGTCCGCCCTGAAAAACACCCAGGCCACGGTGACCGCGGCAAAGGTGCCGGCCATTCCGGCGAGCTCTCGCAGGCTGGGCCATCCGACGATGTCGCCGGTGTTTCGGCGGTTGCGCCCCGTCAGCAGGAGCGGCAGGAAGAGCAGGGCGTGGATGCCGCCCCAGACGACGAAGGTCCAGTTCGCCCCGTGCCAGAGTCCGCTGACCAGGAAGATGGCGAAGGTGTTGCGCACGGCCGTCCATTTTCCCACGCGCGACCCCCCGAGCGGGATGTAGAGGTAATCGCGGAACCAGGTGCTGAGCGAGATGTGCCACCTGCGCCAAAACTCGGCAATGTCCCGCGCGAAGTACGGCGTCCTGAAGTTCGTCATCAGCTGGATGCCAAACAGGCGCGCCGTTCCGATGGCGATGTCGCTGTAGCCGCTGAAGTCCCCGTAGATCTGGAAGGCGAAATAGACCGCGCCGAGGACGAGGGTCGGCCCGGAGTAGATTTCGTAGTTCGCAAAGATGTCGTTCACGTAAATGGCGCAGGTGTCGGCCACGACGACCTTTTTGAACATGCCCCAGAGGATGAGGCGCAGCCCGCTGACGGCTTGGTCGTAGTCGAAGGTGCGGCGGCGCTGGATTTGGGGCAACAGCGCGCTGGCGCGTTCGATGGGCCCGGCCACGAGTTGGGGGAAGAAGCTCACAAAGGCCGCAAAGTCGATGAAATTGCGCGTGGGCTCGAGCTGGCGGCGGTAAATGTCGATGGAGTAGGACAGGGTTTGGAACGTATAAAATGAAATGCCCACCGGCAGAATGACCTGCAAGGAGCTCGCATGCATCGTGACGCCTGCTGCTGCCCAAACCTCAACCCAGCTGTCAATGAAGAAGTTGGCGTACTTGAAATACCCCAGCAGGCCGAGGTTGACGGCCAAACTCACCGCGAGCCAAGCCTTCGCGGCTCGGCTGCGTCCACCTTCGGCCACCTCCCCGCGGTTCGCGCGCGCAATCTGCAACCCGACCGCCCAATCGACGGCGGTGGAAAACGCGATCAGCCCGAGGAACCGCCAGTCCCACCACCCGTAAAAAACGTAGCTGGCGGCAAGCAGCAGCACGTTCTGCACCCGCAGTCCCTCCTTGAGTCGGTTCACCGCCCAGTACGCCGCGAAGACGAGGGGGAGGAAGAGGAGGAATTCGGGGGAGTTGAAGAGCATCCGGGTGTGTTGCTGTGTTGCGATGAAAAGAAAATGGGATTATGGCCAGGCTAACTTAGGTTGCTAGATTTCATTGCGGGGATCCCGCTTGTACTTCCAACGAAACTGCTGAGGCAAGCCAAGCGGAATATCGCTCAGCCCCAGCAGCGACAAGGTGATGATCGTCGTAATACAGCTCCGGCTTATCGTGGCCAGGCCATTCGAGGCCATCGATAACGGATAATTCTGACCAACATGCTGGCTTTTCGAAAATCTCTGGGCACAACTGTGGAGGAATTACAAGGACTAGTTTCACGTTTTTCTTTTCACATTCTTCTTTAATTGCTTCTAGCTTTGAACAGAATGGTTCCGAAAATACACGCACCGAATCCTTCGGACATTCTGGCTGTGTTTTGAGCGGTGGAAACGTCCGTGCTACAAATCCCATTCCCTTGTAAATGCCATTTGAATCGGGTGCTGCGTTATGCTTGTGCTTTAACAAGAGACGATTTGTGACATTCCAGAGGCTGAGAAGGATGTTGTAAGGGTCAGAAGATGTCCACGCATTCGTCAGGAGGGCAGATGACCATGCTCGCTCGGATAATTGGCCGTTAAGTGCCCAATCACGGGCTGATTCGATGCTTGTTGTGGGGCCTTGCCAAAGATTTGGGTAAAGGTCAAGCACCACGAGGTCAGCTTCGGATTCCGATAGCACAGCGGGGAGGAGAGCGGCGGAATTGCCGATGCCCTGACCTGCGGAGCAGAAGTTGAAGCCTCTCAGGCCGTAAGCCTCAAGGGCTCGGGGGTCGATGCCTTCATAGCATGTACTGCTCCCGAAAAACAGGACATTGCACGATGACCTCAAGGCTGAGTCGCTCGCCCATTCTAAAGTGCGGTCGTGAACTCCGCCCCAATGTGTTTCTGCCCCGATGATGTGGGTGAATCCTAAATCTGTTTGGCTTGCTAAAATAACTAGTAAAAACCAAGAAGGGGGTAAACTTAACAAAAACAGGATCGAGGATTTTACGAAAGCGTTCATATGTCGTTAAAACTGAAAATAGATAAAATCCGTCTGGTTCGACAAATTTTTCAGACAGAGCCAAGAGGCCCAAGCATAAACCACCCACCGCGCCCCGCGCACGCGCGGGCTGCACCACACCGCCGGCGGTCGGCCACCGCGCTGCAGCCAGTCGATGGCGATGGCAATCGCAACCCAAGCGAGGCTGGTCTTGCTGACGAGTGCCAACGGCCGCTCCGCACTTGGCATCACCGCCCACCCCCGCAGGTACCCCACCGCATCCCCCACGCTGTCCGCCCTGAAAAACACCCAGGCCACGGTGACCGCGGCAAAGGTGCCGGCCATTCCGGCGAGCTCTCGCAGGCTGGGCCATCCGACGATGTCGCCGGTGTTTCGGCGGTTGCGC
>JAUIAM010000041.1 GCA_030425485.1 Verrucomicrobiia bacterium
AGACCACCCCCCGAAATGCTTGCCTCATTCAGATTTACATAGGTACCCATCGTCGCAGTGGTGAAATTACCATTGAAGCCCGTCTTTGTGCCGTAAACCAGGTTATCCGGATAGCCATTAGGGGCACGCGCCGCGCCCGACCCCGACAAGCCATTACCCGCGCTGTAGCTCAAATCACCCGCAGTCGCATACTCCGTCGGGTTATTGGCATTGCGCAAGAGCCCTTGCGTCAGGTTGTCGGTTATCGAAGAGGCCGAGTTATAATCAATAAAAACCGTCTGCGCCGAAAGGGCAACGGGAAGGGCAAACATAGCACCTGCTGCAAGCAGGCGAAGGGATATGGATGAGGTATTCATAAGTACGTAGGTTGAGGTTTTAAGCATGTAAAACAAGTTAACGCTATATGCGCATTTGATCGATCATTATTCAAAACGTCAAGACTTTCTCAAAAAAATCTCTCCCCTACCCAACCCGCAAAAAAGAGCACCGTACCCCCGACCCAACGCCCTCACCCTGTAGCAACGTGCCCCACGCGGGCCGCTACCGCAGAACAAACCAACAGCACTCAGCGCAATGCAGACACACCGACAGCGATGCCGATAACAAAGCAGGTCAGCCGGCAGCAAAGAAACCAGCAGCCCACACAGGCAGAAAAGCAAGCCAAGCAAGCTATCGCTGGCTCAGATCCCGATTGATCTCTTCGACCACATCGAGATAGCGCGAACGCCCGTAGCGTACATGGGCCCGCATGGCCCTCTCGGCACGATCCGCATCCCGCGAAAAAATCTCCGTCAACAGCATACGATGCCAGCCGTCAGGCACAGGAAGCAACTTAGAGCTTATCCAGTTAAACAGCACGAGGTGCCGCCTCCACTGCTGGTCCATTTCTTTTATAAGAAGCTCTAATCCAGTCAGTTCCGAAAGCTTCATATGAAAGGCCCGATGCGCCTCCATCCCCTCTTCCGAGTACTTGGCCCCAACGCACATTGCGCGGTCAACCCGATCCGCCATCTCAAGAAGCTCCGGTTCGTCATCCGGGCGCAGGACCTCAGTCACCTCCCTGGCGACCTGACATTCCAAGGCCTCGCGCAGGATGTGCTCATTGCGGGTGCGCTCCATCGTAATTTCGCAAACACGCGTCCCATACATCGGAGCACTCTCCACCAACCCATCACTCTCCAAGCGCCAAAGCGCCTCAGTAACGGTCGACTGACTAAGCCCGAAGCGTCCGCACAGGGCCTTACGCACCAGACGCTCCCCCGGGTGCAACTTACCCGTCAAAATCTCACGTTGGAGCTGGTGATAGAGGCGAACTGCACTCGTTTCAAACACCTCCACACGGCCCGTTTTCTCCTGCTTAATATTCATTTATGCTATCCCCCTCACCATAAGCACCCACTACCCACAGACAAGACCAAAAAGATGAGCAATCGATAAAATTCTCAATAATTGCCTTGATATTGCCATTATGATCGATCAAGATTTCCAACATGCAATCCTGCTTTCACACCCCCCTGGGAGAGTCGCCTTTGCGTCGCTCAGTCATCAATCAATCGATCCAAATCTCCTGCGAGGTCTTAAAGCGTCTCGGCGTCAGCCTCCCGGCCTTTGCCCACTGGACACCGACAGAATGGGAACACACCGGCCCCGAATCGGACGAAATCCGTGACTGCGGTCTGGGCTGGGATGTGACCGACTTCGGCAGTCAGGATTTCCATAACCTGGGCCGAACCCTCTTCACCCTGCGCAACGGCCTGCCCAAGCACAAAGACCTGCGCTACCAAAAGCCCTACGCGGAGAAGTTCCTGATCGAGCCGGAAGGCCAGCGCTCACCAATCCACTACCATCTAAGCAAGCGCGAAGACATCATCAACCGAGGGGGCGGCAACGTCATCGTCTGCCTGCACTCCATCGGTGAAGATGGCCTGCCCAGCCGAGCCGGGACGATCACCGCCTCTGTCGACGGAACCCTGCGCACGCTGAATGCAGGGGACGAGATCCGTTTGCTGCCGGGTGAAAGCGTATCCATCCCCCCCTCAACCTTCCACCAGTTCTGGGCCGAAGAGGGAACGGGCATTCGCATCGACGGCATTGGCTACACCCTGAGCGGCGAAGTCTCAACGGTATGTGACGACTTTAACGATAACTTTTTCATCGACGAATGGTCGACCCGATACCCCAAAATCATCGAAGATGAACCGCGCGAGCGTTACCTGTGCACAGAATACCCTCGCGTAGCGGCAAATCAAAAGGCCGAAGCCAACGCCTAAATCCCATTCGAGAACCCCACCCCCATTTGCAGCCATGACATACGAGCCACGCGCGGACAGCCGCCACATTGACCACGGCCACGTTCTTCCCACCTTAAGCTACTGCGACCAGCCGTACATCGTCCAGGCAGACGATGGGGCCTGGGTATGCGTTGTCACCACGGGAGCCGGACACGAGGGTGCGCCCGGCCAGATCGTCACTTCGCTGCGCAGCACAGATTGTGGTAAGACCTGGGAAGAGCCCGTCGCACTCGAGCCCGAAGATGGCCCCCAAGCCTCCTACGCCGTCGCGCTCAAGACCCCCTCGGGTCGCATCTACGCCTTCTACAACCATAATACGGACGAGGTCAAAGAGCTGATCTGCGAAGACGGTAGCACCCATAAGCGGGTGGACAGCCTCGGGCATTACGTATTCAAGTTCAGCGACGATCATGGTAAAAGCTGGTCTGAGCAGCGCTACGAAATCCCCATTCGCCTATTCGAGATCGACGAAAAGAACCCTTACGGCGGTGACCCCATTCGCTACTTCTGGAACGTCGGGCGCCCAATCATTTCCGCAGACGGCAGCGTGTATCTGCCTCACAGTAAAGTCGGCGCCATTGGCATCGGTTTTTATTCCATTTCCGAGGGCGTCTTCCTGCACAGCTCAAACCTGCTGACTGAGCAAAATCCCGAAGGCATTCAATGGGATACACTGCCAGAGGGTAAAGTCGGCCTGCGCCCTCCTCCAGAGTGCGGGCGTATCGCCGAGGAGCATACGATCGTCGAACTCAGCGACGGCACGCTCTACAGCGTCTACCGCACGATCAGCGGTTACCCGGCCTGTGCCTACAGCGAAGATCGCGGACGTAGCTGGACAGCACCGCGGCGCGCCCCCTACGACCCGACAGATCCACAGTCCCGGCTCTTTAAACATCCACGCGCGGCAAACTTCGTCTGGAAAACTGATGACGGCCGCTATCTCTACTGGTTTCACAACCACGGAGGCACGCCTCTCCAGGGCTTGAGTAAAACATGGCTCGGCAGTGGCGCATATGAAAACCGCAATCCCGCCTGGCTCAGTGCTGGCCATGAAGTCGTCGATCCCGCAAGTGGAGCGAAGCGCATCATCTGGTCCGAGCCTGAGATCATCCTCTACGACGACGACCCCGAAGTGCGCATGAGCTATCCTGACTTCATCGAGAAGGACGGACAGTACTGGATTACCGAGACGCAAAAGACGGTTGCCCGTGTCCACCCCATCGACGCCTCACTCCTGGGCCAACTGATGCGCCAGCACCAGCTCTCGGGTTTTGTCGATGAGGCCAGCCTGCTGCTCCATATTTCCGAGCCCGGCGACTCCATAGAGATGCCAGAGCTTCCTCCGTTCCGCTTTCCCCATCTGGGTGGCAGCCATGCCTGTTCCGACAGCCGCCTTGGCTTTACGCTGGATTTCCTCTTGGACAACGCAACGCCGAGTGAGGCGACGATTATAGATACCCTTCAGAAGAATGGGACGGGCTTGCGATTGAGCATGAGCGCAGATGGAAGACTTGAGCTGCTCATGGCGGATGGCAAACAGACATGCCTCGCTACCAGCGACCCTCTTGGCTCGGGGCAGCACCACGTCAGCATCATCGTCGATGGCGGCCCGCGCGTCGTCATGTTTGTGGTAGATGGCGTGCTTCATGACGGAGGCGAAGACCGACAGTTCGGATGGCAACGCTTTAGCCCTACCCTTGTCCATTGCAACGGCTCCACAACGGCTAAGCTCGCGAGCAGGCTAAAGGAGTTGCGGCTATACAACCGGGCACTGCTGGTCAGTGAAGCCGTGGGGCATGCACGCGCACACGGCAGGCGCAAGTAGCAGGAGCGATCCCCGCCCCGAGCTTCGCTAAAGAACAGAATTACCCCATGCTTAAAGCCAACGATAACTTGCCCCCCAACCGTCGGGTCTCGCACCACAAGCCGGCTTGGAAGTTCATGCCCCTGCTGGAGTATGTGAATGGGCTCGCGCACGATTTCTCAGGCGTCTTCCTCACTATGGTTTACAAGACACTGGGGGCCAGCAACTCGATGGTGGGGCTGGCGGCTTCGCTGCAAATCCCCCTCGCCTTTAATGCGCTGTGGGCCCCTCTGGTCGAACGCATGGGCTCGTACCGCAGCAACATGTTGCGCATGCTGTTTGCGATTATCATGGGGGTGTTCATCCTGTCGGGAAGCCTTTACTTCATCGGGGATAATTTCCTGCTCCTGAGCTGCATCTACCTCGGCATCATCATCACGATGTCGTTCTTTGAAATCTCCAACCGGGGATATAAGGTGTCGGCGCTGAACGCGGATGAAATCGCGCTGTACTCGGGGATAAATGTCGCCTGCTATCGCCTCGGCCTGATGACTGGCTCTGCCCTGCTGCTCTACTTTACCGGGATCATTGCCGAGGATCATGGCTACGAATTTGCCTGGGGCGTTATCTTCGCCATCACCGGTGTGTTCCTGCTGGCGCTTTGGCTGTACCTGCGCATGACGCTGCCCTATCCGGTCAAGGACACCGGCGATCACGTCAAGCTGACCCCGCGGGTCTACGGCCAGATTTTCATGGCCTTCGCCCGACAAAATGCCGGGCTGACCATCCTGGCATTTCTGTTCTTAAGCCGATTTGGCGAAGGACTCTGCAAGTATATCCTGATGCCATTTTGCCTGGACCCAGCAGAAGCCGGCGGCCTGGGCATGAACTTGAAGCTCCTCGGCGTCATGTCGCCCTTCACCATGACGACCATGATTATCGCGGGTATCATTGGCGGGATTCTGGTGAAATGCTTCAAGCTTCACCGCATGCTTTTCATTCTGATGCCGTTCATGTTCATTCCGAACCTGATCTACTCCTATTACGCCTTTCATCCGCATCGCGAAATCCACTCACTGGCAATCAGCTTCTGGGGTCTGCTCAGTGACCCCTGGATACTTGAGGCCAACCTCTGGGTGCTCGGAGCCAATATGATTGAGATTTTCGGCTACGGCATCTCCTTTGCCCCCATCGTCGTACTGGTCGATCTGGTCTCCAAAAACGCCGGTGATAACAAGGCCACCTTTGGAGCAATAGCCGGGGGCATTCTGCTCCTGGGCTACATCATGGGTGGCACGGTCAGTGGCTTCATTCAGGAGTCCGTCGGTTACTTCTGGACTTTTAACATCAGCGTGCTGGTCACCATACCGGCCTGGGCACTCATACTTAAGCTCCCGCTTCGCGAAATCGAAGCCAAGTCTGAGCGTATCGACCACGAAAGCCACCTCGACGAAAATGACTAAGCACGTATACTCCATGCCATGCCACAACCATGAGCTCATGCCATTCAGATAAGAACATGGCATACTGAATGCCCCCAACATGCACCCCTCCTCCCCATTTCCCTTAAAGACCCAGCGCAACACTTCCAAACAGGGCTTTGCCTTGATTATCGCACTGAGCCTGATGGCCTTCATCCTGCTCTTGATGATAAGCCTCGGCAGCATGGTGATGGTAGAGCGACAGGTTTCGACCGCTACGCTCCAGCAATCACAGGCACGCCAAAACGCACGGCTCGCGCTGGACATGGCGCTTGGCAACCTGCAGCGGCTTGCCGGGCCCGATCAACGGGCAACTGCTACGGCAGATATTTTATCCGCCGAAAACTACACCGCCACGGAAGCCGATACGCACGCCAAACACTGGACAGGTGTGTGGGACAGCACCATGACGCGCCAAACCGGGTTCCTCGGCTGGCTCGTCTCCAGCCATAACAACATCCTGCTCTCCGATGAAGCCGATGCGGTGAACCTTCCTGCCAATACCGTCACGCTGGTTGGGGCGGGCACACTGGGTAACCTCGCACCCGCAGACGAGTACGTGAACGTCCCCCTCATGCCCGTCTCATACGGCCCGTACGAAGGCCGCCTCGGCTACTGGGTCGGCGATGAAGGTGTGAAGGCGAAATTTCAGGGCACCCTGCCCTCTTCCGACATTCCCTCCTCGGCGCGAGCTGAGCATGACTTTCGCCTGAACCAACGTAACGCGGTTGAAACTTACGGCGACCTCAGCACCCAGGCCATCGGGGACGAGTTGAGTGCTCAAGCCAGCAAGCAACCACGCTCTGTCAGTTGGGAAGATATCTTCATCCCCGACACAGCCGAAACCATCCTGCCCGCCGACAATAACACCCTGAAGGCAGCCTACTTTGACTTCACCCCCAACAGCACGGGCTTGCTGACCAACACGCAGCACGGTGGATGGCAAAAAGACCTGACCTGGCTCTTCGAAGCAAGCAACGCGGACGCCGCTGTTGCCCTAGACAGCATTGATGCCGTGCCAGGAGTGGCAGACGCTCAGATCACGGCTGACTGGCCCGAGGATCGCGGTCAACCCCACTGGGCCCCCGCCCCCACCTGGGACATGCTCCGCGCCTACTACCGCCTTAATCAGGAAATCCCTCCGATGGCCATCCGCCCGCAAACGGCTACCCAGCCCGGCATCGCACCCGTCGTCACCCATTTCATTATTAACTTTCTTCCGGGGCTATCCGGTATGGTCCATGAGAACACCACGCCTGGCGACAGCAGTGACGACTATTTTGTGGGGAAATTACGCATCTACATGGATGTGCAGATCGTGCTCTGGAACCCCTACGATACGGCCATCGAACTTCCCGAATCCGATCTGGAGATTCTCTGGCGGGAAAACGCCTCCGGCATTCTACCCGATATGAAGCTGCAGTTCGGCGACTACCCCAGTGCCTCTGCCACGCACAGCGGGACGCTGATGTCTGACTTTACCGGACCAGCGGGCGAAGGGTTCTTCAACTATGTCGACTCAACGGATCAGAACCTAGCCTGCACAGGCTTGAGCTTCCGCCTCCCCAACACGGTGATGGCTCCGGGCGAAGTCCTCATCTACTCCATCAGTGATGATGACGACGGCGAAGGCTACACGGGTACCAATGTGCTGGAAAACAACGGCCAGGCCGGCGCCCCCAATGCCCTCTGGCTTGAGCACCCGGCTGCTATCGGCCAAAGCTCCAGTCCGCTCAACGGCCATCAGGTGCTGGGCGATTTTACCTTCGAAAAGCTGGATATGGACAAGACGGCGGGCGACACCATCCTCGTGCAGCACATCGCACTCAAAAAGCAGGGGACGGCAGGCGATGACGATCCGGCCCACGAAGGCGATTACTACGGGCGCTTCATGCAGCAACAAAAAGGCTCCAGCAGCGTCTTCCCCCAAACAAGCAACCTGCGTTCCCTCGCCACGGAGGTATTTGGATCGAGTAAGCATACCTCAATCGCCTCACCAAGCTATTACGCCGATCATTGGCTACAAATGAACTTGTATATGCAGGGTTCTCAGGCCGGCTACCGCAACTCTCGCTGGCTGAGAAACTATAACCCCCGCGCATCGTACACCAGGCGGAGCGAGGTCGACCTGTACAATAACCCCTTGTACGCTGGAAACTGGAACTGCGGCCCGCTGACGAAGTTGAATAAACTCACCACGGCGGGCGATAACATACGCGTGGCAGAGCGCCCCATCCACTACGGCTCCTATGCAAATCAGTACCAGCTCGGTGTCTACTCGCTACCCAGCCAAGGCGATAAGCCAATGAGCCTGGGGGACCTCCAGCACGCCAATCTCTACCCGCAGATAACGTCAAATAATTACCTGATCGGCAACTCACTCATTGATCTCCGCCTGGCCGATACCAGCGAGACGGTGCGCATGCCATCCGACCCTGACGAATTCGCCCCGATCGTGGACGGGGCCTACCTGCTCAATAAAGCCCTCTGGGACGACTATTTTTTCTCAACGATCGACGGCTCCGTCACTCAGGCAGACCTCGATGCGGACGCCGTCTTCCCCAACTCACGTATCCGCCTGGCCCATACGGCCAGTCTGGCGGATGTTGAAACGAACCCTGAGCGTTTTGACAGCGGCGCAGCAGACCTTACCCTCGACGGAGCATTCAATATCAACTCCACCTCCAAAGAAGCGTGGAAGGCCGTCCTGGCCTCAAGCAACGGACTTGTGTTTGACCCGCAGAGCGAAAGCCAGACCGGCAGCCAGGGCGTCGCCTTCTCACGCCTGATGAATCCCAATGGGAGTGCGACGGAAGCTTGGCGCGGATACCGTGAGCTGACCGACGTAGAACTGGAAACCCTGGCGGAAGCCATCGTAGCGGAGATTAAGCTTCGCGGGCCTTTCCTGACCCTGTCCGATTTTGTCAATCGCGAACTTGGCGCCCCAGCCGATGGGGCCGGACTGCAGGGCGCGCTCGACCAAGCCATCGTCAACGCCAACATCAACAGCAATACAAACCTTGGCCTGCCACCCGACACGAACGAGTTGGCCAGCATCAATTCAACGGCCAAGAGCTGGTACATCGAAGAAGCGCTCGTGGGCTCCAGGACGGCCGGGTCCACACGGTGGTTGATCCAGGGGGACATTCTCCAGAAGATTGGGGCAATGATACGTCCGCGCTCCGATACCTTTATCATCCGCACCTATGGACAATCGACAAATACGATTTCGGGCGAAACGGCAATGGCCTACCTTGAAGCCGTTGTGCAGCGCACGGCATACGCCGTCACCCCCGCTCCCGGGGAGCCCTATACGCCGTCGGACAACCTGGGCAGACGCTTTGAAATCATCGGCATGCGCTGGCTAAGCGAGGACGAGATATGAGATTATTCTGCGCAGCATGCCTCGCCATTCTTACCCTGCATTTCCTTACTCTGCCCTGTGCAGCAGTCACTGGCTCAACCAGAGAAGAGCCAGCTATCTCAACCACTATCCGCATGATGGGCATCGGTGGCACGGCGCTGGACTTGTCCAGCCCAGGCTTCAAAGATGCTCAGGGCATTGCCCTGAGCAATAACGCTGTCACCGAGCCCATCCGGTACGAAGGCCCGGTTGTCATGCCCTTGAGTACGCCTGAGGGAGCGCAGTACAAGGTGCCTCTGCCATCCAGCAAACTCGTTCTCGTGATTGCGGTCAAAACAGCCACCAACGAGCTGCGCTTTCTCGCCATCCCGGATACTTACGACGAGCCCGAGACGGCGAATATATCCGTCCTGAACCTGACAAATCTAGACTTGCTGGTTCGCATCGGTGAAATTGTCCACCCCGTGAAAAGTGGCAGCTTTCAGGGCAGGCTCTGGGCGCAGCCAGCACAAAAGCGGTTACCGGTATCCATTGTCGGCAAATCTGGCGATGCCATCGTGCCCCTCATCAATAACCGCGTAAAGCTGCTACCGGGGCGTGGGCTGATTCTCGTCCTGACGGGTAATAAAATCGCCAGCCCACTGGACATTGAGCACAATGACGCGCAATTGTCCGTCGTCTATCCCAGACTTCTCTTTGGTCCCTAGAGCATCTTCAGGAGGGTTGAAGTCACGGCGAGGGCTGGAATTCGTGCAGTTTGGCATCCCACCCCATAAGGACTTATCAGCGCAGCCTCTAAATGCTATTCACCCTTAAAATAGGGTTCCTCCTTCGGGGTGATATCCTAGCCCGTATAGTATTGTCAGCTAACATGCTCAAGTTTAGGCTGAGCACCTCTCTCTCACAAAGGACGCTACACTAGAACTGCTGCTGAATCGGGACGGGTGAAGAAACACGTTCTCGACACCGGGCAGGCTGGTCAATGTGCCCTCTCATCAACCTGGATAAGGTAAGCAAAAAGTAAAAGTGGCGGCTGCTGTCTTACGGGCTGCCAGCGACAGGAATATTCTCTCATTTCTTTGCTCTACACCTATTTAATAATGAATAAGCGCATCTATTCTTCCTACATTGCATTCGTCTGGGCATTGCTACTATGCCCTTTAAACGCAGTCGCTCTCACCTACGCAGAATGGATCGAGGGTTTTTCATTCCCGGTGGGCATGGAAGGACCAATGGCTAACCCAGACCATGATAACTACCCGAACGGACTGGAGTACGTTTTCGGCACCAACCCCCTCGTCATAGATACCCCAGCCGCAATTGGCCCGCGGATGGAAAAGACGGAGATGGGCAACTACTTCGTCTATCGGCTCTACGAGGACATCGACTCGGGCGTCAGCATTAACCTGGAGAAATCCAATTCACTCAAGGCCGATGACTGGGTGGACGTGCAGCGCACCGCGATCGGCATTCGCGATCCCCAGGAGCCGACGGTGTTTAACTATAGGCAGGACATTGATAACGAAGACGAGCCCGTTTTCTGCCGACTGGTCTTCATCATCCCCTACACGCCGGAAGTAACGGCCAAGATCGAAGTCGGTACAGGCGTGGGTGACAACTGGGACGGCATTGACCCGCTGGTTAATGTCTACGTCTACCAAAAGAACCCGCCCGTCAGCGACAGCGACGACCAGGAAGAAAACAGCAAGTACCCCCGCGTCGTCGGCGCAAACCAAGTCTCCTTTACCGAGAACCTGCTTTCAGATTACGAGGGCAAATCCTACCGCCCGGAAAAGCGCAGTTGGATGGGCTGGTTCCTCTGGGGTAATGGCACGCCGCCGCCGGGACACTTCGCAGGCTACCCCTACAAAGACCCCAACGACAACAGCGTCACCCCCTGGGACTTCTACGTCTGGCAGTACACGCCGGAGCAGGGCATCGACAACGGCTCATGGACGCCCGTGCGCATGGACCAGCAACCGCTCTACATGCAGCCACTGCGTCTGAACTATAACTGGCCAGCAGGAAAATTTGGCTACGAAACCCAGCCCATGAAGCGCTTTGAGGGCGAGGCCAAGTACTACAAGGAGAAAAAGATTGCCCGCGGGGTGAACATCTCGCCCAACTTCCCCTACTTCTGCCAGTACGGCAATTACGTCGATCTGGGACCCGGTAGTGACTACCCCGAGGCGTGGAAAGAGTCGTGGCTGCGGATCAAGATGCGCCCGCTGGAGACGCTCCTCCTCGTCCCCTCCGTGCTTCCGCCCGATCAGTTGCTGACCGAAGGCAACTGGAACAACGTAGGCTCAGACCTTGAGCCGGACTACGAGTTGTTCCCCTACCCGGTTTTCAACTCCAGCCTTAAGCCGCAGCAGCAAACGCCCTACGCCATCCTGACCGATAAAATGGGCGACTGGCACGCAGACCTCGTTTGGGAGGGCACAAACCCGACCATTTCGGCTTACGACAACTACCGCTACCGCCGGACGGCCTACGCCCAACAAGGTCAGGGCAACTACCTGAAAATGACAGTTGCCCAGAGCTCGCCGTTCATCTGGTGCGAGTTTAATGCCAGCCGGGCAAACGTAGCCGACACCAGCCGCTACATGATTTTCTACAACCTTATCCGCCAAAACCTGAAAGGCTCGCTGGATAACAACACCGGAACGGACGCGGGCACGGTGGCCGGTGGGCCCTGGGAAGTGCCCGGCGTCGAAGGCGTCAGCTATGTCCTCCTTTACGGTAACCAGAACAACCCGAACCAGTGGTTCATGGAGGTCGATCCGGAGTTCAACTATCGCCCCGACCCGGTGAATGATCCCGACAACGTCTTGCCCGGCGGCTTCAACCCTCCCGGCTCGGTCGATAACCACACCTACTTTGCCGTGTTTTACCGCACGGACACGGTGGACGCGGTTTCCAGCAGCAACAGCGGCACCGACGCCCAGGGCAACCCGTACTTTTACCTCAAATTCAAGGAAACGGGCAAAAACTGGTTCGTGGTGGGCGAAGTCCCCGTCATGCGTTACTACCACACGGGGGTTACCCGCGACAGCCAGGCCGTCCGCGACCAGGCGGCACGCGACTGGGCCGACGAGATGGGTAAGTACGCCTTTAACTTCCTGACCGATACGCTCATCACCTACGACGTGACCAACATGAGCAAGGTCACCACGCACTTCGACTCGGCCTACCAGAATCCCTACGTGGAGATTGGCGCTCCGAACGCCGCGGCCATGTCCGTCGACCCGAATAAGTCCATCTGGGCACTCATGCCTCACCAGTACCAGCCCATTACGCTCGGGCCAGACCTGACCAAGGGTTCGCGCGAACAGGTGGTCTGGGAGCCGTTGCAAACCACCGGTATCGACTTCCCCAGCGTGAATGGGCCACCCAACGCGAACAAGAACAACGTCAACTCATCCTCGCGCTGGAGCTACTGGCACCCGCGTGGCAACCTCTTGCCCGTCGTGACAGGCAACTTCACCGTCGAGTACCCCTTCCAGAACTTCCTGCCCGCCATGCCGCCACCCAAGTGGGAGGAAAACTACCAGCAGTCCGGCATCCAGCAGGTCGTCCTCTCCGGCAACCTTGAAAGCTACACCCAGATTACCACGGAAGTTACCGCACAACTGGAAGACTACCGCGCCGACAAACAAGGCAGCGGGGCGGAGTTTAAAGTCCTGCTCGAGCCCTACACGGGCCGCATCCTGCAGGTGGATGTCATCAGCCCCGGCAGCGGCTACCCCGTGGGCAACCCTCCCCCGGAAACCGAGTGCAAGCTAATCATCGATCCGCCCACCATCGGTTCAGACCAGGCCACCGCCCGCATCCAGACAGATGGAGACGGGCGCGTGCTGGCCGTTTTCATGAACAACAAGGGTTCAGGCTACCGCACCACCATCAGCATTACGCAAACAGGTAACCCCGGCTACGACCCCGCCATCGTGGTGCCCGAGTTTGGCGGCGGCGACCCGGAGCAAGACCCTCCCGTTCCCAACCACATCCTGCCCGGTAAGGCCAAGATCATCACCGGCGGTTCCGGCTTCATCTTTGGTGATCCCAGTAAGCCCATCACCGCCACGATCAACGGCGTCGGCACGGGCGGCATAGCCACCATTACCAATCCGGGCGAAATTTTTGCCATCGAATCCAGCACTATTGGCGGCTTTGACAACAATGGCGGCTACCCACTGGTTGAGGACAGCCTTACCGCGACGGCGGCCAACATCAACGTGGAGATTCCCCCTCCCCCGGGTGGCGGCACGCCCCCCACAGCCGAAGTCGTCATGCAGAACATCGGCACCCTGGCCGGCATTCTGATCGAGAACCCCGGCGACTACTCGGTACCGCCGACGGGGGCTCACTACTTCAACGACAATGATGAACGCATTGAACTGACCCTCTCCCTCGTCACCGACGGCCAGATTCTCAAGATCGACCTCGCGCCGGAGCAATCCTCCGGCAACGTAACCACCCGCAAACAGATCCAGTTTGACACCCCGGGTACAGGCACCCCATGTGTGGCCTGGGCCTACCCGCTCGCCACCATCCAGACCGTCAACCTGACTGGAGGCACCAGTGGGGCAGCCTACGACAACTCGGTCGAGCTCGTCATCACCGGTGGTAACGTGGGGCCGGGCTCGGGTGAAGGCGACTTTGAGATGCCTGAATTCAACTGGAACGTGGATGAGGATGGCCTGCTTGTCATTGACATGTCCAACACGGCCACCAGCGAGGGCGGCTACAAGAAGGTCGAAGGCGTGATTAAGAATGGTCGCGGTTTCTGGGGTCCGGTCCTCTTCCAGGCGCGGGGCGGACGCGGCCACAACGCCGCCGCGCGCGCCGTCACGAACGAATCCGGCGTCGTGACAGAAGTCGAGGTCCTGCGCCCGGGCAGTAATTACCCCGTGGGCACAGACACCATCGCCGCCTTGGTCAGAGCCCCTGGCGGCGGCACCAACGCCACCGTCTCGATCACGGTCAACGCCCAGGGCCAGATCGACCACATCGACGTCGTCAACGGCGGCAGCGGCTTTGCTCCCAGCGGCAGCGCCAACGTCGAGTTTACCGCCGTGGGTGGCGTCAGCAACGATGCCAACCCGCCGCGTGGGCCTTACGCCGAAATCGTCGCCCTGCCCAACGGAGACGGCACACTGGGCACCCCGAGCATCCGCAACAACCCTCCACCCGAAGGCCCCACGGCGATTTCCCAGAGAGGCTACTTGCCGAGTTTTTCCGGTGACACCAACGACAAGTCCGGTCGCCTCTACCTGAAGTACTTTGACGTGGAGAACCGCCAGCTTCTCTCGGCCAGCAGCCAAGGCGCGGGCTTCCTCACGCAATCCGTCCCCGTCACGATCAACGTCGAGCAAACGCTCTACGACAACGTTATCGGTGAATACACCAATGGCATGTCCGACGGCGTGCGCCCCTTTGGTGGTGCCTTCGGCGGTAAGTCCGCCCCGGACGGCTACGGACTGGGCAATCAGCTCTCGGCGGCCACAAAGTGGGTCAATGTGCTCTACCACTTGCAGCAGGAATACGCCTCGGAGGATGCACCTTCGGTCGATGCCACCCGCTGGGCGCTGATTCAGGGCAACACGCCCTACGTCTCCAACGGTGGCCCCAATGACGACCAGTGGACCTACGAGCGCGGTCTGCCCATCCTGCGCGACCACAACCCGCTCTTTACCCTCGGCGGCGCACTGGAGAGCTCTGTCGAGATGATGCAGCGCACCCTGAGCCTGCTTCATGCCGACCCGCTCTACCACAACAACCCGACAGACCCAGAGGTCTGGAAGATGGATTACTTCTCGCTCTACGACACCAACGCCGGGCGCATTCTCATCAACCCCTCGGCCACAATCCCGGTCTACGGCGTGGTGAGCTCGGTCTACAACCCGCCCACCCCCGATGGCAACGCTGGCAAGACCAAGCTGAACCAGTGGAAGCCCGGTAAGCTCTGGAGTGGATTCGGCGTTTCGGACCAGTGGAACGACCAGCACTACTTCTATGGCTACTACCTCGGCGTCGCTGGCTGGGCCGCGATCTTTGACCGCTCATGGGAGGAAAACATCACCAGCAAACCGACCAACCTCTGGGCCGATCAAAACCAGATGGGTACCGGGCTGGACCAGTGGTTCCTCTCTGTGGCCTACGACCCGGATAACCCAGAGCTGCTCGAAGACATCTACACCGTACCGCAGTTCACTTACCAGAAGCTGCCCTTCTTCGACCAGTGGGGCGGCCACGGCTGGGCCACCGGCGTCTCCCCCGGCCCCGCCGGGCTGCGCGACCCGGAAACCAAGTGGAGCGTCGCCGTCAGCTCCGGTACGGGCGACTTCGCCTATGGCGACGAAAACGAGAACTCCATCTGGGAGGGACTCCAGTCCTACAGCGCCGCCATTCTCTGGGGTGCGGGTACGGACCGCAAGTCGCTGACCGATGTTGGCATTTATATGCTGGCCACAGGCATGACGGCTAACGACATGTACTTTGCCGACAAAAACTACAACATGTCGGACAACAATGCGCTCAATGCCTACTCCTGGATCCCCGTGACCAGCGTGGCCTCAAGCACTGTGCCCAATAACGGCAACAACGACGGCTACCCTGCCAACAGCTCCTACAATGACGGCGCCAGGGATGCCTTCTACGTTTCCGAGCCTTACTTCGGCGGCGAGTCCTCCCCCGGCGTTTCGCTCTACCGCAAGTTTGGCCCCACGCTAAACAACTTCTTCTACGCCTTCCCTACGGGCTCGATGTTCATCCTGGCCTATCCGCCCACGGCCTGGACGATGGGTATCGCTCGCAACTCGGACTTCGTGCGCGCCCGCTACGGCGCCACCATCCGCAGCGAATGGCGTGAGGCGCGCGACACCGCCCTGTTCCAACCGGGTAACTGGCTGGGCATGGCTATGACATCGGCCCTCGCCGGCGTACCCTACAACCCCGGAGACCAACCGCTCACGCCAGACGGCACCGCGCTGAGCGGCAACCTGCAACCGTACGTCAACCGCCTCTGGGCCGGTTGGGCCTCCATCGACGGTGTAGCCGGACGCGAAGCCCCGCGTCAACCCGCCTTCAGCAGCACGGGCGTCTTGCACTTCATGCACGCGCTCGATGCCTATGGCACGCCGGACTGGACCTACATGGGCCGCGCCACCAACAGCGGCGGTAGCAATGACGACGACTCTATCCTGTTCCTGGCGGCCTTCTCCAAGCTGGCCGATGACGGGAACTCGGTGGACACAACCTTCATCGCCTTCAACCCCGGATGGACCACGCGCTACGCGGCTTTTGACCGCCTCGCAGCAGACTCCAGTGTGGCGGCAGCGAACATCTCCGGCACCATGACGGTTGCGCCCAAGAAGATGGTCGTCAGCACCATCAACTTCCCGGTGAACTAACTCACCACGCCTTTGCCCAAGGGCGGGAATGCGGATTCACCCCGCGTTCCCGCCTCTCGGCAGCGGGCCGTCCTGTCCTGACGCGGCAGAGCCTTGCTGAATGAAAGTGAAGGCGCAGGTCAATTCTGCCCGCACAGGTGCGTGGTACGCAACTCGCCCGGTGTACTGTTAGCCAAGTTCCTGTCTCAAATATCTCACGCAAAGGCGCAAAGAGGCAGAGCGCAACGGGTCGATTTCTATTAAACGAGCAGCGCTCCCTCATGTGGACGAAACCAGATGCTGTCTTCTTCAACTTTTTTGCGCTCTCCGCGGTTGAAAAAGATGAGATGGTTCGAAGACACAACCTGGATAGCAGTTGGCCGCGCCCTCGTCAGAAGGCACGGCCAATAATGCACTAAACAGCAGCCGCAGTGCGCTGCCATGGGGGTAAACTAGGCCGTGTGGACAAAATAGCTCAACTCCTCAAGCTTTTGACTTGCAAAATCTTATGACACATTCATACTCTTTTAATGTTAAAACACAAGGCCGACGAGCTGCCTTTCGCTCTGCGTGAAGGCTTAAAAAAATCAACACTGCTTATCGCGTAGA
>JAUIAM010000009.1 GCA_030425485.1 Verrucomicrobiia bacterium
TCTTTTTCCGTTTTCTCAGTTCATGAATCTGGATTCACACCACTTCGAAAGCCGAAAAAATCCTCAAAATTACCTCTTTTTCCCTCGTTTCTTAATTTGAAAACACAGCCTAGGCGGCAGGCTGCTTTTTCCGTTTCAGGGCGTAGACCAGCATGGCCAGTCCGGCCAGGAAGGTGATGATCGAGTAGAAGGTGCCGCGGCTCAGGCCCATGATGAGCGTGATTGAACCGCCGTCGGGCTCACGGAAGAACTCGCTAAAGATGCGTCCTATCGCGTAGAGCATGAGGAACTCCGCCGCCAGCAGGCCAGCGGGGCGTTTCTTCGGGTCGCTCAGCCAGAAGCGCAGTTGCAGGTAAACCAGCAGGAGCAGCCCCTCGAAGAAGGCTTCGTAGAGCTGAGAGGGGTGGCGCGGAGGAATCATCCACACGGGCGTACCGGGCTCGGCACTTTTGGGGAAAATCCAGGCCCAGGAGACGTCGGTCACCTTGCCCCAGAGCTCGCCGTTGATGAAGTTCGCGACGCGGCCAAAGAGCACCCCTGCCGGGCCGAGCGTCACCACGATGTCGGCTACGTAGAAGAACGAGCGTTTGGTGTGGTGGGCAAACCACCAGATGGCTATGCAAATGCCAACAAAGCCGCCGTGGCTGGCCATGCCGCCTTCCCATACCTTGAAGAGGTTGAGCGGGTTTTCCAGTAGCGACTCAGGGCGGTAGAGCAGGATGTACCCCAGCCGCCCGCCGACCAGCGTGCCGATGACGATCGCCGTCATCAGCGTCATCTGCTGGTCAGGATTGTAGGGGGAGCGCCCGCACTTGTAGTAGAGGCGCAGGAGCAGCCCTGCTACGATGAAGCCCGCCACGTAGGCCAGCCCGTACCAGCGTACCCCTACGCTCTCCGAAAACTGGATGAGGAAGGGGTCGAAGTCACAAACGGGGTAGCTGGTCTCGTTGGGTGGCATGCGGGCAGAGAGCGGTCGGGGGGCGACTTACTTGTCGCCCATGCAAATTTCCAGCACTTCGTCGAAGTCGCCCTGGCTGAGCGGCTCGTAGGTCAGGGTGCCGGAGACGCCCTCGCCCTCGATCAACTCCATGACCAGATAGCCGTCGCTATTGATGCTGGTTTGGTAGCGACTCACGATGGGCTCATCGAGTATCCTTTCGTCGCGGGTGCCGCCGTCCAGCGTGGGGATGCCGGTGTAGATGTCGGAAAGCGTGAGCACGCCGTTACTGTCCAAAGACCAGTCGCTGAATATGACAAAGTCGTCGCCCTCGCGGCCAAAGAAGGTCATGCATGTGCCGTCATCGCTATCGAGCCAGCGCAGGATGACGGTGTCGTCCTGCATGAGGCCCCAGTAGCCGACGATGCTGCTGGAATCGCTGCTGTCTGACTTGCTACCGATGCTGTACGAGTCGGTGCGGGTGGCTTCGTAGACGGGAATGAACAGGTCGTCGTAAGCGGTCGTTTGCATGGCTTTTTTCAGATCGGCACTGCTGGCCTCTGTCTCTTCGTAGCCCATCATGGCCAGGGTCATCTTGTCCCCCTGCACGGCCATGTCGAAGACCATGTAGCTACCGGCCACGTCGCTATCCGGATTTTGTGGATTTTCCGTTTCCAGCCATTGCACCTGGAGGTAGGTCTTGCCATCGACGCTGAACGGATAGCCTCGGTAAATTACGAAATCACCCGCTTCATCCGTCATCATGATGAGGTACTCGGTTTCGGAAAAACGGTAGAAGGCCACGTCGATCAGGGTGTCTTCATCATCATCAACGGACTTCATCTTCCAGAATCCGAGCGGGGCGGTATCAATCTTTTGCGAGGGCTGGGCGACGGGGTTTTCGTAGATGCACCCCGTGAGGGCGAAAACAGCTCCCAGCAGGAGGGCCGTGAGGAGCTGGCGCAGGTGTGTGACAGTAGGCATTTTCATAGTTATGCGAGGATGAATAGAGGGACTACGCTGGCGATAATCGGCCTGTATGGAGCCCGACGCCAGCCTTGTTTAAGTGAACTTACTCCCTGTTTTACGCGCAGAGAGAAAAATCTTACGCGGACGCGTCTAATTCGTTGAGGGCGGTGTTTGTAGCTGGGCGGCCTGCTCGCTCTCAATTTGTTTTTGGCGGGCAAGTTCGCGCATGTCCACGGCAACATCGTCCTTTTCAAAGATTTCCGCTCCCAGGATGTGCTCGATGATGTCCTCCATCGTAATCACGCCCGCAGTCGAGCCGAACTCGTCCACTACCACAGCGAGTTGCTGGTGGCTTTTGAGGAATTTCTCCAGCGCGCTGGCGCCCGAGGCGTTTTCCTGGATAAAGATCGCGTCCTGCATGATCTCTTCGACCCGGGTGCTGTCCTCGTCGTTGGCCTTGGCCTTGAGCAAGTCTCTGCGCCGGACCATGCCCACGATGTTGTCGATATTGTCGTCGTAGACGGGCATGCGGGCAAAGGGGATGTTCGGGTGCTCGGCCAGCACCTCGCCCACGGTCTGGTCCTTCTCCATGGCGTGGACGACGGTGCGCGGAGTCATCTCGTCGCTGACACGGATTTCGTCGAGTTTCAGGGCATTGGAGATGATTTCGCTCTCGTCATGGGTGAGGGCACCGTCATTTGCACTTTTCTGGGCCAGCAGGCGGATTTCCTCATCGCCGATTTCCTCGACGTTCTTCCTGCCCGCTACGAGCAGGATCAAGCGGCCACAGAGCCAGGACACCGGAAGCATGGCCACACGCACCAGATACAGCGGGTAGACCATGTGCGGCTGCATGGTAGGGCGGTAAAGCACCCCAAGGTTCTTGGGCAGGACCTCCGAAAGCAGAAGAATCGCGCCTGTCATGCCCAGGGGGATGGCATACTTTGCCAGCGCGCTGTCTCCCCCGTATATGTTAGCGGCCAGCACACCGGTAACGGTCGCCCCGAGGGTGTTGGCCACGGTATTGAGCGAGAGGATGGCCGATGAGGTCTCCTCGATGTCCTCGCGGAACTTCTCCAGCAGTTGCCCCTTACGTTTGTTTTTCTGCTTGAGGGTTTCGATCTCTGCCGCGGTGGTACTGAGAATCATCGCCTCCAGCAGTGAGCAGAAGGCGGATACGCCCAGCGTGAAAGCAACTGCAGTCCAAAAAGCTAACTGCATATTGCGTAGGCGGTAGTGCCGCGTTGAGTTCTAGAGCCAGGGTCGTCGTCTTCCATAACAGGCGATATCGCTCCCTCTGGCCAGCAAATCGGCTGGCTCGTGCCAAGACGGTAGAGGTGTTTTGGGCGCAGGAGAGGTCATCGTATACCAATCAGTCGCACTTGCCGTGCACTCTGATGGCTTGAGGTGATACTTATTTGGACAATATCGAATTGGGCAAGCATAGTTTTGCTTGTTTTCTCAATTGGAATATTGTCATAATGCCTTGACGGCAAAAGCAGATGGCGCAAAATATATTATTAACTTTCTTGAACATGACTAAATATTTACCCCAATTTTTCGTTTTAGTTCTCATTCCTTTCCTCTACTTGGGCTGCACAGCCATGGAAAAGGGTTCACTTGAGACCGTGACTTTCCACAGCTTCCCCAGCGGAGCACACGTATACGCCAATGGCGACCTCGTGGGCATCACGCCGATGAGCATGGAGTTGCGCAACAAGACGGTGACCGGCATCCGTGTCGAAAAGCCCGGCTACAAGCCACGCCGCTACACCATCAAGCCTGTGCCCAACGAAAACGCCAAGGATTACGTGAAGTTCGGTATTCTTGACGAGTTCGGCTACTACCAGGAACTTTCTCCCAATCCGGTGACCGTACAGCTCGTACCGGTAGAGCTTCCCCGCTCGCGCAGCCTGGACCAGTTCGAGGAGATGAACTTCCTCATTTCCCAGATCGACATGCAGCGTGAAAACGGCGAAATCGATCCCGTTGAGCACAAGTACAAGGTAGAGAAAATCATCGAGTACTTCACTAACTAAGCGGTCGTTATCATCTTGGCCGTTAGTGCTTGGCACTTACCTGCCAATAATTTCTTCGACGGTTAAGTTTTAATCTTTCCAGCGGGTTTTGCCCGTGGCATGCTACGCAATATGTCTAAGATTCCAGGGGAACTCCTTTATACTGCAGAGCACGAGTGGGTGAAACTTCTAGACGGGGGAGAAGCGCTGGTCGGCATTACCGATCACGCTCAAAGCAGCCTCGGCGATATCACCTTTGTTGATTTGCCCGACGAGGGCGCGGCCTTTGACAAGGGCGAGACTTTTGGCGCGGTTGAGTCGGTGAAAGCCGCTTCGGACCTCTACATGCCCCTCAAGGGCGAAGTCCTCGAAGTGAATGCTGACCTCGACGCCACTCCGGAAGTGGTCAACAACGACCCCTACACCGGCGGTTGGTTAATCAAGATCAAGGTGGCCGACGCCAGCGAAGTCGAGTCCTTGCTCGACCCTGCTGCCTACGAGAAGGTCCTCTAGGTCGTGTTAGCTTAGTCCCTATCTTAAATAGCTCACGCAAAGGCGCAGAGACGCAAGGCTGTTTCTAGCGGCTAAAGTTGTTTGCTAATAGCGGCTAAGTTGCTGGTTTCTCGTTATTTATCCGTGCTGGAGCGACGCTTCAGGGCGCGTGCGACCGGGCGCTCGAAGCCGTATGTCATGGCCGCAGCCAGGGCCAGTGCAATGGCTCCGGCCCAGAAAATAGCCCAATAGGCGTGCACACCCATGTCCTTGAGTTCGCGTATGGCGATGTAGCCCACGTTCTGATGGATGAGATACAGACAGTAGGAAATGCCCCCCAGCCAGCGCAATAGCGGGTGCCCCAGCGGCTTGAGCCAGCCCGCGAGCATCCCGGCAAAAACCACGAAAAACCCGCTCGCGATCAGGGCGGTATCCAGCGGCATCGTCAGCCAGATGGCCCCCAGACAAGCCCCCAGACTGAGTGCTTTCCAGCGGTTTAGGCCTTCTTCGTGCGCACGGTAAAAGAGGATGCCGGCAAAGAAGTAGGGCCAGAAATTCAGCAACAGGGTTTGGTTCAGCGCGCCGCTGTCGACGACACCGCTCAGGGAGAGCAGCACCGTGACGCCCAGCCAGAGATTGCCCAGCAACACAATGGATTTGAGGGCTCGCAGTGCGAGCAGGAGGCCGATCCAGAGGTAAAATGACAGCTCGATCCCGAGCGTCCAGTACACCCCGTCTGCGTGGGGCACGCCGAGCCAGGACTGCAGCATGCTCACGTTGAGCAGAGCCTGCCCGGGGCTTATTTCCCTGCCGGGCAGGCCCAGCGTCCAGACTGCGCACAGGGTGAGGAGCAGGGCAAGCCAGTACGCGGGATAGAGACGGCAAAAGCGCGACCAGGCGAATCGCTTGATCGAGGGTTTGCCCCGGAGGCTCATGTAGATGACAAAGCCGCTTATCATGAAGAAGAGCGTTATGCCGTGCAGCCCATAGACCGTCTGCCAGGGCACCCAAATGCTTGGGTGGCCGTAGAGCTCGTTGTAGCGGTAGACGTAGTGGTAAATCAGTACCGCAATCGCAGCCAAACCGCGCAGCCCGTCCAGCTCAGTAATGCGTCTTTGCTTCTTGGGGACGGTTGTGGCAGGCGTGCTTATGAGCTGGTCCTTTTGCGGCGTGTTTTCTTGGGGATTTCCGGCGTGAGGTAGGTTTTCTGCCCGATCATATCTGTGTAAAGATTGAGCATGCGCATGCCCTCGCGCGGCTTGACGTGGTCGTTGCGGGTAGCGCGGTCGATCTGCTTTTTCATCTGGCGGATCAGGTCGGAGCCCTTGTGCTGGATAAAGGCCAGGACCTCATCGGTGGTAAAGCCGCGGATGCTCTCCTCGATGTAGTAACCATCCTCCTCATCTTCCTCCAGAAAGACGTGGACCTCGTCCACCCGGCCAAAGAGGTTGTGCAGGTCGCCCATGATGTCCTGATAGGCGCCCACGAGAAACACGCCCAGGTGGTAGGGCTTGCCGCGCTCAAAGCTGTGCAGGCGCAGGGACTGCTTGACGTCCTCCAGATCGATGAAGTGGTTTACCTTGCCGTCGCTGTCGCAGGTGATGTCCACGAGCGTGGTTTCTACCGTGGGCTCTTCATTGAGGCGGTGAAGCGGAGCCACGGGAAAGAGCTGGTCCAGCGCCCAGTGGTCGAGCAGGGACTGGAAGACGGAAAAGTTGCATACGTATTGCTCGGCCAGGGTGGGGCGCAGGTCGGCCAGCTCCTCGGGGATGTAGCCTCGCTGCTCGGTCTGGGCCTGCAGGCGACGGCAGATTTCCCAGTACAGGCGCTCGGTTTCGGCCCGGTGTTCGAGGTCGAGGTAGCCGAGGTTGAAGAGGGTTTGCGCCTCTTCCTTTTTCTGCTGGGCGTCGTGAAAGCGTTCGAGCGGGCTGTAGCGGTCCTCGTTTTCGAGGATCTCCCGCAGGTCAGCCACGACGGAGGGGGTCTTCTTCGAGCGCCGCTTGGGGGCGGGCTCGCTATGCTCAGTCGTCTTGGCAATGCGGTCCACCACCTCCACCACAAGGATCGAGTGCAGGGCCACGAGCGCACGTCCGCTCTCGGACACGATGTCCGGCACGGGCACATCGGCGCTTTCGCACACGCTTTTGATGTTAAAGACCATGTCGCGGGCGTACTCCTGCAGGGAGTAGTTGGCCGAGCTGTCGAAGTTACTGCGGCTGCCGTCGTAGTCGATCCCCAGGCCACCGCCGACATCGAGGTACTGCATGGGCAGGCCCATGTGGTAAAGCTCGCAGTAGTAGCGGGCGGCTTCGAGTACGGCTTTCTTCAGGGTGTTGATGCTTGGCACCTGAGAGCCGATGTGAAAGTGGACCAGACGGATGGCGTCCTTGAGTCCGGCGCGCTTGAGCTTTTTAACCACGCTGACGATCTCCGGCGCACTGAGCCCGAACTTGGCGTGGTCGCCGCTGGAGGTGGACCAACGCCCTTCGCCGGTCGCGCTGAGCTTCAGGCGCAGGCCGATCGTTGGGGTGACGCCGGTTTCCTTGGCTAGGGCGATGATGAGGTCGGCCTCGGAGGGCTGCTCGATCACGATGATAACTTTCTTGCCCAGGCGGATACCGAGCAGGGCCAGGCGGATGTAGTCGGCGTCCTTGTAGCCGTTGCATACGAGCAGAGCGCCCTTGGTCTGGAGCATGGCCAGCGCGATAAGGAGCTCGGGCTTGCTCCCGGCTTCGAGGCCAAACTTCCACGGTTCGCCGGCGTCAAGAATCTCATCCACCACCTCGCGCAGTTGGTTGACCTTGATCGGGAAGACACCCTGATAGTGGCCCTGGTACTGTTCGGCCTTGATGGCGTCGGCAAAGGCTTCGTTGAGCTCGACTACGCGGCGGCGCAGCATGTCCTGCACACGGATGGTCAGCGGGGCGCTGAGGCCCATTTGTTTGGCCTCTTCGAGCACGTCCGGGATGCGGATGCGTCGCTCGTCCCCCATGGGGTGGACGCACAGTGCGCCGTCGTCATCGATGGAGAAGGTGCCTTTGCCCCAGCGGGAAAACCCGTAGTAGGCGTCGGCGTCGGTCGTCGTCCAAGGTGTGGGATCCGTTTTCAAGCCTCTCTGCTAGTGGTATTTCCTGCGGGAATCAAGGCCTGAGGCGTGAGAATCCTGCTACAATTGCGTGGCTGCCCGCTGGACGCAGTTGTGGGGTGGTTTTCGGCGTGTCGGTGCGTCCGCACAATCCGCTTGCCTTTTGAGGTGGGGTGCCCTTACCTCGACGGTTTTCTTTCTACGATATGAGCGCATACGAATTCTTTACAACTCTGGCCATGGCACCTGCTCCGGCCGGTCCCGACGGCGCCCCCGGTGGTGGCGGTCCGGACATGTTTATCATCCTCATCCTGATGTTTGTCGGGATGTACTTCCTCATCATCGCTCCCCAGCGCAAGAAGCAGAAGCAGCACGAAAAGCGTATCGCTGCCCTCAAGAGCGGGGACAAGATCGTGACCAGCGGCGGGCTCTACGGCACCGTGGTCAACGTCAAGGACGACCGCCTCGTGCTCAAGCTCGGCGAGAACATCAAGGTCGAGTTGGCCAAGCAGTTCGTCGCCTACGCCGTTGATCCGGACAAGGAAAAGGCGGACACCTCCGCTGACGAAAAGAAGTAACGTTTTTCCACCTTCACCCCGCCATGAACATTTCCGTTATCTGGAAGCTCCTCGTCTCAGTCCTCGTTGTCGGCTGGGCGCTCGCAAACCTGCTCCCGCTTGAAGACAAGGACTTCGGGGACTATCTGGAGGCACGCGCGACGGCCAACCCGGTCGAGTACACCGCCTTTCTTGAGCGGGCCAAGGCTAACGTAAACGACGAGACGCCGCTCATCCTCGCCGTGAAGCAGACGGCTAACGCCGAGAAGCTCGACCTCTACGGCGAGTTCTTTCCGGAGGTGAACCTCGTCGAGGTCAAGAACCTCGAAAAGCGTAATAACATCCTCGTGGATGTGCTCTACGACCACTCCCGTGGCAAGCTCCGCAAGGGGCTCGACCTCGCCGGCGGCGTGGCTTTTACCCTTGAGATGGACGAAGAGGTCGCCGACGAGACGGCGGCCGGCAAGCGCCTCGAAAAGGCGACCGAGATCATGCAGGACCGCGTCAACGGTCTGGGTGTGGCCGAGCCGATCATTCGCGCTATCCCGCCGAACAAGCTCGAAGTCCAGCTCCCCGGTCTCGACCTTAAAAAAAATCCCGAGGCTGCCGACGAGCTTAAGAAGCCCGCCCGCCTCAGCTTCCACCTTGTGCACCGCGACCTCATCCCCGGACCCGGTGTCCAGACCCCTCCCGGCTACATGGCCATGACGGAGGAGTTTGAGGACAAGGAAACCGGCGAGATGATGGAACGTCAGTACTTTATCACCCGCTTGCCCTACGCCAGCGGTTCGATTGTAGACAACGCCCGCGCCACAATGGGAGCTTTTGGGGGCTACGAAGTCAGCCTCAACCTGACCGACGAAGGGGGGCAGATTTTTGGTGAAATGACCGAAGAGGTCGACCGCGAGGACCAGCGCCGCGAAGCACAAGGTCGTCCGGCCCGCGGTCTGATCGCGACCGTGCTTGACGGCAAGCTCTACTCTGCGGTGGGCTTGAGCAATGGTGCTATCTGGGGCGGTGCGGCCAGCATCACCGGTAACTACACCCTGCTCGAAGCGCAGGAGCTGGCCAACGTCCTTAACAACCCGCTCGAATACGAACTCAAGGTAGGCGAAAAGTACGAAGTCAGCCCCACGCTGGCCGAAGATGCCCGCGACTCCTCGGTCAAGGCTGCCCTGACCGGTGCTGGCCTCGTGGTAGCCTTCATGATCCTTTACTACTTCGTGGCCGGCTTTATCGCCATGATCTCCGTCAGCCTGGCTATCATCATTGTGCTGGGTGTGCTGATGAGCGTCGGTGGCACGCTGACCCTGCCCGGGGTCGCCGCGCTGGTCCTGACTATCGGTATGGCGGTGGACGCGAACATCCTCATCTTTGAGCGTATCCGCGAAGAGCTGCGCACGGGCAAATCACTCAAGGCCGCGCTCCAGAGCGGTTACGACAAGGCTTTCTCCACTATCATCGACGCCAACGTCACGACCCTTATCACGGCCTCCATCCTGATCTGGCTCGGTACGGGCCCGGTCAAGGGCTTTGGTGTCACCCTGGCTATCGGTATCGGTGCCTCCATGTTTGGCGCGCTCATCATCAGCCGCTGGATGCTCGAGCTGCTCGTGAATATCGGGCTGATGAAAAAGATGCTGCCCTTTAACCTGCTGAAGTCGGCCAAGTTCACCTTTCTCAACTACCGCAAGCCCGCCTTCATTATTTCCTGGCTCATCGTGGCTGCCGGTGTCGTTGCTGTGCTTACCCATCGTGACCACATCCTCGGGATCGACTTCCGCGGCGGGGTCGAGCTGACTTTCGACTTCGACCAGGCTAACAAGCCATCCCTGACGGACATCTACGAACTCGCCGATGCCAATGACCTCGGCGAAGTCCAGCCCGGCTACCTGAGCCTTATCGGCGAGGACGCCGAGCGCCTCAAGGTACAGATCGATCTCGACGAAGGCCGCTCTGAGCAGGTTATTACCGTTTTGGAAACCGCCTTCCCGGACGCCAAGCTGGTCAAGATCAGCGAGAACCTGATCGGCGGCTCGGTCAGTCACGCTATCACGCAGAACGCCTTTGCCTCCATTGCTGTAGCCCTCTTTGGCATCCTGCTTTACATCTGGCTGCGCTTCGAGTTTGGTTACGGTCTTGGGGCCGTTGTGGCCACGATCCACGACTTACTTATGTCGATCGGAATCTACGTCATCCTGGGGCAGTTCTTTGAAATCGGCAGCGGGCAGTTTACCGCACCGATGGTGGCCGCCGTGCTCATGATCGTGGGTTACTCCATCAACGATACCATCGTCGTCTTTGACCGCATCCGCGAGGAGCTCGACCTCAATCCCGACATGACCCTCTTCGACGTGGTCAACCTCGGGATCAACCGCACCCTCTCGCGTACCTTGCTCACCAGTATCACGACCTTGATGGCCGCGCTTGCGCTCTTCATCTTCGGTGCGGGTGTGGTGACGGACTTCGCGCTCATCTTCATCATCGGCATCATCACCGGTACGTTCTCGTCTATCTTCATCGCCAGCCCGGTATTCTTCTGGTACCACAAGGGCGACCGCGACCACGTCACCTCGACTCACCTCGAGCGCCCGACCTACGAATGGGAGACGACCACCCGCCGCGCCAAGGACGAAGCCGAAAAGGCCTGATTTTAGACAATGCACTGGGTACACACGCCACCGCCGGAGCAAGCAGTGCGCACACTGCAATCCGAGCATGGACTGGCGCGTGTGCTGGCCGAGTTGCTCGCGGGGCGCATGACCCCCGAGCACGGCAGCGTGGAGCAGTTCCTCGACCCGCGCCTGCGCGACATCTGCGACCCTTTTGAGCTGAATATGCTCCCGGAGGCGGTCGAACGCCTCATCGCGGCCCTCGGAGCCGGCGAGGACATCCTCATTGTGGGCGACTACGATGTCGATGGCATGACCAGCACCGCGCAGTTGGTGGACGCCTTACGCTACTTTGGCGGAAATCCACGCTACCAGCTCCCACGCCGTATGGAGGAGGGCTACGGCCTCAGCGCTGCGATGGTGGAGCGCATTCTGGAGGGGCAGCCTCCGCAGCTTCTCGTCGCGCTAGACTGCGGGACAAACTCTGTCGAAGAGGTCGCCCGCCTGCGCCAGCTCGGTGTCGAGGTGCTCATCGTGGATCACCATGAGGCCAAGCACGCTGTCCCCGCCGACTGCCTGCTCATCAACCCAAAACTTTACCCCGGCTGTCCCTGTGAGGAGCTCTGCACTGCGGGATTGGTTTTCAAGCTCGTGCATGGGCTGGTCAAGCGCCTGCGCCAGTTAAACGATCGCCGGGCCCACGCACTTAAGCTCAAGCCCTGGCTGGACCTCGTTGCGCTGGGAACGGTGGCCGACCTCGTGCCGCTCCGGGGTGAGAACCGCGTCTACGCCCACGAGGGTTTGTCTCAACTGGCTAACACCACGCGACCCGGGCTCAAGGCGTTGCTGGAGATTGCCGGACTGGGCAAGGGGCACGCGCTCTGTGGCGCAGATGTCGCCTACAAGCTCGGGCCGCGCCTCAATGCAGGCGGACGCCTGGCCGATGCCACCATGCCGCTGGAACTGCTCCTGACCGACAAGTTTGCCGAGGGCTTTAAAATGGCTACCGAGCTCGACACGCTCAACCGTGAGCGCCAAGCCATCGAACGCCAGATGTACGACGAGGCCCAAGCCTCCGTTCATGGGACTGTGCCCGAGGCCATCGTGGTGGCGGGGGATGAGTGGCACGCGGGCGTGGTCGGCATCGTCGCCGGGCGCCTGGCCCGCCACTACTACCGCCCCAGCATCGTGCTCTGCCGCGACGGCGAGCTCTACCGCGGCTCAGGCCGCAGCATTGCCGAGGTGGATCTGCAAGAGGTGCTCCACGATTGCAATGACCTGCTGGAGGAGTGGGGTGGCCACCGCATGGCTGTCGGCCTGGCCGTGAGTGAGGCTAAACTCCATGCCTTTCAGGAGGCGTTTTCGGCCCGCGTCGGGACGTGCTTTGGCGAGACCCTGCCCGAGCCCTCGCAGACGATTGACGCCTGGATGCAGGCCGACGAACTCGGCCCCGACCTGCTGGCCCAGCTCGATCAGCTTCGCCCCTTTGGTATGGAAAATCCGGAGCCCGTCCTTGGGCTAAAGCGAGCCGTCCTGCCCCGCGCACCGACGGTTTTTGCCCAGCGACACCTCAAGTTTGAGCTCAACGGTCAGCACGGACGCCGCATCAGTGGCATCGCCTGGGGCGCGGCGGATAACCCGCCCCCCGCTGGACGCGAACTCGACCTCGCCATCCGCTTTACCTGGAACATCTGGCAGGGCAAACGCTCCCCCCGCATCGAGCTGGTCGGCTGGCGCTAGCGTCGTGTTCGCTTAGTTTCTATCTAAAAAAGTTCACGCAAAGGCGCAGAGCTGTTTGGCCACCTCTTAGGCATTCTCTGTTTTTTGTGCCTTTTTGTGGCCATCTGCATTTTGTAATGAACTTGGCTAACGGCCCACTAGCAGGTGCTTTTTGCCGCTCAGCAGGGCAGACTACGGGGCAGGCGGTGCGCTAAATGCGCCCATCTCGATATCGCCCTGCTTGGGTATTTTAACTGAACCGTCAGCCCCGAGTATAATCTCGTTGGCGGTGCCCTCATTGAGGATGATGCCGCCATTGCCACGAATAGCGCTCTCGGCCAAGATGTCTCCCGAGACGTGAAGGTTTGCGGTGGGTTCGGACGTGCCGATGCCGACGTTGCCGTCGCTGTCGATGCGCATAGCCTCCATGCTATACGTCGCGACAGCGGCCTCCATGTCTTCCTTAATGATGTAGTAACCGGTTCCGGTACTATCATCCCAAAGTGCATTGTTAAAGGTATCGCCGGTAGCAGACATGGTGGCGGTGTAGCTGCCCGCCGGGATATGGTTGTTGCCAGTGTTTACTTCGATGCCGACTACGGCTTCACCGCCGCCTACGAAGACCAAATTGCCATTTTCATCGATTACGACTGGCCCCGAGTAAATTGCATAGTTGACATCCCCAGGGATAAGGGAAGAGGGGAGGGGCGTGCCGGAGCTATCAACAAATGCCAGCAAACTTGCTGGGTTGATGACATCTCCTGCCGCTGGTGTGACCGTCTCGGCTAATGAAATAGGGGCGTCTGCGGCCAAAAATGTCGTTTCGTCGGATAGCACATCGATTTCGTCGATTGTGAGGTGTCGGTCGTATAGTCTGAACTCAGCGATTTTTAAATTGGACGAATAGTAGTTTGTGGTAGAGCCTATGCCTAGTGGATTGGAGCTATTGCTGCGTGTATGGAAGCTTTCCCCTGTCACTGATTTTACCAATGCTCCATCAAGGTAGATTTCAAGCATGGCTACATTTGGGTTATCGCTCGTGGTTACATTCCAAGCGATGTGATGCCAGTCTTGTAGATTTAATACTCCTGAACTCGTTGAGTAGCTTGGCCATGCTACTGTTGAGCCATTCTCTTTGCGTATAAAGGCGCACATGATGTCTCTACGGCTTAGTTGTGTCCTCAATACATGGATGCCTGGACAATTTCCCAGGACATCCTGAAAAGGATATTGATTGGGATTGGCTCTAGTTGTGTCGTCAAACCACACCCAAATTGAGCCGCCTTCAACGTATCCTGAAGTGCCGTAAGCAGGCGTAATATTAGTGGCATCTATTTCCACATAACCTTCATGCGGGATCGGGTCATCATTGCCATCGCGGCGTATCGTGGTTTGAAGTACTTGCCCTTGCCCATCCGGCTTTGGGATCCAACTCGCACCGGTCAATAATGCGCCATGATTCCCTGTCGTTGAAAAATCCAATGCATCTCCATTGAGGGGCCAGTAGCCGATCAGGCCGTCTTCGAGGTCGACGCTCTGGGCGTGAGACAGGGGGAGGACTCCTAGGAATAAACAGATTGAGGTGGCAATGCGCTTCATATTAATTGCGTATGATACAGCAATGCTTTCTGGTGTAAAGGTTTTATCTTGGAAGGATATGTTGTGATGTAGCTGGATTGTAACAAAATCCTGCGATACGGCCGACCTTTAACGAAATATCGCCTGCCGACTAGTGTACCGCTGGCCAAGTTCTTTGTAAAATGCAGATGGCCACAAAAAGGCACAAAACAGCCAAAGGGGCAGAGGGCATTGCCAGGGGGTAAGATTGAACCTGAAGCACTCTGCGTCTTTGCGGTGAAATCGTTTAGACAAGAACTAAGCTAACACAGCCTAGCCGTCGATCTTCTCGGAGAGCCAGGCGATGGCTTCGTCTTCGGAGAGGCGGATCTGCTCGGTGGTGTCGCGGTCGCGGATGGTGACGCCAGCGCCCTTCTCGATCGTGTCGAAGTCCACCGTGACGCCGTAGGGCGTACCGATCTCGTCCTGACGGCGGTAGCGGCGGCCGATGGCACCGGAGACGTCCCAGAAGCAGTTCCAGCGATTTTGCAGGCGTTCGTAAAAGGTGCGTGCGTGCTCCACCAGTTCGGGCTTGTTCTTGACCAGGGGGAAGACGGCCACCTTGTACGGGGCGATGCGCGGGTGGAATTTCATCAGGCTGCGCTTCTCGGGCTGTCCCTTGTCGTTGGGGATTTCGTCCTCGGTGTAGGCAGCGGCGAGCACGGCAAGGAAGGTCCGGTCGACGCCGAGCGAGGGCTCGATGACGTGCGGGATGTACTTCTGCTTCTGTTGCTCGTCAAAGTACTCCATGGACTTGCCGGAGTGCTCCTGGTGCTGGGAGAGGTCAAAGTTACCGCGGCAGGCGATGCCCCACAGCTCCTGCACGCCGTGCGGGAAGTCAAAGGTCAGGTCCGTGGTGCCCTTGGAGTAGTGGGAGAGTTTGTGTGCGGGGTGGACATCCTCACCGATGCCTTCGCGGGGCAGGCCGATGGAGACGAGCCAGTCGATGCACTTGTCGATCCATTCGCGGTGCAGGCTCTGCCAGTCCGCGTCGGGCTGGATGAAGTACTCGATCTCCATTTGCTCGAATTCGCGGGAGCGGAAAAGGAAGTTGCGCGGGGTGATCTCGTTGCGGAAGGCTTTACCGACCTGGGCGATACCGAAGGGCACCTTGATGCGGCCCGTATCGACCACGTTCTTGTAGTTGGCAAAGATGCCCTGAGCGGTTTCCGGGCGGAGGTAGGCGGTGGCGGAGCTGTCAGCCAGCGGCCCGACCTTGGTCTCAAACATGAGGTTGAAGTCGCGGGGCTCGGTCAGGGTCTCGGGGGCTTCGGCGTCCGGGCCCCAGGCCGAGGTCTGCTGCGCGTGGTCGGCCTCGGTAAATTCGATGATCTCGGCTTCGGTTTCACCGACGCTAAACTTGGCTTCAGTCTTTTTGCTCAGGAGCTTGGCAATTTTCTTGGCTCGTGCGGCCAGGGCGGCTGCGTTGTCCTCGCTTTCGACGACAGTTACGTAGTGGCTCTGGTTTTCGGTTTCTTCCGAGGTAAAGGTGTAAGCTTGGATAAAGAGCTGGTCTGCGCGGTAGCGTAGCTTGGTTTCGCGGCAGTCAACCATCGGATCGGAAAAGCCGCCGACGTGACCGGAGGCGACCCAGATCTTCGGGTGCATGATGATGGAGCTGTCCAGCCCGACGATGTCGTCGCGGCGGTGCACGAAGTCCTTCCACCAGGCATTCTTGATGTTGTTCTTCAGCTCAACGCCGAGGGGGCCGAAGTCAAAAAATCCCTGATAGCCGCCGTACACGTCGGAAGACGGGAAGACGAATCCGCGCCGCTTGCAGAGCGCGATCAGGGTTTCCATCGTTGGGGTGCTGGATGCTTCGTTGGACATAGAGGAGCCAGCATGAAAGGGCGGGGCAGGGGGTCAAGTCTCATTGCAGGGGGCTTTCGTTTGTAGAAGCACGCCGCGGGCTCTCATTTGCGTTTTAACAGCTACGGCTGGTCTGCCGGAAGGATGGGCCCACTACAGATTCTCGCATGCGCTGTGGTGGAAAAATGGAGAGTGGAATTGCGCCAACGCCGTCGTCTCGGGAAAACTCCGTATGCACTTTAGTGAAAATGCAGTAGTATAATTTCCACTTTTCTTCTGGTCTGATTTGGGTTGATGCGCTTAACTGCAAGCGACTTTAATAACGGTTTGCCCCCGTTTTCGGATATTTTGAGCTTCAAGGTTTTATGAGCGATTTTCCTATGGAGTCGGTGCTCTGCAAGGTGGTCGACAGGCTGGATATGGCTGTTGCGCTGCTGGAGTATCGGCAAGATGCAGCATGCCAGCGAAAGCTGATCTATGCCAACCGCGCGCTCAGCACCTTGACGGGCTATGAAGAGGAAGAGCTCACGGGCGTTATCGCTCGTCTGTTGGCCGGGCTGACGTGCGAGGATCAGGCCCAGGAGCAGCTCTTTAACTCTTGTGTGATCGACCGCCGCGAGATCCGTTTTACCCGCAAGGACGGCTCTATGTTCTGGGCAGAGATCGAGCTTCTCCCGCTCCAGGAGCACGACAACGCCTGCTTTCTCCTCATGCGGGACATCAGCCGCCGCATGCGCGCCCTTGAGCACGAGGAGCAGGCCAGCGAAAAGCTTGCCGTTACGCTCGGGTCGATTGGCGACGGGGTCATGACCACCGACACCGAGGGCAACATCGACTACGCCAATTACGAGGCCGAACGACTACTGGAAATCCACAGTGACGAGCTCAAGGGCAAACGCCTCATGGATATCGTGCGCCTGAAGCAGGCGGACACCCACGAGGAGGTCCAACTGCCCATGGCGCAGGTTTTCCGTACGGGGGAGCCCGTCGGGGCGGCCAACGACAAGCTGCTTGTGCGTCGCAGTGGCGAGGAGCTCATCCTCAACTACCAGCTTTCGCCGATTCTCGATACTCAGGGGCGTATCAGTGGTTGCGTTTTTGTCTTTGCCGATATCTCCAAGCAGGCCCGCCTCGAACACGAGCTACAGAAAAACCAGCGCATGGAGTCCATCGCCTTGCTCTCCGGCGGCATTGCCCACGATTTTAACAACATCCTCACGGGTATCCTGGGCAACATCTCGCTCGCCCGTAACTGTAGCGACCCCAGCGACCAGGTTGCGTCCATCCTCCGCTCGGCCGAGCGGGCCGCCTTGCGCGCGCGCGACCTCACCCAGCAGCTCCTGACTTTTTCCAAGGGCGGCGTCCCGGTCAAAACCCGTACCTCCCTCAACAGCCTCATTCGCGAGTCTTCGTCCTTCATCCTCAGCGGCTCAAACTGTCGCTGTCAGTGCAAGGTGCCCAAGGATCTCTGGGCGGTCGAGGTGGACGAGGGGCAGATCAATCAGGTCATTAACAACCTCCTCATCAATGCTTCCCAGGCCATGAAACAGGGGGGCGACATCGAGGTGCGGGCGGAGAACGTCGAAATGGGCGCGCGCTTGTCTATCCCGCTTGAACCCGGCTTCTATGTGAAAATCGAGGTGATCGACAATGGTCCCGGCATTTCGCCCGAACATATTTCGCGTATCTTCGATCCCTATTTTACGACCAAGCGCAACGGCTCCGGTCTCGGTCTGGCCACCAGCTATTCGATTATCAAGAGCCACGACGGCCATATCCTGGTTGATTCCGAGCTCGATGTCGGCACAACCTTCACCTTTTACTTGCCTGCGATTCCCAGTGCGGTGCTGTACGCGGAAAAGGCCGAATATAAGCTCTACAACGGCTCCGGGCGCATTCTGCTCATGGATGACGAGAAGATGGTGCGCCGCATTATCAGCGATATGCTGAGCCACCTCGGTTATCAAGTCGATGCGGCGGGGGAGGGTCTGGAAGCCATTCGCATGTATCGTGAGGCCGCCGAGAGCGATCAACCCTACGATGTTTTGATCGTCGATCTCACGGTTCCCGGTGGCCTTGGGGGGCAGGATGTCGCCTCGATTCTGCTGCCGGACTACCCCGATGCCCGCATCATCGTCACCAGTGGATACACCAATAACCCCGTGCTCCTCAATTTCGCCGATTACGGCTTCTGCGCGACCATCCAAAAACCCTATACTATCCAGCAGTTAAGCTGGAGTTTACATTCGGTCCTGGCCCGTAACGTACAGGCTTAATGATACTTCTGCGGAAAACTGCAAAATAGAGGGGGAAACTTTTTCCTTGATGTGGTACTTAATTTGACGACATTAGTCCTATTTACTCCATGAAGAAATCCCTTGCATCCATTCTTGCCGCCCCGGTCTGTCTCGTAGCATTGATTGCAGCTGGCTGCAGCAGCGCTCCTGAAGGCGTCCACCCGGCATACCTGCGCAACAACGCCAACAACGGTTTCAACGTTCTGGGGATCGTCGAGTACTCTCCCGGTTCATACCAGAAGCTCTACGATGACAACGGCAACGTTCGTACCAAGGAGCTGATTGACACGGAGAATGTCTCCGGAGACAACGTAAGCTTCCTCTGGGGCGGTCTTGTTGTTGCGGACTACTAAGTCCTGACCTCCTGAGCCGTGAGCGGGTCAGAGGGTGATGCCGTAGTCCAGTCTGCCAATGTCGCCCGGTATCTGGCCCGGTCTGCCGAGCGTACGCCGGATGCTCCGGCTGTGCGTCTGCCGTTGCGTGAGCACGGTCAGCTGCATTATCGCACGATATCTTTTGCGGAGTTGCATGCCTGTGCGGGGAGGGCAACTTCTCTGTTTCATGGGCGGGGCATTGAGCCCGGCACCCGCGTCCTGCTCATGGTCAAGCCCGGCTTTGACCTCATCGTGAGCGTCTTTGCCCTTTTTCAGATGGGGGCTGTCCCGGTGGTTATCGACCCCGGCATGGGCTGGAAGCACTTCCGCAATTGCGTCCGCCAGAGTAAGCCCGAGGCCCTCGTTGGCATTCGCGCCGCCACCCTGCTTTCGCCGATTTTGCTGCGCGGTTATCGTTTTCGCAGTAAGTACACCGTGGGCTCTCCGGCCTGGAATAAAGCCATCAAACAGGCCATCGACGGCCCAACGCCGGACTCGGGCACCCAAGGCCAGCAGTCAGCCGCGACCAACGCTTCGCAGTTGGCCGCCATTCTCTTTACCTCCGGCTCCACGGGCCCAGCCAAGGGCGTGTGCTACGAGCACGGCATGTTTGAGGCCCAGTTACGCCTCCTCAAGGAGCAGTACAGGATTTCTCTCGGCGAGGTAGATCTCACGCTGCTGCCCGTGTTTGCCCTCTTTAACCCCGCGCTGGGCATGACTACGGTCGTCCCCGAGATGGACCCCGCGCGTCCGGCTCAGGCCGACCCTGCCAAGATCATCGAGGCGATCCAGCAGGCCGGCGTTACGAATAGTTTTGGCTCGCCCGCCCTCTGGGCAAACCTTGTGCGGCACTGCGAGGCCACGGGTAAGACCCTCCCCAGCGTGCGCCGGATTCAGATTGCCGGTGCCCCCGTTCCGCCTTCACTCATCCGTCGTTTGAAGGCCATCCTGCCCGCAGGCGAAGTCAACACCCCCTACGGTGCGACCGAGGCGCTGCCCATTGCCACGATCACCGGGACGGAAATCCTGGCCTCGACACAGGCTCTGACCGATGAGGGGCGTGGCACCTGCGTCGGGCGACCTTTCCCTGAGGTGCAGGTGCGGATTATCGCGGTGTCAGAGGGTGAGATCGCAGACATCGAGCAGGCGCAGATGATGCCCGCGGGTGAAATCGGTGAAATCCTGGTCAGCGGCCCTTCGGTGACGCGCATGTATGAGTCCCGCCCCGCGGCGACGGCTGCGGCCAAGGTGGCCGACGTTGCCGCTCCCGGTGGCCTCTGGCACCGCATGGGCGACGTGGGCTACCTCGATACGGAGGGGCGTTTGTGGTTTTGTGGGAGAAAGGTTGAGCGCGTGCGCACGCTCAGGGGTGTGCTCTACACCGATTGCTGCGAGGCCATTGCCAATCAGCACCCGGATGTTTTCCGCTCCGCCCTCATTGGCATAGGCGAGCCCGGGCAGCAGAGCCCGGCTATGGTGATTGAGCCCGAGCCCGGTAAATTCCCCATCGACAGTGTGGCCGAGTCCGCCTTTCGTGCCAGTGTGCTGGAGTGTCTGGCCGCCTCGTCCGTGACTTCGTCCATTGAGCAGGTCTTTTTCAAGCAGGCCTTTCCGGTCGACGTACGCCACAACGCCAAGATCCACCGCTTGGCCCTGGCGCGGGAGTTTACGGGGCGATTTTGAGCAGATTTTGGTAAAGCTCTTCCACCGCCGGGCGTTTGGGTGAATCGGTGGGCAGCAGTTCCAGCACCATCGTCAGGTGTTTGCGCGCCAGGACGTAGTTTTGCTCTTCCAGGTCGAGTCGCACCAGTTCCTCCCAGGGCTCGAGCAGGCCGGGGTTGAGTATGCTGACGCGAGTAAAGTCCTGACGGGCACCGTGCAAGTCGCCCCTGTGCTTGTGGAGTAGGGCGCGGTTGTAGTAGGGTTCCCAGCGTGAGCTGTTCAGGGCCAGGGCCTGCGCATAGTCGTCGAGCGCGGGCTGGTGATGTCCCATGCGCTGATAGAGCAGCGCGCGGTTGACGTAAGCGGCAAAGATGGATTCGTCCAACTGCAGGGCAAAGTTCAGGTCAGACAGGGCGCCGGCCTCGTCCCCGGTGTCCATGCGCAGTTTACCTCGGCTGACATAGGGCTGTGGCGCGAGGGGGTTCCCGGCGATCGCGCGTTCGATGTCCGTCAAGGCTAGCTCCGGCTGCCCGAGGTCGAGGTAGAGCTCCCCGCGGGCGGCGTAAGCCTTGGTGTACTTCGGGTCGAGCTCGATCGCACGGTTCAGGTCCGCCAGCATCGCGTCCTGTTGGTCTGGGGGATGCCCGACGATGGCCCGGCTGAAGTAGGCCACGTAGTTGCCCTCATCCACATCGATGGCCTGTGTCCACAGGGTCAGGTTGTTCTCCCAGATTTTCGTTTGCTGAAAGGTCAACCAGCCGGACAGGGCCAGCAGCACGAGCGCGGCCCATTCGCAGATCGGGGTGGAGACAGGGGTGCGGGTCGACAGGGCATGCCCGAGATAGCACAGCCCAAAGGCTAATACGATGCCCGCGACGTAGGTATAGCGGTCCGCTGCCAACTGCGAGCCGCTTTGCACCAGCCCTGAGACCGGTGCCAGGATGAGGGCGAATATGAGCCACCCGACCAGCAGCCCCGGTTGCTTCTTGGCGCGCAGCAGCAGTGTGAGGCTTATCAGTGCGGTAACGCCAGCGCCGAACAGGTAGGGCCAGGTCCACGGCGTATAGTCGTGCTTGATAAGGTACAGCGGAGAGAGCTCCAGTGGCAGTGCGCTTTGCCAGAGGTAGAAGCTCGGGGACCACATGGCCTGTACGATGCGTTCCGCCAGACCGTGTGACGCCAGCGAGGCCATGGCATATTCCGACTGTGCCCAGGCTGCGGCGAAGCCAGCCGCCACCGCGAGCGCGGCGTAGGGCAAGAGCAGGGCCAGTTGTCGCCCCCAGCTTTTTTTGCGCAGTGGGCACCAGATCAGCAGCAGGAGAATCAAGGGGAAGCTTACGCCCCAGGCTTTGGACAGGAGCGAAGCCGCAAAAGCCAGCAGCGCCACTCCGTACCACCACCACCTGCGCTTGCGAACATCCTGCATGCGAAACCAGGCCAGCAGGCTTATGAGTAAAAAGAAGAGCGAAAGCACGTCGCGGCGCTCTGTGACCCAGGCCACGGACTCGGCACGCAGCGGGTGTATTGCGTAAAAGAGCACCCCGAGCGCGGCCCATACCTCCCGCAGGCCCGTCTCCCGATGCGGCAGCAGGCGCATGAAGAGCAGAAAAATCAGCCCCGCGTTCAAGCCGTGCAGGATGAGGTTGGTGACCAGGTAGCTGCGTGCCGTCTCCGCCCCCAGCGCGACCTTGTTGAAGGCCAGGCTGAGCCAGGTTAACGGGGCGTAGTGCCCGGCGTGCCGCTCGGTAAACATCGCCTTGATTTGGTCCGCGTCAAGTGACTGAATGAGCGGGTTGGTGTGCACGATCAGCTCGTCGTCCCAGACGAAGCCGTTATTGAGCACAGGTAAAAACGGCAGCATGCTCAGTGCTCCGATCACGCAGGCAAGAGCGATGCGTGAGAGCATTGTTGGACTCAACCCCATGCCCCGATGCTCGTGAAAAAGGGTTGGCAAGCAAGCCCTCAATAGCATCGTTAGTTTATGGCAATACTGGTTACAGGTGGAGGCGGCTTTCTCGGGCGGCATATGGTGGATTTACTCCTGGCTCGCGGCGAGAAGGTGCGCATCCTCGGGCGCTCTGCTCAGAAGGATCTCGCCGCGCGCGGAGTGGAGGTCATCCGGGGGGATATGGCGGATGCTGCCGTCATCGATACCGCCGTGGCCGGTTGCACGGCGGTGTTCCACGTGGCGGCCAAGGCGGGTTTCTGGGGAGACTACGAATCGTATTTTCGCCCCAATGTATTAGCCACGCGTCACATCATCCAAGCCTGCCAAAAGCACGGCATAACGCGCCTCGTTTACACCAGTACTCCGAGCGTGGTCTTTAACGGCGAGCCCCTGAGTGGAGCCGATGAGTCACTTCCTTACGGTGAGGATTTTCCCTGCCACTACCCCGAGACCAAGGCCATGGCCGAGCGCGAAGTTCTGGCGGCCAATGGTCAGAAGGGCTTGCTGACCTGTGCCCTGCGCCCGCACCTGATCTGGGGCGTGGGTGATCCGCACATCGTGCCGCGCATCGTCGAGCGGGCTCGGCAGGGGCGGCTGCGCATCGTGGGGCCGGGCACGAACCGCGTGGACATCACCCATGTTAAAAACGCAGCCACGGCGCATCTCCAAGCCTATGACGCGCTGCCTTCGGGCAGTTGCGCCGGGAAGGCCTACTTTATTTCGCAAGGCGAGCCTGTCATCCTCTGGGACTGGATCAACGATCTGCTCGCACGTCTGGGCGAGCCGCAGGTTACGGGCAAAATCAGTGCCGGAAAGGCCTACTGCCTCGGGGCGATTCTGGAGAAAGTGTACCGCTTCTTTCGGCTCAAGGGCGAACCGCCCATGACGCGCTTTCTCGCCGTCGAGTTTTCCAAAGACCACTGGTTTGATGTGCGCGCCGCGTATCGGGATTTTGGATACACACCTTCGCTTTCGACCGAAGACGGACTCGACGAGCTGATCGAGAGTTGGAAGGGCGCCTTGTAATTTTTGCCGCCGTTTCATGCCTTTGCCACAAGCTAAGGTATCGGTGGCCCGCAGGGTTACAGGTGCAGGACTTGTCCTGCCTCACGTTGGCGGACCGCTTCGAAGAGTACGACGGCTGCGCTGACGGAGACGTTGAGCGAGTCGCCGCTGCCCTGTAGTGGGATTTGGATACACGTGTTGGCGGCCTTGAGCCAAAATTCGCTCAGCCCGTCGGCTTCACTGCCTAGTAGCAGTGCGCTCGGGGCAGCGAGGTCGGCCTGCCAGTGAGGGATTGTCGCCGCTGGCGTGGTAGCGAGGAGGTTTAGCTCGTGAGATTTTAGCCAGGTGAGGGCGGCCTCGTTGGGCAGTGCGATAACAGGCAGGGAGAAAACGAGTCCGCGCGAGTTGCGGATGACGTGGGGGTTGTAGAGGTCCGCGCGTTCACCCGCCACCAGCACGGCGTCGGCTCCGGCAACTTCTGCGCTGCGGATGATTGCTCCGAGATTGCCGGGTTTTTCCACGCCTTCGGTGACGACGACGAGCGGGCACGCGCTGAGCTTCACACTGTCCGCTGCTGCCTCGGGCATGGCAAAGACCGCCACGATTCCGTCCGGGTTTTCGCGCGAGGCGATTTTTTCCAACACCGGCTTGGGCACGAGAAAGGTTTCGGCGGCCGCGGCGGCTAAAGTCTCGGCGAGGGCAGCGTCGTAGCCCGCATAGTCTGGGCACTGCCAACATTCGCGGCAGCTGAGGCCTGCGGACAGGGCGCGCTCAAGCTCGAGCCTGCCCTCGACCAGAAAAGTGCCTGTTTCGAGGCGTCCGCGCCGTTCGCGCAGGCGCACGCTTTGCTTGACGCGTGGGTTTTGACGTGAGGTGATCTCGGAGGTGGGCATAATTGGCTCGCTTTAATCAGGGAGCTTCAACTTTGTACTCTCAACTTTCAACCCCCAACTCCAGCCCATGTCGCATCCGCAAGCGCCGAAAAATTTTAAGCCAGAGCCTTTTGAATACCATCAGGAGCTCGACTTGCGCGTCGACACGCTGACCAATCTCGGGGTCGGCCTCGGACGGCACGAGGGCTGGGTGGTCATGGTTCCCTTTGCCCTGCCCGGCGAGCTCGTGCGGGCCCGCGTTTACCGCAACCACAAGCAGCACTCCGATGCGGACCTCATCGCGGTGATCGAGCGTTCGCCTGAGCGGCAGGAGCCGTTTTGTGAGCTTTTTGGCAAGTGCGGCGGTTGCCAGTACCAGCACATGAGCTACGCCTCGCAAAAGGAGTGGAAACGCCAGCAGGTGAGCGAGCTTTTTGAACGCCTGGCCGGGATAACACCCGAGGTGCTGCCCACGCATGGCTCGCCCCGCGAGCGCAACTACCGCTCGAAGCTCACCCCGCACTATCCGAAGCCTCGCAAGCCCAAGCCGACCGATACCGGTGTCGGGCGCGAGCTGCCCATCGGCTTTCTGCATCAGGGCCAGCGCAACCGCATCCTCGACGTGCCGCAGTGCCCGATCGCCACAGAGGCGATTAACGAGGCCATGCCCGTAGAACGCAAGAAGGTGCGCGAGAAGTCGGCCAAGCTGAAGAAGGGCGGCACGCTGTTGCTGCGTCATACGCTTGAGGGCGTGACCACGGACAACAAGGAGACGGTTTCCGAGACCATTGGCAAAACGGTCTTCCAGTTTCTGGCGGGCGACTTTTTTCAAAACAATCCCTTCATCTTGCCCGAGTTGGTGGACTTCGTGCTGGAGCATGCCTGCACGCCGGATACGCGTTTTCTGGTCGATGCCTACTGCGGTGTGGGTGTCTTCGCCCTCTGCGCGGCCAAGCGCTTCGAGGCCGTGGCCGGGGTCGAGGTAAATGCTTCGGCGGTCCGCTGGGCCAATGGCAACGCGGCCATCAACGGCATCAAAAACGCCGAGTTTATCATCGGTGAGGCAGAGGCGATTTTTGCCTCGCTCAAGTTCCCCGGCGATGAAACCGCGATGATTATCGACCCACCACGCGCGGGTTGCGACGAAGCCTTTCTGCGCCAGTTGCTCGACTTCGGTCCGCGCCGCGTGGTCTATGTCTCCTGTGATCCATCCACCCAGGCCCGCGATGTGAAACTCCTCCTCGCCGGGGGCTACAAACTGAAGCGGGTACAGCCCTTCGACCTCTTTCCGCAGACTCGCCACATCGAAAACGTCTGCGTCCTGAGTAAAGGAAGCTGATGCAGCTTCACCCCATTAAGGGGCTTCGCCCCTACGGCGCTTGTTGCGCCTACCCCGGTGCCTGACGTTTATTCCGATTCGGGAGCGTGATTGTGCTATTGCTACCGATTGTCGCTACTTCTGATTTTACAGAGCTTTCTGAAAAGGTCGGCAACGCATAAACGAGTCAAGAAAGTGATGCGCAAGCATCACAGGTGAAGGGCATTGCCCTTCCTAGCGACGCTGGTTCCAGGCGGCGGAGCGGAAGAGTTCCGTTTTTTCGGAGAGGAGTTCCGGGTCCATCTCGGGCCATTCAACGGGTTCGGGTTTGCCGTCAAAGTACTTGGCCAGGCCTTGGGTGAAGACCTCGGTAAAGGCGTCCCACTTCACGGGCCAGGGGAGGGCGCGCATGATGCTGCCTTGGACGAGCAGACCGTAGCGGTTGCGTTTCTGGGCCGCCCCGGCGATTTTCTTTCCGTCAGGTAGGACGATGTCGAAGCGCTCCGGCTGGGTAAAGCAGACCGGGCGCAGGCCGTCTGTATTGAGATCCTGATACAGCGTCGCGGGGATGCCCTGGGCGGCAAAACCTTCTACGATTTTCTCGTGCACGAGTTGATAAAGCTCGCTCGGGTTGCCCCGATAGGCGGGGGAGGTGGTCGGCACGACGAGGGTATAGGTGTAGTCGTCGGCGTGATCGACGAGTCCGCCCCCGGTGGGGCGGCGCACGACTTCGTCCGCGTGCTGCCCAATGTTTTTCAGGGTGGCCTCCCAGCTCTGCGAGAGGCCAAAGCTCCAGGCGGAGGGGTTCGTCCAGCCGTAGTGGCGAAAGCGTGGTTGCTCGGGCTGCGGGTAGTTCTCCAGCAGCAGGAGGTCGGTCGCCATGTTGGCGTAGGCGTGGTCTTTGCGATAGGGCAGGACGTGCATCTCTGGGGAGTGATGAATGCTGAGTGATGAGTTATGAATGAGGCCCTAGGCTGCGTTTTTGCCTCATTGCTGATATGAGACTGGAAGCGTTCAGAGCGACTAACCTTTGTGCCTTTGTGGTTAAGGAAAGATTGTTCTCCTAAAAATCGATGCCTTTGCGCAGACGGACGGGGGCGGCTTTCTGGCCCGTGGCTTGCTCGTACCACGGGCGGCAGGCGGCGGGTACGGTCATGTGCTGGAGCTGGTTATCGAAGGAAAGGGGCGCGGTGTTGATCTTTGCCACCAGCGGGAGCAGTTCGAAGCGCAGGTCCGAGGGTCGCCCGGTGCCCTCGCAGGTGGCGGCTTCGATCAAGTCTTCGCTCAGGCCAAAGTGTTTGAGGATTTTCGCCGCCATGTCATAGCGGGAAATGGTCTCGTTACCCGCCCAGTGGAAGAGGCCGTGCAGGTTGGGGCGTTCGCACAGTTCGGCCAAGACCTCACCGAGGTTCATCGCGCTGAGAGGCTGGCGGATTTCATCGGTAAAAAACTTCGGGCGTTCACCGCGGACGAGGGCATGGAAGAGCTTCTCGTGGACGCTACGTGCGCCCGAGGGGCTGTCCCCGGTCAGGATGGTGATGCGCATGACAGTGGCCTCGTCCACACCATGCTCAAGCACTTCGCGTTCGGCCAAGAGCTTGAGCTGTCCGTAGAGGCCGCTCGGGTTGGGCAGGTCGGTCGAACGATAGGGGGCGTCGTGCCCGTCGAAAACCATATCCGTGGACAGGTGGACGAGGCGCGCGCCGAGGTGATGGGCGAGCTGGGCCAGGCGGCGGGGCAGGGCGACGTTCAGTTTCTCGGCCAGCTCGGGGTTTGCGTCCACGTCGGCTGGACTGGAAATGGCGGCGGCGTGGATGATGACGTCTGGAAAGAGCGAGAGGACGGGTGCGTCGAGCGCGTCGGGCTTGCTGAGGTCAACCTGTTGCAGTTTGGCTCCCGGCAGGAGAGGCTCGTTTGCATGATAGAGGGCGTGGACTTCGTGTCCGCGCGCGAGGCAGGCGCGAGCGGCGTGATACCCGGCGAGGCCGGAGGCTCCTGTGACGACGATTTTCATGTTAAAGTACAGCTTGTGCCTGTTGCTTTAGCATTGCAAGCTGGCGCGGTTGTGGCAGTTTTTCCCGTTCAGTACAAATGAAATACCAAGAATTGGTAAAGCCGGGGGTACTCTCCCAGCCCGTGTATGAACCCGGGCGTCCCATTGAGGACGTTGCGCGTGAGTTTGGTCTCGACCCGGACGGCGTGCTCAAGATGGCCTCGAACGAAAATCCGCTCGGGCCCTCTCCGCTTGCCCTGGAGGCTGCGGCCAAGGCCATGCGCCAGGCCCATCTCTACCCGGATGGCGGGGCCAACCGCCTGCGTGAGAAGCTCGCGTCTACGCACGCGCTCAAGCCGGAGCAGTTCTTCATCGGCACGGGCTCAAACGAAGTCATGGTGCTGCTGGCCCAGGCTTTTGTCGGGGCCGGGGACGAGGTCATTTTTGGCGAACACGCCTTCATCGTGTACAAGTTTGCCACCCTGCTCTTTGGCGGGACGCCCGTCGCGGTACCCATGCCGGGGCTCAAGCACGACCTCAACGCGATGGCCCGGGCCGTCACGGACAAGACGCGCATCATCTTTCTGCCCAGTCCGAACAACCCGACCGGGATGGCGAATGACCCGGCAGAACTGTTGGCCTTTGCCGCCGATCTGCCCGAGCACGTCATTTTCTGCTTCGACGAGGCCTATGCTGAGTACCTTGAGGCCCCGGCGGATATGCGTCCGCTGATCGAGGCCGGGCGCAAGGTCTTCTGCACGCGCACGTTTTCCAAGATTTACGGACTGGCCTCGTTCCGCATCGGCTACGGCTACGGCAGCCCGGAAATCATTCGCTTGCTCAATCAGGTGCGCCAACCCTTTAACAGCAATGGGGTGGGGCAGGCTGCGGCGGTGGCCGCACTCGACGACCACGACTTTGTGGCCCGTTCGCGTGAAGTGAACCGCGCGGGGATGGATCAACTGCGGGCTGGCTTTGGGCGGCTGGGCTTTGCCTGCCCTGAGAGCGCGGCCAACTTCGTGCTTTTGGAAGTTGAAAATCCCGGCCAAATCTTCAAGGCTCTCCAGCAACGTGGCATTATCGTTCGACCACTTCAAGGATACGGCCTTCCGCGCCATCTACGTGTGACCGTGGGTACGGCCGAAGAAAACACCAGGCTGCTCAATACGCTGGAGGAAATGCTGGCGGGCCCGGAAGCCGCTTGGCTCAAAAAGGAAGCGACTGAGCGGTGCAACTAACCGGCATCGACTTTTTGCTCTACGGCGCGGCCCTGCTCATCCTGCTGGTAACCAATGCGCTCCTTGTGGCCTGCGAAATCAGCATGGTCAAGGTCCGCTACAGCCTGATCGATGACGAGCAGATGGAGCGCCTGCGTAAGAACCGCCGGGTTGCGCTTCTGCTGGACCGTAGCGGGCAGGTGGCCCAGGTGCTGCGCTTTGGCGTGCTCATGGTCACGGTGGGCCTCGGGCTGGTGCTCCTCCCGCTGATTTTCTATCTGGCCGGTAAGATCGGCTGGTTTGCCCAGCAGCCGGGCAAGTCCGTCCTGTTCTTCCTGGCCTACATCCTGGCCGTATCTGTGCTGAGCATCTTTGGCTTTGTGCTGCCGCGCAGCATTGCTCTGGCTCATCCGCAGGACACCCTGCGTTTCAGCTCCAAGTTCGTGCTCATGTTTGTGCGGCTCATCACGCCCTGGTCGGCCCTGTTGCGCAGCTGTGCCCGGGCCATTCTGAGCATCTTCAAGCTCCCGCTGAACCAGGGCTTTAACGTACTGGACTACGAGGTGCAGATCCGGGCCATGGGCGAGGAGGATGTCACCCTGAGCCCGCGCATCCGCAATATCCTGAGCAATACTCTTCGGGTGCGTGAGCTGGACGTGTCCGACGTGCTGCTGCCGCGTAATCAGGTCAAATACATCGATATCGAGGACGCCGTCGAGGTGAACCTTGATATGGCGCGGGAAACCGGCCACACGCGTTTCCCTATTTGCGAAGGCGACCTTGACCGCTGTCTGGGCCTGATACACATCAAGGACATCTTTCGCCAGGGCGACCACCAGGTGGACTTCCAGCGGCTCACACGCACGATCCTGAGCTTTCAGGAGGCCACGCCGCTGGAGGAAGCGCTGGAGCAGTTGCTACAGCACAATATCCACATGGCGATCGTGAAGGACGAGTTCGGCGGCGCGGTGGGACTCGTTACTCTGGAGGGCATCCTGGAGGTGCTGGTGGGGGACATTCAGGACGAGTTCGATGGCACCGAGACCGCTATGGTCCACTCCCTGAGCAAAGAAGACTTTCACGTGGATGGCCTCACGCCGTTGCATGACCTCGAAGAGGCGCTCGGCATCAGTGTGGGCGAAACCGAAGCGGCTACTTTTGGCGGTTGGATCACCGACGAGCTGGGGCGCATGCCCGAGGCGGGCGAAAGCATCATTACCGAAGCGCCGCCGCTGCAGATCACCATTCAGGAGGCCGACGAAAAACGCATCCTCTCGGCCAACATCACGGTGCTGCCCGAGGCCCGCGACGGCGAAAGCTAAGGGGGCTGCGGCCTGAAAGCTTCTAGAGCTTCTTCGTTTTAATAAGTCGCACGAGGCCATGCAGCGGGCGCGCATGATCTCAGTGCATCCGCCTACTCTGCGGCCAAAGCCATGCAAAGATGACAGGAGGGCATTGCCCTCTTCTTCGCAGGGTGCGCTTACAACCTTAGCTGGGCTGCTTGTCTGGATTGAGAATCGTGTCCAGCTCGATGAGCAGGGCCTCACGGTTCTGGGTAAAAATGAAGCGGTCACTGCCCAGGCTACGGTAGGCTTTTTCCAACAGCTCGACCGAGGGGCGGCGCATTTCGAGCAGAGCCTTGAGGTAGTCGCCGAGCTGGGAAGAGTTCCCCATGTCAATTTCCAGTTCAATGAGGTTGGAGAGCGCGGTCTGGTTTGATTCGTTATCCTGGACGGCCTTGACAAGGATTTTGCGGGCCTGCTCCTTGCCGCCGAGCTTGATGTAGCGGCGGGATACCGCCATGAGCGTCTCCACCCGCACATTGCTCTCCTTGAGGAACTGGTTGAGGAAAATATCGCTGTAGTCGCTGTTACCGACGCCGTAGTAAGCCACCGCGCGCAGGCTGTTGAAGACAGGCATCTCGCGCTCCAGCCATTCGGGGTTCTCGTTGGCGAGCTGCTCGGTGAAGTTGATCGCGCCCTGATAGTCGCCGCCGGTGATGTGGGCTTCGATCAGCAAGAGGGCGAAGGGGGCCACGTTGAAGTCATTCTCGAGCGCTTGCTCATAGATGCGACGTGCCAGCTCCACGCGCCCGGACTCCGTGCCGTAGTTGGCCAGAGCCAGCAGGCTACGCTCATCGTTGCCAAACTGCCTCAGGATGGCCTCGGCCTCGCGGTCGGCCTCTTCGCGCTTGTCGGTCTTGTCCAGGCTGAGGAGATAGTCAATGCGCGGCGCTACGCTGAGGGGAGAGTTCACCCCGCGCAACACGGCGTACTGGCGGGCTTTTTCATAATTCTCCAACGTGCGGTAAAAATTACTCAACTGGGCGTAAATCGGCTCGTCGCTGACGAATTTCCCGATTGAGAACTCGAGCTTGGAAATGGCGGCCTGACGCTGACCGCGCTCCCAGCTGACACGCGCCGACAGCAGGGTGCCCTCGAGTTGGTCGTCCAGATTGTACTCACGGATATAGTCTTCGGAGGCGTCGAAGTTGCCGCGGTAGAAATTCGCGGTAGCCGCTGCCAGGGCCAGGAACGTCTCCGTTTCTTCATCGGGCTGCTTGCTGAGCAATTTATCGGTCACTTCCATGACCTCAAAGTCCATCTGGTACTTGAGCAGGAGCTGGATGTAGCGCTTGAGGTAATCGACATTGTTCTGGGCATAGGGAATGCCGCCCTGGAGCGTCCTGATCGCCGCGTCTGGGGACTTCCTGTTCGTCATGATCTGAAACTCCGAGAGCAGCATGCGGCCTTCCAGGTTGCTCGGGCTGTGGGCCACCCCGGCCATGAGGTAGAAGTAGGCTTCCTTGAATTTGCCGTCCTCCATCAAGGCGATGGCCTTCTCGATCTCGTAGTCTCCACGCCGGGTTTCGACGCTTTTGTAGTCGAAGGGCAGGGAAAAGGCCTGTCCCATCGTCATGTCATCATAATTGCGGAAATTTTTGAGAAAAAAGTACAGCCCGACGGTAGCCGCCAGATAGCCTAAGACAAAGAGCGCGAGAAATAAACCGACAATCCGGCCCCATAGAAAGTGGATGCGCCATTTTCCACTGGGAGCACGCTGGCGTAGAGCCAAGCCCAGGAGTACGGTGTTTCGCTTCTGCTTGCTGGAGGATTTCTTGGATGACTTGGGCATGGCGCTTTTTTAAATAAATGAAAAAATCTAATTATGCGGACACAGGATAAACAGGAACGTTTCCTATAAATCAATGCACTTTATACAGTATTTTCACGCACCCACACCTGCATCAATCCTCTGGAGGTGTTAATTTGGGTGTTGACCAAATCTGTTTATCCTCTTTGGAATGATGTCCTTATCTCGAATTTTTTATACAAATGCTTGCTTTCTGCAAGTCATCTGCTAGACACATGGCCAATAGTGACCACAAGTATCTAATCATTACCTAACTGCTGCACATAATTGTTTATGAAACTTTTACAACGAATCACCCTCGGCGTTGCGCTTGCCACCTCGCTTGGCGCAATGGCTCCTGTAAGTGCCTCTCCGCTCATCAGCGTCGGCGACTCGGTTAACATCTTCTTCGATGGTCGCACTGCTCTGCGCTACCAGACGAACGTTTTCAATAACCCCAATGCGCAGGATGACGTTTCGTTCATCATCGGGCCAGGGGTGGTCATTGATGTGGGTAACAACAGCCCGGTCTTCAACATGACCGTCCGTTACCGTGAGGATTTCTACTTCTACACGAAGTACACGGACCTGAATATCGCTCGCGCCAATGTGTATCTGGATGCCTCTTATGTACGTGGCCCTCTCAGCACCTCCGGTGGCTTTTCCTTTGTTCAGACCCAGCAAAACAACGAACTGAACCTCGGCCTTCCCCAACTGGCTAACACGCTCATCAAGCGTAACCTCTATAACGCTTACGCCAAGGGAAGTTACGCCATCTCTGACAAATACTGGATGCGTGCAGGAGCAGATTGGTACCGCGAAGCGTTTACCAACAACTCTATTTACGGGTATGCCTACCAAGACCGCGACATTTACAGCTTCCCGGTAGATCTTTTCTACAAGGTGACGCCCAAGTGGAGCATCGGTCCCGGTTTCCGCTATCGCTACACCAACCTTCAGCAAAACTCTGCTAACGCGCACCGCTACTATGCGGACTGGTTTGCAAACCTCGCCATCACCGGTGAAGTCTTCCCCAAGCTGGATGTTAACCTGAACATTGGTTATCAGGTTCGCGACGGTTCCATTAACGACGATGGTCGCTTCTCCCTGGTCTCCTCCTTCGTGTACGACCTCTCCGAAAAGACCGACCTCTTCTTCGACGTCACCAAGGACTTCGAAACCTCTGGTGCTGGTAGCTCCGTTGACGCGATTGACGTGGGTATCGGTGCTCGTTACAACATCAACAGCTACCTCTTTACGAGTGCTGAATTCGATTATACCCGTAACGACTACCAAAACCTCGCAGCTCAGGGGCGCGTTGATAATATCTACGGTATCTTCCTCTCACTCGGTTGGTCACCTCCTTCTTACACACACGTAAGTGCAGTTCTGAGCTACGGCTACTATAAGAATGATTCCAACGCTCCGGGTGTCAGCTACGACAACAATACGGTGAACTTGCAGCTCAATTTCCGGTACTAAGCGAGAATTTAGCTGAACTTTTATACTGCGGGAAGGTCTCATAGATACCTTCCCGCTTTGTTTGTCTTTCTCACTACCATGACCACACCTGCAAAAACCTCTCTCTTCCTGCTGGCTATCTTCGGGATGGCCGGAACCATCTTTGCCCAGCCTTCTGGTGGCGAAGGCAGCAGCGGCTACGGCAATTCAGGAAGCTACGATACCACACCTGCCACCTCCAGCTTTGTTGGTGCGGGTGCTTCAAATCTCGGCGCGGTAGCGGGTAATTATGTGCTCAAGCCACTCGATAGTATCGTTATCACCTTTTTTCAGGAGCCAACCTTGGAAACTCAGGCCCGCATTTCGGCGGACGGTTCGATTTCTATGCCAATGGTAGGGGAGCTTATTATCGGTAACATGACCGTTTCTGATGCTCAGAAGCTGATTGCTGATGCCTATCGTGGCGACTATCTGATCAACCCGCATGTCACGATTATAGTCACTGCCTACCAGCAGCGACAGATTTTCGTCCATGGTCACGTGCATAAGCCCGGTCCTGTCTTTATCCCGCCTGAGCGCGAGTTGACCCTCACGGAAGCGATTAACAATGCCGGTGGCGTTACGCGTATGGCTCGCAAGGGTAACATCAAGATTCGCCGCCTCACTGAAGAGGGGAAAACCGAGATTATCGAAGTCGATCTGGATGAGGTACTTGAAGACCCAGACCAACCGGATATTATCCTGCGGGACGGTGACCAAATCATCGTTGATGAGCGCATTATTTAACTCTTTCAACTAATTTCCCATGAGCGAAGATCAGGGTAACAAAGATTCTTCAGGTAATAAAGGCTACGGCGGCTACGGCAGTTCTGGTTATGGTGGCTATGGCTACGGTCAGGGCTATCCTGGTTATTCAAACTACGGTGGTGGTGGAGGCAACTACGGTGGCTACTACTACGGCTATGGCTATAACTATGGTGGTGGAGGCCAAGGTGGTGGTGGCGACAGCACCCCGCAGCGCAGCTTCAAAGACTATCTGCTTATCCTCCGCGAGCGTATTTGGTATTTTGTTGTCACCTTCTTTATTGTTTTTGTCGGTACACTGCTCTTTACCTACAACACAACTGAGTATTTTCGTTCTCAGGCCAAAATTCAGTTGAAGCGCAGCGCTCCGGACGTGCTGGGTGATGGCAGTATTGAGGAGACATACGTTATTGGGGCTGAGGACTTCGGAACCCAGGTGGAGGTGATAAGAACCATAGAGATGGCCACGGCAGTGGCTTCGCGCTTCAAAGACGAGGACCGTGAGCGTTTTATCGCACCTTTCCGCGGCACCGTTCGCTTCTCGCAGGATCCGAGTATGGTTGAGATCCTGTTGTACAACCTCCAGGTTCAGAGTATTCGTTCTACCCGCATTATCGGGATTGCCTTTTTGCACCCGGATGCTAAGATGGCTAAGCTCGCGGCTTCCTATTACGCGGATGAGTACATCCAGTACAACCTGCGCCTGAGTATCGATGCATCTATGCGAGCGGTAGATGACCTGCGCGACCGCGCAGCAAGTCAGGAGCAGCATGTTGAGCAGTTGCGTAAAGACTTGGTCCGCTATCGGCAAGATGCTAACCGTACATCGCTTGAGCACGATGAGGACATTGAGAAGGAAACGCTCTTTCACCTGAACCAAATGGTTAACAATGCGGAAACGGATTTTGACCTGATGGAGAATCGCTGGGGCCTGACTCAGGAGTACATTGCTGAAGGTAAGAATCTCTGGGAGCTGCCCTTTATCTCCTCGCACGATCGCATCCTTCCTCTCTTGTCTCGCCTCAGTGACTATGAGATTGAGCTTTCTTCGATGCGGCGTCGCTATGGTCCCAAGTGGCCCGACTTGATGCAGCTTGAGAAGTCCAAGGAGCAGACTCAGGCGGAGCTCGATGATGCGACTCAAGCGGTTGTGCAGGAAGTACGCGTTTCGTATCTGGAGAGTAAGAAGAATTACGATCTTGCCCGCCAGCGTCTGAAGGCGGCGGAAGAGGACATTAAGGAGCTGCAAAACCTGTCCATTGGTTACGATGCATTGCTTAATAAGCTCACGGTAAGCGAGAGCCTGCTTTCGCAGATTAACCACCGCCTTGAGCAGGAGAAGACCAATATCAATCTTGCCCTGCCTAACGCCCGGATTATCGAGCAACCTATGGAGGCGCTGGAGCCGGCCTACCCGAACATTGCCCTCAACCTCGGTATCGGTGCCATTGCGGGTATTTTCCTTGGCCTCGGTTTGGTATTTGTCGTTGCGTTTCTGGATGATCGCATCAAAACGGCCTTCGACATTGAGAGCGCCGTCGGCTTGCCGCTCATCGGCATTGTGCCACGTATCAAGCGTCTCAATTCGATGGAGAAGGCCCGCGCAGTCGCAGCTAATGCTGACCGCCGCGTTACGGAGTCCTTCCGCGCCATTCACTCTGCACTGAAGATCAACGAGACCAGCCGTAACGCCAAGATCATCGTTACTACCAGTACGACCCCTTCAGAAGGTAAAACCTTCGTCACGACCAATCTTGCACTTACATACGCCATCCACGGTGAAAAGACACTGATCGTTGACGGTGACTTGCGTATGCCGAACGTGGCCAAGTCGATGGAAATTCCGCCGACCAAGGGGATTATCAATGTTTTCGATAATGACGTCACGCTGGACGAAGCCATCATTCCTGAGCTTTACCCCAACCTCGACGTCCTCACTGCAGGTGGTAAGGCGAAAAACCCGACGCAGATCCTCAACAGCCCGCGTTACGAGCAGATCATTCACGACTTGCGTTCACGCTACGATCGCATCTTTATCGACTCTCCGCCGATCGGCGCTGTTAGTGACGTACTTACGATTCTACCGCACGCCGATGGTATCATCTACGTGATCAAGTTCAATGCGGTGAAGCGCAAGACGGCCAAGGCTAACCTGCGCCGCATTGTCGAGTCCAATACGCCCGTCTTTGGGGCGATCCTGAACCAGATCAGCGTGGCAGTTGCTAGCTACTACTACGCGAATTACTACGACAAGTCTTATCAGGCTTACTACGGCTCCAATGAATCGGAGGAGGATTTGGTTGAGTCCAAGCGCAGGGATCCTGAGCCCGATGCAGAGGCTGTGGCTGCCCTTGAGCGCGAAAAGGAGCAAAGCAAATAGCCCGCGAGCTCCCAGGCATATTTTCTCCAACGGCGAGGCCTACCATGGCTTCGCCGTTTTTTTAGCGGGATGCCGCCCGCTGGAGGCGGTCGGCCAGGGCCAGGCCTACACCCGTCTTCGCTGGCTCCTCAACATAGAGATGATCCAGTCCCTGACTGTCTAGCTTGCGGAGTAGAGAAAAAAGTGCGGCTGCGGCTTCATCCAGATTACCGGTTTCGCTCAACCAGTACCGTGCGTAGCCCCTTGGGGCGTTCTGCGCGCTCGCACGTGAGAGGGCAAGCCAGGCGGCTTGTCCGCCTCGGGCCGGGGGAGGGAGCTGTCCGCAGGGAATTAAAGTCATGTCTGTGCGCGGGCTGTAGTGGCGCGTCAGCATGCCGGGCGCTTCGACGGGGATGTCTTCCCGCTCGGACTTGGTAGCGACGGCGATGGAGTCTATCCCCAGTGCGCTTGCGATGGCTTCTGGAGGGATGGGGCCGGGGCGTAGCAGGCGTGGCTTTTCACCGCTCACATCAACGATGGTCGACTCCAGACCGCGCTCACAGGGTCCCCCATCGACGATCCACGCGATGCGCTCGCCGAGTGAATCCGCGACATGCTGTGCCGTGGTGGGGCTGATGTAGCCAAAGGGGTTCGCACTGGGGGCGGCCAGCGGCAGGCCGGATGCTTGCAGGATGCTCCTGGCCAGCGGGTGGGCGGGCATGCGCAGGGCGACGGTGGGGTTTCCGGCGGTGACAAGCTCCGGGACGCTTTCTGCCTTGGGCAGGATCATCGTTAGCGGACCAGGCCAGAATGCCTTGGCCAACAGGCGCGCTGCTTCGGGCTGGGCGCTGGTCAGTGCTTCGAGCTGCTCCCAGTGTGCGATGTGCACGATGAGCGGATCAATCAGGGGGCGCCCCTTGACTCTAAAGATATTGGTAACCGCTTCTTTATTAAGGGCATGTCCAGCGAGCCCATATACGGTTTCCGTAGGCAGGGCGACGAGTTGCCCTGCGCGCAGGTATTGGGATGCGCGTGCTACCGTATCTGCCGTGCCGGCCAGTATCTGTGCCTTCGGCATGGTGGCGCGCGTTACGAGTCCGCAGCCTGCACCTACTTCATGAGCAGCATGTTGCGTGCACGCTTGATAGCTTTGGTCACGCGACGTTGCTGCAGGGCGGTCAGGCCCGTGATGCGGCGGGGCAGGATCTTGCCGGTATCCGTAACGTAGCGCTTGAGGATATCGACATCATTAAAATCCAGCCCTTGCGGGGTCTTGCTCTGTGATTTGACTTCTGACATGGGAAAAAGCGTGTGATAAAAGCCGATTCTTACCGTATGGCAAGCAAAATGACGCGTTTTCCTGCCCGATGACTGATTTAGTGGCGATTGACGCGGCTGATGAGGTAAAAGCCGAGTCCCTGGTAGAGCAGATTAGGCAGCCAAATGAGCAGGTCCGGGCGCAGGGCAGGGTGCTTTTCGATCCATGAGATCATCACCATGAGGAAAAAATAGAGTAGCCACAGGGCGACGGCGATGGCCAGGTTGGCGTAGGTCTCCGAGCGGCTGGCCTTGATGCCGAGGGGGATGGCGATGGCGCACAGGGAGAGGACGGAGAAGGCCATGGCGGCCTTTTTCTGGAAAGTCAGTTGGACCTGATTGATGCGGTGGGGCAGTATCTCCTCCGGCAGGTCGTCCGGGTTGTCGATCAGGTACTGCCGTCTGCCCAGGAGTTCGTTCAGGTTCATGTAGGAGAGTTTTTTCTCGCTGCTTTTTCCACCAAAAACCCCGTCGAGCGGGAAGCGAATCTGCCATTCCTCGAAAATGGCGGTAAACTTGGTTTTGAGCTGGCCGTCTCGTGTATTTCTCAGTTCTGCGGCCGCTTCGTGAGGGCGGAGCACGATGGAGTCGGTCGCGTCATCGTAAGTGATTGCCGCTGTGTTGCTCTTCATGAAGGCCGAGACCTTCCCGTCGTCTCCCAGTTTCCAGGTGTACAGGCGGTGGACCTCGTTTCCGGACATTTCTTCGAAATAGAAGACGTAGCCGGGGAACTCTTTGACGAAGGTCTTGGGCTGAAAGAAGCGCAGGGGGTTGTCCCGCACGATATTGGTCAGCGTGTTGCGGTAGAGGGTGTCAGCCATGGGGCCGTAGTAAAAGGCTACGACCAGCGCGAAAACTGTCCCACCCAGGGCGATGAGGATGATGGGGGCAGCGATGCGGTAGAGGCTGATTCCGGCGGCTTTCATGGCCAGTATCTCGCCTTGCGCGGAGAGCCTGCCCAGCACGAGCAATACGCCGGTGAGCATCCCCAGCGGCATAGCCAGGGGGATGACGCGCGGGATCAGCACTGCCATGAGGAAGAGGAAATCGCTCCAGCCCATGCGGCCCGAAGCCAGCAGGCCCAGGACTTCTTTGATCGCGTTGCCTGCGACGAGGACAAAAACAAACATGGCGACCGAGAAGAACGTCGCCACGAGTATGGAGCGGAAGATGTACCGATGGAGGAGGATGGGGCAAAATTACGGCTTAGGTATATTCTCTGACAAGAGCGCAGTTAGGCTTCCGCCGCTTTTTCCTCGTATTTGATAGATTAGTCATGCAATGCCCTGTGCAAGTGATACATAACTACCGCGCCTTTTTTCTGGAAATGTGCGGGAGATTTGGCATTTTTAGCTACTTACAGCACCTTATCTCACCCCACCAATACAACATACGCTTAAGCTATCCACCCCGTGACACCTACGGTACGCACAGTTTCATTTATACTTTTGCTAACTCTTCTTGGCCTGAGTGCGCTTCCGCACAAGGGGCAAGCCCAGGACGCTTCCACCTACACGCTCACTGAGCTGCAGGACGAGGCCCAGGCGCTCATCGAGTCCAAGTCCTTTGTGGCGGCACGGCCTTTCCTGTCCGAGCTCGTTGCCCGCTTTGAGAACGAGTCCGAAGAGCTGCGTAAAAACCTCGAGCCGGTCTACTTTTACCTCGGGATCGGCTATATGGTCGAGTACAGTGAGACGCTAAACAAGGAGGAGCTGGCCAAGGCAACGGAATGGTTCGTGCGCCTGAACAAGGAATTTCCCGATGGCAAATTCGCGGTCATGTCAAACCTCGCGTTGGCAGACTGCTACCGCGGCCAGCAGAAGTTGAAGGAGGCCGCCAACGTCTACAAAAGACTCCTTTCGTCGCCGCTTGAGTATCGCCTGAAAGTGTCCGAGCGCGAAGAGTGCCTGCGCAAAATCACCGAAGCCTACTACGTCGAAAGCGCTTGGGCAGAAGGTGTTCCGTGGTTCAAGCGCTTCCTCGATGAAGCCCGTAGCCCCGACGATCAGGCCGATGCCGCTGCCGCCCTCATGGAGGCTTATATCGCGCAGGGGATGTTCAACGAGACAATCGCTCTGCTGCCGAGTCTGGTGGGCGACTCTCCCGCCCGCTACAAGCTCAAGCTCAATGTCGCCCTGATGACTGCCGGGGACAAGCTGGCAACAAACGAGATCCAGCGCTACAACGAGGCCATGCTCATGTACCGCATGGTACTGACGGTTGACGAGATCCTCGTCTGGCAAGAGGCCCGCCTGGCCGACCTCCAGAGCCAGCTCAACCTCTTGCGCTTAAGCAGCACGACGGTGACGGACCGTGCCGTCGAGCTGGAGACAGAGATTTTTAACACTCAGGCCCAGATTGATGGCCTGAAGAAAATGCAAAATGAGGGCAAGTCATACACCGCTGACCTCCAACTGCGCATTGCCCGCACCTACCTTTTGACCGGGCGCGACTGGGAGTCCTTCTACGCCTATTTGGCCCTGATCGAAGCCTATCCCGATCACCCGAACGTGGAAGACTTCCTCTACGCGGCCTTTTCCGCCGCTACGGAGCTTCACTTGACCGAGGACGTTATCAAGCTCGGCGAGAAATCGCTCTCCAACCCCAAGTTTAAGAAGTACCAGCCGGACGTCGCCATTAAGCTGGCCCAGTTCTACCTCGAAGACGAGGAGTATGAGGCATTTTACGTCCTGGCCCAGGATTTCATCTCGAAAAACCCTGACAACCGCTACTCGGCCCAGTTTGTCTTCCTGCTCGGTAGCGCTTACATCAAGCAGCAGCGCATCGATGAACTGCTCAATGTCTTTAGCGGATACCTCAAGAAATACAAGGAGCGCCCCGTGCGCGAAGGCTCGCTCTATTGGGTCGGCCTGGGCCAGATCTTCGTTGGTCAATACGTCGAGGCCGAGAAAACCTTTACCACCATACTGGATGAATACAGCGACGGGCCCTACGCCGAGGACGCCCTCTACCGCCGCGGTATTTGCTACTTCGGCCTGCAGGACTATACCCGCGCTCAGGAGGACTTGGAAACCTTTGTCGAAAAGTACCCCAACAGTAAGCTGCGTGGTGAAACCGAGTACTTCCTCGGCGACATCAACGCCACACTGGCCAATGTCGGAAAGGCGCTGAAGCACTACGACAACGTGGAAAAGTACACCAACAGCCGGGAGTACATCCGCAACGCCTATTTCCAGAAGGGCAAACTGCTTGAAGCTAACGAGCGTTACGCCGAAATGGTGGAGAATTTCCAGCAGTACATGAACAAATACAGGGCGGATGGTGACCTGACCGGGGCGCTCTTTGAACTGGGCCGCGCCCGCGAACTCCAGGGCCGCCCCCACGAGATGCTTAGCGAGTACTACGACGGCATCATGCGCTTTGGTAACGATCCCATGGCCTACGGCATTGACCAAATCCTCAACGCCTACGCGGAAAAGTATGAGTCTAACCGCCTCGAAATCGACGAGTCACTCGCTTTTCTGAAGAAGCTCAAGCAGGACCAGGCCTTCCGGGACAAGTTTATCAGCGACCGCGCCTTCATGTTCAGCTATTTTGACGAACATCCGGCCATTACCACAGACGTTCAGGAGATGTTCTACCCGCGCGATTTCCGGGATTCCCTCAAAAAGGACATGACTCCGGTCAACGACCTGCTGGCCGTTTACCAGAAGCGTGAACAGGACTTTCCGCGCGAGACGCCGGCTGAAACCTTCCGCAAGGGCCTGACTCAGGCCGAGTCTTCCCAGCAGGAGACGCTTGCCCTGCGTCTTGCCATGGCGCTTGACCGCCTCGACGGCTCCCAGAGCGGACGACTCTTCTCTGAGCGTGACATCGTTTTCGCCAGCCCCGAAACGCTACTCTGGATTGGTAACAGCGTGAAAGACTACGACGACCAGCTCGCGATCAGTGCCTATAGTACCGTGGTGGAGTCCCACGTCGGCGCCGAGCAAAGCGTTCTCAATGCCCTGCTCGCGCTCGGCGACCTCTACACGGATACGCAGGATTTCAATCAGGCCATTTACGCCTATACCGAGGCCGAGAACCGTTTCCCTGCTGACCCGGCTATCGTGCGAGCGGTTTTGGGCAAGGCCAACGCCCTGCTTGAATCGCGCCAGTTTAACAGTGCCCGCGAGGAGTACGAAAAGGTGGTTGCCCGCCGCGACTGGCGTGGCGAGCCCCAGGCTGAGGCCCTCTTCATGATGGGGCTCTCCTACTACGAGCAGCAGAAGTGGGAAGAAGCTCAGGCCTATTTTCAACGCGTCTACATCGGTTACTTTGCCTTTGCCGACTGGGCCTCTGCCGCCTATTACTACAGCGGTCAAACCTTGCTCAAGATGGGGGATCGCGATGCGGCCAAGAGAACCTACGAGGAATTCCTTGCAAACGAAGCCTTGCGTGGTTCCGAGTACGACCAGAAAATCCAAGACGCAATGTCCAACTTGTAATGACTCCTTTACGACAGATTGCTTGCCTGCTCGCCCTGGTCATCCCCACGGCGGCCTTTGCCCAAAACAGCTACTTACTCGAATACGGGACCAAGCCCGTGCCCGTGCGCAACCGTACCGGCGGCGCGGATACCCAGCTCTACCTCATGGGGGTCGATATGGGCGAGCTCATCCTGCGTTACGATCCCAACTCGCGCCAGGAGATTGTTATCCCTCTGGACGAGGCCGGCCTGCAGCTTTACTTTGCCCCGCCCAAGGAGTACAACGACCACATCGCTTTGATTGAGGCGGGCCGCTACGATCGGGCGGTCGATGAGATGCGCAGCTACGCCTATCCGCTCGTGCAGTACATCCAGCTCCCTCCGGAGAATGTAAATTTCCACCCTATTCTGGAGCGCTTTATCTTTGCCCTGAGCAATAGCAGCCACTTCGACGAGGCGATTGCCATGATGCAGTTCCTGCCCTTTGACTCGATCGACCCACGCTACGTCAACTATGCTTTTACGGTGACGGAGCGCCTTGTCGATGCGGGCCGCACCAACGATGCCCTTGCTCTGCTCAACCGCCTGCCTATCGATGAGTCCCGCGCCGAGCTCCTGCCCAAGCTCATGAACTTTGCCAATCGCCAGCGCGAAGCCGGTAACATGACTGAGGCGCTCTTCCTCTACGAACGCATCCAGGCCGTACGTAATTCGGATCTGGCCGACGAGGCCACCCTCTGGACCGCCTACTGCAACCTGGAGATGAGCAACGTCGAGAAGGCCAAGCTCTTTGTGGAGATGGTGGGCCCCTTCCAGCCTGAGCAGGCCGCTTATGCGCTGGAAAAGCTGGTGCAGGGCCGCATTTATCTCGAGCAGGGGGACGACTTTGAAGCTATGCGCAACATCACGCAGGGTGTTGTGGCTGGTAGCGTGAGCGACTCCGCTATGCCCGAGTTGCTTTACCTGAGTGCCACGCTCTACGAGGGCAGAGAAAAGCCCGATGTGGCCCGCGAAATTTACGGCGAAGTCGATCTCTTCTACACCCGTACATCATGGGGAGAGAAGAGCCGCGAGCGCCTGGCCGAGCTACCCGCTCCTACCCCGGAAGAGAGCACCGAGGCCACCCAGTAACCCCTTTCACTATCCTGAATTTTCAACCTGAAACCTGAGTCATATGTATTACCTGAAACCATTCATCCTGACGCTTGCCGTGGCTTTCGCTGCCCTTTTTGCCGCGCCTTACACCGCTTCTGCGCAAGATAGCGAAGAGCCCGCTGCCGCGGAAACTACCCCTGCCGAAGGCGAAGAGGACGCCAATGTGGCCGCAAGCAAGACGGTCTGGGGCTACTTCCAGGCGGGTGGTCCGGCCATGTATGTGCTGCTGCTTTTCTCCGTTTGCGGTGTTGGCCTGATTATCTACAACTTCCTCATGATCCGGCCCAAGCCGTTTCTGCGCCCCGACCTGGTCGAGCAGCTTGAGCCCGCGCTGGAGAACCTGCAGTTCGACGAGGCCCGCCGCATCTGCGACGAAAACCCCTCCGTCATTACGAACATCATCAGTGCCGGCATGGACCGTATCGATGGCGAGCACATCGACCCGGAAGCCATGAAGGAGGCTATGGAAGAGTCTTCCACCGAAGAGCTCGCGGCTCCCTTCATCATGATTAACATGCTTTCGCTCGTGGCTACGCTTTCCCCGATGGTGGGTCTGCTCGGTACCGTTTCCGGTATGGTTAAGGCCTTCGACGCCATCGCCGCACAGGGCATGGGTAACCCGCAGGGCCTGAGCTCGAACATCTCCGAGGCTCTTATCACCACGGCCAGCGGTCTTATCGTCGCCATCCCGGCCATGTTCTTCTACATCTTCTTCAAGAACACCTACGGCAAGATTTCCTCACGGGTGGACAAGCAGGTCGGTGACCTCTTCCACGCCATCATGAAGGGTATCCGCCGCCACACCGCGTCCTAGCGCACACTCAGGAGTACAGGCATGAAAGCACGCCGCCCAGAAACGCCAGACCAGGAGTTTGACATCACGCCGATGATCGACGTGGTCTTCCTGCTCATTGTCTTCTTCATGGTCGTGGCTGCGCAAATCACCGAAAAGGTGGAGATTGTCGTCCCCACGGCGGACAAGGCCGTCGTACCCGAGGACAATAGCCGTCGTCTCGAGGTTACCGTGGTTGAAAATGGTGACGCCTACGTGGGCATGATGCCCGTTTCCCGCGAGGCGTTGGCAGCCCGCGTCCTGCAGGACAACAACACCGTCCCGGGCTTTCGGGTCTACCTGCGCGCAGACTCGAACACCCCGCACAAACACATTCAGGAGATTATGATGCTCTGCGCCGAAAACGGGGTTTACGACGTCATCTTCGCCACCCTTCAGTAGAAAACAGACATGTCCAAACGTAAGCGACCCGATGCCCTGTCCGAGGAGCAAAAAGCCGATCTCACCCCGATGATCGACGTGGTGTTCCTCATGCTGGCCTTCTTTATGGTGACGACGGATCTGACTCAGGAGGCCGACCTGGGGCTCAAGCTCCCGGCCAATGTTCCGCCGGACCCTACCGTGCAGCTTCCCAATGAGCACGTGGTCGACATCGAGCCCAGCGGGCAGGTTTTCCTCAACGGCATCCCCATGGACGCCGTGAGCAGCCGCACCATGCCACAGCTGGTTAACACCCTGCGCCGCCTGAAGGCTTCCGCCGGTGATGTGAAGACCGCGGTGACCATCATGGCCGACCCGGAGTCGCTTCACCAGCGCTCCATAGATGTCATGAATGCTTGCGCTCAGGCAGAAATCAAGTATGTTTCCTTCTCCGCAGAGTAGCTATGGCTAACATTGTAAAAAAGCTCCTCCACACCCGTATGCGCGTCGATGACCTCGACCGCACCGTCGATTTTTACAAAGACGTGCTCGGCCTCGAAGAGATCAACCGCAAGGAGTCTCCCCGCGGCAGCAAGCTCGTTTTCCTCAAGGTTCCCGGCAGCGAAGAGCTGCTCGAGATCACTTACTTCCCGGATTCCGGTCCGGTCCAGGTGCAGGAGGATCTCATGCACCTCGCCTTCGAGGTCGAAGACCTTGAGGCTTTTGGCCAGCATCTGGCCAAGTTTGGCCTGTCCTTTTCAGACGGCCCCACCAAGAGCTCGTCCGGCACCTTTGCCTTTATCGATGCCCCCGAGGGCTACGAGATCGAGCTGATCGCCTACGACAAATGAAGCCATGAAAAAGCGCAAAGTTAACCTGCCCCTTATCGAGGTGATTATTGTCAGCCTCATCGTTCACGTCGTGGCCATCGTGGTGCTGGGCGGTATCACCATTTACACCGCCCTCATGCCGGAAGAGCCGGAGTTGGAGGCACCACCACCGCCGGAGCGCATCGAGCCACAGAAGCTCCAGCACAAGGTGCAACTCCAGAAGCAGCAGAAAAAGAGCCAGCGCCCGCCGCAGAAAATTACGGTTCAGCAGGTTTCTCAAATCAACATGCCCACGCTGGACCTCGACATCCCTACCGTGGACACGCGTGTCTCCGTGGGTACGGCTAACTTCGCCGGAGCTGGTGGCATCGGCGGAAATCGCGGCGGAGCTGGCATTGAGTTCAGTAAATCTTCGGTCGACTTCTTCGGGATTAAATCCTCGGGTGAACGCGTCTTCTTCATCGTGGATGCCAGTAAGTACATGCTTGTGGACGAAAAAGGCGGTATCCCTGCCTACAACATCATTAAGGACGAGATCACGATGATGGTGAACAAGCTCGCCCCCGGTACACTGTTTAACGTCATGTTTTACGACGGCAGTAAGTTGTCCTCTTTCTCCAGTAAGCTCATTCCCGCAACCACGCAGAACAAGGAGCGCTTTAAGGCTTGGATTCAGCCCATCAACAAGGACTTTGCTTCTATCGGAAAGCTGAAAAGCAACACCGATATCGTAACCAAGGACATTGAGCCGATGACGGACAAGCCCCGGTACTGGGTGCGTGCGCTTCAGTCTGCGATGGAGCAGGGGAGTGATACGATCAACATCCTCGTCTCAAGTTGGCAGTTCCACGGCCGCGGCCTCAAGGGTGATGAGCTCACCGCATGGTACAAGTCTGTTGGCTGGGGCGAAAAAGAAGAGGCCGAATGGGACGCGCACGTCAAGAAGGCTCAAGAGTGGCTGAAAAACGAAAACAAGAAACGTCGCGATGCAGGAAAGCCCGAGCGCGTCGTAACGTGGATTGGTACGGTTGTCTCTGAGCAGTGGCCTAAGGTACGCCGTAAGCCCGCCGCTAGCTTCTCTGTCGAGGAGGTCATGGATCATATTGATGAGGTTTCCGATATCTATTATCGTGACCAGGACCTGCGCCGTCCGCCGGTCAATGTCGTGCTCTTCCTTGGAAAGGAGCAGGATCCTGATTCCAGCAGCAGTGCCCGACACTTCGAAGACCTGGTCCGCAAGAATCGTGGCCGGATGCAAATTCTCGAGGGCATGGAGGCCCTGAAGAACGTTACCGGTGCTCAGGGCAGCAGCTAGCGGCTGCGCTCACCGGCGAAGATATATTGCTGCGCCAGTCCGGCCCCCGCCCCAAAGTGCACCCGCCCGAAGTGGGCGATCTGCTCGTGCGACCAGCCGCTCAGCGCGTACTGGCGTGACATGGCTTTGAGTATCCACGTGTCCACGGGAAAGGCTTCCAGCCGACGTGCGCCAAAGAGTAACACGCAGTCGGCGATTTTTCCGCCCACGCCCGGCAGTGCCATGAGCTTGGCTCGGGCCTCGGGGTAGGGGAGCTGCTCCAGATCGTCCAGCCAGCCTGGATGTTGAGCCAGATGTTGGGCAGTGCCCTTGATGTAGCGGGCCCGGTAACCCAGACGGCAGGCCCGGAGGTCATCCTCGGTCGCAGCATAGAGTTGCTCCCAGTTTGGCAGGCGATTGACGCCCTCGTGCAGAGGGCTGCCAAAGACTTGGGCCAGGTCTGTGCAAATTTGTTTTATCTGCGGGATTTGCTTGGTCGAGCTGCACAGAAAGGTCAGAAGCGTTTCTTCCAGCGGTTGCCGCAGGATGCGCAGTCCGCGCCATTGCTCCATCAGGCGTGCCAGCACAGGGTCGCTCCGCCACGGCATGTTGTCCACGGCGAGCTCCCAGTCTTCGCCCAGGGCGAGGTAGTCCTTGAGTGCACACGCGGTGCTTTGGCCGACGTCGTTCGGGCCGGACCATTCGAGGCAGTGGGCAGCGTTTAGGCGCAGGCGTACCAGCCAGCTATCCCAAACACCTGTCCAGACGCCGTCCGTTTCATACCAGCGAAAGGCCTGCCCGCCGTCGAGCAACTCACGCAACACGCGCGCGTCAAGGCGAAACGTGGGCGACAGTTCGCCCCAGGGCGTCCAGTCCATCGTGACTTCGAGGGGTGGTGGGGGCTTAGTCCTGCTTTTCTACGTCCGGGTGCTCCCAGAGAAAGCTCTTGTGGTGGGTGTACACCTCGCCTTTGGGGCTGTAGATGACAACCATCCAGGCGACGACGGGCTTTTGGTCCGCGGGGGCATCCTCACCGGTCAGGCCGATCCAGATTTCGCTGGCATCGGGGATCGGAGTAGGCAGGCTGGTGGCCTTGACGATCTCGCCCTTTTGATCGGGGCTGATGTACTTCAGGCCGATGCGTGTGCCCTCGGGGTAGTCCGAGGCGTCGTCATCGAGCGATAGCACGAGGTAGTAGCCATCGCGCTGGCTGGGGTCCGTGCGCAGGATAATCTTGCCGCTTTGGTTTTCCTCCCCGTCGAAGTACTCCGAGACGCGCTTGAAGACGGTATCGTCGGCATAGCGCCCGCGTACGTACTCGATCTCAGGGTAGGAGCGGGCCTGGAGCAGAGGGCTCAGGCCGAGAGTCAGGAGCAAGATCAGCCCAAGCTTCACGCTTTACCCTTTTTGGCGTTGGCGGCCAGAGCTGCTTTTCTGCGAGACTTATAGGCTGCGAGGCGTTTACGCTTTTCGACTTTGTTGTATTGTTTTCCCATGATAGCTTGCCATCTTGCGTAAAGTCCTGAGCCGTGACAAGTCCAATGCCTGTTACGCCCCAAAGGAATTTTTTGCTATGGAATGCACCCGTTTTGAGCAGTGGAAGTCGGCCTCGCACGCGCATGCGTGCCTGCCCTTTGCGCTTCGGGTGGAGGGCATAGGACCACCTGTGTGCTGGCAGCCCTACCTCGGAGCAGAGTCGCTCCTGCTCGACAGTGCCCGCGATGGTCAGTACACGATTTATGTGCCCCGTGTGCGTGAGCGGCTCAGTTTTACCACTGATGCCGCGGGTGGGCCTGTGCTTGGGCAACTGCGAGCTTTTTTCCAACAGCGCAGTGCGCCTCGCTTTGCCGGCCTGCCGCCTTTTACCGGGGGGCTGGTTGGCTGCATGTCTTACGACTTGGCCCGGGAGATAGAACGCTTGCCTGCAACTGCCCGCGATGACCTTGGTTTGCCGCTGGCGGCGTTTGCCGTGGTGGACGAGGCGCTGGTTTTCGACCTGCGCGCCAAGGCGCTTTACGTGATCGTGGTGGCTGACCGCTCTCCTGAGCGCGAGCTGCCAGAGCTGTTTGAGCAAGCCCGCGCCCGTGCACATGCCCTGTTGGAGGATTGGCAGTCTGGGGCAATGACGGCACCCGTGGGGGCGCGTGGGCGGGTTTCTCCGCAGCACAATGCTACGCCTGCCTTGTCGCTCGACGGGGTGAGTTACCCCGAGGCGGTCCGTCGGGCGCAAGCGTATATTGCTTCGGGTGACACCTATCAGGTTAATCTTTCCGTACGGGAGGCCCGGCCGCTTGGGGCGCACCCTGCGCATATTTACGAAACCCTGCGGCGCATCAACCCTTCACCCTACATGGCCTATTTGCCCTTTGACGGGTGGACGCTGGTTTGCGGCTCGCCGGAGCTGCTCGTGCGTTCCATCGGGGGTAAGGTCGAGGCGCGCCCCATCGCCGGGTCGCGTCCGCGCGGCCAGTGCAGCGAGAGCGATGCCGCCCTGGGGGGCGAACTGCTGGCCCATCCCAAAGAGCGGGCCGAGCACCTGATGCTGGTCGATCTTATCCGTAACGATCTCGGCCGGGTTTGCCGCTACGGCAGCATTGAGGTGACGGACTTCATGGTGCTGGAGGGCTATTCGCACGTGCAGCATATCGTGTCGCACATCATGGGCGAACTTGACGCCGAGCACGACCGCTTTGACCTCATCGCGTCGTGCTTTCCGGGCGGTACCATTACGGGCGCGCCCAAGGTGCGCACGATGGAAATCATTGAAGAGCTCGAACCCGTGCGTCGTGGGTTCTATACGGGGTCTGTTGGCTGGCTGGGCTATGCCGGGGATTTTGAGCTAAACATCGTTATCCGTACCCTGCTGGCCAAGGACGGCGTTGCCTACGTGCAGGCCGGGGCCGGAGTCGTGGCTGACTCCGTGCCGGAGCACGAGTACGAAGAATCCCTGAACAAGGCCCGCGCACTCTGGGCCGCGCTGGAGGAGGCAGCGACCGATGCTCATTTACCGCGGTAAACTCGTCACTCCGGAGGAAGCACTTGTGCCTGCGGACGACCACGGCCTGCTCTACGGGGCGGGAGGCTTTGAGACCTTCCGTACCTTCGCCGGGAAGGGCTTTTTGCTGGATAAACACCTCGAACGCTTACGCCGTACGCTGTCTCTGATGTGTATCGAGAATTTGGATACACTTTTGATGGTCTCAGAGGAGCGCCTCACTCGGGCCGTGGATGAGTTGCTTACCGCGACGGGTCGCACGGACGGGGTCTTTCGCTACGGCGTTTCCGCCGGGCCTGCCGGGCACCATTTGCCGCAGGGGCCTTACACTCGGCCCTGGGATATGCTCACCGTGCGCGATCTGCCTGCGGCAGCACCCGAAGGCGGCCTCACGCTCCGGCTGTTGCAGACGCCGCGCGATAGCGGCGAAGTCAGTCCACGCGGAAAATCATTCGCGTACCTCAATAGCCTGATCGCCTGGCGTGAGCGGCAGGGGTGTGAAGGAGCGCACGAGGGACTGATGCTCAATGCCGCCGGGCAAATTTGCGAAGGCGTGACCTGTAATGTCTTTTGGATACACGCGGGTGAGTTGAAGACGCCATCGGTGGAGATGGGGTTGCTGCCGGGGGTCCATCGCGGGCACTTGCTGGAGCTGGCCCGGGCCGAGGGCATTACGGTGTGCGAAGGCAAGTTTAGCTGGGAGGAGTTCTTGCAGGCCGAAGCCATTGGCACGATCAACGCTGCCACGGGGCCGCGCCGGGTAGGAACGGTGCAGGACCGCGTGGGCGTGTCCGTTTGGCGTGCGAATCCCGTTGCGCCGGAGGCATTTTCGCGTATAGTTGAGTTATACCACGCATCCTTACCCCAGGCATGAGCGAGCGCGCACATTGGACCAGCCCTCACGGGCGAGAGCTTCCCCGGGTGGGGCAGCGCACGCTGCTTATGGGCATCCTGAATGTGACGCCCGATTCCTTTTCGGACGGGGGTAAGTTTACCGGGCAAGCACAGGCCCTCTGGCAGGTTGAGCGTATGCTGAGCGCAGGCGTGGATGTGGTGGACATCGGCGGTGAGTCTACCCGTCCCGGTGCGACCCACGTCAACACCCACGAGGAGTTGGCCCGCGTGCTGCCGGTCATCGAGGCCATCCGCAGCGAGTTTACCCGCCTGCCCTTGTCGATCGATACTTACAAGGCCGATGTGGCCCGCCGGGCAGTCGAGGCCGGGGCGGACATGATTAACGACATCTGGGGGGCGCGTTACGGCCTGGAGCCTGCGGTGCAAAATGCCTGGCTTACGGCGGTTGAACAGGGGGCGGCGACAGATGCTCTACCGGTCTCGCCTATGGCGCGTATCGCGGCGGAGCTTCAGTGCCCGATCTTTTTGATGCATAACCGCGCGCTGCCGCAGTACCGGGATTTTTGGCACGATGTGCTGCTGGATATGCGGGTCTGCCTTGGGCTGGCCCGGCAGGCCGGCGTGCCCGATCACCAGCTCTGGATCGACCCGGGCTTTGGTTTTGGTAAAACCCCGCCTCACAATCTCGAAGTCCTGCGCGGCTTGGACAAGCTGGTTGCCTTGGGCTACCCGGTGCTGCTGGGGACCTCGCGCAAGTCAACCATTGGCCTCGTGCTGGACCAGCCCGTGGATAAACGCGAGGGCGGGACGCAGACCACGCATGCCTGGGGCATCGCCAAGGGTTGTCACATGGTGCGGGCGCACGACGTCGAGCTCGCCCGCGATACGGTGCGCATGGCGGACGCTATCGCCTCGGGGTTGACCTACGGGCAGAAAAAAGAGCAGGATTAAGGGAATGGATAGTTTGCGCATACATGACATTTCGGCCAAGGGCTATCATGGGGTCTTCAAGCACGAGCGCGAAAACGGTCAGCTCTTTCGCGCTTCGGTTACACTGGAGTTTTCCCTGCTTGCCGTTGGGGTGACGGATGCGCTGGAGGACACCGTGGACTATTCGCTTGTGGTGCACGAGGTGCTCGAAGTGCTGACTGGGCCGCCTTTTAACACGATCGAAGCCGTGGCGGCGCAGATCGCTGAGTGTATCCTGAAAAAGCACTTGCGGGTGCAGGCGGTCGAGGTGGCGGTGACGAAACCCGAGCCTCCGGTCAAGGCCGCCTTTAACGGGGTCACGGCAACGATACGGCGCGAACGTAAGCAGCCATGAAGGCGGTGCAAGTCATCCTCGGTCTGGGCTCCAACCTGGGCGACCGTACGGCGACGCTGCGTTCGGCGAGGGCAAGCCTGAGCCAGCAACACCGGCTGCTGGGGGTGAGTTCGCTCTACGAGACAGAGCCGATTGGTTTGCGTGAGCAGCCCGCATTTCTCAATCAGGTTGTGGCGGTGGAGACATCGCTTTCTCCCCAGGTGTTACTCGAAGCATGCCTGGGGATCGAGCGCGCGCACGGGCGCGAACGCGGTTTACCCAATGGTCCGCGCACCCTCGATATTGATCTGCTCTTTTACGGGCAAGAGGCGGTGCGCACGGAAACTTTGCGGGTGCCGCACCCGCGCTGGCGCGAGCGTGCTTTTGTGGTTGAGCCGCTGCGAGAGCTCCTTTCTGCGGAGCCGTTGCTCAGCGCATTACAGTGGGATGGGCTGCGGGCCGAGCTGGTGGAGCATCACGGTAGCGGTGAAATTGTTCGCTTCGGTGATGCACTGTCCTGATTTTTCTGATACATACGCTTTACCCTATGAAAACCGTAGTACTCGATGCCGGAACCTTCCACTTTGACAGCCCCGAGCCGTGGGCATTTCTCCAGACCCTGGGGGAGGTCGAGCTGCACACGCTCACGCCGTACGCGGATGAGGAGATCGTCAATCTCTGCCGCGGGGCGGAGTTTGTGCTCACGAACAAAGTACCGCTCTCGCAGGCGGTGCTGGAGCAGTTACCTGAGTTGAAGTGCATCAGCGTGCTGGCCACGGGCTACAACATCATCGATCTGGACGCCGCGCGTGAAGCGGGCGTTACCGTGTGCAACGTACCGGGCTACAGCACGGCCTGCGTGGTTCAGCACACGCTGGCGCTCATGCTGGAGCTGTGCAACCATGTCGGATCGCTCAGCCAGACGGTTCATGCGGGCGATTGGGTGCGCAGCCCGCTGTTTTCGTACTGGCCTAAGCCACTGATTGAGCTCCAGGGGTTGACGGTGGGCATCATCGGTTATGGTGAGATCGGTGGGCAGGTCGGGGATGTTGTGCACGCGTTAGGGGCCGAGGTGCTTGGCTATCGGCGGAGTCGTCGCGACGGGCCATCGTGGGATGGCTTTGCCTGGGCCGAGGTGGAAGAAATTTGCGAGCGGGCGGACATCATCTCGCTGCACTGCCCGCAGACGCCGGACAACGCTAAGTTTATCAACGCCGACTTCCTCCGGCGGATGAAGCCGACCGCCATGCTCGTGAATACGGCCCGCGGTGGGTTGATCGACGAGGCTGCACTGGCCGATGCCTTACGCCGTGGCGAGATTGCCGGCGCGGCGCTCGACGTGGTGACGCACGAGCCGATGCGCGAAGATTGCCCCCTGTTGGGCGTGGAAAATTGCCTGATTACGCCACACGTGGCCTGGAGTGGATTGCCCAGCAGGATGCGCTTGCTGGATACGACTGAGGCGAATCTGCGGGCCTACCTCGCGGGGAAGCCGCAAAACGTGGTCAGCTAACGATTTTTGGCCGAGGGCCTTATTCGCCGACGGAGAACACGCGGTGCAGGCGCAGGAGCTCGATCACGCTAACCACGTTGGGTTTGGCGTTGAGCAGGCGAATGGGCTGGCTGCCGGTGCTGAGACGCTTCTGCACACTCAGGAGTGCGCCGATGCCGGAGCTATCGATAAACTCCACCTTGCCGAAGTCGATGTCTACGCTGGTGATGGTCGGCTTCCAACTGCTCTCAAGTTGCTGCTTGAACTCGCCCACACTGGAGGCGTCAAACTTCGCCTTTTTGATGGTGATGAGGAGCTGTGAGTCGCTTTGTGCTTCGAAGGTGTAGTCGGCCATAATGCTTTATAATAATATTTGCGGGTTCGCTTGATGTGTCAAGTGTACGTGACGCCTCGGGCTTTGGCTGCTGGCGGCGTGATAACGCTTGGCCTTTGACCGAGAGTTGGTATTTTGTGGGCAATGTTAGTGTTAATCCATCCCGTACGTCATGTCTGAAGAATTTGTCAGAGGTGATTGTCGGGTGCTGCATGCACGGGTCGAGCTGGTGGAAACCTTGCGTGAGGATTTTTCGATTTTTCTGTCCGACCTTGGTCTGGACAAGAAAGACATCGATTTTTGGCAGCTCATGCTGAGTGAGTCCGTGGTCAATGCCATGCTGCACGGTTGCCAGGGGGATGTGGAGGCTACGGTGCGGGTGCGCTGGACCTGCTGCGGCGAGGAAATCCGCCTGGAGGTGCAAGATCCGGGGCCGGGGCCTGCCGATAGCGTCATCAACGAGCCCTCCCTGCCGACGGATCCATACCAGTCACACGGGCGCGGCATTTACCTGCTCCAGAGCTACGCGGATCGGCTCGAACACTGGAAGAGCGCTGCGGGTTACCTGCAGCGGATCGTCAAGCGGCACGAGGGGATGAGCAAAGACCAGGAGCGCGACACGGTGCTCGAGCAGACGCTGAACGAACTCTCTGTCAGCTACGAAAGCCTGGCTGCCTTTTACCGGCTCGGAGATGGCCTCGTGCGGGCCGAGAGCGTGACGCATTTTATATCCCAGGCGGTGGAAGACCTGCGTAAGGTGGTCCGCTGCCATGACCTGACCTTGTACCTCAGTGACAAGTTGCAGGAGGCCTTGCACGGAGAGCTGGCCACGCTGCCCTTTATCCGCTCCTGGTCTGGCCTGGGTGGCTTGCAGCAGGAGGTCGTGGCTACCCGCGTGGAGCAGATATGGGAGAGCTATACGGAGGTGGAGCACGACGCCTTGCTCAAGCCCTACGCCTGCGGTATCTGCTATCCGGTCATGGCCGGGGGCAAGCAGTACGGCGTCATCACGGTGGTGCGCCGGGAGTTGCCCTACTACATTGCGGGCGAGCTCAACACCGTGCGGACGTTTGCGGATTTGTTCGGCATCGCTATTGCCAACGCCGACAACACCATCGTGCGCACGCACGAGCAGCGTGCTTTCCAGGAACTGGCGATTGCGACGGAGATTCAAAAAACACTTCTGCCGCTGCCGGATGTCACCTGCCCGCCGGAGTGGAATCTCTTCACGGCCCGGCGCTCGGCGCGGGACGTGGCGGGTGATTACCTCGAGGTTCACCGCCACCGCAGTGGGGACACGCTTTTTGCCGTGGTCGACGTGATGGGCAAGGGGGTCTCGGCGGCCTTTCTCGCTGCGATGTTCCGCACGGCCTTTAATGTGCTGGTCGGCACAGATACGGACCTTCTGGGGCTGGCCCACTCGCTGAATCAGGTGCTTTGCAGCCACATTGGCGACATGACGCTCTTTGCCACCTGCGCGCTGGTCAGCATCCCGCCGAGTCTCGACAGGGTGACGGTGATCAACGCCGGTCACTGCCCGGTCATTCTCTCGAACGAAGACGGTACCCTGCGCGAAGCCGAGCCCTCGGGGCCACCGTTCGGGCTGTTCCCGGACGCGGTCTATGAGTGCGAAACGCTGCCCGTCACGCCCCAGGACAAGCTCCTGCTTTTCACCGACGGCCTGTACGAGTGGGAGACCAAGGACGGGTTCTGGGGTTGGGAAGCATTTCTTGACTTCTTACGGCAAGAGGCGGCAAGCTCCCCAGCTGACATTTGGAAAAAACTGCTGCGTAAAATGGAGCGGGAATGCCAAGACTTTGCAGACACCCACGATGACCTTACCCTCCTGGTCTGGGGAGCAAATCCACCACCTGAAAAATGAGTAACATCCTTATCGCTGACGATGATCCCGTCATGGTGAAACTCCTGGAGTTTAACCTGAAGCGTTCGGGCTACACTGTAACCGTCTGCCGCGAGGGGCTCTCAGTCATGCCTCAGGCGATGGAGAAGCGGCCAGTCTTGGCGATTTTCGACCTCATGCTACCGGGACGTTCCGGCCTGGAGCTGATCCATGATTTCAAGGACAGCAAGGAACTGGCCGAGCTCCCCATCATCGTGGTGACGGGGCAGGGCAAGGGCAGCACCAAGCAGGAACTGCTCGGCGCGGGGGCCAGCACGGTCTTTACCAAGCCGTTCAGCCCCACTATTCTCATGAGCCGCATAGATGAGCTCCTGCAGGGCGTACCGGAGTAGATTCTAGCGCAGTTCGAGGATTGCGCCCTTGAGGTAATGGCTTTCGGGCATGGTGAGCAGGACGGGATGGTCGGCGGGCTGCCCGGTTTCTGCCAGTACGATGGCCTCGCGGCGGGCGTCAGCCGCAGCTTCGCAGAGGACGTCGTTAAAGAGCTGTGAGGTGACGTGCTGTGAGCACGAGTAGGTGGCGAGGATGCCGCCCGGGCTGAGCATCCGCATTGCGCGCAGGTTGAGCTCCTTGTAGCCACGCAGTGCGCCCTTGAGTGATTTCTTATTCCGGGCAAAGGAGGGTGGGTCGAGCACGATGAGGTCAAACTGCGCCTCGCGATTGTCCGTAAACCAGTCGAAGAGATTCTTGGCTTCGAAGTCGATCGCGAGCTGATTCTTACCCGCGTTGAGACGCGCAGCCTGGATGCACTCTTCAGAGATGTCCACCGCTAGCACAGCGCTGGCCCCGGCCTTGGCGCAGTGCAGGGCGAAGCCGCCCTGGTGGCAGCACCCGTCGAGTACGCGTCGGCCCTTGGCGTAGCTGGCCACGTGCTGATGTTGCTCGCGTTGGTCGAGGTAAAACCCGGTCTTGTGCCCGGCTTGCAGGTCGACGAAGTACTCGATGCCGTCGAGGTTGAACCAGGTGGCTCCGGCGCGCTCGCCGCTGTGGGTAAAGACGGATTGCTCCAGGCCTTCTAGCTTTCGGCTGGGTGCGTCGTTGCGAAAAACAATGTCAGCGGGCTTGAGCAGCTTTTGCAGGGCCTGCGCGATCTGTGGCTGCACGGCATCCATCCCTGCGGTGAGGATTTGCACGACGAGGACGTCGCCGAACTGGTCCACGACGAGCCCGGGCAGGCCGTCGGCCTCGGCCCAGACGAGGCGTCGCGCGGTGTCCGGTTTACGGCGGGCGATGGCGGCAGCCAGTTGGGATTCGAGAAAGGCGAGGTCGAGCTCAACGCGGTCGCGGCTAAGCCGTCGCCAGATGATCTGCGAGCGCCCATTGTAAATACCACTCCCGAGCATGCGTCCGCGAGCATCGCGAAGCTCGACGACTTGTCCGTTGAACTCGGCCGGAAGCAGCTTGGCGACCTCATTGGTATAGACCCAGGGGTGCCCCTTGAGGACGCGCGGCGAGGGACCGGGCTTGAGCTTGAGGATGTTGGCCGCGTTGGAGTCGGCCGTGGCGGAGGTTCCGTCAGACATTAGATTGAGGGCTTGTGTGAAAGATTATCGGGCCTAGGCGACTTTGCGGAACAGGTAAAAGGCGACGCCAAGCATGAGGATGAGCGGAAGCCAGGCCGAGAGAAGCAGGGGAAGTAATTGCTGCTCTCCGAGCAGGCGGCACATGCTGGCTACGATGTAGTAGAGCAAGAAGAGTCCGACGGACTTGGACACGCCCACGAGAGGGTTCGTGCGCACGCCGGCTACAGCAAAGGGGATCGCTATGCCCACCACGACGAGGCAGCGAAAGGGGCTGGCCAGGATGTTCTGCAGGCGGACTTCGTAGGACTTCATGGCGGGGTTGGACTCGGGCGGGATTTTGTCCAGAAGCATTTGCAACTCGAAGTAAGAGAGGTCGGAGGGCTTTTTGCTGAGGGTTTTCATCAGCTCCGGCTCTTCATTAAAATCCGGGTAGGCCCGCTCGTCGAAGTAGTCCTCCTCGTAGACTTCGCCCGAGTCTGCATCGACGCTTTTTTCCACGCCGTTTTGAAAAACCCAGTGCTCTTCCAGATCGTCGAAGTAGCCTTCAAGGGCCAGCACCCGGCCTATCTCGCGTCCCTGCTCGTCACGCTGGTAGACGTTGATGCCGTAGCCCTCGTAGGAGTACTCGCTAAAGGCGTCCATAAACCAGAGGCGTCCGGACTCCTGATTGTCAAACGAGAGCAGGGGGATGAGGCCGATCTGGTCGTCGTCGACGCGCTCGGCTTCGGCGCTAAAGCGCAGGTTGTCCTTGAGGATGCGGCTTTGCTCAACTGACCACGGTACGAGGCGGGCGTTGAGAAAAAGTAGCAGGATGGACAGCAGCACGCCCGCGATCCAGAGCCCGCGCGAAATGCGTCCGAGACTCATCCCGGCTGCGCGCATGGCGATGATCTCGTTGTTGCGGTGGAGATTGCCGAGGGAAAAGAGCAGGCTGATGAGCAGGCTTATGGGGATGATAGTCGGCAGAAAGCTCGGCGTATACAGCGCGAAATATTTAATCGTTTCCCCGGTGGTGGCGCCCCAGTCGAAGAAATCGGTCAGGTCGTCATAGAGGCGTTCCAACAGGAGAATGCCGAGAGTAGCGGCCACGGCGAGAAGGAATATCTTCAGCCATTCCGAAAAGACATAGCGGTCGAGCAAACTCATGGGTGTAATAAAGGCATCACCTGGACATCGGTGTGGGGCCGGCCTGACTGCGCAAACAGGGGAGTCGGGCGGCGGGTTAACTTGGAGATTAAGCGTGAGCGACTTGGGACTGTCAAGGCTTGGGCAGACGAGGTAAAGCGGGGTTGAGGACGTTTGCGCGGGGGCTTCTTGGTGGCATGTTTGCCTTTTTGTTTTACTGCGGGCTCCCAGGTCAGCCTGCGCATGGGCGGTACAGTTAGGCTAGGCGAGTGCCATTTTCTTCTGGCCTTTGTTTTGCTAATACCTTGTATGCAAAGGCACATGGCGAGTCCCAAACGTAAAGACGGTTGGAATTCCCGACTAGGTGTTATCCTGGCAGTAGCGGGTAGCGCAGTAGGGTTGGGAAATTTTCTACGTTTCCCGGGTCTGGCGGCCCAGCATGGAGGAGGCGGGTTTATGATCGCCTACTTCATTTCCTTTTTAATCATTGGTCTGCCCATTTGCTGGGCTGAATGGACGATGGGGCGCCACGGCGGTCAGCGGGGTTTTAATTCCAGCCCGGGCATTTTTAATGCTATATGGAAGCACCCGGCGGCCAAGTATCTCGGTATCATTGGGGTGATTATTCCCGTGGTTATCTACATGTACTACGTGTACATCGAGGCGTGGTGCCTGGGGTATGCTGTCAACTTCCTGGCCGGGAATCTGGAGTTCGACAGTCCCGTGCAATCTGCCCGCTGGTGGGACACGTTTATCGGAGTCAACGAAAACGGCTCGGCCCTCAAGTCCTTTGGGCTCGAGCAAGTGGGCATCTACCTGTTGCTGGCTTTCGTGCTGAATTTCATCCTGATCTATCGAGGCGTATCCAAGGGGATCGAGCTGTTTTGCAAAATCGCGGTTCCTACCTTGGTTTTGCTGGCTATCGTTATCCTGGTACGCGTGCTGACGCTCGGTGCGCCGCAGGCTAACCAGCCAGATGAGAGCGTTGCCAACGGCCTTGGGTTTATGTGGAACCCGACCAAGCATATCCTCTACGTAGGTGCCGAGGCTGATGCGGGTCAGTTTGAGATTCGCGAAATCGTCGACCGCACACGTATTGCGGAGATTGAAAAAGCGGCGGGCAAAGCCGTGCCTTTCCGTCTGGTCACGCAGCCCGTTTCCAAAGGGGAAATGGAAGGGCTGAGTGAGGAGCAGATCGCCGAGTTGGTGCCACCGCGGACCCTCGAAGCGCAACTGATTCCCGATGGTGACTGGGTGCACATCATGACTTATCGGGGCAGTGCTGCGGCCATTGACCCCAAGGATGATGACGAATCCATCGCCGAAGAGTTAACCTCCATACTCGCGGCTACAGGGGGTGCCCCGCAGGTCAAGCTGGAGAAGATTGGAATCGCGGAACAACTGATGAGCCCTGAGCTCTGGCTGGCGGCTGCCGGGCAAATTTTCTTTTCCCTCTCGGTCGGCTTCGGAGTCATCATTGTTTACTCCAGCTACATGCGAAAGCGCGATGACGTCGTCCTGAGTGGTCTCTCCGCTACCAGCGCGAATGAGTTTTGTGAAGTGTGCCTCGGGGGCATGATTACGGTACCCGCCGCAGTCGCCTTTATTGGTGTGGCTGGTCTGGCTGGGGTAGGGCTGGGTAGCTTTGACCTCGGGTTCAAGGTGTTGCCGCTCGTTTTCTCCGAAATGAATATTGGCGACCAGGCCGGGATGGGTAACCTCTTTGGCTTCCTTTGGTTTTTCCTGCTCTTCCTGGCCGCTGTGACCAGCTCGATCTCCATGCTTCAACCAGGTATCGCCTTTATCGAGGAAACGCTTCGGTTGGACCGCAAGCGTTCAAGCGCGTTGCTGGGGCTCATCACTGCTTTGGGTTGCGGTTTTATCGTTTACTTCAGCGGAGGGATTAAGGCACTCGATACACTCGATTTCTGGGTGGGAACCTTTCTCCTCTTTGTCCTGGCGACGATCCAGATTATCCTTTTCGGCTGGGTGTTTGGGATAAAGCGCGGCTTTGAAGAGGCTCACACGGGAGCGGCTATACGCATCCCCGGCATCTACCGCGTGATTATGAAGTACATCACGCCCGTATTCCTGATTGTTATTTTTGTACTCTGGGTGCTGACGAGTGTGTTTGGGGTTAGCCTGACCGGAGGCGACGCGAAGCTCAGCGGCTACATCGTAGATCTATTTGTAGAGCCCAATCACGTGGCCTGGATCAGCATTGGGCTGGTCGCGCTGCTCTTCATTTTCTTTGCTTTGATCGTATCCGGCGTACAGCGATACAAAACCTTCCACAAGGAGGATGCATGACCACAGGTGGTTGGATAGTTCTCATCATTTCCGTTGGCACCGTGCTGACGCTCTTTGGCTGGTGCATGATAAAGGTCATGACCACACCGGATGAAGCCGATCACCTCAAAGGGGTGACGGATCACACGCCGGACGAGTAACAGCATCACGCGACTTTTATACGGATGCTTTCGGTGCAGTTTTAACCGAGTACTTCGAGCAGTTCGCCTTCGACGAAGTCGGCGCTGATGCTTTGCAGGCGGACGCGTCCGAGGCGGTTACGGACTTGCAGGGGGTCGTCCATCGGCACGACTACGCGCACGTAGTTATCGGTCAGCGCGGGGGCAATGCCCTCGCGGGGATCTTCAAAGAGCACGCGAACCTCGTGGCCGAGGTGTTGCTCGTGCCAGCGGTAGCGAAGACGCTCAGCCTGCGCGCGTAGTTTGGCACTGCGTCGGTGGCGTTCGGCCATCGGGAGGTGGTCATCGCGGCGGGCGGCGAGGGTGCCATCGCGCTCGGAGTAGGTAAAGACATGGGCCCAGGCCACGGGATTGTCCGTGAGCATGTTGCAGGTGTCTTCAAAGTCTGTTTCGGTCTCGCCGGGAAAGCCGACCATGACATCCGTGCCCACGTAGAGCCCGGGTACGGCTTCGACCGCCTGCCGGATAAAGTCCGCCCATTCGGCTGCGGTGTGGCGACGGCGCATTTCCCGCAGGATGCGTTCGCTGCCGCTTTGCAGGGGCAGGTGGAGAAAAGGCAGGAGCGCGTGAGAGTCGTCGGCCATGCGGGCGAAAAGCTCGCTCGGCACGGTGGTGGGCTCAATGCTGCTGATGCGGATGCGGTCGAGCCCGGGTACGCCGTCGAGGGCATCGACGAGGCCCACGATGTCGAGCTTGGCGTCTGCGGCGTCGATGCTGGCCTGATAGGTGCCTATGTTGACCCCGGTCAGGACGAGTTCGCGCACGCCGCGTGCGACCTGACTCTCCACCTCGCGCATGAGATCGCCAAAGTCGCGGCTGCGGGCGCGTCCGCGGGCAAAGGGGATGATGCAAAAGGAGCAGAGAAAGTCGCAGCCATCCTGCACCTTGAGGTTGGCCCGCTGGTTAAAGGGCCGCTCTCCGGCGAAGTGCATGCTGAAGTCACGCTTGTCAATCTTCTCGCGCACGATGACGGGCCGCTCCTGCTTCTCGCGGTCACCGATATGCTTGAGCACACCGAGCTTGTCCTGATTACCGAGGATGAGGTCCACGCCGTCAATTTCAGCGACTTCCTTGGCTCCCATTTGCGAGTAGCAACCGACGACAGCGGTGTAGGCCTCGGGGTTGTGCTTGATGAAGTTACGAATGACCTGGCGGCACTTCGAGTCGGCCTGCGCGGTAACGGTGCAGGTGTTGATGATGCCCAGGTCGGCCTTTTGCCCAAAGGGCACGATCTCGTAGCCTTCGTTGATGAGTTGCTCGCGCAGGGCGTGGGTTTCGCTCTGGTTGAGGCGACAGCCGAGGGTGTGCAGTGATGCACGGGGTCGTGCCGACTTTGCCCTCTCCTTCATCACTCAGCTAAATCGTACTGCTGTCTAGCGGGACATGATCTTGTCCAACTCGCTGAGGCCGCGATCGTACTCGTAGCGGACGAGCTGCGGGGTATCTGCGTAGTGGGAGAAGGTGCCCGCATCGAGTTGGCACTCCACGCGGCGGCAGAGTTCGGACAAACGCTGTAGTCCGGTGTTGGCTGCGCTGCCTGCGATAAAGTGGATGTGCTTGCGCAATTCGTCGTTATTTTGTGCAGCGGCTTCGGCGGCAATCAGATCCAGTCGGGGAGCACATTCTTCGCGAAAGGAGGTCATGATTTCTTCCATGAACTCAGAGCCAGCCTCGCCCACTGCTTCCATGAGGACGTCCAATTGCTCTTGGTCGAGGACGCTAAAGTCCTCATTAAGCTGGAAGTATGTGCGTTCGAGTTCCACCGGGCTCATTCTCCTAAGAGATTGATAATTCAGCACCTATTGCAACTAATATTATAAAATCGGCCCGTTTTAGGCCAACTTAAGCCGAAAATGCGATAGGCCGTATTTTGCTATGCTACGGAGCGATAGGAAAAAGACCATTCAGGCGTTAGAGCCTGTCTTTTTTTGCTCCGCGTACTCCTCTATTTCCACTTCGACGGCTCGGAGGGACCAAATGACGTCGTAAAGCAGGCCGCCGCTGGCCACGGCAATGCCTACGGTGGAGAGAATCAACAGGGTGCCGATTATCAGGTCACCCACACGGAAAAGGCCGATCTCGCCAATGGCGTTGAGTACGAGCAGGATGCCGCTGCAAAAAATACTGCTGCACAGGGATGCAATGGCCATGCGCAGCATGCGCGCGCGGTGGTGCAGCACGCGGACCTGCTTTTCTCTCCGCACGGAGTAGCCCAACTGCATGAGTGAGCGCAGGCGGTCCGAGACGTGCAGGATGCGGCCGCTCATCACCAGCAGCAGGAGCCCGATGCCCGAGATGAGAATAATCGGGGCCGTGCTGCTGCCGAGGAGCTCGGTTACATTGGTTGAGGCAAATGTCGGGATGACCATAGCATTACTCCACTTGGCGAAGCTGTATGCTGTCCACGAGGCAGTCGCTTTCGAGCACATTGGTGACGACGACCATCCATTCTCCGGGCTGAGCCCACTCGATGCGGCCTTCGTAGAGTTTTTTGAAAGCGTTCTGGATCGTGGCTTCGGTTTCGTCCTCAAATTTCATGAGGAAGGGTTCCACGCCCCACATGAGCAGCATCTGCTTAAAAGTGCGCTCGTTGTCGGTAAAGGCAAAGATGGGCACCTGTGTGGGGCGCAGGGAAGACAGGATATGGGTCAGCAGGCCGCGCTTGGTAAAGACCATGAGGCCCGCCTTGTCCATGTCCTGAGCCAGGTGTACGGCGGCCCGGAGCATCTTGGCCTTGGGCAGATCAAGCTGGATGTTTTCGTAGGTTTTCTTGGGCAGGTTGCCTTCGATCTGCCGCGCGATGCGGTTCATGACCTGTGCGCACTCCACGGGGTACTTGCCCGTCGTGGTTTCACCGGAGAGCATGATGCAGTCGGCTTTCTCATAAACGGCGTTGGCGATGTCCGTCACCTCGGCGCGGGTGGGAATGGGTTGCTCGATCATCGACTCCAGCATGTGCGTGGCAATGATGACCGGAGTCTTCTTCTGAATGCAGGTTTCGACTGCGCGGCGCTGGATGATGGGCAGCTCCTCGTAGGGGCATTCGATGCCGAGGTCGCCCCGCGCCACCATGAGGGCGTCGGTCAGGGTGATGATCTCGTCGAGGTGGGAAATGGCGGACTGGTCCTCGATCTTGGCGATAATGCGTGCGTCGGAGTTGTGCTCCTTCAGGTATTGTCGGAGGGTGGTGAGGTCCTTGCCCCTGCGGACAAAGGAGAGCGCGAAAAACTCGACCTGATGCTTGATGCCGACGGCGATGTCGGCCTTGTCCTTTTCGGTCAGAGAGGGGAGGTTGACCTTGACCCCGGGCAGGTTGATGTGGCGGCGGTTGCCCATGGGGCCGGGGATCATGACCTTGCAGCGCACGCGGTCGTCCAGGATTTCCATGACCTGCATGCGCACCAGTCCGCTGTCTACCAGCAGGGTGGAGCCCACGGTGACATCGAGGTGCATGCCCGGGTAGTTTACGGTGACGCCGCGTATACCGTTTTCGAGATTCTTCAGGCCGCCTTTGACCAGGAAGTCGAAGGTTTCGCCTTCATCGAGTTCGATGGGCTCGGGCAAGTCACCTGTGCGGATTTCCGGTCCTTTGACGTCCATCATGATCGCCACGTGCCGCTTGACCTCTCTGCATACCTTGCGGATGCGGGAGATGGTCTGCTCCGTCCACTCGTGGCTGGCGTGTGCCATGTTCAGGCGGCAGATGTCCACGCCTCCTGTGACAATCATCTCCCGGAGGGTGGATTCATCCTCAGTGGCCGGACCGATGGTGAAAATGATTTTGGTGTGCCTATAATTAAACCTCATAATCCCAGTTGTTAGTATTAGAAATGTTAACAGGGATGGGGTGGTTTACAAGCCAGATAAAGTCTGTGGTGGAAATTTGGTGTTTAGAGCGTCGCCAAATCGTAAGCAGTTCCGATGCCGTTCACGGGGTCGACTACACTGATGCCAAAGCCGCCACTGCTCTGGCACAAGGGGGCGAAAAGGCGCTCTACGAGGCTGACCTCGTTGCAGTCCTTGCTCAGGTGGGCCAGGCAGACGTGCCGCCAGCGGGGGGATTCCACACCGCGCAGGAGCTCCAGGGCAGCGTCGTTGGAGAGGTGTCCGTGGCGCCCGCGGATGCGTTGCTTGAGCGACCAAGGGCGGCGTTCGTCTTTTTCCAGCATTTCGCTGCAGTGGTTGGCTTCGAGCACGAGGAGGTCCGCGTCGCGGATTTTCTCGCGCACATTGCCGGGTACGTAGCCGAGGTCTGTCACCCAGGCGATGCTGCGCTGCGGGGAAAACAGCGTATTATCGCCTGCCGAGAAGACGTAGCCTACTGGGTCGTAGGCGTCGTGCGGAATGCTCAGTGAGGTGACATCGAGGTCAGAAAAGGTAAAGCTGCTGCCGGTTTCAAAGACCTGCCAGGCGGGTCGGTGGTTGAGCTTGCTCTGGACGGCCTGCATGGTGTCCCGGTTGGCAAAGACTTTGATGTGCGGGTGGCGGCGCAAGCCCTTGATGCCGCTACAGTGGTCGCCGTGCTCGTGGGTGAGGAACACGGCATCGATTTCGGCCAGGCTTTCCCCGCATGCGCGCAGCATCTGGTCGAGTTTCCGCGCGGAGAAGCCGGCGTCGATCAGGACCTTGCAATGGGCGGTTTTGATCAGCGCGGCGTTACCCGAGCTGCTGCTGCCAAGTATGCGAAAATGGAGGGACATCAGAAGCAATCTTAGCCTGCACAGGGGGTGGCCGGAAGCAAGTAAATAGCCGGGGCTTTGAGGGCCGTTCCGAAAAAGTCCAACTCGATTGTTGCACAAAACGCGTAAATGCGGTTAGTTAATAGGCTTCTTTTGAGATAAATCATGGATCAGGAATCTGCCAGCAACAAGTCAGCGGTGCGCCCTGACAAGCCCATCACGACTTACGACAAGAACTTCCGCGTTACCGAGGAGTACCGGCAGAGCCTGCCCGATATGCAAAATAGTGACTCTTCGCAAATCCTCGGAGCCAACGTTCCCATCATGCAGGTGGGTATCTCTGACTTCCGGCTGCCGCTCACTTATTTGAGCAAGGACTGCAGCAAGTTGACGTTGGAAACCTCCGTTACGGGCACGGTTTCGCTGGCGGCGGACGCCAAGGGCATCAACATGTCCCGCATCATGCGTGCCTTCTATGATTATAAAGAGCGCGTCTTCTCCCTGGAACTGCTGGAAGAAATCCTGCTGCGCTATAAACAGGAGATCGGCTGCAGCCGCGCCCGGCTCAAGCTCTCCTTTAACTACCCGATGCTCAAGCCCAGCCTGCGCAGCGGGCTCAAGGGCTACCAGTACTACAAGGTGGCCTTCGAGGGCGCGATCGACGACCTGAACCGCTTCCGCCGTTTCGTCCACTTTGACTTTATCTACTCTTCGGCCTGCCCGTGCTCTTCGGAGCTCTCCGAGCATGCCCGCGAGAGCCGCGACATTTATGCCATCCCGCACTCCCAGCGGAGCAAGGCCCGCGTCAGCCTGGAGGTAGCCGAGGGGCAAGACATGCCCATCGAGGACATCCAAGCCCACTGCCTCGAAGCGCTCAAGACCGAGACCCAGGTCATGGTCAAGCGTGAGGACGAGCAGGCCTTTGCCGAGCTCAATGGTGCCTACGTCAAGTTCGTGGAAGACGCCGTGCGTGTGGTCTACGAGCAGCTCGACACCGACCCGCGCATCAAGGATTTTCAGGTCGCCTGCGCTCACCTCGAGTCCCTGCACTCGCACGATGCCGTGGCCGTTATCAACAAGGGGCTTCCCGGTGGGTTCGAGGGCGATTACCGCGACTTCAAGGACCTCCTCTGCTAGCATAGTTGCCGTATGGATGAGGCAAAAATACGTCGGGCGATATACGGGCTGGCGCGCGAGTGTGGCGAGGACAAAAGTGTTTGCCCCACCGAGGTGGCCCGCAAGCTCGCCCCGCTGAAGTGGCGTGCGATGATGCCGCAGGTCATCGGCGCGGCCAAGCGGATGGCCGTGGATGGCGAGATACTCATGATCCAGCAAGGGGACGTTGTTGACGCCAACGTGGCCAAAGGCGCGTTTCGGCTGAGAATGCCCCCGCAGTAGGCCGTGTGCAGGCTCCTATTGCAGTAATCTTGTAACACGGGTGCTCTGAGGTTGCCATTCCTGCCAATGCCTGCCTGTAGTGGTGTGTTGAGCGTATAAGTTGTGAAGGACCCGAACGAGCATACACCCGACCCGCAGAATCCGCCCCCTCAGGCGGAGGAGAACGGTGCTGCTGATGAATCACCAGAGAACCACGCATCCGCACCTGATAGCGCACCGTCGGAGCAGGAAAAGCCTGCTCACCAGCATGGGCCTCGCCCGCAGCGGCATTCGCGCCGTCCCTCGCGTCCACCGCTGCCCCCGGGCATGCGTCCGCCCCCAGGGATGATGCGCCCGCCGCCCGGCGTGCCGCCGCACCGCTCTGATCGGGCATCTCGACGGGGAGGCTCGGATGCACCCATACGGCCCAAGAAAAAGCGTCAGGAGGAAGCCGATACCGATCGCTTGTCGGAAAAACGCGGGCGTGATCTTTCCACGGTGGGGGAGAATGCCCTGCCCGCGGGCGAGTCCATACCGCCGCAAACCGAGCATGACAACGCCCCGGGGCCACGGAAGCGCGTGACGCCCTCGCCGCATGGTGGAAGCGCTCAACAAACAGAGGGAACCCCGCGTGCCCGCTCCCGACGCCGTGCGGAGACCTCTTTGGAAGGCGGGGGGCGCAGCCTGTTTTTTGTCTTTGCCCTCGCCTTTGTTTTGGTTGCTGTGGGCTGTGTGCTGGCCTGGACGCTTTTTTTAAAGGAGGCCGAAGTCGAGCATGAGGAGAGTTTAGCCCAAGCCGAGGTGCTTGCGGATGATTCGGGCTTGCGCAGCCGTCAGGTGGCAGCCCCACGCAAGACGGCCCCGGAGGAACAGCTCCTGCTCAAACACCATCGCGCTTCGGGCATGAATACCCACACGGCTTACCGTTCGCGCTGGAAGCAGGACCTCGCCGGCGAGCCGGAGCAGACATTTTTGGAGGATCGTATGTTCATGGACTCGCTGCGTCAGGTTAGCCTGTTGGGGGATGAGTATACGGCCATGATATGCACCACGGATCAATTGGCCAAGTGGTCGGGCGTGGGGGGAGAAACCGGACCCGCAGAGCATATGAGCGAGGAAGAGTTAATGGTGAAGCATGTGAGCGACATCCACCTCTATCGCCCGCTCATCACGTACCGCGCCCAACCTGATCGTTTTCGTGTTGGCGAGGAGGTCGAGGTCAACGGCGTGCTCTGCCAGACCGTGCGCTACACTCCGCCCTCCGGCCCGGTGGTGGAGATGGCTTTCGATCCGCAGAGCGGGCTGGAGCTGCGACGTACGGCGTATTACTCCGATGACGAGGGCGCCCGCGTCGAGTGGACGGATTTTCGTGACTACCGTGAAATCGGAGGCGTACCTGTTGCTCACCAGCGTATCAAGTACCGTGATGGGCAGCGAGTGGAGCAGTTGACACTGGAGTCTTACGAGGCAAACCCGGATTTTTCGCTCAAGCATTTCATGGCGGGCCAGGCCGTCGATATTGCGCAATAAGGATAAGCCGTGAAGCGGTCGCCGGGGCGAGACTACCTTGACCCCGCGCGCTACGGCCGTCTTACTGCCTGAGATGTCTGAGCCAAGCACCTCTCCTCTCACTCGCCTGGTGTGCTCACTGGGTTTTTGGATTTTTGCCCTCGGTCTGGCTTTGAGCTTTTTTGCCGGACGCTATGTTGCTCCGACATGGCAAGTGCAGAAAGCCGCCCTGGAGGCTGACGAGCTCAATACCGCGCTGGCCGTACCCGTGGCTGAGTCAAAGCTGTGGGCGCAGGTGGGAGTGGCCAGTCGCTCGGTGCCGATGACGGAGCCCGAGCTGGTGTATCAGAATTCCACTACAGCCAGTGGTGAGTCCGTGGTGGATTATTTTCAGTTGAGCCCACGTCGGCACTGGGGCGCGTGGTCGCTCATGCCAGCGCTCGTGGCAGTAGCCTTGTGCTTCATCACACGTGAGCCCGTTACTGCGCTTAGCGGTGGTATCCTGGCCGGGGCGCTGCTCATGCAGCAGTACGACATCACGGGGCAGGTGCTCATCCCGGAGTTGGGGACGAAGCGCGCGGCGGTCATACTGGTGCTCTACCTGTGGTTTCTCGGCGGGCTGATGGGGATGTGGTCGCGCAACGGCGCAGCGCTGGCCTTTGCTCAGTTGGTGACGCGGGTTTTCGTGCGCGGGCCGGTATCGGCGCGATTGGTTGCCTGGGGGCTGGGCGTGGCATTCTTTCAGGGCGGGACGATGAGCACCGTGCTGGTGGGCACGACGGTGCGCCCGGTGGCGGATAAGGAAAAGATCAGCCACGAGGAGCTCTCCTACATCGTGGATTCCACGGCTTCGCCCATTGCGATTTTGCTCCCCTTTAACGCCTGGCCGTACTATGTGCAGTCGCTCATTTTTCTGGGGGGCGTCGGTTTTCTGGCCACGGAGGCGGACCGCATGAACTTCTTTTACCAGAACATGTGGCTGTATTTTTATGCGATCTTTGCGGTCACCTTTACCTTTCTGCTTTGCTTCGACAAGCTACCCTTCCTCAGTCCGGCCTTCAAGCGCGCCATCGCCCGCGCCCGCGAAACCGGTCAGCTTAACCGTCCGGGCTCGAAGCCGCTCATGTCGCGCGAGCTGGAGAGCGCGGACGTGCCCGAGGGCTACCGCCCCAGCGTATGGGAGTTTTTCATTCCGCTCGGGCTGATCATCGGGATCAGCATCGGGACATTTATCGGGATGGGCTCGGCCAAGGTGCTGTGGGGCTTTGCCGCAGCGCTGGTCGTGTCGTTTGGGATGACTCTCTTTCGCGGCATGTCGCTCAGTGACGCCATCGAGGGTTTCAACAACGGACTCAAGGGCGTCGTCTACGGCTCGGTTATCCTGCTGCTGGCTATCGTGGTGGGGCAAATCAGCAGCAATACCGGGGGCGGGATTTATCTGGTTGATCTGCTGGGAGGGAAAATCCCCTACTGGCTGGTTCCGGTCATCCTGCAGTTGCTGACCATGATTATCGCCTTTTCCACCGGGACAAGTTGGGGCACCTTTGCTGTGTCGCTGCCACTGGTCATGCCCCTGGCCTGGAGCACCGCCATTACCGGCGGCATGGCTCATCCAGAGCTGTACCTGTCGGTCTGCTTTGCTGCGGTTATCAACGGCAGCGTCTACGGGGACCAGTGTTCGCCCATCTCGGACACCACGGTGCTCAGCAGCATGGCCACGGGGACGGACTTGATGGACCACGTGAAGACGCAACTTTTCCCAGCCAGCGTGGCGGCGGGGCTGGCGGCGATCGGCTGGACGCTGGTTGCGCTCTACGCAGGGTAGTGAGGACGCGTCTATGAGCGGGGCAAGATTTTCTCGCTAAGCACGCGATATGCTTCTTTTTTAGGTGAAGCGTTCATGTGGATTTTTGTCTTCATTGCCCTGATCGGTCTGCTGGTTGAGCCACTTATCAACCTCAGCCAGTACTGGAGCCACAACCCGCTCTACGGGTACGGGTGGTTCGTGCCGATCATGGTGGCCATCCTCGCCTACCAACGAATCGAGAAGCTACCGCACCCGGACCCGAGTCGCCGGAAGTGGTTGGGCCGGTGCATCGTGCTTATCCTGATTTTCTGGATTCCCCTGCGGGTGGTGCAGGTAGCTAACCCGGATTGGCGTGTACTCGATACGCTTTTTATGGGGAGCGGTATGCTGGCCGTGCTGCTGTTGCTGGCGCGCATGTTTGGCACGGGCTGGGCCAAGGCGATGTTCTTTCCGCTGCTGCTGCTAGCCACCGCGCTGCCGTGGCCGATACAGCTTGAGCGCATCGTGACGCTGCAATCCCTGCAAAGCGTGGGCGAGGCGGCCAAGGTGATACTCGGCCTCTTCGGGATGCAGGTCGAGGTGGTGGGGTTTGAAATCCGCACGCCCTACGGGGTGTCGCACCTTTCGGACGCGTGCAGCGGCATCCGTTCCTTTCACCTTGCTGTGGTAGGCGGGCTTTTTCTGGGCGGTTTCTTGCCCATGTCTTTTGTGCGGCGCGGCTGGCTGCTGCTGGCCTGTCTGGCCACGGGGTTTGTTATCAACGTCGTGCGCGTATGCCTGCTGGTGACGATACTTTTCCAGAGCCAATCCGTGCTCGTGATGAACGAGTGGCACGATCAACTCGGTTGGATAACCCAGGCGGTCTTTCTTGTTCTTATGCTGGTCGAGGCCGTGCTGTTTTTTGCCATCAAGCGCCCCCATGACTTGCTCACCCTGGGCGCGCAACCGACCTACACGGCAAATCTGGCCGATGTCGCCCTGGCGGCGCGCAAGCACGTCTCCCTGCTGCTGACGATCATCATGTTCTGCATCTGGGTGCCGCTCATGGCCGAGGGCTGGTACCTGCTGCACGAGCGCGAGCGCGGCATCAGCGATAAGGCCACGGGCTGGTCACTGGTGGAGGAACTCCCGCACGAAAGTGTGCGCGAGATGCCCATGCCCCAGATCGTGCAGGAGCAGTTGCCCTACGAAGACGGGCGTTACCTCGTGTGGTATGATGCCAGTGGCGCCGTCTGGCAACTGTACTGGATGCGCTTTGACGGCAGCACCTACTCCGCCTTTGCCCATAACATCCACCAGCCCGAGACCTGTCTGCCCTCGCAGAACTACACCTTTGTCGAAGCCTACAAGCCGGTGGGGCGCGAGATCGACGGCGAGGAGTACGTCTGGCGGCATCAGTACTACGAGCGCGAGGGCGCGCCGCTGCATTTATTTTTCAACAAGACGGCCAACGGGCTCAGCCACGTGGACGGCAGCAGCCAGGACTGGAGCGCGCTTGGCCGCCTTAAGCAGGCTTGGGAGGGCATCCGCATCCGCAATGCGCAGGTGCTCCACATCTCCGCCTTCTCGTCCGCTTCGACCGAAGAGGTGCGCCATATGGCCGGGCAATACCTCGAGCAATTCGTCGAGTCGGACGAGATCAGCAACGATGCGCTGCCCTTTAAACACTGAGGCGCATCTTCGCTCGGCGTTTGTTTATCAACCGCAAAGTACGCTAAGCGCGCAAAGGAGAGAAGACACTCGCTGGGAAGCTCTCATGTGACTCAAATTTCCGTCGCCTTCTACTCCTCGTCGAGTTTTTCCGAGGCCGCCATCCAGGCTTCGTTGAGCTTTTCGAGGTCTTCGCCCACGGCGATGAGCTCGCGGTTCAGGGCCATGACTTTTCCGGCGTCGTTTTCGTAGAGGTCAGGGTCTTCGAGCTGATGGGTGAGGGCGCGCTGCTTGTCCTCGAGTTTGCAGATGCGCTCTTCCAGCTCTTCGACTTCGGCCCGGATTTTTGCCCGTTCGCGGCGTTCGGCGGCTTCGGCTCGCTTTTGCTCCTTGGACTTGTAGCCGGAGTTGGATGCATCGCTCGTGCCCTTGTCCTGCTTGGCGTCTTCGGGGCGCGCATTGCTGAGCTGGCTGCCCGCGGTAAGGGCGGCGCGCTCGTCCTCGCTTTGGGATTTACGTAAGTAGTAGTCGTAATCGCCCGCGTAGGGGAGGAGTTCACCCGCGCTGATGCGGAGCACCTTGCGGGCAATGTTGCGGATGAAGTAGACGTCGTGGCTGATGAAAATGAGCGTGCCGTTATAGTCCTGCAGGGCGGCGATGAGCGCGTCGATACTGGCCATGTCCAGGTGGGTAGTTGGCTCGTCCATAAGCAGGAGGTTGGGCGGGTCGAGCAGGAGCTTGATGAGGGCGAGGCGCGATTTTTCTCCCCCGGAGAGGACGGAAACTTTCTTAAAGACGGCGTCGCCGCGAAAGAGGAACGAGCCGAGCACGGTGCGCGCGGTGGTCTCGTTGATGCTGCGATTGATGCTCTGGACTTCCTCCAGCACGGTGTTGTTGGCGTCGAGTACGTCGAGGCGGGTCTGGGAAAAGTAGCCCGGCTTGGCGTTGTGGCCGAGGGCGATGTCGCCCGCCTGTGGCGTTAGCACGCCCGCGAGCAGCTTGAGCAGGGTGGATTTACCCGCGCCGTTAGGGCCGACGAGGACGACGCGCTCCCCGCGCTCGGCCTGAAAGTCGATGCCCCGGTAAACGCGGTGCTCACCGTAGGCAAAGTGGACGTCCTCCAGCGAGATGACGCGCTGTCCGCTGGATGGGGGCTGGGGAAATTTTACCGTGATCGTTTTCTGCTGGGCCAGGGGCGAGTCGAGCTTGTCCATGCGGTCGATCTGCTTCTGCTTGGCCTTGGCCTGAGCGGCCTTGGAGCTCTTGGCCCCGAAGCGGTCGATGAAGCGTTCGAGCTGGGCGATCTTTTGCTGCTGGTTCTGATAAGCGGCGGCGTGCTGCACGTCACGGGCCTTGGCCTCCTCGACGTAGTCGTCGTAGTTGCCGCGGTAGGTGTGGAGACGATGGTGGCGGATCTCCAAGACGTGATCGACCAGAGCATTGAGGAAAGCGCGGTCGTGGGAGATGAGAAAGATGCCGCCGGGGTAGTGCTGGAGGTAGTTCTGAAACCAGCCGAGGGACTCGAGGTCGAGGTGGTTGGTCGGCTCGTCGAGCATGAGCAGGTCGGGCTCAGCGGTGAGGAGGCGCGCGAGGTGGGCGCGCATGACCCAGCCACCGCTGAGCACGCGGGCCGGGCGGTCGTAGTCACTCTCGCGAAAGGCGAGGCCGGCGAGGATACGCTTGGCCTTGGGCTCCGTCTGGAATCCACCCAACTCGGTGTAGCGGGCCACGGCGTCGAGGTATTTCTCCGAGGAGGTGTCCCCGGCGCGTTCGCAGTCGCCCATAATTTTACGGGCCCGGGCGTGCTCCGGCGTAACACCGGCGGCAATCTCGATCACCGTCTCGTCGCCCTCGGGCGCGGTTTCCTGCGGCAGGTAGCCGATGCGGGCTCCGCGCTCGATGTCCACCATGCCCGCGTCGGGGTCGGCATTACCGAGGAGGATGGAGAACAGGGTGGTCTTGCCCGCGCCATTGGGCCCGACCAGTGCGACGCGTTGCCCGCGGTTGATGCGGAACGTTGCGTCTTCGAAAAGCGTTTGACTGGCGAATGCCTTGCTGAGCTGGGTGACCTGAAGCATGAAGCGACGAGTCCATGCACAAAGCGCTCCGGCGTGAAGCATAAATTTTGCTTTCGAGTTGAGGTTTATGATAGCTAAAGGATCAAGCGGGGCATTTTCTTCCCTTGACTTTTCTTCCAGACAGGTCACCTTCGCTGCTTTGTTTCTGTCAGCATTAGGCTTCATCGGCCCATTGCATGTGCTGAACTTCAGCTCGTGACAGATGCGTTCATTGTGAGATAGGTCCGTGGTGTAATGGTAGCACCGCAGTTTTTGGTACTGCTTGTCGGGGTTCGAGTCCCTGCGGACCTGCCACAAGCGCACAGCGCTTGACCTGATTGAGGGGCTCCGCCCCTACGGAAGCTGAGCCAGCTTCACCGCATTGAGGGGCTGTCGCCCCTACGCTCCCGTTGGTCGCTACCCCGGGGGGGATATGAGGTTGCTACGAGCATGCATTTCCGCCCATAGCGCAAAAAGCGGGATGCGTGAGCATCACAGGTGCAGGACTTTGTCCTGCCGCTCCCGTTGGTCGCTACCCGGGGGGGATATGAGGTTGCTACGAGCAAACATTTCCGCCCATAGCGCAAAAAAGAGGGATGCGCGAGCATCACAGGTGTAGGACTTCGTCCTTCTGTCCTTCCTTCTTTTTTGTTTTTAAAAGGTTGCGCTGGGGGAGGGAGGCTTTTCGAATATGGACCCGGTCAAGGGCAGCTCGCCCCGACCGTTTTTTTGTTTTACGATGTCCCAGCCAAAACAAACCAAGTATATTTTTGTCACCGGAGGCGTGGTCTCCTCGCTCGGTAAGGGCCTGACTGCGGCCGCCCTCGGTGCGCTGCTGGAGCAGCGCGGCCTGACTGTGCGCCTGCAAAAGTTTGACCCCTACCTGAACGTCGATCCCGGCACGATGAGTCCTTTCCAGCACGGCGAGGTCTATGTGCTCGACGACGGGGCCGAGACCGACCTCGACCTGGGGCACTACGAACGCTTTACCAGCGGCAGCCTTTCGCGCTTTAACAACCTGACCTCGGGACAAATCTACGAGTCGGTCATCCAGAAGGAGCGGCGCGGCGACTACCTCGGCAGCACGGTGCAAGTCATCCCGCACGTCACGGACGAGATCAAGGCCCGCATCCGCGACGCGGGTGAGGATGTGGACATCCTCATCACCGAGATCGGCGGTACGGTGGGGGACATTGAGGGTCTGCCCTTTCTGGAGGCGATGCGGCAGTTTGCCCACGAGGCCGGGCGGCAGAACGTGCTCTTTATCCATGTTACGTTGATTCCTTTTCTCAATGCTGCGGGCGAGCTGAAGACCAAGCCTTCGCAGATGTCTGTCGCGCGCATGCGCGAGATCGGTATCCAGCCAGACGTGTTGGTCTGCCGCACGGAAAAGCCGATCAACAAGGAGATCCGTGACAAGCTGGGCCTTTACTGCAACATCCCGGTCCGTAACGTGATCGAGGAGATGGATGTCGAGTTCTCCATCTACGAGCTTCCGCTGGCGCTGGCCCGCGAGGACCTGGACGACATCACGGTCGAGGCGCTCGGGCTGGAAAATCCCCCCGTTAACATGAAGGAGTGGGAGGATGTCGTCCGCCGCCTGAAGTACCCTGCGCACCGCATCGAGATCGGCGTGGTGGGCAAGTACATTGAGTTGCAGGACGCTTACAAATCTGTTTACGAGTCCGTCACTCACGGCGGCGTGGCCAATGACTGCGGCGTGAATATCGTGCGCATCGACTCCGAGGCAATCGAAGAGGATGGGGCCGAAAAGCACCTCAAGGGGCTGGACGGTATTCTCGTGCCGGGCGGTTTTGGCGACCGTGGTATCGAGGGCAAGATCATGGCTGCGACCTACGCCCGCGAAAAGCAGATCCCGTACTTCGGGTTGTGCCTGGGCATGCAGATTTTGGTCATCGAGTATGCCCGCTATATTGCCGGATACCCCGAGGCCAACAGCACGGAGTTTGATCCGGACTGTAAGGACCCCGTCATCGACATCATGGCCGACCAGAAGGAAGTCACCGACAAGGGCGGCACGATGCGTCTGGGGGCCTACGCCTGCCAGATCATGGCGGATAGCCACGCGGCTGCGGCCTACTTCCCCAAGCTGAAGACGGCAGACTTTGGTAAGGGTGAGCCGGAGATCATCCACGAGCGCCACCGCCACCGCTACGAATTTAATAACAAGTACCGGGACATCCTGCAGCGTTGCGGGCTCCGTATCGGCGGGGTGAACCCGAAGCGCGACCTAGTGGAAATCGCCGAGGTGTTCGACCACCCCTGGATGGTCGGCGTGCAGTTCCACCCCGAGTTTAAGAGCAAGCCCAACAAGGCGCACCCGCTCTTTGCTGACTTCGTCAAGGCTGCCATGGCCTGCCGCAAGGGTTAGGTTACTGGTTTATTAAGATCTCATTAAGTTGCTCCAAAGGAGCAACTTAGGTGATTTTTGAGGGTTTTTAGGATCGTCGTACATGCTTGAAGCGTGTATGGCATTACCCAGCTTGTAATGAATGCACGATCCCTCCGACCCGTCGTCGCCCTTAGGGTGACAAGCGCAGCCTGCCTGTTGGCTGCTTCCCTCTTTGCCAAGCCGTCCCAAGTGGTCGTCGATACCGGGCAGGTAACCTGCTACGACAACTCCTCCGCCGTGGCCTATCCGCGCGCGGGGCAGGCCTTCTCCGGGCAGGACGCCGAGTATGTCACCTGCGCACCGCACTATCAGGACAACGGCGACGGCACCGTGACCGACCTCAACACCGGCCTCATGTGGTCGCAGGCTGTGGTTTTGACCAAGGTCACGCCCGAGCAGGCCGAGCGTCTGGCGGCAGACGTCCGACTGGGCGACTACAGTGACTGGCGTGTGCCTAACATCAAGGAGCTATACTCGCTGATCGATTTTCGGGGTCGCACGGGCACGATGTCCTCAGACAGTCCCACCGAGAGCGCACCCGAAGACGCCATCCCCTACATCAATACCGATTACTTCAGCTTTGCCTATGGCCAGGCTGGGGAACGCTATATCGACGCCCAATGGCTGAGTTCGACCCGGTACGTGAGCGAGGTCGCGGAGCAGGGCGAGTTGGTCTTTGGGGTGAACTTCGCCGATGGGCGGATCAAGGGCTATGGCATGAAAAAGCCTGGCAGGGGTGGAGAGAAAACTTTTTACGTGCGCTTCGTTCGTGGAGCGTCCTACGGCGATAATGACTTCGTGGACAATGGCGACGGCACGGTGAGCGACCGGGCGACGGGCCTGATGTGGACGCAGGCAGACAGCGGGCGCCCCATGTCATGGAAAGATGCGCTCGCCTATGCCAACGCGAGCAATGTCGGTGGCTACAGCGATTGGCGCTTGCCCGATGCCAAAGAGCTCCAGTATCTGGTGGATTACACCCGCTCGCCCGATGTGACACAGTCACCTGCGATTGATCCGGTTTTTAGCAGCACGGCTTTTGAGAACGAAGCTGGCCAGCGGGACTGGGGTTATTACTGGACGTCTACCTCCCACCTCGACGGGCCGATGGCGGCAGCGGTGTATGTCGCCTTTGGCCGTGCTCTTGGCCAGATGCGCGGGCAGATCGTGGATGTGCATGGCGCGGGTGCCCAGCGCAGCGACCCGAAGGTGGGCAACCCCGAGTGGCGCGGCCCGCAGGGAGACCGTGTGCGAGTGCAGAACTACGTGCGCCTCGTCCGCGGGGGGCAGGTAACTCCCCGGACGGAAGCTCCGGCAGCCGAGCCCGATGCCTACCCGGCACTTGTCCGGCTGGTGGGCAAGGGTGGGGCGACTACGCTGCGCCCAAAGGTGTCATCGCCCCAGTGGGGGGGGCCTGCGCAGCTCCGTCAGGGTGGTTCTTCTGATCGGCCGATGCCGGGCCGGGAGTGGTCGTCTCAGGAGCGCTTACCGAGTCCACCCAGTGGGGGCGGGTTTATCTCTCGTCACGATAGTGACCGGGACGGCAAAGTTTCGCCTGGGGAATTTCCGGGCCCCGATGAGCATTTTCGCCATTTTGACCGTAACGGTGACGGCTACCTGAGCGCAGATGAAGCCCCGACGGGTCCGCCTCCGGGACGCTGAGTTGAGCGGCTGGTTACTTGGCCTAAAAAAAAGCCCCGAGCGGCATGGCTCGGGGCTTTTGGTAAAAGAGTGATCGGTGTTGCTTAAAGCTCGTCGATGGTGGGCAGATCGCTGGAGAACTGGATGTCCCCCCAGTCGCTGCCGCTGCCGTCGCCACTGGTCGCGGCCTGAGCGGCTTCGGGAGCGTTGTCCATGACGTGCTGGGCGATGGCCTTTTCCATGGCATTTTCTGCCCAGTAGCCATTGCGGATTTCCCAGTCCGTGGGTTCGTAGCCATACTTTTCGAGTACGGCCAGGATAATGGCGGACTCTGCGCTGGCATTCATGCCGGTGAGCAGGCCCTTCTCCTCGTGGCGGCGCACGGCCTCGGCCACGATGAACGGCGGCAGGGTGTGCTCGTAGCCGGGGTGAATCTTGTAATTCTTGGCCCAGCGGGTCCAGGCTTCGCGCGAGATGGAGCGTTCGGTCCCGGTGACGGCCTCGTAGTAGTAGATGCGGCGCTTAGACAGGCGTTTGACCAGGGCCACAGTCGAGAGACCGTCCTGGGAGATTTCGAGCCAATCGAGCGGACGCGGCTTTTCGGAGGGGTCGCGGGTACAGGAAATGTCCTCGGGGGCTTCGAGAAATTTCACACCCAGTGCACGTGAGAACTTCACGGACTGCTGCGCGTTTTTGTCCAGGGTAAGCTGCTCCTGTTGGATGAGCTCGGTCTGGTATTTGGCGGCGTCCTCGGCCGAGTCAGCCCAGATGTAGGTGACAATTTCGGTCGAGACTTTGAATTTACGCATCATAACGCACCTTTGGTGAGGGTTAGACAAACGTTGGGGTAATTGGCTGGTTATTGTTTAGTCGCTGGGCGTAGTGGTCAATGTTAAAAATTTCAGTCGCCCACCCAGTGTCGATAGTACGCTTGCTTATGGCCAACATCAGGCTGCTGGGCTTCTTGCGGCGGATACGGGGATATTTTCCATCCGCGGGTACAGCGTATTAACTCGCGCTCTAGGTGATGCTCCCGATGTGCAAATACCCGCTGAACTGATAAAGTATTGCTACAGCAACACATGTGTCGCCCGGCACTCGTCAAATACGATGCGGTCTGGTGATTTTTAATCTGGAAGAATAAGAAAAACGCCTTAGCTTTGCATTTTTAGACCGATAGGTCTTTTCTACCGCATCATCATGCCTCGCAAAATCTGTTTCCTCAACTACAAGGGCGGTGTCGGGAAAACCTCGATGATCGTAAACATCGCCTCTTGCTTGTCCCAAATGGGTCACAAGGTGCTTCTTGTCGACCTAGATACCCAGTCGAACGCCAGCATCTGGCTGATGCGGCTGGACCGTTGGAACAAGCTCAACATTAACGGCGAAGGCTCGGTTTACTCCATCTTCGAGCCGGCTGAGCAGACGCTGAGCGATATCTTGGTTAAGGACGTGGTCACCAGCAAGACTGGGGAGAATTTGCTACCGGGCTTCGACATCCTGCCCACGACTTTTAACCTCGTTGACATCGAGAACGAGTATAAGAACGATCCGGCTGAGCCGCCCTACTTGCGCTTTTTCCGCCAGCTGCGCGAGATTGAGAACAACTACGATTACATCCTCTTCGATTGCCCGCCAAACATCCTGCGTGCTTCGCAGTGTGGTGTCTTCAGCAGCAACGAAATTTACATCCCGGCCAACCCGGACGCCCTCAGTTTGATCGGCTTTACCCTGCTCGTGGAAAAATTACTTCTTTTTCACCAGCGCTCGGCCAGCTTCCGCGAGCCCGGCATGGGTAAGCCCGCCGTTTGCCGCGGTATCATCTTTAATTCGATTAAGGCCAACGTAGACATCGAGGTGCCGAAGATGCGCATGCAACTCCGCCTCAACCAGTTTCGTAACCAGAAGCGTGTTGCCCCTTCGGCCAAGATTTTCGAAACCCAGATTCGCGATGCCATGGTGGTGCGCCGCGCCGTTACCCTTGGGCTTCCGGTCTGCCTCGTCGGCCAGGTGGCTAAAGAAGAGGATTCCGTGGCTACAGACTACCGAAAGGTTGCCACCGAGCTTGAACGCCATCAGGATATCGTTTAAAGGTATAACTAAATGGCTGAGACTGAAACAACTGGACGCCTATACGGAAAAAAGGATTGGGACGAAGTGCGCCTGGGCATGACGCCTACCATGTCCGAAGTTCAGTTGAAGGCTCTGGCTGAGGAGTCGGGCCTGCCCGCCTGGCCCATCCGCGGCAAGGGCGAGATCCCCGCCAAGTATATCGACTACACCTGGGAGGAGCTCAACGAGTTGCTCGGCCTGGCTGAGTACCCCGATCGCATCGATCTGCTCATTAACATCCTCAAGGAAACCATCGCCTTTGAAGACCCCTTTGGCGACATGGTGGCCACGGTTGACGCGGCCGCCGAGCGCGAGGACACCCTCGGCAAGGCCTTTCGCAAGCTCCAGATCGACCCCGACTTCCCGCTCCGTCTCTCCGGTCTCTCGCTGGAGACCATCGCCTTCTGCAAGGCAGAAGACATCGAGACCCTGCAGCAGTTTGCCGAGTTCTCCCAGTCCATGGCGCAGAACGTCGTCGTTGGTGGTGACTTCAAGGGCCTGCTTAACGCCCTGACCAACCTCGACGAGAAAAACATTTCCCGCTACCTGCCCTTCCGCCCCGGCGCCAAGGGCTTCCACCTGCCCGAGTCCATCGGCATGGTGCTCAACCAACTGGCTGATAACGAAAAGTTCACCCTGCTCAAGCGTTACGGGGCCAAGCTCGGTCCCAGCGAGGCCGCCCTGGCTAACTTGACCAAGGAGCAGGCCGTGCAGTTGGAAAATGTGCTCATGCAGAAGGTTTCTGAGCAGTGCGAGTATTTCTCTACCCAACTGCCATCCCTGGAGGAAAAGCTACGCTCCGGGGGCACGCTTGAGCGCATCTTCATGGTGCTCGATGATCCGGCCCGCGAGACGATTGCGGCCCGTGCCATGAGCCAGTACCTCAAGATGCGTCAGGGCGGTGCTACTGCAGATGAACCGGTAAAAAAGAAAGGTCTCTTTGGCCGACTCTTCGGTCGCTGAGCCACAGGTGCGTGATGCCCATCCGCCATGTGCCTGAACCCACCGTACAGTCATTATGGGCAAACCATTCCTTCCTAAAAAACGCGTTCTAAGCCTTCGTCCCGAGCACCGCAAGACGGCCGAAGTCTCCATCCAGTCGCGCGACACCATCAATCAGTTCGTCAAAAAGACGAAGAACCCCTTTGGCGAACCTCGGGTCCTGGAGAAAGGCGAGGTCAAGGAGGTCGAAACTACCCTGCGCAAACTCGAAAAGGAGTTGCTCGAGCGCGAGCGCATCGTCCAGGAGACGGAGGCGCGTCTGGTGGAAAAAGAACGCGAACTCTGGGAGGCCGAGGCACTGCTTGATGCCAAGATGAGGCTTTTGCAGTCCCAGCAGGATGGGGGCGGCACACCGCTGACCGAGGCGTCGCGGTCCGCGCTGGAGGAGCTCCAGTCCAAGCTCGACGCTCAGGAGAAATCCATCGCCGAGAGCAAGGCGCTCATGCACGAGCGCGAAGCGTTTGTCGAAGAGGCGGAGGCCCGGCTCTTTGAGAAAACCATGGAGCAGCAGGAGCAGGAGGCCGAGCTTGAGATGCGCTTCGAGGAGCTCGACCTGCGCGGTCGGGAGCTTGATGCGCGCGAGGGTATCACCCGTCCGGAGGAGCCTCGCGAGGTGCTGGAATAACGCCTGAGCGCGTTGACATCCCGGTGGATTTTGCGTTTAATTGCAAGGTATGAGCAGTCTTGATATACCCCCGCTGCTGCTTCGCCGCCTCAAGTTTAGTGCCCACCGCCATCACCGTTCTCTGGATGCCGAGATAGCGGCATGCTTACAGGCCGGGCTGGAGTCGCTTTCCCGCCGCGAGGAGCGCTTCCGCCACAAGGCCCCCCGCTTGCGTCAAAAGGCAACGAGTTTCCTGCACCGCCGCCGCCTGCAGGCCTTGATAGACGAGGGACGCCCCTAGAGAATCTTAAATAAAACCGTAGCCGGAGATGCCTCTATATTTTAACCACGGATCGCACAGATGCTCACAGATAGCCTCGGAAAAATCTGTGTGAATCTGCGAAATCTGCGGACACAATATTTCTTAATCTTCCCCTGGCTTTATCCGTTTGCATGATCGTCATCGACACCACCGTAATGGCACCGCTACTCCTGCCCGGGGCCAACACCGCATGGGCACAAAAGGCCTACGAGCGCGACAGCTCCTGGGCGTCGAGTCCGCTTTGGCGTTCTGAGTTTCGCAACGTGCTGGCGACCTACCTGCGCGAACACGAGCTGAAGCCGGAATATTGCCTGGAGATCATGGAGGCGGCGGAGGAGCGCATGCACCCGCGCCAGTACAATATCGAGTCGCGCCACGTCATCGCGCTGGCGGCAGGCAGTGAATGCTCCGCCTACGAGTGCGAATACGTAGCGCTGGCCCAGGAGCTAAACGTCCCCCTGGTTACGGCGAATGAGCGGCTGCTGGGGGCATTTCCCCGGCTGACGATTGCGCTGGAACGTTTTGCCCGCGGCGATTAACGTGTTCTCCCTTTATGGACGAGAAACGTTTCCTCGTGGCGGCGCTTTATCACTTTGCGCCTTTTCCTGAGTACCAGCAGTGGCGCGATCAACTGCTGGAGCAATGCCGTGTGCACGACACCTGCGGCACGCTTCTGCTGGCCGCCGAGGGCATCAACGGCACCATTTCGGGCTCGCCCGAAGGCGTGCGTGCGGTGTTGAACTTTATCCGCGAGCAAGACGCGTTTCGCGCCCTGGAGCACAAGGAGTCCTGGTGCGAGACGGCTCCCTTCCACCGCATGAAGGTCCGGCTCAAAAAGGAGATCGTTACCCTCGGACGCGAGGAGGCGGACCCCCTGGTCTGCGTGGGGGAGTACGTTGAGCCCAAGGACTGGAACGCGCTCATCTCTGACCCGGAGGTCATCGTGGTCGACACGCGCAACGACTACGAGATAGAGGTGGGCAGGTTCAAGGGCGCTGTCAGTCCCGATACGTCCAACTTCCGCCAGTTCCCGGCCTACATGGAGTCTGAGTTGGCCCCGCATAAGGAACGCAAGATCGCCATGTACTGCACGGGGGGCATTCGCTGCGAAAAAGCCACCGCGCTTCTGCGAGCCAACGGCTTTGACCGGGTGTACCACCTCAAGGGCGGCATCCTCAAGTACCTGGAGATGGTTCCCCAGGAGGAAAGTCTGTGGGAGGGCGAGTGTTTCGTCTTCGACGACCGCGTCAGCGTGGACCACGATTTGAAGAAGGGCTCCTGGGAACTGTGTTTCGGCTGCCAAATGCCCCTGAGCGAGGAAGACCGCCGCTCCGAGCACTACCGTCCGGGTGTGCATTGCCATCGCTGCCACGATGTACTCTCGCCCGACCGCCTCAGCTCGCTGGAGGAGCGCCAGAAGCAGGTCCAGCTGGCCAAGGCCCGGGGTATTCGCCACGTCGGCTCACTCTAGGTTCCGGCGAGGCACTCGCGCGCAAAAGAAGATTGCCAACACCGCGGGCCTGACTTTTTCTCAGGTACATATGGATAATGAACCCAAGCCGTTTTCGCCCGAGGTAGAAGAAGACATCAAGGAGTCGCTCAAGCGTTGCTCACCTGAAACCATCGATGCTGCTATCGCCTACCGCCGCGACGGTGATACCTCGCAGATCCCCACGGTTATCATGGGCATTCTCGAGCGCGTCATGGAGCCCGAAGAGCGCTCCAAGCTTACCGAAGCCACCGACGAAACCCGTATCAACGAAGACCTCGGCATCGATTCGCTCACCATGGTGGAAGTCATCATGATGGTGGAGGAGTCCCTCGACATCACGGTGGACAACGATGAGCTGCGTGGCCTCAGCACCGTGGGCGACGTCAAGGGCTTCATCGCCACCAAGACCGCGGGCTAAGTCATGCCCAAGGTGCTCGACCGGGACGCCATCGACGCGGTCATTCCGCACGGCGATCCCTTTCTCTTTCTCGACAAAGCCACCCTGCACGAGGACTTGGCCGAGGGCTCCTATGCCATCACTGGCGAGGAATATTTCCTCAAGGGCCACTTTGCCGACAACCCCGTTTTTCCCGCCTCCATCATGCTGGAGGCCCTGGGGCAACTCGCCGTGCTGTTTCTCGTCGCGGCGGAGTCCCCGCTGCTGGACAACCGACAGGCCGACCCGGCCAAGGTCTTCTTTCACTCGACCGACGGCGTGCGCTGCTCGCGCTTCTGCAAGCCCGGCGACGTGCTCTCCATGAGCATCAAGCCGCGCCGCATCCGCCACCCACGCGCCGGATTTCAAGGCAGCATCACCGTGGACGGCGAAAAAGCCAGCTTCGCCGAGGAGATCAATCTAATGTTCGACTGGCTCCGGCTGGAGCAGCATTAAGGGGCTTTGCCCCTACGGAAGCTGAGCCAGCTTCACCGCACTCCGGCTGGAGCAACATTAGAGCATTTTAAGAAATATTGTGTCCGCAGATTTCGCAGATTCACACAGATGATTCCGGGGTTATCCGTGAACATCTGTGTGATCCGTGGTTAAAATATAGAGACATCTCCGGCTACATTTTTATTTAAACTGCCCTAGAGGGGCTTCGCCCCTACGCTCCCGCTGGTCGCTACGCCTGAGTGCAGGGAAGTTCTCGAAAAACTTCCTGATACGCCAAGCTCCGCAAAAGAGTGATACGCGAGCATCACAGGTGCAGGACTCGGTTCTTCTTATAAGCGAGGTTCTTTGGATTTCTTTTCCCAGAGCAATTGGAGTTTTTCGTAAGCGGCCTGCTCGTACCCATATCCCAAAAAGAGTGATCCGAAGGATCACAGGTGCAGGACTCTGTCCTGCCAGGTGAAGGACAGTGTCCTGCCGGACATTTTCGATTTGAAGCGGCGGGTAAGATTCCGCATAACGTTCCTCTATGCAAAATGTCGTCGTCACAGGCCTGGGCTTCATCACCAGCATTGGTACAGATAAGGCTACCGTAGCCGAGAGTCTGCGTACCCTGCGTCATGGGATTTCGGTCTATGAGCGTTTTAAGGAGGTGGACCCCGCCATCAGCCTGGCCGGGCAGGTTAAAGGTTTCGATGTCAGCTCGCTCGACCCGGAAGACTGGACTTACCCGGCGGAGTACAAGCTCAAGCGCGACCAACTGCGTGGCATGTCCCCGCATGTGCTCTACGCCCACTGTGCGCTGCGCCAGGCGATGGCTGATGCCGGCCTGAGCGCGGAGGATGTTTCCAACCCACGCACCGGGCTCTTTACCGCCTCGGCGGGCTCGACTCGCCACCTGCACAACAACCTTTCCCGCCTGATCAATCACGGGCTGCGCCGGGCCAACCCGATGGGCATTGTCTCTTCGGTCACCGGTACGCTGTCGTTCAATCTCGTTGCGCTAAACCAGATCAAGGGCGCCTCGGGTGGCTTTGCCTCGGCCTGTGCTTCATCTGGTCACGCGCTGGGCTACGCCTACGACGAAATCGCGCTTGGCCGTCAGGACCGCGTGATGGTCATCGGAGCCGAAGACGGCGACCTCGAAACGATTTTGCCCTTCGCCGGGATGCGCGCCCTCTCCCCCGACAAGGAGCCGCCCGGCTCGCGCCCCTTTGACAAGTCCCGCAACGGCTTCGTTGGCACCGGTGGCGCGACCTGCGTCATCCTCGAATCCGAGGCAACGGCCAAGGCGCGCGGTGCGGAGATCTACGCTCGCTATGCCGGTTGGGGGCAGGCCTCCGACGGCTACAATGTCGCCATCTCGCATCCGGAGGGCGACGGCCTCGCACGCGCTATCCAGATCGCGCTTGAGGCCTCAAAGCTCAACGCCTCCGACATCGAGTACGTCAACGCCCACGCCACCTCGACCCCCATCGGGGACACCTCCGAGCTCAAGGCGCTCAAGACCATTTTTGGCACCGAGGGCGGCCCGGCTGTTTCCAGCACAAAGGCGCTGACGGGCCACGGCCTCTCTCTGGCCAGCGCGATGGAGGCAGGCTTCACCGTCTTGGGCATGAAGGAGGGCTTTACGCCCGGCTCGGCCAACATCACCGACCTCGACGACGAAGCCGCGGGCCTGAACATCATTCGCGAGTCGCTCGACTCCGCCCCCCGCGTCGCCATCTCCAACAGCAGCGGCTTTGGCGGGGCCAACGTCGTGCTCGCCTTCGCGCAGGTATAATCGATATTCAACAGGAAAGGGGTTCGGTCTAATCACCTGCTCTTTCCGCCCTTCCTGTTAACTCTTTTTTCAGTTCATGGCCAAACGACACTACACCAAGGACGGGCGTCCAAATGCCCACGCCGCTGATCGCGTTCAGTACGAACCAATGGACGAGAAGCAGTTCCTCGCCGCCCTGCGCGAAAAGGCCGACCCCTTCGTGCTCGTGATCGACGGCGTGCAGGACCCGCACAATCTCGGGGCCTGCCTGCGCAGCGCGGACGCCGCCGGGGTGGATTTCGTTGTTGCGCCGCAAAAGCACACCGTCGGTGTGACCGAGACCGTGCGCCGCATCGCTTGCGGTGGGGCGGACCACGTGCCCTACATCCAGGTGCAGAATCTCAACCGCACACTGGAGAAGATGAAAGAGGCGGGCGTGTGGATCGTCGGCACGGGCGACGCGGAGTCGCAGTTGCTCTACGAAGTGGACATGAAGGGCCCACTGGCCATCGTCCTGGGCCGGGAAGACTTTGGCGTGCGCCGCTCCATCGCGGACAAGTGCGACTTCCTCGTAAAAATCCCCATGAACGGCCACGTGGACTGCCTCAATCTTTCCGTCGCCGCCGGAGTCTGCCTATTCGAGGCCGTCCGCCAGCGGAGCTAGTGTTCTGTTGCCGTAATCCCAGAAGAGCATCCAAACTGGGTTGCACCCCAAACTTATTCGAGAAACTTAGCTCACGGTACACTAGAAATACCAAAGATAGTGTATCATGCTGCTTGCCGTATAGTAGATCGGTAAGCTGGTCAGGCATACGACTGTAAAAAGGATACGAGTACCATTGCCCATTAAGAGAATAGATTGCGTTGAGCATAGCCAGAGAACAAGGAGGCCGATGGCGATAGCTGAAAATACAAAGTGAGTATAATGGGAATTCAAGTCACTTCGATTGACTAGCATGAGAGCTGTCGATATCAGCACGATTCCACAGGCACCAACAAATAAGCCGAGCGTGCACAAAATACGATAGATGCGATAGGGATGCGGAGTTGCCATCATCCTCCGGCGCCGTAGAAGCGTTCGTGTTTGCGGAAGAGGTTGTATTTGATGATGGCGTAGATGGCGCGGAAGCCGTCTTTGTAGCCGATTTTTTTGCCCTCGGAGTAGGTGCGGCCCTGGTAGGTGATGCCCACTTCGTAGATGATGCAGCCGCTGTGGGCGAGCTTGGCCGTGATCTCCGGCTCGAAGCCGAAGCGGTCCTCCTCGATCTCGAACTGCTGGATGATCTCGCGGCGGCAGACCTTGTAGCAGGTTTCCATGTCGGTCAGGTTGACGTTGGTAAACATGTTCGAGAGCGTGGTGAGAAAGCGGTTGCCCAGCATGTGCCAGAAGTAAACCACGCGGTGCGGCCCGCCGCCCATGAAGCGCGATCCGTAAACCACGTCGGCCCCGCGGTTGAGGAGGGGTTCGAGCAGAACGGGGTACTCGCGCGGGTCGTATTCGAGGTCGGCGTCCTGGATGATGACAATGTCTCCCGTGGCGGCGGCGATGCCTGTGCGCAGTGCAGCGCCCTTGCCCTGGTTGACTTCGTGCTTGAGCAGCTTGGAGTACGTTTGCGGGTATTTATCCAGTAAGTCGCGTGTGCCGTCGGTCGAGCAGTCGTCCACCACGATCAACTCCAGCTCGTGCTCGGGGAAGGCCGGGCTTTTCTTGACGGCGTGGAGAATTTGCAAGATGGTCTCGCGCTCGTTGTAACAGGGGACGACAACGGATAGAAGCATACGGTAGGATTTAGTTTGGCCTTTGGGAGAAAGCAAGACAGGAGCCGCATGGATTGACGCTTGCGCCCCCAGTGCAGCACTGAGAGCATGGGCGCATGCACCGACTGCTGAAGCGTCACTTGGATAAGGCGGCCAATGAGCCTGTCCATGTCCGCCATCACTGGAGGAAGTTGATCTTGCAGGCAGCGGGCGTGACGGTGGTGATCGCGCTTGTCGTGCTCGGCGGCATAGCCCTGGAGTCCGACCTGGTTTCCATTGAGCGCTGGATAAAGGATCAGGGCGCGTGGATGCCGATTATCTTTTGCGTCATCTTTCTGGTAGCTTCGCTGCTGTGCCTGCCCGCGGATATTTTCGTCTTTGCCGCTGGCACGCTGTTCGGGCTCTGGTGGGGGTTTTTCTACGCCGCGCTCACGGAGTACATCGCGATGGTCTTGCAGTTCTACTTTGCGCGCAGTTTCCTCAAAGACCGCACGGAGAGCTTTCTGGTCAAGCACCCGAAGTTCAGCGCGATCGACCGGGCGGTTAGCCAGCAGGGGTTGAAGATCGCCTTTTTGCTCCGTCTCGGCCCGGTACCCTTCAGCCCGCTAAGCTACATTCTCGGTGTGAGCCGGATCAAGTTCGGCACCTACATGCTGGCCAGTCCGGGGATGCTCTTGAGCCTCTTTGCCGTAAGCTACTACGGGATGCTGGCCCAGCACCTGACCAAGCTGGCCACCGGGCAGGAGCACCACAGTGCGGTACACTACATCAGCATGATATTTGGCGCAGGGGTGGCGATGGTGGCCTCGGTCTACATCGGACGTGTGGCGCGCAAGGCGCTCCAGGAATGCGACGCGCTCTAGTGTACCGTTAGCCAAGTTCATTGAATAAGCTAATAGCCGCAAAAAGGCACAGAAAACACAAAAGGGCAGAGGGTATTGCCAAGGATTGAGGTTGAACCTGAAGCTCTCTGCGACTTTGCGTCTCTGCGGTGAAATAGTTTAGACAAGAACTAAGCTAACACAGCCTAGTCCAGATATTGGAAGGCTGGAGTAAAGTTTGTGCCGGGTTCTGTGGGGATGGACTTGCCAATGCCGGGCATTGCAGGTTTCACTACTGGGGTAATGTTGAAGTGGGTACGCAGCGCAGCACGCGCATTGATCGTGAGGGAGGGCCAACTGCTGGCCATTCGCATGCAGCGTGTCCCGGGTGAAGTTTTCTACATCCTGCCCGGTGGCGGGCAGAAGCATGGCGAGACGCTGGTGGATTCTCTCCAGCGCGAGTGTATGGAAGAGATCGGTACGCGGGTCGAAGTCGGCGAGATGGCCTACGTGCGCGAGTACATCGGCCGCCATCACCACCTGCGCAAGTTGCACAAGGACTTTCACCAGTTGGAGGTCGTGTTTCACTGCCAACTGCCGGACGGCGTCGTGCCGCAGCCGGGCAAAGAGCATGACAAGCACCAGATCGGCGTCGAGTGGCTCCCGCTGAGCAAGCTCAACGACACGGAGTTCTATCCCGAGGTGCTCAAACGACTGGTCGTTAACGGCGAAATCACGACTACCGGCCTCTACCTGGGCGACATTAACTAGGCTTTGTTGAGGTTTAAAGCCACGGCCTGGGGGCTTTACTGCTTGCTGGCCGCTGCGCCGGGGAGCGGGTCCTTGCCTTCCAGTCCGCCCGGCGGGTCAAAGTAGTCGTTGTAGATGCCCGGGTTGACATCGACGTTGTCCAGGGTGATGACGTACTGCTCCTGGCCGTTCTCGATACTGGTGATGTGAAAGGGAATCTCAAGCTGACCGACTTTGCGGAAATCCTGGAACTTGCTTACGTTGCTGATGGTGTCCCCTTCATGCTCAAAGCTCGTTTCGATTTGCAGATCGAGAAAACGCTCCTGGTCCACGGAGTAAATCAGGGTGTGCCCGTCCTCTAGCGTGACTTTCAGGCGGTAGACCGCTTGGCCGTCGACTTCGCCTTCCCCCAGGTAGGAGATGAGCACGTTCTTGTTGGTCGGCTGGTAGAGGTGGCTGAACAAAGCAGCCTCCCGTATGAAATTACTGCGCTCGCGCCCCGTTAGCTCAACGGCTTGCTCCCGCTGGCGGATGGTCTGCCAGGCGACATCTCCGTTGTAGCCCATGATGATTTCCACGCCGGGCGCATTCGAACTCGAGGTGTTCGGGTAGGTGATGGTGAAACGCAGTTTATTGGGACGTTTCTTAATCTGCACGAAGGGGAGCGTTGTGTCTTCGCTTCGTATCGAGCCACTCAAGCGCAGCCCATTGATGCCCTCGATGTATTCGAGTCCGCCCTGAGCCTCGAAGTACCCCGCCAGAATCTCTGCCAACTCGATGGGCTCCGCTTCTTTCTGCTTATTGGAAGCATGAGCGGATAGCGTGAAAGAAAACAGGATGCTGAATAGAATCAGATGGCGCATGATGGGTCGTTCTCGGTGTGCAAGCTAGTCAGGCTAGCATATCACGGCGCTTATTTCATGGCACAGGCGTAACAAATGCGAAACAATTCCGTCCCTGCGTTTTTTGCGAGAAAGTCTTCTCCGGGTGCTTACGCTCCGCTGGGGCGGTATACCTGCTTGCTGATGCCTTCGGAGATCTTGGCCCGGAAGACATCCAGGTTGTCTATCGCGCCCATGCCCAGCAGTTGGTAGCCGATGTTGCCCACGGCGGTGCCCTCCAGTGCATAGCTGGTCACGGGGAGCCCGGTGGCATCGGCGATACGCTGGCACAGGAGGCGGTTCTTCGAGCCGCCGCCGACGATGGCGATGTTATCAAAGCTCTCCAGCGTGATGCGCGAAAAGCTGTCCATCGTGTCGTGGACAAAGCTGGCCAGCGAGTCACAGATCAAGCGCATGTAGCCGGGCAGGGTAGTGGGCGGCGTGCCCCCCTGCGCGCGGATGTTGGCGTCGATCGCTTCCTTCATGTCTGCTGGGCTAAAGAGGCTCTGGTCGTTGCGGTCGATCAGGGTTTCCGGGACGGGGTGCTCCTCGGCCTGCTCGGTCAGGGCGCTCCACTCGGCATCATTCGATGGGCGGGTGGAGAAGTGTGGCAGGAGCTGCTCCAGCAGCCACATGCCAAAGATGATCTTGTTCGGGCGGTAGCCGCCCTGTCCGTCGCGCTCGTTGTTAATGCCTAGTTCGAAGGCTTCATCGCCGGAGGCCGAGCGTGCGGTCAGCCCGCCGACCAGCAGCCAGGTGCCGGCAGAGATGAAAATGTCGTTCCCGGTTTTGGGGATGGCCTCGAAGGCACAGGAGGTGTCGTGGCCGGGGACGAGGACCAGCTCGATGTCTTTCAACTCCGGGATGTCGCGTACCTTGCCCAGCTTCTGTCCCGCCTTGGCCGGGCCTTCGAACCACTTCTCAGGGATACCGTAGTACTGGAGTGCTTGTTCGGAAAAACCGCATTCGCTGATGTCCAGGAGCTGTCCTGTGCTGGCGATGGATACCTCGTTGAGCATCTTGCCCGAGAGCAGGTAATTCAGGTAATCGGGCAAGAGCAGCACGCGGTCCACCATGTCCTTGAGCAGTGGGTAGGCGGTGACGGCCTCGTGCAACTGGTTGGTGGTGTTGTAGTTGATCGCGGGCAGCCCGGTCCAGTCAAAGAGCTTGCGGTCGTCTCCGTTCTTCACGATGCGGTCCTTGATTGGCTCGGTGCGGGTGTCGCGATAGCTGTGAACGGGGAAAACGAGTCGCCCGGCCTTGTCCACCATGGCGTAATCCACGCCCCAGGTGTCTACGCCGCAGGAGGCCAGATCGGGGAAGATGCGCTTGGCTTCGAGCAGGCCTTTCTGCACTTCGTGGACCAGGCCGCCGATGTCCCAATAGGCGTTCTGGTTGAGTGTGCGGATGGCGTTGGGGAAGCGGTGGACCTCGGTCAGTTCGAGACCGTTTTTAGACCAGGAGCCGACGATGACGCGTCCGCTCGTGGCACCGAGGTCAATGGCAGCGGCATGGATTTTCTGCATGGGGTGATGGGGCAAGTGGTTGGGGTGGGCCTGCCTCAGCCTAGTGCTCCGTGGGTGGAGCGACTACGATCTGGGTGCCGACTTCGTCCGCAGCGGTGCGGATGTCAGCCGGTGGCTCGGCATCGGTAATGACGGTAAAGGTATTTTCCAGCCGGGTGACGCGGCTCAGGGCGCGTTTGCCGTGCTTGGAGCTGTCCAGGACGAAAAAGAGCTGGTCGCACACGCGGATCATGCGCTGCTGGAAGGCCGAGACAAAGGCGTTGTTGTTCCACAGGCCATCGGCTGTCATGCCCGCTGCGCCGCATACGGCGATATCCACATGCACGCGGTCGATGGCTTCCTCGCAGGCCGGACCGTAGAGAATCCCCTGGCGTGAGTAAACAATGCCGCCGGTCATGATCGTCTCCGAGGAGCCGACTTCTCCAAACAGCGCAGCGATGGGCAGCGAGTTGGTGATGACGATGAGCCGCTTGTCCACCAGGGCGCGGGCCACCGTGTAGCTGGTCGTGCCCCCGTCGAGCAGGACGGTCATGCCCGGCTCGATCCGCTCGGCCATGGCCTGGGCGATGGCGTGTTTTTCCGCTGTGTTGCGGTTATCCTGGGTGATAAAGTCGTAGCCTCCCCCAGAACTATCGTCCTCGATCAGGCTGGCCCCGCCGTGGTGGCGACGGATGATGTTGGCCGCTTCCAGGTCGTTAAGCGCGCGGCGTACGGTGGAGAGACTGATGTCGAACTTGTCCGCCAGCGTGTGCAAATCCGCGTAGTTGTGCTCGCGGATGTACTTCTCGATCAGGTCTAGGCGTTGCTTATTCGTCATAAGATTTCTTGGGTGTTTTTGCAGAATTGCCAGAAACTGTCAAAATCTTTCAGGAGTTTCCAGCTATTGGGAGAAAAGTGGGGAGGGCGGTAAAACCAGCTGATGATTGCGCGCAGCCAGCCCTTGCTGTTCCGTAGGTGCTTAGGCTTTGCGTTCCCAGAGTGACCACGGGGCGATTTCGAGGCTGTTGCCCGCCGGATCGCGAAAGTAGAGCGAGTGCGGCCCGTCCTCCCAGTTGTGGTCTTGCTCCAGCGTAATGCCGAGCTCGCCCAGGCGTTTTTTCCAAGCTGGCAACTCGCTCTCTTCGACCCGAAATGCCATGTGGCCAGCGCCGCGTGTGCCGTGCGGGGGGATGTCTTCGTTGTCCTCGCAACGTGCCGGGTTAAAGAGCAGAAGCATGCAGCCGTCGAGCTGGTAAAAAACGAAATGCCCCGGGTCGGTGACCATCGGCTCGGTCTCGAGCAGGCGCGTGTAAAAGGCCTGCATGGCGTCGAGGTCTTCTCCGTAGAGGCAGGTCTCCAGGATGCGTCGTAGCGGCTTCATACGGACATATCAGGCAAAGGGCGCGCCGCAGGCAAAGTCATAATGCAGCCCGAGTCGTAACTTTGATGGGGCTCTCGAATTCCAAATGCGTGGAGCCACCTATCAAAATCTATAAATCTGGAATTTTAAATTTACAAATCCCGCCGATTGGGAGGCGCGCGGAATGGTTCCCGCCACGCCTCCCGGCAGCAGCCTAAAGCCCGATCCTGCGCAGGGGTTTGCCCGCGTAGATGTTTTCCTCGATCTTCTCCAGCGGCACGCCACGGGTTTCGGGCAGGAACTTGATGGCCAGGAAAAGTCCGACCGTCGTAAATCCGGCGTAGATAAGGAAGGTAAAGGACATGCCGAGCCCGTCTTTCATCACGGGGAAAAGCTGGCTCACCAGGTAATCGACAAACCAGTTGGCGGCGACCGCAACGGACATGCCGATACCGCGAAAGCGGATGGGGAAAATCTCCGAAATCATCAGCCAGCATAGCGGCCCTGCGCTGATGGCGAAGAAGATGATGTAGAGCAAAATACTGCCAAAAATCCAGTACGTGATCACGGGCGGCTTGCCGGGCTTGGCCGGAGATTGCGCAGCCGCGGCCTTCTGGTCGGTGTGCTGCTCGTGGGTGATGCTCTGCGCGGCATTGGGCAGCACGTGGCGTTGGCCAGAGGCATCACTCGTTGTTTGCACCATGGCGGGCTCAGCGTTGGCCTTGAGCTTGTCGTATTGGTGAAACAAATACGCCTGCACGCAGAGCATGACCGCGATGCCGCTCACGCCGATGAACATCAGCTTCCGGCGGCCCAGTTTATCCACCATGAAAATCGAGGCCACGGTGGCGATGAGGTTGACCAGCCCCATGCCGACCTGAGCCCACATGGCGGCAGACTCGCTAAAGCCGCCCTGATGAAAAATCTGCGGGCCGAAGTACATGTCCGCGTTGATGCCGGTGGACTGTTGGAAAAATTGCAGGAAGAAGCCGAGCGCCATCACGGGCAGGATGAGCTTGCCAAAGCAGGCCTTGAGGGTGACGGCGGACTTGCGATCGGTCGCCTCGTGGATGTCGCAAAAGGTCGAGCGGGCGTTGTCGCGCTCCATCATGCGCAGCAGGGTGAGGTGCGCTTCCTTGAGGAAAGCGTTCTCCATCAACCAGCGCGGACTCTGCGGCATCTTGAGCATGCCGAATAAAAAGATCATGGCTGGGACGAGGCCGATCGCGATCATGATGCGCCAGTTCATGTCCTTGTCTGTGATTGTGGCATCGACCGCCACTCCGACGAGGAAGGAGAACAAAATACCGATCACGATGGAGAGCTGGTACATGAACAGGATGCGCCCGCGCGACTCCGGCGGAGCCACCTCGGCCATGTACATCGGGGTGATGACGGCAGAGTTACCGATGGCCAGGCCCATCATCAGGCGGGCGATGACAAAGACCAGAAAGCTCGGTGCCACCGCGGCCAGCGCAATGCCTGCGATGAAGAGCAGGGCGTTAAAAATCAGTCCCTTTTTGCGGCCAAATTTATTGGAGACCTTGCCGCCAAAGAGGGCGCCGACGAGTGCGCCCAGTGGCACCGCTGCTACCCATAGCCCCTGCATCATGGGCGAGTTTGCCAGCTCAAAATGGTAGTTGACCGAACCGCCCACAGCGGCGGCGATGGAGGCATCGAAGCCAAACAGCACGCCGGACATGGCCGCGACCGTGCCGACGAAGAAGCTGCTCAGGGGTTTGATGACGACGTTTTCGAGGGCTTGCTCGATCTCCGCGAGCTTGCCGCGAAGGTGTGCGGGCACATTGTCCAGCGCAGGTGCTTGGTCACTCATGGGGTATGTAATGCTGTTGTGGGGAAGGGGTTATGTCCCATTGTGACCAGCATACATGCCCGCGTCAACGGATTTATTGAGCTTTGATGAGCAAGGCTTGCATTGTTTGTGTATCGAAAATTTCGATACAAACTGACTCGCTCATTCTCTCGTCCGATCGGGTAGGCTTATCCTCCGTACACATCGCCCGGCACGCCTTGCACACCGGGCTCGACCACGTAGAGGTAGCCGGAGGCCTTGGCTTCTGCGGGCGTCATGTTTTCGCTGCCATTGCGCGAAGAGGTGATGTAGAGCAGGCTGTGGTCGGGCCCGCCAAAGCTGCAGCAGGTGGGGCGGGGGCAGGGGAGCACGACTTTCTCCAGCAACTCGCCACTGTGCGGGCTGTAGCAGCCGACGCTGTAGCCGTCCCAGTGGGCCACCCAGAGGTTGCCGTCCGCGTCGATGGTCATGCCGTCGGGGATGCCGTTTTCTTCAGGCACATGCACGGGCACGCGCTTGTTGGAGAGCGCGCCCGTCTCGCGGTTAAAGTCGTAGGCCACGACCTGCCGGGTGGGGGAGTCGATGTAGTAAAAAGTCTTGGCATCGCGCGACCAGCACAAGCCGTTGGAGATGGTGACCTGCTCGATGGCGGGTGTAAAGCTGTGGTCTTTCTCGAAACGCCAGAGGCAGCCGATGGGTTCCTTGCCGCCGTAGGGCATACTGCCGCCGTAGAACCGCCCATCCGGCCCGGGCTTGCCGTCGTTCATGCGGGTGGCGGCGTTACCGGCCTCGGGTTCGGCCAGCGTGGTGATCTTGCTCGTGTTCAGATCGAGCCGGGCAATGCCGTCGCGCAGGCCGAGCACGAGTCCGCCGTCGTGCATGGGTTGGGCGTAGCCGACATCGGTCGGCGTGGTCCACATGCGATCCGTGCTGCTCGCCGGGTCATAGAGGTGAACTTCGCGCCCGGAGATGTCCACCCAGATGACGACCTGCCGCGCCTCCCACCAGCAAGCCCCCTCCCCGTGTTGAGAACAGCGTGGCGACAAGGCTTTGGCATGATGGACTTGCATGCACACGAGGTTGAAGCAATCGCCGCCCCCCGGCAAGCCTTGGCGTGTTACAACTCTAGGGCGCTATTTGCTTTGCTAGAGCCTCGTCCGATTAGCTCTTTATAGATTCGGGGGCTTTGCGCCCACAATCCCCGCAGTAGGCATGGCCTGCACTTTCGATGCTGCGCATCCCAGATAAGCATCCAAGCTGAGTTGTACCCAAACACGTGCAAGGAAATCAGCTTAGACCGTTCTAGAGCTGACTTTCCATTCAACTATGGATAACTCAGCTGAGTGTTTGCGGCATCCGTCCACCTACCCGCGCGTCAGGGTGTGAATCGTGATTTCGCCGGGGCAGTTGAAGCGGATGGGGACCGCGCCGCCGCCGGTGCCGCGAGAGGTATAGCCCTGGAGGTTGCCGTGTTGCCAGGGGCCGGAGACGAAGCTTCTGGGTGCGTGGCAGTGGGTGATGAGCGGGTAGCCGCCGGGCAGGCAGATTTGGCCGCCGTGGGTGTGGCCGGAGAACTGGCAGGCGAAGCCCAGCTGCTCGGCCTCGGCGTAAACAGATGGCGTGTGGGCGAGGAGGAGCTTGCAGGCTTCGGGTGGCACGCCGTCGAGGGCGCGGGTAAAGTCGTGGGTCTGGTAGTAGTCCGGGTCATCCACACCGACGAACCACAGCCGCTGGCCATCTTTTTCGATAAAGGTGTGCTCGTTGAGCAGGAGCTGGACGCCCATCGCTTCGAGGCTGTCCACTTTTTCGATAAAGTCGTGGTTGCCGAGCACGCCGAGCTTGGGCCCGTGGATGTGGGCGTAGATGCGGGCCGTCTCGCGTATGGACACGCGGTGGCAGTCCTGGGTGCGGTTGCGAAAGTCACCCGTGTTGATGCACAGGTCGTAGTCGAGCCCTTCGAGCTTCGGGATGACGGCGCCGGGCAGGGCGGGGTCGAGGTCGGTGTGCAGGTCGGCGATGTGGAGGAGGCGGTAGCCCTCGAAGGCGGGGGGCAGGCTGGCGATGCGGAGGGTGTTGTGCTCGACGCGGATGTCGAGGTAGTTGCGGTAGCCGCGATTCCAGAGGCCGCTGCACTTGATGGCAAACCGGATGATCCGGTCCATGCCGAGTTTGTGTTCGTAGGAGAAAATGCCTTTGCCCTGGCAGGCCATGTAAGCGGCCAGCTCGACTTGCTTCTGCATGCGCTCGGCCAGCTTATCGCGCCCCATGCGCTGACCGACGCGCTCAAAGATATCCGCCCGCGGCTCCAGCTCCTCTGTCACGTCCGTTTGCATGCTTGGTAGAGAGGTAATCTCTTCCAAAAGGCGTACGGCGGCAACTCAATAGCTCACTCTGTGGTCTGCTCGTTGGGTAAAGGGGGCGGCGGGGCTGCGTTGAGCAGGGCGTTTTCAAAGGCCTCGGAGCTGTCGAGTGCGTCAAGGCTCTGGCGGGTCCAGCCGCCTCCCAGTGCGCGGATAAGCTCCAGTTGCCGGGCGTAACGTGCGTTCTCGAGTTCGGCCAGGATGAGGGCGTTGTTGAGTGCGGTGCGCTCGGTGTCTACGACTTCAAGGTAGTTGACTAGCCCGTTTTCATAACGCTGCTGGGCCAGGTCGGCGGCCGAGCGGGCGTCGGTGGCGGCATCGCGTTGAGCGGAGATTTGCACACGCAGGGTTTGCAGGGCGGCGAGGGCGTCCTCGACTTCCTGAAACGCGGTCAGCACCTGCCCGCGGTAGAGCTCGAGCAGCTCGCGGTATTCGGCCTTGGCTTCATCGACCTGGCTGGAGACGCGTCCGGCGTTGAAGACCGGCATGCTCACGCTGGGTCCGAGTGAGCCAAACAGGCTGGACTTGGTGAACCAGTTGCCTGCGTCGGCGGCGGAGAAGCCCACGTCTCCCGTTATCATGATGCGGGGAAAGTACTCGGCCACGCGTGCGCCGATGCGTTCGCTGGCGGCGCGGACGATGTTTTCTGCCTGCGCAAGGTCGGGGCGACGTTCCAGCAGGGTGGAGGGGACGGCGACCGGAGCCGGGGGCAGGTAGGGCACCCAGTTCGGATCGGCGGGCAGGGTGAAGTCGCTGGGGTAGGCGCCGAGGAGGATGGCGAGCGCGTTTTCTGCCAGAGCCCGCCTGCGACGAAAGCCTTCCAGCTCCGAGCGGGCGATGGACCACTCCGTCCGGGCCTGGAAGAACTCCAGATCGTCGGCCAGTCCGCTTTTACGTCGAATTTCGACCAGATCGAGGGACTCCTTACGTCCAACCACGGTCCGTTCCAGAAAGGCGATGCGTTGGTCGAGGGTGCGAATCTCAAAGTACTGTTGGCCGACTAGCGTCTGCACGAGCACGATGGAGTAGCCGTAGGCGTCGGCCTGCGCTTGGGCTTCAGCCATCGCCGAAGCACTTAACCGGCGGACGCGCCCCCATACGTCCAGCTCCCAGGCCAGCCCCAGCGCGGAGGCAAAGTTGTTGCGCGTGCTGCCGTTGCCGTAGGGGGTGGTCTGGTTCCCGGAACTGCGCTGGCGCACGGCCTCGGTGTAAAAGTCCACCTGCGGAAAAAGCTCCGAGCGGGCGACGCCGACGGATGCCGCGGCGCGGTCGACGCGAGCGAGCGCGGCGGCGATGTCCGGGTTGGCCTTGGTGGCAGTTTCAATCAGCGCGGTCAGCTCCGGGTCTTCGTAGGCGGTCCACCATTGCGCGGAGAGCTGTCCCTGCGGGGCTTCGTTCTCGTAGCGTAGTTCGTTGGGCGTCTCAAGGTCCGGCTTTTCAAAGTCGGGGCCTACCATGCAGCCCCCCAGGCCCAGCGCGAGCAGGGCGGGCAAGGTTTGCGGCAACGTGGTTAAGCGGGTCATTCCTGAAAAGCTTTCTCCTTGGCTTCGGCTTCGATGCGTTGGGCGCGGGCGTTTGGCCCGGTGGTAAAGCGACCGAGGAAGTTGTAGGCCCACGGCACGGCGAAGAGCGTGAGCAGCGAGGCCAGCGATACGCCGAAGAAAATCACGATGCCGATGGTGATGCGGTTTTCTGAGCCTGCTCCGGTGGCGAGCACGAGCGGGATCGCGCCAAAGACGGTCGAGATTGCCGTCATGGCGATGGGGCGCAGCCGCAGTTTGGCAGCTAACAAGATCGCCTCTCTGACGCTCATACCCTCGTCATCCCGAAGCTGGTTGGCAAACTCCACGATGAGGATGCCGTTTTTGGCCGCCAGGCCGACGAGCATGACGATCCCGATTTGCGAAAAAATGTTCAGCGTGCCGCCAATGAAGACCAGCCCCCAGAGTCCTCCGGCGATGGCCAGCGGAACGGTCAGCAGGATGGTGAAGGGGTGAATCCAGCTCTCGAACTGGGCGGCCAGAACGAGGAACACCATGATGAGCGAAAAGCCGAAGACGAAGTAGATAGCGCCCTGGGAGTCGATGAATTCGCGCGACTCGCCCTTGTAGTCGATTTGGGCGCGGGGGGGCAGTTTCTCCCGCACGGCATCCCGCAGGAACTCCAGGGCCTGGCCGAGGGTGTAGCCGTCGGCCAGGTTGGCGGAGATGGTCACGGCGCGCAGGCGGTTAAAGCGGTTGAGGGTCGCGGCTTCGGCAGTTTCGCGGATATTGACCAGATTGCTCAGCGGGATGAGGGTACCGCTTTCTTCGGAGCGCACGTAGATGTTGGTCAGGTCGGTGGTGGTCTCGCGGTCGCTGTCCCGCCCCTGCAGGATGACGTCGTACTCCTCGCCGCGTTCGAGGAACGTGGTGACGCGGCGTGAGCCGAAAAAGGTCTCCAGAGTCAGTCCGATCTGGCGCAGGGAAACCCCGAGGTCCGCGGCACGGTCCTTGTCGATGTTTACGCGAAACTGCGGCTTGGTTTCCTTAAAGTCCGTGTCGACGTTGAGCAGTTTGGGGTTTTCGCGGGCTGCCTCAAGGATGATGTCCTGCCACTCGCGCAGCTCTTCGTAAGTGTTGCCCCCGATGACAAACTGCACGGGCGACCCGACGCTGCGGGTCAGGCCGTTGGGCTGAACGGGAAACGCGCGTACCCCGGCCAGACGCCCAAACTGGGGAGCGACTTCGCCCACGATTTCATGCGAGGAACGCCGTTTGTCGAACTCCTCCAGCACCACGATGGCTATCCCGCCGTTGAAGGAGTTGGGGTTGCCAAAGCTGCGGGGCGTGCGGATCAGGATGCGGTTTGCCTCGCCTGCATCGACCAGCGGCATGAGGTCGTTTTCGATCTCGCGCATGTACTTCTGGGAGTACTCGTAGCTAGCGCCTTCCGGTGCGTTCATCAGGACGAAGAACACGCCCCGGTCTTCACGCGGCGCAAATTCCGAGTCCAGTTGCTTGAAGCTGAACACCATGGCCGCAACGGCCAGGATAATCACGCAGGCGATCAGGAAGGGGTGGTCCAGTGCACGATCGAGGATGCGTCGATACAGGTCCGCGGCTTTGTTTAAGCCCTTGTCTACGCGTTGGGCCAGGGGGCCCTCCGTCTGCCCGGTCGTGAGCAGAAACGAGCACATCATGGGCGAGAGCGTGAGCGCGATGATGCTCGATACGCCGACTGCCGCGGCCAGCGCGAAGGCGAACTCGCTAAAAAGCCGTCCGGTGTTACCCGAGAGGAAACCGATGGGCACGAACACGGCAATCAGCACCAGGGTGGTGGCGATAACGGCGAAGCTGACTTGCTTGGCTCCGCGCACAGCGGCCAGCGGTGGGGATTCTCCCAGGTGGATGCGTCGGTAAATATTTTCCAGCACTACGATGGCGTCGTCCACCACCAACCCGATGGCCAGGAGCAGGGCCAGCAGTGTGAGCAGGTTCAGGGAGTAGCCCATGAACTGGAGAAAGATCAGAGCCCCGGTCAAGGAGATGGGCACCGTGATGGCGGGCACGAGCACGGCCCGCACGCTGCCGAGAAAGGCAAAGATGACCAGCACGACGAGGACGAGCGCAATCATGAGCGAAACGTAGATCTCGTTAATGGAGTTTTCGATAAACAGCGTGCGGTCGTAGCTGCTGAAAATACGGGTGCCTTCGGGTAGGGAGTCCTGGATGAGGGCAACCTCTTTTTTGACCCCGCGGGCGACCTCCAGTGTGTTAGCGGTGGACTGGGGGATGATGCCCAGGCCGATCATGTCCTGGCCGTTGCCCCGTAGTTCCTGGCGGTGCTCGACCGCGCCGATGCGGGCCTCGGCCACCTCGCCCAGTCGGATCAGGTGCCCGTCCTGGCCTTCGCCTACCACGAGGCGCGAGAAATCTTCCTCGGATTCATAGCCGCGTTGCGTGCGCACGGTAAAATAGCGGTCGGAGGAGTCCACCCGCCCCGCGGGGAGCTCGACATTTTCCGAGCGCAGGGCGTCCTCGATGTCTGCCACGGTGATGGCGCGGGCAGCCATGGCGTTGCGGTCCAGCCACACGCGCAGGGAGTACTCACGCGAGCCACCGATGCGCACACGGGCCACGCCGTTAACGGTCGAGAGGCGGTCAACCAGATAGCGGTCGGCGTAGTCCGTCAGTTCAAGACCGTTGAGGTTGTCGCTGGCCAGGTTAAGCCACATGATGACGTCGCCGCTAGAGTCGACTTTGTAGATTTCCGGCGGGTCGGCTTCGACCGGGAGGTTGTCCAGCGCGCGGCCCACACGCTCGCGTACGTCGTTGGAGGCGTTGTCGATGTCCCGGCTGAGTTCAAACTCGATGCTGATCTCGGACTCGCCGTCCTGGCTGGAAGAGGTGATCGAGCGGATGCCTTCGATGCCGCTGATGCGGTCTTCCAGCAGCTGGGTGATCTTGGTATCCACCACGGCGGCGGAGGCTCCGGGGTAGTTGGTCTCGATGGAGACGATGGGCGGATCGATGTCCGGGTATTCGCGAACGGGGAGTTGGCGGAAGCTGAGGTAGCCGACCACGATGAGCAGCAGGCTCAGGACGGCTGCAAAGACCGGGCGCTTGACCGAGAGTTCGGAGATGTGCACAGCTCGGTGGGGTTAGGAGTCGCTGGAGCGGGTAAAGACCTGCTCCTCGGTTAACGTACTGACGGGCTGACCCGGGCGTGCGCGGTGGCCGTGGGTGACGATCGTCTCGCCCACTTCAAGCCCTTCCAGGATTTCCGCGATGCCCTTCTGGCGGCGGCCGATCTTAACCGGGACGCGCTCGGCGAGGCCCTCGGCATTGACACGGTAAATAAACTGCTGGTCGCCGATGGGGCTCAGCGCGCTCTCGGGTACGGTCAACACCTGTGTGCTGCCAAAGTTGAGTTCGACCAGCAGAAGCATGCCCGGGCGGAGGGCAAAATCTTCGTTGAGCACAAAGGCGCGGGCCTGCGCGGCACGGCTGATGGGGTCGATGCGCGGAGAGACGAATCGCACCTCACCGATAAAGCTACGGTCGGGGTAGGCTTCGGCCCGGGCGCTGATTGTCTGCCCGGGCTTTAACTGGGCGAAGTGGCGCTCCGGGATGGTGAAGTCCACCTTGACCGGTGTCAGGTCGATGATCTCGATCAGGTCGTCGCCCGCCTCGACGAGTTCACCGGGGCTGATGTTGCGCAGCCCGACCACGCCGTCGAAGGGCGCGTAAATCCGGCGGTCTTCCACCCGAGCCTGGGCCAGATCGACCTGGGCTTTGGCCATGTTGAAGCGGGAAACTTCCTCGTCGATCACCGAGCGCGAGAGCGCACCGCTGTTCTCGACCGAGCGCACGCGTTCGAGCTGGCGCGAACGCTCGTCCAGCCCGGCTTGAATTTCCTCCAACTCTGCCTGTTGCTCGGCATCGTTGAGCTGTACCAGCAGTTCGCCCTTCTTGACGTGCTGGCCGGACTCAAAGTTTACCGCCGTTACCCGCTCGGTGATCTTGGGCGCGAGCATGGCCTGCTCGTTGGCGCGAACCGTACCCAGCGCGTTGACGGTGTCGTTCCAGAGGACTTCCTCGACTTGCGTCGTGATGACCGGAGGCGGTGGTGTGGCGTCCTGCGCGGCTTCGGGCTCGGCAGCGGGTGCAAAGATGAAATATGCTGCCAGTGCGATGAGGCCCAGGCAGACAATGGCAGAGACGACTCCCCCGAACGTGCGTTTGGGCTGGGAGGTGTGAGTTGAATTTTCGGCGGGCACGCTTCGGACTAAATGGGCAGTTACGGCGAATGCAACCGAAACCGGATTATTAGGACCGGTTCAGGTAAGGTTCAAAGCGTCCTAACCCCCGATCCGCTCAAACGTTGCAGGTTTTTTTGACTTTATTCTTCACCCTTAATGCGGGGTAGCGGCAGGACGCGGTCCTGCACCTGCGAGAAGGGCATAGCCCTTCACCCCTGATCCCAGTGGATCACTCTTTTGCGGCGCTTGGGGGTAAAATCAGTTCTCAAAAAAGCTTCCCGACAGTCCCCGGGGTAGCGGCCAACGGGAGCGTAGGGTGCAGCCCCTCTAATGCTGCTCCAGCCGGAGTGCGGTGACGCTGGCTCAGCTTCCGTAGGGGCGGAGAGCCCCTCGTTGCCGCCGGGTGCTACCCGGGCTTGTGTTTTGGGGGAGGATGGGTTTTGTTAGTGGGCTTCCATGAGCGAAAATCCAGCCCAGCCCTTTGATAAAATCGAGGACGCCATCGCCGCTATCGCGGCGGGCGAGCCCGTTATCGTGACCGATGACGAGAACCGCGAGAACGAGGGCGACCTCATCCTGGCGGCGGAAAAAGCCACCCCGGAGCTCATCAATATGATGATCCGGGACGCCCGCGGGCTGGTCTGTGTGCCCATGGCAAGTCACCAGCTCCAGCGCCTCGGCATCCAGCGCATGGTGGCGGACAACCGCGAGTCGCATAAAACGGACTTCACCGTCTCGGTCGATGCGACCGAGGGGATCACCACGGGCATCAGCGCCTACGACCGCTACGCCACGATCAAGATTTTGGCCGACCCCAAGGCCACCCCGGACCAGCTCGTGCAGCCCGGACATATCTTTCCGCTCAAAGCCAAGCCCGGCGGCGTGCTCCAGCGCGCGGGCCACACCGAGGCCGCGGTGGACCTCGTTTCGCTGGCGGGGCTTTTCCCCGTGGGGGTGATCTGCGAGATTTTGAAGGAGGACGGCTCCTCCGCCCGCCTGCCCGATCTGGTGGCGTTTAAGCAAAAGCACGGCCTGCGCATGATCTCCATCGCCGACCTGATCCACTACCGCCACACCCGCGACAAGCTGGTCGAAAAGGTGGCCACGCTGCCCTTTGAGAGCGAGTACGGCACCTTTGACCTGCACATTTTCGAGAGCCAGCTCGACAGCCGTAAACACATCGCGCTCAGCCGCGGGGAGCTCGGTCCCGAGCCGACCCTCGTGCGTGTGCAGAGCGAGAACCTCCTCGGTGACCTCTTTCGCGCCAAATCCATGCAGAGCCACGAGTCGCTGACCCGTTCGCTGGAGATGATCGCCGAGACCGGCCACGGGGTCGTGCTCTACATCGAGCAGGCCAACGGCGGGTTTAGCCTCACGCCGGGCAAGACCGGGCTACCGGAGGTTTCCCCGTCCAAGATGGACTTCCGCGACTACGGCATCGGCGCGCAAATCCTGAGCGAGCTCGGCCTGCGCAAGATACGCCTCATGTCCAACACCAACCGCAACGTCGTCGCCCTCGACGGCTACGACCTCGAAATCGTCGAACAAGTAGGGCTATGATTTTATCTGAACAGGAGCTCGCGGAGAGAGCAGAGTTTTATAAATTTTATGTCTCCGCGGCCTTTGCTTCCCCCTGTTAAATCACACTATTTTCAACCATGTCCCTAGACGCACCCAAACCTTTAGAGATCGACGGCAGCGAGCTGTACGTCGGCATCGTGGCGGCCCGCTTCAACGGCGCGCTCGTCGATGCGCTGGTCAAGCGCGTGCAAACCGTCCTGGCCGAGGCGGGCGTCCGCGCGGCCAACGTCCAGGTCGAGCGCGTGCCCGGCGCAAACGAGCTGCCCTACATGGCAAATATGATGGCGGCCACGCGCCAGTACGACGTCATCGTCACGCTCGGGGTGGTCATCGCCGGGAGCACAGTGCACGATGAGGTCATCGCCCACGGCACGGCCACGGCCATGCACATGATCGGCGTGCAGACCGAGTGCCCGATCATCAACGGTATCCTCACAGTTGAGAACGACGAGCAGGCCGAAGAGCGCGTCAATGGCAAGCTTGACCGCGGGGCGGAGTTTGCCCGGGCCGCGCTCGAGATGGCCACGCAAAAGCTCAAGTACACCCGCCTGCTCGACGAGCTCGACGCTGAAGCCGCCCGCCGCGACGACCTCGACAACCTTTTTCATTCCAACTAAGTGCGCGTGCGCACAGCACATTTCATTTGCGTGCCAGTTGGTTTTTGACCATCGATTCCGATTCCCTTTTTATCCGTATTCACACGACCTCGCGCCTTTGCGTGAAAACAAGTTCTTTCCCATGTCAGACCAAGACCAAGACTCCTCCGCTGAAAAGCAGCCGATGACGCCCGAGCAGATCGAGAATCGTCGCCGCGCGGCCCTGCGTGCGCTCGAAGAGGGCAGCAAGCCCAAGCCACCCAGCGAAAAGGTGTCCAAGCCCTCGTCTTACGTGGATAAACGCCCCCGCCCGGCTCCCCGTCGCGATCGCGATGATCGGCCCCGTCGCGACTACGACGACCGCCCCCGCCGCAGCTTTGACGACCGTCCGCGGCGCGACCGTGATGACCGCCCGCGTGGTGATCGCGAGGAGCGTCCCCGCCGCAGTTTTGATGGCCCCCGCCGCGAGCGAGAGGACTTCCGCCGGGATGATAGCGAGCGCGGCGAATACCGTGAACGCAGCCCCGAGCAGCCCGAGGAGGAGATCGATAGCCGCACGCACCGCGAGCGCGACTACGACGCACGGCATGACCCTGACAGTGCGCATTACATCGAGCCCGAGCGCGACCAGCGTCACGACTATCCCGGCTATGCCGACCCCAACAACGAAAATTACCTGCCGCGCCCCGTCATCGAGGAGGAGGAGATCGTCGAGCGCGTCGAGCTGCCCGACGAGGCGCCCAAGCCCTCGCCCCGCCGCCAGAACCGCATCGCGGCCATGCAGTTTCTCTACATGTGCGAGGCCAGCCAGCCCGAGGAGATCAAGGACGCGATCTACGCCTTTTTCACCACCCGCGATCAGGAGCGCGAGTTCTACGCCTTCGGTGAGGAGCTGGCCCTCGGCGCGTGGGAAAACCGTGAGGCCGTGGACGAAGCCATCGGCAAGCACGCCTCAAACTGGACGCTCGACCGCATCGCCAAGGTCGATCTGGCCATCCTGCGTCTGGCTATCTACGAGCTGCTTTTCCGCCGCGACATCCCGCCCATCGTCTCGATCAACGAGGCCATCGATCTGTCCAAAAGCTTCTCCACCCCCGACGCCAAACGCTTCATCAACGGCGTGCTCGACAAGCTCAAAGGCACCCTCGACCGCCCCCTGCGCAGCGCCGACATTTAAGGAAGTTTTTTCTCACGCCAAGGCGCGAAGGCGCAAAGCAGACATGACCGAAAACGCCATCAGCAAGATCGTTGTTGATACGGCGGTCAAACTGCACATCGAGCTTGGCCCGGGGCTTTGGGAGTCCGTTTATGAGGTCGTACTCGCGCATCGCTTGACGCTTGCCGGGCTAGATGTGGAGCGACAGGTCTCCGTCCCCATTGTACCGGATGGTATTCGATTTGACGAAGGCTTTCGCGCTGACATGGTCGTCAATAATCTCGTCATCCTTGAGCTTAAATCAGTCGAAGCCCTGAGTAAGGTCCATGCTAAGCAGCTCCTTACCTACCTGAAATTAAAACAAATGAAGTTGGGTCTGTTGCTGAATTTTGGTGCCGCAGAAATGCGCCACGGCATCCAGCGCGTCGTCAATGGGCTGTAGTCCGTGCATGCTCTAGCGCCTTAGCGGCTTTGCGTGAGTATTAGTTAGAGACCCTCGACCGCCCCCTGCGCAGCGCCGACATTTAGGGGATTTCATTTCTCACGCAAAGGCGCAGAGAACGGATAATAGGTCGCTTATTTTATAGGGGCTTAACGCTTTGCATTGATCACGATGAGTGCATAGGACTCAAATGCTTCAGGGCTATTAAAATGGATTGGAGTAGTTATATGCTCTGTATCGCCATGCGTAGACTCTACTTTCCAGATGCCGTCGAATAAGGTGACTTTATAGCCCAGTGCTTCCAGCTTGCTTCTCAGCCATTGCTCTTGTGCCTTCCATGTTCCGCTGCTGTTCGCATAAGCTAATTGTGGCGAATCCATGATCTGCTCTTTTTCGCGTTCGTAGTCTTGTGGACTTAATGCTCCATCATCGAGCAGGGCTTTGATTTTCTGCAACGAGTTGTACTTGTCTTGCCTGCGCGCGGCTTGGCAATCGATCAGGCGGGCTTGCTGATAGCGTTCTTGGGTTAGCTGCGTATGGGTCTTGAGAAAGCGAACCCCTACGGTGCCCAGTCGGATGAGCACGACGAGGAGGATGGCCTGTAGAATCGCCAAGACGACAGCCGATAAACTGATGAGGTTTTCCATGTATGAGTAATTGTTCATATCTACCCTTGATTCAAGGTCGAAGTGCAGGGCGGCCTGATGCTAAGTATGCTCAAGCAGCACGGATTTTGACTTGCTTCCGTCTGCTAAATTCATTCTTTTTTCATCAAATATGATTAAGCGTGATGAGGGCGGAAGGGTGTCGTTCGGGCGTTTCGACTTCGTGCTGCAGGGGCTGATTATCCTGAGCCTGTTTTCATTCGCGCTCGAAACGCTACCCAGCCTTACCCCTGGAGAGCAGGCCGTGCTCCGCGTATTTGAAATCTTTACGGTGGTGGTTTTTACGGTCGAGTATGTGGCGCGTATCATCTTCAGTCGCCCACGCTTGGGTTATGTCTTTTCTTTCTTTGGCTTGGTGGATTTGATTGCCATCTTGCCGTTTTACTTAGCCTTGGGGCTGGATTTACGCTCCGTGCGTGCCTTCCGGCTTTTGAGGCTTTTTCGCCTGTTCAAGCTGGCCCGCTACAGCGCGGCCATGCAGCGTTACCATCAGGCGTTTATCCTCATGCGCGAAGAGCTTGTGCTCTTCGGCGTTACAGCCCTCATCCTGCTTTACCTGTCTTCGGTCGGCATTTATTATTTTGAAGGTGAGGTGCAGCCAGACAAGTTTGGCTCTGTTTTCCACTGCCTGTGGTGGTCAATTGCAACCCTGACGACGGTCGGCTACGGTGATGTCTATCCCGTCACGACGGGAGGTCGGCTCTTTACCTTTTTGATTCTCGTGACGGGGTTGGGCGTCGTGGCCGTGCCGACGGGGCTGTTCGCCTCGGCCTTGTCCAAGGCGCGAGATCAGGAGAAGGAGTAGGTAAAAAAACGCTTTGCGTCTTGGCGGCTTTGCGTGAGACTCATGCCTTTCCATGCGCTCCTTTTTCTCCAAATTCAAAGACGGACTGAAGCGGACCACGCCGACTTTTTACAAGGTCTTCGGCAAGGTTGGCGGTATTTTCAGCGGAAAGAAGCTCGATGCGGCCAGCCTCGACGAACTCGAAGAGGCGCTCTACGGGGCGGACTTTGGCGTCGAGACAGCGACGGAGATCCTGGAGGAAATTCAGGAAGCCTACAAGCAGGACAAGGAACTGCGCGGGCAGGACGCGGCCCGGATCGGTGCGGCCGTGCTCAAGCGCGTGCTTGCGGGCGCGGAGACCGAGTACACCTACTCCGACCACCACCCGGAGGTCATCGCGCTGATCGGCGTCAATGGCGCGGGCAAGACCACGACCTCGGCCAAGCTGGCCTGGAAATTTAAGGAAGACGGACGGGGCGTCACGCTCGGGGCTTGCGATACGTTTCGCGCCGCGGCCAACGAGCAGATCAAAACCTGGGCCGAGCGGCTCGACCTGGAGTTGATCGCCAGCCAACACGGGGCCGATGCCGCCGCGGTGGCGTTCGACGCCTATCAGGCCGCGCAGTCGCGCGGGCGCGACGTGCTCATTCTCGACACGGCGGGTCGCCTCCACACCAAGAGCAACCTGATGGAGGAGTTGAAGAAAATTCGCCGCGTGCTGCAAAAGCACGATGAGTCCGCACCGCACCACAGCTGGCTGGTGGTGGACGGCTCGCTAGGCTCAAATTCCATCGAGCAGGCCCGGGCATTCCACGAAGCCTTTGGCCTGACCGGGCTCATCATCACCAAGCTCGACGGCACCAGCCGCGGCGGTGCGCTGGTCGGCATCTACCGCGAGTTGAAAATCCCCATCGTCTTCGTCGGCCTGGGCGAGCAAAAGGAAGACCTCCAGCCCTTCTCCATCGACAACTACGTCAACGCGATCTTCGGCATCGAGGAGTAGGGGAGCCTTTTACAGGAGTTAGCAGAGGAAGCAGTGAATTAAAGTTTTAACAACGGATGGAACGGATAGCACAGATAAGAAAGCGTGTATTGAGTTTTCTGATACGAAGAAACTCTGCTCACTCTGTGTCCTCCTGTTAAGGTATGCCATGACTGAGAAACTGACCGTTGAGCTGGGTGAGCGCAGCTACCCGATTTTTATCCTCCCCGATTGGGATGCCTACGCGGAGGCCATTGCCGAGCATGCCGAGATCACCTCGCCGCCGACGGTTATCTGCGACACCAACACCGGGCAGTACGCGGGCGACGGAGGGCTGCTGATCGAGCTCGACGCGGGCGAAAAAACGAAATCCTTTGCCCAGCTTGAGAAGATACACGAGGAGATGGCGCTGCACCGCATCGACCGGGGCGGTAAGATCATCGCCGTGGGCGGGGGCGTGATCGGAGACCTCGCGGGCTTCGCCGCCGCGACTTACCTGCGCGGGATCGATTTCTATCAGGTACCGACGACCCTGCTCGCGATGGTGGACTCCTCCGTGGGCGGTAAGACGGGCATCAACCTTTCGGCGGGCAAGAACCTCGTGGGCGCATTCTGGCAGCCCAAGGCGGTTTTCATCTGCACCGAATTTTTAAAAACCCTGCCGCCGCGTGAGTTCTCCGCCGGGATGGCCGAGGTGATAAAATACGGCATGCTCTATGACCGCGCGTTGTTCGACCAACTCGTCGCGCTGGAGCAGCCGCTGAGTTGGGACCACCCGGAGCTGCCGGGCGTCATCCGCCGCTGCTGCGAGATCAAGGCCGAGGTGGTCAAGGCCGATGAAAAGGAAACCGCGACCAATGGCGGGCGTGCGCTCCTGAACCTCGGGCACACCTTCGCCCACGCCATCGAAAACGTGGCCGGGTACGGCACTTACCTGCACGGCGAGGCCGTGGGCATCGGGCTGGTCATGGCGGCAGAGCTTTCGTTGAAGCTGACGGCAGAGGGGCGCGCGGGATTTCAATTCACCCAGGCCGATGTCGATGCCGCACGCGAACTCGTCGCCCGCTACGGGCTGCCGACGTCTCTAAAGGATACGCTCGACGGAAATCCTCCTCCAAAACTTGACATCGACGCGCTGATGGACGCCATGCGCCGGGACAAGAAAGTCCGCGCGGGCAAGCTGCGATTTGTCGCCATGGAAACGCTCGGCACCGCCGTGACGGTGGACGATGTAGACGAGGCCTTGATCGAAAAACTCTGGCAGCAGTTTAGCTGATGAAAAGGAAACTCCTATGGGCGGGTGTGGTGCTGCGCGGAGATGGTGCGCTTGAGAAGTATGATGCGAGCAAGGATGACTCACTTACCTGGAAACCCGTTGGCTTTCTGGGTGCGGAGCAATGAAAATGTGTGTCTGACTCGCCAATGGCTTTTTATCTATCCCGTTGTCATCCTGAATAAGACTGCTTGTGGTCGCACCGAAGGATCTCCATGTGCGTGCCTAAATTAAATCGTATTGATCCAGCTTTGGCGTCCGTCCTCGGAGATCTTTCGACTCGTTACACTCGCTCAGGATGACAGCGAGGTGTCTGAGTCGATGCAGGCAAATCCCGTTGAAGACATATTTAAAGCAGAGAAGCCGCGGCACTATCCCATTGCCAAACGGTTGTGCATTTGCCTGACTATGAGAAAATAAGATGGCCGGCGTAGATGAAACGATTGTGCGTGAGTACTTTGAGATGAACGGGTTTCTCGTTCGTCAGCTCCGGAAGTACGCGGTGCAGTCGCGGGCCAAGAAGAGCGAGGAAGAGATCGACCTGATGATTTACAACCCGACTTGGAAGAAGGGCGCGGACAAGCCGGGGTTCATCCTGTTTTCCAACCAGCTTGAGCGGGTGCGGCGGGCGGTGGTGATTGTGAAGGGCTGGCACTCGCAGCGTTTCTCACCGGGCACGCTGCGGGGGAGTTCGGACATTTTTAAGTTTCTGGAAAAGGACGTGCTGAAGAAGGCCGAGGAGTTGTTTCACGTCGAGGACGAACAGCTCGACGAGCTCGACGCGGGAAGTTTTATGAAAATCCTCGTCATGCCGGGGCTGCCCACGCACGAGCCGCACAAGTCGCAGAGCATCGAGCTGCTGGAAAAGGCCGGGATCGACGCGATCATTTCCTTTCGCTCCATGCTGCAGGACATCGTGCAGAAGCTGGAGGTAAACCACAACTACCAGAAGAGCGACTTGCTCCAGGTGCTGCGCATCCTGAAAAACTACGACCTGATCAAGAGCGAACAGATGGAGCTTTTCGGGAAGAAGTGAGAAGGTAGAACAGAGAAGCATTTGAACCGCAGAGACGCCAAGACGCAAAGGTCTGCTTTTTCTTTAACCACGGATTACTCGGATATTTTTATCTGTGCTATCGGTGAAATCCGTGGTTTAAACATATCCTCATGATTCACGAACTCGCGCTTGTTGATGAGAAAGCTTCCCTCGGTGAAGGCTGTACGGTAGCGGCGTTTGCCGTGGTCAAGGCGGGGGTGGTGCTGGGGGAAAAGGTCGTGGTCGATCACCATGCGGTGATCGGCGGCGAGCCGCAGGATTTGAAGTTCGACCCCGCGACGCCGAGCGGGGTGGAGGTCGGCGCGGGCAGCGTACTGCGCGAGGGTGTGACCATTCACCGCGCGACCAGGCCCGGCACGAACACCCTCGTGGGTGCGAACTGCCTGCTCATGGTGAACTCGCACGTCGGGCACGACAGCGTGCTGGCGGACAACGTCATCCTGGCCAACGGCGCGCTCATCGCGGGCCACGTCACGGTGGGGCGCAATGCCTTTATTAGCGGCAACGTGGTCGTGCACCAGAACGTGCGCATCGGCGAGGGCTGCATCATCTCGGGCGGCTCACGTGTGGGGCTCGACGTGCCGCCATACGTCATCGTCGATGGCAAAAACACCGTGGCCGGCCTGAACCTGATCGGCCTGCGCCGCCGCGGCCACAGCGCCGAGGAGATCGCGGATTTGAAGAGCTGCTACCGCGCGCTCTTCATGACCAAGGCCAAGGGCACCATGCAGGAGAAGGCCGCGGGCATCGAAGCCCAGACCGAGCCCGGCCGGATTTTCCTAACATTCTTCAACGAGAAGAAGCGGGGCTTCATCCATGCGCGCGGCGGGTAAGCCCCGCTGGCAATGCTTGGTCGCCCCGTATTTTATCCGCAGATGTTTTGCGGTTTTCGCTGATGATTATAGCAGGGCTGGCGCGGGGATGAATGCCTTCCATAACCTGCGCTTATCTGGTGAATCTGCTGATCCTAAATCTGCCTCCGGGTATTGAATTCGCTTTGTGTCTTGGTGCCTTTGTGGTTAATGACTTCCTTCTAATGAGCACAGCGCCCATCGCCATCACTTGCGGGGACCCGGCGGGAGTCGGGCCCGAGATTATTGGAAAAATCCTGACGGAGCGGTCGGACCTGCGGGGGAAGCTTTGCCCGATTGGCCCGGCCTCGTGGCTGAACACGCTCGACTACGCCCATGCGAAGGAAGTCGGCGACGCGGGCTTCCTGGCCCAACCGGGCGAGCCGACGGTTGAGGGGGCGGCGCTTGCGCTGGAGGCTCTGGACGAGGCGGCCTACGGCTGCCGTCAGGGGCGTTACTCGGCGGTGGTCACGGGCCCGGTGAGCAAGGCCTGGATGAGCAAGGCGGGTTGGACCTGGCCGGGGCAGACGGAGTATTTTGCCGACCGCTGGTACGGTGAGCCCACGATGGCTTTTGCCGGGGGGCTGCTCACGGTGGTGCTGGCCACGTGGCACATCCCGCTCTCGGAGGTTTCCAACCACATGAACCACGAGACGATTTCCCGTGCGGTGAAAAACGCGCACTTCCTGGCGGAGAAGCTTGCGGATAAAAAGGCAGTTCAGGGGCCGCCGCGCATCGGTGTGTGCGGGCTGAATCCCCACGCCGGGGAGGGTGGTCTGCTCGGCTATGAGGAGCAGGGCATTATTGACCCGATCCTCGACACCCTGCGCGCGACCTATCCGGGCCTTTCCACGGCCCAGCCGGGGGACACGGTGTTTCACCGTCAACTGATGGGCGAGTTCGATGTGGTCATCGCCCTGTACCACGACCAGGGGCTGGCTCCGCTCAAGGCGGTGGACTTTGACAAGGCGGTCAACATCACGCTCGGGTTGCCTTTTGTGCGGACGAGTCCCGACCACGGCACGGCCTTCGGCATAGCGGGGCAGGGCAGGGCGGACGCGGGCAGCTTCCTCCGCGCCATCGAGCTGGCCCTGCGGCTACAGCATTGATGGGCTTTGCGCCTGCGCTGCTGAGACCGGATCGCATCGGGCCTTGCAATTTTGAGGAATGCGTTTTTAGGTTATGGGCTACACTGAAGTGATGGATACACCAGCGATAGAGATTCCCGAAGGCGTGCGGGTGGGAGACGAGCGGCTGATTAAGCTGACCGAGCCCGCCGGGCGTAAGTTGAACGCGCTCATCTCTCGCGAGCAGAAGGGCGATTTTCTGCGGGTCAAAATCACGGGCGGGGGCTGCAACGGCCTCTCCTATAAGATGAAGTTCGTGGCCCAGCCGAAGAAGGGCGACATCCTCGTGCATACGGCCGATTCCCAGGTCGTCGTGGACATGAAGAGCGCGCTCTACATCAAGGGCACGACGCTGGACTACTCGGACAAGATGGTGGCCGGCGGGTTTAAGTTCACCAACCCGAATGCGGCTTCGAGCTGCTCGTGCGGGGAGAGCTTCTCTGTTTGAGTACGGGCTGGCACAGACTTGTTACGCACACAGGCTGTAAAAAAGGTTGCGCGTTGCCTCCAGCGTGCTAAATTACTGTCAGAAAATTTATGCTGAATTATCAGATCGTCGATAACACCGCCCCACAACCCGTCCGTGACGGGTTCCGCACTGCTATGCGGCAAATTGTTTCGTAATGGGTAATATGCCGTTTCAAGGAGGTGGCCGCCGTCCGGGAGGAGGCAGACGCCGCTACAACCAGCCCCGTGGGCCTCGTAAGAACGAACGCATCCGCGTGCCCGAAGTGCGCGTCATCGGACCCGATGGCAAGCAGATCGGAGTCATGCAGACACGCGAAGCGCTGACGCTGGCCAAAAACAACGGGCTCGACCTGATTGAAATTTCGCCGACGGCCCGTCCGCCGGTCTGCCGTATTCTCGACTACGGCAAGTACATGTACGAGCAGAGCAAGAAGGAGAAGGAGAGCAAGTCTCACAGCTCCTCGCAGAAGCTTAAGGAGGTCAAGTTCCGCGTCCGCATCGAGGAGCACGACTACATGACGAAGCTGCGCCGGGCCGAGGAGTTCCTCGACGACGGAGCGAAGCTCAAGATGACGCTCATGTTCCGCGGTCGCGAAATGGAGCACAAGGACTTGGGCTTCGATGTGGTGAATCGCGCGGTGAAGGACCTGGCCCACGTGGCCAATGCCGACTCTCCTCCGAAGCTTGTCGGGCGCAACATCACCCTGACCATGTCCCCGCTCCCGGCTAACAAGCGCAAGCTGAAGTACAATATGCATGTCGGGGAGGATGAGGACGAAGAAGAGTAGGCCTTTCGCGCTACTGCTTTTCCTTTTTCTCGCCTGGAGTACGCTCGGGGCCGAGACCAAAATCAATGGCTCCAGCTATGTGGGCCTATCGAGCATTGCCCGTGAACTGGGTATGACGCACGCCTGGGTCGCGCGGGAGAAGGAGGTGCTCCTGTACACCCGCATTACGCGGATGGAGTTCACGCTGCACAAGCGCTGGCTTACGCTCAATGGCGAGCGTATTTTCCTTGGGCTGCCCATCGCACTCCACAAGGGGGAGTTAATGATCTCGCAGCGTGACTACGACACGACGGTCAAGCCGCTGCTGACGCCTTCGCGCTTTAGCCCGGTGCCCAAGCTGTACCGGATCGTCATCGATCCCGGCCACGGCGGCAATGACCCCGGAGCCGAGAGCAAGGACAAGAAGCTGAACGAGAAGATATTGACCATCGACATCGCGTTGCGGCTCAAGCGCAAGCTGGAAACCTACGGCTATAAGGTTATCCTGACCCGCACATCGGACAAGTACGTGCCGCTGGCGAGTCGCCCGGCTGTTGCCAACAAGTACGACGCGGACCTCTTTGTGAGTATCCACTTTAACGCGGTGGGAGACAGTGCGGTGGGCGGTGTGGAGACCTTTGTCATGACACCGCAGTGGTTGCCCTCGACCAGCGCTTCGAAGGTCACCTCTTCGGCCCGACGCAGCTACCCCGGTAATGCCAACGATCCGTGGAATCTGCTGGCGGGCTATTTTATGCAGGCTTCGATGGTGCGGCATTTGCAGGCAGATGACCGCGGGCTGAAGCGGGCGCGCTTCGCCGTGCTCAAGGACCTCAACTGTCCCGGTGTGCTGGTGGAGTGCGGCTTTCTGACCAATGCCTCCGATGCGTACAAGCTGCGTAGCGAGGCCTATCGCGAAAAGATTGCCAACTCCCTGCTGGAGGGCATCCTGCTTTACCAGAAGAAGCTGAACATCTTGCGCGGGCGTTGAGCTCACTGAGACGATGACTTTTACGCATTTACTCTGGATTGCCCTTGGGGGAGCGCTCGGGGCGGTGGCCCGGGCCCTGGTCAGCCACTGGATACCGACGGAGTTTCCCTGGGCCACCCTGGTGGTCAACGTGGTCGGTTCGCTCATCATTGGCTACCTCTTTGGCACCGAGGCCTACCAGCACATCAGCCCGCACCTGCGCGTCATGCTGACGACCGGTTTCTGCGGCGCATTGACCACTTTCTCAACCTTCAGTTACCAGACGATGGCGTTGTTCGAGCGTGGCGCGGTGGTGGCTGGTTTGGCCAATATCGCGCTGAATCTTGTCCTGACCTTACTGGCGGTGGCGGCGGGGCTCAAACTCGCCGCTGTCATGGCCCGTAGTTAACTTTTTTGGATTGCTCTCCTATGCTGATTATTCGCCTTCGCCTGCTGTTGACACTCACGCTGCTGCTGGCGGGTAGCTTGTCCCGAGGGGAGCTTTCGCCCGAGCGCGTCGTGGTGGTGGCAAACGAAGCCGACCCGCTCTCGCTGGAGATTGCCGAGTACTACATGCAGCAGCGGGGGATACCGGAGCGAAACCTGATTACAGTGGAAACCACGAGGGATGAGGCCATCACGTGGGAGGCGTTTGTTGAGACGATTTTTAATCCTCTGCGTGTCAAGCTGATCAAGGAGGGCTGGCTGGTGGGAACGCTCAGCAACAAGAAGGATCGCGAGGGGCGCGTGGCTGCCGCGGTCATGGGGCACGAGATCGACTTTCTGGTCGCGTGTCGTCTTCCACTTCGCCTCAAGAACGACCCGGAGCGTCTATCCCATCTGGACTCGAACACTATCCGCAAGGAGTTCTTTACGAATGCGGCCTGCGTGGATGCCGAGCTGTGCTTTCTGGCCGTAGGTTCGGCGGATACGGTCGGCTTTTTGCCCAATCCACTCTTTCATGTAGAGCAGCCGCCCCTGATGGTGCGTCAGTCCGTGGTGCGTGTGGCGCGGTTGGATGCGGTTGATTTCGCCGGGGCGAAGAAGATTATCGATTCGGCCCTGACGGCTGAGCGTGACGGCCTGCGCGGGCGCGGGTACATCGACCTCGGGCACAAGCACCCCGACGGCGACGCCTGGCTGACCAGCGCCGGGGAAATGCTCGAAGCCCTGCACTATCCGGTCAGTTGGAACAAAGAGAAGGAGCAGCAGGGGTGGAAAGAGCGTTTCGACGGGGCGGCCTTTTACTATGGCTGGTACGGTAAGCTGGAGGATAGCCCAATCAGTAACCCGGACTTTCGCTTTGCGCCGGGGGCAGTGGCCTTTCACTTGCACAGCTTCTCCGCTGCCACGGTGCGCAACCCGCAAAACCGCTGGGTGGCGCCGTTGCTTGACCGGGGCGCAGCGGTCAGTTTTGGTAACGTCCACGAGCCTTTTCTCAAGCTCACGCACCGTCCGGACTTTTTCATGGAAGGTTTGATCAAGGGCATGTCTGCGGGGGAGGCGGCCTACTATGCCTTGCCGATTCTGAGCTGGCAGGCGGTCTTTGTCGGCGACCCGCTTTACCAGCCTTTCAAGGTAGACTTGGCGGCTCAACTCAAGCGCGTGGATGCGGCGCCGGACGCGCTCAGCGGCTACGTGGTGCTGCGCCAGATGAAGGCGCTGCGTGCGGCCAAGGACTACGAGGAAGCGTTTGCCTTTGGGGTGGAGCAGTACAAACGGGTGGGCGGCTTGCCCCTGGCCCTGTCTATGGCGCGGCAGTACAAGCTGCGCGGTGGTCAGCGCAAGGCCCTGGAGTTGCTCCAGCCCTGGTGCGAAAAGGAAGGGATCGATTTATCGGTTGCGGACTGGGGCTTGCTCTTCGAGACGGGCAGCTATCTGGAGTCGATCCGTCAGGTGGAGATGGCGCTCGCCGTTTACGAGAGCCTCATGCGGCTGGCCGAGGGCGAGTACAGCGCGCTCTTTGACTACTACCCAGCGGCCATCGAAGCGGCTCATTCCCTCGGCATGACTGAGCAAGCCAGCCAGTGGCAGTCTACCCTGACGCATCTGCGTATCACTGCGGAGGAAGAGGGCATCAAGCAGCGTGCGGCCAAGTAGCGCGGATCGTTTTATACCGTTTCCCTAAATGATTGATAAGATGTTGGTAGGGACGGCTGCCCCCAGCCGTCCGCGGATGCCTGAGGGCTGGCATCCCTACCCGGGCCACTGACTTTACCACTTTTATGGGAAGACGGCTACCGTTCGAGCAGGGGGAGGACTTTTTCGTAAAGCAGTCGGCTGACCCAGGCGTCGGTAGCGGCGTAGACGAGTTGGTTTTTGGTCAGCTCGGCGCGGGCCCAGTTGGAGACCTGGGAGCTTTTGGAAATGCGGTGCCCGAGGAAGATGCCCGCCAGGCTGCGCAGCCCGGTGTTGGTGATTTCGAGCTGCTTGGTCAGGTCGCTGATTTCAACAAAGCCGCGGTCCTCGTAGGGAGAGATTTCTTTCAGGCGACGGATGTCGTCGTGTAGGGCGACGCCGACTTTGGCGATGCTCGGGTCTTCGAGGAGTGGCTTGAGGCAGTCCATGCCTTCTTCAAACTGCCCGATCTGGAAGAGAAAGGCTTCGTCGGCGTTGGCGAACTGAACCAGCGAGGGGAGGAAATTGTCCCCTTTCTTGAAGGCCGGGCGCGACTCAGTGTCGAAGCCGAGGACGGACTCCTGCCTGAGCTCGTCAACGGCCTTGCGGGCTTGTTCCGGTGTGTTGATGAGGCGGATGGGCCCCTCATAGCGGAACAACGGCAAGTCGTTGATCTCGGCTTTGGTGATTTTTTTGGCGTATTCGCCGTCGGTGGTTGTGTGGTGTAATGGCTCCAATGCTTGTCTTTTCTATGTGCGGACTAGACGTCCAGCTCCAGCCCGTCGTGGGCGAGGAGGATGTTTTCGGGGTAGCGTTGATGGCCAAGTTTGTTACCGGATTCCTGATGGTAGATGTTGCGGTACATGCGGGTATT
>JAUIAM010000010.1 GCA_030425485.1 Verrucomicrobiia bacterium
TGTCTTCAAATTCATCAAGGTCGGGAGAAAAGGGTCTTTTCGCGTCTTTTTCCGTTTTCTCAGTTCATGAATCTGGATTCACACCACTTCGAAAGCCGAAAAAATCCTCAAAATTACCTCTTTTTCCTTCGTTTCTTAATTTGAAGACACGCCCTAGAGCTCGAAGCCCTTGGGGGCGATGATGACGACGAACTCGCCCTTGAGGTTGTTGCCCTTGAGCTGGGGGGCGACGCTGCCAGCCGGGCCCACAAGAAAGGTTTCGTGGAGCTTGGTCAACTCACGCGCGAGGCAGACGATACGCTCCGGGCCGAGCTGTTCGACGATCTCAGCGGCAAACTTGTCGATACGGTGGGAGGACTCGTAGGCGACGAGTGTGTAGGGAAAGTCGGCATGCTCCTGTAAAAAGCGTTTACGGGCCGCGCTTTTCGGGGCAAGGAAGCCCACGTAGAGAAAGCCATTTGTCGGCAGGCCTGAGGCCGAAAGCGCGGTGACAAGGGCGCTGGGGCCGGGGACGGGCACCACCGGGAGCCCGCGGCGGCGGCACTCGCGCACGAGGCGAAACCCCGGGTCGCTGATGGCGGGGGTGCCCGCATCGGATACCAGGGCAATGCTTTGCCCGGCCTCCAGCTTGTCGGCAAGCTCCTGCGCGCGCTCCTTCTCGTTGTGCTCGTGGTAGGAGAGGGCGGGGACGCGGCTCTCGATACGGGCCAGGAGCTGGCCCGTTTTGCGCGTGTCCTCACTGGCGATCAAATCGCAAGCACAGAGGACTTCGCAGGCACGAGAGGAGAGATCGCCGAGATTGCCGATCGGGGTGGCGACGACGTAGAGGTGGCCAGCAGCCACCGGTCTGGATTCGTCCTCAGCCACGAGGTGCGCGGGTTAGTAGCGCTCCTTGCCGGGCAGGGCGTCACCGTAGCCAGCGGGGCCGCCTTCCCAGGAGGCGGGGCGGTTCCACGGAATCTTGGATTCTTCGGGGCTACTGCTTTCGCAGCCGCTGAGTAGGAACAGGGCTGCGGGAATGGAGGCTAGGCAAAGAAGCTTGGCGATCATGGCTGGTGTAAAGCTACTGGACGATCTGGATGGTGTCGCCTTCCTTGTAGATCTTGGCGTGGGAAGTGCCGGGAGCAATGTGGGCGATGGCAAAGTCGGGCTCTACGCGGGTGACGGTCAGGCGGATGGGCTTTTCAACACCCTTGACGATGCCGAATTCCATCTGGCGCTGGAGTCCACCCTGCTGGCCGCGGCTGATGATGAGGATGCCGTTGTCGTGGTCGGCCTTGAGAATGGTTGCGCTCTGGCCTTTGGCGGCAGAGGAGACCACGGTGGTCGCGGGGGCGTCAGGCGTGCCGGAGGGTGCTACGGTGCTGCTTGCGCCAGCAGTACCCGTTGCTGCGGTGCCTGCGGCGGCTGCCGTGGAGCCGCTGGTGCGGGCGGTTGCGGCGTCGAGGTCCGTCTTCAACTGCATGACCTGCTTGTTAAGGGCTTCGATCTTGGCCTGGTACTGGCTGATCTCGGCGCTGTTGTCGGTAGGGACACTGGTGCGCTGGTCGAGCAGTTCGCGCTTGAGGGTGTTGTTGCGCTGTTCGAGGTCGGCAACCTTGGACTTGATGTCCTTCAGGTCGCTTTGCAGAGACTTGATTTCACGCTGGGCCTGATTGAATTCGTTGCGTGCCTTGGTTTCGCGCTCCTGCACGGCGCCTAGGTCCGAGCTAAGGCCGCTGACCTTGCTCTTGGCGTTTGACAGCTCGTCCTGGGCACTGGTGGCTTGCTGCTGGGCAGCAGTCGCCTTGGACTGCTCCTGAGCCAGTTGTTCGTTGAGTTCGTTAACCTTATTCTGGGTCAGAACGTAGCCGGCCACAGCTGCGGCGGCGCCGAGGATGGCCAGTACGCGTAAGATAATGGATACAATCTTCATTATATGGGGGGTAAGATGCTTTGGAAGTTAGTGGACTGAATATTGATTTTGGTCAATGGATTGGCCAGCCATTTTTTTCACGCCCTTGGGCGCGTTGGCGGCAAGATTCTCAATGATCTTGTATATCAGTTCCGTTTCGTTGGTGCGCTGGAGTTTTTCCGCTATTTGTTCGGCAGTAAGGGGCTGCCCGGCGGCGGCGCGGAGGGTATCGAGGATGTCCTGGCGCAGGGCGAGGGTACCTGCGGCGGCTTTCTTACCCGCTTCAACGCCCGGTTGGTGGTAGGCGTTGATGTTTACGAGCGAGCCATAATAGCCCACGGCGCGCTCATAAAGGGCGATCAGCATGCCCACGGTGAAGGGCGTGACCTCCTTGACCGTGATGGTGATGGAGTTGCGGCCCTTTTCGTAGAGGGCGTCGCGGGTGCCGAGGAGGAAGCCCTGGAGGAAATCGCCTGCGGTGTGCTCGCCTTCGACGGCGACAGACTCGCCTTCGCGGGACTTGAGCACCTCAATGAAAGTGGCGTAGAAGTTCGCCACACCATCGCGGAGCTGCTGCACGTAGGCGTGCTGGTCAGTCGAACCCTTGTTGCCGTAAACGGCGATCCCCTGGTGGACGGTGTTGCCGTCGAGGTCGAGCTCCTTGCCCAGAGACTCCATGACGAGTTGCTGCAGGTACTTGGAAAATAGCGCGAGCCGTTCCTTGTAGGGCAGGATGACCATGTCCTTGGCGCCTTTGCCACCGGTGAGGTGGTACCACATCAGGGCGAGCATGGCGGCGGGGTTTTGTTTAAACTGCTTCTCGCGGGTGACCTCGTCCATGGCGGCGGCGCCGTCGAGCATCCCGTCAATGTCGTAACCAGTGAGGGCAGCGGGAACGAGGCCCACGGCGGCGAGTTCGCTGGTGCGGCCGCCGACCCAGTCCCACATGGGGAAGCGGGTGATCCAGCCTTCGGAGACGGCGACCTTGTCCATCTTGGAGCCTTCGCCCGTGATGGCCACAGCGTGCTTGGCGAAGTCCAGGCCAGCGGCTTTCCAGGCGTGCTCGGCTTCGAGCATGCCGTTGCGGGTTTCCGGGGTGCCGCCGGACTTCGTCGTAACCACGGCCAGGGTCTGGCCGAGCTGGCCTTCGAGCTGCTTGAGCACGGTGTCGAAGCCGTCCGGGTCGGTATTGTCAAAGAAGTAGACCTTCATCGGGTCGGTGGCGGGGTTGCCGAGGGCCTGGGCCACAAACTGCGGGCCGAGAGCGGAGCCGCCGATACCGATGCAAAGCAGGTTTTTAAAGACGCCGTCCTGGCCCTTGATTTCGCCGGAGTGGACTTTGCTGGCAAAGTCCTTGATGCGGGCGCGGGTGCTGGTGACCGCTTCGGAGATATCCGCGTCGGGGGCGATAGCGGCGTTGCGCAGCCAGTAGTGGCCGACCATGCGGTTTTCGTCCGGGTTGGCGATGGCGCCGCCTTCGAGGGCTTCCATGTCGGCGATGGCCTTGTCGATTTTGGGCTGCATGTCGCCGAGATAGGACTCGGGGAAATCCACGCGGCTAACGTCGAGGGCGAAGTCGAGGGAGGGGACTTGAAGGCAGTACTGCTTAAAACGATTCCAACTCATGGCTTTATAAAGATGAAGGTTGCAACTTGGTGGAAGCCGCAAGTTAGGCATGCCGAGGGAGTTCGTCCAACCGAAATCTTACCGATTGGACAAAAAAATCCGCCAAGGCGGCGGAACAAGCGATTAGCAGCAATGCTGCGCTACGGCGCTGGCCATTTGCTCAATAATTTCCCGTGAGGGATAGTCTGGGTCCGCAGCCAGGCTCCGTGCGTGGCTGATGCGACCCTCTCTGACCATATCCCACTCAATATCCTGTGAGGAGGAACGTGAAGGCAGCGAATCGAATGTTTCGGAATCGTTTTGAGGCAACATATTGATAGCCAAGTAATCGGACTGCCCCGAAACTCCTTAACGCAAAAATCTTAAGAAACTATTCGGATGGCGGCACGCAGGCTTTGCGCAGCTCGGTTACATGGGCTTCCATGGCCTCGGATCGTGCAATGATCTCTTCCAGGTTCTTTCTTATTGGAGAATCGTTATCCAATTGGTGTAGCGCGATTTCTGCATTTCCTCGGATGAGGAAAATCTCGCCGTTGATGTCGTGGATGCGCTTGCGGATAGGTTGGGCTGCCTCAGAGGAAGAATTCATAAACTTTATAGGACAAAGCCTAGTTTCATCGAAAACGGAAGCAAGACCGTAGGCGCGTCATTTGAAAAAACGGTATCATTTATCTCATCAAGGCGCAGGGTGCGAGAGGACTTGGCTTTTGTTTTGAGATTAAAGCGCAGTTTAAGTACAATCGTAGCCGCAGATTACAGAGATTGTGTCACGGCCAAAGTCTGGTCAGCGTATCAGACAAACCCGCTTGGAGGCTTCCCGGCCAGCTCTAATCAACAACGCAGAGACAGCCTAACCTTCGAGCAGGCGTAGGAGTTCGGCGTTGCTCTTGGTCTTGCTCATGCGTTCGATGAGCGTCTCGCAGGCGTCCTCAATCTTCATGGGTGCGAGGGCGCGGCGGAAGAAGCCGACCTTGTCCAGCGTGTCGGCGTCGAGCAGGAGCTCTTCCTTACGCGTGCCGGAGGAGTTGACGTTAAACGCGGGCCACAGGCGGAGTTCGGCGCACTTGCGGTCGAGGACCATTTCCATGTTACCCGTGCCCTTGAACTCTTCGAAAATCAGGTCGTCCATCTTGCTCCCAGTCTGGATGAGGGCTGAGGCAATGATGGTCAAGCTGCCGGCTTCTTCGGTGTTGCGGGCGGAGGAGAAGAGCTGACGCGGTTTTTCCAGCGCGCGCACGTCCAGGCCGCCCGTCATGGTGCGTCCTGAGGAGCGGTTGGCGTTGTGGGCGCGGGAGAGGCGAGTGATGGAGTCGAGCAGGAGCACGACATCCTTGCCGACTTCCATCTGGCGCTTGGCCCGGTCGATAGCGATATCGGCAATGCGGATGTGGCTTTCCAGTTCCTCGTCGTTGGAGGAGGCGAAAATCTCGGCTGTGGGCAGCTCGCGGCGGAAGTCGGTTACTTCCTCGGGGCGCTCGTCCACCAGCAGGATCATGACGGCGCACTCGGGGTGGTTCTCAATGATGCCCTCGGCAATGTCCTTGAGCAGGGTGGTCTTACCGGTACGGGGTGGGGCCACGATGAGGCCGCGCTGGCCCTTACCGATGGGGCAAAAGAGGTCGATGACGCGTGTGGTCAGGCGTCCGTCCTTGCACTCGAGGTTAAAGCGCTCGTTGGGCGCGATGGTCGTTAACTGACTGAAGTCGTAGTGTTTACGGCGGTCTTCGACGCTGAGCCCGTCCACTTTTTCGATAAAGCGCACCTTGGGGTTGGGGAAGCGGTCGTCGTGGATGGCGTTACCGGAGACCCAGTTGCCGCGCTTGAGGCGGAAACGGCGCACCAGTTCACGCGGGATAAAGGGGTCGGAGTGCCGCTGACGCCCGTTCTTGCTGGGGTCGAGCAGCTGCCCGGTCTTATTGTTGGACGGTTCAAAAATGCCTTCGACGGCAATTTGGTTATCAGGCGAGTTTTGGTCGCTCATAAAAACATGATGCGCATTAACATGCGCACGGGGGAGTGCGTGATTTAGGCGGGTATGTCTTCCGCACCTTTGCGGAGGACGGGGAGCCGGGCGTTGGCACGCCGTGGGTAGCTCCCTCAATACGAATGGGTAATGGCGAAACCGGGTGGGGGAATCAAGCCAATAATTTTCGTGGAGCAAATCCCTTCCCGGGCAGGGGGATGAAAAACACGCCCGCATGCGCTATATTAAATAGAACGCATTGACACACACGCACGTCATTATCTAGCATCACCGCTTACCCTATGCAGACCCCTCGCATGAATACTCAAAGCCGTAGCGGCTTCACCGTCATCGAACTGCTCGTCGTCATGGGCATTATCCTTGTCCTGGCAGGCATCGTGATCGGCATCCAGTCGGGCGTCTTTGCCCAGCAGGCAGAGTCGCGTGCCAAGGGCGAAATGCACGCTATGGCCTCGGGCCTCTCCGCCTTCAAGGGCCGCTACGGCGACTATCCCTGGACGACTGCTGACCCGGAGCAAATCCTTTTTGACTCTCTGACTGGGCGGCGATACCTGACGCGCAATGGTGCCATGAGCGCTACTACCACTGGTGCCCCGGTTTTTCTTGAGGAGCAAACCATCGATACAAACAACCCCAGTAACCCGACAAAGTTTCTCGATCCCTGGGGTAACGAGTACCGCTACTTTTACAAATCCAATGCAACTGACACTTGGAACCACATGGGCTTCATCCTTGTCTCACCGGGACCGGACGGAAACATCTCTGCTACCAGCCTGGCTGACTTTGCCGAGGGTAACTTCCCCGCGAACTCCTCTGATTACTACGACATAACCGACCCGGATCACGACGACTTTGACAACATCATCTACGGTCTCGAACGTCACTAACCTTTAAATCTGAATTCACCTATGAAACGTGCCCAGACTCTCCGCCCCCGGCGTCGCGCCTTTACCCTTATCGAACTGCTCACCGTTATCGCGGTGATCGGTATCCTGGCCGGTATCCTTATCCCGACCGTTGGCGCTGCCCGCAAGGCAGCGGTTAAGTCCAAGAGCCGCGCCCAAATGACCGGCTACGCCACGGCCATCGCCCAGTTTAAGTCCCAGTACGGTTACTACCCCACTGGCCTGACCGACGCAGGCGCGAGCATCTCGGGCGAAGACGAATTCATCATCGCGCTTTCTGGCCGCGATCCCAATACCAATGACCCTGCGACGGGGGATTGGGGCAACAACCGCGCCATGCGCTTTTACTCTTTCAGCGAAGAGGAATTCGACGATGCCGACAACCTGACTGATGGCTTTGGCAATGAAATCTATATCGCTGTGGACGCAGATGGCAATGGCACCATTACGAATCCCTCAGGTGGAGACGCGATTCGATCCGGCGTTATAGCCTGGTCCTACGAAGAAAATACGCCGGCCAACGGTGTCATTGTCCAAACCTGGGACTAATTTATATGTTTCAACGCACGACACGACAGGCCCGCCGCAGTGGCTTTACGCTCGTTGAGCTGCTGGCCGTTATTGGTATCATCGCCATCATGGGCGGTATTATCGGGCTGAGCTTTTCCGGTGGGGGCTCCATGGCCTCGCTCGGCAGCGGCCAGCGCCTTGCCTCCAGCACCTTTCAACTCGCGCGCCTGACCGCGCAGGGTAAGCACACCAATTCCAAAGTCCTCATCTACGCGGATAACGCCGACCCGTCCAAGACCTGGCGCTACATGATGGTTGTATATGAAGACCCAGATACCCCAGGGCGCTGGATCGCCGCCAGCGAAGGCACCTACTTGCCCAAGGGCGTGTACTTCATCCCTGAAGTGGGGGATGTCGGGGCGGCAGATATCGCGGGCGGCTTCAAGTACAGTACCGGTTATGAGTCGGATTTTAACGACACCATTTATCCGAACCTGAACTCAAATGTCGGTCTGGAGGCTTTTGATTCCTATTCTTACAGCTACACCAGTCGCGGTCTTTCGGATCAGCCGGGCGCGCAGATCGTCTTCGCCGCGGGCGAGATCACCGGGCCGCTGGTAGCCGATACGAATCCACCGCTAAAGTTTGAGAACCAGTACGCGCTCGTGGGGTTCTACCTGCGCCGCACCGGTGGTGTCACCATGGTCGAATCTAACGATCTACTCGGTGAAGGAGAACTAGAAGATTAACCTTTTTCATGTGTATGATGCGTAAACACAACGTCCTGCCCACACGTCGGGCTTTCTCGCTGATGGAGGTCGTATTGGCCGTGGGGGTTATCTCCATTGCCGTCGTGGCTCTGCTCGGCCTGCTCGCACCTACCGTCAGCTCAGTGCGACACATCGTGGACAAGGATTCGGCCATACGTATCGACGGTATCGTGCGTTCATACATCGAGGATGAGCTGCTGTATAGCGGCGATGGCAGCGTCAGCCAAGCGCTTGCCGGCGGCGACCCGGACAGTTTTGACGACAGCATGGTTTTATACATCTGGGAGGAGCAGGCCAACGCCCTCGACGGAGACGCAATCACAACGATTATCCAGGACGACTTGGGTGGCTACAACGCCACTGGCGGTGACACCATCGGTGTCCCCTATGTTGTTGTGCTTTCCCCGCTCATTATCGGAACCGGCGCCAATGGCGATTATGACTATACTAATGCCGATAATGAAGGCTACATCCCCTTTCGCGTCCGCATGTACCAACTCGACCGCTCAAATGTAGCTGCAGTCGCTGGCAGCGAAGACACCTATCTCACTGACAGCCGCCTGATTTTCGACTATCCCTCTGCCAAACTGCAGTAACCCTTTTCTTTTACACATGATTTCAACTGCACAGCACCAGCGTTCACCACGCCGTGGATTTACCCTGATCGAGCTCATGGCCGCATCGGGCATCATGATCGTTATCATTATGCTCGTCCTCTCGCTGACCACCAACGTGCTCAACACCTGGACGCAATCTTCCGGACGGCTGGCCCAGAACTTCGAGGCCCGCGTAGCGCTCGACATGCTTGCGCTGGACATCGAGGCCATGGACCTGCGCAGCACGGGTATTTCCTGCCTGGAAGTGCGCCAGGGGAATGATGCCGGAGGCGAAGCTACCTCCATCAGCAGTATCTTCTTTTTGTCCAAGGTGCTCGACAAGCCCGGTAGTAATTTGGCGGGAGATGTTTGTGCAGTGTCTTACCAGTTAATGTATCAGGACCCATACAACCCTGATCCGGATAACCCGATCTATGGCCTCTACCGATTCGTTATCGATTCGGAGTCGACCTTTAACAATGTGCTGACCTTGGGTGACTACGATGGCAACGCCGCCACCACGATGGAAAACTTGTGGGAGAACGGGACCTTCTCGACCGTGAGCGGTAAAAATAATAATACCATTACCATAGACGCGATGCAGGCTACGGGGTTGACTGGCAAAGCCAAGCGCTACTTCCTCAGTGCCGATATCGCCGACTTCCAGCTAGTTTTCTACTATCGTACGACAAATCCGGCTGCTGCTCCTGTCGCCATTAATCCCGGTACGGACTTTATCTACGCTGACGGCAAGCTCTACCTGGGGGGGAACTACCCGGCTGCCGTGCCGGATTTTTCCCACCTCGCCTATGTTGATATCTCCATCACGGTGCTTGGAGATGAGGGCGCCCGACTGCAGGGGGAGGATAATCTCAGTGATGCAGAAAAACTCGGTGAAGCAAGCGATTGGGATGAATTCATTGCCATCTATGGCGAGACCTTCACCCGTCGCGTGAACCTGATGAGCTATCCCATCTAAGGGGATAAGGCTCCGCACGCAATCATTGCGCTTGAAGTCTTCCTGAGCGGGGGCTTTGAATTTGCACATGCGCATATCCTGGCAAACCTGGCTACTGGCGGCTCGCCCCAAGACGCTGCCCGCAGCCGTCATCCCGGTGCTGTTGGGCACTGCCATTGCGGTGCAGATGGGGGGCTTTCGTCTCATCCCGGCGCTTGTCTGTGCGGCTTTCGCGCTGCTCATCCAGGTGGGGACAAATTTTGCCAACGACTACTTTGACTTCAAGCAGGGGGCGGACACGGTTGACCGGATTGGTCCGACTCGGGCTGTGGCCGCTGGCTTAATTCCGCCGCGTATTATGCTGCGGGCTACGGTAATCGTGCTGGCATTGGCTTTCCTCGTGGGCCTGATTCTGGTCAGCTACGGCGGGGTATGGCTGCTGCTGGTCGGTGCCGTGTCTATCGTGTGCGCGTTGGCCTATACCGGTGGACCTTACCCGCTGGGCTATCATGGGCTCGGGGACGTTTTTGTTATTTTGTTTTTCGGTTTGGTGGCGGTCATGTTTACCGGCTTTGTGCAAACGGGGACGTTTACCTGGCCCGGGTTCTGGGTGGGGCTGGGCTGCGGCTTGATGACCAACAATATCCTCGTGGTGAACAACGCGCGCGACATAAAAACCGATCGCGAGGCTGGCAAGCTGACGCTTCCGGCGCGCTTGGGGATGCGTTTTGCGGTGCTCCAGTATGGGGGCAGTGTGCTCATCGCCTGTGCCGTGCCGGATCTCCTCGTGCGTGCGGGGTTTAGCGGCTGGGTATTTCTCTCGCTGCTGGTGTTGCCGCTGGGGGTATTTCTCACCCTGTATCTGGCCAAGGCCCGGACGCCGCAGCACTTCCACTGGTTGTTGGCCCGCACGGCCCAGTTGCTCATCGTCTACGGTCTGCTGCTCTCGCTGGGCATCGTTTTGTCGTAGGTGTGGTGGCACTCCATTTGCTGCATAATTACGAAACCACGGCGTTGCCAACGGTAGGTAAACCTATTTATGCTGCATTCATGAAGACTACACTGCTCTCACGATTCACGTTGCTTCCGGCATTTGCTGCCGCGCTGCTGCTGATGGCAGCTCCCCTCGCACACGCTCAGGGTCTCCTCGATTCTCTCAAGAACAAGAAGGCTGCGCCAGCTATCGACTCACCGATCGACCCCGATGTCGAAATGACCTTGTTGCTGGTGCCCTGGCCGTGCCCCTCCATGGAGATGTATAAGGTGGCTGAGGTTAATATGGACGGCTTCCTTGCGCTTATGGCCCTGAATGATGCCACCCCGGATAAGTTTCAGTGTATTATCGTGCAGTCTCCCTATGCTTCGCAAGAGAACGTTGACACGATTGATAGCGATGAATGGTGGGGACCCACCATTCAGGAGACGCGCAAGCGCTACAGCTTTTACGAAGAGCTCGGCTTCGTGAAGGTCATCAAAGTACTTAGCCCTGCATTCATGGATAGCATTGGCATGGAGTACACCCCCTCCTACTTCATCTTCCAGAACGGTAAGCTCTCCAGCTCAGGTAATATCGTTGACCTGTTCGAAGATTTCGCGGGCAGCTAAGCCCTGCGCAGGGGAGCCCTCTAGCCAAAGCGACCGCTGACGTAGGCCTCGGTCTGCGGGTCCTTGGGGTTCATAAAGATGGCCTCGGTCACGTTGTACTCCACCAGTCTGCCGAGGTAGAAGAAAGCGGTGTGGTCGCTCACGCGGGCGGCCTGCTGCATGTTGTGGGTAACGATGACAATGGTGTAGTCTTCCTTAAGCGAGTGGATGAGCTCTTCGACCTTGGAGGTCGCCACCGGGTCGAGGGCGGAGCAGGGCTCGTCCATGAGCAGGATTTCCGGCTCTACAGCCAGCGCACGTGCGATGCACAGCCGCTGTTGCTGGCCGCCCGAGAGCATCATGGCATTGTCGTTGAGGCGGTCCTTGACCTCGTCCCACAGGGCGGCGGCTCGCAGGCAGTTTTCGACCGCTTCGTTGAGCTTGCTGCGGGAGCGAATGCCCTGGATGCGCAGCCCGTAGGCGATGTTGTCGTAAATGGATTTGGGGAAGGGGTTGGATTTTTGGAAAACCATGCCGACCTTTTTCCTCAACTCGATAACATCGACGTCCTTGTCGTAGATGTTGTAGCCGTTGATGAGAATTTTCCCTGAGTCGATCCGTGCGTCTTCGGTCAGGTCGTTCATGCGGTTCAGGCAGCGCAGAAGCGTGGTTTTACCGCAGCCGGAGGGCCCGATAAGGGCGGTCACGCTGTTGTCCTCAACGGTGAGGTTGATGTCCTTCAGCGCGTGGGTTTGGCCGTAGTAGAAATTAAAGCCCTCGATCTCAATAATCGTGCTCCGCTCCGGAGTGTCCGGATCGGTCTCATGCGGGTGCTGAGGCGTGGGGTTTTCCATGATGGGCTACCAGTTATGGCGTGAGCGTGAGCGGATGCGAAGCAAAATCGAGGTCAGGGCCATGACGGCGACCAGGATGAGAAAGACCAGTGCGGTGCCGTATTGCATACGCTCGGTATATTCATTTTGTGGCAGCTTGGCGCTGACGTAGTACAGGTGGTAGGGCAGGGCCATGACCCCCTGGAACATGATGTCGTACCAGTGGTTGAGCTCCTGCCAGGGCAGGTGATCGCGCAGCATGTAGGCCGCGGTAAACATGATCGGTGCGGTCTCACCGGCCACCCGGGCGATGCCGAGGATGGACGAGGTGAGGATGCCGGGCAGCGCGTAAGGTAATACGCTGGTGCGAATCATGGTCCACTTGGTGGCGCCGAGGGCGAGCGAGGCTTCTCGAAAGCCCTTGGGCACGCTGCGCAGGGCCTCCTCACTGGCCGAGATAATGACGGGTAATACCATGAATGCCAGGGTGAACCAACCCGCGAGGAGCGATTTATTAAAGTCCAGAAAGATGACAAAGAGCCCGAAACCAAACAGCCCGTACACGATGGAGGGCACCCCGGCCAGATTCAGGATGGAGAGCCGGATCAGGCGCAGTACGGGTCCGCGCTTACCGTACTCGCTGAGGAAGATTGCGCTGGCGATACCCAGTACCATGGCGATGAGCATCGCTCCCGCCACCAGCAGCAGCGTTCCGATAATAGCCGGAAAAATGCCGCCGCCAGCGAGGGCGTATGTGCGGCTTATCGGCGACATCAAGCCCTTGTCCTCGTAGGCGGCTCGAAAGGCCTTGTCGCCCATCTCAACGGTTTTTCCATCGATTTCGAAAACATGGAGCGTCTCCGGAGCCTGGGTGAGGAACTCCATGTTGACGAAGGGCCACGAGAGCTGGAACACCGTCTGTGAGCCTTTGTAGACAATGGTCAGGATGATGATCGAGGCGCACAACAAAATGAGATAGGTCAGGCCCCGGAACAACCCGCGCACAAAGGTCTCCAGCACCCGTGAGGTGGAGGGCTTGGGCAGGAAGGGGTTATCTCGCATGGTGGCCATCAGTCTCCGACGCGCTCGTGTTGAAAGAGTTTTTGGGCAATGTAGTTGATGAGCAGCGTAAGCACAAAGAGAACGATGCCCACGCAGAACAGGGCGCGGTAGTGCATGCTGCCCTGGGCGACTTCACCCATCTCCTGCGCGATGATCCCCGTCATGGTATGGACGGGCTCAAAGACCACCCCGACGCCCTCGGACAACTGCGGTATCTGGATGCGGTTACCGGCGCAAAGCAGCACGACCATGGTCTCGCCGATCACGCGCCCGATGCCGAGCAGCACGGCAGAGATGATCCCGCTCAGGGCCGTCGGCACGATAATGCGCATGGTGGTCTGGAAGCGGTTTGCCCCCAGCGCGAGCGAGGTTTCCTTGTAGATTTTGGGTACGCGGTTGAGCGCTTCCTCCGAGAGGGTAAAGATGGTCGGCACGGCCATCAGCGCCAGCAGGCAGCCCGCGGTGAAGGCATTCAGACGTTCGGTGATGGGAAAGAACGGCAGCCAGTCCAGTGCGCTTTGCTGCGAGAGCCAGCGGATGGCACTGCCAAAAACCGTGATGCCGAAGAAGCCAATCACAACAGAGGGAATGGCGGTGATGAACTCGATGAAGGGCTTGATGAAATTGGCCTCACCGCGGAGAGCCATCTGATTGGTGTAAATGGCTGCGCCGACGCCCAGCGGGATGGCCAGCGTGATGGCTATCCCCGTGACCAGTAGCGAGCCCGTTAGCAGGGGCAGTAAGCCGTAGCTACTGTGCCCATCGTTGTTGATGATCCATTCGCGTCCAAAGAGAAAGGACGCAATGGCTTCCCACAGGCTGACCTCTTTCACGGGCTGCCAGGCCGTGAGTCGGGCCTGGTAGGTGGGCAGGCTCACGATAAACTGCTCGGCATCCTGTCGGAAGTCCTTTGCCCGAGCCTGTAGCCCCGTCCCCTCAAAGTCGGGCATGAGCGCGAGTTGTGCCTCAATGCTGCCGACCAGTTGGCGATTGATTTCTTCGTAGGTGGAAAAGGTTGCCCGCAGTGCGGCGATGGTATTGTCGTAGTGCTGGGCCATGGTGGCCTCGTCCTCCAGGTCGGCTTGGGCCAGCGCGTAGGTGTCGCGGGTGATGTTGCGCACATCGCGCTGGTAGTTGCGCAGGGGCACCGCCAACTCGCTGAAGGCATAGATGCGCTCCCGCAGGGCCGCGCTTGCCTGGGCAATTTCCTCATGGCTCAGACCTTGGGCCGTCAGTTGCTCGATCTGGAGTTTGCGGATGTCGACCAGGCTGCGAAAGAGCTGGTTAAAGCGCTCGTGCTCTTCGTTGACCAGGGAGGTGAACTCCATACCGCTGCGTCGGTACTGCTCCATGTTCTTCTGGTACTGCGGAAAAAAGGACAGCCCCTCGCGAAAGAGAAAAAAGGTGATGAGCAGCAGCACGATGACCGCGATGACGGCATTGCCGCCGAAGAACAGCTTGAGCAAGCGCTGTGTGTCAAAGCCCAGCCATTGCCTGCTTTTGCTGCGACGCAGCTTGAGCCTGTCCTGTTGCGGTGCTTTGCTCATCGTTAACCTGATGGCAAGTTGGCAGATGCGAGCCCGCGGCAGCAATACCGGAATGTACCCTTCGCACGGATACGTGCCGAGTCACCGCACGCGCGGGTGGGGAAAGGCCGCGGTAAAATCCTCATTCCCTGGCCAATTCCGGAAACAGTTCCTTGATGCGGGAAACTGGGAGGAAGTCTACGCTTTCGACCACAGATTGCCCCTCGGGACTGAGTGTGAAGTCGATGAATTCCTGCACGGCCTCGCTGTGCTTTTTGGCGGCATCGATGTAAAAATACAGGGGGCGGGCGTAGGGGTACTGGTAGTCGGTCGGCAGCTTGCCGTCGATGGGCAGCACCTTGACGCCCGGTGTATGGGTGTAGGCCAGTCCAACGTAGCCGATGGCGTAGGGGTTGGCCGCTACCTCGGCGGCGATTTGCTCGTTACCAGCCAGTTTCTGTGCCCGCGGCGCGTAGTCGCGCTGATAGAGCGCGAGATCCTGAAAGGTGCTGTAGGTGCCGGACGACGTGTTACGCGTGTAGGGGGAGATTTTACCGCTCATCGTGGTGACGGCGCTCCAGTCCTCGATGTCTCCGGTGAAGATCATCTCTACCTCGCGGCTGCTCAGGCTGGTCAAGGGGTTGGCCTCGTTGACGATGATGGCGATGCCGTCCACCCCGATAGGGATTGCGCGGAGATTTACTCCCCGCTTGCGCGCCATGATGAGCTCGCTCGATTGGACCTCGCGGCTGGACATGGCGAGGTCCGCCGTGCCGTCGATAATCGCGGTGATGCCCGTCCGTGAACCCTCGGCAGCGATTTCAAAGGTGACGTCGACTTCCCGTCCGTCCTCCTGGGCCACGAATTCCTCCTTCAGGCGCGGCATGAGCTTGGCCCCGAGCGTGTCCGAGCCCTTGACCACGATCTTGTCGGCCAGCGATTGCGGTGCCAGCAAGGTAAGCGCAAGCAGGGCAGCCAGCGCGGAGAGGACGCTTTTGCGGGTGTGATGTATGGTGTAGCAGGTGCTCATAGAGCAAGATGAGTCGTAACGGGTGATTTTAGCGCAGCAATGTTACGGTTGTGTGAACATTGTGTAGCAGTATAGGAACAAGTGAGGCTTGGCTATGGAATTTAACCCGAAGAAGCGGCCATCACTCTTTGCTCGCGCGTGCCTGGCTCGCTGAGGCCCGCAGCCCATCGACCACGCTATGGGTGTACTCTTCCAGGATTCCTCCCGGGATGGGCATTTGCTCGGCCTCCAGCTCGGTGGCGATTCTCGGGTAAACGGCGCGGCTGTTGGCCACGTAGGGCTCCAGGAAAACCACAGGGCAGGCGTAGAGGCGGTTAGCGGCCAGGTTGCGACCCCAGACGTAGGGCTCGCCTGCGATGGCCACGGCATTAGGCCCGCCGTAGCTAAAGGCGGGGAGCCCTGTTTGTTCGGCCATCGTCTCGGCCAGCTCGCTGGCCACAGCGGCCTCCACTTCGGCTGTCCCGCTAAGCAGTTTTATCAACATGCCATAGCGCACGTCGTCGTAGGCCAGTTCCTGCGCACTGTAGGCACCGTTGACGAGCAGGTGCAGGTGGTTGGGCTCGACGGGCTCCGGGTTGCTGTAGTCGGCAAAATCTGTGGCATTCAAGTGCAGGCACAGGATGAGGTCCGGGTGGATGCGCTTGTTGACCCGCTCGGCCCGGGCCCGGATTTCGCTGCTGCGGTAAAAGAGGCGCTCTGCCGTGCGCTGGATTTGCAGCGGGCTCGGTTCTGTGTTGCCCATGCGCCGCAGCCAGGACTCAGCCTCATCCCGGAGCGATTCCGGAGTCTCGGTGGTAATGGGGGCGTTCTGCTCGCGCACAAGCGTCACGGTTGCGCCGAGGGCTTCGAGCTCTTCTTTTAAGTCGTAGGCGACGACGAGCACGAGATCGCCCTCTTGCACGAGGGGTCCCGCACCAATGCGCCAACTGCGACCCTCCATCGGTCCGTAGGCTCCGCCGATGTGGCCGGGATCAAGCGCAATGTGCCAACCGGTTAGCGGCAGCTCTGCGTCGGGGACGAGAGCCTCGGCTGGCTTGCGCCATCGACGTGGCGGGGGCATGGCGGCAGCCTCGCTCGGAGCAAATTCCAGCCGGTAGGGGGCTTCGCCCTCGCGGGTGCGAATGAGCGCGTGCTGGTCCTCGATCGTGATGGTTTCCTGCCAGGCTTGGCCGGGAGCGTAGAGGACATCAAGCTGGCTGACAAACGCCGCCCGGGTGATGGTCTGCTGGTAGGCGTCGAGGGAGTCCCAGTCGGGGCGTTGTCCGAGGCTGGTCAGATTGTCGGCGTTGAGGGTAGGGCACCAGAGGAGACTCAAGAGACTGAGGCGGAAAAGTTGGCGTGGTGAAAGCTTGCGCATTAGGGGCATATGACCGTGAAATACACAGCATGTGCCGTTCCGAAAAGCTAATAACTGCCGCCCGTGCGTTGCGCGATGCCGTCTCTGGTCTCGAATTCTCTGCTCCGGTCACGCATGTTTACCAGCCGCTGCAATACGCCTGGGCCCCTCACGCCGAGTACCTGCGCCGCTACGGCAGCTCCCGCAAGCGGGTGATTTTCATGGGGATGAACCCCGGACCGTTCGGTATGGCCCAAACGGGTGTGCCCTTTGGTGAGATCGCTTCGGTGCGCGACTGGATGGGGATCGAGGCCGAGGTGGGCAAGCCCCCTGTCGAGCACCCCAAGCGTCCCGTCGATGGCTTTGCCTGCACGCGGGCGGAGGTTAGCGGCAAGCGCCTGTGGGGGCTTTTTGCGGAAAAGTTTGGCCCGGCGGACAACTTCTTTGCCGAGCACTTTGTCCTCAACTACATCCCGCTGCTCTTCCTGCAGGCGGACGAAAAGGGCTGCCGCAACCTGGCCCCGGATAAGTTTCCCGCCAGCGAAGTCGCTGAGCTGATCGCGCTGTGCGATGCGCATGTGCGTGAGGTGGTGACTGTGCTGGAGCCCGAGTGGGTCATCGGCGTGGGCAAGTACGCCGAAGGGCGGGCCCTCAGTGCCCTGGGTGACAGCGGGCCGAGAATCGGCACCGTGCTGCACCCGAGCCCGGCCAGCCCCATCGCCAACCGCGGCTGGGGTCCTCAGGCTACGAAGCAGATGGAAGCCCTCGGCATCTGGTAGCCTTGCTGAATTCCAAACTGCACTCGGGCTGAGATACTTGTCCCCAAGTCCACCGCAACTTTTGTGCATCCTGGAGTTGCAATGGGCGAACCGGCTGCCATAACTTTGATAACACTTCGGCCACTCGGCCTGTCGATAAGTTTCTGCGGTGGGAACATTTCCTGCGTTATTCCCCTTGACAGGGGGCGGGGAAATGTCTTTTTTCCTCTGCTTTTCACCCATTCTAGACCCATGAAAGTCGTATCTTCTATTAAGTCGCTCAAGAACCGGCACCCGGATTGCCAGGTCGTCCGTCGTCGCGGGCGCATCTACGTTATCAACAAAACCAACCCACGCTTTAAGGCGCGTCAGGGCTAACCTTTCCATTTATACACCCGTGAAGAAAGACATCCATCCGTCCTACCAGCCCGTCTCTTTCGTAGACGTGGAAACGGGCAACAAGTTCGTCACCCGCTCCACTGTCCGTTCCGGCCAGAAGGAAGAGATCGAAGGTCTCGAGCATAACGTTATCGTCTGCGACGTGACCAGCGCATCTCACCCGGCCTTTACCGGTGAAAAGCGCTTCGTCGACACCGCTGGCCGCGTGGAAAAGTTCCAGAACAAGTTCCGCCGCCGTCGCTAGTACAGGCAACAGAGCTCTACAAAACATTTTGCCAAACGCCGTCCAATTTGGGCGGCGTTTTTTGTGTCCGCAGATTCATACAGATGATTCCGAGTCTATCTGTGTAATCTGTGGTTTTGTTTAAGCGATACTTCATCAACGCTCGCAGAGCGCGCAAAGCGTTCAAGGCAGAGCATATCGGCCTGCTGGATTACTTTGCGCTCTTTGCGTGAGATACTTGCATACACGAGGCAGTGTTCTGTTTGCCAAGTGCTTTGAATCCGTTTTGGCCGCAAAAAGGCACAAAACACGCGAACGGGCAGAAGGCATTGCCTTGGGTAAAACGCAAACCTGAAGCTCTCTGTGCCTTTGCGTAAAAAATGTTAGACAGGCACTAAGCTGACACCGCTTAGGCTATGCTACTGCGCCGCGCGGACGCGCTCTTTTTTGGCCTCGCGCTCTTCTTCCAGACGCAGGCGTTCGTTGGTCAGCTGCTGCTCGATGGCGGGCCGCTCGTCCATGGTGGCTTTGGTCAACTGTCCCTGGAGGAAGATTTCCTTCTCGGCGATCTTGGCCGCATAGGCCTTATCGATTTCGGCCAGCTCAGCCTTTTGCGCGTCGCTGAGTTTGATTTCCGGTTCGTCCTGGGCCAGTCGCTCCATGGCGAGTTCGTATGCGCTTTTCATGGGTCAAGCTTGGGTGAAGTTTACGCCCATGACAAGCACTGGGATGAGCACCGCCAGCGGGAGAAAAAAGATCAGCGGCTTGCGTCGCCAGCAGGTGCTCACCACCAGCAGGCACATGAGCAGGAGCAGGGTGCACACCGGAGCCAGCCACGGGGCGATGAAGCTCGCCTGCCAGAAAAGCACGCTCAGTTGCCCCAGAAAGACAATGGCTTGCCACATGAGCAGGATCAGCATCCATCCGGCGTAGTTGTAGGCCAGTTGAAGCAGGCTCAGCCCGATCAGGCCGCTTGCGACTGCGACGAGCGAGCTCACGATGGCCAGCATGGCCAGGGGGACGAGGACGAGGTTGAGCAGGATGGCACCCGGGGCGAAAATCTTGAAGTAGGCAATGGTCAGCGGCGTGCTGAACACGAACGCCGCCCAGGAGACTGCGGCTGAGCCGATGAGCCAGGTTTGTCCCTTTTGCAGGAGGCGTTGCCGCGGGCTCAGGTTTTCCTCGGGGATCAGGCGGAAAAGGTGGGTTCGCGATTCGATGTACTCGGTCAGTGGCACGGCGTAGAGCAGGATGGCCGCCACCACCGTGTATGAGAGCTGGAAGCCCGGACTGAAGAGCTGCCGCGGCTCCCACAGGAGCACGAGGACCGCCGAGCCCAGCAGGGCCGAGAGCGGTGCGGGCTTACGCTTTACCACCTGCGCGCCCCAGAAGCACAGCACCATGAGGTAGGCGCGGACCGCCGAGGGTGTTGCCCCTATGATTTGCACGTAGAAAAAGAGCAGGGCGAGTCCGAGCAGGGCCGTCAGTCCGGCGGGTAAACGCAGCAGACGCAAAGCGATGGCCAGCGAGAGCGCGATGATCCCCACATGCAGCCCGCTCACCGCAAAAAGGTGCATCGTACCGCTGGCGATAAAGGCGTCCTTTTGTGTGCCGCTGAGTTCGCCTTTTTTACCCAGCAGCATGGCCGTAGCGATGTCGGCCAGGCCATCGCTTTGGGGAGTGTTGGCTCCGGTGTGCAGGGCCTCGCTGATGGCGAGATTTGCCCCGGAGCACCAGCGGCGAAAAGCGGGCGCGGGTTGGGCCAGCGCGAGACAGTCTCCACGGTCAAAGCGCAGTTTGGCCCCGCTTTGGACGAGGTAGCGCTCGAAGTCGTTCTCCACCTTCGCGGGATCGAGCCAGTCAAGACGCGCGCGGGCTCGGATCAGGCTGCCGGGCAGGATGTCTTCGCGGGGCAGTTCTGTGTAGAGCGAGTAGGCAAGGTACTGGCCTTCGATTGACTTGAGCACAGCCGGAGCCTCTCGTACAGTGGCAAAACCGCTGATGTGGGGGCGTGCGGGGTTGGTTTGAAAAGTCCGTTCGATGCGCAGGACGAGCTCGGCCTCTCTTGGTAGGAAGGGCTTGTCCTGGATTTCTGCTGGCTGGCGGACGAGGACGTAGGCCCAGGTCAGGAGCGTTCCGGCCACGATGAGCAGAAAGCCCCACGCTGCTGGCGAGTAGCTGCGTTCGCTGCGGGTCAGTACGAGGGCGGCCAGTGCGAGAACCAGCCCGAGCAGAATCAGGGTAAGGGGATTGACCGCTGCACCGAGTTTTTCCGCCAACACGCCACCCCAGACCATGGCAATGACCAGCCAAAGCAGCGGCGCGTGGCCACCAGACTGGGACGGGGTTGCGGGACTCATGCCCTACGCTGTACTTGCCAGTAGTAGCTGACGAGCACGAATTCTCTACCTAGGCGGCTTCAATGAACACGCTGGTGCTGTCGCCCTTCATGGTGCCGACCTGGCGGATGAATCCCCAGTCGTACTGAAAGCGAATCTCCATCTCGGAGCTTTCCTCTTCGTAGAGTTCGATAAAGGTGTCCAGCGTGCGGTAAATCAGTGTGCTGTCTTTAATTTTGAAAATGCGCGAGCCGCCTTCATCCAGGTACTGCATGTGCAGGGTGGTATCGAGCTGGATTTTTGCGCAGCGGTGGCCTTCGTAGTCAACCACATCGACCAGGGTGAGCGTACCCGTGGGCTCGTCGAGCAGGACGGCCTCCGGCTCCAGCCCGATCGAAATCACATCCGCGGGAATCTCATAGGTTTCACCAATTGCCATCGGCTTGGTCGGGTACATGAGAAAGTCACTGTAGGCCGCGCGTTCGATGTCTAACAGGCGATCCCGCTGCTCCTCTGTCGGCTCGCCCTCGGCCAGGGTAAACTTCCACAGGTCGCCCACGAGGTTTCCCTCGACGACATGATCCACCAGCGTGTTTTCCACCACGATGGGTTCGGGCTGTAGCTGGCTGCTGAGCGAGAGAAAGCCCTTGCTGAGCAAGATCCGCACCTTGGTCGGCGAGATGGACTCCCACTGGAGGTTGAGGATGTTGCTCATGTAGGCAAAGCCGAGGTCCTCGCCCGTGTCGCTGTAGACTTTGCCGTCGCGCATCTTGGAGACGCCCTCGTACTTGACCAGCACGCCGGGTTCAGCCGTGGGATGCCCGCGCAGCAGATACCGCTCTTCTTCGCCTTGGAGGGCAGCAGTGCCCAGCAGGCAGGTGAGGGATAGGGTGAAAGCGAGTTTAGGGAATGAGAGCGACATGGCTTTGTACGTTGTGACAGGTTGCCGGTGACTTGGTTTCATGGCAAGCACGGAGCAACAGTCGAGTATGTGCTAATGCCCACACTAGGGCAGGTGGCGGATGAAGGCGTCGGAGCCAATGTGCAGCGGAGCCCGTAGCGCGCCTTGCAGGTAACTGTGGGCGTGGCGCACGGCTGCGGGCAGGGCTTCCCCCCGGGCCAGGTGGGCGGCGATGGCGGCCGAGAGTGTGCAGCCGCTGCCGTGGGTGTTCACGCCGGGGATGCGGGTGGACTCCAGCCGGAGCGGGGGCTGCCCCGGCTCCACCAGCAGGTCGACCAACTGATCGCCGGGCAAGTGGCCGCCTTTGAGCAGGATGGCGGTTTCAAACTTGTCGCTCAGCTTTTGCGCGGCCTGCTCCATCTTGTCCGCCTCAATGCGATCGCAGCGCAGCAGCACCGCGGCCTCGTCAAGGTTCGGCGTGATGAGGGTGGCCAGCGGGAGCAGCTCGCGCTTGAGTGTGGCGATGGCGTCGGGCTTGAGCAGCACCGCGCCGCTCGTCGCCACCATGACCGGGTCGATGACCAGTGGCGGCTTCCCCAACTGACGCAAAAAGTCCGCCGTGACCTCAATCAAGGGCGCGGAAAAAAGCATGCCGGTTTTGACCGCCTCGATAGTGTAGTAGGCCGCGAGCTGGTCAAGCTGGGCGCGGAGGAATGTTGGCGAAAGCTCCTCGATGGCGCGGACACCGTCGGGGTTCTGCGCAGTCAGGGCGGCAAAGGCGGAGAGGCCATACGCGCCGTTGGCCGCAAAGCTCTTCAAGTCGGCCTGAATGCCGGCCCCGCCTCCGCTGTCAGAGGTGGCAATGGTCAGGGCAACGGGAAGGGAAGACGTCATGAGGGCTGAATAATGAGTGGTGAGTGATGAGCAGACAACGCGAATCCGCACACCTTATTGCTGATACTTCTAAACGGGGAGCGATTCTTAGCCCATGTGTTTTTGGTGATTGATTACTGGTCCTTATTGGCTAAAATTTATTTATACTTCTGTTTAACAAACGAAAATTGATGCACCCATACGCCTCTATTATGAAAATCAATCCGACTCGCCTTGCTTTTTTCATGCTGTTTTCACTTTTCATTTCTTCAGGATTGTATGCAGAAGACCTGACGGAGTTACCAAAGAGACCTTTAGTATCCACAAGTGGAACAAAAAGTGAGCTTATGGGTAATCTGGTGATTGATATTACCGTAAGCGGGACAGAAGAAACGGAAGAGAGCATACAGCTTCAAATTTCCAAAGATAATAATGACTTTTTTATTCAAACATTCATCGTTAACGAAGACGTTGTACATCAGCTGAACTTTGGCGGCAGAATTACTTTGATGGGTGATGGCTGTTATCGCCTGAACTATGCACTTACCCAGATGATTCCGATAACGGTTCGAAATAACTTACAGCATAGAGAGGTTAAATATTCTGCGAATATTGATGTTGAATTAGGTACTACCATATTACTGCTAAAAACGAGTAATCGCACTTTTACACTCGGGTTGAGTGAGCCACCTGTTGCGCTCCCCGTGAATTCTACGAAGTAGATGCATCACAGCCCCATCCCCAAAGCGGTAACGGGAGAGGCACATCGTGGCGCTGGGGCTCAGCCCCTCAATCAGATTAAACGCTGCGCGCTCAGCCGCCGGTTTCGAAGCCGGGGTAGAGGGTCATGCCGCCGTCGACGTAGAGCGTGGTGCCGGTGACGTAATCGCTGTCGTCGCTGGCCAGCCAGACGGCGGCGCGGCCGATGTCCTCGGGCTCGCCGATACGCTTGTAAGGGACGAGTTTCATAAGCGCGTCGTAGGCTTCGCGGGTGCTCCAGGCCTCGTGGTTGATGGGCGTACGGATGGCACCCGGGGCGATGGCGTTGACGCGGATGCGGTGCGGGGCGACTTCCTGAGCGATGGACTTCATCATCATGGAGATGCCGCCCTTGGACGAGGCGTAGTTGACGTGGCCCGCCCACGGGATGACGTCGTGCACGCTGCTCATGCAGATGATCTTGCCCGCCGCGCAGGAAACGTTGGGCACAACGCCGCGCTTTTTGAAAATGTTAACCGCTTCGCGGCAGCAGAGGAACTGGCCGCGCAGGTTAATCCCCATGAGCTTGTCCCACATCTCGACCGTCATTTCGCTGAAGGGGCCGTCGATCTGAACGCCGGCGTTGGGCACGACGATGTCCACCGTGCCGAATTCCTTGACTGTCTTTTCAAACATAGCCTTGACCTCATCTTCCCTGGAGACGTCGGCTTGGGCGGTGATGACCTTTGCGCCGCATTCGCTGGCTTTCTGGGCGACTTCGTCGGCTACCTCGGGGCGGGTAACGTAGTTGATGCACACGTCGGCTCCGGCCTTGGCCAGGGCGATGGCGACGGCCTCACCGATGCCGGAGTTCGCGCCGGTCACGATCGCTTTCTGGCCTTTGAGCTGGCGGTTGACCGGGCACGCGGGCAGATGGGGGTGGGGGAGATTATTTTCCTCGTAGAATGCTTTCATGGTGCTTGATTAAGTGGAGGGATGTGTGCAGGTTAAACCTAAATGCAGCGCGTCACGGAATTGTCACGCAGTCAATCATTTCCAGAGCCGATTCCATGCCATCTCAAGACCCACAGTCAGAAATGGATCCCAGCAAATGGGTGGACGCGTACGGCGATGCGCTGTTTCGCTTCGCGTACTTTCGGGTGAATAACGAAGCGCTGGCTGAGGACCTTGTGCAGGATACCTTTCTCGCCGCCATGAAGGCCAAGGATCGCTTTTCGGGGCGCTCATCGGTCAAGACCTGGCTGACGGGTATCCTGAAAAACAAGGTTATCGACCACTACCGGAAGAAGAACCGCACCCAGTCCATGAGCGAGCTGGCCGCTTTTTTCGAAAAAGAGGAGAGCGAGTTGTTCAGCGAAGACGGTTCCTGGGATTACCAGAAAGGCGCCGTGCCGAGTGACTGGTCGCCGGAGCAGTTCGAGAAGCTCGACCGCTCGGAGTTCATGCAGCACTTTCACGCCTGTGCTTCCAAGATGCCGGAAAAGATTCGCCAGGTCTTTATCATGCGCGAGATCGACGGGGTTTCCAGCCCCGAGATTTGCGAGCAGCTCGACATCACCCCGCAAAACCTCTGGACCATCCTGCACCGTGCCCGTATGGCCCTGCGCCAGTGTCTGGAGAAGAATTTCCTCAACCCCGAGCCGGGTAATACCACTTAGGCTGTGCTCAGAACAGGGTGAGGCCAAATTGCTTGGCCAGTAGGGCACTGAGCCAGAAGCAGACAAAGGTCAGCAGAGCACAGGCCAGGAGCGAAAGCCAGAAGTTGAAGCCGTGCGTGAGCAGGACGGGAAGAAGCAAAAACATGGGCAGGCTCGGCAGGACAAACCAGAAGGTGTAGCGCGCATATTCGGCAATCTTCGGGGTGTCTTTGGTCTCGATGTAGAGCCAGACCATAATCATCAGGCTGACCAGGGGCAGGGCACCGATGAGGGCACCGATACGGTCCGTGCGTTTGGCAATTTCTGACACGGCTACGATCACCGCTGCGGTGACCGCGTATTTGACAATCAGCATCAGCATGGGCGCCTTTGCTAGTTGCCGCCTTCGACGGCGGCCTTGATGCGGCGCTTGGCTTCGTCGCAGAGGCGTTTATCGGGCACGGCCTTCTCGCAGCAGTTTTCCTGATCGTGCACAGTGTTGCAGACGGCCTGGACCTGCTTCTGGTAGCGGGCGGTAAAGGGGCAGAGCATACACAGCAGCTTGAGCTTAAACTTTTCCCCACAAGTCAGCTTGCGCTCACGCGACTCGGACACAAGGCGCGTGGCGTCCTTGCAACTGAGGCAGTGGTTGAGGAAAAGTTTGTAGAGCGCTTTCATTCTTAGGGTTGACGTTTTTTAAGTCGTCAGTCGGCGGGCAATCCTTACATGGTGTAACGGAATTTATGCAGCCGATTTTAGTTATACTCCAAAAAACAACCGCCTTTTTCCAGCAAAAAGAAATCGCCGATGCGCGGCTGGAGGCGGAGCTGCTCTTGGCCCATACGCTGGGTCTGAAACGCCTCGATCTGTACCTGCAATTTGAACGCCTCCTCAGCGACGCCGAGCTAGGCGCCCTGCGCCCGCTGGTGGCACGTCGTGCCAAGCGCGAGCCTCTGCAATTCCTCCTGGGCGAGCAGGACTTCCTCGACCTGAAGCTCAAATGCGACCGCCGCGCGCTCATCCCGCGCCCCGAGACCGAGGAGCTGGTCACGCTCCTGACCGAGCGTCTGACCAAGTCGCCCCCCGGCAGCATACTCGACCTCGGCACGGGCACCGGAGCGATCGCGTTCAGCCTGGCCAAAGCCTTTCCAGAGGCTGCGGTGACAGCGGTCGACGCCTCGCCGGACGCCCTAAGTCTTGCCCGGGAAAACGCCGACACGCATGGGCTGGCCGAACGGGTCAGCTTCGTCGAGTCGAACTGGCTTGCGGCCCTCGCCGGGCAGCGCTTTGACCTGATCGTGTCGAATCCGCCTTACCTGACCGAGGCCGAGTGGGAAGTCGCCCAGCCCGAAGTCAAGGACTGGGAGCCGAAGTCGGCCCTGACAGCCGGGGCGGACGGGCTCGACGACCTGCGCGTCATTTTAGCCGAGGCAAAAGCCCACCTGAACCCCGGTGGCCTGCTGGCCTGCGAAACGGGCATCACCCAACACGATACCCTGCGCGATCTGGCCGAGTCCCACGGCTACGAAAGCTCCGAAAGCATCGAGGACATGAGCGGCAAGGCGCGCTTCTTCCAAGCGCAAACACGCAGTGTTTGATTTGATTCATAGGGCTTTGCCCCATCGCTCACAGTCAATAGCAATTTGCCTACAAGTTTCGCACCCTGTCTGCGTAGGAGTGTGAAGTTCATTTGAGTTGGCGTCAACGCCGAGCACCGGGGTAGCGACCATCGGGAGCGTAGGGGCAGAGCCCCTCATCGCGGTGAAGCTGGCTCAGCTTCCGTAGGGGCGCAGCCCCTCAATCGGATTAAACGCCGCGCGTTTACTTGCCCATGCTGAGGGCGTCCCAGAGACCGGACATCTTGAAGACCTTTTTGACGTTGGGGTCAACGTTGCTAATCTTGAGGCGTTCCTTGCCCACGCGCTTGTTGACGGTCAGCACGATGCGGAGGAAGGAGGAAGAGGCAAAGGTGACCTTCTCCATGTCAAAGTTCACGATGCCGTCCGTGGCCTCGATCTTTTTGATGAGGTCTTCCTGGACCTGCTGACAACGCTCGGCGTTGAGGGGGCCAATGAAGCCGCAAACAAACTCTTTATCTCCGTCGGTAAACTGAACGATATCTGAGGACATGCACACAGGCTTGGCCGTGCGGGCCATGAGTCAAGCCAGAAGGGAAGGGCAGGACGAGTCCCGCACCTGTGAGCAAGACCAGAGTCCTGCACCTGTGATCCTTCGGATCACTGATGCCTCCGCTGGGGCGTCGGCATGAAGTGCGGTGGTTGTCGCCAGCGTAATGGCGCAGCTCCTGAATGCTGCTCCGGCGGGAGTGCCAGCGGGTGCTACCCATTAGACTTCGGTTTGCGGGGGGAGTTGGAGCTCGCCGATGCCTCCAAGGATGCTGCGGCTGATCTTGAGAAAGCGCTCCGGGTCGCCCTTGCCAGGGTCGATGTCCGGCACATGGATGGCCGGGCCGATGACGACTGTGGCGGGGCGGAGCAGGTCGGGCCGTTTCATGTGGCGGCTGAGCATCTCGTAGGTGCCAAAGACGCGGGCGGGGATGACGGGGACTCCGGCCCGGGCGGCAATCATACCGATCCCGGCCTTGGCCTCTTGGAGCTTACCGTCGGGAGAGCGGGTACCCTCGGGGAAGACCAGCAGGCCGCCGTCGTTTTTCAGGATAGAAAAAACCTGGCGAAACGCAGCGATGTCGTTGCCGCCGTCGCGGTCGAGAGGGATGGCATTGTAGGCGCGGATGAGCTTGCCGAGTGCGCCGACGAAGAGCGTGTTGCGGGCGAAGTAGTGCAGCGCGCGGGGACTGGCTGCGCCAAAGAGTGGCGGGTCGAGAAAACTGACGTGGTTGCAGGCCAGTAGAAAGGGGCCCGTGTTGGGGATGTTCTCGCGGCCATAGACTTCCCAGCGGTGCAGGCTGTGGTAAATGCCGTGGAGGAGCGTCCAGCCAAAGCGGTAAACAGGGGTTGCGTCTAACAGTCTCATGCGACGGGCTGGAGGGCGGTGGTGGCGGTGATGAGGCCAGAGACGTGGTCGACGACCTGCTCCAGCGTCATGTGGGAGGTGTCGACGCGGGTTGCGCCCTCCGGGCAGGTGAGGGGAGCGGTCTTGCGTGTGGCGTCGAGGCGGTCACGCTCGGCCACGGCGTCTTGTTGGCCTTCCTTCTGGCGGCGGGCGGCGCGGGTGGCCTCATCGGCTTCGAGGAAGATGCGCAGCGCGGCGTCGGGGAAGATGACCGAGCCGATGTCGCGTCCCTCCATGATGAGCCCGGCAAAGCCCTCGCGTTGGGCGACTTCGGCCTGAGCGCGTTGGTACTGGAATAAAAACGTCCGCAGCTCCGGCACGGCGGCAAAGTGCGAGACGCTGGCGTTGACGGCGTCCGAGCGGATGTCTTCCTCGCGCGGGACGTGGCCGTTCACGCGGATGCGCGAGCTCTGCCCGTCAATAGCCTGATCGAGTTGCAGGCTTTGCAGGGCGGTGGCTACGCTCTCGGGGGCTTCGGCTTGAATGCCCGCCTGAGTCAAGGCGAAGGTTAGGGCGCGATAGTGCGAGCCGGTGTCCACGTGGAGAAGGTTAAAGCGCTGGGCCAGGACGCGCGAGGTGGAGGACTTGCCACTGGCGGCGCCGCCGTCCACGGCGATAACGGGAAAGGTAAGGGAGTCGCTCATGCCGGAGTCAGTTCGCGGAGAACTTCAAAAAAGGTGGGGAAGGTTTTGCCGCAGCAGCCGGGGTCGTTGATGGTGATCCAGGGGCGGCCGTCGCCGTGGAGGTCGCGGCAGCCGAGGATGCCGAAGCTCATCGCGACGCGGTGGTCGTGGTAGGTGTCGATGGCGATGGGGGCGTTGGCCGTGGCCCGCTTCATGGCCTCAAGGTCGGGACGGATGGTCAGCGAGTCCTCGGTTTCCTCGATGCCCTGCCCGAGCTTCTTTAGCTCCGTGGCCATGGCGTGGATACGGTCGGTCTCCTGCTTGCGCGTGTGGGCAATGCCGGTGATGGTGATCGGCTTTTTAAGGAGCGGTGCGATGGCCGCGAGGGTGAGAAAGGTGTCCGATATGGCGTTGAAATCGTAAACGTCCTGCACGGTGGCTTCGCCCCCGGTGGTGACGAGGAGGTCGTCGCCCGTGGTGGTGATCTTCAGCCCAAGGGTTTCCATGACTTCGGTAAAGCCGATGTCGCCCTGGAGCGAAATCTGCCCCATCTGGCGCAGGCTGAGTGAGCCGCCGGTGACAAAGGGCAGGGCGAGGAAGTAGCTCGCGGCGGTGGCGTCGGGCTCGACCACGTAAGCCGGGCGCGGGTAGTAGTAGCTCTGGCCGCCGGGAAAGACGTACTTGCCGTCCTCGGCGGAATCCGGTTCGAGGCCAAACTGGGCCATCATGGCCAGGGTCATGGCCACAAAGGGCTTCGAGACGGTCTCGCCCGCCAACTCGATCGTGCACGGGCCAGCGGCCAGCGGAGCGGTCATGAGCAGGGCGGAAAGAATCTGGCTGCTGGCCGAGGCGTCAGCCGTCAGGGTGCCCCCGCGTTGGCCTTGCGTTTCCAAGGTAAAGGGGAAGTGCCCGTCGGTTTCGCCGTGGGTGGCCGTGGCGGCGTCGTTTTGCTTAAGGGCATCGAGCAGGCCCTGCATGGGGCGCTTGCGCATGGCGGGGGTGCCGTCGAGCGCGTACTTGCCGCCAGCCTTGAGCGCGAGCATGGCGGTGAGAAAGCGCGCTGCGGTCCCGGCGTTGCCAATGAACAGTTCGGCTTCGGCTTGAGGGATATCGCCGCCTTTGCCCACGAGGAAGATGGTCTTGCCGACGGGATCGGTGGAGACGGTAAAGCCGAGCGCGCCGAGGGCCTTGGCCATGATCTCGGTGTCTTCGCTGAAGAGGGCACCTTCGAGGGTCAGCGACTCACGGGAAAGGGCGGCCAGGATGAGCGCGCGGTTGGTGATGCTCTTGCTGCCGGGCACCGCGACGGTGCCGGAGACGGCATTGGCAAAGGGAGTGATGTTCAGGGTTTCCATGTGGTTTCAGGAAAGGCGGTCGCGGTAGGACTTGCCGTTGGCGAGGATGTGTTCAAGGGCGTCCATGTCGTTGGTTTCGACGACCTCTTGCAGGCGTTTCCAGTGTTGGTCAAAGGCTTGCATGGCGCGGAGGATTTCCTCGCGGTTCTGGCTGACAATCTCTTTCCACAGGGCGGGGGCTCCGGCAGCAATGCGGGTGGTGTCGCGCAGGCCGCCTCCGGCATAGTCGAGCCAGTGGGTGTCCTTACTGGCTAAACTGTCGCACAGGACGCTGGCCAACAGGTGGGGGAGGTGACTGATGTGGGCGACGATCTCGTCGTGGGCTTCCGGGGCAATCTGGGTCACGCTCATGCCGAGTTCATGCCAGAGCTGGGCAACGCGGGCCGTGGCCTCGGGGTCAGTCTGGGAAAGGGGCGTGACGAAGCAGGCGCGTCCGGTAAAGAGCTCATCGCTGGCGTGGTCGAGCCCGGTTTTTTCCGACCCGGCCATCGGGTGGGAGCCGACAAAGTGGCAGCCCTCGGGCATGAGTTTGGCCGCGCGGTGAACGATGAGCTGCTTGGTACTGCCGACGTCTGTCACGATTGTGCCGGGTTTGAGTGCGCGGGCGATGTCCTTGAGTGTGGGGACGATGTGCTCGACGGGAACGCAGATCACGACGAGGTCGGCGGCAGCGGCGGCTTCCGCCGGGGTGTCAAAGACGCCATCACACCAGCTTTGAGCGGCGCAGTTGCGGCGTGTTTCTTCCCGTCGCGACCAGGCGTAGGCGTTCTGGCACAGCCCCTTCGCTTTCATCGCTTGCATGAGCGAAGCGCCGAGCAGGCCAGAGCCGAGTACTGCCAGATTTTGGAACATCCCTACGTTTTCACGCATCCTACTGCATGCAGGCGAGACAAAATCACCCTTTGCGTGGATATCCGTCGCCCGGCACCGGATGATTCAGTCCGCTGATCTGTCTTTTTATGAATACCTTGTGCCATCCGCAGAGGTGCCCTTTTGACTCGCCATGCAAAGTGGCTTGGCTTTGAATTCTCCTTTTTTCGACTTTATCCAACATGGCACGAAATCGTAAGCACCGTAACAAAAGCTTTTGGTACCGTAATCGCGGCTGGCTGCGGGTAGTAATGATCCTCGGATTGTTAGGCGCCGGGCTCGGCTTTGCCTATTGGCTCTCGACGATGGGGGCCAAGAACATCGACCCCTATGACTACGAGTACGAGGTCGTTTCGCGGGAGGAAGCCCAGGTCATTCTCGATGAAAGCATGGCGTTGGAGGCTAAATTTCTGGATATGTCCGCCCTGCGTGAGCCCAGCGAAGAAGACATGGAGATACTCAACCAGGCCATTGACAAGCAGGAGGAGTACCTGTCCGCCCTGGGGGGATACGACATCACGGCGACCAAACGGCTGGAGAACCTGCGCACGCTCTATCAGGATACGGCAGCGGCCTCACAGTACGCAAGCAGCCTGGAGGCTGAGCGTGAGGCTATGGCTTTCGAGACAGAGGAGGACTTCGATCAGGCTTTGAGTAAATTTCGCCGTGCGGCCGCCCTGCAGCGTAACATCAACGAGGAGTATCCGCTGAGCAATCGGCGGGACATGGGGCGCCTGACCCGTCTCGAACGAAAAGTAATGGAGCTGCGCGCTGGCCCCCTCTGGAAAGCCACGCTGAAGGCAGAGAGCCAGGCGACCGAAGCCACGGAGAAAAGCGATTGGGAGGCAGCCAAGACGCATCTGCGTGAGGCGATCAATCTGCAAAAGGAATTGAACCAGGAGTTTCGTGGGTTGCGCTACGCGGACGTTACCCGGCTGAGTCGTCTCGAAGTCGAGCTTGCTTCGCTTGAATCCAGCGACCTCCATGAGGAGATCGAGGCAATGGTGGCCGAGGGGAAGGCTGCCATGGAGCAAAAGCAATATACCGAGGCGGCCGAAAAGCTGCGCACGGCTTCTCGTTTGCAACGTCGGCTCAATCAGAGCCACAGGCACAGCCGCTTTGCCTCTGAGTCCATCGCCAATGAATATGAGCAGATGGCCGCCGACGCACTCAGCAGCGAGTTGGGCGAGGAGATCCTTAAGGAAATTGCGATTCTCGATCAGAGCTTGCGCGACCGTAAGGCATGGATTGCTGCCGAGATGATACCCGGCCTCTATGATAAGGCTGAGCTCTTTCGTGAGAACTACCCCCGCAGCACGATGCTGACAGACGACCTCCTGCTGAAGCTCCAGTTCCTCAACTACGTCAAGGAAGACATCCCCATGTTGCAGGAGCGTATCCTGGGACTTCTGCTCCCCATCTCCGAGGACAGCGACTGGTTCATGTCCCGCCTGGAGGTGCCGCAGGCACTCTACTACAGCGTTATGCTGAGCAACCCCAGCCGCAATAAGGGTGACACGCTGCCGGTGGACTCGGTCAACTGGTACGAAGCGGAAGAGTTCTGTCAGAAAGTGTCCTGGGTACTCGGCATGCCAGTGCGTTTGCCCAACAAGACCGAGCACGATACCGCAGTGGGCAGTCTCCGCTATGTTGACCTCGATCTGATTTCCTGGAATGCGCAAAACTCCGGGGATACCACGCACGAAGTCGGCACCAAGGACGCCAACACTGAGGGTTACTATGACTTGCTGGGCAACGTGGGCGAATGGCTCAGCCTGGACAGCGCGCTGCTGGGTGATGGTGAGGCCTACGTCGCCGGGGGCGATGCGGAAGATTCTGTTGATGTCCTGGCTGATGTGCCTTATGTGATTGATAACCCCCGGCGCCGTAACCGGATGACCGGGTTCCGTTTTGTCGTTAATCTTAACCTCTAGGTTTATGGAAACACCGCAGCAGCCACCGACTCCAGAAGAACGGGCCAAGGCCGAACGCATACAGTGGATCCTTTACGGCATTATGGCGTTGTTTATCGGCGCACCGTTTATTGTGCTGTTTTTTATCAAGTAGTAAGGTTCTGGCCAGCGCACCGACTATGACTATATCCGCCACATGAAAAAGACCATCCTCACCATCCGTATTCTCTACTTCATATTGTGCGTGGTGGGGGCGTGGTTGATTCATTATGCCGCGAACTACGGAGAGGACAAGAGCCAGCTATGGCTTTACCTGATGTTCGGCTGCCTGCTCGGAGTCTTTACGATCCTGATCGATATATTCCTCAAAGGGTTTTCGCTTCGCGGGCTGACCGCGCTGACCTTTGGCCTCGGGATGGGTGGGGCGATCGCCCTGCTTATCTCGACTTCACCGCTGCTTGAGAAGGGGGACCCGGAGATTATTTACCTCGTCCGTCTGAGCCTGTTCCTCTTCGCCATGTATGTGGGGGCAGTCATCGCACTGCGTGGTCGCGATGAGTTCAATCTCGTTATCCCGTACATTAAGTTCGTCCCGCAAAAGGTGGACACCTCCGTCGTAGTGCTCGACACCAGCGCCTTGATTGACGGCCGCGTCGTAGGCATCTGCAGAAGCGGGTTTCTCTCCGCCGAACTGGTCATCCCGCGCTTCATCATGGATGAGCTTCAGCGTGTGGCCGATTCGCAGGACCCGCAACGGCAGAGCAGGGGACGAAAGGGGCTGCAGGTCATGAACGAGCTGCGCAAGCACGGTCGGAACCCTGTCACGATTCATGAGAGTGAACTCGGCCCCAAACAGAACGTGGAAGAGAAGCTGATCTTTGTTGCTCAGAGTCTCAAGGCGAAGTTGCTCACTACGGACTACAATCTGGCCAAGATGGCAGAATTCCAGGGGGTGGATTGGCTCAATATCTCCGCGCTGGCTAAGGCGCTGAACTCGGACGTCCTTGTAGGCGAGAAGCTGGAGATTGACTTAATTAAGCCCGGTAAGGAGAAGGATCAGGCAGTGGGGTATCTCAGCGACGGCTCGATGGTAGTCGTTTCCGATGGGGCAGAATTTATTGGCCAAGCGACTCATGTTGAGGTCGTTAGCGTCATGCCATCCGGTGCGGGTAAGCTGGTTTTCGCCAAAGTTATTCACTAGTTGTACACCGGATTTGTTAAAACGATGTCATGTTTTTGGGGCTCTCTTTTTGCTTGATCTAGGGGGTTTCATTCGTCTAGTATCCCGAGCAATGGGGTAATCCCATGCTATATAATCAATAATACACTAGGAGAATATCATGACTAATACTAAGAGCAAAAAGGGTTTTACCCTCGTTGAAATTATGATCGTTGTTGTCATCATCGGCCTCCTCGCCGCTATGGCTATTCCGGCCTTCAACAAGGTGCGTGAAGATTCCCGCGAAAAGGCTATCACCAACAACCTTCGCCAGATTGCCAGCGCTGGTCAGCAGTACATCCTCGACGAGGGTACGACGACTGTTGGATACGCCGACCTCGAAGGCGACTACTTCAACACCATCCAAGCTGTTGGTGGCGAGTCCTACGACACACTGGTTGTGAATGAAACGGGTGGTACCCTGACTGTTACTGCAGGTGACCTCTCGGTTGTCTACACCTACTAAGCGAAAATCCATTGATTTTTCTAAGCCGCTCATCATGTTATGAGCGGCTTTTCTTTTGTTGAAACAGATGACGACGCGATTTCGCCTACTGCTATTTACTCTGATTACCCTTTTTGCGCTGTATTTCGGGTTCTTCTACTTCGAGCCTCGAGATGCTGTGCTAACCTATAAGTCCGTCGCTTACTGGTCGATGGCTTTGACCTTGGGGTTGTTCATCCACCAGTGCTACCGGGCGTATTGGCCTGCCCGGCAAAGGCTGTGGGCTTACGTTTGCTCGCATGCGGGCGTGGCCGCACTTATCGTTACCGTAGTGGGGACATTATTCATGTACCGGGCTGAGCCCATTGGTTTTAAGACAGTCATGGACGAGCACTTGATGGCATCTACGGCCAAGTCCCTTCACGAGTCACGGACGGCAAGTGTTCCCAGGAGAATGGTTCAGATTCAGAACGCAGATGTCACATCGCATTTTTTCGTCGATAAGCGTCCCGTCCTGCAGCCGTTTCTGGTTTCTGTCCTTCATGATCTAACGGGTTTTCGCACCTATAATAGCATCTATCTAAACCTGCTCCTGAGTCCGCTTATCCTGCTGCTGCTTTTCGTCATAGGCGAGCGCATGGGAGGCATTTTTACGGGGATCATGGCCTCTCTCATGTTTGCGACACTGCCCTTGCTCAGCTTCATGGCAGCAGGTGGGGGCATGGAACCGGTCAATCTGCTATGGATTGTACTGACGTGGCTGCTGGGCACCTTGGCCCTGGCGAGGCCCGATGCTGAACGCGTGGGAGCCTTTGCCCTCAGCGGGGTGATTCTGGCGCAGGCACGCTACGAGTCTGTGCTGTTTATCCTGCCAGTGGGGTTGATGATTCTTTATTGCTGGTGGAAGTCGCGCCGCGTTGTCTTGCCTTGGTCGGTCCTGATTTGTCCATTTCTTCTGCTGCCCTACGTTTGGCTCTACCATATTTTTCAACACAGTGAAGCCATGTGGCAACTCGCTGATGTAGACGGGGCCACGAGCGCATTTGGCACCCAGTATATTGTGGATAACCTTGGGCGTGCCCTGGGCTTTTTCTTAGATACCACGAACGGTGTGCCCAACTCTTTGCTACTGTCAGTAGTGGGTATTCTCTGTGTGTTGCTGTTCTCGGTAAAAGTGCTGTTGCGCTGGCGGGAGTTCAACGGGCTTACTCCTTGGGTACAGGCCTTTTCCTTTATGCTGATCGGTTTTGCCGCGCTCTTGCTGCTACTTGTGAGCTATGCTTGGCATTTTGACTCCCCGATCATCGTTCGCCTGTCGTTGCCGCTGCATATCCCGATGGCAGTAGCAGGGGCATATTGCTTATTTTCACTGGTAAAGAGCCGCTACGCACATCGTGTGTTTGCGCTGATCTTCGGCGTTTATGTCGCCATGTATGCCTTCCCGGTGACGAGCAATCGCGAGTACAGTTTGCGTAATCTCGCGGCGGCCGAGTTTGAACTCGCGGAGGATTTTCTGGAGGAGTATGAAGGTAAGCCCGCGATGTTCATCGCTGAAAATTCTACCTTCTTCTATATTTTCGACCGGCATAGTCTCAACATCATCCTGGCCAACAAGCGCAAGCAAGCTATCAAGAACTACCTGGCCCTGCCGAATTCCCTGCCACTGCTATATATGCAGCGTCTGGTCTACAACCCGGCTACGGATGAGTTCGAATACTCCTCGAAGACCTGGCTCGATGAAGAGTTTGTCCTGGAGCCCTATTGGGAGAAGCAACTGAACGAGGTGCGTAAGTTGCGCTTCATGCGCGTGGTCGATGTGGAGGGCTACGAGGTCGAGGAGTTTGAGGCCGACAATGTTGACGCGTTCATGCAGCACTGGGCAAAACAAATTCCCTGATGGATCAAGTAAACAAGCAAAGCGAAAGCTTTATCCTTCGCCATCTCACCTCCCCCTGGGACCGTGCCTCGGGGCTCTTGCTGCTCGTTTTGCTGACCATCGCTGCGGCCACTTTCGCAGATTACGGTGTGAGCTGGGACGAAGCTTTTCGCTGGAAGGGTGGGCAGGAAAAGCTGGTCTACTATCAGACGCTCCTCAGCGGCGGAGATGCCCAAGCTGTCCTGCCCCAAAAGGATGCCTACCCGGGCCTTTTCGACCTGAGTATCGCGCTCTTTATCGAAGTTACCGGCCTGGGGGCCATGCAGGTGGGGCATGCCCTGAGTCTCTTCTGCGGCTTACTGACGTTGTTTGCCGCCTGGGCAATCGGGCGCGAACTCGGCGGTCCGCGTCTGGCATTTTGGACACTGCTCTTCCTTGCGGTATTTCCCCGTTTTTACGGGCACATGTTCTTTAACCCGAAGGACATTCCCTTTGCGGCCGGGATGACCTGCTCGCTTTACTTTCTCCTTCGCTGGGGGAGGCGTCTGCCTGCTCCGGGCTGGAAGTCAACCGTCCTGCTGGGCGTAGCCGTTGGCCTCACCATGGCAACGCGTATCGGGGGCATGGTGTTGATCTCCTATGTGGTCGGTTATGCCGGGTACACGCTCATCGTGCGTGCGATAACAGAGCGCATGAAGCTGACTGAAACCCTGCGCGAAGGGGTGCGATTGGCCGGATGGATGATCCTGATGGGGGCGGTCGCCTGGATAACGCTTTATCCCTGGTGGCCCGCTATCCACACGAACCCGATCTTTGGTCCCTTCGAGGCCCTGAGTACCGTTTCTGAATACCCGTGGCGTGGAGCGGTTTTTTTTGACGGTGCCTTTATCAAGGCGGGAGATATTCCCTGGTTCTACCCCTTGACCTGGCTTTGGATCACGCTACCCGACTTTGTTATCGCCATTTCCTTGATCGGGCTCGTCCTGCTGCTGTGCCGTTTCCGTTCAGTGCTGGGGCAGGCGTTTTCGCTCCAGGGTTTCCCCTTTCTTGTGGTGGCGACGGCTATGCTCTTCCCGCTGGTGTACATCATTGCCAAAGGGTCGGTCCTGTACGATGGCATACGCCACCTGCTTTTTATCCTGCCGCCGATGGCGGTGCTGGTCGCCTTTGCCTGGGTATCCTTGCTCGATGTGCTCAAGGCAAACGGCAGAAGCCGTCCGTATGTCGCTATCGCGTTGCTGGGCCTTTGCATGCTTTATCAGCTCAGTGTCATGGTACGCATGCACCCGTATGAGTACGTGTATTTCAACGAGCTCAACGGCGGTTTACGCGCTATGCAGTCCCGCTATGATACTGAGTACTGGGCCACATCCATGCGTGAGGTCAACCTCTGGACCGAGGACAACATGCCCGTGCGGGAGGAGCCCTACCGCGTGTACTCCAACCTGCCGTACTGGCTATCGACCATGTACCTGAGCCCGCGTTTCGAGCTGGTAAAGTCCCCTTACGACGCCGAGCTGTTCATGAGCATCACTCGGCTCGATTTGGACAAGCGTCTCCCCGGTGAAACGCTCTACACGGTGGAGCGATTCGGTGCTCCCTTTGCTGTGGTCAAGGATCTACGGCAGCTCGAGCTGGTCAGGCCGGAACAGGCCAAGCCTGCTGCGGAAGAAGCCGCCGCACCTACGGAGTAATCCCGCCTTCCCATAACAATGATAAAGTCAGTGGGCCGGGTAGGGCTGCCTGCCCCAGGCAGCCGCGGACAGCGGTCTAATCATATATAGAATGGTCTAAGCGGCCCGCTCAGCTCCCCACAGAGGGGGGCTCGGTCGGCCAGTAGTTTTGTTGGCGTTGTACGGGCTTGGGCGGGGCGACATTTGTCGTGCGCTCCATGACACGTCCCGTACTGCTGCGCCGTTGGAAGCGGATGATGAGTTCCCCGATCAGGCCGATGGAAACCAACTGCATGCCCATCAGCATGAGCAGGATACCGAGGAAGAAGAGCGGGCGGCTTCCTATCGGTACATTTGCGATCAGCTTCATGCACGAGATGTAAAAGAGGATGAGAAAGCCGCTGCCCAAGGCTCCAAAGCCCAGCCCACCGAAGAGGTGTCCGGGGCGGTCGAGAAAGCGCGTGGTCGCGGTTACCGTGAGCAGATCGAGCATACCCTTGATGTAGCGCTTCCACCCGTACTTGGATTTGCCGTGTTCGCGGGGGTGGTGCTTTACGGCGATCTCGGCTACGCGAAACCCCTCGGCATGGGCCAGTACGGGCACAAAGCGGTGCAACTCGCCGTAGAGGTTCAAGTGAGGCAGCACCTCGTGGCGGTAGGCCTTGAAGCCGCAGTTCATGTCGTGCAGCTTGACGCCTCCCGCGCGGCAGGCCACGGCGTTAAATAGCAGCGAGGGCAGACGCTTTTCTGCCGGGTCCTTGCGGTCCTTTTTCCATCCGCTGACGACATCATAGCCCTCTTTGAGCTTTTCCAGAAAGTGCGGGATCTCCTCGGGGTCGTCCTGCAGGTCTGCGTCGAGGGTAAAGACGACTTTTCCGCGGGCGTGCTCAAACCCGGTGGACAGGGCGACCGCCTTGCCGAAGTTTCGCCGCAGCCGCAGGCCGATAACTTCTTGGTGGGTTTGGGTCAGCTCGCGGGTAGCCTGCCAGGAGCCGTCGGTGCTGCCGTCGTCGACGAAGATCACCTCGAACTTACCCAACTCGCCCTGCTTTATCGTCTCAGCGATTTTCTCGTAAAGCGGACGTACGGTCGCTTCCTCATTGAGTACCGGAATGACAAAGGAGAGTTGCAGGGCGTCGCGTTCGGAGTCCATATGGCTATCATGTTGTGGACAGCAATACGCTTGGCAAGTTTCCAAACGTTTATGCTGAGGTACGGATTTGCGCCGTGTGCCCTTGCGCTCGATTGCTCTGTACAAGCGCCACGCTGACGATAATAGCATTGTCGCTGACGGTTTGCGCTGGCTAACTCGGGACATGCTCAAGCTCCTCATGCAGCACCGTCTGAAGCTGGCCGCCGCAGCCCTGTTCTTTGTCGTGCTGGCGGTGGTGGGCATCGTGCTCTGGGGCGAGCAGTTTGACCTCCAGGAGGTTTTGCGGCAAAAGCAAGAGCTGGAGAAATGGCTTGAGGGCGCGCATCCAGGCATCCTGCTGGTCGCGCTGGCCGTGCTCCCGCTGCTGGGGTTCCCGGTCAGCGCGCTGCTTCTCATTGCCGGAGTGACCTACGGTGAGGTCACAGGGATGGTCGTCAGTATGCTGGGGCTGATGCTAAACAACACCCTCGGCTATGCGATCGCGGCCAAACTGCGGGCTCCGGTGCAGACCTGGGTAGAAAAGAAAGGCGTGAAAGTTCCGGTGGTACCGCCGCGTGACTACACCAAGATCGTCCTGCTGTTTCGCATCACGCCGGGCCTGCCGCTGTGCTTTCAGAACTACCTCCTCGGCCTGGCCCGCATCCCGTTCTTAACCTATTTCTGGGTCTCCATTCCGCCCCAACTGGTGGTCGTTGCGGGTTTCGTTTTGACCGGGGGTGCGCTCTTTGAGGGAAAAAGGGGGGGCATCCTGTTGGGGCTTAGCTTGATTTTGGTTTTCGGGATTGTCGGGCGGATTATCCATACGCAGGCTAAAAAGAAGCAAAACGATGCCACTGACTCCGCCCACACCTCGCGATGACGATGTCCTGTCCGTCGGCGACTTTACCCGCCGCGTCAAGGACCTGCTCGAAACCCAACTGCCGCCCTGCTGGGTGCGGGGGGAAATCTCCAACCTGCGCCGCCAGAGCAGCGGACACGTCTACTTTACGCTCAAGGACAGCCAGAGCCAGGTGAGCTGCGTGCTCTTTCGCGGGGACGCCATGCGCCAGACGGTTGAGCTGCGCGATGGCCTCCAAGCGGTGGTTTATGGCGAGGTCAGCGTCTACGAGCCGCGCGGTACCCACCAGTTGATCTGCCGTGTGGTCATGGACGACGGGCTCGGGCGCTTGCAGCAGGCCTTCGAGCAGCTCAAGCAAAAGCTGGCCGCCGAGGGGCTATTTGATTCGGAGAAAAAGCAGCCCCTACCGGAGTTGCCGCGCACGGTGGGCTTTGTCACTTCGCCTACCGGGGCCGCCATCCGAGACTTTCTCAGTATCCTCGAACGTCGGCACTGGCGCGGGCGCGTGGTCGTCATTCCGGCCAAAGTGCAGGGCAGGGGAGCTGCCGAGGACATCGTGGCGGGCATTGAGGCCGCGCAGCGCCTTGGGGAGCTGGACTTGCTCGTCGTGGGCCGAGGCGGTGGCAGCCTGGAAGACCTCTGGTGCTTCAATGAGGAAAAAGTCGCCCGGGCTATCGCCGCCTGCACGCTGCCGCTCATCTCCGCCGTGGGGCACGAGATCGATTTTACCCTGAGCGACTTTGCCGCGGACAGGCGGGCCGAAACGCCCTCTGCCGCCGCCGAACTCATCAGCAGCGGCTTTCTGGAAATCCAGCAACGTATGGCTGATGCCGCGCTCGGCCTCCACGACCTTGTTGCTCGCGAGCTCGAACGTCTCGGTTACCGGCTCGACGCCTGCAAGCGTGTGCTCGCGCAGTATCACCCGCGTCCGCGCATCGAGCAGGGGAGCCTGCGCCTGGACGATCTAGCTAACCGCTTGCGGGCCTGCGTGCGGGAATCCGTCTCGACGCGACGGCACAGCATGGCGCATCTGAGCCGTGCGCTTTCGCCCGCATCTCTGGAGCAGACAGTGCGTATGGCTTCACTCAAGCATCGCGGCCTCAGTGAGCGGCTGGAGCGGAGCGTTCCGCGTGAGCTGCGGCAACACCGCGAACACCTGGAGCATTTGCGCACCCGGTTGCAAAATGCCAGTTTGCAAAAAGCCCTTGCACGCGGCTTTGCCATCGCCCGCAACGAGCAGGGGCAGATCGTCAGTTCAAAGGCAGGTCTCAAGCCCGGGCAGCGTCTTGCCCTGGACTTCCGCGACGGTGAAGTCGCCGCTCGCATCGAAGAGGTTTAGGGGCGAAAAAAGCCCGAGGGTGCGACATTGAGCTAATTTGAAAACACAGCCTAAGCCTTGAGCATCTTTACCCACTTGGCTTTGCCCTGTGCGCTCTTGACCGCTGTCTCGATGAAGGCCATGCCCTCGACGCCATCGTCCACGCCGGGGAAATCGTAGCCCTTTTTGCGCGGGTACTTGCCCGCGAGTTCGTCACGTATGGCTTCTGCCGCGGCGAGGTAAATATTGGCAAAGGCTTCGAGGAAAGCTTCCGGGTGCCCGGCGGGAATGCGGGTGTAGTCCTTGGCGGCCTTGCTCAGGTAGTCGTTGCCCCGACGCAGCGTCTGGCGCGGCTTGTCCGGATATTTGACCACGAGCTCGTTCGGGTGCTCCTGATGCCATTCGAGGGAGGCCTTCGTGCCGTAGATCCGGATGTTCAAGCCGTTTTCTTCGCCACTGGAAATCTGGGATGCGTAGAGGATGCCGCGCGCGCCGCCCTTGTAGTGGACGAGCATGTTGCCGTCGTCTTCGAGCTGGCGACCGGGAACGAAGGTGGTGAAGTCGGCGCAAAGCTCGTCAATCTCCAGCCCACTGATGTAGCGAGCGAGGTTTTCGGCGTGCGTGCCGATGTCGCCCACACAGCAGGATGCGCCCGCGCGCTTGGGGTCGGTGCGCCAGGCGGCCTGCTTTTGCTCCTCCTGCTCGAGAGCGGAGAGCAGCCAGTCCTGTGGGTACTCGGCCACGATTTTCAGGATTTTCCCCAGCTTGCCCTTGCTGACCAGTGAGCGGGCTTCCTTGACCATGGGGTAGCCGGTATAGTTATGCGTGAGGGCAAAAACCTTGCCGGAGCGTTTGACCACGGTGCGCAGCTTCTTGGCCTCGGCCAGCGTCAGGGTCATCGGCTTGTCGCAGATGACGTTGATGCCCGCCTTGAGGAAGCATGTGGCCACGGGTGCGTGCATGAAGTTCGGCGTCACGATGCTGACGAAGTCGATGCGCTCGCCCGAGGGCAACGCGGCCTCGGTTTTGGCCATCTCTTCGTAGCTGGTGTAAATGCGCGCCGGATCAAGGTAGAGGGCTTCGCCTGTGGCCTTGGAATTTTCAACCTTGCTGGAAAAACAGCCTGCTACGAGCTCGATCTGGCCGTCCAGGTTGGCCGCCATGCGGTGTACGTTGCCAATGAAGGCGCCCTGGCCGCCACCGACCATGCCCATGCGAAGTTTCCGTTTCATAGTAAAGCAGGGGGTTATTGGTTCTTTTTGTCAAAGGCGGCGTCGAAGGCCACCTCGGAGGGGGCGAAGTCGAGCTGCTTGACAAACTCGCAGGACTCGGTTGCGCCGTGGATGCGGTCCATGCGGATGTCTTCCCACTCGACGGAGAGCGGCCCGGGGTAGCCGATATCGTTCAGCGCGACAATGATGTCCTCAAACTGGACATCGCCGCGCCCCAGCGAGCGAAAATCCCACAGGCGACGCGGATCGCCAAACTCGGTGTGGCCACCAAAAACACCGACGGTGCCGTCACCATGGCCCCACCAGACATCCTTCATGTGCACGTGGTAGATGCGGTCCTTGAAGGTGCGGATAAACTTCACGTAGTCCACACCCTGATAGGCGAGGTGGGAGGGGTCGTAGTTAAAGCCGAAGGTGTCGCGTCCGCCGAGGGCCTTGATCGCGCGCTCGGCCGAAACGATGTCGAAGGCGATTTCCGTGGGGTGCACCTCAAGGGCAAACTTGACCTTGTACTTGTCAAACTCGTCCAGGATGGGGTTCCACATGTCGGCAAAGTACTTGTAGCCTTCTTCAATCATGCTCGGCGGCACCGGGGGGAAGCTGTAGAGCAGGTGCCAGATGGAGGAGCCGACGAAGCCGTTGACGACCTCAACCCCCATATTGTGCGCGGCCTTGGCCGTGGTCTTCATGGCGCGGACAGCCCACTCGCGCTTCTTGTCGGAGTTCCCGGCGCACTTTTCCGGGGCAAAGCCGTCGCTGCGGGCGTCGTCGTTGGGATCGCAGACGAGCTGCCCGGCCAGGTGGTTGGAGATCGCGTGGCACTCGAGCTTGTTGCGCTTAAGCATGGCGCGTTTTTGCGAGCAGTATTTCTTGTCCTTGGCCGCCTTAAAAACGTCGAAGTGATCCCCCCAACAGGCCAGTTCGAGGCCGTCGTATCCCATGGTGTTGGCTTGCTTTGCGAGTTTGGTCAGGGGCAGGTCGGCCCACTGGCCGGTAAAGAGGGTAACGGGACGTGACATGAATAACTAGAGGGACTTGGGTTGTTTAGGGTTTTAGGGTTCTGCGATTATTGCAGATAAACACGTAGCAATAGCAATAGATTTTCCGCAGGGTGGGGCAGAATCTGACTTCGTATTTGCGCCGAGCGTGTTTATTTATCACGCTATCATCCATACCTCTGCGCACATCCTCATGAGAAACGTCTTCCTCCTGCTCTACACCCTTGTCGCTGCGTTTTTGCTGACGGGCTGCCTGGATGTTATTGAGGCTATTGGCATCCACAAGGACGGTGGCGGGGAGGTTTCTACTGCGATTCGCGGGGACAACGAGCTCATGACGCGTGAGCAGCTCTCCACGCTGGACCCCCTGCTGGAGGGGCCCGGGCGCACGGAAAAGATCGAGGTCGTAGGCGGCATACCCCTGCGGGTGGAGGCGGTGAAATTTGAAGAGATCGGCGAGGTGAGCTCTGCTATCGGTCCCTATACCCTGGAGGTCAATGCAGATGGCACCACCACGCTCACGCACACCGTGTTGGGTGAGGAGGAGTACGACTCCGAGCTCGACTCGATGGGCGTCTACTTCCGGGATCGGCAGTACATCTACAGCGTGCAAGTCCCCGGCAAAATTACCGATACGCCGAGCCTGACCGTGCTGGGCAGAACCTACGAGGCCGAGCGTGACGGCTACGAGGTCTCCTGGACCTTGCCGATGGATCAGTTTGTCAAGGCGATCAACATGGGCAAAAACCTGACTTTCTCCGTAACCTACCAGACGCCATAGGCTGTACGATACGCTATCGCGGCTAGCGTTGCAACCGGGCAGCTTCGGGATGGCTGCGCTTGCATTCTCCGTTGCTCTGTTGTCAGATTCATGTCCTAGTATTCGTTTATGGACCCAGAGGCCAAGAAGCGCTTTCGCAAGCCCCTTATCATTCTCGTCATTATTTTCATCGTGGCGGGGGTTGCCGCGGTGCCTGCGTGGTACGCCTACAAGGAACTTGAAACGCGCCAGGCCGTGAGCAAGGCGCACAATTACCTCGTGGAGGGTGACCGCGAGGCCGCCATGGCGGAGGCAAGCAAGGCGTACCTCAACGACCCCGAGGACCTCGAGGTACTGCGCTTGATTGCCGAAGTCTACGATGGCGTGGAAACCGAGCACGCGGCCCGGTTCTGGAAGCAGGCCTTTGAAATTTCCGGTGAGCGGAGTGACCTGATTAACGCCACGCGAGCCAGCATCGCTTCGGGCAACATTGAGACTGCCGAGGAGTTGCTGAAGGAGATGGAGGCCCGCGACATTATCGGGACAAATTACCACCTCTTTCGTGGGCAGGTCGCCTTTGCCAAGCAGGACTTTCAGGGCGCGTTGCTGGCCGCCCGACGCGCCATCATGACGGAGCATCCCGACATGCGCGCCCACCAGTTTTATGTCGAGCTGACCCAGCTCAGCCGCGACCCCGATATCCAGCAAGAAGGCATCGCGCATCTGTGGGAACTCTCCACCCGTCGCGACGAGCTCGGGCTCGGTGCTCTGCGCCGCCTGGCCGGTTCGCCCAACCTCACGCAGAAAAACACCGAGGATATCATTCGCTTAATCCGTGCGCACCCCGAAGTCGTGCGGGATGACGAGATGCTCGCGCTTCAACTCGAGCTCAAGCTCCCCGGCGCCAACGAGGAGCTGATCCTCACCCGTGCCATCCAGTACTTTAACACCGACAGCCCGAGCGAAGTTCTTGAACTGGGGCGGTGGTTTAACCAAATGGGGCAACCTGCCCATACCCTGGAGATCATCTCGGAGGAGGAAGCCATGCGACGCGAGGACCTTTTGCTCGTACGCCTTGACGCGCTCGCTCAACTCGGGCGCTGGGACGAGATCGGCGTGGTCCTGCAAAATCCCCGGGCCCCGATTAAGGAGGAGTTTGTGCGGCAGTTCTTTCTCTCGCGCGTGCAGTTTGAAACCGGACAACTGGCCAAGGCCCAAATTTCCTGGCAGCGCGCCGTGCTCGCGGCGGGGGATGACCCGGAGGCGCTATGGTATCTCGCCCGCAAGGCGGACATCCTCGGCCTGCGGGAGGAGGCCATTGTCGCGCTGAACAAGTTGGCCAACATCCGCACGGAGCGCCGCAAAGCCTACGATGCCTTGCTCAACTACTACAAGAGCGACACGCAGCAACTGGCCGCCACCTTGCAGAAAATGGCCCAAGCCTTTCCCGAGGACAGATCGGTGCTCAACGACTGGGCCTATGTCCACCTCCTGCTGAAGGAGCAGGTGCCCCTGGCAGTTTCCACGGCCCGTGAGAACCTCATTCAGGATAAATCTTACCTTGCGCGTTACATCACGCTTGCGCTGGGCTATCTGCGGATGGGGGAGTTTGAGGCCGCCCAGGAGTTGCTTCAGTCCTTGCCAATTGACTGGAATAAAGCCGTTCCGCGCTACCGGGCGATATACGCGGTGGTGCTTTTTGCCAACGGCCAGGATGAGCAGGCTAACGCACTTCTGAACCAGCTCGATACCTCCACGCTTCTTCCCGAAGAGCGCGAATTGCTCCAACAGGCCATCATCTCTCAGTAAAAGGGATGATAGAGCTGTGCATTAAATGCATTTGCAGTGTTCGTTTTATGTACGGCTTCGGATTGCCTATGGGTGGCTTCGAGGAATCGGATGGTTTTTAACCCTTTCTGGATCAGTTGCTTGTGGGATGTGGTGCGTATTGGCATGCTCAGTTGGCATTGGGCTGGCATTGAGGAGGCATGCAAGTGCTCTCCTTCCATGCAAAACTCCCGGAGCAACTCTCCTGGTTCTCGCTCATCACGGTATTGGTGCTCATCCTGGCCTGGCTGGCGCTGGTAAGCTACACCTGGGGGCCGGGACTGCTTCGCAGGGGGCTGCTCTGGACGCTGCGTCGCGTTTATCGTGTTCGGGCCGAGGGCTTGGAAAATCTCCCCGTAGAGGGGGGCGCACTTCTCGTGTGTAACCATGTCAGCTATATCGACGCTGTCATCCTCTCGATGGTCTCGCCTCGACCGATCCGCTTTCTCAGTTTCGATGGGCTGATGAAGGTACCGGTCGTGGGCATGCTGCTGCGCATGGCCGGGGTGATCCCCGTTTCGCCCCAACGCTCCCGCCGGGCCATCGCCAAGGCCGCTGCCTGCCTGCAACGGGGCGAAATCGTGGGTATTTTTCCCGAGGGGCACCTCACGCGAGACGGCCGTCTGCACGCTTTCAAGTCTGGTTTTCAGATCATTGCCAGCCGCGCTGGGGTGCCCGTCTTGCCCGTTTGCCTGGACGGCTTGTGGGGGTCGATTTTCAGCTTTGCAGGCGGGCGCTTTTTCTGGAAACTACCCCGTAAGTTCCCGTATCCCGTGCGGGTGACCTTTGGCCCCCTGACTGACCCTGATATTATGAGCCCCGACACCGCCCGACAAACCATTCTCGATCTAGGTTCCGACGCCTTCGACCAGCAAGCAGAGCTCAAGGAGCACTTGGGCTGGCGCGTCCTGAAAAGCCTCCGCCGCCACGCCAACAAGGAGATGGTGGTGGACCGCTCGGTGGGCCGTCGCGCCTTTAAGGGCGGCGTGGTGCTGGCCTTGTCCCTGCTGATTGCCGAGCGTCTGCGCAAGCAGTGTCCGGGCAAGCGCGTGGGCATCGTGCTGCCGCCGGGCATCGGTGGGGTAGTGGTCAATCTCGCCTGTGTGCTTTCGGGCAAGACCCCCGTTAACCTGAATTTCACCCTCGGGCGCGAGGCGCTCAAGTCCTGCCTCAAGCGGGCCGATATCGACACGATTGTCACGGCTGCTCCGGTCAAGGCCAAGGTGGATGGGAAGTTCCCGGACTTTCCCTGGACCGACAAGCTGATCGACATCAAGGACGAGATCGGGTCGCTTTCCAAGCTGAGCATCATCGCCAAGCTGCTGTCGGTCAAACTGCTGCCAGCCAGCACCTTGGCGTCACGTAATAATGTGCCCAAGGTGGGGGGGCGCGAGGAGGCTGCCATCCTCTTTACCAGTGGGAGTGACGGCATGCCCAAGGGCGTTGTGCTCTCGCACCACAATATCCTGGCCAATGCCATGCAGGTTGCGCTCTGCCGTGCCTTTCCCACCGACGAGACCTTACTTGGCAACCTGCCCATCTTCCACAGCTTCGGCTTCACGGTATCGATCTGGTGCCCGATGCTCTACGGCGTGCGCACGGTCTACACGCCCTCGCCGCTGGACTTCAAGGGAGCCGTCACCGCGATTCGCGAGGAGAAATGCGGCATCCTGCTGGGCACACCGACCTTTTATCGCCCGTACCTGACGCGCGTGGACCCGGCCGACATGGCCACGGCCAAGGTCGTCATCGCCGGAGCGGAAAAAACGCCCAAGGGCTTTCACGAAGCCTGGCAGGAGCGTTTCCCCAACTGCGCCTTTCTGGAAGGCTATGGCCTGACCGAGACTACGCCGGTGGTTTCCGTCAATGAGCCGGACATCGTCTCGGCCAACCCGGACGAAGCCGTGATCGGCACCCGGGCAAAGTCCGTCGGACGGCTCTTTCCGGGCATGGCCGCCCGCGTACGTAATCCCGACACCTACGAACTGCAAAGTGTGGGCCAGACGGGTATCGTGGAGTTCAAGGGGGCTAATGTGTTCGAGGGCTACCTCAATGATCCGGAGAAAACGGCAGAGGTCCTGCGGGGCGGCTGGCTGACCACGGGCGACCTTGGTCGTCTGGACGAGGACGGCTTCCTTTACATCGAGGGGCGCATCTCACGCTTTTCGAAGATCGGGGGCGAGATGGTCCCCCACGGCACGGTTGAGACGGTCATCGCCGAAGTTTTCGGCGTACACGAGAGCGAGCTGCCACTGGTGGCCGTTTCCGCCCGGCAAGACCCGGCCAAGGGCGAGGCGCTGGTCCTCGTGAGTGCCATTGATGTCGATACGAATGAGATGCAGCAAAAGCTGGCCGAGGCCGGCCTGGCCAACCTCTGGGTGCCGCGCATCGTCAAGCGCGTGGAGGCTATCCCGACCCTGGCCTCGGGCAAGCTCGACCTGAAGGGGCTCAAGCAGATTGCCAACCAGGAGGACTGAGCATGACAGTTCAGGCGAATTCTCTGGCAGGCTTTGAGGCGGACGCGCTCGAAGTCGGGGACATCGTGTTCATCCGCATCGCTAATTTCCTGTACCGCCGGGTAGCCGAGGCCACGGCCTCGTGGACGTCCCATGTGGGCTACATCCACAGCCGCCGCGAGGACGGGGAGTGGCTGGTGGCCGAGAGCGCCATCCCGCGCGTCTGCCTCTGCCCGCTCTCAAAGTTCATCGCGCGTTCCGATCAAGGCATGCTCGCGGTGCGGCGGTTGAAGGGAGGCCTCAGCGATGCGCAAAAGCAGGCTCTCCAGCAAGCGGCTGAGTCTCGCATGGGCACGCTCTACCACCTGGGTTTCAAGTATGACTCGCCGCGCCAGTTTTGCTCAAAGTTCGTCCACACGACCTACAAGGAGGCCGTGGGAGTGGATATCGGGCAGGTGGAAACCTTTCGTGAACTGCTGGCGCGCAACCCCGAGTCACCAACCTGGTTCTGGCGGCTGTGGTTCTGGGGCTTTATCCCGTGGAACCGCCGTACGGTCACGCCCGCCAGTCAGGACATCGACCCGCAACTGGTGACCGTGTTTGACAACACGCGATCGGAGCAGGCGGTATGATCGGTCCACGGCAAATCCGGCACTGCCAGAACGAGCGCGACGGAGCCGAGCGGGTGATTCTCCTCGGTGGCATCGGGCCAAATTTTCAGCTTCTCGGGCAGACGGCCAAGGCCCTGCACGCGGCAGGTTTTGCCACGGAGGTGATCCACTATCCGTCCACCCGCTACGGCATCGATGAACTGGTCGATGCGCACCTGGCTCCGGCTGTTGCCCGTGCGAATCGCCAGCCTGAGCGCCCGCTACACTTCCTGACTTTTTCCATGGGCGGGATTGTTTTTCGTCGCCTCATGCAGACACATCGCCCGGAGAATCTGGGGCGTGCCGTCCTCGTGGCCCCACCCAACAACGGAAGTGAGGTGGCGGACTTTTTCCGTAACTGGGTCATCTACCGTTGGATGTTTGGCCCGGCAGGGCAGCAACTTGGGACCTGCGAGCGTTCGGTGCCACTGGCCCTCGGAGCGGTCGATGCCGAGGTCGGCGTTATCGCCGGAACGCGTTCGCTCGACCCCTGGTTTCACCGTATGTTCAGCCGTGAGCATCGCGGGGCGCATGACGGAAAGGTTACCGTGGCCAGCACAAAGATCGCGGGCATGACGGACTTTACCACCGTAGCCGCCAGCCATTATTTTATCATCCGTCACCCCGAAACCCAGCGTCAGGCAGTGCAGTTTTTTCGCACGGGGGCTTTTATGCGTTAAGTTATTGCCTGAATTGTCAGGCCGTGATTAGACTCTGGCTGCGTCCATTAAAGCATCCACATTATCGATCACAGCCATGAAAAAGATACTCTCACTATGCCTTTTCCTGCTGGGCCTTAACTGCCTGGAAGCCCGCATTGATTGGGTTAATTTCAATGATGCCTTTGCTTTGCAGAAGTCATCATCCAAGCAGATCGTGATGGTCATTTATGGCGATACACTCGATTCTAAATGGAAACGCCTTGATGGAACTACACTCAAAGATCCGCAGGTTGAGGAGTACCTGAATACGCAGGTCATTTCAGTGCTCTTTTCTGGCAAAGGCGGTCGAGAAGTTGAGTACAAGGGGGTTGTTTACAAGAACCCCGAGTACACCATTTGGACACCTAAAGAGCACTCCTTTAGCAAATACCTGAAGCTGGAAAAGTTTCCCGCTGTCGTGATTTTCAATGCCAAAGGTGAGGTCGAGGCGATTAAATACAGCCGATTCGGTCCCGACTCTTTGCTTAAGTGGCTCAAGGAGAATCGTTAGTCGCCTGCAGGGTGGGGTCGTAAGTAGCGGCCTTTTTCGTGAATCATGTGGGACAATTTCTCTAAAACTACAGGAATACTCTGACTTGCTTTCATGCGGGGAAGTCCTTTTGCTAGAACGGATTGATGCGCGAAAGCCTGGGAAACCGGATTCAGCGCAAGCTGGATCAACTTGAGCAGTTCACGATTGATGTGATCTATGATCGCCGCCACGGGTTGGCTGAGACCTTCTATGGCGGCTTTTTGCGTGCCCTCTCATGGCTGTTTAGCGGCATCGCCCAGTCCCGCGTCTGGCTCTATCGTCAGCGCATCCTGCGCGACCAGCCCTTGGGCTGCCTGGTCGTAGTGGTGGGGAACCTCACCGTCGGCGGGACGGGTAAAACCCCCGTGGTGGAAAAGTTTGCCCGCAGCCTGCAGGAGCGCGGGCGCAAGGTGGCCATCCTCAGCCGAGGTTATCGCAGTAAGCCCGAGCCCAAGTACAAGAAATTCTGGCGTTGGCTGACCCAGCAGCCGCCCCCGCCGCCCAAGGTCGTCAGCGATGGCGAAACGGTCTTGCTCGACTCCTGGCAGGCGGGTGACGAGCCCTACATGCTGGCGCGCAACCTTCCGGGCGTGGTGGTGGTCGTGGACAAAAACCGGGTCAAAGCGGGCGAGTACGCGATCAAGCACTTTGGCTGCGACACGCTCATCCTCGACGACGGCTTTCAGTACCTGCCACTGCGCGGTCAGCTCAACCTCCTCCTCGTGGACAAGAGCAATCCCTTTGGTAACCAGTGCCTCTTGCCTCGGGGCATCCTGCGCGAGCCGGTGAAGCACATTCGCCGGGCCTCCTATGTCTTTCTGACCAAATCCGATGGTGAGCCCGACGACGAGCTTGAGCAGCTCATCCGCCAGCACAAGCCCGACGCCGACATCATCGAGTGCAGCCACCAGCCGCAGTATTTTTGCGAGGTCTTTGGGCAGGGCGAGCGACCACTCACCGCGGTGAACGGCCTCAGGGTCGCGACCTTTAGCGGCATCGCCGTGCCGGAGAGCTTTGAGGAGTTTGTCCGCAAGCTCGGGGCAAACATCGTCCACAACCAGCGTTTTCTCGATCACCACCGCTTCACCCCCTTTGAGCTGGAGCGATTCTTTACCCAGGCCAAAGAGGCCGGGGCCGAGCTGGTCCTGACGACAGAGAAGGACGCTGTGCGGCTCAATCAGGCGGACATTCCCGGCGACATTCCGTTCTATTTCATGCGCCTGGAGGTGGACATCCTCAAGGGTGGGGAGGACTTCGACGAGGCCGTCGGGCGCATCTGCTTCCCCAAGACTCAGGTCCGGACCACGCGCTCGCCCTTCATCACCAAGGGCTCTGCTCAGGCGCATGTCAGTTAATAGACAGTGACTTAACGTAACCAGCGCCAATTTTTAACTCGCTACTTTATTTCCCCTGTGATTACCTCAACCTCTCTCTCGATTCGACTATGGCCAAAGAAGCAGCCGACCAGGCACTCCCGTTCCCCTCTTACAACCGATCCGTTATGAGCGACGACGCATGCAATGAGCACGCCGTCGAGCGTGACGCCGGGGCGGAGCCTCAGGCTCCCGTGCGCGACCTTGAGATCAAGGACGCGCAAATCATCTTTAACAGCGTTTGGAACGAACTCGAGAAAGCCTACGGCGAAGACAACCTCGTCTTTCCCAAGGAAATTTTCTGGCTCAACGGTGCCCCCGGTTCCGGTAAGGGCACCCACACCCGCACGGCCATGCAGTACCGCGACTTTACCGAGTCGCCCATCGTGGTGAGCGAACTGCTTAAGAGCCCGCAGGCCCGCAAGCTGATCGACGCGGGCATGCTCGTAGGCGACAAGGAAGTGACCGACCTCGTATTTCGTGCGCTGCTGGAGCCGCGCTACCAGAGTGGGGCCGTGGTGGATGGCTTTCCCCGCACCAAGGTGCAGGTGGAGTGTCTCAAGATGCTTTACAACAAGCTCAACGGCCTCCGTGCCCGCCACGTGGACACCATGCTCTCGCGGCGCTTCGTCAAGCCACACTTCCACATCCTCGTGCTCTTCATCGACGAGGAGGAGAGCGTCAAGCGCCAGCTCCTGCGCGGTCGCAAGGCCATGGCGCACAACCGCGAGGTCGAGCTCTCCGGTGTGGGCGAAATCATCGAAGTACGCAAAACCGACCTCGAAGAGGAGGCCGCCCGCAACCGCTACCGTACCTTTAAGGAAAAGACCTACGAGGCCCTGCAAACCCTGCGCGACGTCTTTTTCTATCACTACATTAACGCGCACGGCAGCATCCAGGATGTGCGCGAGCGTATCATTAACGAGCTCAAGTACCAGAGTTCGCTTGAGCTGGAAGAGGGTACGTTTGACCGCATTTCCTCCATCCCGCTGGCCAGTTCGATCGTCGTCCATGCACGTCAGGAGCTGGTCAAGCGCCTCGATGGTTACGAGCAGCAGGAGCCCGAAGTGTTCAGCCGCGTCGTAACCCTGACCCGCGAGAAGTTTATCCCGATTGTGGTGCGCCACGCCATCTCCGGCCATGCCATCGTCAACAGCGAGGATGAGGTTTTCGACAACCCGCTGGCTTCGGCCATGCTGATCGATATCTTCTCCGAGCGCGGTTTTCACGCCACGGTAGACATCCAGCGCGAGGAAATCCCCGACAGCGTAGATCCTAAGACGTTCAAGATTCAGACGCGGTCCAAGCGCGTCGTGCGCGTGCACATCAATTTCCCCGGCAGCGAAATCCGTCGCGGGTAGAAAGTTACGGTGTCGGTTCTCCAAGCCCACGGTTTGCCGTGGTGTGTGTTTGCCTGAACGGCTCCCCGGCGGTGTTCGTTGAAGCCAACGCACCCGGCACTCCAGGTTGGCGAATTTTGTGTGGCGCATGATTTAACTTTTGAACTTTCGCCCATTCAAACCTACGTACTTAGCTATGGATCCCCGTTATAACGACCTCGCCGCAGTCCTCACTGGCTTTTCCTGTGCCCTGAAAAAGGGAGAGCACGTCCTGATCGACGCCTACGACATCCCCGAGCAGATGGTCGTGGCGCTGATCCGCGCAGCCCGCAAGCGCCGGGCCATCCCCCACGTGCTCGAGCACAGTGCCCGCGTCATGCGCGAGTTGATCCGCAACGGCAAGCGTGAGCAGTTCGACGAGCTGGCTCGGGTCGAGCTCCAGCGGATGCAGAAGATGGACGCCTACATCGCCGTGCGCGGCTCGCACAACATCTTTGAGTCCAGCGACGTGGACTCCAAAAACATGGCCGACTACATGTCTGCCATGAAGCCCGTGCTCGACCACCGCGTAGCCAAGACCAAATGGGTCGTGCTGCGCTGGCCCACTGCGGCGATGGCTCAGCAGGCCATGATGAGCACCGAGGCCTTCGAGGACTTTTACTTCCGCGTCTGCACGCAGGACTTTGCCCGCATGAAGCCCGGCATGGCCGCACTCAAACGCCTCATGGAGCGCACGGACGAGGTCCACATCAAGGGCCCCGGCACCGACCTGCGCTTCTCCATCAAGGGCATGTCCGCCATCCCCTGCGGCGGCGACCGCAACATCCCCGACGGCGAGGTCTTTACCGCGCCGATCCGCGACAGCGTCGAGGGCGTCATCGCCTACAACGCTCCCACCGTTTACCAGGGTGTGTCCTTTGACAACGTGCGCCTCGTTTTCGAGAAGGGCAAAATCGTCGAGGCCACCTCCAGCAATACCAAGAAGCTGAACGAGATTCTGGATTCTGATGAAGGCGCGCGCTACATCGGCGAGTTCGCCATCGGTTTCAATCCACACATCAAGGAGCCCATGCGCGACATTCTCTTTGACGAAAAAATCGCCGGCTCCTTCCACTTCACGCCCGGTCAGGCCTACGATATCGCCGACAACGGCAACCGCTCCCAAGTGCACTGGGACCTCGTCAACATCCAGCGCAAGGAGTGGGGCGGCGGTGAGATTTTCTTCGACGGAAAACTCATCCGCGAGGACGGTGTCTTTCTACCCAAAGCCCTGCATAAACTCAACCCCGACTACCTGCTCGGCGAGTAGTAGCCTGCTGGCGATGCCTGATTTAACCATGAAAGACTTTATCCAATCGCTGCCCAAGACCGAGACGCACCTGCACATGGAGGGAGCGCTGCCGTGGGACTTCATGCGTGAGCTCGACGGTGAAAAATACGCCGTGCCGCCTGCCTCCTGGGAGGACGGGTACAAGTTTCGCGACTTCGCCCACTTCGAGCAGCAGCTGCTCGGTCACGCGCTCGAGTGGTACACCACGCCCGAGCGTTACCACCGTGCCGCAGCAAAAGTGTTCGCCGATCTGGCGGCGCAAAACTGCAAGTACGTCGAGACGAGCTTCGCCAGTGGGGTGATGGAATTCCTCGGCGTCGATGGCAAGGGCATCGTTGAGGCGATCAACGCCGCCGCACCCGAGGGCATGGAGGTGCGCGTCTTTCTTGGCATCCATCACGGCGGCTTAAACGAGGCCATGCTCCCGCGGCTGGACGAGGCCCTGGGCTGGGATGGTCTTGCGGGGATTGACCTGCACGGGGTGGAGGAGATACCGGTGGGCGAGCCCGAGATTCAATTTTGGAAAAAAGCCCGCGCGGCGGGGAAGTTTACCAAGGCGCACGCGGGCGAATTCATGGGGGCAGAGTTTGTGCGTTGGGCCATCGAGGAGCTTGGCGCGCAGCGCATCGAGCACGGCATACGCGCGATCGAAGACCCGGCGGTGGTCGAGCTCATCAAGGAGCGTGGCTTGACGCTCGATGTTTGCCCGATCAGCAACGTCAAACTCATGCCGGGCATCACGGCGAGCAACCACCCCATACGCGAGCTCTTCGACGCCGGGGTAAAATGCACCGTGAGTACGGATGATCCGCTTGTATTCGGGAATCAACTCGTGCAGGAGTATGCCATGCTGCATCAGGCGCGGGGCTTTACCGAGGCAGAACTGGTACGGATTGCGCGTGCGGGTTTCGAGGCTGCGCTGATGTGTGATGCGCACAAGCAGCCGTTCCTCGATCAACTCGACGCGGTTTCGTGTAGTGCCTGAGTCGATACAGTTTCTGGTCCCTGAGGGAGTCGAACGCCAGCGCGCCGACGTTGTTCTGGCGGAGAATTTCCCCAACTTCAGCCGCTCACAGCTTCAGAAAAGCTTCGATCGCGGTCAGGTGTTCATCGGTGGAGAAAAGGTGAAGAAAAAGCACCCTGTGGATACGGGCGACGTGCTACGCCTCGTCCTGCCGACACCGCCTCCGACCAGTGTCGAGCCCGTTGACCTGGGGCTGGAGCTGCTCTACGACGACGAACACCTGGCCGTCACGGTAAAGCCCTGCGGGCTCATCACGCACCCCGGGGCAGGCATCGAGGGGCCCACGCTTTGCCACGGCATGATGCACGCAACGGGTGGAGAGCTGAGCCGCGCTTCGGGTGATCTCCGCCCGGGGGTGGTGCACCGTCTGGATAAGGAGACGACAGGGCTGATTGCCTTTGCCAAGACCGATGAGGCGTTCTTCAAACTGGTCGAGGCCTTCTCCTCGCGCAGCATCCGAAAAGAGTACCTGGCACTGGTCTCACGCTGCCCGGAGCTGGACAGCGGATCGGTCAAGGAGCCCATCGACAGGCACCCCGTCAACCGCACCAGGATGGCGGTCATCGAGCACGGGAAGCCCTCGCACACGGACTGGCAGGTCGTCGAGCGGATAGGGGACAACGCGCTCGTGCGCTGCTTTCTCCACACCGGGCGCACGCACCAGATACGGGTTCACCTCAGCCATATTGGTTACCCCATCGTGGGTGACAGCACCTATGGCTACCGTCCGCGAGAGGGCGAGGAGGCCCCGTCACACTTTTATTTGCACGCCGCGCTGCTCGGGCTGGCGCACCCCATCACCGGGGAGGACTTGCTCTTCGAGGCACCCCTGCCTGAGGCTTTCGAAGCAGAGCTGGACAAGCGACGCCGGGCCTCGTAGAACGCTTCCATGACGCGCCTGCTTTTATCTCTGCCCTTGGTGCTGCTCTTATGTGGCGGCTGCACGACGAGCGAAGTTAAACCCGCGCCTGCCACCCGGGTGACCTATGAGGATACAAGCGGCGACCTGACTGCGACGCGCTTTGCTGTGCTGGGCATGCAGGTCGAAAAGCTGGCCACGGCCATGCGAGACCCTTCCGAACCCGGCGCGATGGACGCCGTGCTGGCCCTGGGGCTGGATACGCGCTACTATCCGATGGTGCGTGGTTGGCTAGCCTACGAGCTGGTCGCTACCGAGAGCATTATTGAGGCGAACAAACCGGTAAAGTACCAGCACCTTGAGCTCCGGAAAGAGTTCCTGCAGGAGGCGATCCGGCGAATTGACCTGGAGTAGGGGAGCCCGCCGATTCAGAGCCTACTCGGCGTCGTGCTCACGGACGAGTCCGTTTTCCTCACAGCGGCCACATTCGAGCTGAAGCGTCACGTGATTGATGCCAAAGTGCTCGTGTAGTGCTTTTTCGATACGGTCAAGCAGTGGCATCGTGTCGCTGACTTTTAAGTCGCCAGTGACTTCCACATGCGCTTCAAAGTGGACGTTCTGCTCGTTTAGCGCCCACAGGTGCGCGTGGTGGATGTTGACCACGCCCTCATGCTTCATAATGGCTGCGCTGACTTCCTCCAGCCCTGGCTCATCGGGAGCCGCCATCATGAGGACTTTGGAAGCCTTCCAGACAATGGACCAACTGGCACGAATCAACCACAACGAGATGATGACGGTAAGCAAGGGGTCGATCCACACCGCGTTTTCCCAGATCATGATGGCAATGCCTCCGAGGATGACCCCGACGCTGACAAACGCGTCGCTGATGACGTGCAGGTACGCGGCCCGCATGTTCAGGTTTTCCTTGGCCCCCTTTTGCAGGAGGATAGTATTGACGATATTGGCGATGAGGCCAATCGCCGCCACCCCTGCCATGATGCCGGGCTGGACCTGCTCCGGGTGGATGAAGCGCACCGCGGCCTCATAGAGCAGCCACACACTGATGCCGATCAGGATGCCGGAGTTGAGCACCGCAGCCATGATCTCGGCTCGCTTCAGGCCGAAGGTAAAGCTCATGGTGCTCTTGCGGTCGCCGAGCTTGAGCGCGAAAAAACTGATAACCAGCGCGAGCGAATCCGTCACCGTGTGCATGGCGTCCGAGATCAGCGCGAGGCTGCCCGAGATGATGCCACCGATGACCTGAGCTACAGTGATGACCATGCTGATGAGCATGGCCTGTAGCAAACGCTTGCGCGGCACTGCAGGCGGCGCGTGGCTGTGCCCATGTCCATGACTATGGCCGTGATCGTGCATCTTGCGGCGAGCCTAGAACATACCTGCCAGCGTTAGCGATTATATTCTGGAAATAGAATGCGCGGTGGCGACTCCTATGCAGGAGCGGGGCGACACAGAGCCCTAAAATGGCATTGGCAATCCCGGATATTGGACTATGATGACGCGCTTTATCTTTTACCCTATGAAATCACTTTTCGCTTCCATCCTCATCGCACTATCTCCGCTGGGCCTGAGCGCCTTTGATGCCTCGTCGGCTGACGATGGGCTTTATGCGGTCTTCACTGTTTCGGGTGGAGTGAGTGGCGAATTCACGCTACGCCTGAACTACGAGGAGGTTCCCCTCACGGTGGCGAGCTTTGTCGGGCTGGCCGAGGGCAGTATCCCGTGGCTCGACTTCAATACCGGGGCGGTCATGCACAACACACCTTACTACGATGGCATCATCTTTCACCGCGTGGCCCAGGGGGTTGTCATCCAGGCGGGCTCGCCCAACGGCCAGGGTAGCGACAGTCCCGGCTATGCCTTTCCAGATGAAATCAATGCCGATCTCATGCACGATACAGCTGGAGTGGTTTCGATGGCAAACTCCGGCTTGAACACCAACGGCAGCCAGTTCTTTATCACGCTCAAGGATACCCATGGGCTTGACGGCAAGCACGCCGTCTTCGGCGAGGTCGCCGAGGGCATGGATATCGTTAACGCCATTGGCGCGGTGGACGTCACCCCGAGAAGTCCGCTCGATCCCACGGACGGGAAACCCATCGTGGAAATCGTGATCGAGATGGTCGACATCGTGCGCGTGGGAGCCTTGGCGCAGGCCTTTGATGCGACTGCATGGCAGGTGCCTGTGGTGCAAAACGCCGAGCCCACACTGGAGTATGACGCAGCAAACAAACTGTTGCTACTCAGCTTCGATCGCATCCAAACCGGTGACTACCATTTCTTCGGTGCGATCTCCTTCGAGAATTGGATCTACTTTGATGATGTCCCCAAGACCTACGCAGCGCCCGGGCCTATAACTTTTAACATGACTGCAGATCTCGAGGCATATGGTTTTGTCATGTACAGAATTGCAGAAGTTGCCTCGCCGCCCTGGAACGATATGACTGGGGCAGCTCTCGCCGTTGACCTTGATGGAATGGACGCATTCGAAGTGCAGTTTGATAGTGTCGGAGAAGGGGCATATATGGTCGAGGGAAGCGAGCCTGTCTCTGTTTACTACCAGTGGTACGAGGTGGGTGAGCTTGTACAGCTACTCGTTTACGAGCAAGATACTCCCTACACTCTTTCACCATTACAAATCTACTTTAACCTGAACGACGGACACAGCGGCACCGCATTTTCCCGTGTGCTCAGCTCTTATGTTGGCAGTGTTGATGATCCGGGATACACCGCCGATCATAACGCAACAGGCGCCTTTACCTTTACGCCCGCTTTGCCCGTTTCGGTGCAATAAGATTAAATGCGGACGGGGACATCGCCCTGAAACTGTGCTTGCCAGGATTTGCGTGAACGGCCCGCTATGTTTCGCCTATGCCCCCTCGGGCTTAGCAGCAGCCTGAGCTTCGTCGGCGTAGCGGCGCAGGTGCTTGTCCACGAGGAAGGGGCCAAAGGGGATCAGGGCGGCGACGAAAAACATCGCTCCACGCTTGAGGCTCCAGTCCGCCAACTGCATGGCCAGCCAGAGCAGCACGATAAAGCCGATGAAGAGCACCCCGTGGGCCCAGCCAACGACTTTGACCGCCTCCGGGATGTCGCCCAGGTATTTGAGCGGCATAGCAATGCCGAGCAGGAGCAGGAAGGAAATCCCTTCGATGATCCCGACGATTCGGAGGCGATGAATAGCTTTAACCGGACACATGCTTTGGGATGGAAAGCTACCTTTGCAATTCTGTCAAGGCCCTCCGGTCAAAGGGTCGCTTAGGGGTTGTTTCACCGCGGTGTCTGCTCGTAGGCTAAAGGCATGATCCCGTCGATTCGCCACATTTCTGTCCTCGCCTTCGGTCTCTGCCTGATCGCACTTGTTACCAGCCCGATGCTTTCAGCACAGGAGCCCGTCGAGCCGGATGCATCCGAGTTGGAAAAGCTTGAGGAGCCCATGTATCGGCCACTGGTCGAGCGCTACATGCTGGACGAGATCAAGCTGCTGCGTCAGGAGCAGGTGCAGCTCCGCGCCGATGTCGTCCGCGAGCTGACTGCGACAGAGCTACGCATCTCCGACCGGGCACTGCGCTACACCTCTGACACGACAAACAACATCTTTTACATCATCACGGCGGCGGCCTCGCTGCTGGTGTTACTTGGCTGGCGCAGCCTGCGGGATGTCCGCGCTAATATCGAGTCGATCACCTCGGAGAAGCTTATTGAGGTGACGCACGAGTACGAAGAGCGCCTGGCCGAGATCGAGGCCAAGCTCAAGCGACGTTCCGAGCAGATCATCGCGACGCAGGAGAAGATCGCCGACACAAATCAGGTGCACTCGCTCTGGCTGCGGGCCGGGCTGGCCAAGAGCGAGGAGGAGAAAATCACCGTCTACGACCAGATACTGGAGCTCAAGCCCGACGACACCGAGGCACTGACCTACAAGGCCGACACGCTGCTCGAAATGGGTGAAGTCAAGTGGTCGCTCTCGCTCTGTAACAAGGCCATTGCGCTGGACGAGAACTATTCCCTGGCCTACTGGCAGCGCGCCTGCGCCCGCGCCCAGCTCGACCAGACCGACGAGGCCCTAGACGACATCGCAAAAGTCATCGAACTGACCGAAACCACCCGCGACGACATCGTGAACGAGAAGCACCTCGCCAGCCTCCAAGACCACCCCCGCCTCAAAGCCATGCTCGACGGCATGAGCTAGGGGGGAGAACTAAAGGCCTGTATTTGCCTACCCCTCGGGGAGGGCCTTCGCAGTGACGGCTTTCTTGAGCTTCGCGATGGCGTCGTCGATGGGGCAGGTGGCTTCGAGGGACTTGCCGATGCGGGAGCGGATGGCGACCTGCCCGGCCTCGGCTTCACGCTCACCACAGACGAGCATCACGGGTACCTTGGCCAGCTCCGCACGGCGGATTTTCGCGCCGAGCTTTTCGTCGTGCTTGTCGATGTTAGCCCGGAAGCCCGCGGCCTTGAGCTTGTTGACCAGCTCGGTGGCGTAGGCGTTGGTCTTGTCCGAAATGGGGAGCACGCGGATTTGCTCCGGGGCGAGCCAGAGCGGGAAATTGCCTGCGAAGTGCTCGATGAGGACGCCGCAGAATCGCTCCATCGAGCCGAAGGGCGCGCGGTGGATCATGACGGGGCGGTGCGGCTTGTTGTCCGCGCCGATGTACTCGAGCTCGAAGCGCTCGGGTAGGTTGTAGTCCACCTGCACGGTGCCGAGCTGCCACTCTCGCCCGATGACGTCCTTGACCACGAAGTCGATCTTCGGGCCGTAGAAGGCGGCCTCGCCGGGCTCTTCCGTGAAGGGCACGCCGAGGGTCTTGGCTACTTCGCGCAGGGCATTTTCGGCTTTGTCCCACTTTTCCGGGGCGCCGACGTACTTCGAGCTGTCGGGGTCGCGCAGGCCGACGCGCACGCGGTAGTCGCTCATGCCGAGCGTGTTAAAGACGGTCTTGACCAGGCCGAGGCAGCCCTGGATTTCCTCCAGTAGCTGGTCTTCGGTGCAGAAGAGGTGGGCGTCGTCCTGGGTGAAGCCGCGGACGCGGGTCATGCCGTTTAGCTCGCCGGATTTTTCCCAGCGGTAAACGGTGCCAAACTCGGCTAGGCGCACGGGCAGGTCGCGGTAGGAGTGCGGGCTGCTCTTGAAAATCTCGATGTGCATCGGGCAGTTCATCGGCTTGAGCATGAAGCCGTCGGCCTCGCCGGATTCGAGCTGGTTGGAGAGCTCGGCGCAGGAGCAACCGGACTCGCAGGCGGCGTCCAACTCGTCGCGCTCGGCGATGGCGGGGAACTGGCTCTCCTTGTAGTAGGGAAAATGGCCGCTGGTGCGGTAGAGCCCGAGCTTGCCAATGTGCGGGGTGAAGACCTGCTGGTAGCCGCTTTTGGTCAGCTCGGCGGAAATGAAGTCCTGGAGCTGCTGGCGGATGACCGCTCCGGCGGGCTTCCAGAGGATGAGCCCCTGGCCGACGGCGTCGGAAATCTCAAAAAGGCCCATCTCCTTGCCCAGCTTGCGGTGGTCGCGCTTTTTGGCCTCTTCCAGTCGCTCAAGGTATTCGGCCAGCTCTTCCTTACTCGGGAAAGCCGTGCCGTAGATGCGCTGGAGCTGCTTGTTCTTTTCGTCGCCGCGGTGGTAGGCACCGGCGATGCTGAGCAGCTTGTAGGCCTTGATCTTCTTCGTGTAGGGCACGTGGGTGCCAGCGCACAGGTCGAGGAACTCGCCGTTTTTATAAAAAGAAATCGCTTCGCCCTCGGGGATGTCGGCCAGACGCCCGAGTTTGTACTCGGCCTGTCCGAACTCGCGGATCATCTTCTCGGCTTCTTCGCGGGAGCACTCGACGCGCTCAAAGCGCTGGTTCTCCTTGATGACCTTCTTCATCTCGGTCTCGATGCGTTCGAGGTCCTCGGCGGTGAACTTGTGTTCGAGGTCGAAATCGTAGTAGAAACCGGTGTCTGTGGGCGGCCCGATGTCGAGCTTGGCCTCGGGGAAGAGGCGCAGCACAGCCGTGGCCAGCACGTGCGAGGTGGAGTGGCGGAGTTCTTCGAGCGGAGTCATCGCTTTCATAGCAAATAGGCCATGCTGACGACCTGCCCGCGTCTGTCAAGGGGGGAGGCTGGGAGTTAGTCTCCCGTGATCAAAGTTAAAATGCTTGGGCGGCTAGTGGCGGTTCCAATTGCTAAAATGTATCAAAGGTATTTATGTGGGCAGAATTCGTGTAGCGATTCTGTTGTCTTGCCGATGCGGGTGATTCGTTGTTTGTATTTTTCGATGCTTGAGCAGGTCATTTTGATTTTCAGCGCGCTGGCCACGGTGGCCTTTGCCGTGACGGGTGTCATGGCGGCGTGGGCCAAGTCGATGGACCTCTTTGGCGCGGTAATCCTGGCGGTGGTGACATCGGTCGGGGGCGGGACGATTCGCGACATCCTGCTCGGCATCGACCCGGTGTTCTGGATCAGCGATCCGACGCTGTTCTACATCGCGTTGGTTGCCGGGTTGGCCAGCTTTCCCATTATCCGGCGCATTGGAGAAATCCGTGAACGCTGGCTGGCCTACATCGATGCCTGCGGGCTGGCCCTGTTTACCATCGTGGGCGTGTCCATCGCCGAATCCGTTGGGGCGGCTGCGCCCATCGCCATCATTATGGGCATGATAACGGGCTGCGGCGGCGGTATCCTGCGTGACGTATTGGCTGACCGCGTGCCCTACGTCTTTAGCAGCGAAATCTACGCGACGGCTTCGCTGGCAGGTGGGGCGGTGTTTTACCTCATGCCGCTACGTCCGGGCTCCTACGTGGTGGGTTTTCTCGCGGTGCTGATTTTGCGACTGCTGGCGATCCACAAGGGCTGGGGCCTGCCCAGCTTTGGGCACCGGCGTGACACTCGCTAAAGGTATTTAGCTAGATTATGTCTGTGGTTAAAAATCGTTAGCCAGCTTCGTATACGACTTTGTTTTAATCACTCTGCGTCTTATACTGTCTTCCCATAAAAATGGTAAAAGCGCCTTTGCGTGAGAAAGTCTAAGCACGACCTAAGTGTAGACACTGACCTGCACGGCGAGGCAGCCGGAGTAGTCCCAGATGGTGTCCTGAAAGTGCTTTTTCCAGGCTTCGAGCGCGGCGGCGTTGTCGTCGCCTTCTCGTTGGATGACGCGCCAGCCGAAGGTCGTGATGTCGTGCCACTGGCCATCGGGCGTGATAAAGCCGGAGGCGGCGTAATCCTCGGGTAGGGCATAGACCATCGCCGTGTGGGGTAGAAAAGCGCCCGTGACACCGGCGCGGTAAAACTGCCGGACCGTGTCCTTGTCGTTCAAAGCCAGGTCCCGGTGAGGGTAACTCCACGAGCTCCAGCCGGGGGGAAGGGGAGCATCCTTCCGCGCGGTCTCGGCGATGAGCTCCTCGGTATGCTCGAAAGGAGCCAACGCGGCTTCGATGCGGCTTTCGAAGTTTGCCGTATCGTCTTCCAGTAAGATAAGAATGAGCCCGCGCATGACTTAAGCTTTTTCGATTTCGTAGCGGTTGTTACTGTCGAGGGTGTGCCCTGCTGATCTTGTTTAGCAATAAAAAAGCCCCGCGAGGCGGGGCTTGAGGTAAAAGGAATGCTCTCAGCTTCTTAGCTGCGTCTGCGTCGCAGCAGTACGATGCTCAGAAGACCGCAGCCAGCAAGGAGGGCGTAGGCGGAGGGTTCTGGTACCGCGCTGGGTGTCAGCGTAAAGGTATTTGCGCCCAGGGAGTATTTCGCGCCGTCTATGGGATTATTGGTATCGAAGTAGCTAAATTCTTGCTCGTAATCAGTATTGACCGAGAAACTGTGGGTAAACGGGTCTTGATTGATTAGCGAGACGCGGGTGATCGTTTGACTAACAGGGTCCCAGGTGATCTCGCCATCACTGGCAGCCGTCTCGCTGCTCATGATAGATGAGGTCAGGGGGTTAGGAACGGCCCCATTGATCAAAAGCGACGTCACTGCAATAAAGTCGAAGTTAATCGGATCGGTTCCGGTCGTCAGGTCGGAGAGCGTTCCTTCCGTGGTGAACACAGCCACGACCGTTGCACTGGGGATGTTTATGTTATCGACCAGAGGTAGGCCGTCATTGCTGCTATTGAAAGTAGATACTGTGCTGAAGTTCCAGTTGAGTACCGCATGGGTGGCAATGGGGCTCATCAGCGCAAAGACTGTGGTCAAGAATGATAATAGATGGATTTTTTCATGATTATAGCTTGGTAGTGATGTGTGTTGTTCAGTGAGAAGTTTCGAGATGAAACAAGATCGAGTTGCGTGATATGCGCTCAAAAGAAAAGCATACGATGACGGCCAGATCAAGCAATCGTAATGCCACATGGGCCCGAATATACACAGGCGATCTGTCGTTAAGCTTTTTCGATCTCGTAGCCGTCTTTACTGTCGAGGATGCGCCACCCGCCGGCGGTTAACTCGTCGCGCAGGCGGTCGGCCTCGGCCCAGTTGCGGTCCTGCTTGGCCTGCCAGCGCTGCTCGGCCAGGGCGGCGATCTCCTCTGGCACCTCGGCAGCGGGCTTCTCGGTGGCAGTGAAGACTTTCAGGCCCAGCGCATAGAGCAGGGCACCGAGTGACTGGAGCTGGCCAGCGACAGCGGAGTCGTGGAGCTGAGGGTCGGTCAACTCGCTCAGGGCGGAGAAGAGCCCGCCGAGCGCAGCCGGGACGTTGAGGTCGTCGCAGAGCGAATCCCAGGCTGGGGCGAAAACGCCGGTTGTGACGAGCTCGTCGGGCTTGATCCACTCGTCGCGGTACTCCTCGGTGGAGACGCCGAGTCGCTCCAATATCGGGCGCAGGGAACGTTCGATCTTGGCCAGGGCGGAGCGGGCGGCCTTGAGCCCGTTTTCGGTAAAGTTGAGCTGCTGGCGGTAGTGGCCGGAGATGAGCGCGTAGCGGACCTCCATCGGCGTGTAGCCCTTGGCCTCAAGGTCGGCCAGGGTGTAGAGGTTGCCGAGGGACTTTGACATTTTTTTGCCCTCGACCATGAGGTGCGCACTGTGGAACCAGAAGCGGGCAAAGGGGCGGGTGCCCGTGGCGCACTCGCTCTGGGCAATCTCGTTTTCGTGGTGCGGAAAGCACAGGTCGATGCCGCCGCCGTGCAGGTCGAAGGACTCGCCTAAATATTTTACGCTCATGGCCGAGCACTCGATGTGCCAGCCGGGGCGGCCTTCACCCCAGGGGCTGGACCAGAAGTTCTCTCCGTCCTCGGGCTTGCGGGCCTTCCAGAGTGCGAAGTCGCTCACCGAGTCGCGGTCGTACTCGTCGGCGTCATTGGCTGCGCCCGCGCTGTTGGTGGACTGGGTTTTGAGCTCGCTGGTGTCGAGCCCGGAGAGTTCGCCGTAGTGGTCGCAGGAGGTGACCTTGAAGTAAACCGAGCCGTCGCCGCCGACGTAGGCATGCTCGCCAGCAACGAGCTTTTCGATCATCTCGACCTGTTCTGGGATGTGGGCGGTGGCGCGGGGTTCGTCGTGCGGGGGCAGGGCGCCGAGGGCCTCGCAGTCGGCGTGAAATTTCTCCGTCCAGTGCGCGGTAAAGTCGAGCAAGGTCTTTCCTTCGGCCTGAGACTGGCGGATGGTCTTGTCGTCCACGTCGGTCACGTTGCGTACGTGGCGGAGCTTGACGCCCTCGACTTCGAGCGTGCGGCGCAGGACGTCCTGCAGGATAAAGGTGCGGAAATTGCCGATGTGCGCCGGGCCGTAAACCGTGGGCCCGCAGCAGTAGAAGCGGAACGTATCGCCGTCCTCGGGGAGGAGCGGTTGCTTTTGCTTCGATAGGGTGTCGTGAATCTTTACCGGCATAGTCGCCCAAGGAAGGCCGATTTTAGCCATGTGGCAAGCGGTAATGAAAGCAGTCTTATCTCAAACGCTTGCGTTGATGCTCAGGGTTTTGTCGGCAGTCAAGAATGGCATGCACCACAACAGAGTTATTTTCTATCGTGTAATAAATAGCATACGGAAAGCGTTTAGCGAGCATCCAGTGGTAGCCATATTTAACAGGGTGAATCCCCGCGTAAAGTATGAGCGAATCAATGTCGGAGTACAGACAGTCGAGAAAGTAATCTCCGACACCAGCTCTTTGGCTTTCATAAAAGTGGTATCCGTCCAGGATGTCTTCAAGTGCCGGATCAAGGAGTTGAATCCTCATTGGGTGCGATGTCGAATTTCCCGCTTCGCTGATTCCCACTCTATGGTGCCAATTTCACCTGCACCAAGCTTTCGCTTGCGCTCTTTCAGTACCGTTTCATGCCATGAGGGGGGCTCATAGCCCGACCCGCTCTGGCTTAGGTCTGCCCAGATAGCTTCCATAGCCTGAAGTTTGTCGGCCAAGGACATTTCATGGAGCGGAAGTGCAGAACTCATGCACTTAACCTAGCGCTATTCAGGGGAAAATCAACTCATCAATCCGCTCTGTTGTATGTGCAATCATAGGTTAAATTTATCTTTCGCCTAATAACTGAGTGCACTAATACATGATCTATGTCCAAGCTCGACCTCACGCATCGTCCGCGGCGCAACCGGCGCACGGCAGCCATCCGCAAGCTCGTTCAGGAAAACGCCGTCACGGTTAACGACCTGATTCAGCCGCTCTTCGTCATCGACGGGGAAGGGGAGCCGGAGGCCATTGCGTCCATGCCCGGGCAGATGCGCTGGACCATTCCCACGCTGGTCGAGGAGTGCAAGGAGCTGCATGGGCTTGGCATCAACGCCGTGGCGATTTTTCCCAAGCTCGACGCCAGACTCAAGACCGAGACGGGCGATGAGGCACTGAATCCCGAGACGCTGATCCTGCGTGCGGTCCGGGCGGTCAAGGCCGCTGTGCCCGAGTTGGTTGTCATCACCGATGTCGCGCTTGATCCCTATACGAGCCACGGGCACGATGGCGTTTTCAACGAAAAGGGGACCGACATCGACAACGATTTGACCGTGGAAAAACTGGCCCAGATGGCGGTGCTCAACGCCCAGGCGGGGGCGGACTATGTCGCCCCGAGCGACATGATGGACGGGCGCGTATGGGCACTCCGCGTTGCGCTCGATGAGGCCGGGTTGACCGGTACGGGGATTCTTGCTTATTCGGCCAAGTTTGCCAGTGCGTACTACGGGCCTTTTCGTGATGCTGTGGGCAGTGCGCAGGCTGCGGGCACGCACTTGCTGGGCAAGGACACGTACCAGCTTAACCCGGCCAACCGCCGCGAGGCCATGATCGAGACTGAGCTGGACGAGGTCGAGGGCGCGGACGTGCTCATGGTCAAGCCTGCCGGGCCTTATCTGGACATCATCCGTGACCTGCGTGAAAACACCAACCTGCCCATTGCGGCCTATCAGGTCTCCGGTGAATACGCGCAGCTCCATGCTGCGGCGGAAAAGGGCTGGCTCGATCTGGAACGTTGCCGCGACGAAAGCCTGCTGGCGATCAAGCGCGCCGGAGCCGACATGATCCTGACCTATTTTAGTAAGGATGTCGCCAAGCAAGCACGCGGCTAATCTGCGGATAGAGCATTTTGCTCTACGATGGGAAGAATTTTATTCATGCAAAGGCGCAGACACGCAAAGAGGGAAGCGTATTGCTATCCGCTTTGGGCAAGGTAAGTGCGGACACCTGCTGCACAGCGTGCATGAAAAAGGCCGGTTTTTAAACCGGCCTTTGTTCTTAAAAAAGTAACGGGGCAGCGACCATCGGTAGCGTTCAGAGGTGAAACCCCATCAACCAGATCAAACGCTGCGCGTTTGCTATTTGCGTTTGCGGGACTTGGGGGCGGGCTCTTCTTCCTCCTCTTCGTCGAGGTCTTCATAGTCTTCGTCGCCTTCGCTCTCCTCGTCGTCTTCTTCCTCGTCCTCGTCTTCGTCCCACTTCATGGTTTCGTCTTCCTCGATCTTCTCGTCATCATCGACGTCGGGGAAGTCTTCTTCGATCTCGTCTTCGGCGCTCTTTTCGTCTTCGTCGTCGCCGTCGAGCTCGCCTTCGTAGCCAGCGGGTACGTATTCGAGGATGGAGTTGAGCTCAGAGAAGACGTGGATGGCGCGGCCTTCCATGAAGTCAGCGTTCTGCTCTTCGCGGATTTCCTCTTCGAGTTCTTCCACGGTGAGCTTTTGCTCGAAGTCGATGGAGTCATTGAGCAGCTTGACGCGGAGGCGGGTGATGTGGTCGATGAAGTCGGCGTAGGGCCCCTTTTCCTCATCAATGATGTCCGGCAGGGCGAAGAGCATCTCCTCGGACTCCAGGAGGGGCTCGCTCACGCGGACGAGGCGCAGGCGGTCTTCGTCGAGCTTCTTCTCGATCTTAAACTTGAAGAAGGCGGCCTCCAGCAGCTCGGGCTGAAAATCGTAGTCGCGGAGCGGTTCGATCTGATCGATGATGTGCCCGACTTGGCGGGGATCGATGATGCTGAGACCGTCGACGTCCCAACGGACCTCGTCGCTGATTTCCTCGACCCACCAGTTCATGTCCTCACCGAGGCGGGTTACGAGCCATTCTAATACTGAAGAAGATTTTGCCATAGTCGCTTTGCAGACGTTGATTAAGAAAGGGTTGTGCTAAAGAGGGTGAAAAAGTTGATACTTTGCAAGTGGAATAGAGGGCTTGCTTTGAAAGTTTTTTTGGACGTATTCCAAGGGTAAAATTGAATTTTTTTATCCGTGCATTCTCCAAAAGAATTCACAGCCTTACTTTTGCCCTATGGGAGTCCTATATGAAAACGTTGTACGCCCCGTCCTTTTCAGGTCGGAGGCAGAGCGCGCCCACGAACGAGCTATCGGCTGGTTGAAGCTATTGCTTAAGACCGGACCGCTCGTCGATCTGATGGCTGCCTATAACACGCCGGCCAAGAGTCGCCCCGTCAAGTGCTTTGGGCTGACCTTCCCCAATCCGGTCGGGTTGGCGGCCGGTTTTGACAAGAACGCCGAAATCTGGCCCGCCATGCGTGCCCTGGGCTTTGGCTTTGTCGAGGTGGGCACGGTGACGCGTCATGAGCAGCCCGGCAACCCGCGTCCACGCCTGTTCCGCCTGCCGGAGTCCGAGGCACTGATTAACCGTATGGGCTTTAACAACGAGGGCGCCGAAGCCGTGGCCAAGCGCCTCTCGCGTGGCAACGCCTTCAAGCACCGTAAGTTCCCGCTCGGGGTCAACATCGGCAAGAGCAAGGTGACACCGCTCGATCAGGCCGCTGAGGACTACCTGGGCAGCTACCACGAGCTGGCCGACTTCGCGGACTACTTTGCGATCAACGTCAGCAGTCCCAACACGCCCGAGTTACGCGAGTTGCAGGAAAAGTCCCGTCTGACCGACCTGCTTTCCCAGCTCCTGCACGCCGATGCCGAGCGTGCGCGCAAGCTCGGGGTGCCGCGCATTCCTTTCCTGGTTAAAATCGCCCCGGATTTGTCCTACCGTCAGGTGGATGACGTGCTCGAAACCGTGCTCTCGCTGGGCATGGCGGGCATCATCGCGACCAATACGATGGTCGCGCGCCCCGAGGGGATCGATGACCGCGGCGAGAAGGGTGGCCTGAGTGGAAAGCCCATTGCCGGGCGTTCTGCCGACATGGTGAAGTATATCTCGCTCGCGACCAACGGCAAGCTGCCCATCATCGGGGTAGGGGGCATTCACGACGCCCGCAGCGCAGGCCGTATGCTCGACTCCGGGGCTAGCCTGGTGCAGATCTACTCCTCCATGGTCTACCGGGGGCCGTTCTTTGCCCGCGACGTCGCACGCGCCGCTCTCTGGCATCGTGCCGAATGGGTTTGAACGCGCGGCGTTCAATCCGATTGAGGGGGCTTTGCGCCTGAAGGCTGGCCCAACCGGGCTCCTGATGGTCGCTATCCCCGCATCTTGGGGTAGGCACGTAGTGCCGTAGGGGCATCATACCTAAATGCTGTGCACATCACTGAGATAACAGCACATAGCATTCAGATCAAAAAATGAGTGATGCGGAAGCATCACAGGTGCAGGACTGCGTCCTGCTAGTATTTGTAGACGCCGGAGATGGCGGCCACGATACCGAGGACGAGGATGCCCCACCAGAGGCGCACGCCCAGTTCGGGCTTCTTGTTGGCCACGGTGGTCAGGGCGCCGAGGGCGAGCCAGATGGCGTATTTGACGATGAGCCAGGCGTCCACGTAGCTGAAGCCATAGCGGGCGACCATGCCGAAACCGCTCACGAGGAGGAGCAGCAGGCCGATACCGCTGGTAGCCGAGCCGAGGGCGCGGAGCTTTTTATTGTCCTGGTCGAGCAGGCCGCGAACGATCAAGCCGCCGAAGCCCAGAAATACCATCATCACCCCAGCGAGGTGGATAACCTTGTACACTAGCATCATAGAAAAAATCCTCGGCTAGACTGGATAGGCTGAGGGCGAGGCTGTCAACCTCAGACGGTCTGCACCGCAGACGTATTTGTCGCTTCACCCGTCCTTTAAAACGAACAAACCCAGCGGGATGCTGGGTTTGTGTGAGGGGAAACCTCTGTTGAAGTAGGTTTATGCAGCGTTTACTTTCGGCAGGTCAGCCGGAATCTCTACCCCATGCGGATGCTTTCGCTTGACCCGGTTGAGCCGCGAGCGGCGGCGCAGTTTACGGTCGAGCTTGTCGATCATCTGGTCCACGGACTTGTAGAGGTCATCACTGGCCACACTGACGATCATGGGCGCGCCATTGATCTCGATGTGCCCCTTGGCAATGAACTCCTCTGCTTTACCGTTGCCCTTGTTCTGATTGTACTCAAGTTCAACCCGTAAGCGAATGATTCGCTCTTCGTGCTGAAAAAGCTTATCTGCCTTTTCATGTACGAGGGTTTTCAGGGCTTCGGTCAGCTCCATATGCAGACCGGAGATAATCACTTCTTTATTGTTCATACGCATTTTCCGGTTAGTGGTTAACGAAATAGGAAACTCCCACACAGGAATTACCCCCAATGAGTAGCTTAAAGCATGCCTTCAAAAAAATATCCGCCGTCGTGGTGACGGGCGGATCATCTGGAATTGGCGCGAGCTTCATAGCTTCGATAGCAAAGTTAGAGGATAATCCCAGGATATGCAACCTCTCTAGAAGCGAACCGGAAAAAAAGTTTCTGGACGCTGGAGTGGTGCACATTGCCTGTGACTTATCATTAAGACAGGACATCGAGCGCATCGTTCCACAATTGCAGGACTTTCTTTCCCAAACCCCTGAAGGAGAGGTGCTTTTGATAAACAATAGCGGCTTCGGCAGCTACGGGGATTTCTACGGCGTAGACCGCGAACGCGAACTTGCCATGTGCGACCTGAACATCCGCGCCTGCGTGGACCTGACCCACCGCCTGCTGCCAACAATACTTAAGCGCGGCGGCGGCATTATTAACATCGCTTCTATAGCCTCGTTCCAGCCCACACCGCTCATGACGACCTATGGCGCGACCAAGGCCTTCCTCCAGAGCTGGAGCCTGGGGCTGAGCGATGAACTCAAAAACAAGGGTGTCAAAGTGCTCTGCGTTTGCCCTGGGCCGACCGAGTCGAACTTTTTCCTCGCCGCGGGCTATAAGGAGTCCCAGATCAACTACGGCCAAACCGCCGAGCAGGTCGTGGACGAAGCACTCGTGGCCTATGCCAAGGGCAAGTGGATCGTCACGACCAAGTTCCTGAACAAACTCAGCGTAGGCATCTCGTCCAAGCTCCCGCGCGTTCTCGTGACCAAGCTGGCCGGGGCCACCCTGCGCAAGGTACGCGCCATCAAGTGAGCACCCGGCATTTCCGCACCTGGCCGCTCCTCAAGGGCGAGGCCGAGCTGGTCACTCCCGAGGAGCTGCCCGAGTGGATCGTGCAAAACGACGACGACCTGCTCGTCATCGACAAGCCGGGATGGATAGTCTGCCACCCCTCCAAGGCCGGCCCGTGGTCCAGCCTCGTGGGGGCCTGCCGCGAGTTTACCGGTTTGGAGACCCTGCATCTGGTTGCCCGGCTCGATCGTGAGACGAGCGGTATTGTTATCCTGGCCAAGCGCCCTGCTGTGGCCCGCCGTCTCCAGATGGCCTTTCAGGAGCGCAAAGTGCACAAGACTTACCTCGCCATTGTCCACGGTGAACTGGCCGAGGCCGTGACCGTAGATCAACCCTTGGCCAAAGACCTTGAGAGCGAGGTGGCCTCCCGCGTGACCGTGCGCAGCTCGCGCTCGGCAAAAAAGGCCGTGACGACCTTTGAACCGCTGGTTAGCGGGGGAGGGTATACCCTGGTTCGTGTTAAGCCCGAGACGGGCCGCAAGCACCAGATACGGGCCCATGCATGGTGGCTGGGTCACGGCATCGTCGGCGATAAAGTCTACGGCGCGGACGATAGCCTGTTTCTGGAGTTCATCGAGCACGGCTGGACGGACCGCCTCAATGCTGCACTCCCCATGCGGCGTCAGGCCCTGCACGCTGGAGCGCTGGACTTTGAGGACGGGTCGAGCTTCCGCGTCCCGCTGGCCTGGGACATGGCGCAGTTTGCCCGCGAAGTCATGGGGATCGACCCCGACGCAGTGCTGTAGGGGGAGGGTATTTCGGACTTTTCGAGCGTTTTAGAACATAGATTCTTTTTCACGCAAAGACGCTAAGGCGCAAAGAGGTAAGCTTTTCCGCTATCGGGTAATTGGCTTGGATTTTGGGTGAATCAACGTTTTCAGGTAAGCTATAGCGGGTGATTTCTGGCGGCGTCGAAAAGATTGAAAAATACCTGCAATTTTCCAGTTGACCAAGGCGTCGTCAGGCCTAGCATTCACCGTTTTTCCCAAGCTTGGTTCTGCCGAGCCGGAGAGAAGGCCGGATAGCTCAGTTGGTAGAGCAGAGGACTGAAAATCCTTGTGTCCCGTGTTCGATTCACGGTCTGGCCACCATTTTTAAAGCCCTAACCATCAATTGGTTAGGGCTTTTTCTATCAGTATGTCCGAGATTAAGCAACAACGCTGTTGCTTGCTTGTTGCTTACTCTGGAGGTGCCAAGTCCTGCCGAAAAAGCAACATGACTATGCTCTGAAAACCTGCCTAGTTCCGCCCTAGCGGCGATTTGCACATGGAGAACTCGGCACAATCTAAGCCGTTTCATCGCTTATGCGTCTCGACTAATCGTTAACAGAACAGCGTCAACCTTTGTCCCTGCCTCGGCAAAGGTTGACGCCGGGAGAACTTCCCACGAATCGCACAAGGGCCTTAGCGCCCGCTCCCGGTGGTCCGTGCTCATGCAGATAGCCGCAAGCCTTCCTCCGGGTTTTAGAAAGCATCTGGCGTGTAAAATGTGCGCAATATCGCTGCGCATGTGAAACGGCGGATTCATCGCCACGGCGTCAAAGGCACCGATTTCGCCGGGGGTAACGGTGAGGAAATCACGTTGCTTGATGGTCACACGCTCGCGTTCCTGCTGGAAAAGCTCCCCGGCGCACTGCGGGGCCATTTCGACGGCGACAACCTCAGCGGGGGCATGGGACTGTAATTGATCTAAAAGGCGCCCTAGCCCTGCTGAGGGCTCTAAAACACGTGCTCCCGGCGCCAGTTCAAGCAAGCTGACGAGCTTGCGGGCCAGAGCGGGCGGCGTCTGGAAAAGCTGGTATGCGGTGACGGCGCGGGGCGCGGCGCCGTTCTCGTGCCGATTGGCCAAACGTTCAAAGCGCGGGCGCATCGCTTCTTGGTCAAAACCGGCTTGGCCATTCTCCAAGCGCAAGCGTTGCAAGCGGTGATAATTTTCTGGTTTCATTGTTCAAGGAAGGTTGAGGCGGGAGGGTTCGGACCTCCCGCGCATGTTTTAAATATTGGCGGTTTCACGTTGCCGGGCAAAGAAGGCGGTGCAGAGCTTACGGCCTTCGTCTGTCCAGTTCGCTTGATGGGTGGATGGGCAATCGACGATTCCGTTTTCGTCGGCTTCACGCAGTAGCTTTGCCTGCTGCTCGTTGGCTCCGCAGCCGTTGGCGGCGGCAATGGCTTCGTGCAGCTTCGCAATGTCCGGTTGATAGGTCTCCCGATGCCAGAGGGCGATAGGAAAAGGCTTTTGCGGCTTGTCGGTCAGCACGATGACAGAATCAGCGCGGTAAAAGCTCACCCCTGCTGAATCCATCCGGCGAACTTTGCAAACGGCGTCGCCCGTCTGGACCTTGTAATAACGTGAGCGGCATTCGAGGCCTCCGGGGTCAAGGTGGACGGTTTTTGCGCTAGCGTAGGTTCCGGCGCTCGTGCGCTTGTATTCGGCTTGCGTCATCTCGGTAACGGTGGACGGTTCGGGAAGCGTGACGCGAGCATGGCGCTTTGCGTCCGCCAAAGCCTTTTCATTCCACAAGGCTTGCAAACGCTCGGCGTCTTCGCGGGTCGGGTTGATGAGCGGGCAAGATTTCTTTAGCGGTGCCTGGGCTTGCTTGACCTTGGCTTTAATCCGTTTGAGTTCAGCCCGGCTTTCATTGGTCGGTGGAGTGTAGGCGTCCGGGGAAAGGCGCTCGGTTTCAATCGAATACTCGGCCCACTGCGTGCCGGGAATATTCGTTGCGCGATAAGTCCAGCTCTCAACCTTCGGGCCAAGGACTGAAACCGATGTTACGCGCTTGGTCTTGGGCGATTTGTTGACCTTGTAAACGAGCTTGCCGCCAATATACCCGCCCGGCTCAATCTCAACACTAGCAAGGCGTCCGCCTTGGGCGTCGAGCATCTGTCTTTCGTAAGCAAGGCGTAATTCGCAATGGCGTGTCCATTGCATGATTCTGGTGTGTTCAAACTCGGCGCTCTCGGGGTCAATCTGTCCCTTGAACCAAAGGGCGGCGGCTTCGGCGCCGGTAATTGGGTCGTTTTCCTGCGTTAAGAGTGAATACAAGCTGGTTCCGTGCTCGCGCACGTAGGTCGTAGCCGACTCGGGGCGCGGGTGGCGGTAATGGTGGCCGTGACAGAAGTTTGCGACGTGAACAGCGGCGGCGGTCTGTTCCTTGGGGTCTTCAATCGCCGCGACTTGCTGCCAGTTGCGGAAACGCTTCTTGTATTGTTCTACGGCTTCGGCTCGCTTGCGCTGTTCGGATTCAAGGCGCTTGATTCGGCCCATGCGAACGCTCGGCGTTGACACGTAAAGGGCATGTTGAATCACTCCAGCGGTGCGGCGCTGCCAGTATTCGGCCTTGCTCCAAGCGTCGCAAGCATAGCCCGCTATGCGGTCATGTCGGGCGGCGGCGCGTTGTGCTCGCTGTTCGTTTTGGTAGCCATGCGCAAGCGGCGTTGCCTCGTAGCGGTTGGCATGGCCTACGGCTTCGGCGGTACGCTTTTCGCGGTATTCGGCGAAGCGTTCGGCCCGGTCGGCGGATCGCTCCGCCGGTTCCATGTCTTCATCTTCAATAATGCCCGCATAATCAAGGCAGGTGTCACGGCGCCGGGGCGTCCAAGTGGCGGCAAAATCGCAATCCTGTTTCGGCGTGCTCGTCCAGCCTTCGGCCTTCAGGGCAAGGTATTCGTCATGCGGGACGCGCCCTACGTAAAGACGTAGCTTGTTATCCTCGGGGCAATAAGTCGCGGTCGCATTTGCGAGCCGTTCACTGGCATTCTCTTTGTCGTTGATGTGTTTCATGTGCTTGGTGGGTTGTGACTCTCGTGATTGAAAGCCTGTTTTTCCCTGCCAAGCGGCGAGCGAAGCTAGAGCGTGCCCGGAGCGGACGCCGCAGGCGTCCTGTCAAGGTGGAGATTTTTGTGCGCAGCGCGGAAGCAAGGAGCCTGCGACGCTGCTGCACAAGCGAGCGGAAAAATGCGACCTTTACAGGTTCAAGCGTAGGGCTGGCATGATTTCTTTTCCTGACTTGGCAGGAAAAGCAGGCTTTTAAATAAACCCTGCGCCAAGCAGTGCTTGGCGTGATCCTATCCGCCAAGGGCGGAGCGAACCCTGTTCGCAAATATCCCCCAAATTCGCAACTCGGCGAAATGGGGGACCAAGGGGGTTTATAGTGGTGGGAGCTTTGCAATGAAAAGCGGGAACCAACGTATTAAGCGTTCCTCGCTAGCTTGTCAGGACTCGCCTTGGAACGCCTTCCGGCCTTTCCCTCCAAAGCGGACTTAATCACCTTCGCCACAAACTTCTCGGTGACAATCTTTTGAATCGCTCGTTCTTCCGCCTTGTTTATTTCAGCTTCGATCAAGGGTGAAGCTGCATCAATGACGGTTTCCAAAAGAGCCGGTGGTAGCTTGTCCAAGTCATATCCACGACCCACATTCTTCAATCTCACGGTAATCTTTGCTTTCATGTCAGAAAGTCTAGCGTCATTGCGTGGTAAAGAATACGGAAAATGGGAATGCATACGCTTCCCAATTATACGATAGCATAATGAACGGTGCTTCGAATCAATCAACTTGCCGGGTCTGCCGGTAGCAACCCTTCCTTCGCAAAGCTGTAAAATCGCTCTTTCCCGATAATGATATTATCAAGAAGTTGAATGCCCAAGTCCTTGGATATTTTCGTCACCTTATCGGTGAATGCAATATTCGTGTCCTTCGGCCAAGAACTCTCATCCATGTAATTCTGGACAACCATCAAATAGTCCGCTCTGAAGATGCAGGCTGACGTGAATAGATCCCTTACCTTTAGGTCGTTTACATCAAAATTGCCGCCGATGGCAGCCACTTCAAAACAGACTATGCGAAATTGCTCATGCAGATTCATAACCATAAGCTTCTTTTGGCTTTCATCCTGAATATTGCGAAATAGCGAAACTACGGACTCCGACCCTTCGACCCACTGCCCATGCCAGTCGCCCTCAACCGTAACTGATTTGTAAAGGATTTGGACTTCTTTCAGGTGAGTGAATTTCTCCATTGTGAGAAATACCGTAGAGAGACTTCATTCAGTGTCGAGGGCAAGCGTAACTGAGAATTCTGACCTTTTGATGGCGGCGCTTAACTCGTCCGCACTGTCGTTCTACATGATCGTCACAGTTGATCGCAGGTGCTTATGCAAGTTTTCGCTATTGACGGGAAAGTCGGCTTGCTGTAACAGTTTCCATTTGAATGGTAGGATCCGTTAAACAGTGGGTTTCAGCTTTCCTGCTCACCATGACGCTCGCAGCATCAGTGATCTGTGCGCCCGTGTATTGTTTTGGTGGACAGACTAAGCCTACTACTGAAGACAAGAGTCACGCTTGCTGTGGCTCAGTTGAGGCGCCCGTTGATTCCGAAGGGTCGAATGATGAAGATTCTTCGGTCGGCTGTAGCGGCTGTCCATTCATGAGTGGGGAGATAGACCCGAAATTGGCAGATATGAATCTAGTGGTTCCTGCCGCCAGCTTGATTGATTTGCCTCTGTGGTTGTCTCCAGGCAAGGTTGCCCCCAAATACGAGCGAGGCCTTTCGCTTTGCAGGCTCGTTCGTTGGCAAAAAGAATCCTCTTTTCCCGCCGCTGAAATCAGGGCGAGGCTTTGTGTCTTTTTGATTTGAACCGAATGGTTTGAAACCAGTGTTCTGAATAGAGCCGGATTCGTTGCGTCTGTTAAAGCCGTAGCATCTGGATCTACTGTTATTGATAACTGGTTAACGTTTGTTTATATGCATGTTCTGCGGCTTCAGAGGTCGCTTCCGTGCGCGAACTTCAAATCACATTCGATTCATGAGACAATTAATTTATCAAATTATATATACAACTATTATCCTTGGCGCATCCGCTCCCTTATTGTTGCGTGCAGCAGCTGATGCCCCGCCACCTCTCAGTCTGTCACAGTACCTCGGTCAGGTTCTCACGCACGACGCCTTCATTGCCCGCGGCGCGCTTGCGCTGGGAGGCTGTAGAGGCGCGCGTACCAGCGGCGGGAACCTTGCCCGATCCAGAACTGTCCTATGGTTACTTTTTCTCGCCCATAGAAACTCGGGTCGGGGCGCAGAACCAAAAATTTGGTCTGTTCCAGAAGATACCCTGGCCCACACGTTTGCGCGAGCAGCGGGCGCTCGCTCAGGCGGGGGTTGATGTTGCTTATTTCGAGTATCTGAACACGGTGCGTCAACGTATCGCGCAAGCCAAGGCGGCGTGGATACGACTGGCGTCATTTGACGAGCAGCTCGGAATCCTCGACCAACAGCTCGCTTTACTCCATGATGCACTGACAACACTCGAGTGGCGGGTCGACCCACCCGGCTTGCGCAAGGGCGAGAACGCCATTGCGCTCGTCGCCTCGGATCCGGCAAGCGGATCACCCCTGCCCCTCGAAGCAGTCGATCTCGTCCTCTCCATGGACATGCCCGGTATGGACATGCGCAACCAGGCGCAATGGGAACCCGCCAGCGCGACGACCGGCACCCACACTGGTACCCTGACCGTCGATATGGAAGGCGAGTGGATCGCCCGCCTAACCGGAACCGCAAACGGCGAGCCCTTTGAATCCGTTACCACCGTCAACGTAAAACCATGAACCAAATTTTCCGTAGAATAACCGCGAAAACGTAAATCAAAACCACAAAACACCATGAAAATAAAAATGAAAACATCCATCCTTACCCTCGGCCTCGCACTCGGTTTGGGAAGCCTCGCTTATCTCCAAGCCAACACCACACAGGAGGGCTCTGCCGATACCCAAGCTGTTCAGGCAGTCGCGCTTCCCGAGAATCAGGCCAAAGCACTGTTTGAGCCTTATGAAGCCATTGCCGCAGCTCTCGTCGAGGACGATCTCGAATCGGCCAAGGTTGCCGCAAAGCAACTAAGCAAGCGTGCCACCAAGGCCGAGCAGACGACACTCGCCGAACAAGCTGAAACACTCGCCGGGGCGCTCGACCTCGAAAGTGCCCGTAAGGCCTTTCTGCCGCTTAGTCGCAACGCCATCAAGCTGCTCGGCCAATCCGAGGGCATGTTCGTCATGACCTGTCCTATGGTCGAAGGCGGTCGCTGGCTTCAAGATAACAAAAAAGTAGCCAACCCCTACATGGGGCAGCGCATGCCCGCGTGTGGGATGCCGGAGAAGACCTCTGAAACCAGCACCACCGTGCCCCTGAGCTGCTGTAAGTCCTAAATATCCAATCAGATTATTTGATGAAAACAACGGCCTTGGGGATTGAGATGACTTGTGCTGTTTCTCAATCCTCCAGAGCCGCCAGCATCGGGCAGTTCTTCGAGGTGCCAGTTTTTGTGCAGCCCTCGATTTGTTTAGCGAGGACTCGGCGCAGGCTGCGCAGATCGCGAATTTTCCGGTCGATATCGGCAACTTTGGCTTCCGCCTGCGCCTTCATTTCGTCGCAGATAGCTACGGGAGCATCCTGCAGGGAGATCAGCATTTCGATCTCTTTCAACGAAAACCCTAATTCTTTGGCTCGGAAAATGAAGCGTAGTCGCGCTTCGTGTTCCGAGCCATACATGCGATAGCGACCGGAGCCGACCCGCCAGGGCTCGGGCAATAGACCCTTACGCTCGTAGTAGCGGAGCGTTTGTGGGTTAACACCCACTTTTTTTGCCAGTTCGCCGATTATCATTTTTTTCTTTTGACCTTATACCTTGGTGCAAGGTGTAGACTTTGTCCATAATGGACATTAAAGAGTTTAAAAAAGAACAAACTGCTTTAGTTAAAACGAAGTCGAGCACGAGTCTGGGTGGTGCCCTCTTGGCCGCTGGAGCGGCGGCGATCTGTTGTGTAGGGCCACTTATACCCATTCTCCTTGGTCTTGGAAGCGCGACCGCCTTGTTTGGGTTAGACCGCTACAAACCGTGGTTCATTGGGCTGGGCTTGCTCATTCTCGCGCTCGCTTCGTGGTTTGCCGTGCGCAAGCAGAACCGCTGCTGTGCGGGAAAAAGCAAGGCCCGTAACGTGAAAACCGTGGCTACCATCTTCTGCACCGGAATCGGAGCCTACCTGTTGTTGCAATTTGCCGTTGTCCCGGCCCTTTCCTCGATTGCGTCGTCAAAAGTCGCCGCCGACCACGAAAACGCGAATCAGATTGCGGACGGACAGGACGTGAAGCTCAAGATTGATGGCATGACCTGCGCGGGTTGCGCTGTTGGCGTGGAGTCCGCATTCCTGGAAATCCCAGGTGTATCTACAGCCAAGGTCGACTGGAAAACCGGGCACGCCACCGTGCGCATCGACGCCGAAAAAATCCAGCCCGCCGACCTCTTTAAAGCCAAAGTCGAACCCCAATACACCGTCCAATTGTTCGACAAAACCGACAAACAATAGCCATGACCGATTGCTGTAAAACAAACCACAACTGCGCATCAGAACCCGCTCAAAAACTTCCTGCCGATCCAGGCCACCTGGGCATTATTGGCGGCGGTTCAGCTGCCTTCGCGGCCACAACCCGCGCCGCCGAGCGCGGCTGGCGGGTGACCATTATCAACGACGGACTCCCTATTGGCGGCACCTGTGTAAACGTCGGCTGCGTGCCTTCCAAGTCGCTCATTCGTGCTGCGGAGACGCATTATCGCAACAAACATCATCCTTTTGACGGAATTAAGTCGCGCAGTGAGGTAGCCGACTTTGGAGCGCTTACGCGGCAGACCCATGCACTGGTCGAAACGCTCCGACAGGAAAAATACCTCGACGTCGTTAAAGACCTGCCCGAGGTCAAGATCATCGAAGGACGTGCCAAATTTCTTTCACCTCAGGAGGTCGAAGTCGCCGGAGAAACTTTGATTGCCGACCGGGTGATCATTGCCACCGGTGCGCGCACGCATGTTCCCGAAATTCCGGGACTTGCCGAGATAGATTATCTTATCACGGACACCGCTTTCGAACTCGCCGCTGCGCCTAAGTCGCTGCTCGTCCTCGGAGGGCGCTACATCGCACTTGAGTGCGCCCAGATGTTTGCGCGGCTGGGTGTAAAAACCACCGTCCTGCAGCGCTCCGACCGCATTCTGCCTACCGAAAGCGCCGAACTAACCGATGCCCTTACCGGGTATCTTTGTGGCGAAGGACTCAATATCCAAACCGGCGTGAACGTCCTCTCCGTGCGCCCCGGAGGCGAAGGGGTCGAGATTGAGGCAAGTATAGAAGGCAAACGTCAGATTTTCACCGCTGAACGCGTTCTGTTAGCCACTGGACGCACGCCTAATACCGACGGACTGAACCTGAAAGCAGCCGGTGTCGCTCTCGATCATAATGGCTTCATCGAAGTGGATGCGCACCAGCAAACCAGCACCCCTGGCATCTATGGGGCGGGCGATGTGGTGGGCGATCCTATGTTCGTTTACACCGCTGCTTACGAAGGCGCACTAGCTGCCGAAAACGCCTGTGCTGTAAGTGGCTCGAACCCGCGTGAACGTGATTACAATCCGCTACCTTGGGTCGTCTTCACGGATCCGCAAGTGGCCGGGGTCGGGATGGATCTACAACAAGCGAAAGCCACTGGCCACGACGCGGAAACCATCACGCTGCCCATGTCGAAAGTCCCCCGGGCACTCGCCGCCCGCGACACTCGTGGCTTCCTCCAACTAATCCGTGACCGCCGGACTGACCGCATCCTTGGCGCCCGCGTCCTTGCGCACGAGGGCTCTGAACTGATGATGGAAATCAGCCTCGCCCTCCGCCACGAGATGACTGCGGGAGAGTTGGCCTCCATGTTCCACCCTTACCTCACTCTCAGCGAAGCGGTGAAGCTGGCGGCCCTGTCCTTCGGCAAGGATGTGGACAAACTCAGCTGCTGCGCTACATGAACAGGTGCCCATTTCGGACACCTGCAAAGCATTCAACTGCTATTGCGACAAACAAACCGCCGCCGGATTATTATCCGGCGGCGGTTCCATTTTACGTTGATTGGTCACTCAAGACTCAGGCGAGTCCTTCATTTTCCATATCAAGGTAAGTTTGCATCAAGTGCTCGTCCTCGTCAGCAGGCGGATTCTTACCCGAGAGAATCAAAACCTGCCTTTCAAGGCTCGTGACGACCTCATGGGAGGCTACGCTTGAGAGGAAGAAGACAATTAATTCTTCCGGGCTAAGGAGAATAGAATCGTAGCGGCGTTTGAGGTAGTCGCTTGAGTTCTCGAACACTTCTAATATTTCGACGGGCAATGCGACCGGGGCGGCGCTATTCGTTTTGGTTTCCATGATGTTCAAATATTAATCAATATGGGTTAATGGCTAAATTTTTGGTTGGCCGGGCCAAGAATTGCTACGCCCGACCAACCCCGGTTAATCAGCTTATTTTCAGGGCTGTTCGGGTGGCTTCCTGCCTCCCGAGGCGCATACGCGCATCCTGTTTTTGTTCGTCGGGCACGCGTGAGATACGCTTCTCAATATCCTGAGCAATTTCAGGGTTATCTTTGAGAAAGTTTCCCACTGCCTCGTTGACTTTGACCCGCTGCTTCATGCTCGCGTCATACTTCAAGGCGTCCTTGAGGATGGCGCGTCGAACCAGTTGGTCTTTGGTTTCTGTTTTCAAATAAGCAACCCGCTGGGGATGCTCTTTGATGTACCTGTCAATCATCGCGTCGATTTCAGGATTCTTCTTAGGGCCAGGCGATTTGATCGCCTCTTTATTCTGACTAACTCGTTTTTTTAGTGATGTCATAGGATTGTCCTACCAAACCCCACGCTTTCTTAACCTGTCCGTGGGGCCGCTATTTGTTCAGCTTGTGATTACAGGTTTGGCAGAATGCCAAAGGTGATAGATTTGTGTGTATTCATGATGAAATTGCTAATCTTCGAGATTGGAGATACGCTGCGATAGGTTTTCGATGGCCTTGTCTTTCCGTTGGAGCTCGCCTTGCAACTGGTCGTTCTGCTCAATGAGGGCGGCAATCAGGTTGTTGGCCTGAGTGATCTTGTTTTCGAGTTCCCCGGTAAGCAGTGCCGTTTGCTTGGCAGGGTCGGCGACGGCGACGACCGGCCCCAAGGGAACTGCGGTCGGGGCGCTTGGCGTCAGGTTCCATTGAGCCGGGCGTTCCACTCGGGAAATACGGTGTCCATCGTGGCGAATGCCGGAATCCTGTGGATCAACGTAAGGACCAATATAGTAGGCGTGAATCGCCTCGGGCGTGCGGACCTTGCCCATATTGTAAGGGTCAAGCTGAGTGCCCGAAACTTGAATGGGCTCGGCTGGCTGCATTGGCGGCGGTTCCTCGGCAAAAGATTCCGTGGATTCGCAGCCGCTCCAAAACAATGCAATGGGCGCGATGGCGAACAGGCCAATGAGTCGTTTTCGTTTATCCTTCATTTGCGTTATCCTCCTTTTTCCAAATGTCCTTGTTGCTGACGTTGCCCCGCGTACCTTCGCGGGCGTCGATGGTTTGGGTGACATAGACGTAAAACTGCTTCCCGGTGGGCACGCGAATGTAGTAGCCGTCGCGTTGAATCGTTTCCCGAATCTGCTCGGCATACTCGACCATGACGGCGCTGGCGCCGTCCAAGGCGGCATTCCCGGCAGAGCTTTCGGCAATTTGGATACTCGAACCGGTATCAGTGATAAAGTTGTCGTATTCTTTGAGGCCCTGCGTAGCGGCGGCTAGAAAGGTCGAAGCGAACAGTTTAATCTCGTTCCAACTATCGCTTTCGATGAGGTAGCCTTTCAAGCCTGCGGAGCCATCCCGCAACCCCCACTGCCCGGTGTTGAAATTGTATTCGCGGTCTAGCGCAATGCCCTGCACGGCTAGCTCCGTGCCGTTGAGACGGTCCTGTGTGCGCCAGACGAAATTCCATGTGCCGGTGGCGGCAATACGGTCACGGCTGCGGCTTTCGCTGGCGCGACCATGAACTTCGGCCCCCGCCGGTATTATGACTTTACCGGCATGGACCACGTCATCGGTGACAAGGCCAATGATCGGCGTATTGATCGCATTACTCTCAACGGTGATAGTAAGCTCGCATGGAACGAGGCGGCCATACGGCGCGTAATCGGCGGAAAGCGTTGGTTGATTCTCGGGCGGTTTGCCCGCAAAGAGATTCAGCGGCAATTCCGGTTCGGGCTCTTCCTTGGACTCCTCTTGACGCGCCAAGAATGGCCGGGATACAACTGACTCTGGTTTAGTCGCAGTCTTTTCTTCCGTTGGCTCGGGCTTCTCGACCGTGATGGATTGAACAACGGCGCCGGGCATTCTGAAGCGCGGGATGTCCCGCTTGTACACCTCCGGCTTGTAATTGTAGGTTTCGCCTTGGGGCTCGTTAAAGTCAGCCTCGGCTCGCCCTTCTTCGATGGAGTCGAGCACAACCACGGCGGCAATGGAGCCAACAAGGGTTATTAGAACGACGGCGTTGCCGAGTGGTGATTTGATAAATGATAGCATCTTATTGTTGGGTTAGGGAATGAGGAGCGTGGCCGGATCATTCACTTGGGATACGATGATCTGGAATGGATTCCTGATGCTGAGGTCGGCGCGTTCGCCGTTCGGCTTGCCGGTGATCGCGATGTAGGCGATGCTATCAGACTGCGGGGGAATGATGCCGGAGGCGTCCGCGATTGAGGGGAAATACAAATTCTGCCCGATCCTGACGGCCATCATCTGCGGCTGGTAGAAAATCGCCTCATCGGATTCATTCCGTAAGCTGATCTTGAAAGCAAGTGTGTCGTACTGGGGGAATCGATAGATGTCATCGATCCGGACATTGAAGTCTTGGTATTCCGTATTCAGGTTTGGCGGGGCAAGATGTTGGATCTCCTCATCCAACATCTTTGGGTATGCTTGGTTAATCAGGTGGTAGCTCTTGGCGCGATCCAGCAAATCAAGTAATACGCTCGGCGTGGTCTTATGTATGTTGGTGCGCTCGGCTCCGTAGCCTGCCGCCACCATCGCCGAATCACCGGAATCCACCAAGCGAACGGTCCGGTAAGGAATTTCATCCTCATGGTGATAGAAATTGAAGACGAAGGTCTGATTCTGAAAAACCACATTGAGCGCTCCCCTTGCGTTGGGCTCGGTCGCCCGAACGGAAAAGAAGTAGCGGCCATCAATGTAACTGAGCAGAACCGGCGCCTTGTTCTTGGCGCTACTGCTGACGTTGGCGCCATCAATCGATGAAAGCGGCCCCGGAAACGTAATCGTAGTCGGCGTGTTGCCAATCGGGATGTTGTAGACGGTTTGCGGATTGAGCGCATACTGCTTGATGACATCACGGTTATAGCGGTCTGCTTTCGCCAGTAGTATAGCTGGTGTCAGCAAGAGAAAGAAATGAATGAGGCGTAGATTCATGGTGCATTTACAGTAAGATTTTGTCCTCAAAAGATGTGACCGCTAACGGGAAGCGCTTGTTATCGAGCATGTTCGGGTTGCGGTGCAAAACGAGGGTGAGCGTAAATTCCGGGTCTTCGACAAAGGTCTTACCTTCAAAGGTTCCGGTACGGATCAATTGCCCTTTTACCTGAGCGAACACCTGTTCTTCTCGGGTTTCGAGAATCTTGATTTCAAAAATTTCCACCTTCTGGTGGATGTCTTTTTCCCGGAATTCCTTGGATGCTTGCGAATGCAAGTCGCGTGCGTGCTTCAAGGCTTCATTCAGAAAGAGCTTGTCGAGCAATTCAGGCATATCGAACCCGTTGGGATTCTGCGAGAACAGGGCGTAAGTCGCCCATAACGCCAGTTCTTCGTGAACGCGAGTCGCCTCCTGAAAGTCCAGCGTTGGCGTCACGGAAAAAGTTCCTGCGCCATCCATGACCACGATTCGCTCACGGGTGCGGTAGGCGTTGATAATGAAAAATGGTTGGATAACCACGAGGCCAAGTAAGAAAAGCGATACAAGAAACCACATGCGGGCCGCCCATGCGTTGTCCGTGAACAATTTCAGGGGATGAAACTGCTTCTGCGGTTGCCGCTTCGTCCCACGCTCCTGCGCCTTTACCGGGTCAGGTTGTGAGCAGTCTAGTGTTTCTGGATTTTCTGAACTCATACATCAATTACGGGTTTTGCGGCAGCGCCAAGGGCGAACAGTCTGGCCGCATGTTGGCTTCCCGTTGGATCACTCGGAGAAACGGGAAGCATGGGGTTGGTAGGCTCGGGCGGTGCTGGCAAAGCCGGTTGGCTTTCACTGGTCAGCGCAAGTTTTGCGTCTTGGTCAGCAGACGAATGATCTTGTCTGAATACGGGACCCAGTTCGGTTGATGAACCCCCGCCGTAAGTCGTTGGTGGCTCGCCCGTCGTGTATCCGCCAGAACCGCCAATACTGTCGTAGCTCGAAGCGGGCGCCGGAGCTGGACTACTGGGCGGTGACTCACTTTTCGGGGCTGGTTCACCCTGTCCTTTAAAGCCCATGCTGCCTCCCATGTAGGTCGCAAAGGCGGCAGCGCCGGTAACAGCCCCGGTAATTCCCTGCAATATGGCGCCGCTGGAGAATAGAATATACATGATGGTTGGCGTTGCCAGCGTGCCAATCACCAGTATCAGCGAAGCCATTATGCCCATCAGCAGGGAACCGAAACTCATCATGTAGAGCGCCGCTCCGGTGTCATTACCCGTAAAGGTTGAAGCGGTCGCAAAATCGTCAATGACGGCCATCGCTGCAAGATTCGTTATGGCAAAACCAATGGGCCATGCCATGACTGCCATGATGTTTGAAATCAGTTTTACCCCAATATTGCCCAGCGATGGAAATACGAATAGAGAGAGTCCGATGGGCAGGAATAAAAAGCCAAACCACTTGAGGACATATTGAAGAATATAGAACGGGACCTGAAATAGTGCGGCCAGCGTTATGCCTATTTTGGCCAAGCCATAAACAACGGCTAGATACATCGAATTGACGATTCTATCGACTCCCCAACCTTCAGCCTCAGGGTCTTCCTGAATCGTATCAATTAAAGCTTCGCTAACGGCAAAAGGTTCACTGCCAAAGTCTTCATTTATCCATGCAGCGGCCTCGTTGAATCCTGAATCGAGCCCATCGAACCAGAAACGAACCGTTGCGATGAGGGCATTTAGGAAGAAACAAGTGAATATGGGCTTCACCATTGCCATCATGTCTGTATCGGTGTCTGATGCTCGTATCAGCCTAACAATGAGCCCAACTACGAGAATGAAGTAAGCCACAAACAACAGCGCTTCTTGAAGCTCAATGATCGAGCGCTGAAAGTCTTCAAGATAGATGTCTTCGAGAAAATTCATGGATAAATGAGTTGGGCCTATTGCCGTTCTTGGAGCCCTTGCAGATAATCTCCGGTTGTTTTCAGCGCTTCGTTCATTCCATCCTCCGCATCCTCCGAATCGGTCACGATGAAACGAACGCCGCCGTGTTCGGTCATTTGCTCTCGAATAAAGTCCCGGCGAAGTCGTTGGAGCTCGCGAATCCGCTTGCCACTGGATTTACGAAGGTCGCCGAATGCCTGACGTTCCTCGCGGCTCATTTCGTCGCCTTCGGTTTTGATGCGCTCTCTCTCCTTCATGTATTCAGCAGAGATTGCTTCGATTTCAGCGATATACGGGTCTTCAATGATAACATCGTCTTTGCCTTCAACGATGATACTGATTGTCCGGGCCGGTTGCCCGTCCTCGGCAATGGTAATTTGGGCTTCCCGCTTTTCGCCGCCGCATCCGCAGATGGCCAGCGATGCCGTTAGTAGAATTAATCCGATACTTTTCATAACTGGTAGGTCGTTTTAGTTTTCGGAGCTGGTGAGCCCCATTAGGTAGTTTTGCAAAGATTGGTAAGCAGCATGTTGGTCTTGCATGTGCGCCTTAACGGAGACGGATTTTGATTTTGCCTCCTGATTCTCACTCAGTTCTTTCAATGCGTTGTATTGCTGGTATTGCTTCTCGCGCTCAGAAATCAGCAAAGTGATTTGACCATTCTGAGCGTTTACAATGGCAGATAGCTTCTGCACTTCCGCGTCAGTAGCGGCGTTTCGCAGTTCAGTCAGGGTGAGGGCCTGATTCTCTTGCAGCTCCCGCAAGCGAGCATCGATCTCGCCGGAGGCTTCAACGTAATTGATATACTGCCGATCCACGGCGGCGTATTGTTTCAAAGCCGCATCGGTAACGTTGACCGCTTCGCCGGTTACGGTTACCGCGGGCACCTCCTCAAACAAACCGCCGTGAGTTTCACCGAGACTGTCAGTGCCATCGGCCTGCTCAATAACTTCATCCCACGGAATGCCGTAATTGATGTCATCGATAAAGTCATCCATTGAAAGCACTTCCAATGAAGGAAGATCGACCGCAATCGGGTCACCCATCCAGTCCTTCATGATGGTTTCCACTTCAAGTTGCTGCGTCATCGTATTTATTTGCTCGGTAAGCTGTTCGTACTGTTGCTGCCACTCAGTTAAGACTTCGGCGTGATTGGCGATGTCTTGTATTCTTGAGGTAATGGTTTGCGCGGTATGCGCGGGATCGGTGACGACCCACTGCGCTTGCGCCGAAATTGCGAATAGCAGAATGGAGAAAAATAGAATTAGCTTCATGCGATTACCTTGCTTTTAAGTAGATGACGCGCTCATCCCTGAGCTCGCCGTTGATTTCTTGTTCGGGAATAACAATCGGAACGAAGGTTTCCGTTTCATCCTGATCGCCGTACTGCTTTTGCATTTGCTGGTTCTGCATAATCCAGTACTGTTGCTTGACGCTTTGGTTGAGCGCCGCTTCGTAGCCACTACGGTAAGCAAGGCGCTCACTTTCCTCGGCATAGGCGTTGGCTCCCAAGGCAGCGACGGCGCCCAGCGCCGCGCCCCCGGTCGTCCATGCGGCGTCTCCGTCGGAGGCTTCATAGGCGGTGAATGCGCCGAGTGCGCTTCCACCGACCACGGTGGCGCCCTTGCCGACATCGCTGTTGGCGCAACCGGCAAGCAACGCGCTTGCGAGAATCAGGACAGAGAATATCTGGTGACGCCCAGTTGGGGAAAATAGTGTTTTCATTGGGTAATGCTTTCCTTTTCAGGCTGGGCCTTGGTTTGATTGTAATAGGTCTGCGCCTGTATATTCAGCGCGGTTCCACAAAGCGGCGGTCTGGCGCCTGGCGCGTAGTAGCACACACTGGAATACTTGTGTCCCTCGGCTTGTTGCTCCACGAGCGGGTAATCCATAATGGATTCCTGCACCGATGGCGGCAGTCCGGTGTCCTGGGCGATTTCCTGAATGTCGGCCTTGTCCAACTGTCGCATCAATAGATGCTGCTTGGAATTGCCCATGACGACGGAGCGAATGCGCGAGCTTTTGAAGCGCTCGTATTGCTGAACGATGGAACAAGTCCAGCATGAGAATTTACGAAGCTGCGCGTATGCCTCGGAAACGGTTTTCTCGCCTCCCGGCACGTCAAGGAAGCGTGAGACTTCTTCAAAGATGATCCGTTTGCGCAAGTTGCGCGGCAGCGAAATTATATGTTGCCGGGCGAATGAGGTAATGAGCAAACCGGCGGCAGTGCGTAGTTCAACGGCTTCGTCGCCCAATTGTCCCAACTCGAAATGCGCAATCCGGTTTTTCAAATTGATGTTGGTCGCGCCATCGAACAGCTTGCCGTAACTGCCGGTAGCCGTCCATGCGGCCATGAGGGTAGCCAATTCGTCAATTTCCTCCTTGGGGTGGTAAGAACTGCGCCCGAATCGCATCAGTTCAATCAACTGAGAGTGGATCGGATAATCTTCGGGCTCAAAGTAGGCAAAAGCGGTGTCCTTGACGTAATCGCTCGTGTCGGCGTGTTTGGCGAACTCGACAACCCTGTCCGGCCTGATCGAATTGAAGAATTCCATCGCTTCCTCGTCCTCAGCGGCAAGTAAGTCGCGGAAAATACTGAATGCTTCGATAAAGCTTGTCTTGGTCTGAATCTTCTCTTGCTTCCACAGGTAGGTGGCGCACGCCATTTTGCGGACCTCCGGCATACGGTCACGATGCTTGTTGCTCCACGATTCAAATTGGTCGCGGTAGAGTAAATCAATGTAGTGTCCAATCTGCGCCTGCCTGACCTGTTGCCGTTCCTGCGAATCGGGCACGCCAATCATGCGTGAAACCAAGGCGACGCCAGAGGATATTTGCAGGCGTGTCAGCGGCATACCTGCCGTATCGAGATAATTGATTACGAGGTCGCTGTCGGGCTGGATAATGATTGGTGTGCCGCCAAGGTTATTCGTGAAGCTTTCGTATGACAGCCCTTCTTCAATGATAACCGTGTAGGCGAATTTGTGGGCGGTTTGCGATAGGAGGTCTTCCATGAAGACCGATTTACCGGCGCCACTGATGCCAAACAGAACAGTTTGCTGCGGGGTTCCCCCAACAAAGGTGTTGATGCCAACAAGATTGCTCTGGTTGCCGTCATAAAGCGCTTCGGCATTATCCAGATAACCGGTAAAGGTCGCCGAAAAAGGTAACAAATCGGCCAAATAGCCGTCCTCGGCGTACTCGTCGCGGTGCGTGTAGGTGGAACCGGTCCAGCCGGGCCATGAGGCAAAGAACAGCTTCTTGCTGCTGGCAAAAAGAGTGTTCTGGTAAATCTCGGCTCCGTTCATCTGAGCGACGGCCTGCTTGAGCTCGGCTGTTTTGGCGCGAAGCGTTTCCAAGTCCTTCGCCCAGGTGCGAATAATATAGGTAACGCTGAACGGCTTCGTGTAGCCCTGCGCAAGCGCGTCGATTGTTTTCTCTTTCTTCTGGATGGCCGTGGCGTCCGATTGGCGCCCCTTGTGACGGTGCTCATTTTTGAGCCGGTCGGCTTCCTTCTCCTCCTTTCGGATAATTTGCCGAATGTCGAGAGGCTGAATATTGACGGTGATCTGATAGTCCAGAGACGGCAGACTCGTCAGGTTATGGATGATGCCGGGGTAGGTTTCGCTGGGCCAGCGTTGGACCGTGAAAATGCTGTGATAATAGCCGTCAAATTCCAGAGCGGCTTTGTCCGCCGAACGGATGTCACAATGCAGGCAGTTTTCCTGAATCGTGTATCGTTCGTCGAAACTGCTCTGGTAGTCATAGTCAAAACTCTCGGAAAGCGAGGGGTTGAGGAACCGCTTGCAATAGGCGTAGTGTTCCACGTCGCTCATGGCGGCAACCGATGTATCCGCGCCCAAAACATTGCGCATCTGATTTTCCCGTTCGCCAAAATGGGTCCGCAAACTGTCGAGCTGCGCGTCATAAAATTTGCGGAGTCCGGGCTTGGATTTCAGATTGCCCGAATACTTTTCCATTTCGCAGACAATGAAAATGACAAGGTGCTCGCGCCTGAGTTGACGCGCCAACATTCTGGACCAGTAGCGCGTGAAACGCTCATTGCGAATGGCCTTCAAATAATCGTCCTGACAGTGATCCAGTGTTTCCTGATAATACTGCGTTAGCGCGTGGCGGTAATCATTGTTGCAAGTCCATTGAACCTGCATCGATTCATTCGATCCCAGCGAATTAAGCATATGCCGTATCTTACGCTTGTATTCGTTTTTGATGCTCACGCTGCCGCCTCGCAGGTCGGGCGTTTCGACCACGAAACCCTTGGCCACACGGCAGCCCTTTTCAAGCGAGCCGAAAATGAGCATGTCATCGGCAAACCAGCCATTGGGTGCCTGACTACTCATAGCTGCCTCCTATTTGACGTGGATTAATTGGTTGATTGGCCTTCACAAATGAGAAACCCGATGAGGTCACATTGTGGAGCCAATCACGGTCATAGCCTCGGGGCTTATTGTGACGAAGCGTGAAAACGTAGATGGTGGGCAGCGCCAAAAACGGCGCCGCCACCAGTATTGAAGCCACCAATCCGAGGCCAAAAATACTGAAGGAAATCATGCTTACCGATAGCGCCACGACGACGCCGATAATCGGGAAAAGAAATAGATTCCCTGAAAGGCCAAATGCCTGACCTTTGGAATCATTAGCCGCATTGGTGCGGGTACGCTCAAGCTGTTCCATGTCTATTGACAGGGTTAATAGAAGAATCTGATACGGATAAAATCCGTATTAGAACGAAGGCGTAACCACGGCGTCGCCCAATCCTGCGAGCACGAAGAACGACGACATAATGAGGCCAGCGCCCGAAATAATCACACCGCCAAATATCGATGAATAGCCTTCCGAATCGCCATCGGCGATCTTGCGGGCACCCCGCCACACAAGGAACACTCCGTAAACAAATCCGAAGAAAAAGATTACGCCCAGCGCCAGCGAGAACATATCTTTGAGGTCAGTCAGTGTGGCTTGCGCCAAGATGGGTGTAAGTGTGGTTGCATTCATAGATTTCTATATGTTGATGTTTGTTTTTGGTTTCTACGATCCGCTGAGCTTTGTATGTTTTTTCTTATGGAATTGCTTTTAATCAGCGATCAACATTGAGATATTCCACGCCGTAAATGTATTCCAATTATCTGATCTCTTAACAAAATAATAACATTTATAAGATCATACATCGCACCGTTTTAAATGATAACCACCGATCATATTTCCAAACTGAAAGGTCATTTGCTGGCCAATATTCGTGGGCAAGATACCGCCATTGACAAAGCCTGTTCCGTGCTGGAGCGCGGAGCCTTCAAACTGTCGTCCCCGGATCGACCGTTAGGTTCGTTCCTGTTCGTGGGACCAACTGGTGTTGGAAAAACCGAACTCACCAAGTGTTTCACGCACTACCTTTTCCCCGGCGAAAATCGCCTCATCCGTTTCGATATGTCCGAGTATCAAAACAAGGAACAATTGGAAGTGCTGCTTGGCGACGACGCCAACGCCCAAGGGCAAATGGGGCGACAGTTCGATTTGAACCGGGATGCCGACGGCAACCTGCAAGGCGGCACAATTCTCCTCGATGAAATTGAAAAAGCGCATCCTGATTTGCTGCTCATTCTCCTGCAAATTTTGGAGGACGGGCGTTTGACGCTACGGGACGGCACACTGCTGAATGTCTCGAATTTCTTTGTCGTGCTCACTTCCAACATTGGCGCCGCCGAAGCAATGGAGATGCGAAAATCAAGCGTGGAAACCGTGGAGCGTGTCGTGTTCAACTTGGTCAAAGAGAAACTTCGTCCTGAACTTGTCGGACGAATTTCTGAACAGATTGTGTTTCGTCGGCTGGAATATGACGTGCAAGTTGAAATTGCTAAACTCCTACTCGGACGCGAAATCGAGCGCTTAAATCGTCAATTTGATACGCAGATTTCTTACAACAAAACCGTCTTGGAATTTGTGCTCATCGAAGGATTTGATGCCCGCTTTGGCGCCCGTCCTCTGCGCCGGTGCATTGAACGCTTGGTTGGCGACGCCCTTGTTGAACAACTAAAACTCGGCAATCAACCAGCCGGAATGTTGGTCGTCGATTCTGACGCTGGTAAGCTGCGTTTGCAAAGTGAAAGCCGTCCCGCCTAGCGGTTCGCCAGGCGGGACAGTTGGGCTTTTAGCAAAGCCCACCTTCATTGAATGAGTAGTAACCGATTCCTTTGGGATCGGATTTTGGATCGCCGCAAATGATGTGATCCAGCAAGGGAATCTGCATCATTTTTCCGCATTCTACGAGATTGCGAGTTGCCCGAATATCTTGCTGCGATGGGTGTGGATCGCCGCTCGGATGCTGATGGGCTACGGCGATGTTGGCGGCGCTCCCGAGAATCGCCACCCGGAACACTTCCGCCGGACTTATCATGGTTCCGCTGATCGTTCCGAGTGAAATCATGGTGCGGCTTATCGGCTGATTTTTGCGGTTCATACAGATCACCCAAAAGCTTTCCTGCATCGGATAATTATCAAATGCCCCCTGCATGTATTGGTAGATCATGGCGGGACAGTCGAGTGCTGAGCTCTGGCATTCTGAGACGAGTGAATACTTGATCGAAGCTTCGTAGATTTTCATTTTGTACCTTTCAATTTGAAAGGCTTCCGGCCCCTCAAAACCAATGAGGGTTTGAACTGGAAACCGTTCGCGCTTCGCGCTCACGCGAGGTCAAGGTGGAGGCGCAGCACTACCTTGAACCGTGTGACACCATTGGAAAAAACGGGGACAGTTTCTTTTCCAGTGCGGTCAAATGCGCCGCAATTTCCACCGGATTTCAGGGCTATTTTTGAACGCGAATGCGCTCCGGTTTTGTCGCGAACCGTACTCCGAAGACTTCGGCGATGTCTGGCGCAATAATTGGGGAATCCGGCCTTGGACAACTTCCCTATTAAGCGGGCGAATCCTGCGATAATATAGCCTTAGCTCGTAAGGGGTAAGGCGTCCCCCACCTAAAGAAACGCCCCAATGCGTTTCACAACATAAATAACACCGGGAAATCCCGCCCATAACCGTGCTCAGTCCTAAGCCACAATACAACCTGCGCAATGCCAAGGAATACTTCCGGGAACACTTGCAGGTAGGCGACTACTACGCCCAAGAAAACGAGGTGCAAGGCGAGTGGTTTGGGCAGGGAGCGGAGAAATTGGGACTGCAAGGTACCGTAAAAGAACGCGAATTTGTCGCGCTATGTGAGGGCAATAATCCCGCCAATAATGAGCGCCTAACTGCGCGCAAAAACACGACGCGAACCAAGGACGGCAAGGAAGTCGCCAACCGGCGCATCTTCTACGACTTCACGATAAGCCCGCCGAAAAGCGTGTCGATTGCCGGGCTCTATCAGGACGTACGCATCGTCCACATTCACAATAAAGCAGTCCAAACAGCGATGCAAGAAATGGAGAAATTCGCCATGACCCGCGTTCGCAAAAACGGGCGCTCCGATGACCGGACAACCGGCAACGTGATCGGCGCGGCCTTCCGTCACGATACCAGCCGGGCGCTTGATCCGCACTTGCACACGCACTGCATCGTCATGAATGCGACCTACGATCCCGTCGAAAATCGGTGGAAAGCGTTACAAAATTACGAAATGCTTAAGGCGCAAAAATTCGTCGAAAATCTCTACTACCACGAGCTTGCTAAGGGGCTCAAACAATTGGGCTACGTGACCGAAAACAATGCGCGTGATTTTGAAATCCGAAGCATCTTGCCCGAACTGATTGAAAAATTCTCGAAGCGTCATCAGCAAATTGATGCGGGCGTGCGAGAGCATTTATCAAACGGAAATCGGCCCAAGAATTTGAAGGAATTGCGGGCGCAAATTGCGCACGAAAAACGGGACCGCAAAATCAAGGAATCGTCGGCGTCGAACCTGCACGCTCACTGGAGTGGGCAAATGACGCCTACCGACATCGCCTCGCTCGCGCCAGAAATCGCGCCTCATTCCGTCGATAAAACTACGCCGAATATGGGGGCCATTGTCAGTTGGGCCGATGAACGGGTATTCGAGCGCAAGTCTGTGGTCGAAGATTACCAGCTCAAGGCGGCGGCGTTGATCCGTGGTCGGGGCGAGGATTTCACCCTCGAAAAATTGAACGCCGAAATCGCTCGCCGAAACTACCTCAAAAATGAGCGCGATCATACCATTACCACCCACGTTGCACTCGACCGCGAATTGCAAATCGTGGAAACCGCCAAAAATGGGCGCAATCAGCACGCGCCATTTTGCGAAGATTATCAGCCGTCAATTGCGACGATAACCGGCGAACAAAAATCCGCGGTTGAGCGGATCCTTGGGAGCCAAGATTATGTGACGCTGTTCCGGGGCGGCGCCGGGACCGGCAAAACCTTCGCTTTACAGGAAGTCGCTAAGGGCTTGGAAAATGCCGGTCATTCCGTCGTCGTTTTAGCGCCGCAACGCCAGCAGGTTATCGACCTGCAAAACGACGGTTTTGCAGCGCAGACCGTCGCCCGGTTTCTGGCGAAAAGCGATCTGCCTTCCAATGCTGTCGTCGTGATTGACGAGGCTGGGCAGATTGGCGGCAAGCAAATGTCCGACCTTTTCACGACGCTGAAAGCGAGTGAAACGCGCATCATTTTGTCGGGCGACACGCGCCAACATGGCGCCGTGGAAGCCTCGGACGCGCTCCGAGCCATTGAAAAGCACGCCGGGCTTCATCCCGCCGAGTTGACCGCGATTCGTCGGCAAGACCCGGCCAAGGGTCGCGACGAAAACGAGCGCGTTTTCATTGGCGAATACCGCGAAGCGGTGAAGGCTGCTTCCAAGGGTGAAGTCGTCGAGTCGTTTGAACGACTCGACTCCCTTGACTGCGTGATCGAAGTCGATGAGGCGAACCGACAGGCGACTTTGGCCGATGATTATTTGCAGGCGCGGCAGGCCGGAGAATCGACGCTGATTGTCGCTCAAACTTGGGACGAAATTCACGCCGTTAATGACGCCGTACGTCAGCGCCTCAAGGAAGCGGACTTGTTGGGGGCGGAGTCCAAGCTGGCTTTCTACGAAAGCCGCGACTTGGATAATGCGCAAAAGCGCGACGCGCGTTTTTACGAGCCCGGCGACCACGTTTATTTCATCAAAAAGTACGGTCGTTTTGGTAAAGGCGAACTTGCGAAAGTCGAACGCGCCAGCGAGCAAGGTTTTTCCCTGCGTAAAGATGGCAAGGTGACGACGGTCGGCTTCAAGCAGTCCAAGCACTTCGTTGTCGCTCGCCAGCGCGAGCTTGAACTGGCGCCGGGTGATCGTCTCCAAATGAAGTTCAACGGCAAGTCCGTTGATGGCAAACCTATTGTCAACGGCGAGCTCGTCACCGTCAGCCGCATTGCCAAAAACGGCAACATTGCCGTCATCGATGACCGGGGCCAGCGCAAAACTTTGGCGCCTACGCAGCGCCTAGCCAATCTCGGTTACGCCGTCACCTCGTACGCCTCGCAAGGCAAAACCGTCGATACGGTTTTATTCTCCGACTCGCAAAACCGGGCGGCGACGAACCGCAACCAGTGGTACGTGTCGATTTCGCGGGCGCGGCGAAAGATCAAGATTTACACCTCGGACAAGGAAGCTTTACGCGAAAACCTACTGCGCCTCGGCGAGCGCACCTTGGCGATGGACTTTATGGAAGCCAAGCGAAAGGGCGGGCAACTGATCCGGCAGGGAATCGACCATGCCAAACGCGCCCGCGAAATCATTTTGCAGGAAGCCAGGCAGCAATTGCTCAAGAAGCAGCGCTTGGCACCGCCTGCACCGCGCCAAGCCATCAAGCCACTCCGCAGCCCATTAAGGCGGCGCCAACAAAGCAGAGGCATACGACAATCAATGTAAGGCTAATCGATTTGGAAACCGGGAACATCACTGAGGGAATGAGGACGCCGGAAGGCGTCCTCAGCGCGTCGCTCAGCGAAAGCGCTTCCACGCTGCTCATTAAGACGCAGGACGGGCTGCGCCAAATATTCCCTTAGATTCATTTCATTAATGGACTGGTGGGCGAAGGCAAAGCGCAAGCGGTAAGTGAATGTCATACTTACGATCAACGATGCCAACGTGCATCGCGGGCTATCTCAGCTACTTCACGAGTTCCAAAATTGCGGAGGTGTCCTGCTCAGAGGAGCCGTCAACGCAATGTAGCTGCCAAAGTTATATACTTTGCCTGTGATAGTTCAGAAATACAGATCGCCGTAACCTGCCTTTCAAGTTCACCTTTCTCGTGGCTAAGCGCAAAAAAAATCGGATCTTCATGGTGATAAACGAATCTGCTTATTCAATAATTCTGAGTAAGTCTCATCAAATTTTCTGTTGGAAACATTTCTTAAGAGACTCGGATTTTGCCATAAATTTAGATCAAATTCTATCCTCAACTCCTCCGAACGAGCTCTTTGAATCAAACTAAAAGCAAATCACATTGGCGGCCAAAGCCAAAGCAGCCACTAGAATCAACGTTTTGAAGTTCGGCATCACCTCCGAAAAGAAGAACCGCCGGACAACTTCCGAAAAGCCGACAAACGCCAACAGCATTTGGAAAAGGCCACTGATTTTAGCGACCTTCTTCTTGGTCGTAACGGCGGTGCCCACAGCCATCAAACTGAGAACGCCCCGGCTCAAGGCCGGGGCGTCGATAGACCCTATTGTGCGTAGACATTTTAGGCTGTTTTCGCAGCCATTTCTTCGCGGGCTTTTTCAGCTAGTGGTGTGCTTAGGTAGCGTTCGCCGAAGCTACAGCCGACAGTGACAATGGTCTTGCCAGCCATTTCCGGACGCTTCGCCAGTTCCATTGCGGCCCACACGTTAGCTCCGGTCGAAATGCCGCCCAGTATTCCGTCTTTTTCTGAGAGAGCTTGGGCTGTGGCGAAGGCGTTTTCGTTGCTCACTTTGATAATGTCGTCAATCACATCGGTGTTGCAGTTCTTCGGAATGAACCCGGCGCCGATGCCTTGGATTTTATGTGGCCCAGACTGTCCGCCGGAAATAACCGGGCTTGCCTCCGGTTCGACGGCCACGCTGTAGAGTTTTTTGCGAGATTTAATCACTTCCGAGACTCCAGTGATGGTTCCGCCCGTGCCGACTCCAGCTACAAATGCGTCGATTTTGCCTCCAGTCGCCGACCAAATTTCCTCGGCGGTCGTCTTACGGTGAATCTCTGGATTCGCCGGATTCTCGAACTGTTGCGGCATGAACGCACGCGTGCCTTGCTCCTCGACTAATTCAATTGCCCGGGCGATGGCACCCGACATGCCTTTGGGACCGGGAGTCAGGATGATTTCCGCGCCGAGCATACGTAGGAGCACACGGCGTTCGAACGACATTGTCTCCGGCATAGCGAGAATGAGTCTGTATCCCTTGGCCGCGCAAACGAAGGCAAGAGCGATGCCAGTGTTCCCCGAAGTCGGCTCAATGACAATGCTGTCCGGCTTGAGTTTTCCGTTGCGTTCAGCGGTCTCAATCATTGCCCTTCCGATGCGATCTTTTACACTGGCGAGCGGGTTGAAGAATTCGCACTTGAGGTAGATGTTTGCATCTATGTCCTCTGTAGTGCGGTTAATTTTGACGAGCGGCGTGTTACCGATGGTTGCCGTAATCGAATCGTATAATTTGTTCATAAATATTCTGTGGTTTGTTTTAAGAGAAAAGATAATTAGCGAATCACCGGACATGGTACGCGGTGAAACATGGCAACAGTTCGACTGAACCGCTGCCCAACTTGGCAAATTCATCTCCTCAAAGCCGCAGCACAATAACGCGGCTGACCAATTCAGCGGTGGACTCCACATGATTTAGTCTGCGGATAAGACCCCATGACCCCGGCATTTCAGGAAGGAAGCTCGTTACTGGAGTTATATGCCTCCCGCGAGTAACCTTCGTAAATAGCACATCTCCCGACTTTAGTGTTACGGGACGTACCAATAGCCAGTCCGCCGATTTCAGCAATAAGTCTGTGCAAGACGGATATTTCGATCCGAAGATTGGCATTTCCGGAACCACGCATTCCACACTAGCTTCAGAAGAATCATGGCTCAAAAGTTCGACAGGTGGCTGCTGATCTCCCTCAGGATAAAAGCAAATTACGACCCCATTGACCGTACCCAAAACAGAGCCTAAGGCGATCAGCAATGCCAAGCTGATTGCGGCTATATGTCGTGTATGTCGATGATGGGTCATGGATTAGGCTAGGTCAAATAACACACTCAATTGGAAAGTTTATTTCGATAATTTTAAGATGCGCATCGCTCCCCGCATGACGAATCCGAAAACAATACCGCCGACGATGAGGTCGGGCCAGGGGCTATCGAGCGAGTATACGAGTAAACCGGCGACGATGACGCCGCCGTTAACGATGATATCGTTTGAGGTAAATATGGCGGACGCCTGCATATGAGCCTCTTCCGAACTAGCTTTTTGAATCAACCAAAGGCAAATCACATTGGCGACCATGGCAAGAGAGGCCACGGCGATCATCGTCCTGAAGTCCGGCATCGCCTCTGAAAAGAAGAACCGTCGAACAACTTCCGAAAAGCCGATAAGCGCCAACAGCATCTGGAAAAGCCCGCTGGTTTTAGCTACTTTCTTCTTGGTCGTAACGGCGGTGCCTACAGCTATCAGGCTGAGCCCGTAGACGATGGTATCGGCCAGCATGTCGAGAGAGTCTGCAATCAGCCCCATAGAGTTCGATAACAAGCCGAATCCCATCTCGATGACAAAGAACGAAGCATTAATGCCGAGCACCCACCACAAAATCTGTTTCTGAGTGATCTGCTCTTCGCCGGCGTATTTTTCTACTTTCTCAGAAGCCTCAAAACGTGAGCCCAATCCCAACTCTGCGATTGCCTCAGTGATTAACTCCGCATTGCCCTGATGAATGACATGCACTGTTCGCTGAGGAATATCGAATGACAGACCAAGAACGCTCTCAAGCGGTTCGATTTTGAGACGCACCATCTGCTTTTCCGAGGGGCAGTCCATTTTTTCAATGTGGTATGTCGATTTAAATAGCAGCATTTGATTAGCCGTGAGAAACACGTGGGGAATCACTGCTCACAGTCCCTCCGTTTTCTGTCTGGACCAAACCAATTTTGCAGCGTCCATCCTCGCGTAACTGCATGCGCGCTTCGACCCGCTTTTGGTCGCTCGTGAATAGGTCAGCTTTGTCTTCGATCATCGCGACGCCGGTGTAGATAGAATCTAGAAGGCCTTTCTTATTTTGTTTGAGCCCATAGTAAATCCAGCGGCCTTCTTTGTTGCTTTCGAGAATGCCTGCCGACTCCAGAATCTTTACTTGTTTGGAGACGTTGTATTGTTTCTCATTGAGGGCATCGACTAACTCACAGACACACATTTCTGTTTGATTGACGACGAGTAGCCGGACGATTCGCAGTCTCGTCAGGTCGGACAAAGATTTGAAGATTGCGGAAGCGGATGTTGGATCAATCATGGGATGAAATTCGATTTAGAGGGTTTGTCATGCATCAGTGTCTTCGCGTTGGGGATCACCGCGACTACCGAACAGTTCATAGAGAAGCGGCAGAACAAGCAGAGTCAACAAAGTCGAAGTCAGGATGCCACCGACCACGACGGAAGCCAGTGGCCGCTGAATTTCCGAACCGACACCAGTGGATAAGGCCATGGGTAAAAATCCCGCAGCCGAGGTCAGTGCCGTCGCCAACACGGGGCGGAGGCGTTGGCAGGCGGCCTGTGTGACGGCTTCCCGCAGGTTGGCGGTGCGCTCGCGGTAGGAACGAATGGCCGAAATCAAGATCTGCCCGTTGAGAACGGCGATGCCACTTAAAGCGATAAAGCCGACGGCGGCACTCACACTGAAAGGGATACCTCTAAACCAGAGGGTGAGGATACCGCCAATGAGGGCGAGTGGGATGCCACTGTAAATGAGCAAAACATCGCGCATGTTCTTCAAGCTGAAGTAGAGCAGGAAGAAAACAGCCGCTAATGTAACTGGCACCACAATGGCGAGGCGTGTCTGAGCGCGTTCGAGGTTCTCAAACTGACCGCCCCAATCGAGCACGTAGCCCTCGGGCAGTTCCAGTGATTCATTGATCTTGGCCTTAGCTTCGGCGACGAATGATGAAACGTCACGGTCGTCCACGTTGACCTGAATACGGATCAAGCGGCGGCCCCATTCACGGTTGATCGTGGCGGAGCCATCTTCGATCCGAATGTCAGCCAGCCGATGCAGGGGCAGCTGCTGGCCTTCGGCAGTCGGAATGATCGTGTTACGCAAGGCGTCGATATCCGTGCGCAAAGCGTCCGGCAGGCGCAGCACGAGGGGGAAGTTGCGTTGCCCCTCAAATACTTGCCCGGCCCGTGTCCCCCCCACGGATTCGACAATGCTCATGACATGGCGAGCGGAAATGCCGTGCTGTGCGATGACATCCTGCCGTATGTCGATCTTGAGGGTCGGCTGCCCGGTCAGTTGGTCGACGGAAATGTCGCCGCTACCTTCGACATCGAGCAGAATCCGCTGCACGTCGTCACTCAGTCGCACAAGTTCGTCAAACTCGTCGCCGTAGATCTTGATTCCCACGTCGGAGCGGATGCCGGACTCCATTTCGTTGAGCCGCATTTCGATGGGCTGGGTGAAGGCCATGTTGAGTCCGGGCAGTTCGGCCACGGTCGCTTGCATGGCGGCGACCAACTCCGTCTGGGTTTTGGCTTTCGTCCATTCTTCACGCGGATTCAGAGAGATGAAAATATCGGTCAGTTCCGTCCCCATCGGATCGGTGGCGACCTCGGCCGAGCCGATGCGGCTCCAGACGTGGCGGATTTCATCCGGGTAGTTTTCCAGTAAGAGCTGCTCGATGCGCGTGTTGTATTTGACGGATTCGGGAATCGAAATTCCGGCAAGTCGGATCGTATTGATCGTGACCGCGCCTTCACTCAGTCGAGGCACGAATTCGCCGCCCATTTTCGCACCAGCCCATAGCGTCAGCGCGAAGACAACGGCCACCGCCGTCAAAACAAACACGCGGGCGCGCATGGCGAAGCGCAAACAGGCCGCGTAGGCCTTGGTCAATGTCCCCGCAAACCAGCCCGCCTCTTCTTTCGCACTGGGCTTGATGAAATAATAGTTGAGCACGGGCGTGACGGTCAGCGCGTAGATCAGTGCGCCTGCGAGGGCGAAGATGAAGGTCAGCGCCATCGGGCGAAACATTTTACCCTCGGTGCCTTCCAGCGTCAGTATCGGGAAAAACACTACAATTGTGATGCCCATTCCGAAAACGACGGGGCGGGCGACTTCCTTGGCCGAGCTGATGACGATCTCAAGGCGCTCCGCCTTGGTCAGTTCCCGCCCCAACTCGACGCGTCGCTGCCCCAGCTTGCGCATGTTCGACTCGGTCATCACTACGGAGCCGTCCACGATCATGCCAAAGTCAACCGCGCCTAGACTGAGCAAACTGGCCGCGATGCCGAAGTAGCTCATGCCGAAGGCCGAAAAGAGCATGGAGATCGGAATGACCGAAGCGACCAACAGGCCTGCCCGGAGATTTCCCAGCAGCACGAAAAGGATCGCCACGACGAGGATGGCACCCGCCGCTAAGTTATGTTGAACCGTGCCGATGACCTGGCTGGTGAGTTCGGTGCGATCATAGACGACGTTCACGACGACGTCTTCCGGCAGTGACCGGCGGAGGCGATCCAGGCGTGTCTTGAGTTCTTCGGTCACGACCATGCCGTTTTCCCCCATCAGCATGAAGGCCAGGCCGAGCACAATCTCGCCTTGCCCCTGTGCGGTGACAGCGCCCCGGCGGATTTCGTAGCCGATCTTCACCTCGTCGGCCACATCGCGGATGCGCAGCGGGCTGCCCGCGTAGGAGGCGATCACGATGTCCTCGATCTCTTTGATCGACTCCACGCGCCCGAGGCCGTGGATCAGCAGCGACTGCCCGCCGCGTGTGAGGATGCCGCCACCGGCGTTGCTGTTGTTCGCCTGTAGCGCTTCGGCTACCTCGTCGAGGGTCAGCCCGAATTTGACCAAGTTCCGGGGCGAGACAATGACGTGATATTGCTTTTCGTAGCCGCCCCACGAGTTGACTTCGGCGACCCCGGAGACTTTCCGCAGCTCTGGTTTGATCACCCAGTCATGCAGTGTCCTCAGCTCCTCCAAGGAGTGCTCGGGATCGGTGGAGCTGAGAGTGTAGTGAAAGATTTCGCCGAGTCCGGTCGAAATGGGGCCCAGCTGTGGCCGTTCGATATCCTCGGGCAGTTCGACCGTGGAGAGCCGTTCGGAGATATATTGCCTCGCCTCGGAAATCTCGGTATTGTCCGAAAAGGTCGCGACGACTTGGGAAAAACCGAACTTGGAAACCGAGCGGACGCTTTCCAGCCCGGGCAACCCGCCCATCGCCAGCTCAACCGGCAGGGTGATCTGTTGCTCGATCTCCTCAGGATTGAGCGCGGGTGCGACGGTGTTGATTTGCACCTGAACGGGCGTCGTGTCGGGAAACGCATCCACAGGGAGCTGAAATAATTTCCATGAACCGACACCGATAAAGAGAGCCGAAAGTAGCAGAACCAAGAGCCGATTCTGCAATGAGAGTTTTGAAATGGATTCCATGAAGTTTGAATCGCAAGCGAGTTAATCGTCGACGCAGCCTGCACCTAGACGAGACTTGAGAAACTCTGACATGGCGATAAAGGCCCCCTCGGTTACGACCAGTTCGTCTGGACTGAGACCTTCCATGACGGCAACCGTATCGCCTCCTGATTGTCCGAGCCTTACGTGTCGTAATGCATAAAGATCAGCTGCTTCTTTTACGAAAACATAGGGTCGGCCTTCGTGATGCTGAATCGCATCACTTGGCAGCAAAACGGCGTTACCCGAACTCGTGAGCGCCAACTCGGCATGCCCAAACATGCCTTGCCGTATGGTGCCTTGCGGATTCTTTATCTCGGCGCGGGCTTTAAGCATACGGTTTCGCGTATCAATGGCGGCATCCACCCAGGTGACCACTCCGGTATATTCAACACCTTCAGGTCCACCGTCGAAACGCGCTGTCACGATCTGACCGACTTGCACGGAATCGGCATGCTCCGGGCTGACTGATAAATCCAGCCAAAGGGTCGATAAGTCAGTTACCTTGAACAGCGCTTTGCCTTCGGATACGGCTTCCCCCACAACGGCCTCACGAGCGACGAGCGTTCCCGCAAACGGCGCACGCAGTCGGATAATGGAGCTGCTGTCCTGCTCTTTGGCGATTTGTGCAATTTCCTCAGCCGTAAACCCGAGGTTCAGAAGCTTTTGCCGCGCCATTTTGCTCTTTAAGTGTGCCACTTCATCAGCCGCCTCCGCTTCCAGGAAGTCACGGGTTGCCGAGATCTTTTCTTCTTTCAGCTTTTTCTCCCGCTGATAAGCAGTTTCCGCAATACGCTCCTCTACCCGGCGGGTGAGGAATTCCGCCTTTGCCGAGGCTACTTCGTCGGAACTGATCTCGACGAGCACATCTCCCTTGCGGACAGATTGCCCCACGTCCGCATGAACGGCGCGAACAATCCCATCGGCGAGTGGTGTCACGAGCGCCAACTTGTTTCGGTTGTAGCTCACTTCGAAGAAAGCCGACACCGATGGTTGCGCAATGCCTTCGGTGGGATATGAGGTTGCAATTCCCGCCTTGGAAGAGGATTCCGCCGAAGCAAAGCGGACTTTTACACTTTTGCCCGGTGCGAGTTGGCCGGCGAGTTGAGGCTGACAAATACCACATTCCAATTCGGCAACATCGTGCTCCTTGCACCAGAGAGCAGGGGCGTCCGATTGCTTGGAAGAATCTTGCTGTGTGCTATGAGTTGCCCGAGCCGGGTCGCAGTAGAAACATTCGTCCTCGTAGAGGCTGTGTTCTTCGCACCAGAGGCGACCCTTGTCTTCCAACTGTGGCTGGCATATCCAGCAACGGTCTTCATAGCGGTCGTGCTCACGGCACCACAGTCGCCCCTTGTCTCGTTTGGACGGGTCACAAATATAACAGAGATCGACAGAAACCCCGTGGGGGTCGCAGGTTTCCGAGGAAAGTGAAATACTCGCTTGCGCAGACGCGGTAGAAGCGGTCGCGGGGGTGTTGTTTTTCTCGCTTACCTCTGGATGGCAGTAGAAGCATTCGTCCTCGTAGAGGCTGTGCTCCTTGCACCACAGGCGATCCTTGTCTTCCAGTTGTGGCTGGCAAAGCCAGCAGCGATCCTCGTAGCGATTGTGTTCCTTGCACCACAAGCGTCCTTTTTCACGTTTGGACGGGTCACAGATATAGCAGAGATCCTTGCTGACGCCATGCGCTTCACAAAGCTCAATCGCACTAGAAGTGTGGCTCGTGGTAGCCTCGCTTTTTGCCTTTTCGCTCTGACCTTTAGGTATGTCCGTTTCACAGAGAGTGCATTCATCTCCGTTATCCTGCTTCTGCACCTCGGCTGCGCCATCTGCGCTTCCAATCAGAGGCACTAATGACAGAATAACCGTTAAGAGGACTACGACGCTCCATCTGGAGCGATTGAACTGGGCATGATGATTTGTTTTCATTTTACTTCCTCCTCCTTTAATTGGAATTCGTTTCCGGTAATGTTTGCTGAAAATTAGAAAGTGACTGGCCGATCAAGGCCTCGATATCCACCGCGATCTGGTGGTAAGCAGCCTGTGATTCATTGTAGCGCAAACGAGTGTCGAAGAGCATGCGCTGGGCATCAATCACTTCGAGGTAGTTCGCTTTGCCCTCCTCGTATGCCCTGCGTGTGTCATCGTAGACTCCTTGCGCGGTGACCAGTAATTCCGTTTTGATGGCCGCAAGCTCTTCGTGCAGCATGGTCAACTGCTGATAAGCATTCGTCAGCGAAGCGTAAATCTGAACTTCGGTTTCACGCTGGCCTTGGCGGGCTCTTTCGAGTTCGCGCCTGGCTTTTAAAATATTCCCCTGATTTCGATTGAATACTGGAATTGGCACACTGACTTGAATTACCGCAGATAGGTCGTCGTTTTGATTCAAATGCTTTAAGCCGACCCCAACCGTTAAATCAGGTATCGCTTCAGATTGCTCCAAGCGAATCGCTGCCCGGCGCTCGGCAAGTTTAGCCGCCCAGCGAGCGATCTCCGGGTGCTGGTTAATTTGTGTGTAGAGGGTATGAATATGAGGTAAATTATCATGAGCTAAAAAAGCGCCCCTTACCTTTGTAAACTTCGGATTACTGCTTCCCCACAATGCCGCCAATCTGATTCGCGCACCGTCAAGTTCGCGTTGCGAGCGTTGCACATTGATCTTTTCCGAAGTCACGATGGCTTTTGACTTGGCTTGTTCCAGGGGAGAGGCGGCCCCGGCTTCAACGCGCTTGTCTGCAGCGACGAGGGCTTGCTCTGCAAGTTCGAGATTCATCTGCATCAGCTGATGACGTTCCTGAGCGGCCAGCACATTAATGAATGCCTTCGACACATCAGCGAGGATAGCCACGCGTGTAGCTTCATACTCCAAACTCGTGATGTCTTCATTCAGCCGCGCAACTTCAGAGCGGTTTTGCCGTTTCTGTCCAAGCTCAATGAGCTGGCTGATAAGCACCGTTGATTCAGCGCCATCAAAACCAGATCGATCACCCGATCCTGCAAACTCCTCTACATCTATTCCAATCTGAGGATTGGGCAAAAGGCCGGCCTGCAAGGTCTCAGCTTCGCTTATCCGCACGGACCATCCGTATTGCGCCAGCCTGGGGTTATTGAGTAACACGGCAGCAAAGGCATCAAGGAGCGTGATCTCCCCCTCAAGCTCCTCAAAGATGTAATCAGATGAGGGCGTATATTGCGGCTCAACGCTTTTAAGAGCCTGCAACTCTCCACCAAGGCTGCCATCCGACAAAGCCACAGTTTCTCCTTGGAGCAAACTGCTGGTATGCAGAAATAATGGCCATGCCACCCTAAGAGTTCGTTGTATTAGTCGGTTGCTCATTAATAGTCGCATATATGCGCATGTTGGCATTTGATAATCAGAAACTGATGAAGTCAAGAGTTGTTTTTTATGAGGCCACTAAGACTCGTGGTTCTGGTGTTTCTGGCTGTATGAAAATATACTTGTCGGGTTTATTAACGGCGGCCCGGCAATTCGTGATGGCGTAGCGGATGCTGCTCATCGCGGATCAAGACTCAGTGTTAATTAGTTTGCCCGCTCTGCTTTCGCAGTAAAACTTGGCTGTCGCTTCTATGGAGTGAAAGCATCGTTTTGAGCTAGCGTGAAAGAAAAGGCTCCAATTCATTCAGTAAATAACCTGTGGCAATAATAGCGACTGCGGTGATGCCAAAAAAGATGGCGATGAGAGGTAGTTTGATGACACGCCGCAGCATGATCGCTTCCGGCAAACTGAGCGCTGCCATGGCCATCATAAAGGATAAGGCGGTTCCCAGCGGTATGCCTTTCTCGAAAAGAACGATGGCAACTGGAACGATGGCGGCGCAATTGGCATACATGGGCACGCCTAAGGTGGTGGCGATTGGAACGGAAAAGACGCCAGTTGCCTCGATAATACGCTCCATGGCTGCTTGGGGAACGTAACTGTGGATTACGGCTCCGACAGCGACACCAAGCAGAATCCAGTGCCAGATTTGCCGGAACATTGTAACCGCTTCACCCCATCCGAAGCGCAATCGCTCGGCAATGGTGTAGCGCCGAACCGACTCTTCTTCAGAGGCGCCCCTCATAATATCAAGTTCGAGATAGCGCTCCAATTTCATTTTACCCATCAGCGCACCGGCCAGAATCCCAATGGTCAGGCCGCAGACGATATAGGCGAAGGTGATCGGCATTCCGAATTCGCTGGCCATCAACACAACGAGGTATTCGTTGATGATGGGAGAGGTGATGAGAAATGAGAAAGCAACTCCAAGTGGAGCTTCCGCCTTGAGGAGGCTGATAAATATCGGAATGCCTGAGCATGAGCAAAAGGGTGTTACGGCGCCCAGGAGAGCGGCCACGGTGTTGCCCCAGATCCCGCCACGATTGATCCACTGTTTCAGACGCTCTTGAGGTAAATAGGTGCGGGCGATGCCGATAATAAAAACCAAACCGAGTAGAAGCAGAAGTATCTTTAACGAGTCGTAGACAAAAAAGTGAATGGCTCCGCCCAGCCGGGAATCAGGAGCGAACCCTGCCCACTCATAAATTAGCAAGTCGACTAGCTTCAGCAGCATTTACCGTCTTTAGGGTCCTTCTTGCCGCAACAACTATCATTTTGACGCTGCGCGTCAGCCTTTTGCTTCATCGCACAGTCAAGACTGGTTATGATGCGCTTTAGCAGTCCCGGCTTTCTCACCGGAACTTTGTTTGTGGTGGTCTCAGTATTATTCATGCTCGATCAGGTTATTTGTTGAGGAACCACAGGGATCGCCCGGATATTCGAGTTCGAGCGTGCAGTGTTGGATGGAATGGCGCTCTTGCAATCGCTGTTTTAGTGCTCGGCGAATATTCAATTCATGGTCGTGATCGGCCTGAGATCGTTTTACCACGACGTGGGCTTCCAAAGCCTGATGGTGTTCATCCAACTCCCATACATGCAGATGGTGAATACCTTCGACTCCAGGAACATCCATCATCGTTGCTTGCACTTGCTCCATGGATAAATCAGGTGGAGCGCCTTCCATGAGGATGCGGCAGGTTGTTCTCAGCATGCCTAAGGACATGTAAAGAATATAGCCTGCAATCAATAGGGTGAGGATTGGATCGACCCAGTTCCACCCCCAAAAGTAAATCGTTGCTCCACCCACTAATACCGCAACCGAAGCGCCAGCGTCTGTTAGATTATGCAGGAAAGCTGCCTTCACATTCATGCTCCCTTTCGACATTGACCACAACAGCCAAGCGGTGACTACATCAACAAACAAGGCAACTCCGGCTGCCGCCATAATCCAACCGCCTTCGAGTGGTTCGGGGCTGAAAAACCTCCTGATCGCCTCGTAGACCAGATAGAGACCAACGAGGATGAGGGCCGTCAATTGTATCATTGCGCCAATCAACTCGGCTCTACGATAGCCAAAAGTGAATTTTTCATCTGCGCCCTTTCTGGATACCTTGCGGGCGATATAGGCAATGAGCAGCGCCGCCGCATCATTGGTGTTGTGCAATGCGTCAGCCATGAGCGCGACGCTTCCCGCAATTGCTCCGGCTATGAATTCAAAAACAGACAGGCCAATATTAACAAAGGTAGTCCATAGCAGAACTTTATCACTGACTTGCTCTGTTCCGTGATCGTGATGATGGTGCTCGCTCATTGCTTAGTCTATTAAGGGTAATCCTTTTAAAGAATTCGTCCAGGTACGCATTTAAATATGCTTCGAATTTTTTAGCTCCCGCAGAATACTCGACGCAGAGAAAACCATGACCATCGATGGCAACAAAGCTCTCTCCCGGAATGGAACTGACGCCTTTCAACAACTCCTCTTTTTGTTGCTTGGAAAGTGATTGGTAAATCGCCCAGTAGGCGTGTTTATGATCTCGAAGCAGGAGAGACCCGACGCGCTTGACATGAGTGAGCAGGTAAGCCCCTGAAATATGATGGTCGTTATAGACAACCTTTAGTTCATAGCTTTCGATTTCATCCTTTATCGCTGGAGTAACGGCAACTTGAACTTGGCGCGGAAAGAGGTTATGAATCCGCTCGACCAAGCGGTGGACGCAGGGATCTTCAATCAATGAAACCTCTGGTAAAACCTCCGCTTGGTTAATGACCATTGTTTTAATCATGATCGCTAATGATTCCTTGCTGTTCTATCGCCTGTTCTCCCCTGGCTCCAGTTTGTATGCGAATTACGTCATCAATTGGAAAGATCGTTATTTTTCCGTCGCCCGGCCTACCGGTCTTCGCGGCGATTTCTATCGCTGAGACGGCTTTCTCCACCACATGATCAGCACAAATAATTTCTATTTTGGTATGAGCCTCTGCCTTTATTGTTCGCGAATTTTTAAAAAGTGGAGGTATTTCTTCGGACGTGGTCCAGGTATGGCATCCATACCCACGAACAGTGGACATGGTTACGCCGGTCAAGCCGGGTATGGTTTGCAACTCCTTAATGACGGTCTGAAGTCGTGAAGCCCGAATGATTGCGTTAATTTTCTTCATTGCCAATAAGGGTTGTCGAGTGTTCCGAATGGTTTTCTGAGTGCGTGATGATTTCCACCCTTGCGATATCGTCCCGATGGCTGCCAATAGAAACATTGATGTTTGCGGGGAGGAAACTGCCATTGGGGCGATGTCGAAACTGATGGGAGCGCAGACTCTTTGTCTTCGTTTCTATAGGCTGATTGTCATGACCGTATATCAATAAATCAATATGCGCACCATGAGGAAGTGATTGATAGTTTCTACGGGTCACCTGCATCGATATCAGGGTGTCCTCGTCCCTAGCCATAGCCACGGCACGGCTGACTTCCACCGCCTTGCCCTCATTTTTGATCGTTAATGAGGGGCGGGATGATGCTTGGTTCTCCGCGGCCATTCCTGCTGGGAGACGGATATCGGAACTAGCCCAGACTGCATCGCTGGTGCAGGCTGTTTGCAAAAGTGCCGCGCATGATATTATTAAAATATTTTTCATTTTGATAATTAATATTTTATCCAGTCGATTACTGCAAAGGATGCGAACAGGGAGAACAAAGCATCAAACGCAATTAGCCCCACCGGATAATGCAAGTGACCGTATGGCTTGGAGATTCTCAGGGTTATCAGTACAGTTGCCACAATGAATACTAAAGATATTACTAGCAATGACAGCGCCACTTGCCTGCGTTGCTTTTTCTCTTTTGCATACAAAGCTTCCTGCCTAAGTAACTTCTTAGACTTTTTTCCTGGTCGCTTTGCCTTTGAACTCATGAGACAACGGCTTATCTGCGCACGCTGATGGGCATGATTTAGGATGGTTCGTTTTGAATCCGTACATCACTCTCCACGGAACTTACAAAAATACGCCCATCACCGCGCAGCCCAGTGTGGGCTGCGTGATGAATTGCGCTGATGACGGCATCGGCGAGGTCGTCGTTACAGACGACTTCAACCTTGACGTGATGCACATAGCCGGATGGGTCGACATCAGGATTATATCCCGAAGTCTGGTTTTTGCCGCGACCGAAACCGAGTATGTTGGAAAAGCTGGCCCCAGAGAGCCCTTCGATTTCATGCAACGCACGAGTAACGGCGTCTTGTTTGATCGCTTTAATGTATGCTTTGATTTCTTTCATAGATAGATTCGTTAGGATTATTTTTCTGGACTGATCGCGAACCATTTATACAGGGCTGGTACAACGAGGAGTGTGAGCAATGTCGATGACACCAAGCCACCGGTTACGACGAGCGCCAGTGGTCGTTGCACCTCGCTACCAGTACCTGTTGCCAGCAGCAACGGCAACAATCCAAGACCAGTGGTGATAGCAGTCATTAGAACCGGACGTAAGCGGCGACAGGCCGCCTCAATCGAGGCTGAGCCAACGTCCATCCCTTCTAATACGAGCTGATTGATGTAGGTGATAAGCACTAAGCCGTTCCCCAATGCGATGCCAAACAACGCTATAAAGCCCACAGTCGCAGGCACAGAGAGGTTTTCCCCACTAATCCATAGTGCGACAATTCCACCAACTAGCGCTAAGGGAATGTTGAGTAAGATGAGTAGGCTGTTTCTAAACGAGTCTAGTGCGGCATAGATCATCAAAAGGATGAGCAGCAAGGTGATGGGAATGACGAGCGCGAAACGCTTATTCGCCTCTTGCTGAAGCTTGTAGGAACCACCCCAAACCGTTATATAGCCAGAAGGTAAATCAACCTCGGCGGCAATGGCCTTTTCAGCATCAGCGACAAAGCCGCCAATATCGCGGCCAACGACATTGGCTTGAATGGCAATGAAGCGTTGGCTGCGTTCCCGCGTGATCTGCCGTGGGCCGACAATTTCCTCTACTGCGGCCACTTCGTCGAGAGGAACGAGTGCCCCGTCTGAACTGCGGATGATTGTCTCTTTGATTGCATCCACATTATTCCGGTATGCTTCGGGATAACGAACAAGGATTTCGTAGCGGCGGATGCCCTCGAAAATGAGTCCGGCTTCAGTCCCGCCAATACCCGCTTGGACAACCCGTTGGATGTCTCCGATGTTTAGACCGTAGCGCGCGGCGGCTTGACGGTCGATTTTTATTAGCAACTGTGGTGAACCCGTGACTTGGTCGACTTGGACATCCCTGGCCCCTTCGATCTCGCCTAAAGTAGCGGCGATTTCGTTGGCCTTGTCGAGGAGGACATCTAGATCCTCGCCAAAGAGCTTGACCGCAAGTTCGGCTTGCACCCCTTCGAGTAACTCGTCGACAGACATTTCGATGGGTTGCGTGTAGTTGACTATTACGCCGGGTGGTTCGCCTATGGCCTCCCGAATATGTTCGACCATCTCCTCCTGATCATAAGGTTCGCGCCATTCCTCCGGAGGCGTCATAATCAGATATAGTTCAGCGGCGTTGATCGGGTCGGCGTGTGCGCCGACTTCGCCTCGCCCGATCCTTGTAACGACTTTTGTCACTTCTGGCACTTCAAGTATGCGCCGCTCGATAGCCTGTGTCATTTGCTTCGATGTTTCGATTGAGATGGACGGAGCCATTTTCAGCTTAACCACGACCGTACCTTCGTTGAGTTCGGGGGTAAACTCGGTACCTAGTTTTGGGAAAACCCATGCCCCGAGACCCAGCAACGCCACCGCACCCAGAACTGCCAACCATCGCTGATTGACAAGAAAGCCCACCAGTGGTCGGTAAGGTGCTTGCAGCACGCGTACAATCAGGCTCTCACGCTTGTCGGCTCCTGCTTGAGCTTCTTTTCGCTTGGGCTTACGCATCAGGAAATAAGCTAGTGTGGGCCCAACGATCAACGCATAAATCAATGCTCCACTCATGGCCAAAGCGATAGAGTAAGCCAACGGCCGGAAAGTTTTGCCCTCGACTCCAGTAAGCGTGAACAGGGGCAGGAAGACGAGGATGACGATAGCCACGGCAAAACCGACTGGGCGCGCCACTTCACCGCAGGCTCGGGCTACGATCTGGAGCTTCGTTTCTCCTGGATTGGCGGCTCTCAGATGTTGGTCGACATTCTCGACTACGACGATGGCGCCGTCGACCAGCATTCCAATAGCAATGGCCAATCCACCTAACGACATTAGGTTCGCGGATATGCCAAAGTAATACATGCCCAAAGTCGCAAATAGAACCGAAAACGGCAAAGCTATGGCAACAACCAGTGTCGGACGCAGGCCGCCCATAAAGACGACTAGAACAAGCGCCACCAGCAAAATGCCCTGAGCCAGTGCCGATGTGACCGTGCTCACGGCGGACTCCACAAGTGTTTTCTGCTCATAGTAGGGAACAATATGAACACCTTCGGGCAGGCTTGCATTAATCGTCTCAATCTTGTCCTCAACCCCTTGAATGACAGTCGAGGCATTTGTCCCGAAGAGTTTTATAACCTGTCCGGCGACCACCTCGGAGGTCCCGTTCTTCGTTTGCAGGCCACGGCGTATAGCTGCACCTTCCTTTACTTCGGCAACATCGCCCACGGTGATTGGCACACCATCACTACTCCCCATGAGCACAGATTCTAGGTCTGCTGTTGTCGTTGCGAGCCCCACCGAACGCACGACGTATTCCTCGTTATTGCGTTCGATGAACTGTGCACCGATGTTGAGGTTGTTGTCCTCCAACCGCTCGATGACTTCCTGCACGGTAAAGCCGTAACGTTCTAGCGCGAGGGGATCAACCACGACATGGAATTGCTTCTCAAATCCGCCGATCCCAAGCACCTCGGTTACTCCTGGGACATTCTGGAGATTGAACTTGATTATCCAGTCTTGAATCGAACGTAGTTCCGTCAGTGAGTACTGGCCAGTTGTGTCTTCGAGGTAGTAAAAGAGAACCAACCCCATACCAGTAGAGATCGGGCCCATCTCGGGTTCCCCGAATCCCGCAGGGATTGCTTCACGTGCTTCGTTCAAACGTTCGCCAACTAATTGCCGACAAAAGTAGATATCCATCCCGTCCTCGAAATAGACATTTACCACCGATAGTCCGAAGTTGGAAACGGATCGAATGTTCTCAATCCCCGGCAGACCGTTCATAGATGATTCAACGGGGAAGGTCACGTATTTTTCGATTTCTTCTGGTGCAAGTCCTTCCGTTACGGTGAAGACCTGCACGAGGTTTGGCGAGACATCGGGGAATGCATCGACCGGTAGTTTTTTGTAGCCCCAATAGCCTGCAGCCATAACGAGCAAGGCAATCACGACGATCAAGAGGCGCGAGTGCAGCGCAAATTCTACTAAGCGTTTCATATATGTTTTATCCTTTCAGCTTAGTGTGCGTGGCCGTCACCGAAGTTTTCTTTTTGCGAATCAGCTTTCAGAAAAAAACCTCCCTGAGACACATAGGTCTGGCCACGTTTCAGCCCCTCAATTACTTCGACACTTTTCGTGTCACCACGTCCAATGCGAACAGCTTGCGCCTCATAGCCATCTCCCTCGTCGGTCTGAACGAATACCACATTGGTATCATTTAACGTGTGGACAGCGGATCGCGGTACAACGACCGGCAGGCGATATTCATCCAGCAGCACGTTGCCGATCACAAAAAGTCCAGGCCGAAAGTGTCCCTGTGAATTGGGTACAACCGAGCGAATGAAACCTGTCCGGCTAGTCTCATCAACCACAGGTCCCACATAGGATATTTCCCCTTCACTCTGGGGATACTCGTGACCAGCCGACAGCCGAATCGTTTGCCCCTTATGCACTTTGGGGAGATCTCGTTGATAAACGCGGAGATCGATCCAGACTGTGCTTGTATCTGCAACCGTGTAGGCCACATCTCCAGCAGCGAGGCTTTCACCTGGCGTGATGTGAAAGGCGACGACCGTCCCATCTATGGGGGCTATCAGATTAAACGGTCTGAGTGTTTCATTGCTCTCCATCTCCGCCAAAACCTCTCCTTTCTTCACCTGATCTCCGAGGCGGGCATGGATTTTAGAAACGATTCCATCGAAACGAGGACTGACATGCCCCATGGCATTTTCATTTATGCGCACTTCTCCAGGAAGACGCAGTTCGTCATGAATCTCTCCAGGCCCAGCCGTTGCTACACGTATCCCAAAGTCTTGCATGTCCTTTGAATCGAGCCGGATAGGGCCACCATGTTCGTCGCCATGACCGTCATGATTGCCGTGGTCGTCAGTATCCGCATGGTCGTCGTGCTCTTTATGGGCCTGATGGGATTCCCCGTGTTTCGCTTCTTCGGAGTGATCGTGTGCGCTCGCTTCGCCTTTTTTACTGGCGTGCGCGTCGTGCGTCTCGTGTTGCTCATGAGTCTCGCCGTGACCGACCTCTTCCTCGTGGTCGTGGCCAGCATGCTCCTGACCGCGTACTGTCACGGACGACCCCAGAACTATAAACCCGATAGAAAGTAATTTTATGTAGTTTGAAAATGTTTTCATGGAAATAATTATGAATTTAAAATTAAGGTAATGACGATTGATTGACTACTGTTGCAGGCTCGCTGGACGCGTCAGGGCCTCAATAGTCGCTTGAGCGGAGGCGTAGCGTTGCAGGGCGTCGAGATAAGCCTCACGCACCTCAAACAGAACTTCCCGGCTTTCCAGAACGGCAAGTTGAGTGTATTGGCCGCGCTCGTACCCGGCGTTGGTGTCGGCCAGTGTTTGCTCTGCACTGGGAAGCAGGTCTTTTTGCACTGAAAGCGCCTCGGCATGAGCACTGGCGAGTGCCTGATAGGCACGGTTGAGCTGAATTAGCATCTCACGTCGAACAGCTTCCCGTTCGTATTCTGTTGCTCTCACTTGAGCACGAGCTGTGCGAATATTCCCCTGATTCCGATCAAAAAGAGGCCATGGAATATTGACGCCCGCAACAAATCCATAGTTGCCCATGTCTTCG
>JAUIAM010000042.1 GCA_030425485.1 Verrucomicrobiia bacterium
CGGTCAAATTGTGATCGCGATTGGCGACGGCACGAGCACGGTCACCCACACCAGCGTGGCCTATTTTTCGGACGGCGCTAGCGATTGGACATGGCTGCTCGTGGCCATCGACACCGCCGCGCACGAAATGCAGCTCTACGTCAACGGCACGGCCTACGGCTCAGCGGAGGACATCAGCTCGCTTGATATGAGTGCGGCCAGTGTGCCCGCGCTCTATCTGGCGGCGCGAAACAACAACGGAACGGCAGATCAGTTTCTCAAGGGCGCAGTCGCAGCGCTGGACGTTTACAACCTCGCACTTACGCCTGACGCCATCGGCAACGGCGCGGTTAAGCCTTTCCTGCGCTGGGCCACACCGTCCGATAGCACGGTATACGCAGCTTCGGATGCGGGAGGTACCTCAAACTGCACCGTAGATGAAGTCAACGGTATCAGCGACGGCGTAACGAGCTTTGATGGCGTGCTGCGTTGCTACCCCGATGCGGGGACGTTGGGCAACCGCTATTTCTATTTTTTGGACGCATTTGAAGTTGGGCAGACTTACAAGGTTTCGATGTGGTATTACATACCGAGCGATAATACCGCCGTCGATGGTTTCGATTTTCAAAGCAGCTTGGATTCAGCATCTCAGTTCACCGACCCCTTTACTGGATTATTGGTCGGTAATGTGAGATCGACTGGCGCTACCGGTGATGGGGCATTCACCAGCGTAGTTGGTACTTGGACTTATATTGAGTTTTTCATACAGCCGAATTACGCAATACCTCAAATAGAATTATACGACGGAAATAACCAGGCACTCACGGCGACAGGTGCAGTGGATGATAACGAAATCTACTTCAAGGATATTACCATTACCAATGTGGGTGCGGTCGGGTCTTATCGCTTTGGTGAGGGCGTCGGCTACCAGCCGAAAGACCAGTCAAGCAACCACTACGACGGGCTGCTTTCGGTAACGGGTGCCACCTGGAGCCACCCGAAAAAGCACGGCACGCTGCGCGACTTTGGCTTAGACGCAAACGGCCAAGCCGACTACGTGGTCAGCTCCAGCCGCGATACCCTGCCCGCCAACGCCATCATCACCAGCTTTATCCTCATCAACAATGACGGGGATGCGATCGGCGCCGGAAAAATAAAAATTAACCGCTACGACGGCACCAACCGCGCCACTGTTCAAATCGTTTCAAGCGGCGTAACTGCCGGTCAAGGGGTATTTTTTATGGTGACGGGTAGTCAGGACTTGGCTGACCGCCGTGTGGAAATCCCCGACGAATCAAGCGCCGGCATGGACGACTTCGACATCCAAATCAACTACGAGGTTTTGGCATGAGCACCGTAAATTTATTCACCGCCGACACTATCCACTTCGCCAGCGAGAGCGGGCGACCGCGTACCGCAGCGCACGGCGTCACCACTCCCGAGGGCGTCACCGATTACGTTTGGGACGCGGAGACGCTTACCGCCAGCGCAACGACCGAAGAGGGCGAATGGAGCCATACCTTTACCGAGGGCGAGCTTACCGCCATCCTCGCTAACCCGGCCAGCGGACAAGTGCCGCAAAATATCACACTCGAAGAGTGGCTGACTGAGTGCGGCTACACCGCGATGCAGATCGTCTCGCTGAAAGAGTACGAGCACGCCCTTGCCGCCGCAGAGATCCCCGTGACCGAAGTCACCGCGACCCGCGCGTGGTTTAACGCGCTCAACATGCGTTACGCCAGCGGCACCACCCGCGCGACCGATTGGGCCGCGCCCCCTTACGCAGTGGAGGCCGTCGTCTCTGCCGCAGCAACCGCACTTACCACTTAACCAACCAAGGAGAGATCATGGAGCCAGTAACCACACTCGCAGCAGGGGCCGCAGCAGGCGGACTCTTTCAAATCATTTCCGAGGGCTTTACCCTCGTCAGCCAGTTTTCGGCTCAACAGCACAAGCAGCTTTTGGCCTCCAGTGAGGAGGGGAGAAAGTGGCTTGAGGCCGAGAGTGCCGAAGCCGAGCTTGCCGCCAAGCGCGGACGCACCGCCGGATGGCTCACGGCCAGCATCGCGCTGATCGTCATCATTTCCGCCTTCATTCTTTCGTTTGTGACCGGACTGATCGACGCCACCGCGCTGGACATGCCGACAAGCATCGTCAGCGAGGGGGAGGGCTTCTCGCTCCTGTGGGGCCTGATCGACACCGGGCCCGAGCTCGTCGTTACCGAGGCCAAGGGCTGGGTCCAAGGGCCGGAGTTCTGGCCCACCGTCAACGCCATCGCCGGATTCCTCTTTGGTATCAAGGGCGTCAAAACCGTCAAGCGTCGCCTGTAATCTGTATCCAAAATCCCAATACATAGCCATGACCGCCCCCGCAAAAGGAAACATCAGTATCATCGTGCAAATCGCAGTCGGCATCATGCTGGCGATTATTGGCTACCTGATCGACGCCAAGCTTGAGCGCATCGAGGAAACGCTTGTGCAGGTGGTCGAGCGTCAGGGCACGTCACGCGAGCGGTTTGTTGCGCTAGAGGGCGGGCAAGACGCACTGGAGTACCGCATTACCCGGCTAGAGGAAGCCATCCGCACCAACCCCTGACCGCCATGCCCGAGCCGCCGCTATCCCCCACAGAGCAAGCCCGCGCTCACCGGGACGTGGCGCAGGAGTGCCGGGCCCGCGCAGAAAACTTTGAACACCGGGCCGCACGCTACCGTGCCCTTGCCGACTGGCACGAAGCCAAGGCCCGCGCCGCCGAAAACGGGGAGGACGGCGACATCCCCATGCCTAGGGCTTGATGGCGAAGTACCGCTCCGCCTCGGCCTTGGTGGCTAAGCCGCGGTAGGTGTTGTGGATTAGCGACGTGCGCCCCTCGTGCCCCACGATCAAGCTGGTGGCCTCTGCGCTTTGGCAGAGCGCAACGTGGTATGTGATAAAGCTTTTGCGCGTCGCGTCGTGCGGCCAGGGCTTATTTACCGTGCGATTCTCCCGCGTGCGAGTCACAAATCCACCCAGCCGCTGCGCATGCTGCACGATGGTTTGCCAGTTGACCGACGCCACAGTGCCCTTGCTGTCTCGAAAAGGCTCCAGCCATAGCCAGAGCGTGTCCGGCAGCCCCTCAATTACCCGCTCACGGTTTTTTCCGATCTCGGGCGGGATGCGCACCAGCCGCGCGTCAAAGTCAATGTGCCGCCACTCAAGCCACGGCTTTGCCTTGTCGGCTATTTCGCTCGGGCGGACACCCGCAAAGAGCAGCAGGGCCATAAAGGGGACGTGCTGCCGCTGCACCCGCATACAGGCTTCGGCCTCGTCTACAGACAAAAACGCGGCGTCACTGGACTTTCGCGCCCGCTTAAAAGAGATCCCGGCGGTGGGGTCGGAGCTACACCCTGGCGGGTCTTGGGCCAGCGTGTCCCGGTACATAGCCCGCACGGCGCGAAATATGCACGCCTGAGAACTCGTGGACATCGGCTGGGACTCCAGCCAGCCGCGCAGGGTAGGGCGGTCGATGTCGTCGAGCTTGTGGTCTCCGAATTTACGCACAAACCGATCAAGCTTTTCCTCATAAAAAGTGTAGGTGGCAGGGCGGATTTGCCCGGCGGATAGCTTGGCCTCGGTACGGGTCAAAAACGCCTCGCACGCCGCACCAGCGTTGAGCCCCGCCGCTTTCGGCTTGTGGCCTGCCACCTGCATCGCTAACTTGGCCGCCTCAAGCACAGACATGGAGCCATCCAGCAGCCGCACGGCCTCCCGGTACTCGGCCTTGTCCTTTGCATCGAGTCTAAAGTTGCGGCGGTCCTGACTTTTCATCAGGAACAATTAGCGTAAGTCCATGATAAGACCAAGCAAAAACCTAACAAAAACCCATATTTATAACGCGCAAGATTCACCCTATGAATTTTGTAAGTCATTGGCGGAGAGGGAGGGATTTGAACCCCCGGTACCTTGCGGCACACCTGATTTCGAGTCAGGCACAATCGGCCACTCTGTCACCTCTCCGTAAAGGTTTAGCCAAACTACTTGCCCGCTATGAATCAATCATGAAAACGTCGAATGTAAAAAGAGTTTGCCCAAGGCACTGCATGATGTCATGTGATTAGCACCTAAATTACGATCTATGACTGTGCTATGAATCTGAAGACTTGCCTGTTTCCTCTGCTGGCGTTGACGGCGTCTACGCTGTCCTACGGCCAGGATACATCAAACACTCTGGCTAACCCGAAGGCTGCCGCGACTGACAGCCTGATTATGATCTGGGAGAACGACACCTTTGCCAGTACCGATAAGTGGTACACGAACGGAGTCATGGTCAACTGGACCTTGTCCGACGTGCGTACCTGGGACGTGCCGGAGGACGGCCAGCCGGGGCTTTCCCAGGCCTATTCCGCCGATTTGCCGGATTGGGCGCAGTTCATGGTCAATGTGCTGCCTTTCTCCGAAGACTACGCCAACAACACCTACCGCCTGGCCTTCAGCGTGGGGCAAAACATGTACGCCCCGGCTAACATCAAGATCGCGGCGCCGCAGCCCAACGACCGCCCCTGGGCGGGCTGGCTCTACATTAACCCCAGCTTTTCCGTACGCGGTGAAAACCGCATGGACGTCTTCGAGCTCTCTTTCGGTGTGGTCGGTCCCTGGTCCGGAGCCGAGGAGGCCCAGAAGTGGGCTCACGAGATCATCGACTCCACCACGCCCGCTGGCTGGGACAACCAGCTCTCGAATGAGTTCGCCTTTGTCCTGAGCTGGCAGCGCTACTGGCGCTATGCCCTCACGGATGAGCTGGAGGATACCTTCGGCGCCGACTTCGTCGGCAACGTCGGCTTTTCGGCGGGTAACGTGTACGTCTACGGCGAAGCGGGCTTTATGTTCCGCGCCGGCTATAATATTCCCCACGACTACGGCGTATCGCTTATCCGCCCGGCTGGTACCTATGGCACGCCGATCGACGATTCCGACCCCCGGCTCGACGATGGTTTCGATTTTAGCATTTTCGGGTTCACCGGGACGCAGCAGCGCATCGTCGGGCGCAATATGTTCCTCGACGGAAACACCTTTGCCAACAGCGCCAGCATCGATAAGCATGTCTGGGTGGGTGACTTCCGCGCGGGCGTCGGTGCTACCATGGGCCCGGTTTATGCGAACTTCTCCATGGACTGGCGCACGAACGAGTTCATCGGCCAGAGCGGTGGCCAGTGGTTCGGCTCGGTCAACGTAGGCGTCGTTTTTTAGGAGTGCACTCGCGCCCCTCGGGCAACGAAGCTTTGCTTAGCACGGTCCGGATGGCATGATCGACGGTCAAGCCCATCCATCGCTTTAGCGCCACACTGCGATGCTGAGCCGAACTCCAGCCCAGCAAGCAGAGCGCGGTACAGGGTGCAACCGAGCCCGCGATGTCTATCGCTATAAAAGAAGCGGGGCAATCCGGCTTGCATCTTGACTGTGAGCAGGAACCCTATGAAGTCATCTACTTTGGAATGAGACATGCCCCACCAAGCGCTATAGGTAAAAGTGCAGGCTTGGGGCAGTGGACAACGCTGGAACAAAAACGGAATGAAATGGTGCGCTAGGGCGTGCATTGAGATATGTCTGATAACAACCACAAGATAGAGGATAGCGCTCAATTTGACATTATCGTCATGGGGGGAGGACCCTCTGGCGCGAACGCAGCCATCGCGGCCGCTCGAGACGGCCATCGGGTATTGCTGGTTGAGAAGCATGGCTTCCTCGGTGGGTCCCTGACCGCCATGGGTGTCGGACCGATGATGAGCTTTCATAATCCCGCAGGCGAGCAGGTTGTCATGGGGCAAGCGGAGGAATTGATCCAGCGTCTGATGAAGAAAGACGCCAGCCCGGGGCACGTTCCTGACAGTGTGACCTACTGCAGCACCGTAACACCATTCGATAGCGAAGCCCTTAAAGTCGAACTTGAAAGCATGTTCCTCGAAGCGGGAGGAGAGCTCCTGTATCATACGCATTTCGCCGGAGCCGATATTGATGAGGCAAACCGGGTGCGCTCCATCTTGCTTTGCAATAAGGCCGGGCTGACACGCTACGCGGCGAAAGTTTTCGTCGACGCTACCGGCGACGGCGATCTGGCTGCAGCCCTCGGCGCCAGCTTTGCCAAGGGGCGCGATGCGGACAACGCCATGCAGCCCATGACGATGAACTTAAAAGTGGGCAACGTAGACATGCGGGCGGTGCGGGCGGATGTTATCGCTAATCCGGATAACTTTGATTTTGATATGGGAGTCGAGGAGGGGCTCAAGCGTCTGGCCGAAACGTCTCGCGTCAGCCTGAAGGCCTACGTCAAGACATGGCAGGCGGCCAAGGAGCGTGGCGAGGTGACTGTGCCCCGTGAGTATGTGCTCTTTTTCGAAACAGCGACACCCGGTGTTGTCATCATCAATACCTCGCGCATCCAAGGGTTGGATGGCACCAACCCGCACGATCTGAGCCGGGCAGAAGTACTCGGTCGGCAGCAGAACCTCGAGATCTTCCGTTTCCTCAAACAGCATTGCCGCGGTTTTGAGAAGGCCATTCGCATGGATAGTGCGAGCCAGATAGGTATCCGCGAAACCCGTCGCGTCCGTGGGCGCTATACTTTGACCGCAGAGGACATCGTTAACGAAACAGACTTTCCCGACTCGATTGCCCTGGGAGGATATCCTATCGATATTCATTCCCCCGATGCCGTTGAAACAAACTCCACGCATTTGGCCAAAAATACGCGCTACCAGATACCCATGCGTTGTTTGGTCCTCGATGAGCCCGATAACCTTATCGTGGCAGGCCGTTGCATCAGTGCGACCCATGAGGCGATGGCAGCTTTTCGCGTAACGCCGATTGCCATGGCAATTGGTCAGGCCGCAGGAGCAATGGCGTCTGTTTCAATCCTGGAGGACACTCCGGCAAATCAAGTGCCCTACGCATCAGTCAGAAAGCGATTGCTCAGCGCTAATGCCAGGCTTTGATTCAGTGCGCCGATTTATTGGCGGCAATACCGGACCCGTGCTCAGCCGCTTTCTCCGTTCAATGTGAAGCTGCGTATAAGGCCGCGCCAATAGCTTGGGAGAGTTCGCCCAGGCTAGCTTCGTGGAAGCTGAGTTTTTTTATCTCAACCCAGGCCACTTCAGCTGTAGCTTTCTCGATGCCACTCATATACCGTTGGCGAAATGCTGGCGTTGTGGCCCCGGGGTCAATTAAGCCTCCTCCAATCACGATGTGAGTCGGGTCGTAGGCCATACATCCGGCGGCTACCGCGTAGCCCATTGCTTTTGCCTGTAAGTCGAAAATCGCCAGCGCAAGCGGGTCCTCCTGTTGGGCCAACGCTCGCAGCGATAAGACCTTATCCTTAGCCGATAAGTCGGCGCTATTCAGCGGATGCGCGGGGAACTGGGGCAAAAAGTGCGCAAGCATCTGCGGTAGGCCAGAGATCGAGGTGTAGGCTTCGAAACAGCCCCAGTCCCGTCCGCACCCGCAATGAAATGCTGGCAGCCCGAGCTTGGCATATGGGGCGGGCATGTGGCAGAGAATCGCTGCAGCTTGGTTGTCCCCCATCAGAATCGAGCCATCGGCATGCACGTAGGAGCAACCCAGGCCAGAGCCCGGTGCGAGCATGAGTATGCTGCCGGGCGCATGTGCCTGGATGGCTCTTGCCTCACCTATGCCCGCTAGCTGGCCGTCATTGGCCGTGACAACCGGGATGTCGCGCCGGGCTGCTTGCTTCACACCCCGGTGTAAGTCATCGAGGAAATGCCATCCGTCGAGTGCTTTGGACAAGTTGGGTTGTGAGCCCAAAACCCCGTAGTCCCGGTAGGGGCCGGGGATGGCAAGGCCGACGCCGGCAACATCATCCCAAGTCAACCCCTCGTCGCGCAAAAAGTCGTCTGCACCGGACAACCACCCCTTAATGATCGCCTCAGGCCCGGCATCCCCAAGAGTAGGGCGTTGGCGCAATGTCTTGGACAAGATGTCGCCTGTTGCGTCAATACCGCCGACCTTTGACGTGGTGGCTCCGCAGTCGATGCCAAGGTATACTGGACGCAGGAGGGGCATGGTTGTTTCTGCTGGGGAGGTTGTCATTCTTGGCATTACGCGTTTATGCGCAAGAATGCTTTGAGCGTGGCGCAGCGGGTGTTCTCGGCATCTCCATGCGGTCGTATGCTGTATTTGCCCACGGAAGCGGGTATGATGAATGTCTCTGCATAGTGCACGATGAAGGGTGGAAACGCACCGTCCGGGCTCTCCACGATAGCTTCCGCGCCTTCTACCAGATTTAGCACGTGCACGCTCTCCTGGCGGGTGTCGTGCGGCACGGAGCATGTGAACCAATGGCGGCGCGTTTCAATCGCTTCTGTTTGGTAGAGTCCGGTGCGCTCTTCTTGCCAGCCTACTCCTTCTGCCACAGGGGTGATTGCGTTTACCAGACGGGGCTCAACCCAGCTCTGCGTACGGTCCCACTGAATGTTTGCTGCGCCACGCTCGAGGTTGATTGGTCGCGGCTGGCCGTTCAGGTCCAGTCGGGCCCAATCCCAGAGTTTGAACGTGAACATATAAGGCGTGTGGCTGATCTCCAGAACCATGCTGTTTGCGCCCGAGCAGTGGCAGGTGCCAGCGGGGATGAGGAAGTGGTCGTGTTTCTTGGCCGGAAAGCGGCTGACGTGCTTCTCGTCGGGAAAGGGCTTGTTGGGATCTTCTGCTGCGGTCTTCAGGTCATTTAGCATCGACTTAGGCTCAGTATCATCTCGCAACCCGAGATACACCTCAGCCCCTGGCTCTGCATCCAGGATGTAGTAGCTCTCGTCCTGAGTGTAACGCAGACCAAAGTGCTCATAGGCGTAGTCAATAAGCGGGTGAACCTGAAAACTCAGGTTTTGCCCCTGCATGGTGTCGAGAAAGTCAAAGCGGATGGGGAACTCTGCTCCATATCGCCCGTAAACGGGCTCACCCAGTAGCTCCTCTGGGTGGGCAAAAACCAAGTTTATCGAGGGGATTTCTACGCGTGTGTCACCAAATCCCAGTAGCAGGCTATTTTCTTCCGGGACGCAGTCGAAGCACCAGGCGTAGTTGGGCGGGCCGTCCGGCAGGGCGCAGACTTCGCGCATCCACTGGCCGCCCCAGACTCCGGGGTCGAAAAAAGGCACCACGCGGAAGGGGCGCCGGGTCGCGCTGGCTAATCCCGCGCGTAGGGCCTCGCCCGTAATCAGCTTGGGGTCGCCTTCAGTACAGGTGTCGAGCAGGTAGTCCCAACGCTTTGCACTGCTGCGCTTAAATTTGTCACAGACGCGCCAGTCGATGAAGAAGCTCCGCTTGTATTGCAGGGAGGCTTTCAGTTCGCGATTCTCTACACCCAGGTTGCTGATTTTATTTGCACGCTGCCGCAGTTGGGCTTCCCGGCGTGCCATATCAGCATAAACGATGATGTCTGGCTCGCAGCAGAGCAGTGCACCGGCGCCGTACACGATCACGCATCCACGCTTGACGGATTCTACACGCGACTGGATTTTTTTACCCTTATCCGTATCGATAAAGTCTTCCAGTGTCAGGCGAGTCATACGGCCAAAAATGGGGTCGTCTCCACCGAGTTCGGGAGCAAGGAGATCGTCGATATGCTCAGGTGGCTTAAATGCCTCGTGCTCGCTCTGCACCCATAGTTCAGGCTTAAGTCCGTCTCTTAGCTTCGGTACTATTTCTTCATCAAGTACACCCGTGTAGCATTCCACCGCGACTACGATGCGCTCCAGTGACCTCGATTGTATTGCCGCCGTAAGTTGTCCGATGACTGCTTCCCAGCCTTGCCAGCAGGCATCATCGAATCCTTCGACAGGGACGTAGGGTTTCAGGTCGTAGTTGGCTTTTCCGAGGCCGAGTTTCTTTAGGTAGCTCATGTTGGTCCCTCTAAAGTAAGTGGTTTATTCTCCTTGGTCTGGACGTTTGAAGTCGTCCTCATAGCGCGTGATGTCTGTCTGTTGCCAATTGCCAAATGCAACTTCGAGCACGCGGCAGGGTTTGTCTCCGGTGCAGCTCAGGCGGTGCTTCTCGTTTGCCGGAATCCAGATTTCCTCCCACGGTTGGCACTCGCGAATATCCTCTCCGACTTGGACCTGAGCTCCCTGATCCATCACGATCCAGAGCTCGGCCCGCCCGGTGTGGCTCTGCAGGCTCAGTCGCATGCCGGGCTTCACTTCCATCAGGCTGACAGTGCAGTCTTCGTTAAAGGCATACTGCTTGAATTTCCCCCATGGGCGGACGACATGGTCTGGTTCCGGCTTCATGGTTGGGATGGGCTTGGTGACGTAGTTCATGGGTAAGGTTTTGTATTGGAAATATAACTACAAGGAGATACGGTCTTTCAGGACGGGTATTCCGTTCTCCTCAATTAGCACTTTTAAGAAGTTGCGATCAGCGATCGCACCGTAGTCGTGGCCAGCATTAGCCGGATAAACCCCAAAGTAGGTGAGGGGAGTCGAGCCAGTATTCATGGTGCGGTGTGCGGTGTGCCCGGGTACATAGACAACCTTCCCTTCGCCGATGGGCTCCAGGCGGCTTTCACCCGTGGCTTCATCCTCAAGCAGCATCATGCCTTCCCCTGTGAGTCCGATATACACTTCAGCTGCCTCACGGGTGCGGTGGAGGTGTCCCTTGGTCAGGTAGTACTCGCTACCCACCTTGCCGGGATAAAGCACTCCTAGCCCGTAGTGCAGGTCGCCGTTACCATGCGCAGGCTCAACCGCAGTAACCCGGTAAAGAAGTGAGTCTTCACGTGCTAGCGCCTCGTCGTAGGCTTCGCTATCGCTAAAGCAGCCGCGTAATTGACTAAGCCGCCGCTCGGTTGCCGTAGCGTCATCCAGTTGTGCGCTAGTCGCATCATAGGCGTGGGTTAGGATGGAAAAATCTTTGAGCATACTCTGATGTTGACTCGAGCAAGTATGGTGTCGATGATATTTAACATTTCTAACATAAGTAACTAAATATAACATGCCAGTGTATCCATCAGAGCGTCACATGAGCATCCTCAAGCTGCTGCAGGAAGAGGGGGAGGTCAGTTGCGCTGCGCTAGCGCAAGGGATGGGAGTGACGGCCATGACGGTGTGGCGGGACTTAAAGCTGCTGGAGGAGCAGGGGCAACTGAAGCGCATACGCGGGGGGGCGGTTCGCCTCAATGGCCCTGCCGAAGTTGATTTTCAGCAGAAGACCGTCCAAGCACGCGCTGCAAAGCAACGCATCGCCAGTTTCGTGGCCAAGAAGCTATTGCAGGCTGGTGACATCCTGATCCTTGATGGAGGGACGACGGTTGCCTCCCTGGCGGAGCAATTGCTTCCATCACGGCTGACAATACTGACCAACAGCCTGCCGATTGCGCAAGCTATGCAGAATCATGTCGCACGTCCCAGTGTTTACCTCAGCGGAGGTCTGCTGAGGCCTGAGTCGGGAACGCTGGTCGGGCGCGAGGCGGTCACGTTTTTCAGTCGCCGCAGGGCGGTCAAGTTTCTTATGAGTGCAACGGGCTTGGATAGTGAGATGGGGGTGAGTGACCCCAACCCGCAAGAAATAGAAGTGAAGAAAGCGATGGCTGCCCGAGCCGGCCAAGTTATTCTGATGGCAGATGCTTCCAAGCTCGGTGTGGTGTCACTCATGCAAACAGTACCCTGGCAGCGCGTGGATAAGCTTGTGATCGACGCGCCACGTAATGATCCGCGGCTTAAGGGCACACTGACCTCAAAATCCATTTTTTCAGTATAGGGAGTTTTTTATGATTAAGCTCAGACTTCTCATTAGCCCGCTGTGTGTGTACGGATGCCGGTTAAAGTGCCTAGCACCTTTCAGGTATCGTGCCATTTGGCCAAAGTAAAAAAATGCAGACAATTAAGAGCAGATTTCTCAGGTATTTATAACACACAAAAAATCAATCCATGAAGCAAACTTCACCTGCACCCAGTGGCCCTGCCTTTAGCCAACTCGAACACGCGATTGCCATAACCATGTGGGACTTTTCCTGGCTTGAGCGCCGCTGGCCCGGGGCCGGTTATGAGGACTGGGACCTGGCACTGGACGAGCTCGCAGAGCGTGGCTACGAGGCGGTGCGTATCGATTGCTACCCGCACCTGGTTGCTGAAAATCCAACGGCTGAGTGGCAGATACTTCCCCCCTGGAACCAGCAGGATTGGGGAAGCCCGGCTCCAGTCAAGGTACGCGTTATGCCCGCGCTGATCGAGTTTATCCAGAAGTGCAAGGAGCGCGGTTTGCGCGTTGGGCTCTCCAGTTGGTATCAGGACGACAGCACCAGCCAGCGACTCTCAATCGCCAGTCCTTCGGCTTTAAGCGACTGCTGGAGTGCCACGCTGGAGCACATCAAAGAGGCGGGCTTGATGGACACGATTCTCTTCGCCGACCTCTGCAACGAGTGGGGTTTATCCATCTGGACTCCCTTTTTCTGCACGGCCAAGACTGGGACTCGTGACTGGCGCAGCGAAGAGTCGCTGTGGTGGATGGAGTCCAGCATCCGGCAGCTACGTGCAACCAGTGGTGAGCTTCCGCTTACCTTCTCGCTCGCTCACAATCTGGACAAGGAGCATCTGGAAGGGATGGAAGTACCCTTTATGGACTTCCTTGAGTTGCACCGCTGCATGGCGGGCTGTACCGAATTCTACGAACGCGTTGGCTACAATTTCGAGCGCTACGATAGCTCGGGCTACGATAACGTGGTCAAATATGCTGAGAAGCTTTATCGCAGTGATCCGGAATATTGGTGGAACCGGTTTACACCGCACTTGGATGCTATGGTTGAATTTAGTCGCCAGAACGACCGTCTTCTGGGGACCTCTGAGGGCTGGTCGATTGTGGATTACAAGGACTGGCCAGGGCTGGATTGGGGCTGGGTGAAGGAATTTAACGAGCGTGCGGTGGATTACGTACTGGAGTCTGGGCGTTGGGCAATGGTTTGCACAAGTAACTTCTGCGGGCCGCAGTTTCATGGCATGTGGCGCGATATTGCCTGGCATCAGCGTTTGACGGATAAAATACGCCGAGCTCGGTTGGCTTAAGCGCTTCGTTGTGATTCCGCTGAGGGCGCTATGTCAGGCAGCCTCAGCGGAGGACAGCAGAATCAGAGCGAATATTATAGTTCACTTATTCCATTTGCCTAATTGCGTCGGCCCCAACAACGTGCCTTGCTTGGCCGGTCAAAGAAGGTGGGTCGGCCTGGCTTCGGATTTACCCCGGACTGGGGCACTTGAGCGGTATCGCTCGTAACTTCCTCGCATAGCGGGTTTTCCGCTGGAAATAACTGGTACACCCGAAGGGAGTCGAACCCCTAACCTCCTGATCCGTAGTCAGGCGCTCTATCCAATTGAGCTACGGGTGCACACTGGAAAAACCGTGGATTAAGGGCCAATTTGGGGAGCTTGGCAAGCAGAAGTTTTGAAAAAATTATCCCGTCCCGCGAAGGGCCGTCACCACGCCGATGTGAAAAAAAGGGCGGGCGCGGCATTGGCATTTGTCATAAAATTTTCTAGTCTGCCTGCTTATGGTAGATTCTTCATCTATGGCGGCGTTTGCGAATCCCCGTGCGCGTGGGCAGGCCCTGCGTCAACTGCGTCGGCAACTGTCGCCGGAGCACATTTGTACGGACGAGCAGGCCATGCGTACGGCCTCGCTGGATGGGGCGCGGATTACTCACATGCCGGAGGCTCTCATCCGCCCGGCAGGCGATGCAGATATTGCGACGGTGCTTCGATTAGCCAATAAGCATCGGGTCCCGATCACGACGCGTGGGGCTGGTTCGGCTACTACGGGGGCGACGACACCGATTCGCGGTGGCTGGGTGCTGGATCTGTCAGCCTGGGATGATATCCGTATCGACGCGGTCAGCGGCTACGCTCATGTCGGAGCGGGTGCGGTCAATGCCAAGGTCAACGAGGCGGCGGAGCGCAAGGGTTGGTTTTATCCGCCCGATCCTTCATCGAAAAACTATTGTACCATCGGCGGGAACATCGCCTGTAATGCCGGCGGCCTGCGAGCAGCGAAGTATGGTGTAACCCGCGATTACGTCGTGGCGCTTGAGGGTTTTTTGCCGACCGGTGAGCCGGTGAAGTGGGGGCTTCCGCTCAAAAAATTTGTTTCCGGGTACAATCTGCGTGATTTGTGGACCGGCTCCGAGGGGACGCTTGGGGTGATCACGCGGGCGACGCTACGTTTAATCCCCAAACCCGAGACGCGCACCACATTTCTGGCTGCATATGTAGATGAAGCCCGCGCCTTGCGCACGGTCAAGTCGATCCTCAAGGCGCGGATGCAGCCCGCGATCCTGGAGTTTCTTGACCGACAGACGGTGTCATGCTTTTTGAAAAAGCACGCAGCGGCGGGGACTTTGACGTCGCTGCCTTTTCGTATCGAGAATATCGATACGCCACCGGCTATGCTCTTGCTCGAACTGGACGGTGACGCGGCACAGGTGCGTAAGCTTCAGCGCGAGGTAAAGCCCCTGTTGTCTGAAAAGTCCGTTTGGCTAAAGCATGCGCGGAGCACCGAGGAGGCTGAGGCCCTGTGGAACGTCCGTCGTAAGTCCTCGCAGGCCATGTTCCAGCTTGGCGATACTAAGTTGAACGAGGACATCGTCGTGCCGCTGGACTCACAGTTGCCGCTCCTGCGCTATACCTTGGAGTTGAAGAAGAAAACCGGGCTGGCGACGCCGACCTTTGGGCACGCCGCCGACGGGAACTTCCACGTTCATGTGATGTTTGACTGGGACGATGCCGGGCAGCGCGCGCGCGCCAAGGAGTCGATCGACTTAATCATGCACAAGGTGGTGGAGCTCGGTGGAGCCATTACCGGTGAGCACGGCATCGGCCTGGCAAAAAGCCCCTACCTGCGCCTCCAGCACACCGAGGCCGAGATACGGGCGATGCAGGCGATTAAAGACGCGCTTGACCCGAACGGCATCCTGAACCCTGGTAAGATTTTTGAGCCCTTTGACATGTGGGAGCAGCCCCGTGAGCGCAGTTGGCGCTTCCGCTGGGACCACTGAGCCCGCTTAGAGCATCTTCGATTTAAGCTGTCAGCCTAGGGTGTGTTTGCAAATTCATCAAGGTCGTAGAAAAGGGTCTTTTCGCGTCTTTTTCCGTTTTCTCAGTTCATGAATCTGGATTCACACCACTTCGAAAGCCGAAAAAATC
>JAUIAM010000051.1 GCA_030425485.1 Verrucomicrobiia bacterium
GGGTCTTTTCGCGTCTTTTTCCGTTTTCTCAGTTCATGAATCTGGATTCACACCACTTCGAAAGCCGAAAAAATCCTCAAAATTACCTCTTTTTCCCTCGTTTCTTAATTTGCATACACAGCCTAGCCCGCATAGGGAAGCGGATAACGCTCGGCCATGGCCAGGACGAGATCGCGGGCTTTGGTGATGGCCTCTTCACTCTCTGGGGCGTTGAGTACCAGTGAGATAGCTTCGGCGACGACGTCCATGTCGGCCTCGTTCATGCCGCGCGTGGTGGCCGCGGGGCTACCCAGGCGAAGCCCGGAGGTGTAGTAGGGCTTGCGGGTGTCACCCGGAACGGAGCTGCGGCTGGTGGTAATATTGGCCTGATCCAGTGCGCGCTGAGCCTTGAGGCCGCTGAGCTCGGGGTGGGTTTCGCGGAAGTCGAGCACCATGAGGTGGTTGTCCGTGCCACCGCTGCAAAGGGCAAAGCCACGGTCCATCAGGCCCTTGGCCAGTGCCTTGGCGTTGGCCACGACCTGCTTTTGGTAGGTCTTGAAATTGTCCGTTGCGGCGTCCTTGAAGCACACGGCCTTACCGGCGATGATGTGCATGAGCGGGCCACCCTGATTCATGGGAAAGACCGCCATGTCAATGGCCTTGGCGTACTCGGCCTTGCACATGATGAGGCCGCCGCGCGGGCCGCGCAGGGTCTTGTGCGTGGTGGTGGTGACAAAGTCCGCGTGCGGCACCGGGTTGGGGTGGACGCCTGCGGCGACCAGCCCGGCGATGTGCGCGATGTCGGCCATGAGCAGGGCGCCAACGGAGCGGGCGATTTCACCCATGCGGGCAAAGTCGATCGTGCGCGGGTAGGCCGAGGCACCGACGGTAATCATCTTCGGCTTTTCCTTTTCGGCCTGGGCGGCGAGTTCCTCGTAGTCGATGCAGCCCGTCTCGGCGCTGACGCCGTAGTGGACGACCTCGTACTGCTTGCCGGAGAAGTTCACCGGGCTGCCGTGGGTGAGGTGGCCGCCATCGGAGAGGCGCATGGTCAAAATCTTGTCCCCGTGCTCCAGCATGGCGGTGTAAACGGCGATGTTGGCCTGGCTGCCAGCGTGGGGCTGGACGTTGGCGTGCTCGGCACCGAAGAGGGCCTTGGCGCGGTCGATAGCGTGTTGCTCGACGACGTCCACGTGTTCGCAGCCGCCGTAGTAACGCTTGCCGGGGTAGCCCTCGGCGTACTTGTTGGTCAGCGTGCTGCCGCAGGCTTCCATGACCGCGGGGAGGGTAAAGTTCTCCGAGGCAATCAACTCGATATGGGTCTGCTGGCGATGCGTCTCCTGGCTGATCGCGTTGTAAATCTCGGGATCGTACTGAGCCAGCTTGCTGGCATTGAGGGTGGAGGGATTGGTATCTGTCGGCATGGTGTTTCGGAAAAAGGTCGAACTGTAGTATCCCGCCCCCGCTCAAGTCAAGGTGCGTGACCGCACAGGACAATGTTTTTGCGATTCCAGTGCGGATTTTTACGCCTGGACGGTTTTCGGGAGGTGGTGACCGTTGTATCTGCTGCGGTGCTGTATCGACCTGCGCACGGAGCTATGCGTAAATTCACGTAGTCACCCAGGTATCACAAAAGAGTGATGTGTCAGCATCACAGGTGCAGGACTATGTCCTGCTTTCGAGGGCGGCGATTTTTTCGACGCGGCCCTCGTGGCGTCCGCCTTCGAAAGCGGTTCCGAGGAAAATCCTGGTGTACTTGGCCGCCTCGTAGGGGGTCTGGTACTTTTGGCCAAAGCAGATGATGTTGGCGTCGTTGTGGCGGCGGCAGAACTCGGCCCCGTCTTCGTTGTAGACGACGGCGGCGCGGATGCCCCGGACCTTGTTTGCGCTGATGGAGATGCCGATGCCGGTCGTGCAGACGAGCACGCCAAAGTCGGCTGCGCCGCTGGCCACGTCTTCGGCCACGGCTTTACCATAGTCCGGGTAGTCCACGCGCTCGTGGTCGTAAGTGCCACGGTCGATGGCTTCGTGTCCCAGTTCCTTGAGGGTGTTGACGACGGCGTTCTTGAGATCAACGCCTCCGTGGTCGGCTCCGAGAGAAATTTTCATGGTGAGAGAAAGTTAGGCTGTGTCTTCAAATTAAGAAACGAGGGAAAAAGAGGTAATTTTGAGGATTTTTTCGGCTTTCGAAGTGGTGTGAATCCAGATTCATGAACTGAGAAAACGGAAAAAGACGCGAAAAGACCCTT
>JAUIAM010000052.1 GCA_030425485.1 Verrucomicrobiia bacterium
GGAGCAGCCCGGTAGCTCGTCAGGCTCATAACCTGAAGGTCGTAGGTTCAAATCCTACCCCCGCAACCAAAAATCACCATTATGTATCAGTAAGTTGCGCCCCCTTGGGCGCTTTCTTCTTTTTGTGTGGTGGAAAATATTGCCGCGTTCGTTGTCGCGTTCCGATGTTGGCTGGTGGCATCTGCTGGTAGATTCGATGTCGTCTACGGGTTACTGGAGCCTTTGCACCACCCCATCGAGCTCCGTCCCAGGAGGGGTACCCCCCTAAATCGGCCCCCCTGCGCCCCAGCCAAGGCCCTTGCTTCTTACAAGCTCAGAAAATTCGACCTGTAAATTCGTTCGGGATGCGAGGTCGGTGTTCCGCAGTCTGATGCTGCATGTCCAAGCCCGTAGGCTCGAGGTCCAAGGTCCAAGACGCACGGCCCGTGGTTCACGGCTCGATGGAGTGGGCGGTGAGCTCTGAGGTTCTTCGCGGTTGATCCGAGCTTCACGGGCTCCGGTGCTGTGTTTGATGCGGTTGGTACGAGGAGCGTGGTCCTTGGATCTTGGGCCTTGGGCCTTGGTGCGCTCCGAGCTGTGGCCAGATTGGTTCGCTCTCCCGCAACGTAACAAATAGAAAAATAATACTTTTATGATAGGTGCCAGTTTCCCCCCTTGCTTGCAAGGGTTATGCCGGTTGGGCTGAGCACTGGCTCGACCACCATGAGGGGCGGTGGGAGCGCTGCGCCCTGCGCCACGCCAACGTCCACAGCGCCGATGGCTGACGCGACGTTCTCGATCCGGTCATCGCCCGGTATGCCGAGCGCAACATCATGCGGTTCTTCCGGGCCGATGCCGCCTATGCAATGCCAGACCTGTATAAACGCCTTGAAGACGCGACCTATTTCTACGCCATCCGGCTGCCCGCCAACGCGGTGCTCAAGGACAAGATCGCGCATCGGCTGACACGGCCCGTGGGGCGGCCTTCCCTGACCAAGGTCAAGCGGTTCTACGAGGACTTCGAGTATCAGGCGGCGTCCTGGGCCAAGCCGCGCCGGGTGATCGCCAAGATCGAATGGCATCCGGGCGAACTGTTCCCGCGTGTCGGCTTCATCGCCACCAACATGCCCATGGACCCGGACTGGGTCGTGCGCTTCTACAACCAACGCGGCACCGCCGAGCAGCACATCAAGGAAGGCAAACATGCCTTTCGTTGGACAAGGCTGTCGTGCCGGAAGTTCCGCGACAACGAGGTGCGGCTGCAACTCCACGCGTTGGCCTACAACCTGGCCACATTCCTGCGCTGCATCGAGCTGCCCGAGGCGATGGCCGACTGGTCCCTGACCAGCCTGCAACTCAAACTGATTAAGATCGGCGCCCGCGTTGTGCGCCACGCCCGCGCCATCACCTTTCAACTGGCCGAGGTGGCCGTCACCGGCCCGATGGTGCGCGCCATCCTCGCCGCCATCCGCCGATTGCGAGCGCCTCCGTCATGCGCATGACCGCGATCCACGCCCAAACTGAACGAAAGCGGCAGGAGAGGTTTGCCCGCTGCGCTGAAAAACATCACCGTCGAGCCAGAACACGGCGGCTTCGCGGTCTGATCCGCTCTGTTCCAGCAATCGCCAGGGCCGCAGGCGACGCTCAGGACGGAAAAGGCTTGTGCAGCAACCAGGTTCAACCGATCATCACGTCAGGCGCGACGCCACTTGGGGAATGTCGATTATGCAGAAAAATTGCAAAAAATGTGACAGCCCAGTGTATGAAGATGAACCTGATTGCCCTCACTGTGGCTCACCGTATGAGGGAGTTCGAAAAGACAACTCCGCAAGTATGAAAATTATTTTAATGTTCTTTCTTTTCGTTCTCTTCTATGGCGCCAAGGCATTAATTATCGATTCAAGATGATCTGACTTGCCACGAAGTAGGGGCTATCTTGGCCCACACCAGATAGGCAGAGATCACTCTTATTTTAGATCCGTTCGCGATCTGTGTGGGTGAGCGGTGAGCGGCGCGCCCGCAGGTATACGATATGTTGTAGTCGGGACATGAGGCGCGTTTGGCGCGGAGACCGCGCATATCGCAGCGCCTGACGCGCCAGGTTTGTTGCGCTTCGGGCCACGTAAAGGGACGATGGGAGCTCGGCGGCCTGATGACACGGAGGAGCGATGGGACACGAGACCTGCTTGTTCACAATGGCGCTTGGCCTTCAGGCCCCGTGGAGTGTCAC
>JAUIAM010000053.1 GCA_030425485.1 Verrucomicrobiia bacterium
CATCTTGGAGCCTTCGATCATGCAGATTTTCCTCAACGCCTTCGGCAGCATCCCCGATCCGCGGGCTAGCAATGCCCGTCATGACCTCGGCGAGCTGCTTGTTATCGCGTTCGTTTCGGTGCTCTGCGGCTCGAGTTCCTGTGCGGAGATGGCAGAGTTTGGGCGCGCAAAAGAGAACGTTTTCAGAAGCTTCCTTAAGCTCAAGCACGCCATACCCTCACAGGCTTCGACGATGCCGCGCAACTTGATCACTCCTGATCGCTCCAGCCGTCACAGCCCGAAGAAAACGATGACGCCATCGAAAAGCGGTCGTACTCGCCACCATGCAACGCTCAGCCGACTCCTTTACCGTTTCGCCGTCTCGTAACGAAGCGGCGAACTCTGCCCAACGGCTCTTGTGACGCAGGCGTGCCAGCGGAGTACCGGTCAACGCGTTGAAGGTTTTGCCACAAGCTTTGCAAAAGAACCGGGAAAGGCCACTTGCTTGGCCTCTGATTATCGCTCCTTCCGAAGCGCAGTGCGGGCAGATACGGTCCTCACGAACCTTTGCCTCAAGGAGATTGACCACCGTTTGAAATGGCGCAGACCCAGAAAGCACCCGTCTCGCCTCGGCGAGCTGGCCCGGCGAAAGGTTGTCTGTCTCATTGAGCCACGCCAGAAAAATGTCATGGTCCATATATGCCCCTTCACAGCAAATGTTCATCATATGTTCTAAAATAAACGGCCGCGCATAACAAACGCTAATTGAGCCTTTATAAAGCCTTCCCAGTTACCGCGCTTTGGTTTGCGAAGAAGAGTCCGGAACTGGGTTGTGTCTCGAAAGTGGTGGAAATTCTCCAGCGGCGTCCTCCGAGGGGTTTGATTTGCACCTGATCAGGCGGCGAGGTCAAGGGTCATGGTCTTGATTGGCTGGTTGAGGGTCTGCCACCCGTCGACTTTACGCATCTGGATCTGACCGGAAGCCAGCAACGCCCAGAGCAGCATAGGCACGGTTTCCGGACAGGGCAGCACGGTCTGCGTCTTGATCCGACGTCGGAACTCACCGTTGAGGCGCTCGATGGCGTTGGTCGTCCGCGCAGACTTCCATTGTGACGGATCGAGCCGGGTGAATGCAAAGAGGCGATCGCCTGCTTCCTCAAGGCTATCAGCCACAGCGCGGCACTTGAGACGCCATTTGCGCACGAAGGCCTTGCGCTTCTGCTCTACCTCGTCGGCCGAGCCGGCGTAGATCATGTCGCGGTAATCTTCAGTGAGTTCGTCCTGCACATGCTCTGGAGCATGCGCCAGAAGATTGCGATGTTTGTGAACCGTGCAGCGCTGGATGGGGAGATCCTCGCCCCACAGCGCGACCAGAGCCGCCTCCAGCCCAGGCGCTCCATCCACGATAGCGAATTCGGGGCGCTTGAGGCCACGCACATCGAGGTCATCGAGGAACTGCCGCCAGGCCGCCGTACTCTCTCCGCCCATGTTCCTGATGGAAAGCAGGACTTTCTGGCCATCACGGCGCACGCCGATCGCGGCCAGAACCGAGATGTTCGTCGCCTTCTTGTTAATCCGCGTCTTGATCACGGTGCCGTCGAGGATGATGCGCACGATGTCCTCTTCCGCAAGGCTCCGTGTGCACCAGGCGTCCCAGTCGGTCTTCACCTTGCGCCAGGCACGGCTCACAACGTCCTTGCCCACGGCCCCCTTGAACAGCGTAAACAGGGCCCGCTTGACCCGGCGCGTGTTGGTCCCAGAGAGATAGACGCCGGTGATGAGCGCCTCCGCGGCCTTGGTCAGGCGCTGGTAGCGCGGCAAAGCCCTTGAGCGCCATTCGCGGACCTTTCCATCCTCGTCCTCCACGCGAGCGCGGGGCACGCTGACGGTCGCGGTGCCAAAGGTCCCTGTGATCCGGCGCTCCCGCGTCCCGTGGCGGTAGCCCTTCGCACCCCCGATCTCGCGGCTGTAGCGCAGTCGTCCAAGAAAGCCGTCCAGCTCCTCTTCGAAAACGGCTTCGATCGTCGTACGGATGTTGGCTCGCAGACGGTCCTCGATCGGATCAAATCCCTCTTCACATGCGAGTAGCGAAATCGGGCTGGTGTCTGTAGTCTTGGTCATGGCGTGATCTCCTTGGCGGTGCCAGC
>JAUIAM010000043.1 GCA_030425485.1 Verrucomicrobiia bacterium
TCTTTTCGCGTCTTTTTCCGTTTTCTCAGTTCATGAATCTGGATTCACACCACTTCGAAAGCCGAAAAAATCCTCAAAATTACCTCTTTTTCCCTCGTTTCTTAATTTGAAGACACAGCCTAGGCGTCCATCTCGACTTCGAGCGTGCTTTCGGCTTCGTAGTCCACGCCGTTGATACCAAAGCCAAAGAGCCTGAGGAACTCGGTCTGGTAGCTGGCGAAGTCCGTGATGCTCTCCAGGTTTTCGGATGTAACCGTGGGCCAGATTTCGCGCACGGCTGCCTGGACGTCGGGCTGCATTTCCTTGTCGTCCACGCGGATCAGGCCCTGCTCGTCCACGCGGGGGTCTCCAGACTGGTACTTCTCGGCCATGAGGCGTGTCATCTGCTCGATGCAGCCTTCATGGAGGCCCTTTTCCTTCATGACCTTGAAGAGGATGGAAATGTAGAGCGGAACGACGGGGATGGCCGAGCTGGCCTGGGTGACGACGGCCTTGTTCACGGCGACCCAGGCAGGCTGCCCGGCGGCACGCATATCTGCTGCGGTTTGCTCAAGGTGTTCCTTGGCTTTGCCAATGGTGCCGCTGCGGTAAATGGGGAAGGTGACCTCGGGGCCGATGTAGGAGTAGGCGAGGGTGGCCGCACCGTCAGCGAGCACCCCGGCGTCGCGCAGGGCGTTCATCCACAGGAGCCAGTCTTCGCCGCCCATGACCTTGGTCGTGTTCGTGATGTCGTCTTCTGTGGCGGGCTCGATGGCCTGCTCGACGATCTTTTTCTTGTCGGTGTCGAGGGTCTTGGCCGTAAAGGGTGCACCGATGGGCTTGAGCACGGACTTGTAGACGTCGCCCGTCTCGGGGTCGGTACGGCGAGGAGAGGCCAGGCTGTAGATGACCAGATCGACCTGTCCGAGGTTATCGCGGATCATGTCGATGGTCTTCTGCTTGATCTCGTTGGAAAAAGCGTCGCCGTTGATGTTACCGGCAAAGAGACCTTCCTTCTCGGCGGCTGCGGTAAAGGCGGCGGTGTTGTACCAGCCGGCGCTAGCCGTCTTGCCGTTGCTGGAGGGGCGTTCGAAAAACACGCCCACCGTGCCCGCGCCCTGGCCAAAGGCCGAGACGATGCGCGAGGACAGCCCGTAGCCAGTCGAAGAGCCCACCACGAGCACACGTTTGGGCCCTTCGGGGAGCGCGCCCTGTGACTTGACGTAGTCGATTTGCTCCTGAATGTGCGCAGCGCAGCCTTCAGGGTGAGAGGTGATACAAACGAATCCGCGAATTTTGGGTTTAACGACCATGCACGAGCTAATCACGTTTCGGGGTACAGGCTCACGCTTTTTTTTCGCTTTTTATCACTCGGAAGGAAAAAGCTTTCGGCCCGCCCGGTCATCTCCATGCTGGGGCTTATGGCAACACTGCAAGGAGCCCTGTTTGACTGGGATGGCGTCATTATCGACTCCTCCCGCGCCCATGAACTGAGCTGGGATCGGCTGGCCGAAGAAGAAGGCCGTACCCTGCCGCCGGACCACTTTGTGAAGGGCTTTGGCCGCAAAAACACTGTTATCATTCCGGAAATCCTCGCCTGGACGACCGATCCGGCCGAAATCAAGCGTCTCGACGACCGCAAGGAAGCCCTTTACCGCGACATCGTGCGCGAGGACGGTATCGAGCCCCTGCCCGGCGTGCGTGAACTGCTGGCTGGGCTTCGCGAGGCGGGCATCCCCTGCTGCGTGGGCACCTCGACCTCCCGCGAGAACGTCGAGACCATCATGGAGATTACGGGACTGAGTGAATACTTTGCCGACATCGCCAGCGCGGAAGATGTCTCTCACGGCAAGCCCGACCCGGAAGTCTTCGTCAAGGCAGCGGGAAAAATCCATCGTGCGCCCGAGGACTGCGTGGTCTTTGAAGACGCCCTGCACGGCATCGAGGCCGGGCTGGCTGGTGGCATGCGCGTGGTCGGCGTGGGCACGACGCATCCCTACGAGGAACTGACCATGGCCCACCTCGCCGTCCACCGTCTGACCGATGTCAACGTCGCCCGCCTGCGCGCGTTGTTTTAAACGCTGACGTGCCTTTGCATCGTGGCCTGAACCCGTTATGATAAAGCTGTGGATTTTCAACTCGTAGCCGACTACCAGCCGATGGGCGACCAGCCCGCGGCCATTGACAAGCTCGCGCAGTCGATCCAGGCGGGGAACAAATACCAGACCCTGCTCGGTGTGACGGGCTCGGGGAAGACGTTCACCGTGGCCAATGTCGTCCAGCGCCTTCAGCGGCCCGCGCTCCTCATCTCGCACAACAAGACCCTGGCCGCGCAGCTCTACTCTGAGTTGAAGAGCTTCTTTCCGCACAACGCGGTCGAGTACTTTGTCAGCTACTACGACTACTATCAGCCGGAGGCCTACGTGCCTTCGTCGGACACCTACATCGAAAAAGATTCTTCGATTAACGACGAGATCGAGCGGCTGCGCATCGCGGCGACAAGCTCGCTCATTAGCCGCCGCGACGTGATCGTGGTGGCCAGTGTGTCGTGCATCTACGGCTTGGGCTCGCCGGAGGACTTTCGCGAGATGATGATCCCTATCCGTGTGGGTGAGGAGCTGGGGCGCGACCACTTCCTCGAGCGCCTGGTGGAGAATCTCTATGAGCGCAATGACATCCAGCTCACGCGGGGAAAGTTCCGTGTGCGGGGCGAGGTGGTCGATGTCTTTCCCGCCTACACGGAGAGCGCGATCCGCATCGAGTTTTGGGGCGACGAGGTGGAGTCTGTTTCGTCGCTGGATCCCCTCACGGGCGAGACGGGCGAGCGCATGGAGTTCTTTCAGCTGTATCCAGCAAACCAATACATCACGCCCAAGCGTAAACTCGAATCGGCCGTGAAAGCCATTCGCAGCGAGCTTGACCTGCGTATCGAGGAGCTGGAGAAAACCAACCGTCTGGTGGAGGCGCAGCGACTGCGCATGCGCACGGAGTATGACATCGAGCTGTTGCAGGAGATGGGCTTTTGCAGCGGGATCGAAAACTACTCACGTCATCTGAGCGGGCGCAAGCCCGGCGAGCAGCCCTGGTGTTTGATCGACTTTTTTCCCGATGATTTCTTGCTCGTGCTGGACGAGAGCCACGTCACCTGGCCGCAGATTGGCGCGATGTACAAAGGCGACCGTTCGCGCAAGGAGAAGCTGGTGGAGTATGGCTTTCGCCTGCCCTCGGCGTTGGACAACCGTCCGCTCCAGCCCGAGGAGTTTACCAATCTCACGGGGCAGACGCTCTTCGTCTCAGCCACCCCGGCCAAGCACGAGTTCGAAGCCTCCAGCGTGATCGCTGAGCAGGTTATCCGCCCGACGGGCCTGCTTGATCCGGTCATGGAGATTCAGCCGATCAAGGGGCAAGTCGAGCACCTCATCGGTGAGGTCAAGGCCACCGCCGGGCGCGGCGAGCGCGTGCTCATCACCACCCTCACGAAGCGCATGTCCGAAGACCTGACCGCCTACCTGCGCGAGAGCGGCGTGCGGGTCGAGTACCTACACTCGGACATTGATGCCATCGAGCGGGTGGAGATTTTGCGCAATCTGCGCAAGGGCGACTTTGATGCCCTCGTTGGGGTGAATCTCTTGCGTGAAGGGCTTGACCTGCCGGAGGTTTCACTCGTGGCCATCCTCGACGCGGATAAAGAAGGGTTCTTGCGCAGTGAGACGAGCCTCATCCAGACCGCGGGACGCGCTGCTCGCCACGAGAAGGGGCGCGTGATCCTCTATGCCGATGTGATGAATGATTCACTCAAGCGCACGCTGGAGGTGACCCGGAAACGGCGTGAAAAGCAGATGGCCTACAATGCTGAGCACGGCATCACGCCGCGTTCCGTGAAGCGTGGCCTTCAGGCAAGTTTACACACCAAAGAAGAGGCCGTGGACCAAGTCAATGTGGCCGAGGCTGGAGGCGATGAAGATGTCGCCACCGTGCTGGCCGAGCTGGAAAGCGAAATGCTGGAGGCTGCCTCTAATCTTGAGTTCGAACGCGCCGCGGTGATCCGCGATCAGATCGACGCACTTAAAAGCGGTGAGGCCAAAGGTGGGTTTTCGACCAAACGAAAAAAGGGCAAGGCGAAGGGAAAAAAGTTCCGTAAGCGCTAGCTTCGGATTGGCACTCTGTATCGAAAATATCGATACAGAATTACTCTTTGGAATCGGGTGTTGTTGGCTGGCTACTCCAGCGGCTTTGAGCCTGCTTGATGATGTCGATGACTTCGCGCGCACTGCTCGCGCAAAAGGGGATGTCCATGTCCTTGGCGCTGGCGAGCTGCAGTTGCTCGTCGAGCATGTTCTTGCGTGCCCACTCGACGAGTTCTTCCCACATCTGCCCAACGAAGATGAGCGGCGCGCCCTTCAGGTGACCGACCTGGAGCAGTTGCCAGATAGTCATGGCCTCCAGAACCGAGCCGATGCCGCCGGGTACGACGACAAAGGCGTCCGACATGACGACGAAGTGGTGCAGGCGGGTGAAAAACGTTTTGTGCTCGTATTGTGCCTGGACGAAGGGGTTCGCGACTTGCTCGAAGGGGAGCTGGACGCGGATGCCCACCGAGCAATCGACCTTGCAGTCGTCAGCCAGAGATGCGCCCTCGTTGGCAGCCTGCATCAGGCCGGGGCCGCCCCCGGTGATGATACCGCAGTTCAGGTCTGCCAGCCCGTGGGCCATGTGCTTGACCTCATGATAAAGCCTGTCGCCGGGTTCAATGCGGGCAGAGCCGAAAATGCTGACGTTAAATCGCTCGCGCTTGGTGGGCCGCAGGCGCGTCAGCTCGTTGACCGCATCCCACAGGCTGCTGACGCTGCTCTGGAGGATTTTGCGGACTTCGGCTTCGTTGCTTAGGCTGACGGTGGGTTCGGCGTGTGGGGGTAGGGGATCACTCATGGTTGCTGCGTATTGGGACACGCATTCTGCCGCAAGTGTTCGGGTAAAAACAGCACAAAACTCTGCGCAACTAGCAGGGCAGTGAGATAAAAGAATGCCCACTCTTCGATGGGTACGCCGAAGGGAATTAACAGAAAACGGAGGAGAGTGGAGCTGGCGGCTGCTTGCGAACCGGCCAGGATCATCGACTGGTCAAAGTGCCATACGCCTGCGGCCACGGCGACCACATCGGTGGCGATCAGATAGCTGCCAACCAGCAGCGTGGTCAGAAAGATAGCCCTGTGGCTCTGCCAAAGGATTCGCCTAAAGCCCAGCCACTGGAGTAATATAACGGGGAGCATCCATCCAAACAAGTGGACGGCATAATAAGCGCTAGTGGGGATATTCCCTTCGTACATTAACTCAAGTATTTTGTATTTAGCTCGAGTTGTAAACCTCTAGTGAGGAATTCCCGCAAATTGCGAAGCGTCAAAAAAGCTGCCACGCTGGCCGCCATGGCCGGCCCACGCGGCAGGAATTTTTGGTTACTACTTCTTGCGTGAAGACTTAAACGACGCATCCGGCTCGCTCGCCAGTGTGCCATCAGCCAGCCGCTCAAGGTGAGTCGCAATGAAGTTGGAGCGATTGCGATTCTCCTGATCGGCTAGTTTATCGATACGTTCAACCAGGTTCTGAGGAAGACTGATTGAGATTTGGGTTTTGCCGGGCGCACGCCCGTGATTTTGTTTTCTTTGTGCCATATGCAGTTATGCTAAGTAATAAACCTGTATCATGTATCGAGTTTAGTGGGCGTTTCAATGCAAATATGCTACATTTCTTAAGCCTTCGGCCAATTTAATGGCTAAAACCGTATGTTACAGATTTGTGATACTATATCGGTACTGTCAGGTCATCCTTAAGAATAACCTACTTTGAGTAGACTTCAAGAAGGGTGGATGCAATTTCTGACGGCGTCGGAGCTACCAGAATACCCGCATCTTTGAGCGCTGCGATCTTTGTCTCAGCCGAGCCGCTGCTGCCGGAGACAATGGCGCCAGCGTGGCCCATGCGACGCCCTGGAGGTGCCGTTGTGCCAGCGATAAAGGCCGCGCAGGGCTTCGTCACGTGCTCCTTGATGTAGGCAGCGGCTTCTTCTTCTGCGCTGCCACCGATTTCCCCGATGAGGATGATGGCTTCCGTCTCGGGATCTTCATTGAAAAGCTTAACCACGTCGAGGTGGCTGGTGCCGTTGACCGGGTCGCCGCCGATGCCCACGCAGGTGCTCTGGCCGTGGCCGCGAACGGTGAGCTGGTAGACGGCTTCGTAGGTCAGGGTGCCTGAGCGGCTGACTACGCCGACCTTACCGGGCTGGGCGATGTAACCGGGCATGATGCCGATGTTGCACTGGCCGGGGGTCATGATGCCGGGGCAGTTCGGGCCGATGAGGCGCGTCTTGCTCTTTTTCAGCGCGTCCTTGACCAGCGTCATGTCGCGCACCGGGATGCCCTCGGTGATGCAGATGACGAGCTCGATGCCGGCGTCGATCGCTTCGAGGATAGAGTCTGCCGCGAAGGGCGGCGGGACGAAAATCACGGAGGTGTTGGCGCCTTCCTTTTCGACGGCATCGTGGACCGTGTTAAAAACCGGGCACTTGTCTTCCCAAGTGCTGCCACCCTTACCGGGTGTGACGGCGGCAACATAGTTGGTGCCGTAGGCGACGTTATTGAGAGCGTGGAGGGTACCGGCCTTACCGGTGATGCCCTGACCGACGACGCGGGTGTCTTTTCCGACGAGAATGCTCATGGTCTGTATTCGCTAAAGGTTACTTCTTGGCCAGTTCGACAATCTTCTGGGCTGCGTCGGCGAGGGAGTCAGCCGGGGTGAGGGCGAGGCCGCTATCGGCGAGCAGTTGCTTGCCCTCGGCGACTTCGTTCCCTTCGAGGCGTACGACGAGCGGCACGGTCATTTCGACGTTCTTGGCCGCGGCGATGATGCCGTTGGCGATAGTCTTGCAGCTCATGATGCCTCCGAAGATGTTGACGAGGATGCCCTCGACGTTCGGGTCGCTCAGGATGATACGGAAAGCTTCCGTGACCTGCTCTTCGTTGGCACCGCCGCCGACGTCGAGGAAGTTGGCCGGGTTGCCGCCAAAGTGCTTGATGATGTCCATGGTGGACATGGCCAGACCGGCACCGTTGACGAGGCAGGCGATGTTGCCGTCTAGCGCGATGTAGCTGAGGTTGTACTCAGAGGCCTTGACTTCTTTTTCGTCCTCTTCGCCGAGGTCGCGCAGGGTGACGATGTCGGGGTGGCGGTAGAGGGCGTTGCTGTCAAAGTTGACCTTGGCGTCGAGGGCCATGATGTCTCCAGCGGGGGTGGTGATCAGCGGGTTGATTTCCACCATGGAGCAGTCCTTGTCCCAGAAGAACTTGTACAGGCCGGAAAGGAGCTTGTCCAATTGCTTGAGCTGCTCCTTGGCGCTGAACCCGAGGCCGAAGGCGATGGCGCGCTTGTGGTGGGGCATGATGCCCGTGGCCGGGTCGATCAGCACCTTGGTGATCTTTTCGGGGGTCTTCTCGGCGACCTCTTCGATGTCCATGCCGCCCTCGGTGGAGGCGATGATGACCGGCTTGGAGGAGTCGCGGTCCAGGAGGATGGCCAGGTAGTACTCCTTTTCGATGTCGCTGGCTTCGGTAAAGTAGATGGTCTTGACCTCACGACCAGCGGGGCCGGTCTGATGCGTGACGAGGGTGTTGCCGAGCATCGCGTTGGCTGCTTCGAGCGCTTCCTCCTTAGTGTCGACGACCTTCACGCCACCCTTGTAGCCGGTGGTAAAGGTGCCCTTGCCGCGTCCGCCAGCGTGGATCTGGCTCTTGACGACAATTTTGCCGCTGCCGACACTGTCGATGGCCTCCTCAAAGGCATCTGCGCTCTGTACCGCTTTACCCGCTGGTACACTGATTCCGAACTGGCTGAAGAGTTCCTTGGCCTGATACTCGTGAATATTCATAGTAATGAAGACATGGACACATCTAGATGACGGGTGTTTGCCCCTTCATGGCAATCCCTTTTTTGATAATGCCCTACTTTTAGTAACGCCTCTAACCGAGGATTTCAGTCTGTGCGCTGGTGATTTCGGTGATCCCCTTCTTGCCTAACGCAAGAAGCTTAGCCAACTCCTCGTCGGTAAAGGTGGCTTCCTCGCCGGTGCCCTGGAGCTCGACGAATTGTCCGCTGCCGGTCATGACGACGTTGAAGTCGACTGAGGCGTCGCGGTCCTCGTGGTAATTGAGGTCGAGCACGGGGAGCTCGTGGAAAATGCCTACGCTGACCGCAGCGACAGAGTCGCGGAAGGGGCACTCGGCCAGCACGCCGTCGGCGATGAGGCGGTCAACGGCCATCTTGGCCGCCACGTAGGCGCCGGAGATGGACGCGGTGCGGGTGCCGCCGTCGGCCTGGAGGACGTCGCAGTCGATGCACAGGGTGTAGCCGGGGAGCTTCTTCAGGTCGACCACGGCGCGCATGGAGCGGCCGATGAGGCGCTGAATCTCCACCGTGCGCCCGTCGAGGCGGCCTTTGTCGATGTCGCGACGCTTGCGGTCGTGGGTGGAGTAGGGGAGCATGGAGTACTCCGCCGTGATCCAGCCGCCCTCGACCTGCTGCTCGCGCATCCAGCCCGGGACGCGCTTTTCCAGCGTGGCCGCGCAAATGACGCGCGTGTTGCCAAAGCTCGTGAGCACCGAGCCCGTGGCGTGGGGGGCGATGCCCGGCTCAAAAGACAGGGGGCGGAGCTGGTCAGCCAGTCGCCCGTCGTGACGTTTTTCTAAAGACATGGCCGCTAGCTAAGGCGTACGAAGGGTGACGGTCGAGGGAAATCGAGTTTGAACCGCAGAGACGCGGCGTTTAGATAAGGTGCAGACCGTGCTCGGCAAAGGGTTCGAAATCGCCTGCGTTGTTCGTGGCCAGCTTTGCCCCGGCGGTGATGGCGGTTGCGGCAATCATTGCATCGACGCGGAGCTTACGCCTGCGCCCGGTGGCATTAAATAGTTGGGCTGCGGTGCTGGCTTGTTCGTGCCCAAAGGGAATGGTCCCACTTAAGAGGTTCCGCATGACGGCGGTTTGCAGCTCATCGACTGGGCCGCAGAGAAACTCGTACCATGCGATGCTGCTGGTGACGAGGGCTTCGCCGCTGGCGTGCCACGCGATGAGTGCTTTGGCCTCCGCGCTGTCCTGGACCAGCCCGAGGATGAGGTAGTTTGTGTCGAGGCAGATCATTGCCCGCGCCAGGTCTTGCGGTCAGCGTGCACTTGCCTCAGGTAGCCTGTCGCTTCGTCTGGGGGGAGGCCTTTCCCATTGGCATGCAGGGCGGCAAGCAAGGTGGCGGCATCTGTGGGCCGGGGCTGGCTCAAAGCCTGCTCTACTGTCTCCTTCAGGAAACGCGAAACGGGCACATTCCGCTCCTTGGCCGTGCTGCGAATGCGCTTCTCCAACTCGGAATCAGCGTGAAAAGACAGTGTGCTCATGCTGATTCTATAGAAAACCTATAGGTGGGGTTTGTCAAGTGCGGTGGCGTGGCGTCTGGGCTCATCAGTTTGAACCGCAGGGGGTGCGGGATATGGGCAACTAGCTGTTGCTGGTATGGTTCAGCCAGAGGTGGGCTTGTTTTTTAGTCAGCAGCGTTTTCGTAAACGGTGTACGGTATTTTTTCACACTTTGCCAAAAGCGTACCGAAGCCAGGGCTGTAAAAAAACCGAGGCCGAACCAGATGACCTGCTTGTTGTCGACTGCGGCAGGACTGGAATGAAGCCCGTAGTAGAGGATGAAGCCCAAGAGTGCATAGACGATTACGACGTCGCTATCCCAATGCCACCTGTACCAAGGTAGCTTTTCTAATTTAGCAGGCGTATCCGTGGGCTGATTCACTTGCTGAATGATTTAATGTATCCGGGTTGGCGAATCAAGCTCAAGTCAATCTCCGCGTCTCTGCGGTTCAAACATTAAAACATTAAAGCCCCCTACGCTTCCACCGGCTCTGCTTCTGCGGGTTCGACCCATTTGCCGTGTTCGCGGATGAGGTCTTCGAGGCGGTCGAGGGCTTCGGCTTCGGGTATGCCGACTTTGACGCATTCCTTGCCCACGTAGAGGTTGATCTTGGCCGGGGCGCCGCCCACGTAGCCAAAGTCCGCGTCGGCCATCTCGCCGGGGCCATTCACGATGCAACCCATGACGGCGATCGTCACGCCCTTGAGGTGTCCGGTGCGTTCCTTGATTTTGCCCGTGACTTCCTGCAGGTTAAAGAGCGTGCGGCCGCAGCTCGGGCAGGCCACGTACTCGGTCTTGACCGTGCGCATGCGCGCCCCTTGCAGGATGTTGTAGGATAGGTTGGTCGCGCGGGCGAGGTCGTGCACGGTTTCGACGCTGATGAAGTCGCCCAGGCCGTCGCAGAAGATCGGGCCGGCCTGCATGGCGGCTTCGAGCAGGGCGCGGCCAAAACCTGCCTCGTCGAGGATGGAAAACTCCGAGCGGACGCGGAGCCAGAGCGGGCCGCGGAGGCCCTTTTTCAGCAGGACATCGCCCAGGGCGCGGTAGGCGCCGACGGCGTGCGTGGTGGCGTCCGGCGTGGAAAGGGTGAAGATGACCTGCCCCTGCCCGGCGAGCTTGTCCGCCAGGGCGGAAATGGTGTGGGCATCGGCATCGACAGCCAGCAGGAGGCCGTGCTCGGCGGTAAGGCTGAGGAACTGGGCCAGCGATTCGCCGTCTGCTTCGGTGAACTTTTTCACCAGCATCCAGCGGCAGCGGTCGTTCCAGTCAAAGGCTTCGAGTGCGGCGGTGGAGACCTCGTCGCCGACTTCGAGCACGAGGCTCTTGATGGAGGGTGCGACGGTCTTTTGCAGGGAAAGGAGGTGGGTGAGGTCGAGGTCCGTCTGGGCCTTAACCATGAGGCCCTCGATGCGGGCGTCCTTCAGGGTTTTGTGGGCGGCGACGAGGTCCTTGGTGATCTCGGCGTGGGCGGAGAGCGGGTGCGTCGTCGGGGTGATGACCCGCGGCGGCTCCAGGTGGTTGATCGGGCACTCGCTGCCGAAGGACAGTTCCGTGACGTCGCGGCGGACGTAGTGGTACGGGTCGACGGCTTCCTTTTCGCGCTCTTGCTGGGCAAAGGACTCGCTCTGCTTCCACAGGGCGTGGGCGCGGTTGGCCAAGTCGGTGGCGACGGGCACTTCGTACCAGGGGTCTTCGGTCAGGGAGACGCGGATGGTGTCTCCGAGGCCGTCGTAAAGGAGTGAGCCAATGCCGATGGCGCTTTTGATGCGGGCGTCTTCGCCGTCCCCGGCCTCGGTCACGCCGAGGTGGAGCGGGTAGTTAAAACCGGCGTCGTCCATGCGGGCGGCGGCGAGGCGGTAGGCCTCGATCATGACCTTGGTGTTGCTGGCCTTCATCGAGACGATGATGTCGCGGAAGCCGTGGCTGTCTGCGATGCGCATGAACTCCAGGGCGCTCTCGACCATGCCCTCGGGGGAGTCCCCGTAGCGGTTCATGATGCGGTCGGAGAGGCTGCCATGGTTGGTGCCGATGCGGAGCGTGCGGCCCAGTTCCTTGGCCCGGATGACGAGGGGGGAAAAGGCGTCGTAGAGGCGTTGCAGCTCGGCCTCGTACTCGGCGTCGGTGTATTCGAGCACGGCGAACTTCTTCTTGTCGGCGTAGTTGCCGGGATTGACGCGGATTTTCTCCACATGCTCAATCGCGGTCATGGCTGCGCTGGGCAGGAAGTGGATGTCGGCCACGAGCGGGGTGTCGTCGAACCCTGCGGCGGAAAACTGCTTGCGGATGTCACCCAGGGCCTGGGCGGCGGACTTGTTCGGCGCGGTGATGCGCACGATCTCGCAACCGGCTTCGGCCAGGCGGATGCACTGCTTGACGGTGGCGTCCACGTCCTGGGTCAGACTGGTGGTCATGGACTGGACGCGGATCGGGTTGTTCCCGCCCACGCCGACATTGCCGACCTTCACCTCGGAGGTGGGTCGTCTCATAGCCCGAAAACGCGACTGACAATAAAGCCTCATCCTAGACGCAATAAACGATCCGTGCCGCCGATGACAAGCGAATTGGCGCGATCACCGCACGTCAAAGCTGTCAAAGCGATGGTAAGCATGCCGTGTTTAGTCGTTTTGTAGTGGCTTTCAGTGACTTTATGGCACATTATCTACTTCGCTGCCCACGCGTTACTACCGGGTGACGCGTCGGGTCGCTGTTACTCAACGTTAGCTATTCCTCTTATGAGAAAACTCCTCACCACTGCCCTTTTATTGGGCTGCGTTGTTGGTGCGACCTCGGCCCAAGCGGCTGAGCAGCCCAACATCCTCGTCATCTTCGGTGACGACATCGGTATCACTAATATCAGCTTCAACTCCCGCGGCATGATGGGCTACCACACGCCCAACATCGATCGCCTCGGCAATGAAGGCGTGTCCTTCACCGATTACTACGGGCAGCAGAGCTGCACGGCGGGGCGCGCGGCCTTTATCAGCGGGATGAACCCTCTGCGTTCTGGCATGACGAAAGTCGGCCTGCCCGGGGCCAAGGAAGGCTGGCAGGAGACGGACATCACCATTGCCGCGCTGCTGCACGAGATGGGCTACACCACGGGCCAGTTTGGGAAAAACCACTTCGGCGACCGTGATGAGCATCTGCCGACCAACCACGGCTTTGATGTGTTTTTCGGCAATCTCTACCACCTCAACGCCGAGGAAGAGCCCGAGCACCCGGACTATCCGAAGGACCCGGCTTTTCGCGAAAAATTCGGGCCCCGTGGTGTGCTGTATTCCGAGCGCAACCCCGACGGGACGATCACCACCAAGGACACCGGGCCGTTGACCAAGAAGCGCATGGAAACCGTGGATGAGGAAACCCTGACCGCGGCCATGGACTTCATTCAGGCGGCGTCCGCAGAGGATAAGCCCTTCTTCGTCTGGTGGAATGCTACCCGCATGCATTTCCGCACTCACGTGAAAGACGCGCACCGTGGCGTTACCGGTATGGGTGAGTATGCTGACGGCATGGTCGAGCACGACAACATGGTGGGCGAGCTGCTGGACCTGCTCGACGAGCTGGGCATTGCCGACAACACCATCGTGCTCTACAGCACCGATAATGGCCCACACTACAACACCTGGCCCGACAGCGGCATCACGCCGTTCCGGAGCGAGAAGAACTCCAACTGGGAGGGCGCCTTCCGCGTGCCCGCCTTTGTCCGCTGGCCGGGGAAGTTCCCCGCGGGGGTCACGCTCAACGGTATCGTAGCTCACCAGGACTGGCTGCCGACGTTCTGCGCGGCTGCGGGTGACCCGGACGTTAAGGAGAAGCTCCTCACGGGCATGGAAGTGATCGGGCGCGATTACCGCGAGCATATCGATGGCTTTAACCTGCTGGGCTATCTCAGCGGTGAGGAGAAGGAGTCTCCGCGCAACCAATTCTGGTACGTGAACGACGACGGCGCGATTGTGGCCGCCCGCTACGATAAGTGGAAGGTGGTCTTTATGGAAAATCGGGGCGTCGGCTTCGGTGTCTGGCAGGAGCCCTTTGTTACCCTGCGCGTGCCCAAGCTCTTCGACCTGCGGGGCGATCCCTTTGAGCGGGCCGATGACAGCTCAAACACCTACAACGATTGGCTGCTGGACCACGCCTTCATCTTTGTGCCCTTCCAGGCTATGGCGGCCAATCTGGCCGAAACGCTCAAGGAGTACCCGCCCAGCCAAACACCCGGTTCGTTTAATTTGGACAAGGTCATGGCTACGCTGAAAGAAACCCCTGGCGTCCGCTAGGCTGTGTCTTCAAATTAAGAAACGAGGGAAAAAGAGGTAATTTTGAGGATTTTTTCGGCTTTCGAAGTGGTGTGAATCCAGATTCATGAACTGAGAAAACGGAAAAAGACGC
>JAUIAM010000011.1 GCA_030425485.1 Verrucomicrobiia bacterium
TAAAGAAAAAAGCTAAAAAGAAAGCCAAGCGTAAAACGAAAAAGAAGGCTAAGAAAAAAGCCAAACGCAAGGTGAAGAAGAAGGCCAAGAAAAAGTAGCGCCTATTCGATCTCGACCACGACCGCGGTCAGGTTGTCACGTCCGGAGTTAAACATGGCCTCGTCGATGAGGCGCTGGGCAGGCTGCTTGTCATGATACTTGGTGGCCACGGCACCCCGCACCGCACTCTCAATACCATTGGCAGACAGGCCGTCGGTGATGCCGTCCGTGGTCAGCACAAAACGATCCCCCCGCTCATATTCGACCACGCCCAGTTGCGGATCGGGATCGTGCACATTGCCGCCGAGCACCTGCTGCAACCCGCTCTTACCCGGGTGATAGCGGGCCTCGGACTCGCTTATCTGCCCGGTGCGCACGAGCCACCCCACGTGGGTGTGGTCCTGCGTGATCTGCTTTAACTCCCCCCCGGCTGGCAGGTAGTATATTCGGCTGTCGCCCACGTGGACAAAATGCATGCGCCCCGGCGTAAACCAGCACAGGCTGAGCGTTGCCCCCATGCCCTCGCACTCAGGGTAAAAATTACTCATCTGCTGCATCTCGGTGTGGATTTCGGACACGAGGTTGGCCAGCCAATCCCCTGCCCCGCGCCGCATGCCCATCGCGCCGAGCCAGAAGCTGCGGGGGAGCATGTTCGCGATTTTATCCACGGCAATGCGGCTGGCAAACTCCCCGGCATTGGCCCCGCCCATGCCGTCACTCACGGCAAAGACGAAGTCTGACCCCGCGGTGCTGGCCTCGCCAAACTTGCCCAGACGCTGCATCTCGTGCGCATCGACGCTCAGCGCGAGAAAGGCATCTTCGTTATTTTTGCGCACGCGCCCGGGATGCGTCATCCCCGACCAGCGAAGCAATACGGATGGGTCTTGCGACTCGCTCACAGTGTCTCCTCCCCCGGGATGCGCCAGTTGTTCTGGCGGCGGGTCTCCTCGATGGCATCAAGGGTCAAGCCCTCGCCTGTCTCCAGGATGGTCGCAAACTCGAAATCGATCAGGTTAAAGCGCCCGGTCCAGTCGTTGTAGGTGATGTTGCGGGGGAACGGGTCCTCGTGGCGTACGCCGTATTTTTCCTCCAGTTCCCGGAAAAGCGCCGCAGCCTTCTCCTTGCTGATTTTGTCCACGACCTTGCCGCAGTTAGTGGTCACGAGGTAGCCCTCGCCATCATCGGGGTTAGCCTCGATGACCTGCGGGACGAAGTCGCAGCCCCGTTTTTCCAGGTATCGGAGCACGCGAGTCTCGTTTTCAAAGCGCTCTTTGGCCAAGGGGCCACGGTAGTGCTTGTGCACCCGACCATCATATGTAATTCTGACTTGAGCTTGCTTGGTGTCTTTGAACTCGTGCATGAAAATTTTTTACCAAATTGACAAACTGGCATCAAGATTGCTTAAAGAATCCTGACCCTTAACAGATGAGTTTGAGACGGCTATCCCCGTCCCGGACTTTCAATGTTTCAAACCACATATCAACTCATGTCTAAATACAAGCTAGAATACATTTGGCTCGATGGCTACGCCCCTGTGCCGAATCTCCGTGGTAAAACGCGCCTCGCAAGCGAAGCCCCCAAGAGCGTCGAAGACCTCCCGGAATGGGGTTTTGATGGCAGCTCAACCCAGCAGGCCGACGGCAGTGACTCTGACTGCGTGCTCAAGCCGGTTGCCCTGTACCCGGACGCGTGGCGCGGTGACGATTCCTACATCGTCATGTGCGAGGTCATGCTCCCCAACGGCGATCCGCACCCCTCCAACTACCGTGCTACCATCGAGGACGACGCCAACACCTGGTTCGGCCTCGAGCAGGAGTACTTCCTCTTTAAGGACGGTGTACCGCTGGGCTGGCCCAAGGAAGGCTATCCCGGTCCGCAGGGCCCGTACTACACCAGCGTCGGCTTCCAAAACGTAGGTGCCATCGCCCGCACCATCGTGGACGAGCACCTCGACCTCTGCCTCGCTGCCGGCATCAACCACGAAGGCATCAACGCCGAAGTGGCCAAGGGTCAGTGGGAATTCCAGGTTTTCGCCAAGGGCTCCTGCAAGTGCGCTGACGACATCTGGGTAGCCCGCTACCTGCTTGAGCGTCTCTGCGAAGAGTACGAAGTCGTTGTCGAGTACCACTGTAAGCCCTTCAGCGGCGACTGGAATGGCTCCGGCATGCACTGCAACTTCTCCACTGAGTACATGCGCCAAACTGGCGGCAAGGACTACTTCCTCGCCCTCATGGACGCTTTCGAGAAGAACAAGGACGAGCACATCGCTGCCTACGGCCCAGACAACCACAAGCGTCTCACCGGCCTCCACGAAACCCAGTCCATCGACAAGTTCTCCTGGGGTGTGGCTGACCGTGGTGCCTCCATCCGCGTACCGCACAGCTTCGTCAAGAACGACTACAAGGGCTACCTCGAAGACCGTCGCCCGAACTCGCAGGGGGACCCCTACCGGATCTGCTCCCGCGTGCTCAAGACGATCGCCGAAGTCCCGACCAAGTAGTCCGGATTCAAGCGAATCTCACCTTTCTACGGCGTCCCTTACCGGGGCGCCGTTTTTTTATGCCATCAAACCCAAGCCAGTCAGACTTTAACAGTGGTTTTTCAGGCAAATCCAGTATCTCTAAAAAACACATGCGCCGGGTTTTGCAACCCGGCGCATGATAACTACTAACTACCCTAATTGGGTGTCGCCGCCCTGGTGGGGACGGCGACACGTATTTCTACCCCAAAATGTCCCGGAAAAGGCCGGAACTCCTTACTAATTCCTAAACTATGTAGGTTAAAGACGCCTCCCCCTGAGCAAAGTTCCAGAGGTAAGCATTTTTTTTCAAAATTATCCAAAATAAGTCAAAAAACATGATTTCCACGCCACACCGACAAGATGCATTTCTTTCCGAAAAGGCGTTGACAGTGTGCACCCGAACTAACATGTTCCGGTCTTGCTTCGGACAGGTAATCCCTGTCACTGGGAGAGGTGGCTGAGTGGCCGAAAGCACATCTTTGCTAAAGATGCGTACCCCAAAAGGGTACCGCGGGTTCGAATCCCGCCCTCTCCGCCACAAACGCTCGGCGTTTGATCCGACTGAGGGGCCTTGCCCCTACGGCACTGCGTGCCTACCCTTTGCGCTGACGATTACACCAGAAAAGTTCGTATTCCTTTACCATGCGCTCCGCCACAGCCGCGCAGGCCATAGCGATTAAAAACGGTCCGGGCCTCCGGCAGCGCACGAAACAGTTTGGGCAGCGAGGTTTCGCTGTTAATGGAGTTGAGGGCGCTCATTGAAGTTCAAGGAATAAGAAGGTTGGAAGGGTAGAGCCGTCGTACCGCTCCCCTCGCCTACGCCTTATGGCCTACGGTGAGCGCGTCGCACAGCGGGCGCGAGGGGCTCTTTTCCGCTAAGAGGTCGGCGATGGTGGACGCGCCGAAACTCTCCTCGATCGCGGCCATGGCGTCGTCAATACGCTTGTGCATCGGGCACAGACAGGTGCCGTGCGTGGCCAGCCCGAGCGGACAGGTGCGGATGCGCTGGATGGGATCGACCGCATTGACCACCTCCAGCACGGTAATGCCCTCCGGGTCGCGGATCAGGGTAAAGCCGCCGTTGCTGCCGCGCTGGGCCGAGAGCACCCCCGCCTTGGCCAGGCTTTGCAGGGCCTTGATCAAATAACCGGGCGCGGCACGGGTGCCGTCGGCGATTTCCCGCAGCTTAAAAGTTTCGCGCGGCTGCTGAGCCAGCCAGACGACGGCCCGCAGGGCGTATTCGGAAGCGTCGGAGAGTAATTTCATGAGCTTGTGCGGAAAATCTATTGACGAGACCGTATCTCAAGTCCACATAGAAGTAAAGAAAGCTTTAATGCTTTAATACTTTCTTAAGTAACAAAACCTCAAACGTCATGAAAAAGAATCCCTACTTAAAGCTATGGTTGGTTTTTGCCGCTGTCTTCATCGGTTCGTTCGCGGTGCTCGGTTATTACGGCACAGAGATCTACCGGAAGGCCCCGCCCTATCCGGGTAAAGTCGCCACGCCGGATGGGGCAGTTATCACCACCAGCGAACAAATTCTTACGGGGCAAGCCGTCTGGCAATCCATCGGCGGCCAGCAACTCGGCAGCGTTTGGGGTCACGGTTCCTATGTGGCTCCGGACTGGTCGGCGGACTGGCTGCACCGGGAGATACTCTACTTTGCTGAACGGCTTGCGCAGCGCAGCTACGGCAAGCCCTTCGCCGAACTCACCGGTGGCGAGCGCGCCGGAATCGAGCAGGCGGTGAAAGACGAATACCGCACCAACACCTACGATGCGGCCACCGACACGCTGACCGTTTCCGCGGACCGCGGCGCGGCCATCGACGCCATGAACCGCTACTACGCGGCTATTTTTGGCGATGCGGAGAACTTCGACGCAGACCTGCAATTCTTGGCCGATGGTGAGATGAGCCCACCCGAACTGCGCGACGCCTACGCCATTCCCAGCCATACGCTCAAAGACGCCGACCGTCAGGCCGCGATGAACAGCTTCTTCTTCTGGGCTGCCTGGGCCTGCGGCACCGAGCGTCCGACTGACGGCAAAGTCGCTGCCGGGGGCAATGATCCCATTACTTATACGAACAACTGGCCCCCTGAGCCGCTCATTAAGAACCAGCCCTCGGGGTCCGTCGTGGTGTGGTCGGTGCTGAGCTTTGTTTTCCTGCTGGCCGGGGTCGGCGCGCTGGCCTGGTACTATGCCGTGGCCAAACACCGGGAGGAGCCAAACAGTGAATTACCAGGAAGCGACCCATTGCTGGCCCTGAGCCCCACCCCCAGCATGCGGGCCACCCTCAAGTACTTCTGGGTCGTGGCCGCGCTGATCGTCGTCCAAGTGATCTTGGGGGCCATCACCGCGCACTACGGCGTCGAGGGTGAAGGCTTTTACGGCTTTCCGCTCGCAGAGTGGCTACCCTACTCGGTGACGCGTACCTGGCACACCCAGTTGGGCATCTTCTGGATCGCAACCGCCTGGCTGGCGACGGGGCTTTACATGGCCCCGGCGGTCTCCGGCTACGAGCCAAAGTTCCAGCGCGCCGGGGTCAACCTGCTCTTTGTCTGCCTGCTCATCATCGTGCTGGGTACGCTGTTTGGCACCTGGTATTCGACCCGCCAGGAAATGGGCCTGACGGCCAGCTACTGGTTCGGCCATCAGGGGCTGGAGTACGTGGACCTGGGCCGCTTCTGGCAGTGGTTCCTTTTCGTCGGGCTGTTTCTGTGGCTCGGGCTGATGACCCGCGCCATGTGGCCGGCCTTCCGCCAGCCCGGCGAGCACAAGAACCTGCTCGCGCTCTTCCTCATCAGCTCGCTCGCCATCGCCGGTTTCTACGGCGCGGGCCTGATGTATGGGCAGGGCAGCCACTACGCCATGATCGAGTACTGGCGCTGGTGGGTCGTGCACCTGTGGGTCGAGGGCTTCTTTGAAGTATTCGCCACCGTCGTGATCGCTTTCCTCTTTACCCGGATGGGTCTGCTGCGCACGGGCCTGGCCACTGCCGCCGTGCTCTTCAGTTGCAGCATCTTCCTCTTCGGCGGGATCATCGGCACTTTCCACCACCTCTACTTCACCGGCACGCCGACCGCCGTGCTCGCGCTGGGGGCGGTCTTCAGCGCGATGGAGGTCGTGCCGCTCGTTTTGATCGGCTTCGAGGCCTACGAAAACCTCACGCTCTCCCGCGCCAAGCGCTGGGTCTCGGCCTACCGCTGGCCCATTTACTTCTTCGTCGCGGTGGCCTTCTGGAACCTGGTGGGCGCGGGGCTGTTCGGCTTCCTCATCAATCCGCCTATCGCCCTGTACTACATGCAGGGGCTCAACACCACCCCCGTCCACGCCCATACCGCGCTCTTCGGGGTCTACGGCATGCTAGGCATCGGCCTAACCCTCTTCTGCCTGAAAGGGCTGACGCAGCACAAGCAATGGAAGACCGGCACGCTCAAGTTCGCCTTCTGGACGCTCAACTGGGGGCTGGCCCTGATGGTCCTGATCAGCGTCCTGCCAGTCGGGCTGCTCCAGACCGTGGCCAGCGTGGACCACGGCATGTGGTACGCCCGCTCGGCGGAGTTCCTCCAGGGGCCGGGCATGGACACGCTGCGCTGGCTGCGTGTGATCGGCGACACCGTCTTCGCCGTCGGCATTCTTGCGCTGGGCTGGTTCATCGCCGGGCTGCACTTCGGCTGGTCGGTCCGCCGAGAGGACGACCCCGCCTTTGCCGACGAAGCCGCCGCCACCTCGGGCAACTGACCCTCATTCACCTCCCATAGCTTCACACTCAACCCAAGTAAAACCATGACCAACCTTAACGCCCAAACCACTGTCGGCGAGCTCGTGCGGGAGCGTCCCGCCCGTTCGCGCGTCTTCGAACAACACCGCATCGACTATTGCTGCGGCGGCAAGCGTCCGCTGTCCGAGGTCTGCGCCGAGCGCAGTCTCGATCTGGACAAAATCCTGAGCGAGCTTCAGGCCTCGGATCAGGCGGACACGCGCCTCGTGGACGCCGATGCCATGGGACTGGCCGAACTGGCCGAGCACATCGTGGCCACGCACCACGCCTACCTGCGCGAGGAAATGCCCCGCCTCGATTTCATGACACGCAAGGTGGCCGCCGTGCACGGCGACACCGAGCCGCGCCTGTGCCAGATACGCGAAGTATTTATTCCCTTTGCGGAGGAACTAACCCTGCACATGGTGAAGGAGGAACAGGTCCTTTTCCCCATGATCCGCGAGATTGAAACAGCCACCGCCGCGCCGCAGTTCCACTGCGGCTCGCTCGCCAACCCCATCGCGCAGATGGAGAGCGAGCACGACAGCGCGGGCGATGCCCTGGCACAGTTCCGCTCGCTGACCGACGATTACACGCCGCCGGAATGGGCCTGCAACACCTTCCGCGCCCTCTATGACGCGCTGGCCAACCTGGAGCAGAACATGCACCAGCACGTCCACAAGGAAAACAACGTCCTCTTCCCCAAAGCCCTCCGGCGCGAAGCCGAACTGACCAGCAGCACACCGGCATAAACGGCGCGCCGTCCTCATGCTTGAGCGCGTGCGGGCGGCGCATCGCTCCAGGCGCGATGGCTTTTTACCGATCAGTCATCAGCCTTGCCGGACGTTCTCCAGGTAGTCCTTCAGCGCATACGCGTTGTTATGCACGTGATCCTTGGCCCCGAAAAGCAACGTCACCCGTTGAGCCTTTGCCCACTCAAGAATCTGACCGACAGCGAGGGCAGCTTTTTTTGACTGTTTGATTTCCGCGTAATAGCGCTTTCTAAACTCATCCCATCGGGCCGGATCGTGACCGAACCACTGGCGGAGTTCCTTGCTTGGAGCGACCTGCTTCAACCAGTGATCGAGCTTGGCTTCTTCCTTACTCACGCCACGAGGCCAGATGCGGTCCACCAGGATACGCACGCCATCCGCATTGGAGGGCTTCTCATACACGCGCTTGAGGACAATATCCAAAGTGCTTTTACTTTTCCCTGACAAAGATAAGATCTCTGCCTATATTAACGTGCCCAACCGGAAAATTCAACGCATTCGGCTACTAAACCCCAGACACCCCAATGGCATCGACCAATCACCTATCGCCCGGCCTCTCCACCCGCTGCGTCCATGCAGGCACTTTGCCCGATGCCTGCGCCGGAGGCGTCAACTCTCCGCTTTACACCTCCACCGCCTATGCCTACCCCGGCCCGGCAAATGAGAATATCTACCAGCGTTATTTTAATACGCCGAACCAACAAGCGGTCGCCGACAAGCTAGCCGCACTGGAAGGCGCCGAAGCCGGACTGGTGTTTTCCTCCGGAATGGCTGCGATTTCCACGCTGCTACTGACCTTTCTTCAGCCGGGCGACCATGCCGTTTTCATGAAGGGTCTCTACGGCGGCACCCATGCCCTGATCCAGGACTTCCTCGCCCGTCAGCAGGTTCGTATCAGTTGGGCGGATACACCGGATGCATTTGCCAGGGAGCTTAAGGAAAACACGAAGCTGCTCTATATCGAGTCTCCCTCCAACCCGCTGCTGCGCTGCATCGACATTGCCGCCGTCGCCCGGCTGGCCCATTCCAAGGGCATTCTGTCCGTGATCGACAACACCTTTGCCACACCGATCAACCAGCAGCCGTTCAAGCTCGGCATCGACCTCTGCCTCCATAGCGCGACCAAATACCTGAACGGACACAGCGATCTCAATGCGGGCATTGTTGTGGCCTCGGACAAACACATCCGGCGCCTGCGTGCCTGCGCGACCAATCTCGGTGGCATGCTCGATGCGGAGGTCTGCGCCCGGCTGGAGCGTGGGCTGAAGACGCTGGCCATCCGGGTCGAGCGTCACAATGCGAACGCGCTTCACCTCGCCCGCCACCTGGCGTCGTTACCCGCCGTCGCGCGTGTTTATTACCCCGGCTTGGAGTCGAGCCCGGACCACACCGTCGCCTCCGCGCAGATGGCCGGATTTGGCGGCATGCTTGGCGTGGAACTGGCCGAGGCCGCGCGCGTACCGCAGGTTCTGCTCAGACTCCGTATCGCCAAACCGGCGCTGAGCCTGGGAGGGGTGGAGACACTGGTATGCGTGCCCGCCCATACGTCTCACTGCAATCTGTCTCCCCAACAGCGCGAGCAGGTCGGCATCTCCGACGGGCTGATCCGAATTTCCGTCGGCATTGAAGACAGCGACGACCTGCTGGAAGATTTTGATCAGGCAATCGGAAGCTGACGGATTCTTTTGCACTGGCCCATTCTTTTACTCGAAAAGCATCGCTAAAATTTCCTGCGCCTTTTCCTCCCCTTGAAGGGGAAAGGCGAGCATATGCATCAATTTATAAAATGGATCGGGATCAAACTGGACGTAGCCAGTCAGCGTGAAAAGTTTGTTTCACTGCTGGGTAGCGTGGCCGCGATCTGCGCGTTAATCTACATCGTCCACGATCTTTGCGAACTGCCGCTTGGGACCGGGCTCATCGCTCTGGTGGGAGCGGTATGTAATTGGAACGGCGAGACTCGGGGTCGCTTATCTGCTGTCCCAGCGCTCAATCATGTCCAGCCCCGTCGAGGGTCGGGGCCTGCGTGTTTCGATGAGCTTCGACGCCGATATCTTCTCCCAACTCTCGATTGGGCAGCCGATGGAACCGCCGGGCAACACGATTCCCGGCCCCCTGTCATCGACCGCATGCACACCCTCGGGATCAGCATAGTCCCGGTGGTCACGCGCAACAATCCACAAAAGCTGGTCGGCTACCTCGGGAGAACCGACATCCTCGCGGCCCGCCCCAAAGCACTGGGATCAACAGAACCATCGCGAGCGCGGCTGGCCGTAAAACCACGTACCGAACCCTCATCGAGAACAATGCCTGATGTAGGCAGTATAAAACACTTCGGGGTGTCGTTAACAACGATGCGGTGGATTCTCTTGGGTGTTCAGTGCGATGCTGCGATTAGCGGATCAACTTGACTTCTCATCTCAGTGCTGGCATGAATACCAAGTAACACTGCTGATGAAAGCATTCTGTCTCATATTTCTTAACGCACGGCAACGCCACCGGGTTCTGATTCGAACGGCCCGTCCTGGTTTGCCCGGCGCTGTCAACTGAGCAGAAGGAAGCCCACGTAAGGGTAATCCACGCATAAGAGACATCGCCGGGTAGGTCCGGCTTGGGTGTCTAACCCAGGGATACCGGCGCGAATACGTCTATCCAAGAGCCCTTGGATATAGCCTTTGCCTATAGCAGTGCCGTAGCGGGCCTGCGTTTAACCGACTGCCAGCACAACTGGCGCATAATGCTTCACATTTACCATGATAACCATGAATACTAAACAAATATTTATATCAAAATCTGATTACTTCCGTATAAAAGCTCTCATCACTGATCCCGATTTTTCCTACATTCACAATGGCCGAACAGCCTCCCTCAAGGGCGAGTTGGAAAGAGCTGCCGTAGTTGAGGATTCCGAACTATCTGCAAACCGAGTCGGACTAAACTCCAGAGTAGTGATCAAAGACCTGAGAACGCATGAGAAGGAGGAATACCAGCTCACTATGCCAGAGGATATGGAGGATGACGAAAGCAATATCTCTATCTTGTCTCCAATCGGAACCATCCTCCTGGGGTATGCTGCGGGAGATGAGATTGCCTGCGACACCCCAGGCGGCTCCCGCCAGATTCTTATCGAATCAGTTAAGCGAGGCACTCAGGTCCCCAGAAGTCAGCGCTCTGTCATCGACGAAATACTCAACAGAAGCCTGTGACCTACGGCTCGAAACTGCGAATAACCATTGAATGAATACCATATGAAAGCACACACCCTTTTTATACTAAAACCATGCGAACTCGACGCGGAGAAAATAACCGCCTACTGTAGGGATAGCGCGCAAGTCTTGGGCTTGTTCCAGTTCTTCCCCTACCTGAAGGATCATGTCGAGGTTCGTGTATTAAATGACCAAGAGCCCCGCACTGAACTGGTTAGCATGCTGGGCGAAAGCAACCAGTCCTGCCCCTTGCTATTACTCAATGCAGAACTGTCAGCGATACCGCCCCTCGTAAATATCATGCAGGCAAATGGGCGCCGCTTTATCACGGGGACACAGCAAATTTCCCGATATCTGGCAGCTACCTACGGCTCCGCAGTTAATCAGGGGAAATCAGCATGAAGCATTTTCTTTTTGATCTCGACGGCACCCTTGGAAATACCCTTCCGCTGTGTATCCAAGCCTTCCAGGAATCCTTACAGTCGGTCACCGGACAGAACTTCAGTGGAGAGGAGATTTCCGCAACCTTTGGTCCCTGTGAACTGGGAACAATTCGCGCACTCGCACCCAGCAAGGAAACCGAGGCCCTGGATAGCTATTTGAAGCGGTACCGCGCCCTGCACGCCAACTGGTCGAGGCCATTCGACGGAATCTGGGAAATAATGGATTACCTGCATGAGCGAAAGGCTTTTATCGGATTGATAACATCGAAAGGGTCCCCGAGCACACATATCACCCTGAAGCAATATGGAATGGAAGATACATTCAGGGTCGTAAAAACAGGGGTTCCCAACGGACCCATAAAAGACCTACAAATCAAAGAGACCTTGCGGGATTTCATGATGAGGCCGCAGGAAGTTTTGTATGTAGGAGACTCGCCGATCGACATCGCCGCCTCGCGTGCAGCAGGCATACGTGTCGCAGCCGCAGCTTGGGCTCCCACCTCTGACGCAGACCTTCTCCGTTCGAAGAATCCGGACTTCTTGTTCACCTCAGTCAAAGATTTCTATTCATTCATTAGAACGACGCTCCACGGCTGAATACGGTTCGTTGGCGACGGGTCATTCATCAGAACCGCGTGACAATAGCTCATCGATCTACCCGTTTTCAAAATCAGGTAGCAGCATCCAATAAAAAAGGCCATCCATCGGAATTTAAACCTGTGGATGGCCTTTGTATAGGCATTTACTTCTTGTGTTTAGTCGTTTCGCGCGACCCCATCAACTCGATATGCTTGCGCTTCTTACTGCTAACTTTGGATGCACTTTGCTTGTTTTTCTTATTGATCGCCTTTGGTGATTTATCTCCCATTTTAGACTCCTGTTTTTAATGGTTTACTCGTGTATTGGATGATCAGGTCTGTGCTTACCTAATCAGCGTTTCTTGAGGTTTTCCTCAGTGGAAAATGCGCCGGGAATCCAGTTCGCAATCGGCGGTGTAGTCCCTACGTTGCGCAGGTCCTCAATTGTGTAGAACGGTGTCGGCTCAAACTCGGACAGTATGGCAAGAACACTCTTTAGTCGCTTACGCTTCGATATGACCAGGAATACGTTGACCTTTCCTTTCAGCCCGTCGGCATCCACAGAGGTCACACCAAAACCGTCCCCAGAAATGCGACTCCTGAGTTGTTCTTCATCGTTGCTCTGCGCAATTACGCGTATCAAGACATAGCCTAGAGCAAGTTTTTCTTCGATCCACATGCCAACGTAAGTTCCAGCCGAAAAACCGCCAGACCAAGCAAGAATTGACGCGATATTGGTTAGGTTTTCCATCACTTGTGTGATCGCCACTAACCAGATAGTTATTTCAATAAATGCTAATATCGGCACCGTTTTTTTCATTCCCCTGTAAATGAGAATATGCCGCAGCGTAGCCATGCTGACGTCTGTCAGCTTAGCGATAAAAATCAGTGCTGGAATAATAACCCAGCTTACATAATCAAATAAATATATATAGTCCACTTTGAGGTAGAGTTAAAGTTAATATACCCCAGCTTTCATGATGGCTATGGCAGCAATTTACGCCAGTAGGCCAGGACTGATCGTCCATCTGCTCTCAGAAGCTGCTCCAATTAACACAGTTCAAATACAGATTGAAAAGTGAATTCACTGATCGATCAGAGACCAGTGACGAACCCGCCAGGAAATCAATTATTAAAGCCGATGAACACCAAGAAGAACGAACCAAGACTGCCTCGTCCTCAACCGTTCAACGGCCAATCGCGAGAAAGATCAGATAGCATTTCTCACGTACAATCCTGTAAAATATGTTAGTGGAAGGACTCATTCCAAACCTAATCCATATAATAAAAATACTAAGTCAAGAAATCATCATTAAAATGAACAATTATGTTCATATTAGAAAAGTAATAACCCCATACATTAGGGTGGTTCGTTTTTCTCTAAACGAAAATTAAGCGAGTGACATTTTCCGGAGGTCCCCCAGCCTTGCAGTATACTTAATTTGATTCTTTTAAGGATGTTGACGGAACGCGGTCGGCGATGGAACACAGCAGGCATGAGGTTTATATTTACGCCTGCCAGAAACGGGGCAATACATCGATATTTCGTTATGCAAGCAAACGACTGTCGACCAGAACCCTTGGTGCGGAACTTCGCGCGCTGAGGCCATGGGGCACCTGAACATGAGCATGCTTTCCGCGGACAGCAATTTGAAATAAAAAGCTCTTAAGAGGTTCTTGAACAGCGACTTTTGTCGTCTCTGTGGTCATCAAATGATGGCGATCGCTGGAGCGGTAAGCTTGCCAAATTGATGGCATTCTCCCTTCAGTGAACATTATTTTTAGCTTTATCTAATAATCTAGATTGTATTGTATCGTAACCCATGGAAACGGCACCGACGTTGGCTCGCAGGTTAATCGTTGAGCGGCTAAACCATCCGGCCTGGCTATTGCTGGCTGCGACACGGGGACCACTCATATTGGCCAGCCTGAAGCCCTTGTTTGAGAGCAGTTCGTCTGAAATCACCTTGGAGGATGCGCGCGAGCAATTGGCTAGCCTCCTGTCTCAACACGCGAACGACCCAACTTACGGCATCGACTCCGATGACTTCCGTGCGCTGGCGCGCCGGGAGTTGCGCGACTGGATCAAGCGCGGCTTGCTGGTCGAGCGAAGCGGTATCCTATTCGCGACCGACGCGCTGCAGGCAACGTTTCGCTTCCTGGAAACGATTGAGCAGCGCGTAATGACAACGACGGCTTCGCGCTTGGCCACCGTCCAGCAAAAGATAGAAGTGCTGCAAGCCAATCTCAACCCTGATCGTGAATCACGCGCTGCTTATATTCAGCGCAAGATGACTGAACTCGAACAGGAGCTGGAACGTGTACGACAGGGCGACTTTGAGGTCCTTGAAGGCGAACGCGCGGTCGAGGAAATCCGTGAACTCTACAGCCTGGCCATGAGCCTGCGGGCTGACTTTCAGAGAGTGGAGGACTCCTACCGGGAGGCCGACCGCAGCCTGCGGCAGTCGATCATCGGGGATGAGCAAAATCGCGGCGAAGTGGTGGATAAGCTCCTCGCCACCGATGCCGCGCTTCTGGAAACGCCGGAGGGTCGTGTCTTCGATGGCTTTTACCGTCAAATCCAGCTTGGCACCGACCTAGATGTCATGCGAGGCCGCCTGCGCGCCATACTCGACCACAACGCCTCCATACGAGCCCTCGACCGTCGGCAAACCCAGGACTTAAAGTTCCTGGTCTCTCACTTGATCGACGAATCCAAGAGCGTCCTCCAGGCGCGTTCGCAAGGTGAGCGCGACGTCAAAGGCTTTATCAAATCAGGACTCGCAGCAGAGAATCACCGCGTCGGTCAACTGCTTCAGCAAGTGCTGGAGGCGGCACTCACCATGGACTGGGGAAAACAATCGGTGCGCCGAGCGCCCGCGCTGCTGCCTCCCATCGCGCCTTCTCTACCCAGCCTGCCGGTGGCGGGTAGGCTCTGTTATAAGGAGATAACGGATATCGAAGAAGCCGCTTTGAATCTTGAGCAGCAGCAAGGTAGCCTCGACCAACTGGAAGAGGACTTTGTGGCCTGTGACGACGATCTGGATACCCTGGTGCTTTATCAAAACACCCTCGATTATTTGCGTAAAAACAGGAGCTCTCATCGCCTCAGTGAATTGGCCGCCGCCTTGCCGCCGGAATATGATGTGGAGACATTGGCCTACTGGCTAGCACTGGCACGTGAAGCGGAATGCCAAGTAGGGCCAGGCATGGAAACCTTCACTCTTGAATATGAATACGAACGCGCGGTGGACTTTACCGCACCGCTTCTTGCCCTTGATGCGGAGGCCGTGAGCGCGGTGGACCCGGAGCACCTGGTATGAGCGATTACTTCGACCAGCGACTAAGTTCAGAGGAAGCTCCAAATAGCAGTAGCGGGGGTGGCTCCGAAATGAACAGCCCCCTCGGTGCCCTGGATGAAAAAGATTCAAGCGTCTCCCAGGAAACCGCCGGGTCAATCAAAGCCGCAGTGCAGGAATTGCTCAAATACGGGTTGGTTGAAGCGTCGGCAAAGCCGAACATATACCGCGAACTCAAACAGAACCCTGAGACGATAAAGCGGACCCTGGAACCCTTCGATTTACAAATGGCCCTGGATGAGGTACGCGGGATTGCGTTTCTCGAAGTGCTACCCGCAGGGGAGGAGGCTGATGCCAACGATCCCTGGCAGCATCCTCTGGTCAGACGCCAGCGCCTGACCACGGAGCAATCTTTGCTGGTTGCCATCCTGCGCCAGGCCTACGTTGCTTATGAGCAAACTCACGGCATTGGTGCTTCCGACGCCCGCATCGATTTCGAGGAGTTACTGGCCCAGTTTTCGGTTTACATGGGTTCCTCCGGCAGCGACAAAGCTGACACGGAGCGGCTCCGGCGCGTTCTTACCCAACTGGTAACACATGGCATCGCGAGTGAGCCGGACAAGGAAAACCAGGTTGCGATCCGGCCCATCATTGTGCATCTGGCCAATCCCGAGCACCTAGCCCTGTTGCTGGAACACTTTCGCAAGCTGGCCAGCAACTCGCTCACCAGCGATACAGAGTCTGAGCCAAATGTGGAGGACGAGGTATGAAATCAAGCGAAGAAGCCGTACTGTTCACTTTAGAGAGAGCCGCCTTTCAACTGCGTCGTTTTGAGGTCTACAATTGGGGGCCCTTCTCTGGCATGCACGCCGCCGAAATTGATCCGCAGGGGACGGCGATTATCGGAATGACCGGTAGCGGTAAAACGACTTTGATTGACGGCTTTGTCACCTTACTCACCGAGTATCCCAAATACAATCTCGCTTCGACCGGAGGCCATGAAAGCGACCGCAGCCTCATGGCTTACGTACGCGGTGTCGTCGGCTCCGGCAACGACAGCGGTGATGCCGCTCACATCTCGCGCAAGGGCAAAACAATGACCGGGCTCTGTGCCACCTACAGCGACGGGGAGGAAGAGCTTCGGCTGGCCGCGATTATCTGGATAGACAGCACAAGCTTCGCTGTGAGCGATCTCAAACGTGCCTGGCTCTTTTCGCGTGATCCGCGTCACTCGCTGGAGCAATGGCTGAGCGTTCATAGTCAGGGAGGTCTGCGACTGCTCAAGCAACAGCTACGCGATCAGGACGAAGCCCACCTCTACGACGCGTCCAACGGCGGCAAGCGCGCCTATCTGGCACGCGTCCGCAGTTTCTTTGAAGTCTCTGACAATGCTTTCACACTGCTCAACCGCGCGGCCGGACTGAAGCAACTCAACAGCATAGACGTCATCTTTCGTGAATCAGTGCTCGATGACCGCTCGGCCTTTGATCGTGCTGCAGAGGTTGCGGACGACTTTAATAACCTTGCGGAAATCCATCAAGAGCTTGAGACCGCAGAACGCCAGCAGCAGTCGCTCTTACCAGTAAAAAAGCTTTTTGCGGATTACCATGTCGTTAAAGAAGAACTCGCGCTTAAGCGAAAGTTGTCCGACCTGCTGACCGTTTGGTTCGCTTTGCAGGGGAAGCGCCTATGGCAGTCCCGCCTGGTCGAACTCGAAGCCAGCAGGCACGCCCGAAAAAAGGAACTCGAAGAAGCACAATCCGCAGTGGATAAGGCTCAACGCGAGGTCGAAATGCTACAGGAGAAATACCTCAAAGCGGGAGGAAGCGACGTGGATTCACTGCGACAATTACTCGAAACCTTCCGCAAGGATGCCACTCGACTTAGAAAAAATGCAACGGACTATCAAACCTTGTGCCAGAAGTTCAATTTACCTCACGACATTACTGAAACGTCATTCACCAGTGCGCAAGAAAAGGCAAAAACTCTTTGCGAGCGATCATCCGAAGAGCAACAGACCGCGAGCGATTTGGCTTACAAAACAGGCGGAGAGTCAAAACAAGCGGACGCAAAACAGCAAGAGATTGATTTCGAGCTGAGCGCGGCGAAGGGCAAGCCAGACTCGAATATTCCCGGCCACTACCAACGCTTTCGCGACCTCCTGGCGGCGGAGTTGAATATCGACACCGATGCCCTGCCCTACGCAGGCGAACTGGTGCAGGTACGCGAAGCCGAAAGCGGTTGGCGTGGCGCGATTGAGCGTGCTATGGGTGGCAACCGGCTGCGACTGCTTGTTCCCCAGGATAAACTAAAGGCCGCCCTACGCTGGGTAAATATCCAGGAACACGGTCTGCATATTCGCCTGCTTGAAGCAGACTCAAGCCTGAAATCAGCGGCGGACTTTTTCAACGACGGCTTTCTCCGCAAGCTGGAATACAAACCGCATCCGCTGCGGGATTCTCTGAAAGTCTTTTTGGCCTCCTACGACTTGCACTGCGTGGACTCGCCCGAGGAGTTGGAGTACACCCCGCACGGCCTGACCCGCGAAGGCCTCATCTCCGGCAAGCGTGGGCTCTTTGAAAAGAAAGACCAGCGGCCGCTCGACCAGGATTGGTGCACGGGCTTCAGTAATCGCGACCGCTTGGCTAGCCTGAGTCAACAGCTTAACGAGGCCAAACGTCAGGCCGAAGCCGCAGGCAAGGCTTTCTCGGAGGCGCGGGAACATGACCAACGCCTTCAGCAGCAAATAAGACTCCTCGAAGCTCTACTCAAGCTGAGTTTTGAGGAAATCAATTACCCCGCACTGGAAGCGAAAATTGTAGAAGGCGAAAAGAAGCTCAAAGAGCTAACCGATCCACAATCAGATGCTGGACGCGCGCTCAAGGATTACGAAGACAGTAAAAAGGTTAAGGACGGCTTAGACAAGGCGCGCGACGAAGCACTGCTTGCGCATAATTCCGTGACACGAAAAACCGATGGCGCTAGAGAACAAATTGAAGCCTGCTTAGCTCGTGTCGGCGATGGCCTCTCTTTTGAAGACCAGCAACTGGCTGATGCGCAGCTTTCCATCAGCACTCGGGTCGAGGCAGAAAACCTGACAGCGGAAGAAAATCGTCAACGGACGGAATTGGCGTCAGCGATTCAGCAGCAGCAAAGTAAACTCAACGAACAGCAAAACAGCCTTGTGCGCGCCATGATGAAAGCCAAAGAAGCTGATACTGGCGCGCTGGCCGAGGCAGGCACTGACATGGAAGACATCCCTGCCTATCTTTTCCGGCTTCGCGTGCTGACCGAAGAAGCCCTACCGGCCAAACGTAAACGCTTCCTGGACTACCTTACACGCTCCTCAGACCAGGGCGTAAACCAACTCCTGGCATCTGTGGAAGAGGAAGTCGCTCGCATTGAGGAACGCATCAACGATCTCAACCAAAGCCTGGAGAGTGTGGACTTCAAGCTAGGGCGCTTCCTGAAGTTGGAGACGCAAAAGGTGGTGCATGAAAGCCTGCGCAGCTTCGAACGCGCCCGCAAACAGCTACGAGCGGCCGCGCTTCGGACCGAAGACAACGAGGGGCACTATCGTGCGCTGCAGGCGATCATCCTCCTGTTGCGCGAAGCCGTGGACAAAAAACACACAGTCGGTGCGCGTGCCTTGCTCGATCCACGCTACCGAGTGGAGTTTCATGGCGTGGAAATCGAACGCTCAAGCGGCGAGGTGAAGGAGCGCTTCAAGGGCTCTCAAGGAGGCTCCGGAGGCGAGAAAGAGATTATTGCCAGCTACATCTTAACCGCGTCGCTCTGCTATGCCCTTAGCCCAGAGGGGGGACGATTCCCGCTGCATAGCACCATCGTGCTGGACGAGGCCTTTTCTAAAAGCTCTCGCGCAGTAGCCAACCGAATTGTCAATGCCTTGCGGGAGTTTAAACTGCACCCCATTTTCGTCACACCGAACAAGGAAATGCGCCTGCTGCGCACGCACACACGCTCCGTGGTGTACGTCCACCGTAAAGAGTCGCGAGCAACCTTGGCCTCCATTAGCTGGCGCGAGCTAGAAGAACGTCTCGACAGGAAAAGCGTATCACCCGAGGCGACGGATACCACAACCAAAGCGTAATGAAGTCGCCTTCCGAGCTTGCCGCTAAGCTAGCCCGTCAATGGGACAATGCAGATCTGCGCGAGCAGCGTCTCACACAACCTCAGGCTTGGCCCCTTTCACTCAGTATCGGCAAACCAGGTGCTGCTGTGATTAGAAACGATTTGAACAGGGTCCGAACTCACCTCCAGGCATGGCAAGCCTGCCCTATCGGTGAGGTCGAGTGGCATACAGTGAGTTACCGCGATGCGGCCGACAGTATCGTAGTCCCACTGAGATGGCAGTTACGATCACCCTCGGAATGGATCGCAGCCAGCGGCCAGGCGTCCATTACCAATGAATACGAGACACTAAATGAACTCTGCCAAAAGACGAACCCCCGCTATCATCGGCTGTGGATGCGTCAACGCTCCTGGTGGCGAGGCAAGCCCATTGACGAAATACGACTAGCCAGCTCCCTGGCCGATCAACTCGGCCCCGGATGCGCTGCGGGCGCCCCCCTCAGAACACTCTCTGGCATCGGCAACGACACCAAATTCTTTGAGCGCAATCGGGCGCTCTTGCTTGCACTGTTGGATCTTCGTTTCGAAGGCGAGGCTGGCAAGCTCGGCCTGGAAGGATTTCTCGGAGCCATGCCCGAAGGCGAACACTGGCTCCTGATGGCCGATCTGGATGGCGCATTATTGCCCTTTGAACTATTACGTGTTCGTGCCTCTGAAATTGAAGGTGGAGCCATTTTACCCGGTCAACAGTTTCTGGTTGTGGAAAACGAGCGTTGCCTCTTCATGCTTCCAAAGCTGCCAGGCGTTTTGGCTATACTGGGCAGCGGCCTGAACCTCCGCTGGCTCTCTGCTCCTGCCTTTACGGATCGCGAAATCGCCTACTGGGGTGATATGGACACCTGGGGTCTAACCATGCTCAGCATGGCCAAATCGTATCGCCCCAACCTGCGACCACTTTTGATGAACCGAGAACTGTTCGATAAATATGCCGAAGGGCGTGCTGTTCAGGAAAAAAGCCAAGCAAGACTGCCGATGGAACACACGTTGACCAAGGAAGAAGCAGACTTATTTAACCATTTGGCTTGTCGTGAAAATGGACGACTGGAGCAGGAATTCCTTCCTGCTGAAATTGTCGGAGCGAGTTTGAAACAGTGGCACGAAAGATATCGCGCAAGATAGGATACTTGGGCTTCCAGTTCACCAAGGGCTTGCCCTGCTTCTGTCGTTTACGGTTTTCGTAGGCGATGTCGTCAGACTCCACCAGCAGGCCGGCCCGCTTGCAGGCTTCAGCCCGGCTAGGGAGGATTTGCCTTTGATCCATCGAGAACGCCTCCTTGGGGGTGCGCTTCAGCCATTTCCAGAGGTTATCCGGCAACCCCTCGATCCACTGGCGGCGGCGCTTCTTCGTTTTACTGGCTGGAGTCAGGATGCCGCGCTGTACGAAGTCGATTTCTTCGTAGTCCACCTTGGCGATGGCTGAGATCCGCATCCCCGCAAATGCCCCGAGGGCCAGCAGTCCGCAGATATCCGGAGCGACCTTTTGGTTCATTTGGAAAAGGCGGGCCATGTCGTCCACGCTCAAAATGCCGGGCTCGTCGGTGACGACCTGTGGGCGTTTCACCTTTTCAACCGGGTTCTCGGAAAGCCATCCCTGTTCTACCCACCAGGCGAAGGCGCAGAGCAGATGGCTGCGCCGGTGGCGGATCGTCACGCCGGCGTAGGCCAGCCCGTAGAAGTGCTCCCGGAGCACTTCGGCATCATAGCTGTGGATCGGCTTGTCCCCTACCCCTCCCCGAAAATCTTCCAGCGCCTTGCGGGCGTGAGCGGTGTAGTTCACGTCTCGGCCAACCTCCACCATCATTTGCAGGTAGGCTCGGCTGGCATCCGAGAGCAGAATCTCACGAGCCTGTGCCGGTTTGCGCTTGAGCCAGAAGCGGTAAACCTCAACCGGGTCAGCAACTGGATCGAGTTTGACCGCTTCCTGCCAGCGGATCAGTTTGCGCGGTTCGATGAGAGGGATCGAGGCATCCTGACGGATAGCGTTCCGCTGGAAGCTCTCGATGAACTGCGCCCGGTCTTTCTCCGTGGCGAAGAACCGGTTGCGACTTTTGCCATTTTCCGACCAACGGGCGACGTAGGGTTTCTTGCGATACGATTGGTAGGCTGTGCGAATTTCCATCTCACTCTAACTCTACCAGAGTGAGCGGACAATCATAGGTCTAAGTGTTTCTATTCAGACTATTTCCAGCCCACAAACCACACAATAGCAGCAATAAGTAGACCTCCAGCAACAGTCAGAAACAATTTGCCATACCAAGGGATTTCTTTCTTTGAGCCAACTGAACCATTAATGAACTCGCCTGTAACATCGACACCTCCATCTTTTATGTCTTCAGGATGGTATCCAGAACCTACGCTGATGATGAATCCTGCTCCTTGAGCATTTAGTCTCTCGATACGTTTGAAAGACTCTTCCTGTAGCCTTGAGCGTACGACAGATGACGGGGCATCTGTTTTTATGATGAGTAGCTTTGTAATTCGATACACGTCAACCTGATCGTTACCAGCTAGCACATGTTGCCCCAGTAGATATGGCCTCACAAACTTTGCTTTCAGATCCGTCAGGCATAGATCGCTAAATAGCCCTCGGTATTTTGACCCGGTTGAATCATCCGATGCAATGACGTGATAGTAGGGCATTAAACCTATTGGATTCATCAAGAATATTAGGCGCAATCATATTCAGATCACAAAGAACCTACCCTCTTCAAAATCTGTCCCCGGTTAACGCTCAGTTAAAGCCAGTTAAGGTAAAAACAGCGAATTGAGTAGCATCCAGACAGGTTCCCTGTCGTCACCGAAGGCGTTAAAAATACGCAAGTTGCGTAAAATCAATAATTTAGGACAGAAAAATTTTGGAGGTGGCGGGAGTCGAACCCGCGTGTCCGGAGGTTTCAGACAAAGCGTCTACATGCGTAGCATCGACTTTAGTTTAGTGGTGAGGGCGCATCGGTGCCTGCTACCTTACCACGAGTTTTCCTGTTGGAGTACGGACTAGCCCCGGAAACCCGAGCCAATCTATGCCTGCTAGGTAGTCGCGTCCAGGCTTAGCAGGTGTTAGCCATTCTGCGTCGCTGTACTAATTAGGCAGCGAGGGCGTACTCTTGTTCGCCATTTATAGGTGTGATGGATTTGATAACGAAGCCAACCATCATCTCCGGCATGCAGCCATGCCCTACGGCTCCGGGTCGAATCCGGAACACCCCCCTACGCAGTAAGTACGTCCGAGGGAAATGCCAAGCTCGTTAGCCCGGCATCCATAGGCGTACTTTCAAAGAACACAGATACACTACGCCACTGCCGACTCCATTTCAAGTGCATTTACACTGCGACGGCCAAACCATCCGAACCCAAATCTAACCCGATAGCACCCACACTTTAGTCAGTATCACGCAAGACGCTTAGCAGTAAAATAGCGTGGTGCCCCCACCGAGACTCGAACTCGGATTAACGGTTTAGGAAACCGCGGTTCTATCCATTAAACTATGGGGACCGTTTATTATCAATGACTTATAATGATTCAATCTGAATTTTAACGAAAATTCTACCAAAAGTTCTAATTTATGCACTGTGATATAAAAACGTTCGCTAATGTCTACGAGGCTGTTTGATGGCCGCCTCAAAGCAAGTGTATTTACGCCTTTCTTGAGCTAGCCATAGTCGCCATTGAGCTCAAAGACTGGGAGCACACACTCAAGCTGAACACGATTTTCCTCTGAGCAAAACAAATCATGATACTCATGCACCAACAGCGCTCGGGAAGAATCATACCGATCAGCTCCGTTACCGGGCAGCAAGGCGCTTTCAAGGGGCACATTCACTACGGCAGTGCCAAGAGCAGCCAGCTCGGCTTCACCCAAACCCTGGCCCGAACGGCCGCGCCATACGGTGTCACGGTCAATGCGATCTTGCCCGGCATCATTTAAACCGGGCTGCTCACTCAAATACATGGCCAGGAGGGTATCGAAGCCCTAGCGGCCTCAATCCCGCTGGGTTTAGGCTGCCCGGACGATGTCGCGGCAGCAGCCGTCTATCTGGCCAGTGAGGAGGCGCGCTACGTCACCGGAGCCACGCTTGACGTCAATGGCGCATCTACTTCCGCTAGGCTGCATCCGTACCTATCCGAACCACCTCTGCCGCCAGCAGGCGTATCCACTCATGCGTTTAAAGAAACGAAGAGCAGCCCTAGGAATATTGGGAGCAGACAGAATACTGCCACAGTGAATACCTATTACTTTTTCCTTGTCTCATCCCTGAACCCGCATAGTAAGTTCTGTTTCCCCTCAAAGTTCTTTCAATCTCCCGGGCAGCAAATGCCCACCTCGCTCACGATTTGCGCCGTCCAACATGGCGAACAGATCAGCAGCATACTTTCCGAAACCGCGCAAAAAGGGCGCGTTTTCACCAAACGCCGGGTTAGCTCAGTTGGTAGAGCAGTTGATTTGTAATCATCAGGTCGTCGGTTCGATTCCGTCCCCCGGCTCCACTTTATTCCAGCGGAAAACCTGCTTTGTGAGGAAGTTACGAGCGATAGCGCTCATTTGGCCCAGTCCGGTGGCGTCCGGCGAAATTCGCTTATAACCCGGAAAAACGGCCAAGTCTGTCACACGGCTCGGAGAAGGCTAATCTGCACGGGTGGACGAAATGCATGGGTTCGTTAGTCTGGTGGCGTTGATATAACGAACCTCAAAGACCAAAATCGGTCCGCGTTTCACCTCAAAGCCCAGCCACATTTTCAAGTCGGTACGTAAGGCTTTCTTTTATTTTCATTTGGCAAACTTTTGCTTGAAAAGCATCGTTGAGCGATACATTTTTGGCCCCTTTTTCATACCTCACCTATGAGGAGAGAACAGGTATATGTATCGTTTTATACAATGGATAGGGATTGAGCTGGATGTCGTCAGTCAGCGTGAGAAGTTTGTTTCGCTACTGGGCGGCGTGGCTGCTATCAGCACACTCATCTACACCGTACAGCATATTTGCGGACTACCACTAGGCACGGGGTTAATCGCCTCGATGGGGGCATCTGCTGTGCTGCTGTTCGCGGTGCCACATGGTCAACTCTCGCAGCCGTGGCCCGTCTTGGCCGGGCATAGTGTGTCCGCGCTGATCGGTGTCACCTGTGCCATGTTTTTACCGGGACCAGCACTGGCGGCAGGCTGCGCGGTTGGCTTATCCATCTGGGTCATGCACCAGCTAAAGTGCATTCACCCACCCGGTGGAGCCACAGCGCTGGTCGCTGTGCTGGGAGGCGATGCTGTCCAGAGCCTCGGCTACCAATTTGTGCTGGCACCGGTCATGGCAAACGCGGCTATCATGGTCGCGCTGGCCATCGCGCTCAACTACGGCTTTAAATGGCGTCGCTACCCTGTGGGCCTAAGCGCATGGGCGAAGCCAACTCGCTCAGCAGCGAGCGACAACAGCCTGAGCCACGAGCAAATCCTGCATGCACTGCGGGAGTTGGACCTGTTTGTCGACGTGGCAGAGGAAGATTTGGTCAAACTTATCCAAATTGCCAATAACGGCAATCTCCAAGCGTCCCAATCAAAGCCTGAGTGGAGCACAGGAGATGAGTCATTCACCACAACTGCACCTGGTACGGAAACCGTTGGTGAAATGCAAGCAGAGCAGACGAGCACGACAACCGAACGCAAAGCAAGCGATCAATCGCCAGTACAGGTGCGATAAACCCTTGCCCTGTGAGCAAGTATGCCGCGAAGCGACACAGAGAAATACCTACCGCTTCTTGTGCCGTTTCATATAGACGGCGACGTACTCGCATTGCGGCACGATCACATAGTTGCCGCGTTCAGCATAGGTGATGGCCGCCTCGGCTAATTGTGCTGCAATCCCCTGCCCGCGCAAGTGCTCTGGCACGCCGGTATGCAGCACCACAAAGCGACCTTCTGCGTCGATCTCGTAGGTCAAAAGCCCACCCTTGACCCCCACAAACTTATTTTCTCCCGGGTGGTGAATCACGTCAGCCATGGCATCCTTTTCCTCTTTCATGTTGGGCACAAGCTAATCGCGCCGCGCAGCCCTATCGAGCAGAAACGCCCGGAAGGCCAAGCCGGCACGGCAGCAGGCATTCCCCGATTGATCAAAGACTCACCCGCTACATGCTTGCCAACTCGCCGGCCCCGAAACATCATCACACCACCTTCAGATGCCAGCCAAGCTCTCCAAAGATGACTACGAGTTCATAGCGGAATTTCGCTACACTCTGCGAAAGTTCCTGGGCTTCAGCGAAGCCGCTGCGATCTCCCATGGGTTGACAGCGCACCAATACCAGGCCCTGCTGGCGATAGAAGGATTCCCCGGCAGAAGTTGGGTCACCGTCGGGGAACTGGCCGAACAGTTGCAAATCGTTCACCACAGCGCCGTCGGTCTGGTTAACCGTATGGAAAAGCTGGCACTGGTTAGTCGTGAAAAATCTACCGAGGACCGCCGCATCGTCCAGGTATCGCTTGCGCCAAAGGGCCGAGAGTTGCTCGAAAGCTTGTACCGCACGCACCGCGCCGAGCTGAAGACAGTCGGCCCAAGGCTAATCAAGCTGCTTCAAAAGGCTTCGCTCGACATCACGGAAAGCCGCGAGTCTGCCAGCCCCGTCTGCTACATGCCACCTATCGAGGACCCAGATTCATGAACTGAGAAAACGGAAAAAGACGCGAAAAGACCCTTTTCTACCGACCTTGATGAATTTGAAGACACGGCCTAGCCCCGCTTCAGAGCAATAAAAAACCTGGGCGTGGATACACCCAGGTTTGATAAAATGATGGTCTGAAGCGACTACTTGGCTTCGCGCCGGGTACGCCGGATCACGAGCAAGGCAAAGACAAACAGCCCACCCATGCCGGCATAAGTGCTGGGCTCCGGGATGATGATGCTCCCCACGCTGTTGAACGTGCCTGTAAAGCCGTACGAGACGGGTGAAAAACTGTCAGCGGTGAAGGTAAAGATCCCCGTACCGCCCGTTTTATCCATGATCTCATTATAGAACTCGATCGCTCCGGCTTCGGCGCCGTTAAAGTTCTCAATAATCACCACGCCCAGGCCCGTTGCATTCGGTGGGGTGCTGTTGATGACGTCCACAGTGTACTTAAGCATACGACCCGACACCCAGAGCTCATCATCACCGCTACCATCATCATAGCGAAACTGCAAGTTGCTGGTACCATCGAGGTCGCGGTAGACTTCGTAGCCCGGTGTCCCCGCGCCCGGTGATAGAGACTCACCCACGACTAAATCCAGATCATCAAACGTGATGCGGAGACCGTTAATGTTGTACGTGTCGAAGGTGGTCAGCCCGCTAGACCCAGTCGGTGTCGCTTGGCCATCCGTAATGAATCGGTACATATCCGTACCGCTAACCCAGTCTGGTCCGGTATTATCGAGCGTATTAGTCACGCCTGTGTAGCTAATGATGCCAACTTCGGACTGCAGGGACGAGGCAACAAGCACCCCGGCTATAAGTAGTAGTGTTTTCTTCATTATGGTGTAGTTAGTATTTTTACTGAAGTAGGAACGAAGCTCGCATGCTATTCATTTCATCTGCTTAGTCGAGTCATAAGTTACTGGACTCGAACGATTACCCATCGACCAATAATTGAGAAACCCTCCGCTGACGACTCTGTAACGCTCTACCGATATCGTCTCGACTCCGGACAATGAGCAGAAAACGATAACGGGGTGAGCACTGAGAAACAGCCCAACCTGATCTTCTTTATTACCGATCAATGGCGCGGTGATGTGCTGGGGCATATTAGCAACAAGGCCGCACAGACACCCGTACTGGACGCGCTTGTGGCCAACGAAGCGATTTCCTGCACCCAGACGCATTGCCAGAACCCAGTCTGTACGCCCAGTCGCTGCTCGTTTATGACGGGCTGGTATCCTCACGTTCGCGGCCATCGGAGTATCCAGCACCTTCTCCACCCGGATGAGCCCTGCCTGCTTAAGGAGTTGAGGAAAGCGGGCTATTTCGTCTACTGGGGCGGTAAGAACGACCTGGTTGTCAACCCAAGCGAAGCCTGCGACTACCGACATCAAGTAAAGCCAAGACACGCCAATCTCCACGCCGATACGAGTTGGCGCGATGCAGACGCATTTTCCTTCATGGCAGGTCGCCTCTCGAAAGATAAGAGCGAGAGCATCTACCTCGATTCGGATTGGGCCCACGTGCTCGACGCCATCACCTTTGTTGAACATTACGACGGCGACAAACCGCTCTGCCTATTCCTCACCCTGAACTATCCCCACCCACCCTACGGCGTGGAGGAGCCTTACTTCAGCGCAATCGACCGGGACAAGCTCCCGCCACGCATCCGGGCCGAGGACCTCGCCCCGGGTAAGCCGCGCCTGTTGGAAGAAGTCCGGCAACGCCAGGCCTTGGGCCACTGGAGCGAAGCTCAGTGGGATGAACTGCGAGCCACCTACTACGGCATGATTATGCGCACCGACGACGCACTCGGGAAGCTGATCGACACCTTCAAGGCAACGGGCAGTTGGGACGACACCGCTCTCTTTTGCTTTTCCGACCATGGAGACTACACCGGGGACTACGGCCTGGTCGAAAAGGCGCAAAATACTTTCGAAGACTGCCTGACTCGCGTGCCCTTTATCTTTAAGCCCCCCCAGAGCCATCCCTGCAAACCAGGCCAACGCACGGCCTTGGTTGAGCTGCTCGACTTCCCGGCCACCGTCTACGATCTCGTCGGCTGGCAGCCCGAGTACACCCATTTTGGCAAATCACTCCTGCCTCTGCTCACGGAGGACATCCCGCACCGAGAGGCGATTTTTTGCGAGGGCGGACGGCTCTCAGGCGAGCAACAATGCACCGAAGGCACACCCGAGGCAGACACTGAAAGCCTCTACTGGCCGCGCCTCGACGTACAGGTCAACGACCCCCAGGCCCACGGCAAAGCCATCATGTGCCGAACTGCGCGCTACAAGTACGTTTTCAGAAAAGAGGAAACGGACGAGTTATACGACCTGGAGCATGACCCCGGCGAGACCATGAACCGCATTCACGATCCAGAGCTAGCAACTGTCCTGTCAGTGATGAAGGAGCGTATGCTGGCTCACTATCTTGAGACCGCTGACGTCGTGCCTCCGCAACTCGATCTCCGCGATGACGTCTAGGCTGGTCTGAAATCGACCGAAGGCTATGCTCCACTTATCTTACCTTGAGGCGCGCTCAAGGTCCGCGTAAGGGCATCGGCAGCAACGAGCAATGGCGGCAGGCACTTATCCATCTCCAGCAGGTAAACCGAGCGGGCCACCAGCCCCAACACATAGGGCACATCTTCCCGCCCCGGCAAGCGCACCGGCACCGCCAGCCGCAGGATGGCTTTAGACTCCTCCTGGTATTCCAGCGCGTAGCCTTTTCGCCGGACCGATGACAGCTGCCCACAAAAGGCCTCCCATGTCGCGGGCACGAGTTCAGGCTTCAGGTTATGCGACCAGCGGGCGTAGCAGTTTTTCACGATGGCCTCCTCGGCATAGGCCAGGAAGACTTTGGCAAAACCATGAAAGGGCACCAGTGGCCACTCACTCCCGATGTGGGAAAAGTTCCAATGCGCACCCCCGAGGTTGTGCTGGTCCGCGATACTCATCGTCATCCGCCCCACCCTTGAGAATAGTGCGCAGGCGTGGCCCGTCTCCTGAGCCGTGTTTTTGAGGATCACCTGCGTCTGCGCGCGGAGGGTCTCCGGCAGGCTGCGGAACCGAATCCCCGGAGGCGACAACACCCCCTCGGCCAGACCATAGCTGCGCCCCTGATGAGTCAACTCCCCCAAGGCCACCATCTCCTTCAGCAAGGCCGCAAGCGTGCCGCGAGAGACCGGTGCCAGCGCCTCAAGCAACTCCCCAAAGCTCGCTACGCCCCGATAGTTCAGAAATCGCACCACCTTCAGCGCTCGCTCCAATTGCCCCATAGCTCATTTAGTTCAAATAATTAGACTAAATCAAGCCCTCGGTGCATTTGCCGACGGTGCTGGCTCGCGGCTTCACCCGTACTAATCTAGCCATGCGTTAGATCACTATGAGTAAGCCCTCACGCCCAAACATCCTGCACATTTTCACCGACCAGCAGCGGTTCGACTCCCTCGCCGCCCACGGCAACCCCGTCATCCGCACGCCCAACCTCGATCGCCTCGTACGCGAGGGAGCAAGCTTTCAGCGGGCCTATTCACCCTCGCCCGAGTGCGTACCCGCACGTGCGTGCATGATTACCGGACACTACCCGGGGCGCACGCGCTGCTACTCCAACGGGCAACCTATGCCCGACGACTCAGAGCCCTCGTATATGGATCGCCTGAGCCAAGCCGGGTACACCACGCATGGCGTCGGCAAATGCCACTTTACTCCCGACCCCTACGCCCTGCGCGGATTTCAAAGCCGGGACACGCAGGAAGAACTCCCCCGCGAAAGGCTACGCGACGATTACGCACGACACCTCGTTGATGCCGGCTACGAGCACGTACTGGAGCCTCACGGCGTGCGCGGCGAGATGTACTATGTGCCTCAAGTCAGCCTCCTGCCCGAAAGCGAGCACCCCACGCACTGGGTGGCAGATCGCAGCCTCGACTTTATCCAATCCCAGCAAGGCGGCAAGCAACCCTGGTACCTCTACACGGGCATCATCCACCCGCACCCGCCGTTTGCCCCTCCCGGTCCCTGGCATAAAGCCTACCGCGGACCAGAGATGCCGCTGCCCGAGATCCCCGACAAGCTCGACGAACTTCTCTGTCATATCAACCGCAAGCAAAACCGCTACAAATACCGCGACCGTGGCCTCGACCTGAATCTTATTCGTCAGATGCGCGCCTACTACTTTGCCTGTATCGAATTTATCGATACACAGGTAGGCCGCCTGCTCGATGCACTCGAAGCCAGCGGTCAGCTTGAAAACACACTCATCCTCTTCAGCGCGGACCACGGGGAATACCTCGGCGACTACGGTTGCTTTGGCAAGCGCGGCATGCACGATGCCTCGGCCCGCATCCCGCTCATCGTGCGCTGGCCCGACGGGTCGTTTGCAGGCGAGAGACCGGAGACTCCGGCCAGCCTGGTTGATCTAGCCCCGACCTTCCTTGAGGCTGCGGGCATCGACTATGCCAAAGACGACTTCGACGGCACCTCGCTGCGCGGGATCGTCTCGGGACAATCCACCCGCTCATGCGTATATTCCCACTATAACTGCGGCGAGAACGGGCTCTACATGGTGGTCGAATCGGCGTGGAAATACATCTTCAGCGCACCTGACCAAAAGGAGTACCTCTTCGACTTGCGCAACGATCCCCGCGAGCACCAGAACCTCGCCTCCTCCCCGGAGCACGACGCCACCCTCAGCCGCCTGCGCACGCAATGCCAGGGCTGGCTGGCCACCTATCCGCACGCAGACGCTGCGCTCGACGATTCGGGACAGTGGCGCGAGCACCCCATCCAGCACATGCCTGAACACCCGGACGAGGGGCTCATCTTTCAGGATCAGTTCTGGTGGCAGGGCACAGAGAACGCACCCCGCCGCACAGGCCTGTATTCCCCTCAGAGCTAGCTCGCCGGGCTGAGTTTCAAACTCACGACCTCGTAGGGTTTGAAGCGTATCGGCCCCGATGCGGCCTCGTGCGCCTGTTCGCCGATATCCGTGCGCGTTACTTGCCAGCCGTCAGCGGTGGTCAGTGCAATCTGCCCCCTGCGTCCGGCCACCTCGTGCAGGCGCAGCATCCAGGCGCCATCAGCGCACGGCTTGGCCCAACACGGGACGAGGCTGCTTCCGCCCTCGATGGACTCCACCACGGGCGCAATCGGCTTCCCCCTGTAGGGGATCGGCGGCGTGAAGAGCGTGTCAGCCAGCGCCGCGGGCTGCTGCGCACGCGGGAGATCGATCGCGTAACGCCCCATAGCCAAGCGTATGCTATGCTTGCCCTGATCGCTGTAGATCGACTTGATTTCGAGCCGTGAAAGGTGAGGTGGCCAGGCAAAGGCATGGGCTTCGTTGCCGGTCACGCGGGGGCTCCGCACCAGGCTGACGCCCACCGTTCCCTCGTGCACGGAGGCCCCATATTTTGCTTCACTAACCAGGAACATGCCCTCGCGCTCCCCTTCGTCAAAGACGGCGAGATAGCGGTTGAAAGGTACTTCCCACATGGCCTCCGCTGTCATGCCGCTGGAAACCTGCGGGCGCAGCACGCTGCCATAAGGGATGCCAAAGCGCGCATTCGTCGCTGAGTACTCCGTCGGGAAAAGCAGCTTGAGCAGGCACTCGGATTCGTGCCAGTCGAGTTCGACATCGACATGCACCAACGGGCTCCCCCGCTCCAGTGTAAACGTTACCGTGGCGGTGCTGGCCTTGCCCACCTTGCGCGTGACGGACAGCCCCGCACGTGGGCCCTGCTCGACGGATTCGATGACGGCCTGCGCATCGCAGCATTCACCCATAGAGAGCACATGCCGATCGATATCCCACGACTCGAAGAACGCCGCCCGGTCCGGGTAGAGCATGAGTTGGCCCAGCGGCCCGCTCAGAGGCGTTTCCACCCCGTCCAGCGTGAGCTCAGACACCCAACCGTTTTCATCCAGGCTAAATGTCGTCTGGCCGTTTGAGACCATATGTCCCTCGACCTTGACCGCAGCAGGAGCGACCGACCGGGCTTCGGCAAGCGCCGTACCGGACAAGGGCGGCAACTCCACGTAAACCGCCTCGCCCGACTCGGGGCACTTTACCCACGTCTGCAAAGTGTGTGCGTGCGGGTTAAAAATGCAGGCTTCGCCCTCCCCCGCCAGGTGTTCACGGGCCGCGTCCAACTGCTCCCGTGCTATGCGGTCGAGCTCGGGCAAGCCCTCCAGGTAGACATCCCAGACGGAGCTGCCCGGAATGTAGTCATGGAACTGAGAAAAGATCAGCCGCTTCCAGGCAGTCTCCATCTCCCAGCGTTTTCCCGTAGCGGCAGCCACGGCCTCGGCCGTCTGCAGCGCACGTTCGAGACCGCGGAAGCTGGCCTTGAGATTCCCGTGCGTGGTGAAAGTGCCGCGGTGATACTCCAGGTAGCACTCGCCCTTGTGAATAGGGAGCTGGTCGCGCACACCAGACAACCGGTCAAAGAATGCCTCCGGCTGGTCCCAGCCCATAGAGGGCATCCCGGGCAAAGAACCCAGACGACGGGCACGCTCCAGCATCTCGTCCGTAGGACCGCCACCACCGTCACCATAGCCCGTGGGCAGCAGGTACTCAGGATAAATATCTGCCTGTTGGTTGGCATGCATGGGAGCTTTGATGTTGTTGATCTCCATGTGGGTCACGTAGCCAGATTCCTGCGTTACGTGGGCAAGAATCTCCGAGCCATCGTGGCCGCGCCAGATAAAGCTGCTGTGCGGAAAGCGGTTAATCGCATTCCAGGTCATCTTGGTGGTGAAAAAATACTCCACCCCGGTCTGCTTCATAATCAACGGCAGGCAGGCCGCGTAACCAAACACGTCCGGCAGCCAGGTCAACCGGGCGGGACGGCCATTCATATCTTCAAAGCACGCCTGCCCGACAACAAAGCTGCGGGCGAGCGCCTCACCCGTCGCCATCATGGTATCGGACTCGACGTACATCGCACCCGTGGCCTCCCACGCCTTCGAAGCCATGCGCTCCTTGACCTGCGAATACAGGCCCGGCTCGCGACGCGCCACCGCTTCGTAGCTCGCGGGCTGACTATAGGCGAAGCGGTACTCCGGGTACTCCTCCATGAGGCGATTCGTCGTAGCAAAGACATTGACCGCCTTCAACTCCCCCACGCGCTCGGGCCAGATCCAGACCAGGTCCACGTGCGCATGCCCGGTCAAGACGCAGTGAGCAAAGGTCTTGTCTGCTTTCAACTCGGCATAAAGTGCGCTGAGACAAGCACTGAGTGCGGCAGGCCCCTCGCGGTCAAGCGCGTCCACCGCCTCATCCATCCCCCGCAGGAGAATGCGCAGCGAGGGGGAATACTTCTCGATCGTCGGCTGCAAGCCCGCACCGATGACTTCCGCCGGAGCCTGCGGATTTTCACGCGTACGCTGATCCATCATCAGGTCAAAGAGACACTTGAGGTCATGGTAGCCCTGCCAGAACGCCTCGTCACGACGTGCCACCCAGGCCCCCTCGAAGAAGCTGCCCTCTGAGGTCATCCCATTTGCCTCCGGATGCCAGATCGCGCTCTGCACACAGGTCGACTGGACCCAGAGCTCCTGCGCCGCCGCAGGCAGTCGGCAGTAGCGGTGGGCGACATTGAAGCCGAAGTAAGGCACATCGTTTACGTAGAGCGTAGCCTCCCCCTGATCGCGCCAGATAAGCCACGTGTTGTCGTCCGCCGGCTCAGGCAGCACGGCCTTGCTCCAGCGCTGGTCAAAGAGCTTCCCCCAGTACGAACAGGGCGACACCGGGCTGCGGGCAAGCTCCTTACCCTCGGCCAGGGAGCACTGCTCAGGGCGTGCAACAGAGGACTCGATTGCGAGCGGGGTCTTCGAGGCCCAAATCTTTTCATGCATGCGCTGAACGGCCGCGTGCACGCGATTGGGGATGAGCTGCGGGAGGTGGTCTTTTCTAAGCATAGGGTGGCCCGCATCCTAACATATTCCCCACAGGGATGTCTTGCGACGAGGTGACAATTTATTACGCTGGCTTGATGTTCTTTCTTTCCACCAAAGACTGGCCCAAGCGCTATGCCTGCACCTATGAGGTTTCAAACTATACCTCGTCTGTCCTGAGTAAAGTGCACCACCAAGACTACGAAGAGCTCTTCTGGGTGGAAAGTGGCCGCGGCTGCCACCTGCTCAATGGCGAGCGACGGTACGTAACCGAGGGTTACTTCGCCTTGATACGGGCCGATGATGCCCACGGCTACAGTGCCTGGGAACCCGGTGACCACCTGCGCCTGATCAACTTCGCTTTTCGCCCGGGGCTGTGGGAATCCCTACGCGAACAGTACTTTGGCGGAAAGTCGCTGTTTTTCGACAAGCTGGCCATCGAAGAGCGCGAATACCATCTGGACGCGAACGAGCGCGAACGCCTGCGGCAGATGGGGCTCGATCTCGCCTCCGGTCGCTGGGACAAACTTAGCTCAACGGCATTCCTGCTGGGCACACTCACCCTGCTGACCAATCGCAGAAGCCGCCATCAGCAGCCCGCCCAGACCCCGGAATGGCTCATGCGCGCCAGCCGCAGCATCGAGACCTGGCCTCACTTTGTGGGTGGCGTCCAAGAGTTCGTACGGCTGGCCGGACGCAGCCACGAGCACGTTACCCGTGACTGTCGACGCTACCTCAACACCACACCGCGCGAGCTCGTAAACCAGGCCCGCCTGCGCTGGGCTTCCATGCAGTTGGAAACCACGCAGCAGGAGATCATCCACATCGCCGAGGAATGCGGCTTCGGCAACCTGGGGCACTTCTACAAGCTCTTTCGCCAGCACTACCACATGACGCCAAAACACTACCGCGAAAAGCACGGCATACCGCTGAGTTGATGAGGCCCGATCGCGTAAGCCGTGCCTTTCACCTCTCCAGATATCTAGCCGTTTGTCTGGAGCCCGAAGTAGTTCTGCGCATTGTTGTAGCTGATGTTTTTCACCATGCTCCCCACGAGGTCGAAGTCGTTGGGCAGCTCACCGCGCTCCATCTCACCCCCGACGAGGTTACACATCACGCGGCGGAAGTACTCGTGGCGCGGGTAGCTGAGGAAGCTGCGCGAATCCGTAAGCATCCCGACGAAGCGCGAGAACAGACCGAGGTTACCCAGCGCGTTCATCTGCCACTCCATCGCTTCCTTTTGGTCAAGGAACCACCAGCCACTGCCGAACTGGATCTTACCCGCAACGGTGCCATCCTGGAAGTTTCCGATCATGGTCGCAAAGAGGTAGTTGTCGGCGGGATTCAGGTTGTAGAGCACGACCTTGGGCATGTTCCCATCGGTGGCCAGGCGATCAAGGTAGCGCGAGAGCGATTGCCCCTGGGAGTAGTCACCGATGGAGTCAAAGCCCGTGTCTGGCCCCAGCGCGCGCAGGGCGTGGCCGTTGTTGTTGCGCATCGCGCCGAGGTGGAGCTGCTTCGTCCAGCTCTTTTCCGCGTCGAGCTGGCCAAAGAGTACCATAAGGTGCCCAGCAAAAGCTTCCTGCGCCTCGGGTGATACGGCTTCGCCCGACCGAGCCTTGGCAAAAGTCTTGGCCGCCTCGGCCTCGCTGGCGAAGAGCCCCGGGCACCGCATCAGACCGTGGTCGGAGAGACGCCCGCCCAGTTCATGGAAGAAATCGTGACGCTGCTTGAGCGCGGAAAGGAATCCGCTAAAGTCGCCCGTATCGATGCCGGAGACCGCTGCGAGCTTATCGCACCACGCACCGAAGGCGGTCAGATCACTCAGGTTCATGGCCTTGTCCGGGCGGAAAGTCGGGTAAATTTTCGTGTCGATACCGGCAGCAGCGATAGCCTTGTGGTGTTCGAGCGTATCGGTGGGATCGTCCGTCGTGCAGACGACCTTGACCTTGAACTTATCGAGAATGCCCTTGGCGGAAAAGTCCGGCGCGACCAGCTTGGCATTGGCGGCTTCCCAGATGGCGGGCGCGTTTTTGGCGTTGATCGTGTCGCTGATGCCAAAGTAGCGCACGAGCTCAAGGTGACTCCAGTGGTAGAGAGGGTTGCGCAGCGTGTTGGGCACCGTCTCGCACCAGGCGAGGAACTTCTCGTAGGGGTCGGCGTCGCCTGTGCAGAGCTTTTCACTCACGCCATTGGTCCGCATGGCCCGCCACTTGTAGTGGTCACCCTCGAGCCAGATTTCAAACAGGTTGGCAAAGCGGCGGTCCGCAGCCACGTCTTCGGGGGGCAGGTGGCAGTGGTAGTCGTAGATGGGCTCGTCCTTGGCGTACTCGTGGTAGAGACGCTTGGCGGCCTCGGTTTGCAGGAGAAAATCGTCGTGTATAAGGCTCATGATGAAAATACGGGTTGGTGGTGGGTTATCGGTGTGAACGTCGACGGCGAATGAAGACGACCAAAAGCGTAAGGATGCCCAAGATGGCAGGCAGGGTGCGCGGCTCGGGGATGACCGAATCAATCCAGTCCTGGTGCTGCGCCACGCCGGTGTACATGGCTACGTCGCCGTAGACCTCGTGCTCCATGTTACCAAAGCTGCTGATGCCCGCGACAAGCCACTCCCCATCGTCCTCGTCGAAGATAAAGAGCGGCCCGCCGGAGTCGCCCGAAGATGAGTCAGCCTCAAGCGGCGTCGCGGTGGGGTCGCTGGTGCCATTGCCCACGATCGGGCCGACCGGCGGATTCGGGATGCCATCGAGGCTGTTCGACGTGCCCTGCGGGTTATCAAAGTCAAAGGCCAGCAGGCTGCCCTGGTACTCGGGGGCAAAAGTATTCGTCAGATTGACCAACACGCGGTCAACGACATTCTGTCCGGCGCGCTTGAGTCCATCGTCAGTTGTTGGTCCAGTCAGGCCATTGCCAAAATCACCGTAACCGGAGAAGTACATAGGCTCGCCCAGCGAAGTCGTCACCTCGTTATAGCTCGCCGGTGTCATACCGGTAACGGGTGAGGTAAGCTTTACCAGCGCGATGTCCACTCCGGCCCCAAAGACTTGCTGCAAGGGCGCATCGTTATCGAGAGCCGCCGTCCAGGCAGGATGCAGGTAGGCCGCTGATATCTGATAGCTTGCCGTTGGGTTGCGCAGATCCGCTCCGAAGTTGAGCTGGATTTTGGTAACATCAACCACGTCGCTTTTTTGCTCACGCAATACGTGCGCCGCAGTCAACGCCCACTGGCTCGTAATCATGACCGCCGAGCCCCAGTCATCGGTACTCGGCGTGTAGAGCGCACCCACAGGGGAAAAATCCGGGTAGTCCTCCCCCGCCGGGTAGCCGTCATTCATGGCCAAATCGCGGTAATTGGCATCCGGAACATCATCCCGAATGATGAGCGCATCTGCCACCAATGGCAGAAACAACAGACATGCTAGCGGATACTTCATCAACCCAGATTACCAAATCTGCAAAGCGGGTAAAACCTAGATCGTCATGGCCGCATAGCCGCCGTCCACCAGCAGTTCTGCCCCCGTGATGAAGCTGCCCGCACCGCTGGCCAGCAAGAGCGTGGCCCCAATCAGTTCGTTGGCCTCTCCAAAGCGCTTCATCGGCGTGTGCCCCATGATCTGCTCGACGCGCTCGGGCGTGAGCACCTTGCGGTTTTGCTCAGCGGGGAAGAAGCCCGGCACGAGCGTGTTGACGCGAATGTTGAGCGGGGCCCACTCACGGGCGAGGTTCTTGGAGAGGTTGTGCACGGCGGCCTTGGTGGCCGAGTAGGTGAAGACGCGCGAAAGCGGGATCACGCCGGACATCGAGCCGACATTGATAATCGAACCGCCCTGACCGCGCTCGACGAAGTACTTGCCAAAAACCTGGCAGCAGGCAAAGAGCGACTTGAAGTTAATATCGAGGATGCGCTCGACCTCCTCCTCTTCGATTTCGAAGAAAGGCGTCGGGCTGTTAACACCCGCACCGTTGACGAGGATGTCCACTTGTCCTGATTTTTTCAATACACGCTCCAGCAGGTCCTTGCGCTCGTCGGCATCGCCCACTTCGCACTTCTCGAAGTAGCTTTTGCCGTGAAAGCGGTGAAGTTTTTCCAGGCGGGCCGCCGCCTTTTCCTCGCTGCGACCAACGAGGACGACTTCCGCCCCGGCCCCGGCCAGGCCCTCGGCCATCGCGCCGCAGAGCTCGCCCGTGCCACCGATCACGACCGCGGTTTTACCTTCAAGAGAGAAAAGAGAATCTAAGTAATCTGACATAATGTTTATTTATATACTCGCCACAGAGCGCACATAGGACGCCAAGACTAAGTTGTGTGTTCGAGAACTACACGGCGAATACCGTGCTTTATGAGATAAGTGACCAGCCAGAACGCTAGCGGACGACGCGGGCGCCGCCGCCCTTCATCACCTTCTGCACTTCCTTGACCGAGGCCATCGTGGTATCGCCGGGGGTCGTCATGGCCAGCGCGCCGTGGGCCGCACCGTAGTCGACTGCCTGCTGCGGATCATTATCGGCGAGGAAGCCGTAGATCAGGCCGCTGGCAAAGCTGTCGCCCCCACCCACACGGTCGAGAATCTCCAAACGCGGGTACTCGCGCGAAGCGTAGAACTCGCCGTCGTGCCAGCAAATGGCGCTCCAGTCGTTCACCGTGGCGGTGTGGACTTCACGCAAGGTCGTGCCGGTGGCCTGGAAATTCGGATAGGCTTTGATCGCGTTTGCGATCATCTTCTTAAAGCTCTCAACCTGAATGTTGCCGATGTTTTCGTCCACGCCTTCGACCTCAAATCCGAGGCAGGCGGTGAAGTCTTCCTCGTTGCCGATCATGACGTCAACGTACTTGGCAATCTCGCGGTTCACCTCCTGGCACTTGGCGTGGCCACCGATGGACTCCCAGAGCGAGGGGCGGTAGTTCAGGTCGTAGGAAACAATGGTGCCGTGCTTCTTGGCCGTCTTGACCGCGTCGATGACGAAGTCCGGCGTGGTGTCGCTGAGCGCAGCAAAGATACCGCCCGTGTGGAACCAACGCACGCCAAGGGTACCGAAAATGTGCTCCCAATCGATGTCGCCGACCTTGAGCTGGCTGGCTGCGGTGTTGCCACGGTCGGGCACGCCAACTGCACCCCGGATGCCGAAGCCGCGCTCGGTGAAGTTGAGCCCGTTACGCACCGTGCGGCCAATGCCGTCGTAGTCCACCCACTTGATGAACTGCGTGTCTACCCCACCCTGCAGGATGAAGTCTTCAACCAGGCGACCTACAGCGTTGTCAGCAAATGCGGTCACAACGGCGGCGCGGAGACCAAAGCAACGGCGCAGACCACGAGCAACGTTGTACTCGCCGCCGCCTTCCCAGGCAGTGAACTGGCGGGCCGTGTGGACGCGGCCTTCACCGGGGTCGAGGCGGAGCATCACCTCGCCGAGCGAGAGGATGTCGTATTGGCAGGAGTCGGCGGGTTTGATTTCGATAGCCATGATAGGAGGTATTTTTAAGTTAAGAAGTGGGATTAGTTGGCAACGGGGAAGTCGCTCAGGTTCCAGGGGGTCGAGCCGCACTCTACCGCGACTTCGTTGAAAGCTTCAATCTCTGCCGGAGAAAAGAGCAAGCCGCCGGCGGCCTCACTGCGCGCGGCAGCCTTAGCCTCAAGCTGGCCCGGGAGCAGGCAGTTCTCATTACCGTGGCCGAGAATGTCGTCGATCACCGCCTTTACGTTCTTGGACTGGTCGCGACCAAGCGCGAAGTCACCGCCCGAGATGGCATCCGGATGGATCACCTGGAAGTAAAAGGCCGGGGTGTGCTTTTCCTCTGGATGCTGGTCCCAGCGCGAGCGCAGCGTGGGCAGCGAACCGCCGATGTAAGCACCGACAAGCTCGTTGATGAGCGAAAGGCCATAGCCCTTGTGCGCGCCAAAAGTCGTGAGCGCGGAAACGGCCTTGGCGTCCGTGGTCGGGTTGCCGTCCTTGTCCACGGCGGCACCTGCGGGGAGCGGCTGGCCCTCGCGCAGGAACTGCTGTACGCGACCCATAGCGATGACCGATGTCGCCCAGTCCACCACAATGGGGAAGCCGACGGCGTCGGTCGTCGGGAAACCCCACGAGTGCGGGTTCGTACCCAGCGTGGGGAACTTCCCCATAAAGGGCACGACCTCGGCCAGCGCGGCAGTGCAGTTGGTGTAAGCGATGTAGCCGCGCGAGGCAGCCTCCATCACATAGCCACCGCCCCAGAGATAGTGAAATGCATTATCCACGGAGATCTGACCAATGCCGTACTTGTCGGCCAAGGCGATACACTCGTCCATCGCCTCGTAGGCCGTGGCCTGACCAAGCTTGCGGTTGGCATTCCAGACTTGGGAGGCGGCGAAGCGGCTCTCCTTTTTCTCGATCTGTACGCCGGGCTTGCAGCCGCCCGCTGCGGAACCAAAGAGGTGGTCCAGGTGCAGCGCCTTGAGCGCGTTGTGCGTGCGGATGCCATGGCGGCTGGCATGGGCGGAGAAACGCGAGGCAGCAGCGGCTTCATCAACTGTGTATCCACGATGCTGATACGCGGCTTCAACAAGTGCGTTGTGGGTTGACTCGGGGACGATGTGGAAGGTTTCGGACATGGGAGTGTTGGGATTTTAAACCGCATTGAGCGCCAAGCGCGCTAAGCATGAATTCAAATATCGGGTTTTAAAGATACGGGTAAAAACGATTATACTTTTTATGAGTAAAAAGCCGCTGCGGGATACAATGGGAAAGCGCCTGTGCCCTTAGCGAACTTTGCGGTTAAGAACTAACGGGCGGGATCGGTACGTCGTTGACCTGGGCCAAGGGCTTTTCGCCCTTGAGGCAGAGCAGGAGATTTTCCGTCGCCATCGTGGCTTGGCGGACAACCGACTCGTAGGTGCGCGAGCCAATATGCGGCGTGACGATGCAGTTCGGAGCATTAAGCAGCGGGTGGTCGGCCGGAGGCGGTTCCTCGTCGAGCACGTCTGTGCCATAGCCGCCAACCTTGCCGCTCTTGAGCGCAGCTGCCATGTCGGCGGTATTGACCAGCTCGCCGCGGGCGCAGTTGAGGATGACGACCCCGTCCTTCATGTTCGGAAAGGAGCGGTTACTGATCATGTCGCGGGTTTCCTCGGTCAAGTTCGTGTGCAGGCTGAGGATGTCCGCGCGCTGGAAAACCTGAGTCAGGCCGTGCTCGCGCTCAATGCCGTGCTCCTTGGCAAACTCCTCGGGCCAGTAAATGTCATAGCCCACCACCTTGAGGCCGAAAGCTTTGGCGCGAATGGCGACCTCACGGCCAATGCGGCCCAGGCCGATGATGCCGATGGTCTTGCCCATGATCTCGTGCCCGGTCAGGCGTTTCCAGTTACCCTCGCGCACGTAGTTGACCTCGGTCACGAGCTGGCGGAAAAGTGCGAACATAAGTGCAAAGGTGTGCTCGGCCACGGTGGTGTGATTTACCCCGGGGGTGAAGCAGAGCGGGATGCCCATCTCGGTGGCCGCAGCGACGTCGATCTTGTCCACGCCGATGCCGTACTTGGCCATAATTTTGAGGCGCGGTGTGGCCTTTTCCAGCACCTTGCGCGTGATGGCGTCATCCCCGCAAAGAAAGGCGTCGAAGTCACCGGCCAGCTTGAGCATGGCCTCTTCGGAGAGCGGGCCGCGCTCGCGGTGAATCTCGTGCCCGGAGCCTTCGAGCATGTCGTGATGGGGGCCAGGAGTATCCTGGTAGGAGGTAGTGGTTAAGAGTATCTTTGCCATCGAATTAAAAGAATAACGCCCAAATCACACACGTGTAGGGTAAGAAGTCAAGCCCAAGCTGTCATCTCCCCATAAAAAGCGTGTCACTTCCCCACCCGGCGCGTGGAATCGCGCTCGATCAGGGAGGGACGAACCGTTACGGGCTTGATGCTTTGGGCTCCCTTCCCGCCCGCCAGCAGCGTGTCCAGCATCTCGGCAGCTTTGCGCATGAGTGCCTCGGGCCGTTGGTCTACCGAGCTCAGGCGAGGCCAACTGTAATCGGAAATCTCCAGGTTGTCGTAGCCCACCATGGAGAGATCCCGCGGGAACTCCCACCCCTCTTTGCGCAAGCTGTGCATGAGGCCAATGGCCACACGGTCATTCAGGACGATGGCTGCGCTGGGCGGTTTTTCCATAGTCAGGCAATGCGAAGCCAATCGCTCCCCCAGGGCGTAGTCGTGGTGGCGCACTCCGGCCTCATAATGGTGCAGGAACACCTTATCATAGTCCAGCTTGAGTCGCTTGGCCGCCCGGCGTAGGCCCTCCAGCTTGATTGCGCCATAGCTGTCGGTAGGGTCGATCCCCAGCGTCACAAAGCGGCGATGGCCCAGCCCGTAAAGGTGCTCCAGGGTCAAGCCCATCGCATAGGCCCGGTCCGAGCGCACGCAGTGAGGAGAGTTGGCCCGCTCGGGGTCGATCCAGACCACGGGGGTCGACTGTTCCCGCGCGTTGCGCAGGACGGCCTCTTCCTCGTTGAGCTGCGAGCCGATCAAGACAATACCGTCCACCCGCATAGACAGAAAGTGCCGGATAACCTGCTCCTCCATGCCGACGTTCCCGCTGGTCAGCTCGATCAAGGTGTGGCGTCCCTGCTCTCTTAGCTGCTGCTGCAAGATCGCGGTCTTGCGCACAAGGATGGGCGATTCGATCTCTTGAAAGCAGACGCCAATCGTGCCCGTCTTGCCGCCGCGCAAGCTCCGGGCGAGGGCGTTGGGCTGATAGCCCAGCTCCTCCATGGCCCGGTGGACGCGCTCAACCGTCGCCGGCAGCACCCCGGGATGGCCATTGAGTACCCGGGAAATGGTCCAGCGCGATAAACCCAGGTGACGGGCCAGGGCGGCGGTGGTGGCAGGCTTTTGCGGGGAAGAAGGCATGCGGGCTGCTTACACGCGTAGGCTTATCCGCCCGCCTGTCAAACCTTAGCATACCGCGGCCTCTCGTATCCGGGCAAAAAAAGAGCCTGCACGAGGCAGGCTCTCAAAAAAGGAATCGGTCTTGAAAACTCGACTAGTGAGGCAGGACGATGAACATCACGGCCTGAATCAGTGTCGGGATGAGAGCGCCCAGAAGCAGCCCCAGCGGAGAAATCCCACCCTGGAAGAACTTGCCCAGAATGCTCTGACCAGCCGGGTTGGGCGCGTTGGCGATAACCGTCAAGCCGCCACCGGTAACGGCGCCCGCGACCACGGCGTACTGCAGTGCCATGTTACCACTGAAGGCGGGCACCTGAGAAGCCAGGTAGGTGATGGCGGCATTGTCATTAAAGGCCGTCAACACGGTTGAGCCGATGAAGAGCGGCACCTCGGCCAAGCTTCCCAAGACGGGAGCAATCCACCAGCCCTGCAGGCCACCATGGATAACCAGTGCAGCGAGGAAGAAACCGACCAGCAGCGGCCCCTTGAGGGAGACATCGTACTGGTGGTGCGAGGTCGCCATGATGAAAGCGATGAAAACGAGGAAGCCACCAATGAAGAGCGGCGGGTGGTGCAGCATCATCACCGTCCAGCCGATAAAGAAGAGGTGTACAAGCATGATCCAGACCGGCACGGGCTCTTCTTCTTTATCCTCACCGGAAACATTCATGGCCGCGCGGTTGCTGGCCAGTTCGGCAAAGTGCTTGCGGAAGACGAAGAAGTAGATCGCGTTGGAAACCAGGATACCCCCCACCGCACGCCAGCCGAAGTGCGTAAACATGAAAGCGAAGTCCCAGTTCCAGGTGGAGGCGACCATAAGCACGGGCGGAGCGGCAAAGTGCGAGAGCGTACCCCCAACAGAGATGTTGACAAAGAGCAGGCCCAGGGTGGCGTAGGCGAACTTCGAGGCGGGCTTGTACTTGTAGAACTGCTGGCCGAGGAGCAGCGCAGCAATCGTCATGGCGGCAGGCTCCGTGATGAACGAGCCAAGAATCGGGGCAATCGTCAGGATAGACAACCACCAGGCAGCCGGTGACTGCTTACCGATGTTGGCCACGACGCGGAGGGCGTTTTGCGCAACCTGGAGCACAGGGCGCGAAGAGGCGATAGCCATGATGATGACCACGAAAACCGGCTCGGTATAGTTACGCGTGTCAATGTAGTGCACCGCCGTGTCCCAGCCGTAGCCGGGCCAAAACGTGATGACGAGAAACAGCGGCAAGACCCAGATGCCGAAAATGGCCTCTACTTCGCCTAGAAAGTGAAAGAAAGTCGCCTTGAAGCTGACGGGTTCCTTGTTGGCCACGTAGCGGCGACCATGCCCGTCCACCCTCTCCTTGTGCTTGTGCTCAATGTCGTGGGCGATCTTCATGAACTTGCCCGCGAAGAAGGTGTGCAAAATCGCGCCGAAGAAAAGCAAGGTCACCACGAGGTTGAGCGGCTCGGCCTCAATGCGGACCTTGAGCGTTTCGATGACCCCGAGTGCGGCCACCTCCGGGTCAACACCGGTTGCGTGCTCCTCGTCCACCGCGTGGTCACCTACGGTCTGGTGTACGTCCGCAGCGGGGGCCATACTCCCCTCACCCGGCGCAGTGTAGCCCTCGAGGGCCTCGACTTTGCCTGCGGTGATCAGCTCGGCCAGCTTCTCCTGTTCGTAGGGGATGTAATCATCCAGCGGGCGCGGGAAGGGCGGTAAATCTGACGGTCCGTGACCACCGCCTCCGGCTGCAAAGAGCGGAGTGGTCATCATCAGGACTGCGAAAAGCGCGAGCAGGTATTTTAGCATGGGTCTATATAGATCAGTGAGAAGAGATTCGGGTGCATGCCGGGGAGCCCCGTCATGGCAAACTCCGCTTTTGTATGGGCAGATTTGTGCGCGTTGCAAGCCGAACAGGTAAAAATAGTCCTTGCCCGTATGCCCGGCACGCCACAGTCTCCCCATTTTCAATTCCCCCATGCGTTGTATCTTGAGTTTTTGCATCGCGCTCGGCTTCGGCTGGTCAAACCTGAGCGCACAACAAAACGCACCGGAGCTTTCCGCCGACGAGCCGCTGGAGTTCGACGCGGAAAACAACCGGCTGACGGCACGGGGCAACGCCCTGCTCGAGCACAGCAACTTCCGTGTCGAGGGGCAGAAAATCGTCTTCGAGCAGGACCAGTCCAAGATCAAGGCCAAGGACAACGTCGCCATCAGCCGCCGCGACATGCGCGTCGTGACCGACAACGCCAACTACGACTACTTTAACCGCACCTTTTACACCCACGACTTTCGCCTGGGTAAATTCCCGATCTACATTGAAGGTAAGGAAGTTACCGGCACCGAGGACAAGGTGGAGGTCACCGACGGACGCATCTACTACCACGAGCCGGACGACTTCTCGCTCAACGTCGCCGCCGACAACATGACGTTGGAGAACCAGCGCGACCTCGTCATGGAGGACGTATTCTTCCAGATCGGTGATGTTCCCTTCTTTTACCTGCCCTATGCCGAGTACGACATGGATCAGGACATGCCCTTCCAATACACGGGTAATATCGGCTACACCGGCAACCTGGGCTTTTACTGGCAGAACGAAATCGAAATTCAGGTGCTGAAGGAATTGCGCGTCGGGGCCAACATCGACGGCTACACCGAGCGCGGCATCCTCGGCGGCCCCATCATCGAGTACAACTGGGAGGACGAGGACTTCGGCCGCATGTACGGTCGCCTCAACACGGGCTTTATCTACGACGAGGGCTCCACCAGCCAGCTTGGCGTAGACGTGCTCGGCCAGCCCATCCAGCGCAACCGTAACTTTATCGAATGGCGACACAAACAGTTCGCCTTCGAGGACGACGCCTTTGACTTCACCAGCTCGATCAGTTGGTGGAGCGACTCCGAAGTCGAGCGCGACTTCCGCCCCGGCCTCTTCGATGACAATCAGGTGCCGGACAACTTCTTTAACGCCACCTACCGCGGCGAAAACTGGTTCCTCGGCGCCTTTGCCCGCATCCAGCCCAACAACTGGGAAGTCGTGGCCCAGCGCCTGCCGGAAGTCAGCTTCAACCTCGTACCGACCGAGCTCTTCGAAACCGGCGTCTACCAGCGACTCGATGCCAGCTACGTCTCGCTGGCGGAAAACTATGTCACCGGCGCCACCCCCGGCCTGCCCTTTAACCAACTCGACAGCAACCGTCTCAACGCCTACTATGGACTGAACATGCCGCTGGAGGTCTCCGACTGGATGACCGTCACCCCGGTTGCTGGCGTCATGACCACCTTTTACGGCACCACACTGGGCAACAGCGGCAGCTACACCCGTGTGCTGGGCGAAATCGGCATCGACCTGACTGCTACCGCCGTTGGCCGCTGGCAGTATGAAAACGAGTTCTGGGGCGTTGACGGCCTGCGCCACGTGCTTCAACCCGTCGTGCAGTACCGCTACATCCCCGGGGCCCAGGCCGGCAGCACCGTCATCCCAGACATCGACCGCCGCGCCTCCTACGACACCTACCTTGAGCCTATCGGCCTGGCCAACAAGCGCAACATCGACGACCTTTACGAAGAAAACGTCATCCGCGTCGGGGTGGAAAACCTCTTCCAAACCCGCGACCCGGAGTACGGCTCACGCGATCTGGTCGAGCTGGACTTTTACCAGGAATTCCGCTTCCAGACCCGCCCGGCTCAGCCCGCCCGCTTCGGTCAGGGTGCCCAGCCCCCGCAGCAGGACTTTTCCGACTTCTTCACCGTGCTGAGCATCAACCCCGCCTACTGGCTCAATTTCGAGACGCTCATCCGCGTCGACCCCAACCACCTCGACCTTGACGAAGTCACCACGGGCGTCACCTTCCGCGACGGTGAAAAGTTCGAGGTCATGTTTGGCAACAACTACATTGCCGACGTCCCCGGGGCCAGCATCAACCAGTTCTTCATCGATACGCGCTACCGCCTGGACAGCCGTAATCTGATCGGCGGGTACTGGGCCATCGACGCCCGTCAGGGCAAGCTGACCGAGCAGGTCTACCTCTGGGAAACCCTGCTGGGCAACTCGTGGGAATTCACCTTTGCCATCATCAACCGCTCCGGCGCCACACGCGAAAGCAGTTGGGACTTCCAGCTCAGCGTGAGCCTCGTCCGCATCTAGCACCATGCCCCCCGAAGCGGAAGTCGATGACCAACAGGACTCCCTTCTCCCCAGCCGGGAGATGGCGATCCGGCTGCCCGTATTCGAGGGCCCGCTCGACCTGCTGCTCTTTCTCATCCGCAAAAATGAGCTCGATATTTACGACATTCCAATCGAGCAGGTCACGCGGCAGTACCTAGACGTGCTGCGCCAGATGGAGGCGCTCAGCCTCGAAGTCGCGGGCGAGTTCTTCGTCATGGCCTCGACGCTGATGTACATCAAGAGCCGGATGCTGCTGCCCGTCAACGAGCAGGACTCCCAGCCCGACGAAGAAACCGAAGAGGCCGACCCGCGCTGGGAACTCGTGGAGCAGCTGCTCGAATACAAGCGCTTCAAGGAGGCCGCGGAGCAAATCCGTCAGGCCGTGGAACGCCAGCAGGACTTTCTGCCCCGTCTCTACAAGGCGGGCGAAGAAGATCGCGACCCGCGACCGCTCAAGCCCAGCGATCGGCTGGAGGTCTGGAACATGTTCAACCTCGTGCTGCGGCGCTTGTCCGAGAAAATCGTGCAGGGGGAAATCCACGACGAGCAAGTCACCGTGGCAGACCGCATGGAGCACGTTCTGCACCGACTCCAGACCAGCCGCAGCTTTCTTTTCAGTGAACTCTTTGAGGGGGAACCCATCACCCACAGCAAACTGGTCGCTACCCTGCTGGCCATCCTGGAGCTGACCCGCCTCAAACACATCGTGATTCAGCAGGAAGAACTCTTTGGCGACGTGCGCTGCGATGCCCGCGAGGGAGACGACATCATCCCCGAGGGCGTCGAGCTGGTCCAGGAAGGCGAAGAGGACGAGGCCGAACCGGAGCTTATCGCCGCGGAGCCGGATACACACGACGAGGAGGACGAAGCCGAATCGCCAGACGACGAGGCGGATGACTTCGAGGCGGACGTGGAAGAAGATGACTTTGACCAAGAGGACGAAGAGGCCGATTCCGACGGGGACGAGCCCCTCGACGACGAGGACGAAAACCGTCAGGCTTAGGCTGCGTCTGCCACCACCGAAAGCAACCGACGCTTGCCATACGCTGCGACTTGGCACATATTAGGCTGTTTAAACCCAATGGAACGCGATAAACCCAAGATCTCTGGCCTGCTCGGCATCGGCCTGGATAACAAGGATGGCCACAAGCGCATTACGAAGGCGGAAAAGTTCGCCATCGTCGGCGGCTCTGAGGAAACACACGAGCGGATGACCAAGACCGTGGTCAAAACCTTCGAAGACCTCAAACGCAAGGGTAAGGAAATCGAGGACGCCGATCACCGCGAAGTGCAGGACCTCATCCAGAAGCATTCCGAGGGTTAAGGCACGCCAACTCTTGACTTTGCGCAGGGAAGTCGAACACTCGGAGCTTATCCATGAGTGACGAACCCAAGAAACCGACCCCTCCGCAGGCCGCTCCCCGTGACGGCAATGCGTCCGCCCCCAAGCCACAATTTAAGGTAACCCGCTCACCGTTTGCCCCCACCCCTCCGGCCAAAGTTAAACTCGAGGACGATACCTCAGAAGCTCCGGCCAAGGAAGAGACGCCCATTAAGGACCCGGTAGCTCCTGCACCTCAGGAGCCCGTGGCCGCAAGCGAAAAGCCCGAGCCCACCGCCGAAGAAAGCGCGCCCGCCGCTGCTGCGCCCAAGCCCGCAGCACCCAAACCGGCCGCCCCGCGCCCGTCTCCGGCCAAGCCCCGCCCCTCCAAGCCGATTGCCAAGGCACCCGTGCATGTGGAGGAAGAGGAATCCGGCCCCGGCATTCTGGCCGTAGCGGTTGACGCCGTTTGTGCCGCGGTCGCCATCGCCGCCGCTGTGATGATTTTTCTCGGGATGAAAGGTTAGCGCCCCAGCTACGACTCACCTATCGAACACAATTCAATTATGGCATCTGAAAAAATCCAAAATCTCGACAACGACAGTTTCGACTCCACCGTCGCTTCCGCTGGTACGCCCGTGCTGGTAGACTTCTGGGCCCCTTGGTGCGGCCCCTGCAAGGCTATCGCCCCCATCCTGGAAGAGCTGGCCGAAGAGCTGGACGGCAAGGTCACGATCGGCAAGGTCGACGTCGACAGCAACAGCGAGCTCGCGAGCAAGTTTAACATTCGCGCCATCCCCACCCTCCTCATCTTCAAGAATGGTGAAGTGGTGGACCAGATCGTAGGCATGACCAGCAAGCCCGATCTGACCAGTAAGCTAGAGGCTCAGATCTAGCTCTCCTCCGGGACCGACACTGCGTCGAGCTTCCCGGCATATAGCTGTTGATAAATCTTATTCTGCGGGGTTTCCAGATTCTTAATTTGGAACCCCGCATTTTTTACGGCATAAGGCCCCTTGTGGTAGCAGGCCGCCAACAGCGGGTAGGAAAAGTGCCCGTGCTGCTCCAGGAACACCTTGCAGTGCTCGAGATAGTCGATGCCCACGTTGACGTTCGTGTGCCAGTTGGTGGCCATGCGGTAGGGCTCGTCGCTTACCTCTTTCCAGGCCACCTTACTCAGTTGCATCATGCCGTTGGCATAGCCCGAGCTGGCCGTGGGATTCAGGCTACTCTCCGCCATGCATATGGCATAGACAAAGCGTGGGTCGATATCGTGCAGGGGCGCATCCTCTTCAATATACTCCCAGATATTTTCAGGCGTGGCGGCCTGAGTCGCCAGCGGTGCGGACCTCCAGGCCAGCAAAAGCCCAAGGGCGAAGGCACCGGAGCCTAGCCCGGTGAGGATTAAAAACTGCTTCTGTGTAAGTCTCATGAGGCGGTAGCGAGGTGGCCGTGGCGGTACTTGCGCCGGATGCGCCAGATGTCGCGCGCATCGAGGATGAGTTGCTTGAGCACATCGGGCGTGATCGACTGCTTGGGATCATCGCCAATGCCCGACTTCGGGTCAAGGTGGGTTTCGATGACCAGCCCGTCCGCCCCGTAGGCCATCGCGGCCAGTGCCGCACCGGGGACAAAGGCGGCGCGTCCCACCGAGTGCGAGGGGTCCACCACGACGGGAGCCCAGGACTTCTCCTTAAGATGTTGGGTGATGGATTCGTCCGGGTGGTTGCGGTAGCCGTCCATCGCGGGAAGCGTGCCGCGCGGGCAGAGCATGACGTTCGGGTTCCCCGCCGAGACGATGTACTCAGCCGCCGCGAGGAACTCCCCGACCGGAGCCATGGGGCGTCCGCGCTTGAGCAAAATGGCAGTCTTTGTCCCGGCCGTAGCTTCACCGATCTGTCGCAGCAAGGAGTAGTTGACGGCGTTGCGGGTGCCGATCTGGATGACGTCAACGTTGGCCTCAAGCACCTGCTTGAGGTGGTCGCCGTCCATGACTTCGGTGTTAATGGCCAGGCCGGTTTTCTCACGGGCTTCGACCAGAATGCCCAGCGCCTTGCTGTCACCCTGGTAGGAGTACGGCATGGTGCGGGGCTTCCACACGCCACCGCGCAGGATGTGCCCCCCGGCCTCCTTGACCGCCGCGGCGGAGTCGAGAAAGAGGTTGGGATTCTTTGGGTCGATGGTGCAGGGCCCGGCAATGAAGAGCGGCTCCTTGCCCAGTTCCACCCCGGCCAGGCTCAGGCGGCTCTCCGCGAGGCTGGAGTTGATGTCCATCAGCTTGTAGGGCGAGTCGATGGCGTCCACACGGTCCACATAATCGAGCCCGAGCAGACGATTCATCATGGTCTCGTGGCGCTCGTCCCCGAGGATAGCATAGATGCAGCGTTCGGCCCCCACGATAACCTGTATGCGGCAGCCGAACTCGGCAACGATGGCTTCGACTTCAGCCAACTGGGTGTCGGTCAGACGTGATTCTCTGGGAATAATCATAAAGTCAGGAGTTGGCCATCAGCGATGGCAGGTACGGGCCGGGCGTGGTACTCAGCGCGGCCCGGGGCGTCCACGCGGCATGCCCCGCTTGTGGCCAAACTCAGGGCGGGCCAGATGGGGCGGTGTAAGCTTGGGCGTCGGACGCTGGAAAGGCACTTTCTGCAGGGCGGCATTGGGCTCAATAATGGTCTTAAACGACCCCGGCAGCTCGGATTCGACATGAAACTTGTGGAACTTGCCCCCATGGTTAAACTCCACCTGAAGCGACGCCGAGTGGAGATAAAGGCGGTCGATATTAGCCGCTTTGGCAATGGTGCGGTTCACGCGAAAGTCGCCGTAGGTCCGGTCTCCGAGAACCGGGCAGCGATGCCATGCACACTGCATACGGAGCTGGTGCGTACGCCCTGTCTGCGGAGCCAGGCGCAGGAGCGATATATTCAGCTTGTTGGCATCCTGACGGATAAATTGCTGCCGACTACGCATCGTAATCGGTGGGCCCGAGCCATCGGGCGGCATACGGTCGAGCCACAAATCCGGGCGCGGGGCAGGTTTCCCCACCACAAGGGCAAAGTAAGTCTTTTCCACGCGCCGTTCCTCAAAGGCCAGGCGGATTATATCGGCCAGATCCTCGTTTTGCGCCAGCAAGATAACTCCCGAGGTGGCGGAGTCCAGACGGTGGCAGAGATGAAGCTTTTCATCGTTCTCACCCAGCCCGTGGTAGCACTCCTCATCCAGATCGTAGGCTGCCTTGAGCAGAGAGCGGGCCTCATCCTTGGGGCTGTTCGGGTGCGAGAGGACGTTGATCGGCTTTTGCAGGGCAATGAGTCCGGCGGGGTGAACAGCCAGTACCTTGACCCGTGGTCCCAGCGGGTAGCGGGCCTCCCATTGCTGTAAATCTGCGCTCAACGGTAGTAGAAAGTGATGGTTACTTTTTCCTGATCGCCCAGCGTGGAAAGCATTTCCTTGGTCCACTCACCAAAGGGCGCACGGGAGATAACGGCGTCCTGCACCAGAAGCGTGGCCGGGCGGCTGGCGGTACTGCGCAGTATCTGGAAATTCGTTACGTGCCCATTCGGCAGGAGCGTAAACTCGACCTTGACGTAGGTGCCGTACTGCGAGGAAACGTAGTTCGTCTGACGGGCGGTGAGGTTCCACTGGGCCTGAATCGCGTCCATCATCTGCTGCGTGTAGGAACCGAACTCGCTGAATTTCGCGTTGATGGAGAGCGCGCCCACATCGCTGCTCGAAGCCGGGGTGCTCATCACGGGCCCAGGGGGACGCTTGATGTTAATCGTGGGGCGTGCCTTGGGCACCATCTGCCCCTGCGGAGCCTGCTGGCTGGGCGTGACCTCCTTCATCTTGACCTGAATCTCACGCTGGGGACGAGGCGCCGGGGCGGCTTCTTTCTCCTCCTCGCCGGGGGTTTCCGGGAGTTCCTCAGAAAGGCCGGACTCATCCGTGCTCGGGGTGCCCTCCTCCTCAACCGCCTCCTGCTCGGGCATGATGGCGCGCTCCTGCTCGGAAACGTCATCTTCGCCTTCGGACGGGGCCTCGACAGGCTGCTGGGAATCCTGGGGCTCCACCTGCTCCTCGACTTGCTCCTCCACCGGCTCGGCTTCCGTGGGCTGCTCCTGTTGCTCAGGTTGCTGTTCGGGCTGGGCATCGGGCATGCCCTGCTCCACCGGAGGCGGTGAAGGCTCTTCGTTCAGATCCCCCTCAACGATTTTCTGCGACGGCATCTCGCCATCAACCTGCGGAGTCTCCAACTCGGGGGCATTTTCAACCGGATTTTCCTGCGCGACGACCTGATTGCGGTCAGAAATATTGTTGGTATCCTCGGGCTCCTGCTCCGGAGGCTGGGTATTGGTCTCGACGAACTTGGGTGGCGGCTCCTCGACAGGCTCTGGAATGACAAGCTCCACCTCCATCGGCAGGTTGGGCTCCGGTTGCTCGGCGTCGGACACCTTGATCATGTCCCAGGGAAAGGCAAAGACAAGAAACAGGTGGATCAGGACCGTGGCGGCCAGGCCGACCAAGGCCGAGCGTTCGTAGGCCTTGCGGCTCTGGGTCGGCTCTCGGTCCCAGCGCGGCCAGGCGGAGGGCTTGCGGGGCGGTGGCGTTTGGACGGTCATGTGGTACGTAAGGCAGCTAACAGGTTGAGGCGCTCCAGCCGTTCCAGCAAAAACTCCGTGGGCAAGCCCATGACGTTGTGCAGCGAACCCCGCAACCCGGCGATAATCATTTCTTTACCCTCCTGAATACCATAGGCGCCGGCTTTGTCCAGCGGATTGACCATTTGAAAATACGCATCGATGTCTGCCTCGCTCAGGGACTTAAACGTCACCTCGCTGGTCACAAAGTGGCACTCGTCAATCCCCTTCGCGGGCCCTTTCAGGCAAATGCCCGTGTAAACGGTGTGGCTGCGCCCTGCCAGGCGACGCAGCATGGCCCGGGCCTCGTCCATATCGGCGGGCTTGTGCAGGACCTCGCTTTCCAGCGCCACCGTGGTGTCTGAGCCCAGCACGAGGGCCTCGGGCTGACACTGGCTAACCCATGCAGCCTTGATCTCGGCGTTGTGTAGCACGGTGTCGTCCGGGCGCGAAGTCGGCTCTTCGTGCTCCTCGACCTGCGCCGGGAACACGCTAAAGCGCAGCCCGGAGAGCTCCAGGAGATGCTTTCGACGCGGTGAGGCCGAGGCCAGGGTGAGAGAAGTATACATGGGAAATCTTGCTTCCGCCCAATAAGTCCGTTTGCTTGGGGTTTTACAAATGAAAATCGGTCTTGCCCAGATAAACACCATCGTTGGCGACCTCGCCGGAAACGCCGATAAGCTGCTCACAGCTTACCAAAAGCTGGTGGCCGAAGGCGCTGAGCTGGTTATCTCCCCGGAGTTGAGCATTGCGGGCTACCCGCCGCGCGACCTGCTCTTCAAGAGCCGCTTCGTGGACGACAACATTATCCGCCTGCAGGAACTCGCCGCCGCCACGGGCGACGTCCCGCTGCTCGTGGGCTACGTAGCCCATAACACCACCGGTCAGGGCCGCCGTTTCTACAATGCCGCCGCCTGGTGCGAAGGGGGAGAAGTCCGCCACACCGTGCGCAAGTGCCTGCTGCCCACCTACGACGTGTTTGACGAGGACCGCTACTTTGAGCCTGCCGACCGCGCGGGCATCGTCGAGTGGCGCGGACAGCGCATCGGCGTAACCATCTGCGAGGACGTCTGGAACCACCCCGCCGTACCCACCCGCCGCCACTATCAAGTGGACCCTGTGACGGAGCTGGCCGAGGCAGGCGTCGATATCGTGCTCAACCTCTCCGCCAGTCCCTGGCACAGCGGCAAGCGCCTCCTGCGCGAAAAGCTCCTGGGTGAAGCGGCCAAAAAATGCGGCTGTCCGCTGGTTTACTGTAATCTCGTCGGGGGCAACGACGAACTCATTTTCGACGGGCACAGTAAAGTCATGGCCGCCGACGGCTCGCTTTTTACCGGGCTGACGGGCTTTGCCGAAGAGCTGAAGCTGGTAGACCTCTCCGGGGACCAGCCCAGTGTACCCGAACGCTACCTGCAGGAAAAGATGGCCGACATCCACGACGCGCTCGTGCTCGGCCTGCGCGACTACGCCCACAAAAGCGGTTTCCGCAAGGCGCTGATCGGCCTCTCCGGCGGGATCGACTCCGCCGTGGTCGCCGCCCTGGCTGCCGAAGCCTTTGGACCGGAGAACGTCATCGGCATCAGCCTGCCCTCCTCCATTTCCAGCCAGCACAGCAAGGACGACGCCCGTATCCTGGCCGAAAACCTCGGCATCACCTTTGAGACGCTGCCCATCGCGGGCATTGTTGAGGCCGCCAGCGACGCGCTCGCCCCGCTGTTTGCCGGGACGGATATGGGCGTGGCCGAGGAGAACATCCAGGCACGCGCCCGCGGCCTGCTCCTCATGGCCGTGTCGAATAAATTCGGCGCTCTGCTCCTGACCACGGGCAACAAAAGCGAGGTCGCCGTGGGCTACTGCACGCTCTATGGCGACATGGCTGGCGGGCTGGCCGTCATCTCCGACCTGCCCAAGATGCAGGTCTACGCCCTCGCCCGCTGGATCAACCGCGAGCGCGAGCTCATCCCGGTCAATACCATCGATAAGCCCCCCTCGGCCGAACTGCGCCCCGACCAGAAGGACGAGGATTCGCTCCCGCCCTACCCCGTGCTGGACGAGATACTCCGCCTCTACGTGGAGGAGAGCCAGAGCCGCCAGGAGATCGTCAGCGCGGGCTTCGACGAGGAGGTCGTGCGCGACATCATCCGCAAGGTCGATCTCAACGAATACAAGCGCAAGCAGGCCGCCCCCGGCCTCAAAACCACCCCGCTGGCCTTCGGCGTCGGCCGTCGCATCCCCATCGTACAGAAGTACGTAAGCTAAGGTTATTCATTTTATTTTTAACCACAGAGGACACAAAGCACACAGAGAGGCAATGCTATAAAAAAAAGGCTGTATGGGATCGGGCTGATGGTACTGGTGCTTTGTTCGATATTCGTCTCAAGCTTGTTATTTGGTTACACTGCTATGTTGCCAAGAGATGAACTCATAACCTTTCGCTACGGAATGCCTGCCTTTTTCGAAATAACCTCCCCCAAATTTGGTACTCAAAGTCATTTCAGCTATTTGAATTTTTTCATCTGCTTACTTCCCGTCATCGTCGTTTCATTTCTGACCGGCATGGCCTTCGCCAGGAAGAAATAAACCCCGCCTCCTCTGTGCGCTCCGTGGCCCCTGTGGTTAAAAAAATAAAAAACCCATACACCTTTTCCCATGACTCACTCCCAAGATCTCTTCGAACGCGCCAAGCAGCTCATACCGGGCGGTGTTAACTCCCCCGTACGGGCCTTTCGCAGCGTGGGCGGTGCGCCGTTTTTCACCCGCTCGGCGAAGGGCTCACGCCTGACTACGGCGGACGGTCAGGAGCTGATCGACTACGTCTGCACCTGGGGCCCGGCCATCCACGGGCACAATCACGCCGCCATTCGCGAGGCCGTGGCCGAGGCCCTTTCGCACGGCACGAGCTTTGGCACGCCCAACCCCTACGAGGTCGAGATGGCCGAGTTGATCGTCGAGCTGGTGCCAAGCGTGGAAAAAGTCCGTATGGTCAACAGCGGGACCGAAGCTACCATGTCCGCCATTCGCCTGGCCCGCGGCTACACCGGGCGCGACAAGATCATCAAGTTCGAAGGCTGCTACCACGGGCACGTTGACTCGCTGCTGGTCAAGGCAGGTTCGGGTGCCCTGACCCTGGGTAACCCCGACAGCGCGGGCGTACCGGCCAGCTTTGCCGCGGAGACCATCCTTTTACCCTACAATGACACCGCAGCGGTCGAGGCTGCCTTTGCTGCGCACGAGGGGCAGATCGCGGGCATCATCGTCGAGCCCTACCCGGCCAACTGCGGACTGATTTTGCCCCAGCCCGGCTACCTCGAAAGCCTGCGCGAACTGTGCACCAAGCACGGCACGGTGTTGATCTTCGACGAAGTCATGACGGGCTTCCGGCTCGCCCCCGGCGGCGTGCAGGAAGTCTCGGGCGTCACGCCTGACCTCTGCGCCATGGGCAAGATCATCGGCGGCGGCCTGCCCGTAGGGGCCTTTGGCGGCAAAGCCGATATCATGGACCAGCTCGCACCGCTGGGCCCGGTCTATCAGGCGGGCACCCTGAGCGGAAACCCCCTCGCCATGGCGGCCGGTATCACCGCCCTGAAATTGCTCAAGAGCGAAAGTCCCTACGCACGGCTGGAAGCGATGGGGCAGCAGATTGCCAGTGCACTGCGTGAGGCTGCGGCCAAGCTCGGACTGCCGCTCCAGGTACCGCAAACCGGCTCCATGTTTTGCCTGTATTTTGCCGACGAGCCCGTGCTGGACTTTGACGCCGCCGTGGCCAGCGCGACAGACAAGTTCAAGCCGCTCTTCCACCACGCGATGGAGCACGGCGTCTACCTGCCACCCTCGGCCTACGAAACTTGCTTCATCAGTACCGCCCACAGCGAAGACGACATCACGCGCACCTGCGAAGTCCTCACCGCCGGGTTGGCCAAACTGGGCTAATCCTCCAGTACCGTTACTTCGGCGATCAGCCACTCGCCGTCCACCTTGACCAGTTTCATGTGGTAGGGCTGGCGGCTGTACTCGCTTCCGCCCCGGGTGTTTACGTCTGCCGTGCCGATAAAGTTTACGCTGGCCGTACGCCCATCCTCAGAGATTTTAATCACCCGCGAGCTGAGGGAGACATCGGCCTCCGGCACCTGGCTGCGCATGCCCGCCATGGCCCCGGTCAACTCCTTACGGGAACTGGCCTGCGAGAAGTGCGGCACCCGTAGATAAGGCTGCTCGACAAAGCAGGCGGCGAGCTTGCGCGCCGTGCCAAGGGTCTCGATCTGGGTTTCATGCGGGGACTTTGAGCCCAGGTTCTCGAGCTTATCCAGCAGGGCGGATACCTGCTGCTCGTCGTCACTCTTTCCCATCTGAAATAGGAAGTAAACAGCGGCAACGAGGATGACCGCGATTGCGGCTATTTTAGCATTAGATGGCATACAATTAAGTATCACATAGACACGATCTAACCCGACCACTCGAAGGAGGTCGATTTCTCGATTTCGTCCAGCGTGGTGTGCCCGAGCAGGACTTTTTTCAGCCCGTCGTAGCGCAGCGGCTTGTAGCCGGTACGTTTGGCTGCCACGGTCAGCTCGTGGATGCTCGCACTGGCCGAAATGAGCGAGCGCATCTCTTCGGAGATAACGGCCAGCTCGTGGAAGGAAACGCGACCGTGGTAACCTGTGCCGCGACAGGCCGTACAGCCCTTGCCCAAGTACATGGGAATGTCCTCGGCGACTTCGGCGTCGTAGAAAAATTCGCTCAGCTTCTCCTGCGAAGGGAAGTAAGCCTCCTTGCAGCGGTCACAGATACGGGCGGCAAGGCGCTGGGCCATCACAGCCAGGACCGACGGCGCCACCATGTAGGGCTCGATCCCGATCTCGGTCAGACGCGTGATGGCCTGAATCGCATTATTGGTGTGGAGGGTGGAAAAAACCAGGTGCCCCGTCAGGGCGGCCTCGGTGGCGATCTTAGCCGTTTCGAGGTCGCGAATTTCACCCACCAGAATAATGTCCGGGTCCTGCCGCAACATGGAGCGCAGCAGGCGGGCAAAATTCAGATCGATGTGGTTATTGACCTGCGACTGGGTAATGCCCTCCAGGCGGATTTCCACCGGGTCCTCGATGGTGGAGATGTTCGCGTCTGGCTTGTTGATTTCGTGCAGGCCGGCGTAAAGCGTGGTGGTCTTACCCGAACCCGTGGGGCCGGTGACGAAGACAATGCCGTTCGGGCTCTTGATGATGCGCTTGAAAGGCTTCAGCACAGTTTGCGAGATCATCATTCTGTCCAGCGTCATGAACTCCCGCTTACTGGTTGAGGCCAGAATGCGGATAACGCACTTCTCCCCCTCTACGGTGGGAATGACCGAAACGCGGAAGTCCTGCTCGCGCGGCCCGATGGGCATGGACATGCGCCCGTCATGCGGAAAGCGTGACTCGGCGATGTTCAAGTCGCACATGATCTTGATGCGGCACATGATGGCCGCGTGGATGACCTTGGAAAAGCGCATCATCTCGCGCAGGCGACCGTCGATGCGGAAGCGCACCACCGTCTGCTCCATATGGGGCTCGATGTGGATGTCCGAGCTACGCTCGCGCATGGCGAAGTAAAGCATGGCGTCCACGATACGAATCAGCCCCTTGGACTCGCTCAGGCTGACGATATCATGGGTCGAAAATTGCTGGATGAGCGAATCGCTGGAAGCGGCCAACTCATCGATGATCGAGCGCACGTCCTCCTCTGTGGCGTAGTGGATCTCAATCGCGTCTCGAATCTCACTCGGCAGGGCAAAAACCGGGCTTACGTCCAACCCCGTAATACCAGCCAGACGGTTTACCAGCGCCTCATCTGCCGGATCTGAAAAGGCAATCGTGATGACATCGTTAATCAGGTACAGTGGCAGGACCTGCGCCTTACGGGCGATGGCGGGCGGCACAGCCTCCAGGGCCTCGGGCGTGACCACGCTGGCAAAGGGGTCAACATAGGCGTGACCGATGCAGTTGCTAAAGAGACGACAGGCTTCGGAATGCGAGATCAGGTTCTCGATAATCATCGCCTCGACGAACTCGAGCGTACCCTCGCCGTACTTTTTCTCCAGACGCGTGATCTCCGCCTCCGCCAGAAAGGGTTTGGTCTCACGCAGCAGGCGCAGGAAGTCTTTATTCGGTTTTCCGGGCACGATTACGCTTTCGTTTCTTGAACATCGACTGGATTTCGCTCTGGTCAACCATCTCGCGGCCAGAACCAGAAATAGCGCGCTCCTGCTCCACTTCCTTGAGCAGGTCTTTCAGGCAGTAGCGAACTTCCTGCATGGGCGCAGGTTGTCCACTGTCTGGGGCGGAATCACTCATCGAACAACTCCTCAAAGGCCCGGCGAAAGAGCTCAGTCACCTCCGAGCGGGGGAGGTCCTTGCGGATGTACTCGACCGCGCCGCTGTTGGCCGCAGTTTCTACCACCTCGCGCGAGGCCAGAGAGGTCATCATGATGACGATGGCCTCGGGGTCGATCTCCTGGAGCTTGGCCAGGGCGGTCAGGCCGTCCATCTCGGGCATATTAACGTCCATGACCACCAGATCGGGCTCGTGCGCCTGATAAGCCTCAAGTCCAAGCTTACCGTTTTTCGCCTCGATGACCTCATTGACTCCCAAGCCAACCAGAATGAGTTTCACGTACATGCGCACGTGGGGCTCGTCATCAATCAAAAGTGCTTTCTGTGGTACGGGCATAAGATTCGGTGTCTTGAACAGTAGCATAAGCCTAAGCCTACGTCCAAGGAAAGCAAAAGTTTAGCCACGGTTTGCCTGTAGGTTGCGATCCCGCGATTTTGCCACAAAATTGTCACAGCCTGCGCTGACAACAAAGGTTGCTTTTTAGGGCAAAGGCCCTTTAAACTCAGAGCCCATAAGTGCAAGGGCTTGGATCCAGTTTAAAGATTCCCGACCTTTGGCAGCAGGAGGCTGTCAATTACCTGAAAGACGGTAAAGATGTGGTCGTCCACGCCCCCACCGGGGCCGGAAAAACCTATATCTTTGAGCTGTTGATGAACAGCGGGTTCAAGCGGCAGGCCATCTACACCGTGCCTACTCGCGCCCTGGCCAACGACAAGCTCTACGAGTGGCGCAGCAGCGGCTGGAACGTCGGCATCGCCACGGGGGACGTCTCCGAGAAAACCGACGCCCCCATCGTCGTCGCTACGCTGGAGACACAGAAGTCGCGCTTTCTGCGCGGGGAAGGCCCCGGCCTGCTCGTCATCGACGAGTACCAGATGCTGGCCGACCCCACCCGCGGCGTGAACTACGAGCTGGCCATCGCCTCGGCCCCGCCCGGCACGCAGCTCCTGCTCCTGAGCGGCAGCGTCGGCAACCCCCAGAAAATGGTCGCCTGGCTCAAGCGTATTGGCCGCGACGCAGAGCTGGTCTACCGCCACGAACGCCCCGTCCCCCAGGAGGAAATCATGATGGAGGCCCTGCCCGACCGCCTCCCCGGCGGCATCCGGGGCTTTTGGCCGCGCCACATCGCCCGCGCCCTGGCCTCAGACTTTGGCCCCATCCTGGTCTTTGCCCCCCAGCGCCGCGCCGCCGAGGAACTGGCCAAGCAACTCTGCTCCGCCCTGCCCACCCCGGAGTGGCTCGAACTTACACCCGACCAGAGAAAACTGGCCGGCGACCCACTGAACAAGATGCTGAAAAACCGCATCGCCTTTCACCACAGCGGCCTGAGCTACCAGCAGCGCGCAGGGTTAATCGAGCCCCTGGCCAAAGCCGGACAATTACGCGTCATCATCGCCACCACAGGGCTGGCCGCGGGGATCAATTTCTGCATGAAATCCGTCCTCGTGACTGAGCGCGAGTACCTGGCCGGTGGCCGTAGCCAGCTCATCCGGGCAGACGAGCTTTTGCAAATGTTTGGCCGGGCTGGGCGACGCGGACTCGACGACAAGGGCTACGTCCTCGTCGCCCCCGGCAAACCGCGCCTGAACGAAGCCCGCCCGCTCCAGCTAAAGCGCAGCACAAACGTCGACTGGGCCAGCATGATTACCACCATGCAAGTGGCCGCGCGGCACAACGAGTCACCCGTCAAAGCCGCCGACAAGCTCTCACAACGCCTCTACAGCGAGCGTCCGGTCGAACTCGGCCTGCGCCAACTCAGCATTTCGCGCAAGCGCCGCACCTTGACCGAGCAGCCGGAGACCATGACCGAGTCGGCCCGCCCCAAGATCAAGGAGATGCTTAACTCTGCGGGTGAATGGGAACGCCAGCGCCCCAAGGTCAAGGCACGCCTCGGCGATACGATGCTTTACGCCAAGGGGGAGTGGAAGCGCACCCTAAAGTCCCCCGAGTCACTGAGCCGGATCGAAGTCGGCAACCTGTGCAAACTGACCTCCGAGCACGGCAACATCTACGGGCGACAGGTTGCACTGGCCCAGATGCCACGCGAGGACAACTCGGGCGAAGTCGTCCTGGCCAAGTGGATGCACCAACACGTCAAGGCGCACTACCGCCAGAGTGACCCCGAGGGCACCCTGCCCGGTAAGCACTGGCAACTCGAACTCTTCGAGAAGGAACTCGTCCCCCTGCTCCCGTACTTCACCCGTGGCGGGCAGTTGACCGAACTCGTGGAGCATAACGGCACGATCAGCGCACGGCTGGACTACTCCTCGGCCCAGGTCTTCGCCCGGGTAGATTCCCACGGACGCGCGCTTATCAACCCGCCTTTTCGCGTCGTCGAACCGCCCCCCTTCCCCACCTTTGCAGAGATGGCTGGCCCTCCCGAACAGGAGCTCAAACGCCACAGCCCAGCCGAGTGGTGGTACCAGCTCGGGCTGATTGACGACCGCAAACAACCCACCCGCCGCGGCGTCATATTCAGCTATTTTAACCACGGCGAAGGCCTCGCGATCGCCGCCGCGCTGGAGGACAAATCCTACGCGCTGGAGGACCTCGTATTTGACCTGGCCAACCTCCGCGCCGGCCACCGTTTCGAGGAATTTGACAACAGCAGCGGGCGGCTGGGAAACATCTCCCGCCTGCGCTACCACGGAGCCACCTGCCCCGGCTACCTCAGCCAGGGCGTACCCACCGAGTACGGCAACGGCGCGGCCGAAGTCCTGGCCAAAGTCCGCCAAAACCCCGCTATGCGCACCGAGTTCATCTCCGACATGCTCCGCCCCGGCGACATCGAGCGCGCCGCCCTGGAGTGGCGTAGCGTGCTCAACCACGTCTGCAGCGCACCGGACTACCCCTGGGAGCGCTGGCGTGAATTTCAGGACCTATGCCGCGCCTACGTGGCCCAGCATTTTGCAGTGGCTCAAGTCACCGCCGTGCCCGAGCTAACCCCCAACCAGCGTCAGCGCTTCGACTGCCTGCTACGCTGGTAATCCAACCGCGTATCAGGTTTTTCGATACACTGGAGCAATTTGAGAAATATTGTGTCCGCAGGTTAAAAAACTAGAGGCGTCTCCGGCTACGGTTTTACTTAAACGGCATGAGTGCCCCGTCAGCCAAGTTTTTTGCAAAAAGTGAATAGCCGCAATAAGCACAAAAAGGCATGCGGCTTTGCCTAAGATAAAGCTTAAACCTGAAGCTCTCTGCGACTTTGCGTCTCTGCGGTGAAATACTTTAGACACGGCCTAAGCCGTGTCTTCAAATTCATCAAGGTCGGTAGAAAAGGGTCTTTTCGCGTCTTTTTCCGTTTTCTCAGTTCATGAATCTGGATTCACACCACTTCGAAAGCCGAAAAAATCCTCAAAATTACCTCTTTTTCCCTCGTTTCTTAATTTGAAGACACAGCCTAGGCGGACATCACACTAGGACAGGGTTTTCAGCATGCCATCGACCTCACCCGCAAAGGCATTCAGCGTGCGCTGAACGAAAGCCCCAACGCTCAGCGCCTCATCCTGCACCAGCTCGGTCAGGTCAACCGCATAGGCGATACGGGTCGACTCATCCGTCGAGTGCGAGTCGAAGAAGGTGGCGTTGGCCAGGCGACGCCCCTCGACCGCGAGGTCGTAACGCTTACCGCCGGAAATTTGCGAGTCAAAGACACCATTGAGGGCAGAAGCCAGATTCGGGTGCGCGTCCAGTGCATGCACGACCTTCAGGCTGTCAGGCAGCCAGTCCAGGCAGCGCCAGACTTCGCAGCCGTAGAGCTTCTCCGGGCGCAGCTCCTGCGGCAAGCGCAAGATAGCCGCGTGCAGGGCCAGAAACACCCCGATGTGCGTGGCATGCTTGTCAAAGGGGTTGTGCGTATAGACGAAGCGCGGCTGAGCCGCCCGCAGGAGGGCTTCCAGTTCATCGATGAGTGAAGCGCGCTTGTCCGCCTCTTTGGCCACGGAGCTGGCGTACCCCAACTGCGCCATAAAACTGTATTGCCCGATACTAGCCGCGAGACGCTGTTCCTGCACGCGGATGGCCTTCATATCCTCATCGGTAAAGTTGGCATAGGGGCCTGTGCGCGAGCTCCCCGCACCGTCCGTGCAGGTAACGCCGCCGAACCACTGGTCCGGGCACTGGAAACACTCCAGGATGCCGTGCAGGGCCATGAACTCCAAGTCATCCTGGTGCGCCCCCACCCCGAGGTGAGTTGTGCGCTGGAGGGCTTCAGTCGTTTCGAGGCTATCGGGGATGTACAGGTCAGCGTTGGCTTGGCTAAGCTTCATCATCAGGTATCGATTCAGGGCAGGACGGGCAATGCAGCGGCCGCGATGGCCTGCCCGTGGCGTTTCATTTTCTCATCCGGCATGCTGAGGCTAACCTTATCGGCCAGCGGCGCGAATTCCAGACTTAAGACTTTGCGTGCTTCATCCATGATGAGCTCGCCTCCGTTACCCGAGGTCACGCGACCGAGCAGCAGCAGGTGCCGGAAGTCATAAAAATCACTGTAGTGGGCAATGCTGTAGCCCAGGCAGGTTCCGATCGTACGGTAGATGTTGAGCGCGCGCTCGTCGCCTTGGGCCGCCTTGGACTGCACGCACTCCAGTTGCTCCGGGAAGGGAATCTCGCTGGAAATGCTCAGGCCACTGGCGGGGATCAGACGGGCCACTGCCTGCTGGGAAAAGTATTGCACGCCGCAGCCAGCATCACCGCTCCATTCATCAACGGGTGCATGCTCGCGATAGTCCACCGGGGCAAAAGCCAGCTCGTTCAGCCAACCCTTTACCTGACCGCTGCCATCCACGTATCCGGCAGCCTGACTGGTCCCCATCGAAATGCCGAGCACGGCCTGATCGCCGAGCGACATGGCCCCGGCCAGCGCGGTCACGTCGCCGTCGTTGGCCACGACTACGGGCACTTTCCACTCGGACTCCAGCTCCCGAAACAAGCCGCGGATGTGACGGTCGAAGTCCTCCGGGCTTAAGCCACGGAAGAGCGAGGCCGCACGCGGCTCGTTGTTAATGTATACGCCAGCGGCACTGCCACCGATACCATCGAGACTGGGAAGGCGGCGCGCGGCGCGTTCGATGCTGTCGCGGATGCCCGCGATGTGGTAAGCCGGGTCCGACTCAAAGTAAGGGCTCCACTTAATCTCTTCGGAGTAAATCACCTCACCCTCAATGAGGGCGGCGCACTTGCGGTCGCTTCCCCCGAGGTCAAAGCCAACGCGATTGCCCTTAAGCTGAAAGCTCGACTGCGCCTCCACGGGGGCACCCTCTGCCACTTCACCAACAGTACCTGCCCGCACGGCAAAGGCCTCACCAAACACCGTGCTGCCCATGAAGTCGGAGTCGAAAGCGCGTGCGCCTTCGGGCGAATAAATCTCGGCTAGCTTGGCCGCGATTTCAGGTGCGCCCTCAACGATCACCTGACTGCCACCCCAGGCCCAAAGCAGGAACTTCACCAGGCGCTCACTGTAGCGTAAGTTAAGCTTCAGGCTGCCGGCCCGGTCGGGCAACAAGCGCGTGGTAAAGGCGTTGAGCTTCCCGTCCGGTCGGCTGATGCCAAAGCGCACCGTGCGGAAATCAGGGTCCGCGCTGGCCAGTTCCTGAAAGGCCTGATTCCAGCTAGCCGCAGGCAGGAAGTCCGGATCAAGCACCGGTTTACATTTTACAGGTATGCTTAGTGTGTTCACAGCGAGTAGTGTTTAAAACCTTCAATTGCCTCGTACTCGGCCAACCCGAGGGTGTCGTAGACTTGGGCCGTGGCGCTGTTGAGCTGACGCGCCAGAGCCCAGGAGTCGTGAACGTCCTGCTTGGCCACGCTGGGGGACTGGCTGCGCTGGGTCTGGTGCTGGTAAATGCCCTTGATCTTGAATTCCAGCTCGTCGGGCGAAAGCGGCACCGCCATGTCCATTTCGTGCATTTCCCACTCGGCTCCGGGGCCGCGGTAAAGCCATATCCAGCAGTCTGCCAACCAGCTCGCTCCCTCACAGCGCTTAAGCGCTTCAACGAGGACGTCGAAGCAGATGGCAGGAACCGAGAGCGGGTCGTGCCCCTGCCCCGTGGCAAAAATCTGATGCGGCTGCACCTCATCCAGCAGCTTGGCCAGACGCTCCACATCCTCATCGCCCGCCTTAAAGCGACGGTAGCGGCCGTTTTCATAGAACGGCAGATCGAGGAAGCGCAGGGCCTCCGGATCGATGCCTAACATGCGACCGGAGGAGCGGGCTTCACCACGGCGAATGAGCCCCTTCATCGTGCGCAGGTCCGAGGTATCTTCCCCAAAGGCGCCCTTCTGCTCAAGCTGCTCAAGCACGGAGCGGGCGAACTTCAGCTCCGCCACATCGTGGAGCTTCTCACCCAGCTCGATAATCAGCTCGATGGCGCGGCGCACGTCCGTATCCGGCACGGCGAGGTTGCCCGAAGTCTGGTAGGCCACCGTCACCTCGTGCCCCTGATTGGCCAGGCGGTGCAGTGTACCACCGAGGCAGAACACATCGTCCGTGGGCTCAGGGCTGAGGACGAGGCTGCGCTTGGGGAACGGCGAGGCGCGCTCCGGGCGGTGCGAATCGTCCGCGTCGGGCTTGCCACCGGGCCAACCGGTGATGGTGTGCTGAGTCTGGTTAAAAATGTCGATATTGAGGTCGTAGGCCGGCCCCTTCTCGGTCAGGAGGTCCGCCATGCTGTTTTCCGTGTAATCTTCATCGGTCAGCTTGAGCAAGGCCTTGCCCGACTTCTGCGCCAGCCAGACCACGGCCTTGCGGGTCATCTCCGCCGTCCACTCCACGGGACCAACCACCCAGGGGTAGCGGACGCGCGTAAGGTGCGAGGAGGCGGGCTCGTCTACGCAGAAAACACAGTCTTCGTGCGCCTGCAAGAGGCTCGCCGGGATGGACTCGGTGGGTGTGCCTTCGACTGATTCGGCAATGACCTTGGCCTTGGCTTCACCCCATGCGAGTAGGAAGACCTTACGCGCCTCGAGGATCGTGCCCACGCCCATCGTGATGGCGTGACGGGGAACGTTCTCCTCCCCGAGAAAGTCACGGGCGGCGTCGCGTCGCGTCAGGCTGTCGAGCGTCACCAGGCGCGTGCGGGACTGGGGACCGGAGCCGGGCTCGTTAAAGCCGATGTGCCCGGTACGCCCGATGCCGAGGATCTGGATGTCGATCCCGCCAGCCTCACGAATGGCCTCTTCGTAGGCCTGGCAGGAGGCGAGCACGTCGTCGCGCTGGGCCAGACCGTCCGGCACGTGGGTGTTTTCCGCCAGGATGTCCACGTGGTCAAAGAGCTGGTCCTGCATAAAGCGGCGGTAGCTCTCAGGGTGATCTCCAGAGAGGCCATAGTACTCATCCAGGTTAAAGGAAATAACATTGGCAAAGGACAGGCCCTCCTCGCGGTGACGGCGAATCAGCTCGCGGTACAGGCGCACAGGCGTCGAGCCAGTGGCCAGACCAAGCACGGCAGACTTTCCCTCGGCAGCGCGCGCACGGATCAAGTCCGTAATCGCATCGGCGGCCTGCAGGCAGGCCTCGTCAGCCGTGGGGTAGATGTTGACAGCGATACACTCGCGCTGGCTGAGACCAGAAGCATCAATCCTCTTCATGACAGGCTATTATAGCATTCCTATACGGAATAGTATTTCCTTTTTCGGATATATATTTGATAATTTCGGAACAAATGAACCTCATGAAGTCTTTTCCTCCTCAACTAGAGGAGCCCGATAGCTACCAACGCGGGGTAAATCTGCCCGCCAAGCGGCATTGCCGCAACGCCCTGGTCTTTATGCGCGAGGACCGCGTCAGCCTCCAGCAGATGCATTTCAGCAACCGTTCCCACAACCGCCATGTGCTCATCCTCGTGCTGCAAACCCCGGGCAGCGTCACGGTGGACGGTATCGAGACTCCGCTTGGCCCCGGGCAGGGTCTGCTCGTCCTGCCCTACCAGTTTCACCACTACCTCAATATTGAGAACGAACGCCTCCGCTGGCTCTTTATCACCTTCGAGCTGGATGAAGGGGCGGCGCCACTGGACCCCTTTGCTCACCGCCTGCTCCAACCGGAACAGGATACCCTGCAAACCTGGGCCGCAATCGCCCAGACATGGGCCAGCGCAGGAAGTTCTCTCCACGAAGTACTGCCCCAGATCGACCTCCTCCTGCTCAAGCTGGAAAAAGCCAACCCAGAGGTTTCCGTAAACCCCCTCCCCCGCCAAGACAACTCGTGGATCGCCCGCGTGGAGTCGCTCCTGCGTCAAGCCGTGGACGAGCACTGGACGCTCGACGAAGTCGCCCGCCGCTGCGGTATATCCGAGCGACACCTGCGCACTCGCTTCGAGGCCGAAACCGGCGTCAGCATCCGTCGCTACCGGGCCAACTACCAACTGCACCGCACGCTCTCGCTCATGCAGGGACGCCAAGTCAGCCTGAGCGACATCGCCGGGCGCGTCGGCTTCCAGTCCTCCGCCGCCTTCAGCCGCTTCATCCGCCGCGAAACCGGCCTCACCCCCTCCGAACTCAAGCGCACCCTCTAGACTGTGTCTTCACACGAAAGCGGGTAAAGCTTTACAAAGGCCAAACGCTCTAGTTTCGTATGGCCTGCTACTTGCAACCCCTTGCCCGGGTGGTGAAATGGTAGACACTGGGGATTTAAAATCCCTTGCTCGTAAGAGCGTGCGGGTTCGAGTCCCGCCCCGGGCACCATTTACAACCTTCACTTGCGCATGCAGCGCCTGGACCTATCAATACTGGAGACGCAGTGCCTGCCCTCTTAGGCCGCTGAAGCCCAGTGGATATTTTACCAGGAATCCGTCCGAAATGGGCTAGCCGGTAAGCCTGCTGAATTGTACAGATTGCAACCCTCTGGGTTCGATGCCCAGGCATAGCGCACGGCAACGGGCTCCGCTATCGCATCGTTCCATACCTCTACCCTATCGCTATCCACGATCCGCGCCTGCGCCCACTTCCACTTACGGTCCGCGCCGCATATCTGGAAATACGTAAGCGGGGAATCAACAGCCTCAACGGGGGACCATAGGTCTTCCTTATGACCGACCATCAGCCCCTCCGCCACATGGTCAAATCGGATAACGGCCTTACTGCCCTCGAATTCCGCAGCGGAATAAAGCGGACCTGAGCTGACGATCTCTCGCCCGTAGTCACTCGCCAAAGCCAAGCGTGCCAGGCGACGCCCGACCTCGATCTTGTTACGGGGGTGTACATCTTCGGCCTCCCCGATATCGATCGCGATAGCCATGCCGGTTTGAGATACCGAGAGCGTCTTCAACTGCGATTCACGTAGATTAGCCCAGTGGTCTAAATCAAGGGGCCGCTCGCTTGGGGCACGGAAGTTTGCCAACTGCACGAAGTAAAAAGGGAAGTCTCCCTGCCCCCACTGCTTACGCCAATCCTCAATCATGCGGCTGAACGTCCAATGATAGGAGCGAGACTGATCCGCAATACCGTTGGCCTCACCCTGATACCAGATAACGCCACGGATGGCATAAGTCATCACAGGAGACAGCATGCCGTTGTAAAGAGTCTGCGGATAATGTGCCGTTTCAGACGGAGACAGTGCCAGCCTTGTGATTCGCTTCGGCGGCGTTTTGCCCGGGTGCTCCGCCTTCCACTGCTCGATTTCCCGCTCAGCAGCCGCAAGGTCAAAGTCCAGCTCCGCCTCGTCTTTGGCTGCCGTGTAGGCGCGCTCGACCGGGTTCTCCATCAGAATCTCACGCCGGGTCCACGCCTGTATGGGGGAGCCACTCCACGAGCAGCGGATGATACCAATAGGCATCTCTAACTCCCGGTATAGTTCACGCGCAAAAAAGTAGGCCGTGCCCGAAAACCCACTCACCGTGTCAGGCGAGCAGACTTGCCACTTTCCTCCCACATCGCTCTGGGGCTCGTCAGGTGCCAGCGTCGAGTAAACATGCATCTGCCGGATGAGCGGGTACTCAGCCTTCGGGATTTCATCCGCAATGGGTGTAGCCGCACCATGCTGGGTCGATAAGGCTTTCAGGCTATAGTGCATGTTTGATTGGCCGGAGCACAGCCAAACCTCGCCCACAAGCACATCCCGTATGAGCACTTCATCATCCCGGCTAGAGGTTATACGCATCTCGCGCGACTCCGCACTCACGTCCATTGGCTCCAGCTCGATCCTCCACTGGCCGTCCTGGTCCACCTGTGTCGTGCGACACTGCCCCCAAAAGGCGACACTCACCTCTGCCCCGGGAGTTGCCGTCCCCCAAACCGGAACCGTATGATCCCGCTGCAAAACCATGTGGTCAGAAAAGATGCTCGGCAGAGCCAGTTCAGCGCGCACATCCCCGACGTTTATCAGAAGCAAGATGACGGGGAGTAGGAAAAGTCGATAGGGTTGGGGCATGAACATAACGCGCTTACATCTTACGCGCTGCCGCGAGGAACGAAAATACCGAAACGTCGAAAAGGTATGTGAAAACAGGTCAGCCAAGAAGACGCCTCGTCCAACATTTATTAGCATTCGCCAGCGCCTCCAATTGGGCAAAAACAGAATGTTTTATGTTAAATATGGTAAAGCCCGGCACATGTTAATATGCTAGGCTAATGGCTTCACCCGTACAAAACTCAACGTATTAGCCATGTCATCCCCCAGTCTTTTCCACCACCTATGAGATATTCCCATCTAACCCTATCCCTGGCCATCCCTGCCACGCTCTTGGCGTTCTCGCTCGGGTGCACGCAGGCGAACTCGCAGGCTCGCAGCACTGCCGTAAATGCAAAGCCTGCCGCCGTAGCAGAAAGTGCGTCCACCCCCTCCATGAACGGTTTTGAAATCGGAACGGAGATCAATTCACAAGGCAGCCCCGTCGTAAACATGTGGGGCCCCGGCTTTCCGCCTCCCGGCGGTGTGGGCGGCGCCTACATCCCGCTCGACAACGCGGAGCATGCGCTGATCTTCAGCGACGCAATCGAGGCTGGCGGCTACAACCACCATGCAAATTTCTATCACGCCAACGATACGTTCTATGGCTCGTGGAGCAACCACCCCAAGGGCGAGGATGCCGCAGGCCAGCGCGTGCTGTATTCATATTCCCATGACGGCATCACCTGGCACCAGTGGGAAGAACTCTTTCCGGCGCCGGATGAAGTCAAGGAGTGGGAAACCGGGTTTGGCTACTACTCAGTGGCCGGGGACTGGTTCACCGTGGACGGCGAAGTCTACGCCACCGCCCATGTCTACGAGTTCGCCGGCTGGGAAAACGCGGACAAGACCAACACGCAACTCTTCCGCGATAAAGATCACTACTTCCGTATCCACAAGTTCCACGGCTACCTGTGCCGCAAGGTGTCTTCGGACGGCACACTGGGCCCCATCTTTGCCATCTCCAGCGACTTAGACGGCATCGAGGGTATGGCATACGACTACACCCCCTACGGTGTAAACCCGGCTTACGATGCGATCGCAGACACCATCCGCAAGGAGCGTAGCGAACGCGCCCGCTTCAAGAAGAACAAGCCTAAGCCCATCGACCAGGCCCGACTCGTTGAGCCCGCGATCTATAAAACGATCGACGGCAAACTCGTCACCATCCTGCGCGACGACCGCTTCTCTCATCGCAAGTACATGAGCTACTCCCTGGACGGAGGCACCACCTGGGCAACCGCGCTCCCCACCAACATCCCCGACTCCCCGTCCCTGGACATGGCCCTCAACACACCCGACGGCACCGTCCTGCTCGTGGGAAATCACTGCGCCACCGCCTTCGACAACCCCTCCAACCCGCGACACTACAAGCGCGACATACTCGACATCGCGGTCAGCCTCGATGGCTACTTCTTCGACGTTACCTACGTGATAAAGTCTGGCGCACACCAATGGCGCGTTCCACAAAAGGAAGTGCGCGCACGTGGGGGCGGCCCTCAGTACCCGGATGCCCTCGTCGTTGGTGACTACCTTTACGTCATGTACTCCTACGGCAAAGAAGACATCTGGTGCTCACGCGTTGCGCTGGCTGACTTACTCTAGCAGGCCTCAGTACACCGCATTTGCTTTCGCCCAAAGCCGCCCATACCGGGCGGCTTTTTTAGTGTCGTCAGTCCGCAAAGAAAGCACGCACGAAACAAGCCTCCTCTTCCGTCTGATGAGTCTACGAAGACATTGCCCGGAGCAATCGGTCGGGCGGAATGTCTCGCGATGGCCATCACCGTTGCCTTAGAGCAGTTTCAGCAAAGGCATAGCTGAAGATGTCTGAATCATTTAACGGCGGCTTAGCCAGATGCACCCTGATAGGCCCAGGGTAATCTGTTTGCGTCTGTGTTATCTAATCTGCGGGCAGAATATTGCTAACACGCCCGCTTCCTTACCAATGACAGTTGGCTACAAAGGAGCCTTGAAAATACAAAGTGCCGCAGAAATGGCCAAACCGCTCTGCGCCTCTGCGGTGTAATAGTATAGACACGGCCTAGTTACCCGACATCTCCACGTGACCATCAAGGTAGAGCACGACGCGCTCGCCCCCGAATATCTGGTTCACCTCCGGATGCGCGCTGTGCGGAGCACCCGCCCTCAGACAAGTCCGGAGAATCCAGAACTCATTTGGGATAAGTTCCTCGTGCAATGAGTACATGTTGAAGGGAGCGATCGGCGCCTCACCTTCGGGCTGATCGAGTATAGACTGTATGTGAGCCCAGATGGACTGCTCACGCCCGCTTGGTCCCGTGACGACGGCATTGTTGTTCGCCTCATACACGATCGTCTTATCATTACCATCCTGCAAAACATAATCAAGCAGAGGCGCAGGCACATAGCTCTTAACCACTTTGAGCGTTGGCTCGGATGGCTCTCCCAAGTAGACCGCCAGATAATTCACCAAGCTATAGGAGCGAGTGTACATGGCATTTTGCAGCGTCCAGGTCGGCCCGGGCATGGTGTTGTGCTCTTGCACATACAGCTGGATGGCATTGTTGATCGAGCGCATGGTAGCCACACCGCTGGCTTTGTTCGTAGATACCCGCATATAGCTGACTCCGCTGATGACGATTGCAGTGAGAACTGCGATCACGGCGATGCAGGTGAGCAATTCTATCAGGGAAAAAGCAGCACGCACTCGGGGCATGCACGTAACAAGTGTTTTCATCGTGGGGGCAATGGGGAAATAAAGGTGGGGGTAATACAGGTCGTGCCGGTTAAAGCCGCTGCCATTTCGTACCAATACAATGATAGTGAAAACTCGCCTAGTCCAGCGTTTGGGCAAAATACGTATATTTTAAGTCGATACTGGAAGGGACATTTGAGGGCCAAAAAGCTAGAATTCTACCATGCCCAACCCCGCAAGTGAAACCTGCTCGACGATAGATAAGTCTGTCCTGCTACCTCATGGTCTATGGCCCGTCATGCTGACGCCATTCGATACAAACCGGGAGGTAGACACCGCATCATGCGATCGCTTGATCGAATTTTACCTTGCTGGTGGCAGCGATGGATTATTTGCCAGTTGCCTGTCCAGTGAGATTTACAATCTGTCCGTAGAAGAGCAAATCCAGCTCATCCACGGTGTACTCAAGCGCGTGGATGGCCGTGTTCCTGTCATTGCCTCCATTGCACCTCAACGCGGCTCTTTTACGCATGGCGATCACCTGGAGCGCTATTGCGATGCGGTCAATCAACTGACCGATTCCGGGCTGGCCGCGGTAGTTGTCTTGACCAACCAACTCGCTGATGAAGACGAGAGCGACAGCGTCATCCAGCAGCACGCCGAGCAATTATTTCAACGCCTCTCCCCGACCCTCCGCCTCGGACTGTACGAATGCCCAGACCCCTACAAGCGGCTCGTAAGCCCCGAGATCATGACATGGGCTGTTGCATCGGAGCGATTTTATTTCCTGAAAGACACTTGCTGCGACACGGCTCAGATCAGAGAGAAGCTCGCCTGCATGGGCTCTGGCCATTTCCGTCTGTACAATGCCAATACGGCCACCCTGCTTGAAAGTCTGCAAGACGGTGCGCATGGATACTCCGGCGTTATGGCAAACTACGTGCCGCACTTGCTTTCGTGGCTCAGCCACTCGTTCCAGAGCGACCTGGAAGCCGCGAGTGAGCTCTCCGCGTTTCTGACCGAACTCAACAGCCTCGTCGGCATAAGCTATCCCAAGGGGATCAAAGAGCACCTCTATACACGCAGGATAATCGACACGTACGAATGCCGCGTAGACGTTCAGGAACATACCGACAGCATTCCGCTGACCTACGCTTCCGCCCAGAAGGAAATCAATGCGTGGGAGGAACGGCTCTCTTTGAGCTCACCCTACAAGGTGATTTAGCCCAGCTTCTCAAACTGACAACGCTGCCGGTACTGAGCAGGCGTCATGTCTGTCATCTGGCGGAAGAGGACATGCAGCCGCGGGCTGTCGGAAAAGCCGCAGTTCTCGGCAATCGTCGCGATCTTCATATCAGTCTCGCGGAGGTAGAACTTCACACGCTCGATGCGGGCAGACTGAATTTCGCGCAAGATCGAGTTGTTCAGCAAGCTGGCAAAACGGCGTTGCAGCCCACTGCGGGAGATACCCGATGCGCGCACAACGTCGTCCACACTGATGGCCGACTGTGCATTTTCTCGGATAAAGGCGACGGCCTTTTGCACCGTCAAATCGCTCGTGTAGAGAATGTCCGTAGACTGCCGCGGGACCACCTCAGTCACCGGCACCCGAATAAGCTCCGTGTGTTTTCCTTTCGGCGCCGCCATCATTTTTTCCAAAAGCATGCACGCTTCTGCACCAATCTGCCATGCCGGCAGCCGAACACTTGAGAGTGGGATTTTCTCAAAATCCACCCAGAACTCATCGTTACCGACCCCGAGGATAGCGAGCTGATCGGGAACACTGCGCCCGATTTCTCTCGCTGCACCGATCAAGTCCAGTGCGTAGGGGTCCAGCACGGCAAAGATACCCGTCTGGTCGGGCAACTGCTTCAACCAGCGTTTCATTTTGCGCACCAGATGCCAGGTGTCTTCTTCGATCAGGGGGCCACTGCCACCTGCTGTGATATTCGAGTGCTGCTCCTGTCGGCCTAATGTTTCGCGGAAGCCCCGGATGCGCTCTAGCGAGAAATAGGAGCGCTCCTGCTCCCAATAGGCAAAGTGCGTACAACCACATCGAAGCAAGTGCTCTGCCGCCAGTTGGCCGACGGCAAAGTCATCCTGCGTAACCTGTGGCGTGCGGGAAAACTTCAGGACGTTAGAGACATTGACACAGGGTATGCCCAGTTCGAGCAGCGCACTCTCGAATGCCTTGTCAGGGGCACGGGCAATGATGCCGTCAATCTGTTGACGTTCAACAAGATCAGAGAGTTTTTCCTCCGAACCGTGTTCCCAGTTTCCATACCCGACCTCAATGTCATTCGAGGTAAAGGCGTGATGGCGCGCGCCCAGGATGATGTTCCGTCCATAGCTCCAGTTAATAGAGCAAAGGATCAAAATTCGCTTCTTGCGAGCACCCGACTTTGTGTAACCGATTGGCATATCGCGTGGCCCAATATCAAACACATTTTGTTGAATTGGGTAAAGATTACTTGCCACAAATCTGGCATATTGCAACTAGTAATTCACCCCCCGCGTTTTTGTTAGATGTCCCACCCAGTTGACCTATTCGTTGTCCTCCTCTACCTCGTTGCTACCATCGGCATCGGCTTTCGCTCCCTGGCCAAGAACCGCTCCACCGAGGACTATTTCTTTGGAAACCGCGGGCTGCCCGGTTGGGCCGTAGGCCTGTCGATGGTGGGTACCTCCATCAGCGCGGTGACCTTCCTCGCTTTTCCCGCGGCGGCCTACAGCCTGGACTGGAGACTGCTCGTGCCCAACATGATGATTCCGGTGGGCATCGTCGTTGCGATCTACGTATGCATTCCCCTTTACCGCTCTTTCAAAATCGCTTCGGTCTACGAGTATCTGGAGAATCGCTTTGGCCCCTTTATCCGCTTTTTCGCTGCTGTTAATTTCATCATAGGCCAATACCTGCGTCTCGGGATCGTCCTCTATCTGGTGGCCATCCCGATCGGACCGCTACTAGGCATCGACGTGCTCTGGGTCATCATCATCGCAGGCGTATTTGTGACCGTGTACTCCATGTTTGGGGGCATCAACGCTGTTGTCTGGACGGACGTGCTGCAAACGATCATCCTCATGTTTGGGGGTGCCGTCTGCCTGGTTTTCCTCTTGGCCGAAACACCCGGCTCGACCTGGGACATCGTTAAATTTGCCTACGAGCAGGATAAGTTTGGTCTGGGCGAAGCGCGATGGGATATCTCCGAGCGCACGCTCTTCACGATGATCGTGCTGGGCTTTGTTTCCTGGCTTCAATCTTATATGTGCAACCAGAACGTCGTACAGCGCTACCTGGCGGTCTCCTCTGATCGCGAAGCACGCAAGGCCACCCTGATTTCCGGCATCGTAGGCTTCCTGAATTGGGCCTTCTTCTTCCTGCTGGGGACCCTGCTGTTCGTCCACTACGTCCGCACGGGTGATCCAGCCGTTGTCGATATGGCCTCAGACCAAGTGTTCCCGCACTTCATCCTGACTGTGCTGCCCGCAGGTGTGTCCGGCATCATCATCTCAGCCGCCGTTGCCGCCGCCATGTCGTCGCTGGACTCAAGCATGAACGTTATCTCCCTGACGCTTTCCAAGGACATCTTCCAACGCTTCCTGACCAAGCACAAGTCGGACAAGTTTCACCTCAAGCTAGCTCGCTGGACAACGCTACTCTCGGGCCTGTTTATGATTGGGGCCGCCATTTGCTTTCATTTCACCCCCAGGGAGAGCCTGCTGGACACCCTGATCGCCCTTGGCTCGCTGCTGGTCGGGTCGCTGCTTTCCATCTTTCTCCTCGGCTTTTTCGCCCCCAGAGTTGGAAACAAGGCCGTGGTCTGGAGCGTGATTATCTCGCTAATAGCCCGCACTTATCTTCTGCTAAACTACTTCGGATGGCTCCCCGAGGCCTGGCAGGTCGAAGTTCACGCTTATTGGATCGCCATTATTGTCGATGGTATACTCCTGATTTGCGCACTGCTTTTCAGCCTGATCCTGCCCCCGGACACCAAGGATCTCACGGGATTGGTCTACTCCAGACGACAACTCAAGGAGCGGGAACGTCTGGTGACCAGCCCATCCGCAACCCCCATGACTGACTAATTTCCACAATAAAGATGCCGGATCAGGTAATCCTTTTTCCCGCAATCAATGCTATCCTGTCAGGATTCTACCTCCCCGGGATTTTATTTAAAACCCATCATCATCCACATAACCCCACACACGTAATGAACAAAGTTCGCAAAGTACTCCTGTCCCTATCCACCCTCACCCTGGCCGCTTCTTGCCAGGCTACGCTCGTAGCCTACTGGAACTACAACGAAGGCAGCGGCAATGTGCTCTACAACACCTACGGCAGCGATGCCAACGACGGCGTTATCACTGGAGCCACCTACACCAGCGGTCGCCCCGGCGCCGGAGATGCCCTTGATTTCAGCGGCAGTGGTGGCAACTACGTACTCGTAGCCGAGGATAATTTCGCCTTTGGCAAGAGCGACTTCACCATCAGCACGTGGTTCAACGCCAGCGAAATAGACCCCGAGGACAACACCCACAAATTCATGTTCAGCACATATGACGGTGCTGGAGGCTTTACCAATACCGGCTACACACTCTCGCTGGTCCGAGGTGGCCTTTCGACTACTGGCAGGGCTGAGTTTAAGGTTTTTGGTGACGCGAGTGGCCCGGCAACCGTCATCTCCAACAATGCCCTCGATGATGGCAGTTGGCACAACGTCGTTGGTGTCGTCAGCAACGGCAACCTCTCCCTCTACATCGATGGCGTCCTTCAGACCTCCACGGACAGCTACGCCACTGACACCATTGCCAACCCCAGCCAAAACCTGACCATTGGCCGCCAGCGCGAATCCTCCACACTGCACAACTTTGATGGCCTGCTCGACGACACCGCAGTCTTCGACATCGCTCTGGACCAGTCACAGATCACAACGCTGTACACCCAAGGCCCGCTGTCTGTCGTACCAGAGCCCGCTGAAAGTGCCCTCATCGGCGGCATCGGCCTGGCGATTCTGCTCATGCTGCGTCGCCGCAAAGCTTAAGTAACCCAAAACATCCAGCGCTAAGCTTTTCAGAAGGCGGCAACGACACATGGGCCGTTGCCGCCTTTTCTTTCACAACTCTACGCGCAGGAGCCTTTCGCACCTAGCCGGAGCTGAGTTAATCGGCGTGTCTGCCCATTTCGAAAATTGAGGACACATCCGGGAGCATCACCACAAACATGAATGTCATCACTATCCTGTGCGACACGCTGCGCCGTGACCACTGCACCCCCTATAATCACGGAAAACCCGTGAACCAATGCTGGTCCAAGGAGCAGCCAGATTGGGTCGTCAAGACACCCAACATCGATCGGCTCGCGGCACAGGGTACGACATTCGATCAGGCCTGGTGCGGCTCTACGCCCTGCATGCCCGCGCGTAGAGACATCTACACCGGGCGCTATGAATTTTTGGAACGCGGCTGGGGCCCCTTGGAGGATGATGACAAGGACCTCCCCCGCCAGGTTTCGGGCATGCCCAACCGTTCCATTCTCAAAATGGTGGAAGAGGGCCGTCACGTTTCCGGGTTAGTGACGGACCACTTTCACCTTTGGGAGCAAGGTTCGGGCAACTACCACATGGGCTACACCACGCACGAGTTCGTGCGCGGGCTTGAAGCTGATGCATGGCGCGCGGACCCGGTCGATATCGATTGCCCGCAGGCCGACCGCATGGAGAAGCTCGAACGCCATTGGCGTAATGCCGCAGTCGAGCGACACACGATCAGAGACTGGAGCGCGTATCGGGTTTTTGATACAGCCAGCGAATGGCTCAAACGCAATGCCTCCCACCAGAATTTCTATCTCCACATCGACTGCTTCCAACCCCACGAGCCTTACGATCCGCCAGAGGAGTTTCTGCGCGAATTCTGGCCTGACGGATACGCCGTCGACTTCGACTGGTCGGGGGGAACGCCCTACAGCAAATGGCAGGAAGCCAACTACAGCCAAGAGCAGTTACGCTTTGCCCAGGCACGCTATGCCGCCAACGTGCGACTGGTCGACCATGCCCTTGGCACCCTATTGGATCAGTTGGACAAGCTCAACCTATGGCAAGACACACTGGTTGTCTTTACCACAGACCACGGCACCTATAACGGAGACCACGGACGCCTGGGGAAGATGCAAACCCATGAGCACGATGCCGTGGGGCACATCCCTTTCATCCTGTGCCACCCCACTCTGGCTAAAGGACAGCGGCGGCAACAACTCACCCAACTGGTAGACCTCTACCCGACGACGCTAGCCGCCCTCGGCTGTGAGCCCCCGACCGACAGAGATATACACGGCATAAACCTGCTCCCCATTCTTGAGAATGAGCACGCGCCGACTCGGGAGTACGCCATCTGCGGCCAGTTTGGCAAGAGCGTGAGCCTGACCGATGGCGAGTGGATACTCCACCAATCTCCGGTTGATTCCTCCCCTGAGGGCAACCAACCCCTTTACTGGTACGGCTTGCACACGTCGCGCTTTCTGCCCGACTACACGGTAGGCGCATCAGACGGCACACGCCGCCCCTGCCAATGCGAGAGCTGGCCCACGCCGACGTGGCTCAGTAACAAGCAAGCGGACCCCAACGAGCTCCTCAACACTGCGTCGGAAAACCCCGACAAGCTTTCTGCCATGCAAGCTGCCCTCATCACCAAGCTTAAAACCTTGCACGCGCCAAACGAGCAATTTACACGTCTGGGTTTAGGTGCCTAGCATGAGTGCAAGCGGACAACACTACACCCTGCCCGAGCCGGCAGAGGGCGGCCAGGACTTCGGGCAGCAGCTAGCTCGCGCCGTCGCTAAACTACGCTCTGGCGATACGCTCACAATCCCTGAGGGCACATACCACATCTATCCAGATGACCTGCCGGAGCGATTCCTGGCCCCCTCGAATAACCAGCGCAGCCTCAAGCGCGTGGCCATACTACTGGAAAACTTGCAGGACATCTTCATCATTGGAGAAGGCAGCCGCTTGGTTTTCCACGGCCAGATTGTCCCCCTGCACATCCACGCCTGCTCTCGAATCCATTTCAGCGGTGTTTCGATAGACTGGCACCGCCCATTCTACTCCCAGGCGGTGATACGCGACTACGATGATCAGGAGATTGAATTTCAAATCGATACCCAGCGCTACCCTTGCGAAATCGCCGATGGCGCCATGCGCTTTATTGGCGAGGGTTGGACCGCACCTTTCAGTGAAGGCGTTTTCGAAATCGACCACCAAACGGGTGCGCCCGCCTACCTCAGTGGTGATAACTTTGGCGTCCGCGGCAGGGATTTTAATTTCGAGCAAATGCCGGCACGGCAGACCGAGAGCGATCGGTTTAGAATCCGTTTGCCTCACAAGCATGAACCCACGCTCGGTAACCTGCTCCTTTTGCGCCACTACCCCCGTCTGAGCCCGGGCGTTTTCCTATCGAAATCGAAAGACATCTGCCTGAAATCGGTCGATATTCACCACGCTGGCGCAATGGGTGTGATTGCACAGTACTGCGAAAACATCCAACTAGACAGGGTAACGGTTGCTCCGCCAACAGACAGTGATCGCGTTTTCTCGGTTACGGTGGACGCAACCCACTTCATGAACTGTCGCGGCATGGTTCACTTAAAAGACTGTTATTTTTCCCACATGATGGATGACCCCTGCAACGTGCATGGGCTCAATAGCCGCTTTGCAGGCCGCATTGATAAGTACACAGCTCTTTTTGAAACCGTTCACCACGAGCAGCACGGCGTGCCCGTCGCCTTCCCTGGAGACAGGGTTCAGCTCGCGTCCAATATCACCCTCCTGCCCTATGCCGAACTGACCGTGAGGAGCGCGCAGAGGATGGACCACCGCCTGATCGCAGTCAAATTTACCGAGCCACTACCTGACCAGCTCGGCGACGGACATGTGATGGAAAACCTCACCTGGACGGCGGATCTACACGTGGAGGGCTGCCGTTCCGGCCCGAACCGCGCGCGCGGCTACCTGATTTCTACGCCCGGAAAAGTCCTGCTCGAAAACAACCACATCACCGCTGCCGGGGCTGGGGTCAAAATCAGCGGTGACGCCAACTACTGGTTTGAATCGGGCGCAGTCAGGGACGTTACGATCCGCAACAACACATTTATAGACTGCTGCTACGGTCCGCTGGCCTGGGGAAGTGCTGTGATCGACATCGATCCTGAAATCGAGCATCCCGAGGCCGCTCCCTCCGCCTTTCATCGCAACATACGCATAGAGGCCAATACGTTCCGCACCTTTGATCCATCGATCCTGTACGCTCGCAGCGTCGACGGGCTCAGCTTCACCCACAACCAAGTGGACTTGACCGATACCCATCCAGAAATCGGCCGCCACAAAGCCATTCTTAACTTTGAAGCCTGTCAGAACGTCGATGTCTCAGACAATGCGATTGACCCGAGCATTAGCCGACCGCTGCGCTGAGTCAAAGCAGGCAGCCGCCAGAAATAGGCTAACTGAGGAGTCAGGCTACATCCCCATGTAGGAGATGCCTTCCAGAATAGCGTTCTGAATCTGTTGAATAGCCCTCGCAAGAGCCTGCCCGATAAAGTCCATCTGCGCGACGACTTCGAGCCGCGGCCGGGCCTTGTCCAACTCTTCCGCAGAAAACAGGTAGGGCGCCAGGTCGCAGGCCACGATGAGGCAGATGATGACGACGTCCTTGGGGTCAGGGATGGCATCCTGCAGCACGACCTCGCGGATGCGCGACTTGACCTCGTCCTCCTCTCGTCCGTCAATAACCGGGTAGCGGCGTTCAGACAGCACCCATAGGAAGCGATGTTCCTCTTGCTTGAGTATCCCCTTGTCCAACAGCCCCTGAAAGAGCTGCTCCTTAAATTCCGGGGCCTTGACCCGCGTCAAGCTGATGGCCTGGTGAATGGGCAGCGTGTCCACATCGGAAGGAAGCAGCGTGAGCACCTCCTCCAGCAGCGGATCACCGCAGGCACTGCGATCGAGGATGGTCAGCTCCTTGTCGTCCGTATCGATCTTGTGGGCGAAGGCCAGTTCCATGAGTAAGGCCCCGACGACGGCAAACTCGAGCGCGCGCTCAGGTAGTGGATGCAGCTTGCCCGTGGCATCATCGAGAGCCAGGAGCAGGATTTCTTCTGAAAAACGTAAGGCCATTAGCTATCGTTGTGGCTGGGGTTGACCAGAGGCTTTGCCCTGGAGGAAGGCGGCGGAAAGTCGCTCAGGATTTGAATGATACCGGCCTGAACGCGCTCTGCGTTGATCGAGGCCCCCTCGGGACGCTTGCGGGTCGACCACCCTACCCAGGAGAGCTCCTTGGTCTTGGCGTCAAATATCTCCACGATCAGCACGCCCTCCTCGTATTGGCTGACACTAGTCATGGGCGTCGTGCGCATGTAGGGGTAACTGCCTGCCCAATAAGGTGCGACCGGGTAGTTGTAGCCGTAGTCATGCACACGCAGTTGGGGGTTTACCTCGCCACGAATCCCGGCGGTAAAGTCGGCCTCGGACATGGGCACCTCGGTAAAGCCCTTGGAGACGAGGGTGTCGCGCAGGGTTTTCTGAAGCAGCGGACCGAGCCCCATGGCCGAGCCCGGAGCGGAGCCCGGCACATGGCTCGGGAAGGGCAAGAGGGCAAAGGTCTTGTAGCTGGAGAAATCGACTTCCTTGTTGTACTCGGTGTTCAGGTTAGCCGTGGAGCAGCCAGCAGCGACAGCCAGCACCATGGCCAGCGATAGTGTAGTAAATAGTCGGGACATGCCGCTAAAATGTAGCCTGCGCGTCGCTCCAAGCAATCGTAAAAAGCACCCGGGATGCGAAGCTCCATCTCTTTGAGATCCCCTAGTAGCTGACCCCGAGGCCGAAGATGAGATAGAAGTCGTCCTGCTGCGGTACGGTGCCGTCGGACATGGCGGTCGGGTCCTGCACCCGGTCCCAGATAAAGGACATTTTCAGGTCAAAGATGTCCGTTAACTCGTACTCAAGTGAGTTGACAAAGTGGGTGGTCAGGAGGCCGGAATTGCGCCCCGTGAGCACGAACTGGTACAGGCCGGTGTAGGTCAGGTCGCTCGTAATGTCATAGGAGAGATTTGTAACCAGCAGGAAAGCCGGGGTCTGCACCATGGCGTTGGAGCCAGTAGTGACGGTATCGAACCAGGTAATCTGGTAAGCCGGGCCCGCTACGACGTCCCACTCGAAATCTGGCTCATCGTAGAGCTGGTAGCCCACACCAGTGCCGATCGTCACGCGGTGAGCGATGTTCTGAAACGGGTCATGAAAGTACTCACCGTTGACAATCCGCACGAAGAGCTCGTTATCAACAAAGTAGTCGTAGAAGGACGTAACGCGAATGTTCTCCTTGTTAAGCACACCGTTATCCTTGGCGTAGTTACCGAGAAAGTTGAAATTGAGCCGCGAGCCCGCCGTGCGCCGCTCGACGGTACCATCCACGCTAAAGGCCGTCTCGTCGGTATTCCCGCTCTGAAAGTTTGCGCCGATACTGGCATTGATGGACCAATTCTCCAGCACACGATCCTTGTCCTGAGGCACCATACCGACCACGTTGCCCTGCTTCACCTCCATGCTCCCCACCTTCGCGGTGGTCTCCTTGCTCACTAACCCAAAGGTGGGAAAGGTCACCATCTCGACCTCGGCATCACTGACATGTACCTCCCCATCGGCCATCATGATTTTCCCTTTGATCGTCTGGCGGCTGTCCGTGCGGATGCTCAACGTGCGGTCCGTTTTGATCTGCTTCACATCACTCCAGTCGATGATCAGGTCCCCGAGTATATCACTGTCGAAGGATAATTCGTCGTCCGACATGTACTTGATCTCCCCCTTAAGCCACTCGCCGGAGTTCAACTCGATCCAGTCAAAGCCGTTGAGATTGATGTTCGGGTTAGGCGCCCAGGCAGGCAGTGCCTCCTCCGTCACCGTGCTCGGTATCTGCTCACTTTGCGCCACTTGCGCACTCGCCGGGCCGCTCCCCCACGCAAGTACCATGAGCGCACCCCATGCGCACATGGCTGAGACAGTATCTCTCCCAAAAATCATGTGCAGAGTTCTTGGGCCTCCCCCCCATGATGGCAAAGAAAAATAGTGTGGCGAAGACCGCAACCTTCTGTCAGACACCATTCTGGCCGCCATGACGACCACTAATCCCCAGCCAAAACTGTCGCCCCTCCGCCGTTTTCTCAGTGTGATTTCGCTCCTGGCAGCCTTTTGCCTGGCCGGCTTCTATAGCACCTTTCTGGTCGCAACCCATGCCGACAGCGACAACACCGTGGCGATTTTCGGCCCTTGGGCAGTGCTGTTCATCCTCCTGTGGTGGGCATTTGCCGACCTGGCGCGCTACAGCCTGCACATCCAGCCCATGAATCGGCCCGCCCACCGCTGGACGGCAATCCTGAGCCTGCTGACCGTGATCGCCTCCAGCCTGTCAGTGTTCGATAAGGCTTTCGAGATTCTCGACCCCCAACAGACTCCGCCTCCCTCCACAGAGATGCTGATTATCCCCGGTTTTTTGCTGTTTATCGCAGCCAGCGGATTCATCTCAATCGTGGCCGTATTGTCATCCGTAAGCGTACTGCTGCTCTCTACCTTTGCCGGACTATCGCTCCTTTTGAGCCGGAAAAACACGTCAAATCGAGCCAAAAAAAGCCCGCACGGCTAGGAACCATGCGGGCAAGGGACGAAAAGTAATGGAGCCATCCATCGGATTCGAACCGACGACCTGCTCATTACGAATGAGCTGCTCTACCAACTGAGCTAGGATGGCCCGCCAAGAAACGAGAAAACATACCGTACCCTACCCGGCCTGCAAGTCAAAATTGAGGCGAAAGTCGCCGTTTGGGCCAGCCTGGCTCATGCGTAGGATTCCCCTGCGGGGCTGCCCAATAGGCCCGAGAATAATCATGGGAAGCGTCCTCATCAAAGCGCTTCAAGGTACTGGTAGACTTGCATGTTACCCTTTCTCAAGGCCAGGTCGGCCGAAGAAAGGCCATCTTCTCCCATTAGTGTGGGGTCCGCTCCATGATCCAGCAACAGCTTGACGATGCGAATTTGGTCTCCCTTTGCTGCCGCGGCAGCATTGAGCGCCGTATAGCCTCTTTCAATCTTCACCCCGGGGGCATTATAGAGGCTACGAACCTTTACCGGGCGAGCATTAACCAATGCCCCTTGCTCAAGCAGGTACTCTGCAATGTTATAGTGCCCGTCCACCGCTGCATTCCTTAAGGCCGAGCCCGCAGGGTCAGTATACGACCAGTTCGTGAGCGAAGGATCAGCCCCATTCTCGACCAGTAGCTTGACCACATCCAAATTTCCAGTCGAGACGGCTATCATAAGCGGAGTAGGCGCACCGTTCTCATATAGATTTGGGTCTGCGCCATACCGCAGCATGAGCTTGAGCAACTTGATATCTTTCGCATTAGCCGCGTAGGCGATAGCAGAAGAGCCAAAACTGGTACAAATATTGACTTCGGCGCCCTCTTCGATGAGCCACTCGGCCAGCTCCGAATGCCCGTTGGAAAGCGCACAGATAATGACCGGGTGAGCTTTGGCACCGCGGCTGTTAATATCTTCACCCTGCGCAAGAAGCCGGGCAACTTCAGCTTGATCTCCCTTTCGGGCCGCAATGTGGATGGGCATGTCTGCCCACGTCGCGGTATGATCCAGCAAGCGATGTTCTATGCCAATAATCGGGCCAACCCGGAGTCGATTGGTGGAGAACCCTCCCCCGCTCCACCCATCTGAAATCATCGTTTTCATAAGGTCGGGGTTCGCCTCCCATTGAATCATACCCGGACGCGCAGTTGACTCGGAAGCAGCGCCCCGAGCGGAAGAATCATCTAATAACGCGACGGTTGACTCGTACTCGGCATAATCCAGGGCTACTTTACCCGTACTGCTTTCGATACTGGGATCAGCACCGGACTCAAGCAGCAAGGCAACCATTTCATCATTACGACTTACCACCGCCATCATGAGGAACGTTTGATATTCATTCGAATCGGACATTCTCGGCGTAAATCCCTGCATTGTCTGGTTGGGGTCAAACCCGGCCTCAAGCATCCGCTGAAGCAAGTAGGTGTTACGCACCTCAATGGCTTCCCGGGCAAGCTCAGCACGAAGCAGTTGAGCCCCTAAGCCCCTCGTCCAATCGTCTCCAGTTCGCTCATGCACAGCCTCGAACAGCAAATCGATCACCTCCGGCATACTCCTGGCAATCGCTCTTTGGTATATAGACAGGTAATTGAGGTTGTACCCGGAATCCAGAAGAGCCGCGATGTCATCAGCCCGGCGCGTTGCCAAGGCACGGTTAAGGATTTGAGGTCCATTTTTGAGTCCATCTGCATGCTTTAGCATGAGTTCAAACAACTCGCGATCCCTGCGCTGATAGGCAATCATGAGACAAGTAACGCCCTTCGAATCGTACGCATCGGCATCTGCACCATGCTCCAGCAGATAGTTGACAATATCCACCCGCCCGCTCTCCGCTGCCAGTAGCAATGGCGTGCGGTAAAACGCATCGCTAGCCTCAAGGTCAGCCCCGTTTTCAACGAGCCACTTTACGGATTCGAGGTCTCCATTCAGCACTGCAACAGCAAGCGGACTGTGCTCGAGAGGGAACCCCGCAACCGGAGTCCAACCACCCATCAAAGCCTTAGCCTTCATGCCATCCAAATACACAGGGACATCGGGAATTGGCTTGAAGGCTTCCGGTGTGGTTATCGTAACGGGCTGACTGCTCGTATATTTCCCAGACCAGTGCCCTGGCTTGAGATTATGCGCAAACACCTGATAAGTGTAAGTGGTCCCGGGAAGAACAACATCTTTCTCCCACGCGCCATAATCCTCATACACTAAGTTGTATTCATTTTTTGCATACGGCAAATCGACAATCTCACCGATTGAGTTCTCGACCTGAGCTTGCGTTGTATACGCATTGGGAGTAATACCATTCCGGTTCCGTTCCTCATCGCTGCGGTGAATTTCATAGTATGCCGTCTGCCTGCTGGTCGCGTCCCATGAGATCGTAACCCGGCCAAACTCATCAACCACCGCCTTAACGTTTTTCGGCTCCGGCGGACGCTGTGTATAAGAACTGGCGGGGGGCAGTTTCTGGAAATCCACATGCTCGATCCTGTATTCGATAAAAACAGGTGGCTCGGGCCCACGCTCATCAATAGACATCCCAGATGCCAGCAGGGTTGCGACAATATCCATATGCCCTGCACGCACAGCCAAGTGCATCGCAGTGTAGCCATTTGGCAAAGTCGGCCCGGGGCTCGCGCCCTGTTCGAGCAGGAGTTGCACAAGCTCAAGATTACCTTGGTCAGCGGCGATCATAAGGGGCGTCCACCCACTAGCTGTCGCCGTCCCGATGTCCCCATTGCCCGTCGAGAGCAATGCCCTGACTTTCTCTGTATCTCCAGACTTAACCGCGCGGTGCAAAGGGTATGCTTCCATCATTGCCGGGGTCTCGCTGGACGTTGCCACATCTCCGCCGACATCAACTGGTAACACTACCTTTACCAGGAGATACGGAGTACGCTCAGAGCCGAGCCATAGCTCGTTGCCAACGCGGGCCATTACAGTCGCATGCAAGCCATACACCTTTGCCTTGCCCGTGCACTGTGCAGTATCCAGATCATATCGCAGCAACATGCTACTGGGGCGTGGCTCTAATTTTATCGAGCCGGCCTCACCCACTAAAAACGTCGGCAGAGCAGCCGAGGCCCATAATTGCCGACCCGTAAGGTGTACAGCGGTAATATCCCCTTCCCATAGCCTCTCAACGTGCGCGGAGTTGCTCCCCTCATCGACACTCAGGCCCAAGAGCCCAAGTGTCGTCCCCAGGTACAAGGTTGTCCCATCGGCTACCATTGACTGGATACGCATTGGCTGAGAAGCAGCCTCAAGCTCCGCAGGCAGGCTGACTTCCCATTCGGCCCAGGCGCTCGACTTCGTATCGTAGAAGCCGAGCCCCTCCCCCGTGCTGACGACAAGCCATTTACCGTGGAGGACACTTTCGATTTCGACATCCTCACCGCGCGGTACCGCCTGTCCCCAGGATAGCTTGACATCGGGCAGCGAGTAAACCTTGCGCTCGTCTAGCGAAAGGCGTGCGGCAGCCAGCTTTTCCGATTCAAAGCCAACAATATAGATGTCTCCGCCATCACGAGTCAGCGCCTGAACATCGAGCACAGCCAACCCCTCTTTCTCGGCAACGCCTTCCAGCTTCTGACTACCAAGGTCGAGCGAAACGAGACCGCCCCCTTGAAGCCCTAAGTACAGTGTGCCGTCACGCTGTACGATTGCATTTACCGGGTAAGGGTGAGGGAGCAAATCCGTTAAGTTCTTTGCCTCGCGCGTAACGGTATCAAAACACCAGAAGTAATGGTAGTGCCCCTCCTCCTGCTCGCCCGTATCCCCAGGGGCAACTTTCTGGGCCGTCTCTGCCACAAACAAGGAGTCACCAGAGGCAAGCAAGGAGCGAACGGCATGATCGTTCGCCGGTTTTATCTTCCAGGCCTCGTGGAGCGGAGTTCTGTAACGAATGTCCCCAGTTGTAATATAGTCCTTGGGCCAGTGGCTTGTCACCTCCGTTACCAGCTCGAGTTCCTCAATATCCGCATAAGCGGCATCACCCCCAATATACGTCTCCCAAAAGTCTTCATCTGTTTCGTAGTCGAAGGCCTTTCGCGGCGGAGGGCTCCCTTTGCGCGCAGGACGGGCATCGGGAATGCTTTCAGGCACCGGGCGCTTCTTAATCGCATTCAGGTACCCGTCTGGCAAGCGCTGCAAGTATAGTTCAAGCGCCCGGGAGCTATTACCAAAGACATCGTAGAGCATGAAGATGTCATCCAGTCGCGAATGGACATAATAGCCCTGAAGTGACTCCGTCAGCGCGATCGTATAGCGTGGATCGACCAGAGACCTGTCATACAGCCAGTAACTCCAGGCAATGTGCTTGGCAATAAGCTCCTTGTCCTTATCCGACTTGGCCGCACGGTACAAATCAACCAGCGCATCGGTCAGTTTGGCCATCAAATCCGCCTGTAAACGATGGGCGATCAGGGGATCGAAGTCCCCGTTCCAGGTTTGCGTCTCAAGCACCTGAAGGGCCTCTACCAGATACAGGGTTGCTTGCACATTGACATCGTTCTCCCAGTCTTGAATAGGCATGCGTACCTCTTCATGCTTGGCGGTATTCACGTAATCTGTAGCCCGGTTTAAATGAAAGGTGACATTGCGGTCTTTATTCAGAACTGGATAGTATGCCCAGCGGTAGAACAGTAAATCTGACCGTAGCTGTTTGTTCTCGGGTGAAAAAAAGAGAGCCGTTTCCAACAGCGAAACAGCGTGCTCATATCGAGTTATCTGTCTGGGCTGCGTGCGTTCATCGGGAGTCAAATCACTGAGTTCATTCAAGATACGAGTCGCTTGCTCACTCAGCAGTTGAGTAAGTTTATCCCGGGACGAGTCGTCTGGCGCAGCCTCAGGGTCGAGCGTTTCAAGCACGCCATCTACATAGGCAAGGATGCTGGCTGAAGCCTGCTCAAGCTCCCCCGCAGGCACCGTCATGGTCTTGCTTTGCAGTTCTCCGTAGCCTGGCCAAAGCCAGACCGTAATCGTCATGGGCACCGCTTCAACAGTCACACCAGGTTGAATGGCAGGTGAATCCACCTCTACCCACAGGTATAGGTCGGCCAGTTCCTTCCAAGCATCCGGTCGAGATTTAGCCAGACCGAGTATAGCAAGCTCCTCTTCTCCGGTCGCCGTACTGGCCCCTTCGAAGCGTAGCATCTGCCTTCCATCCGAGTGTGCCACTCCCACCACCTGCTGCTCCAGATCAGCCACAAAAACGTCCGTGCGAGGGTCTTCGCCCGTATGCTGCATAAACAGCGGAGCGACCGCCAGCCGCTTATCACCTTCGCTCATCTCACGAATGGCCGAAGCCAGCGTTGAGCGCATTTTCTCTTGTGTCGCTTCCAACAATGCCGCGGAAAGCCTGGGCTGCTGTGCACGATTGAACGAAATTGGCACACTCATTTCCCCCAGAAGAGAACCCTGAGAGACTTCGATAATCCGAAACGTCAGCTCTCCTGCCTCACGATCCAATGAAGGGGCAATGATAACATCTGCCCTCAGCAGATTGCCCGCCTCTAGAACAGCACTCGATTGCGCACCGAAAGCGTAAGAGAGCGTCAACTCAGCGAGCAGCTCATCCATCGAAGCCCGATCCACCCACTCCCATTGAGCATCGGTTAATTCGGATTGCAGGCTACCGGTGAGTATGGAGAGCACTTCACGCGCACGATGGTCCACGATACCGTTATCAACGGGCCCGAAAGCGATTCTGGTAACCGCACTGGCTGAAACCTGAGCGATCAGGAATGAAGCAATAAAGAAAAATAGAAAGGAAGGTCGAAAAATCATGATGGCGAGGCAGGAAGTTTACTTGGCCTGCGCGAGCACAGGAATCATCTCAGCGGCAATTTGATATCCGGCATCAGTCAGTGCCTTTTTGGCCGCAATGTTTTCTCCTAAGTCCACCGCAACACTATGGACTGCTCCTTGATAGAGGATTCGGCCACTATCAGGTGCATAGGCCTTCACCTCCACACGGGCCATGCAGGAAACCAAGTCTCCCTTTCTCATGCCGAATTCGCTGAAAGCCTCTCCCAGGATGATGACATCAGGCTTCAGGTTTTCGTCGTCGTAGGCCAAAATCTCGCCTCCCAGATCGCGCCAAATCGAAGCGACGGCGGTCTCCGCGGCCGGATCGGGTATCGGACGCGAGATATGAAATTCGGGTATCTCAATCGCCATGGAGGGTAACGATTTACCAGCCATAGCCTGCTTAAGCGCTTGCGTCATGCTCGCCGTCGAGCTGGAGGTCGGCAGCAGATCCATACGCTTTTCGTTTACCGTGGCAGCTACCTCAGTAGCGAATGCATCCAACTGTGGCAACCCCAGCTCAGAAGTCGTGTAGCTATGCTTGACAACAAATACCCGTCCGGTCTCCGTCCCCATGATTTTTACCATCATCATGGTATCGTCACCCATTTCGATTAACTTCCCGCTCACCAGGACTTGTGAACCGGTAAGCATGCCGATTTTCACGGATTGCTCAGCATTAACGATTCCTGAAATATTCATCGCCTGCTCGTCTAGAATCGCATCAAGCTGCTGACGCTCCAGAAGCAGCAAGTTGTCCAAGCCAGATAGCTCGGCCTCGATTGTCGACATGGCGGCCTCGGACAGCGCTTTGTCCTGCACGCCTACTTGCTGAAAGTTTAACACAGCAACCGAAACAGGTACAGGACGATCTCCCTCGGCAGCGATCACGCCTGAATGAGCGCAAAGTAAACAAAACAGGGTAACGTATTTCAGGTATCTCATAATAGTTGTAGGTTATGGCCCAAGAGCAGACAGAAGATCGAACTGCGCATTCGCATTCGTCAGAAAAGGAAGCATTTCGGCTTGGAAAAGCACTGTGGGCTCGGCACCCGGCAAACGGCTCACCACTTTGAAGTGGGCCTTCCCGGTATCATCTTGAGCGCAAATAACGTGCACATTTGCCTGAGGTGACCCCGCGTCGTAAATCAGGTCAATCATCAGCAGTTCACGCATGGCCGTCTCCAGGGCTTCGGTATCGAAGTCACTCACGATCAACCAGCGCTGACCTTTGCATTGAGCCCTGGCCCTGGCTAGAGCCGTATCAGGAAATGCCTGAACGTACATTGCTTGAGTAGCTCCGCCCCCCTTGGCATCACTGAAAGCAATGATGGCGAGTAAGCGCATAGCGCGCTCAGTCGGAGTTGGAAGCTGAAAGTGAATTTGGCCACGATCGACTTCCAAGCCTTTGACCAAGGGTGCCGCTGATCGCCCATTGACCAGGTAAAGATCAACCAAGGCTGCTTGCGGCACGGCGCCGTCAAGTTCCAGCGTTAGACTGCGATTCTCAACCAAATCCACAAAGGCAGTGTGGATAGCGCTCTCTCCAGACTCCTCCTCGCCAGCCACCAGACAGGAGGTAAACAAATACCACAACAGAGACACACAGTGCAGTTTATGGATGGCGACCATACGCGATAATATTTAACCTTGGTACGACTGACTGCAATGAGATTTTAGTACCGAAAACCAATCACCCCTTGAGCAAGCAGACAAAATGACAAGTCTGTGCCGCGGCCTAGGCTACCGTTAGCCAAGTTTCTCGCATAAGTTAATAGCCGCAAAATGGCACAAAAAACACAAAAGAGCATTAGGCATTGCCAGAGGGTAAGATTGAACCTGAAGCTCTCCGCGTCTTTGCGGTGAAATCGTTTAGACAAGAACTAAGCTAACACGACACTAGTTTCCGAGCTGCGTATTGCTTCCCGAGCCAATGCCGTTGAGTATGCGCAGGCCGTAGGATTGTTTATCGGGGGTCAGAGCGTCATCCTGGGTAGCCGACGCATCGGGTTCGGTTTCTTGCAAGACCACCCACACGCGGTAACGCAGCGGCGGCTGGAGAATGCGGGAGCTGGTCAGGTAGACCCCATTCGAGCTGGGTTTGAGCGTGGCCACATCGCGCGGGACTTTGACCGAGCTGCGCAGGTCGTTGTAGTAGCGAGCCAAGGCGACGGGAAAGGTCGGCTCCATAATCAATCCGCCTTCGTCCACAAAGTACAGGCGCAGGTTATTGCCATGAAAGCGCAGGTTCAGCTGGCCCTTGCCACTTTGCAGATCCCAGTAGACGCCGCCTTCGGGCAGCTCATCGCCCTCCTTCAGCTTATCAATATCGTTTTGCTGATCCGTCTGCGACTGCGCACAGAGGACTCCGCTGAGGCAAAAAAGAAACCAAAAAAGGGCATGCTTCATACCTCTTCCCTAAGGCATTAAACCGGAGGGAACAAGGCCGGATACACCCTAGGCCAAGCTTAGCAGATTCTTGACAGAATGAGGCAAAATACATCCGCCTTAATGCAGACTGCTTACAGGAAAATTACATAAGATATTTATTGTAAAGTACCTGGAATATGTTCCGATATGTTATAGATGCAGTTGCTACCCCCCTCTGCAGGTACCCTTTGGCCTTCGAGAGCCGCGTTCCGAATCGCGCTGATTTTCGGCATGGCATCGCTTGAGCTAAATGCTGCTACATACGAATGGGATGACGGTGGTTGGAATAGCAACTGGAGCACTTCGTGGAACTGGGTCGGCAACAGTACTCCCCCCTCCAGCAGTAACACGCGGCTGGATTTCGATACGGGTACCACGGCCAATAACAACCTCGGTACCTTTACCCTGAACGAAATCAACTTTGGCAGCAGCCTGGGCAGCAGCACCTTTACCCTGAGCGGCGACCGCATCAACTTCGCCGGAACGCACGACATCGACATCAACCACTCCGGTCAGGCCACCATCACGAACAACATCACGATCTCAAACAACTTCCAGATTCGTGGTAACAACGGCGGTACGCTCCTGCTCTCAGGCGATATCAACGGCTCGGGCTACATCACCAAGTTTGACAACAGCACCCTCATCCTCAGCGGTAACAACTCCTTTAACAACCGCACACGTATTCGCGGTGGCGTGGTCGAGTCGACCTCCGCCAACGCCCTCGGCGGAGCAGAAGTGCGCTTTGAAGACGACTCGGGCGGCTCCGGAGCGCAGACTCCCACGCTCAAGATTTCCAACGCCAACCAGACCTTTACCAATACCCTGCGGGCGGAGTCTGGCGACATCGGCTACATCGACGTGGACGACGGCATCACCTTTACCGTCAACGGCTCCGGAAATGCTTTCCAGTGGGACAACTCCTCCAGCGGCTTTGTCAAACAGGGCAATGGTACCCTCATTATCGATAAAGCCTCCTCCGGGGATGGCACGCTGAACATCAACGACGGCACGCTGCGCATCTCCAATACGGGTGCCCTGGGCAGTTCCACCAATGGCACCACGGTCAACAGCGGCGGCACGCTGGAAATCTCCGGCGGCCAAACCTTTAGCGGTGAGACCCTGACCGTCGCCGGGACGGGTCACAACGGCAACGGCGCCTTTGCCAACTACGCTGGCAATAACATGTGGAACGCCGACATCAACCTCAGCGACGACGCCACCCTGGCCAACAACGCATCCGGCACCCTCCTGACCTTTGGTGACACCGGAGCAGGCACCAACATCAATAACAACGGCCACACGGTCACCCTCGATGGCGATGGCGATATGCTCTTTAACTCTCAATTCACCGGCTCCGGCGGCCTTATCAAGGAAGGCGAAGGCACCGCACGCCTCTTCTACGGGCAGAACGACAACGGCGATCTCTCCATCTATACGGGCGAAACCATCGTCAATGCCGGTACCCTCGTCGCTGACCTCGGAGACGGCACCCAGACCCCGCTCACGGGCGACATCACCATCGGCGATGGCGTCGGCACGGACACCCTGCGAACCCAGTGGTTAAATAATATCGGCGACAGCACCGACGTCCGCGTGAACAGCTCCGGTGTGCTGGAGATTAACTCCGCTACCTATAACCAGACATTGGCCGAAACGATCGGCGGGCTCACCCTCGAAGGCGGAGCCACCGTGCAGACGATCGACGGCTCCAGCCGCCAGGCCAGCCTCGTGCTCAATGGCGACGTGACCCGGGTCGCTGCTGGCAACAACACAGCCAACATCACCGGACGTCTCAACCTCGGCGGTACGACGCGCGCCTTCGACGTGGCCGACAGCACCGCGGCAAACGACCTCAATATCTCCGCCCAGGTTTCTAACGGCAGCATGGTCAAAAATGGCGCGGGTACGATGACCCTCTCCGGCTCCAGTTCCAACACCTTCTCCGGCCTCACCGTGAACAGCGGCGCGGTTGTGCTGGACAAGTCCTCCGGCGCACAGGCCGTCAGCGGGGACATTAATATCTTCGGCGGCAGCGTCATACTCGAAGCCTCCAACCAGATTTCCAACAGCAGCGACATGAGCCTGGGTAACGGCTCCTTCCAAACCCAGGGCAACTCCGAGTCGCTGGGTTCGCTCACCCTGACCGCAAACTCCACCATCGACCTGGGCAACGGCGGCACACTCGACTTCGACACCAGCAGCGGCGGAAGCTGGAGCGGCACCCTCCTGATTACCAATTGGGACGGCGACACCAACGGCTCCGGCACCACGCAGATCCTCTTTGGCAATAACAGCGGAGGGCTCAACGGAGGACAGGTTGACTCCATCCGCTTCTTCAACCCCGGCGGGCTCACGGGCGGTCTCTGGTCGGCCAAGATTCTTTCCAGCGGTGAGATCGTCCCGGACCAGCTCCTGACACCCGTCCCCGAGCCCGGCACCTATGCCGCAGGCTCACTGCTGGTCCTTGCCTCGCTGAGCTTTATGCAAAGACAGCGAAAGCAACGCGCTTCCACCAAGGCAGAGTAACTCAACCCTGCTTCTTGCGTTCGGCCTTGAGCCGCTTCCACTCAGCTAGTCGCTCGGACAGAGCCGCCTCGGCACCATGCGGCTTGGGCACATAGAGTTCGAGCGGCGTTTCGAGGTACTCCTGCCCACTAATGCCATCCGGCGCATCGTGGGAATACTGGTAGGTCTTTCCGTAGCCGAGCTGCTTGCCCACCTTGTTGTGGCTGTCGCGCAACCACGTCGGCACGGGCTGAACTGGACCGTCCTTGATCGCCTGGCGGGCACGCCCAATCGCCTCCGTGGCGGAATTACTCTTTGGGCACAGGGCCAGGAACAACGTACAATGGCTGAGGTTAAGCTGGGCCTCGGGCATGCCGACAAAGTCCACTGCCTGCAGAGTTGCCGTAGCCACCTGGAGGCCGCGCGAGTCGGCCAGTCCGATGTCCTCCGAGGCCAGGATGACCAGCCGACGGGCGATGAAGCGCGGGTCTTCCCCACCCTCCAGCATCTTGGCCAGCCAGTAGAGGGCCGCATCGGGGTCGGAGCCGCGCACACTCTTGATAAAGGCCGAAATGGTGTCGTAGTGCTCGTCCTCGTCCGCGTCGTAACGGATCTGCCGCTCACGGGCGAAAACCTCCAGCTCTGCGGGAGTGATCTCGCTCCCGGTGGGCTGACTGAGCACCAGCGTCTCCAGCGCGTTGAGTGCGCGGCGCATGTCTCCGTCACAGAGGCGGGCCAAGCCGACGAGCACCTCGTCTTCCGCACTGCATTTCGTCGCCCCGAGCCCGCGCTCGGCGTCCTCCAGCGCGCGGCGCAGCAGCGCAACGGTCGCCTCCTCCGGCAGGGGTTCCAGGCGAAAGAGGTGGCTGCGCGAGAGCAAGGGATCGATGATGTAAAAGCCGGGGTTGTGCGTGGTGGCACCGATCAGGCGGACATTGCCCGCCTCGACATCGGGCAAGAGCAGGTCCTGCTGCGCCTTGTTAAAACGGTGAATTTCGTCGATAAAGAGCACGGTCTGACGCGTCTCATAGCGAGCCATACGCAGGACGTCACGCAACTCGGCCACGTTGGACATGACAGCGTTTAGCCGCACGCACTTCGCTCCGGTTTCCTGGGCAATGACTTCGGCCAGGGTGGTTTTTCCGCAGCCTGGAGGCCCGTAAAAAAGCAGGCTGCCAAAGGTGTCCGTGCTAATAAGCTTGGGCAGCAGCGCGTCCTTCCCCATCAGGTGCTCCTGTCCGAGCACTTCGCTCAGGTTGCGCGGCCGCATGCGCACCGCCAGCGGACGATGCACCTTGCGCGCAGGTTCGCCCGCGTCGGATTCATGGGGTGGCTTGGACTGCTCAAACAAGCCGGACTGGAAAGCGTCACTCACGGTAGAGCGATACCCTAGGCGAATTCACTCCGGTGGCAAGCCCGACCAGACTCAGGCACGGCGGAGGCGCAAGGCAAACAGGCAGGCCCCCAAGCCGAGTATAGCGGCAAAGTGCCGGGCCTCAGGCACCACGCCCGCGGCGTTGTCGAAGCTCATGTAGTCGATCCACATGCTGCCCGTACTGGTAGGCGTGCTGCCGGAGCCATCTCCAAGCAGGTAGTAGACGGGCCCGCCGCCGCTACCTGCCGTACCACTATAGACGACGTCTCCGTCGACTTTATACTGCACAACGCCGCCCTGGAGATGTATTTCGTAGGTATGCAGGACGTTGAGATTAAAACCATCGCCGTCCACGCGCACATTGCCCTCCGGGGTGAAAATATTTACGCCCGGTAATGCCTGACCGTTATCCGTTCCCTCGAAGAAAAAGGACGCGTAATAAAGGCCATCGCTCAACTGAAATCCCCACGACTGCGAGCCGCTGGTCAGCAGCGATGTCACCCTCAGCTTGTTTCCGCTCAATGACGAACCAACGGGGAAGCTGCTCGGGTCACTGCCCGCAGAGGGGTGGTTGCCAAACCAGATGCCGCGCACCGGAGCAGTCGTCATCTTCAGAAACCCGTCGTCGGCTACCCAACTCGTCCCGGAAAAAACCACCGTGGTGTACAAGCTGGTATTCGTAGCCGGGTTCGCCCCCTCAACAACGGAGGCGTCCGGTGTGAAGTCACCGCTGAAGGTGATGATTTCTGCCGACAGTTTACAGGCCGACAGAAAGGCTAGAAGAAAGAGAGAACGGATGAGTATGGTCATAGTCAGGTGAGTGGTAGTGCAGGTTAAAGCCTTATCGCGGTGGGGCAAAAGACAAGCCGATTTCTTTGCCAATATCGCACGAGGCACTTTTAAAGACGGACTTTCCGCTTGGCCACAGGGCAAGGCTTTGCCAGACTCAGGCCAACTCACCACGCTCCTCCACATCTGACTCGCTCCTATGCCTACCAACCCGGAAAAAGAACGCCTTAGACAAGACGATAACCGAGAGAAAAACTGGAAGCGCTGGGGGCCCTACCTCTCAGAGCGACAATGGGGCACCGTGCGCGAGGATTACTCCAAGGACGGCGAAGCCTGGAGCGACTTTACCCACGACCAGGCCCGCAGCCGCGCCTACCGTTGGGGCGAGGACGGCCTGCTGGGCTTCACCGACCGCGAGTGCCGCCTGTGCTTTGGTCTCACCCTCTGGAACGAGCAGGACCCCATCCTCAAAGAGCGCCTCTTCGGCCTGACTGGCAACGAGGGCAACCACGGCGAGGACTGCAAGGAACTTTACTACTACCTCGAGTCCAGCCCCACCCACAGCTACGTTAAAAGCCTCTACAAATACCCCCAGGCGGCCTACCCCTACGCGTGGCTTATCAGTGAGAATGCACGCCGCGGCCTCGACGATCCGGAGTTTGAGCTGCTCGACACCGGCGTCTTTAACGACAACCGCTACTTCGATGTCTTTGCCGAATACGCCAAGCACGACGACAACGACCTGCTCATAAAGATCTCGATTGCCAATCGCGGGCCCGACACCGCCGCCATCCACCTGCTGCCCACCCTCTGGTTCCGCAACGGCTGGTCCTGGGGCTGCGGCCATGAAGGCTGCACGCTCAAACCCCGCATCGAGAAAGTCGGCACGAACCGCCTCAAAACAGAACACGAGACCCTCGGCACCTTCTTTTTCGAGGCCGAGCAAGACCCGCAAGCCTGGCTCTTCACCGAGAACGAAACCAATCAACAGGCGCTCTACGCAGTCGCCAATGATACCCCTTACGTCAAGGACGCCTTTCACCGCTACCTCTGCCAGCAGGACTCCAGCGCCGTCAATCCTGCCGAGCACGGCACCAAATCCGCACCGCACTACCGGCTGGAAATCCCCGCCGGAGAGACCGTTACGCTCAAGTTCCGCCTCTACGCACAAAAGTCCAAGCCGCGCACCGTTTTTGGCAAAGCCTTCGACAAGGTTTTCAAGGACCGTATTGACGAAACCAATACATTTTACCGCGAGATCATCGGCGACAACAAGCTCCACCCGCAGGAGGAGCAGGTCATCCGCCAGGCCTACGCGGGCCTGCTCCAGACGAAGCAATTCTACTTCTACTCGGTAAAAAACTGGCTCGAAGGCGACCCCAACATGCCACCGCCCCCGCCCGAGCGTCGGGACGGCCGCAACGCCGAGTGGGAGACCCTTTTCAGCCGCGATGTCATCTCCATGCCCGATAAGTGGGAGTACCCCTGGTTTGCCGCCTGGGACCTCGCCTTCCACATGATCCCCTTTGACAAGATCGACCCGAACTTTGCCAAGCGGCAGCTCATCCTCATCCTGCGCGAATGGTACATGCACCCCAACGGGCAAATCCCCGCCTACGAGTGGAACTTCAGCGATGTCAACCCGCCCGTCCATGCATGGGCTGTCTGGCGTGTGTATAAGATGACGGGCAAGCGCGGCGAACGCGACCGGGACTTCCTCGCCCAGTGCTTCCACAAGCTGCTCATCAACTTCACCTGGTGGGTCAACCGCAAGGACCCCGAGGGCAAGAACCTCTTCTCCGGCGGATTCCTCGGCCTCGACAATATCGGCGCCTTTGACCGCTCCATGCCCCTCCCCGGTGGCGCACACCTGGAGCAAGCCGACGGCACCGCGTGGATGGCCTTCTTTTGCGCCACCATGCTCTCCATCGCGCTCGAGCTTGCGGGTGAAGACCCCGCCTATGAGGGCGTTGCCTCCAAGTTCTTCGAGCACTTCGTCGCTATCGCCGAGGCCATGAACACCATGGGCGGCTCCGGCCTGTGGAACGAGGAGGACGGTTTTTACTACGACATGCTCCAGGCCGAGGGTTCCACCATCCCGATGGCCATTCGCTCGATGGTTGGCCTGCTGCCCATCTGCGCGGTGGAAATCCTCAAAGTCGACACCATTAACAAGCTGCCGCGTTTCAAAAAGCGCATGCAGTGGTTCCTGGAGCACAACTCCGTCTTCGACAAGAACGTCTCCTGCCTGGAATTCGGCGGGGGCGTTGATGACGAGGCCAAGATGCTGCTGGCCATCCCTTCTGCCGACCGCCTGGAGCGGGTGCTCAAGTACCTCTTCGACGAGAACGAATTCCTCTCGGCCTACGGCCTGCGCTCACTCTCAAAGGTCCACAAGGACAATCCCTACGAACTGGACTACCACGGTAATTCCAGCACCGTGGGCTACGTCCCGGCGGAGTCAAACAGCTACCTCTTTGGCGGTAACTCGAACTGGCGCGGGCCGATCTGGTTTCCCGTCAACTACCTCATCATCGAAGCTTTGGAGAAGTACTACTATTTCTTTGGCGACAGCCTGAAGGTCGAGCTCCCCACCGGCTCCGGCAACTGGGTTAACCTGAACGAAGCAGCCAACGAACTCTCCGACCGCCTCTCGCGCATATTCCTGCCCAACGAGGCGGGCGACCGCCCCGTCCACGCCCAGCATGCGGGGTGGTACCGCGACGAGCACTTCAAGGACCTCACCCTCTTCTATGAGTACTTCCACGGCGACAGCGGGCGCGGCGTCGGCGCCAGCCACCAAACCGGATGGACGGGCCTCATCGCCAAGCTCCTTGAGGACAAGTGTCGTCGGCAGGGCTAGAGCATTTTAAGAAATATTGTGTCCGCAGATTTCGCAGATTCACACAGATGATTCCGGGGTTATCCGTGAACATCTGTGTGATCCGTGGTTAAAATATAGAGACATCTCCGGCT
>JAUIAM010000054.1 GCA_030425485.1 Verrucomicrobiia bacterium
CAGGACAAGTCGAAGTCGTCACTCTCGATCAAGCTCAAGCGTGCAGGCTGGGATGACGCCTTCCTGCACTCCATTCTTTCAAACATTGCAGAGGCTTAGCGCCAAAAGCGATTGCCCTGCCACTCTACGCGACTTCACTTAATTTAAGTGGTAAATGTTTGCGCCCCTAGCACTCATGATCGCCGAAGGGCATAATTGATTCGGTGTTCACTCCCGCGGCATAATCCATGCCAGGATTGCGCCGAAATGGCCGCTGCCAAGCCTACCGAAAGCAAGATAGATCGTAAGCAGCAAGGGATGTTCTTCTGACTGGACGTCCACACGGCGATGATTTCGGTCGCCGCTGTGGAGGACGAGCGCGGAGGAAAGATCACCAAACCAGTTAGCTCACTTGGCAATCGTGGGGTGTAAGCGGCTCGCCAGAAAGCCTCAACTCAGCCGCGATGTAAGATTTTGTAATCAAGATTAATGAAGTCGACAAAGCAGGAAATTTTGTATAACGTTGAGCAAAGACATGACACCCCCCCTTAAGTTGGTCGATGAATGGGATGCATTGTGCGATATGGCAAAAATTGACGTTAGTCTTTCATCGTAAAATATCAAAACAAAACATAAAAAACCTTAATGATATGACTCACTCTTTGCTACCGACTTGGTGCCGATGCGTAACTTACTTGTTTTTGGGGGCGCTAATAATTTCAGCATCTTGCGGCTCCGTGAGGGCTCAAGAGGAGCTAATAGAGGCGGTTGGGCTGTTTGAAGACAAAACCGCTACAGTTCAACTTCAGGATATCAGCAATAAAGATTTTAAAAAATCCGATCGATATATTAGACCAGATGAGCGTTTTGCGGCTCTCGGTCCGCAAGTGTGTTTTCCTGACGAACACGGAAGAGTTCGAAGGAGAAAGACCAATGACGAAAACGCTTTACGTGGGACTGGACGTCCACAAAGACACCATTGCCGTAGCTGTGGCAGACGAAGGCCGAGGTGGCGAGATCCGCTTCTTTGGGGCGATCGCGCACAAGGCTGATTCTGTGCTGCGCCTGACCAAGCAGCTTTCCGAAGGCGGCAAGACGCCGACCTTTTGCTACGAGGCTGGCCCATGTGGATACGGTTTGCACCGCCACCTTACGAAGCTCGGGTTTGAATGCGCGGTTGTTGCCCCTGCGATGATCCCGCGCAAGGCAGGGGATCGGGTCAAGACCGATCGGAGGGATGCGGAAATGCTCGCCCGGTTGTGGCGTGCGGGTGAACTGACGCCGATCTGGACGCCAGATGAGGAGCAGGAGGCCATGCGAGACCTGATCCGCACGCGCAAGCAAGCAATGGATGCTGTGAAAGTGGCCAAGCAGCAATTGCTCAGCTTCCTCCTCCGCCACGGGCTGCGCTACGAGAACGGCAGCTACTGGACCAAACGCCACCGCCGCTGGCTGGCCGAATTGCGGCGCTTCCGCTTTGACCATCAGCAGTTGGCTTTCGAGGAATTGAAGCGCGCCGTTGATCAAGCCGAGGCCCGTGTCGCCACCTTGGATCAGGCGGTCGATACAGCGGTTCAAACGTGGCGGTTCGCTCCCGTCGTTGATGCCCTGCGTGCTTTGCGCGGTGTGAATACGACCATTGCAGCAACCGTCGTGGCCGAGATCGGCGACATCACCCGCTTTGAAAACCCGCGCCAGCTGATGGCCTGGCTCGGGTTGGTCCCGAGCGAGCATTCCAGTGGCAGCACAACGCGACGCGGGAGGCTGACAAAAACCGGGAACGCCTTGGCACGCACAATGCTAGTAGAAGCGGGTTGGTCCTACCGTCACCCACCCAAAGAGGGACAGCCGTATCTCAAAAGGTCCGAGCACTTGCCGCAGGAGATCAAAGATATCGGCTGGAAGGCACAGACCCGGCTGTGCAAGCGGTTCCGCCACCTATCGAACGCGGGAAAACCTCAGCCTCGAGTACT
>JAUIAM010000012.1 GCA_030425485.1 Verrucomicrobiia bacterium
TTCTTCTTCGGGGAGCGCCCAGGGAAGGTCAGCTCGGCTACGCCGGACTTGTCCAGCTCGCCCAGCCCGTGCTGCACGAGTTTGGCGTACTGGTCGCGGGTCGCTTTGGCTACGGGGAGCTTAAGCTTCTTTTTCTTGGCCATGTCCAGCGCAATGCCAGAGTCCTTGGCCGCGTGGGCGGCAGAGAAGAAGCAGTCGTGGTCGCGCTGAATCATGTCTTCGGCGTCGGTTTCGAGCACGCGGCTATTGGCACCGGTCTGCGAGAAGACTTGGCAGAGCATCTTCAGGTCCAGGCCGAGGGCCTTGCCCAGACCGAGACCTTCGGCCAAGGCAGCGGTGTTGCTGTTCATGACCATGTTGACCAGTGCCTTGACCTCGGCGGCCTTGCCCGCCTGGCCGACATAGGTCAGGTCTTTGCTGAGGTCGCTGAGCAAGGGCTTTACCTGCGAAAAGACCGCTTCGTCGCCGCCAACCATGAGGTAGAGCGTACCGCTGCGGGCCTGGGGAATAGACGATGCCATGCAACCCTCGAGCGTCTTGGCTCCGGCCTTGCGGGCCAGCTTCTCGATGTCGCGGTGGACGCCCGGGGCGACCGTGGCGCAGTTGATGAAGATTTTGCCTTCGGCCTTCTGCAGGAGGTTGTCCTTCTTGGCAGAGAAAATCTTTTTCATTGCCGCATCGTTAGTGACGACGGTCACGATGATATCAGCCGCAGCCGTGACGGCGGTCAGCTTCGTCTCGGCCTGGCAGCCAAGCTCCTTGGCCAAGGCTTTTGCGCCCGGGCGGTACTTGTCGTAAACGGCTGTAATCTCGTACCCGCAGTCCTTGAGGCGGCGGGCCATGTTTGCTCCCATGCGCCCCACACCGACAACGGCCACGCTCGGCCTGGTGGAACGACGAGTCGCGGTCTTCTTGATTGCCTTGCGGGTTGCCTTCTTGGCTGTGCGCTTGCGGGCTACCTTCTTCGTTGCGGCCTTACGAGCGGTTTTTTTAACCGCCTGTTTGCGGGCGACTTTCTTCGCTACGGCCTTCTTGGCTGCGCGCTTTGTAGCTGTTTTTTTTGTAGCAGCTTTTTTGGCGGTATGGGAAGTTTTCTTGGCGCTGCGCTTACGGGCAACTTTCTTGGCGGAGGTCTTCTTGGCTGGCATAGGAGGGAATGCGTTGAGGTTAGCTGGCAAACAGGGGGTTGTGCTGGCGTTCTTCCGCCACGGTGGTCAGGGGGCCGTGCCCGGGGCAGAGGATGGTCTCTGGGGGCAGGGTGAGAATTTTATCGCGGATAGCGCCGAGGGCGTGGTCCCAGGCGTCGGCTGCGCCGCCAGCAGAACCGGCAAAGATGGCGTCGCCCACGATGGCCACGGGCTGCTTGAGCCCCTGGATAAAGTAGGTCGTGCCGCCAGGGGAGTGCCCGGAGGTCTCCAGCTCCTGGATGGCAAGTTGCCCGATCTGTATCGTCTGGCAACTGGCGAGCGGCTCGGCTCCCGCGGTGGGCTCCTTGCCCGAGACAAAAGCAGGCGGCTGGCCGGTTTGATTTTTCAGCACATGAAGGTCTTTGATGTGATCGCCGTGCGTGTGGGTGAGTAAAATGAGGTGCAGCTCTAGCCCGTGCTGACGGATTGCGTTAATCATGGGCGAGGCGTCGGCTCCGGTATCAAAGGCAACGGCGTGCTTGGTGGCGGGGTCATAGACGAGGTAGGAGTTGACCGTCATCTCCTCGTAGCCGGGAACCGGGTAGGGGGTGTTGAAGCACAGGAGCCCCTCGACGCTGTGGTCGGCGGGTTTGTAATCACCCTTGGCCAGGGCTACGAGGGCGTCTGCGCCGAGGTGGAGGAAGGGGGCGACGGCGCGCAGGGCAGCTTCGTCGGTTTCGCCTTCGAGGAGGGCTTCGAGCTTGGCTTCAGGGATGCCTGCTTTTTCGCAAAGGGCCGCGCTATTCAGACCCAAACCCTTTTGTGCCTTGCCAAGCACGTCTTCTGCGTTGTCTTCAAGAGGGATTGGCATGAAGAGCAAAGTACACGAAGCGCGTGCCCTGACAAGGCTTTCCGTTATATCGTTGGGACTATTCCTGACGCTGCTCGCCGGCTGTGTGTCGAGTGGCGTCGATCACCGCGAGGTCAGTGTGCCCCGTATGGGCCCTCGCAAGCTCGCCCCGACGGGCTACCTCGTTTCCCGTGAGATACAGGAGGCGTCCGGCATCGCGAAAAGTGATCTCTACGACGATGTGTACTGGGTACATAACGACAGCGGCGACGCGCCCCGGGTTTTTCCCGTTACCCCCAGCGGCGAAAACATCGGGCCCACCGCGGGCAGGGGAATCGCGATCAAGGGAGCCGTCAACCGCGATTGGGAAGACATCGCCAGCGACCATGACGGCAACCTCCTCATCGGGGCTTTTGGCAACAACGCCAATAAGCGCAAGGATCTCAGCGTATACGTGGTGCCAGAGCCGAACCCCTTCCACGATACCGAGGCGCAGGTTTCGCGGCGCGTGCCGTTTCACTTTCCCGAGCAGAAAGCCTTTCCGCCCGAGGACAGGAACTTCGATGTCGAGGCGCTCTTTGTCGCAGCGGGTGACTGGTACGTACTGACCAAGCACCGCGCGGATACCTATACGCGCCTGTATCGATTTGATGGATACAGCGAAACCGAGTCCAACCCGCTGACGTTGCTCGGGAGCTTTGGGGCGCGCGGGATGGTGACGGCGGCGGATTCCCTGCCCAGCGGCGAGCGCGTGGCAGTCCTTGTTTATCAAACCCTCTGGGTCTTTGAGCCACCCGAAACACCATTTAGCCAGAAGAAAGCCCAGCCCCCGATTAAGTTCGGTGCGAACGGACGGCCCGGTGCTAGCAAGGTAGCCATCCAGCCCCGTTATGACCTGCGGCGTTTATTCGCAGGAAAAATCTACTGGCTCCCCATCCACGCGGGGCAGTGCGAGGGCGTGTGCTTTATCGACAAGCGCACGCTCTTGATCGTGAACGAAGCACCGGACCCCAAGGGCATCTTTGGCGGAGAGTCTCGCGGGCGGCTCTTCGAGGTAAAGGTCGAAGATATGCAGCGTGTGCAATAGCGGGATCACTGTTCCTGTTGATTACTCAGGAATTCTTTCGTAAACGACTCCGGGTCGGTATAGTTTCGTGGCCCGTAGTTTTCATGTGCCCCCTCTTTTGTCCAGGCACAGTACATGGTTTTGATATCGTCATCATCGGAGCCGAAGGTCTTCTCGAGCGTGTAGTAGGCGTAACCCTCCGGGGTGCGGGTAATGATGGCGCAGTAGCATAAGGTTATGCCCAATGGCTCCTCAAACGTAATCAGGTAGGATTGCCCCTCCTCGATGGTTTCTATGCTCAGCGCGTCGGCGAACGGCTTGTCCACCATATCCTGAGCGACTGTTTTTAGCTGCTTCTCACCGCCCTGCGAGATAGACTCGAAGAAAGTACTATTGTCCTGGAATAACCAATACGGTATGGCCTTGTGCTCAAACTGGTAGATGGACTGCTCGCGCTCACTGCTTGCAAATTGCGCGAGCAAGGAGCTCTGGAAGCAGAACAAAAGGCATGCGATGAGGGGGATGGCGATGCGTGGTTTCATGCCTTGAGATTACATCGCTGAGTCTACGCCATTGCAATGTAATTGTGGGACAGAGGGACCGTTGCTATCAGTAGTACTGCCGTACCTTCATGTCCTGCGGGGTGGGGATGCGGTGGTATTCCTCGTGGTGGACGCGTTCGGGAAGGACGATATCGTCCTTCTCAACTTCCCTATAGGGTATCTGCTCAAGCAGGTGGTGGATGCAGTTCAGGCGGGCGTGTTTCTTGTCGTTGCCCTCGACGACGTGCCAGGGCGCGTAGGGGAAGTTCGTGCGCTCAAAGTTGTCCTCCTTGGCCTTGGTGTAGTCCTCCCAGCGTACGCGTGACTGCAAGTCCATCGGGCTGAGCTTCCACTGCTTGAGCGGGTCGTGGATGCGGCACTGGAAGCGGAACTCCTGCTCCTCGTCGGTGATGGAAAACCAGTACTTGATGAGCGTAATGCCGCTGTTGACCAGCATCTGCTCAAACATGGGCACGTCGCGGTAAAACTCCTCGACCTGCTCCTCGGTGCAAAAGCCCATCACGCGCTCGACGCCGGCGCGGTTGTACCAACTGCGGTCAAAGAGGGCGATCTCGCCTCCGGCGGGCAGGTGGGGGACGTAGCGCTGGAAGTACCACTGGGTCTTTTCGCGATCGGTCGGGGCGGGCAGGGCGGTAACGCGGCACACGCGGGGGTTCAGGCGTTGGGTGATGCGCTTGATGACGCCTCCCTTGCCCGCGGCGTCGCGCCCTTCGAAGATAACGAGGACCTTGGCCTTCGTTTCGACCACCCAGTCCTGCATCTTGACCAGCTCGATCTGGAGGCGGCGCAGCTCCTGAAAGTAAAAGCGTCGGAAGTCGCGGCGCTCCTGCTCGTCCGGCGTTTCCTTGAGACCAATCTTGCGCGCGAGGTGCTCCTCGAAGAGGTCCTCCATGTCGTGCTCAAGCTCCTCTACGAGGTCGTCGAGAAGCTCCTCGTGCAGGCTCTCGTATGCGCTTGGCTCCTTTTGTGGTGCCAGCTCGGACATGATCGCCTTGCGCCTGCTCGAACGCTTGGGCGCGGTCTTTTTCTTGGGCGTGCTGCGCGCGGTTTTCCTGGCGTGCGCGGCAGGCTTGGCAGCCTTCTTGGGCGTGGTCGTTACGGTTGGTTTACGGGAGACGGCTTTTTTGCGTGCTGCGCTCATGGTCTGGCGTTTTTAGGTAAGTGGATAGCTGGACTGGAGTCTGGTTTAAGTTAAAGTGCGTAAGCTCGGCTCGTCAAAGCCCGGATTGTGGCAGTATTGTAACACGAATCCGGGCTCCAAGCGGGCCAAAAGGATTGATTTACAGCGGAATAAGCGTAACTTACGGGCTTTCTCCTCCAACATGCTGCAACCGCGTCAACAGGAAGAAACCGCCACCCCGCCGATCGATACCGTTCGCGAGGACAAGTCAACTGGCGGCTTGAAGCGCATCTATAACGCCTTTCGCTACAGCCTGCAAGGTATCGGCTCGGCGCTAAAGCAGGAGTCGGCTTTCCGCCAGGAGATGATGCTCTTCATCCTGCTGGTGCCTGTGGCGGTACTGCTGCCCGTTAGCTGGATGGGCACGGCCATCATGCTCAGCAGCCTGTTTCTGGTCCTGGTCGTTGAGCTGCTCAACAGCGCGATCGAGTGGACGGTGGACTACGTGAGCCAGGAGACGCACCCCTTTGCCCGTCGGGCCAAGGACATGGGGAGCGCGGCGGTCTTCTTCTCCCTGCTCAACGTGCTCATCACCTGGGTGCTGGTCATTTTCCACGCCTGGCAAGAAGGCCGATTCGGCGGGTAGGCATTTAGCAGTTTTGATTTTTGAACCGCAGAGACGCAGGCGCAGAGAGCTTCAGATTTTTTTATGCCTTTTTGCGGCCCGAAGAACTTGTCTAGCGTTACTATTGGCAGTGGCTTAAGCTTCGCACGCCCCTGCGAGACTGCGTTGCGTTCTTTGCGTGAGAAAAAATGCCTCTCTCGCCAAGACCTCTATGTTTTTGAGGCAGAATAAAGTGCCCCAGAGCTAAACGGGTCCGGGCATTTTGGCGGTCTTGCGATGGTTCCGCACTCAGCGCTCATCATTCATTCCTTATTAGGCTCCCGCACTCCACTCGGGCCAGTTGGCTAAAATGTCGTCGATGACGGCGGTGGCGCAGCGGTAGCCGTTTTCCAGGGCGGCGTCGAAGGCGGGGAAGGTGTTTTCGTCGCTAAAGTGCTGCGAGGCGCATTCGCCGGGAGGCGGTTCGGTAAAATTGCTGGCGGTGCGCAGGAGCAGGGCACGGTGGCGGTTGGCTCGCCCGAGCTTTGAGAGGTGGTCGATAGCGTGGAGGGTGCCGCTGTCCTCCATGCCACAGATGGTAAAGGTGCCTGAGTTCTTGGTCCAGTGTTTGGTCCACTTGCGGGCCCACTCAGTGGCGATTTTTCCATGAAAATAGCGTGCGCTGGACATGCAGGCGCCTCGGGTGACGACGGGCGCGTGCGCCGTGGGCAAGTCGGAGGGGAAATGGTTGAGGTAGGCGGCCTTGGCCTCTGCTTCCACCAGTGGCACATTCTGGCAGAGGGACAGAGCTTTTTGCACAAGGCCGCCATTCAACTCAAAGACTTGATAATCGCGCACGAGATCCTCGGCCCCGTACTTGGGCTGTCCGTAGGGCTCCTGTGCACCGAGGGGGAGGATGCCCGTTTCCCAATTTTCGGGGATTTCCCGCGCATCGATTTCAAAGCCAAAATCACCGTCAACGCACCAGTCTGCCCACACGGGTGTACCGAGCGTGGCGGTGGTGGGGTCGGCTCCACCGATGCCGCAAATGAGCCAGACACTTTCGCTGGCATCGACTTCGGGGCACAGGCCGAGAGCCATGATGGAGATGGCGGTGTTTGCCGTGCCGACGCCTGCGATGAGCGCGAGGATGTCGCCCTCCTGGCCGAGATAGACCTCGTCGAGCCCAGTGGCGGCGAGCTCGACCTTTTCCAGCTCCATGCGTTCGCGAAAAAGGGTCAACTCGCCCGCCCGGTCCTGGGGCTCAAACATGGTGACGAGAATGACTTTCGGACAAACCGGCATAGGTTTAGAATGAGAGCGAATCACGCACTTGTAAACAGAATCCTTGGGGAATTGTGCAGGGGGTTGACCCCCGAAAAAAGGCTTTCATTGGCGCGCGGCTTGAGTGATGATACCCGCAATATGCTTACGGCGGGGATACGTACGGGGGGAAAGCCATGCAACGGGTATGGCGCTTGAGCACGTGTTGCCTGCAAACGCTTGATTATGAAGATACTGGTAGTAGGCGCGGGGGATGTTGGCCGCTTTTTGAGTCAGACCCTCAGTGAAAAGGGTCATGATGTGACCGTAATTGAAACGTCGGAGACCACCGCGCAGGACGTGGACGAATCCGCTAACGTGCGCGTGGTGGAGGGCAATGGTGCCTCGGCCGAGTGCCTGCAAAAGGCGGGCATCAGCGATATGGACTTCTGCATCGCTATGACCAGTGACGACCGCACGAACCTCATCGCTTGTTCACTGGCTAAAGCCCTGGGCGCGGGGGCGACGATTGCCCGTGTGCACGATCAGACCTACAGTGACAATTCGATCGTGAACTACCAACTGCACTTCGGGATCGACTTCTTGCTCAACCCCGAGGCGCTCAGCGCGGTCGAGCTGGCCAAGTCCATCCGTCACCCCGGACGCGTGGCGGTGGAGAATTTTGCCCGCGGTGAGATCGAGGTGCAGCAACTGCGCCTGGCCCAAAAGTCGCGTTACGTGGGTAAACCCTTGCGCGAAGTACGCCTCCCCGCAGGGGTGCGCATCGGTATCGTCCAGCGAGAGGGGAAGCTCGTCATTCCCGATGCGGGATCGACGCTTGAGCCCGGCGACCTCGTAACCCTGGTCGGCTTGACCAGTGCGCTGATGGAGGCCCGCCCGTACTTTGAGCCGGACAAGAGCTCAGACCGCATTCGTGTCGTGCTGTTCGGTGGGTCGGAGACGGCCATTGCGCTCATTCGCCTGCTGAAAAACCCGCGCTTTAAAATCCGCGTCATCGAGGGCGATGCCAAAGTCTGCCGCCACCTGGCCGAGCGTTTTCCCCATGTGACCGTGATTCACGGTTCGGCTACGTCGCTGCGGCTGATGGAGGAAGAGCAGATCGGGAGCGCCGACTACTTTGTCGCCTGCACCAAGGACGACGAGGACAACATCATGACCTGCCTGCAGGCCAACAAGCTGGGCGCGGGTCACGTGCAACTGGTTATCAATAAGCCTGACTATGAGGACGTGCTGGACCAGCTCAAGGATACGCTCGGGGTGGAGCTGGCCGTTGCGCCGCGCATTGCCACCATGCAGGAGCTCCTGCGCTATATCAGCCTCGACCGCTATACCGAGCTTTCCACCATGCCCGATAACACGGGTAAGATCATCGAGCTTCAAGTCGCTTCAGACAGCCCCTGCGTGAACAAGAAAATCCGCGAGGTTTCCATGCCGCCTGGGGCGATCATTGTGGTGCTTTTGCACAAGTTCCAAGCCAAGGTGCCGGGGGCTGACGACGTTATCCTGCCCGGCGATCGCCTTGTCATCATCGTCCGTGAGGACAGCCTCAAGCCGCTCATCAAGCTCTTTGGCTAGGCCAAGAATGCCAACTTTCCAGGTATGAACTACCGCATTATTTTTAAGCTGATGAGCGTCATCATGGCGACTCTCGCACTGGCCTTTCTCATCTGCCTCGGGTTGGGGCAGGCATTTGACACCTCACTGCGCGAAGACGGGGTCTTTCAGGAGTGGTTGATTAGCACGGGGATCGCCCTCGGCCTGGCGGTCATCTTTCTGCTCCTCGGGCGGGGCGCGGGGAACCGACTCTTGCGCAAGGAAGCCCTGACCGTGATCGGGCTTGGCTGGTTAACGGCCAGTTTTGTCGGCGCGGTGCCCTATTACCTGATTTTAGACGAAGCCTCCCTGGGGGACAGTGTATTTGAGTCGGCCTCGGGGCTGACTACAACCGGGGCCACGGTCTTCAGCAACCTTGAGACCCTGCCCACAAGCCTGCTGTTTTGGCGTTGCCTGAGCCAGTGGATTGGGGGCCTCGGGGTGGTTGTGTTCTTCGTGGCGCTGCTGTCTTCGCTGGGCGCGGGTGCGAAAATTCTGTTCTCGCACGAATCCTCGGGTAACTCGGCCGATATCGAGTCGGGGCGCATCCAAAGCGGGGTGCTTCAGATCATGTACTTCTATCTGGGACTCTCGGCGGCTTGCGCGATCAGTTTTCACCTTGCGGGCATGGACTGGTTTGACTCGCTGTGCCACATGTTCACCACGGTATCCACGGGGGGATTTGGCACCTATAATGCCAGCGCAGCGGCCTTTAACAGCCCCACCATCGAGTGGTTGATGATTCTATTTATGGCCCTGGGGGGAACGAGCTTCTTCGTGCTCTTGCGGGTCATGCGGGGCGACTGGAAGGCTTTTACCAAGAACACCGAGGTCGTCTGGTACTATCTCATTCTGGGGATGGTCAGCCTGCTACTGGGCATCATGCTGGTCGGTGAAATGGGCTGGAACCAGTGGTCAACCGCCCTGCGAGACAGTACTTTTCAAGTCGTTTCCATCATGACCACGACCGGGTTTACCACTGTGGACTATCAGGTCTGGCCCCCGGTGGGACACACCATGCTGCTTCTGCTGATGATAATCGGGGGCTGTTCGGGGTCGACTTCCGGTGGCATGAAGGTCGTACGTCTGGCGGTGATCCTCAAGGTCTGCCGCTTGCAGATCGAGCGCGCCTACCGCACGCGAGTTGTCCGCCCACTGTACATGAATGGCCGGGTGCTGGACAAACAGGACCAGGAAGGGGTGATTAACTTCGTGCTGGTGCTCGGCGTGGTCAGCTTTAGCGCGATCTTTATCTTGTCGCTTTTTGAGCAGCAGCTCAGTTACGAGGGCGGCTTTTCCGCCGTACTATCTTGTCTGTTCAATATCGGGCCCGGCTTTAACGAAGTGGGGCCGACCCTCAACTACAGCTACTTTACCGAAAAGAGTAAGTTGTTCCTCTCGCTGCTGATGGTCATGGGCCGCCTGGAGCTCTATGCCATCCTCGTGCTGTTCTCTCCCTCGCTGTGGAAGCGCTTTACCTGATCGTAGCAGGTGTTAAGCAGGTTTTCTTTTTCCAGAATAGCTTGGAGGTAAAACCACAAGACGTCTAGGCCGTGTCTTCAAAATCATCAAGGTCGGTAGAAAAGGGTCTTTTCGCGTCTTTTTCCGTTTTCTCAGTTCATGAATCTGGATTCACACCACTTCGAAAGCCGAAAAAAGCCTCAAAATTACCTCTTTTTCCCTCGTTTCTTAATTTGAAGACACAGCCTAGGTCCTGTGCTGCGCCTGTGCCCCCTCTGCGGGGTGGCGTGAGTTTGACCGGGATGGTGTTGCGTGCTTTGCGCGGGGACAACTTATCTCGGGCCAAGGGCTTATCTGGCTTCGCGGGGCGCGGATGGGGCGTCTCTGCGGTTAAAAAAGAGAGTACATTGGGCGTGGTACTGCGCGGGCAAGGGCCGATCTCACGACATCCCGCAGAGGGGCGCAAAAAAAGCCCTTCCGCGAGGGAAGGGCTGTAAAGTCTTTGCCAGAAAAGGCTCCTGAACTATGCCGCGCGTGCGGTTTAGTCTTCGGGCTTGGTCTTCTTCAGGCCGACGACGCGGTCGCCCTGGTTCCACTCGCCGCGCTTGCGCAGGAGGTCGACGCGTTCGAAGCGCTTGAGAACGGAGCGTTTTTGGCGGGCAGCTGCGGTGCCCTTCATGAAGCTTGGGTGCTGGGACATGTTGAAATCTTTCGTTGGGAAAAGCGGGTTAGAAAAGCAGTTTTCCGGTGTGATGCAACCCTTTTTTACTTCATCTGGGTGACTTCGCGGGCCCAATCGAGGTATTCCGGGGAAATGACCGGCACGGGGATGGCGACCCACTGGAAAACCTGGTAGGGGTGGTGTTGGCGTAGCCAGTCGAGGACGGCCTGCCCCTTTTCCTCGGGGTATTTGATGGTGAGCTTAAATTCCGGCGAGACCTCGTTGGAACCTTCCCAGTGGTAGTGGGCCATGATCGGGCCCTCCACGTGGACGCAGGCGGCGAGTTTGCTCATGGTTAAGCCTTCGGCCAGTCGGCGCGCATCGATGTCGTTTGGGGCCGTGGTCCAGCCCATCATGAGTTGATTCATGGGCAGCGGTATAGCGGGCTCTTGGCTAAAACTCACGCAAAAAAGCTGCGCGCACGGCCGCAGATTTAGCTTGCGCTGGGGGCATGGGTGGTGCAACTTGTCCCATTTTTTCCAACCCGCTTCTGACAGGAGGACCAGTTTGAGAGACGAATACTTACAAGAGGCCCAGAAGGTCATCGACGATCCCAACATCTTAATCAACGTGGTTTCACGCCGCGTTAAGCAGTTGAAATACGGGATGAAGCCGCTGGTGGAGTCCCTCGAAAAGCTCGAGCCCGAAGACATCGCCCTGCGCGAAGTCATCGAGGGCAAGATCGATTACGAGCTCTACCGCCCCGAGGCGTAGGAGCCTTTACGGAAGGGGGTGGCTTGGCCGCCCCACACCGTTCTGTGACTTACCGGATGGGAGCTTGGCCCGGTAATCTGAACGCACCGCTGTGTCCCGAGCACGGCAACACTCCCCCGACTAATGGCCGCCAAAAAGAAAGATACCGAACGTTACCGCGAGATCCGCAACAGCAAGGCCGGGCGGAATTTCTTTATCGGGGAAAAGTTCGAAGCCGGGGTCAAGCTGACCGGGACAGAGGTTAAGTCCATCCGCGCGGGTAAGGGGCAGATCAACGACGCTTTTGTCCGTATCGATCAGGGTGACCTGCCCACGCTTTACCACTCGCACATCGACGAATACGCCTTCGGCAACCGCGAGAACCACAACCCGACGCGTCCCCGCGTGCTCCTGCTGCACAAGAAGCAGATCGACCATATCAAGCTGGAGATGGAGGCCGGAGGGCAGGCTTTGATCCCGTTGCGCATGTATTTCAAGGGCGGCTTGGTTAAGGTGGAGATCGCTCTGTGCAAGGGCAAGAAGCTCTTCGATAAGCGGGAGGACATTAAGAAAAAGGACCAGATGCGCGAAGCCGAGCGTGCCATGAGCTACCGCCGTTGAGTGGCTGACCAACGTAGTGCCCATGTCGCAAAACATTTACGATGACGCCGACTTCTTCAGCGGGTACATGGAGCTGAGAAAGAACGAGTCCGGGCTCAACGCCGTCCTGGAGGAGCCTGCGCTCTGTGGTCTCTTGCCGCCGCTCGAAGGCCTGGACGTGCTCGAACTTGGCTGTGGGTTTGGCAAATTTGCCCAGTACTGTCTGTCACAGGGAGTGGCGTCGGTCCATGGCGTGGATGTTTCTGAGAATATGCTGGCTGAGGCAAGGCGGCGGGTGGATGACCCTCGGGCCCGCTTTTCCCGTCTGCCACTGGAGGAATTGAGTTTGCCGCTGGGCAGCGTTGATCTCGTGACGGCTTCGCTCTGCCTGCACTACATCCGTGATCTGTTCCCCGTGGTCTCAGCTGTGGCGGGGGCGCTCAGAGCGGGTGGTACCTTTGTCTTCTCGGTTGAGCACCCGATGTGTACCTGTAATGCCAGACAGGATTGGGAGCGAGATGCGGAGGGGCATCCGCTGCACTGGCCGGTTGATTTCTATCGTATGGAATCGATACGGGCGACTTCGTGGTTCATCGACGGCGTGCTCAAATACCACCGTACGGTCGAAACTTATGTCAACACGGTGCTGGATGCCGGGCTGAGGCTGCGTCGCCTGCTGGAGCCGGTGCCCGCCCCTGAGCACATTGAGATACGCCCCGATCTGGCCAGCCAGCTCCGTCGGCCACCGTTTCTGCTCATCGCGGCAGACAAGTAGTAAGCCCCTTTCTCCCATGCTGCACCTCGTCCTATTTCAGCCGGAAATCCCGCAAAACACGGGAAACATCGGGCGTTTGTGCGCGATCACCCATTGCCGCTTGCACCTGATCCACCCGCTGGGTTTCATTATCACGGATAAGCAGCTCCGCCGTAGCGGGATGGACTACTGGCAGGCGCTCGACGTCCACCACCACGCAGACTGGCAGGCCTTTCGTCAGAGTGAGGCCGCGCCCAAGCGACTGTGGCTCCTTACGACCAAAGCCACGCGAGCCCACTGGGATGCCACGTTTGTCGATGGGGATGGGCTCGTTTTTGGCAACGAAGGGCATGGCGCGCCCGAGTGGCTGCACGAAGAAATTGGAGACGCCCACCGCGTGACCATTCCGCAGTACAATCCCGAGTTGCGCTCGCTCAACCTCTCGACTGCCGCGGGCATCGCCACCTACGAGGCCCTCCGTCAAGTGCGTGTCCGCACAGGACATTAAGGGGCTTCGTCCAAACGCACGGCGTTTGATCCGGTTCATGGGGGCGTTGCCCCCATCGCTCCCGATGGTCGCTGCCCCCCGGTGCGGCGTTTGATCCGCAGGAATCTGCGGACATAACATTTCTTAATCCGCTCTAGCCACAAAAGGGCATCAGGTATTGTCTGGGATAAAGATAAAACCTGAAGCTCTCTGCGTCTTTGCGTGAGATATTTTAGACAGGAACTTGTCTAACGCTACCTGGGACCGTTTCGATTAGACCTTAAACAGCTGCTCGAGGTAGCGCTCCAGGGCTTGGGTATTCGCGGGTAGGCTGCGGAAGCCGATGTACACGTCGGGGCGGATGAGTACCATCGCGCTGGTCTGGGTCACGCCATAGGTATCGTGTACGGTATTGCGTACATCGAGGTAGGTGCAGTTAGCGTAGTTTGCAAAGGTGCTATTCGCTTGCCGCCCAGTAATGAGGAGGGGGCGTATGAGCTCGCTGTAAGTGCTCTGGACGCGCTCCAGGGCGTTGAGTATCTCCTGCTGTTCGTCTGCCTGGCTCTGGGGGTGGAGAAAGAGCATGAGCGTGTGGCGGCGGGTTTGGAAAATATCGATCAGGCGTATGGGCGAGCCGCTGTTGGCATCGGTCAAGACGCCGTCATGGGCACGCATGCCGATGGGGGCTGCTTTGAGGAAGGCGTGGCGTACGTCGCTCTTGAGCTTGGGGGAGATGACCTCGTCGGTGATCGGGCTGTCGGCGTACGCAATGTCCATTTCCTCCATCTTGTCGCGCATCTTCTGGCGAATAAAGTCCACGCTGGAAAGCACGGGCAGGATGCGGTCGCGCATGGCAGTGGCTAGCGGGTGCTTGAGGCTGGCCAACTGGGTCAGGCGGTCGGTGTAAGTGAGGACTTCGCGTCCGATGGGCTCACGCTCGGCGTTATAGCTGTCGAGGAGGTCAGCTTTTCCCTTGAGCTTGAGGGCGAGCTTCCAAGCCAGGTTGTAGGCGTCCTGCATACCGGTGTTCATGCCCTGTCCGCCCATGGGGCTGTGGATGTGGGCGGCGTCGCCAGCGAGAAAACCACGGCCCACGCGGTAGCGGGGCACCTTGCGGTGGTGGATTTTAAAGTGGGAAAACCAGACGGGGTCGTAGAGCCGGGCGGTGGGGATGTCGCGTTCGACCAAGAGCCGCTCGAAGTAGGCCTGATCGAGCTCGGGTTCTGTTTTTCCATCGACAGTGGCCACAATGCGGAAGCGGGAGTTCTTCATGGGGAACATGAGGAACATGCCGTCCGGAGAAAGGAAGAGGTACAGCTCGTCGACAGGCAGTTCCCAGTCCACATGGATGTCGGCCAACACAAAGTGCTCGTCGTAGGCTTCCCCTACAAAGGGCAGGTCGAGCTGTTTGCGCACGCGGCTGTGCCCGCCATCGCAGCCGACAATGTACTGGGTGGTGAGTTGCTCTTCGCCCGCACTGCTGCGGAGCGAAGCCTGTACACCGCTCTCGTCCTGAGTAAAGCCCAGCAGCTCACATTCACGCTCGACTGCTTGTCCGCGCTGGGCCAGGGCGTCGATGAGGAGGGCTTCGGTTTCGTTCTGCGGGATGTTGAGCACGAAGTTATACGGGCTGTCCACCTCGGTGATGTCGACGTGTTGCAGGCGTTTTTTGCCCGCGTACATGTTAATCGCCCCCACACGGAGCCCCTGTTTGACGAAGGTTTCGGCCAGGCCCATGTCGTGCAGCATTTCCAGCGTGCGGGCATGGATAGCGAGTGCCTTGGACGTGGTGGAGGGCTCGGGCGCCTTGTCCACGAGGCGGAACGCTACCCCATAGCGTGCCAGCTCGTTGGCCAAGGTCAGGCCGACGGGGCCGGCACCGACGATCAAAACGTCTGTCGAGGAATTTGAACTCACAAAGGCGATCGGTGTAAAGGATTCGTGGACAATAGCATTACATCACTTTCCGCGTTTGGGGTCAAGCGCGTCGCGCAGGCCGTCGCCTAGAAAGTTGAGCGAAAACAGGGTCAGGGCAAAGAACAGGCTGGGGAAAAGCAGCATCCAGGGATACTCCTCCATGCTCTCGGCCCCCGAACGAATGAGGTCGCCCCAACTGGTTTGCGGGGGCTGCACGCCGAGCCCGAGAAAGCTGATGAAGGCCTCAAGCAGCATGACGCCGGGTACGGTCAGGGTGGCGTACACGATGATGATGCCTGCGACGTTGGGCAGGAAGTGCTTGCGCATGATGCCGACTGGACCTTGCCCGAGGCAGCGCGCTGCCTGGACGAAGGATTGCTCCTTTAGGCCCAGGACTTGACCCCGGATGATGCGGGCCATGGTCAGCCACTCCACCGCTCCGATAGCCACGAAGATGAGCCACAGCTGCCGCCCGAAGAAGACCATGAGCAAGATGACGAAAACCGTAAAGGGCATGGAGTAGAGCACCTCGACCAGGCGCATCATAGCCCGGTCAACGCGTCCTCCGGCATAGCCGGAAATCATCCCATAGACAACCCCGATGCACACCGCGACCGTGGTGGCCACGGCGCCGACCATGAGCGAGATGCGTCCACCGCTCAAGATGCGGGCCAGCAAGTCGCGACCCAGGATGTCTGTCCCCAGCCAGTGGGTTGCGCTGGGGCCGCTTGCCCCACGGGCGAGATTTTGCGACTCTGCGTCATGGGGGAGTAGCCATGGCCCCACGATGCAGGCCAGCACGATTAGCGTTACAATGACCAGCCCGCCCACGGCCATCGGGTTTTGCCGGAAGCGCCGCCAGGCCTCACGCCCCGGGGAGCGCGAGTGGGCGGATGCGCGCGGAGCAACGGCTTCGCTTTGAGAATGGGCTGAATGTGCGCTCATGCCTTCCTCCGCTTGGGGTTGAGCCACACGAGCAGGATGTCCGAGAGCAGGTTAAAGACGATGATGAGGCTGGCGTAAAAGAGAACCAGACCGCAGACCATTTGGTAGTCGTTGTCGATGGCTGCCTGGACGAAAAATTGCCCGATGCCCGGGATGCCAAAAATGGTTTCCACCACGAAGGAGCCGCTGATTAACCCCGCGGCTGCGGGGCCGAGGTACGAAACCACCGGGGTGATGCCGTTGCGCAGGCCGTGGACGAGGTAGGTGCGCAGGGCGGAGACGCCCTTGGCCCGGGCCGTGCGCAGGTAGTCCTCACTGCGGACATCGAGCATGCTGCTGCGGGTGAGCCGTGCGATGTAGGCCGCGTAAAACAGACCCAGAGTCAGGGCGGGCAGGATGCGGTCCTGAGGCAGGTTCCAGCCCATGACGTTGACCCACTGCAGGTCGAGGGCAAAGACCAGGATGAGCAATGGGCCTAGCACAAAGGTGGGCAGGCAGATGCCGATCATGGCCAGGCTCATGGGGAGGTTATCCGTGAGCTTACCCGGTTGCCAGGCGGCGAGGACGCCGATGCCGATGCCCAGCGTGAGGGCGATTCCCAGAGCGAGTGCGCCCAGCTCAAGCGAGACGGGCAGCTTGCTGGCGATGATCTCGTTCACCGTCCAGCCCTGATAGACAAAGGTCGGGCCGAGGTCCCCCTGCAGGAGATTGCCGAGGTAGTCGAGGTACTGGATGTAAACGGGCTGATCGAGTCCGTAGTAGGCTTCGAGCTGCTTTAGCGTCGCTTCGGGGATATCCTTCTCACGGCTGAAGGGGCCACCGGGTACGGCGCGCAGCATGAAGAACGTCACCGTCAATATGACAAAGAGGACGGCGAGGGCTTCGAGGAAACGCTTGAGGACGGTGGCGAACACGGGTGACAGTTATGAGCTATGGGTTCTGCATGATGAATGAAAACCTATCATTGTTGTGTTTCTCATTCATGGCTGGCATCGAGCCAGATGTACTTGTAGGGGTGGTCGTCGAGGATGTTGGGGTACCAGCCTTTTACCTCCGGGCGGATGAGGTAGATGCGGTTGTAAAAATAAATGGGCATGATGGGGGTCTCATCGAGGAAAATCAGCTCCGCCTCGCGCAAGACCTGCTGACGCTTAGCCGGGTCGCCCGTTTGCTCGGCTTGCAGGATGAGGCGGTCAAACTCCGGGTTGCTCCAGCCGGTGTGGTTGAGCCCCGAGTCGCCCGTCCACATGGTGAGAAAGGTGCTGGCGTCGTTGAAGTCGCCAAACCAGCCCGCACGGGCCACGGCGTAGTCACCGCTCTTGCGGCGGTCCAGGTACACGGGCCAGGACTGGTTAACCAGCTCGACGGAGACGCCGAGGTGCTGCTGCCACATTTCCTGAATGGCCTCCGCGATGGGGCGGTGGGATTCGGAGGTATTGTAGAGCAGCTCAATGGCGGGAAAGCCCTTGCCCTCGGGGTAGCCTGCCTCGGCCATGAGTTTACGAGCCGCGGTGACGTCCTCGTGGATCGGGCTGTCGGGTGCGTTGTAGGCGTTGGTGGCGGGAGGCACGATGCTGTAGGCGGGGGCTTCGCCGCCGCGGGTGACGGTGTCGATGATGGCCTGTCGGTCGATGGCCATGCTAAAGGCTCGGCGCACGCGGGGGTCGTCAAAGGGGGGCTTGCGGGTGTTGAAGATGTAGAAGTAGGTGGCGAGCGAGGGCTCCATGCGCAGGTAGGGCGAGTCCTCCTGCTGGTAACGCTCGCGCTTGCTCATGGGCACGGAGTCGGTGATGTGGATCTGCCCGGCGCGGAAGGCCCGCTCCTCGGTGTTCTGGGCGATGGGGAGAAAGGTGATGCCGTTGAGCCGGACGTGTTCCGCGTCCCAGTAGTGCGGGTTTTTGCTCAGGAAAACATGCTGGCGGAGGTTCCAGTCCGTCAGGGTAAAGGGGCCGTTGCTCACGAGCTGCCCGGGCTTGCTCCAGCCGGTGTGGCGATCGGTCATGGTGCCGTGGGCGAGGATGGTGGGCGGATGGACCGGAAAGTAGGCGTTGTGCCCGAGGAGGGTGGGGAAGTGCGGCATGGGGCCAACGAGGGAAAGCTCCAGCGTGTGGTCGTCGAGGGCTTTTACCCCGACTTGGGAAAAGTCCTTCAGCTCGCCGCTGTTGAACTCGCGCGCGCCTTTGATGGGAAAGAGCATGCTGGCGTACTCGGCGGCGTAGGCCGGGCTGAGGATGCGCTCGTAGGAAAAGACGAAGTCGTGCGCGGTGACGGGGTCGCCGTTGGACCATTTGGCGTCTTTGCGCAGGTAAAAGGTGTAGACGGAGGCGTCGTGGTTGGACTCCCAACGTTCGGCGGTGCCGGGCTCGGGCTCGGCCGTCTCGGGGTTGGCCAGGGTGAGCCCCTCAAAGAGCGCGGTCAGGATTTTAAACTCAACCAGCCCGGTGGTCAGTTGGGGGTCGAGAGCTTTGGGGTCGGCCCCATTGCCCACGAGCAGGATGCCCTCCTGGTTCGCTTTTTCCACCGGGGTGACCCGATCTCCGCAGCCAGCGAGCAAGAGCGTGGCGAGGCAGCAGAGGGTGGATAGCAGGGAAGCAGGTGAAAACATGAACGGTTAGCTTAGCAGGAGATGGTGGCGTGAACAGCGTCAATTCGAGGCATCCGAAAACTTTGGTCTTTGCACGTGCTTTCAGGCGTGTTGGCGCAGGTCGAGGGTGAGCTTCATTTCGGGCGAAAGGTGGGGCTTGATCGGCTCGGGCGCGGACTCTCTGGCCGGGAGCTTGCGCCAGCGTTCGCGTGAGCGCATGGCAGCCTCTTCGAGGGTCTGCGGGCGGCCATCGTAGATGGGGCCGTGAGGGTTCCAGTAAAAGTACTTCGCTCCGGTGGTGACGACCTGCTCGTGCTTATCAACCCAGTGGAAGGAGAGCGGGGCCTGAATGGGCACATGGGGGTGCAGCGCGGGGTAGCCGCTGGCGCACTTGTAGCGGATGCCCGCCACGGGTTTACCCCCGATGTTGGTAAAGGGCACTTCGACGCCGTTGCAAAGCAGCGTGCCTTCATCGAGGAGCGATTTGTCGCTGAGGGTGACTTCGAGGCGATCGGTGGAGTTGTCCACCATGCGCACGGTGGGGCCACCGCTGGAGTCCTCCGCCATGAGGGGAAAGGCTTCCAGTGCCTGCCGCAGGCTGAGCGTGTGCTCGCCGATGGCCAGCTCCCCGCGCACAGGAAAACGGAAGTCAAAGATGGGGCGCAGCCACTCGACGTCGAAGGGGAAGCCGTACTGCTTCAGCTCGCGGCAGATGCCCTTCAGGTCCTGCCAGAGGGCAGAGGGCAGGAAGAACTTGTCGTGCAGGGTGGTGCCAAAGCGCGTCATTGGCTGGCTAAAGGGGGCCTTGATCAGGCGCGCGATGATGGTGCGGATAAACAGGCCGGTGAGCGAGAGCTGCTCGGCGGTGGGGAGGGCCTCGAAAGCCCGGAGCTCGATGATGCCGGTCTTGCCATTGGGGGCGGCGTAATTGTGAAACTTGTCCATGCAGACCTCGGCCCGGTGGGTGTTGCCGCTGCTGTCGGTGAGAAGGTTGCGCAGGAGGCCGTCGATCATGTCCGGCGCGGGCTTGTGGGCCGACTCCAGAGCGCGGCAGGCCATCTCCAGTTCATAAACGCCGTGCGGGCTACTCTCGTCAATACGCGGTGCCTGGCAGCCAGAGCCCACGTACTGCCCGGTGAAGACGTAGCTCAGGGCGGGGTGGTGCTGCCAGTAGCGCAGAATGCTGGCCAGGATGGCCGGGTCGCGGTGAAAGGGGTTGCGCTCGGCGTCCGGGCCGCCAAAGGCCAGGTGCGAGCCGCCGCCGGAGGCCTGAATGGTGCCGTTGAGGTGGAGCTTGATCGCCCGCATGCCCTCAAGCTCGGCCTTGTCGTAAATCTCGCGGAGGCATTGATCGTAGTGGGTCCAGGTATGGCATACGGGGAGGTTAGCTTCGAGTACGCCGGGGTCGGCCGCGAGGGAAAACTTCTCCACCGCGCTGCCACAGCCCTCGGGAGCATAGCCGCAGAAAACGAGGTCGCGCAGGTCGTGCTTGTCGGCCAGCTCGGCCATGGTGCCCACCAGTTCGCGGAAGTGCGGCCAGTCCAGTGGCGGGAAGAACACCTCCAGCGCGCCGTTTCTTACTTCGACGGTCAGGGCGAGCTTGAGATGCTTATCGGGAATCTCGCTCAGGGGCAGGCGCAGTCCGGCGGGGCTGTCTCCTCCAATGAGCTTGATCGGGCGGTTGGCCGTGTAGGGCCATTGGTCGGAAATCCATTGACCGTCTGCGATGGCCAGCGGGAGAATCCAGGCCGTGGTCTGGCGACCTTCCTGCTCGCGGGCGTTCTGCACCTTGTCTTGAAAGCCGAGGCTCTTGGCCAACCGCTTGATAAATTTTCCCGCTGCTTCGTGGGTATTTCCGCCCTTGACGTCGTCGAGCAGGAGGCGCTCGGGGGCCGGCCAGAGGGGGTCGGCAGACTTGGGGTGGAGCGTGAGGATGTTCCAGCGCGGGAGGGGTTCGCCGGGGTACCACTTGCCAAAGACCTGCATAGCGAGTGCGCCGGGGTAGGTGGACTCAAGCAGGCGTGCGGTCATGCGCCGGGCATAGCCGAGCTTTTCCTCGCCCATGGCGGCGTTGTTCCACTCGGGGGCGTGGGGCTGGTCGGGGACAAAGGTGGGCTCGCCTCCCATCGTGAGGTGGATATCCCGCTCGCACAAAAAGGATTCAACGCGCTCGGCCAGGTCTTGGTAGGTCATGTGATTTCCTCCATTTTGAGTTCGATTTCCATGTGCGAGGGGACTTGCACGTCGTGGTAGTAGCGGCCCTGAACGGGGTTGGCCTGGGCGGGGTTACCGGCAACTGCCGTGGGGATAAAAAAGTGGTTGGCCAGGATGCCATTGGTCGGGTCAAAACCCTTCCAGCCTGCGCCGGGGAGGTAAATCTCCAGCCACGCGTGCATGGAGCCGTGGGCGCGGTTAAAGATGCGCTCGCCGTCTTCGCCACCGGGCGGGTCGTAGAGATAGCCGCTGACGAAGCGTGCGGCCAGGCCGAGCTGGCGGGCGATGGCGATCATGAGCACGGCCATGTCGCGGCACGAGCCCGAGCCTTTGGCCAGGGTTTCGTCAGGCGTCTGGATGCCTTCTTCGTCGCGTCGCTGGTAGGCGATTTTTTCAAAAACGGCCTGATTGATCTCGGCCAGAAAAGAAACGATATTGTCGGACTGATTGGGGTTTTTAACGGCGGTGTAAAACCAGTCGAGCACCTTGGATGCGCCGGGCTGCGGGGTGGGGCAAAGGTAGGGACTCAGGGCCTGGGTCTCGTGCGGCAGGTAACGCATGGGATAGCCCAGGGCATGCGTATCGAGGATGAAGTCGAAGGGGTTGGTATCGCGCAGGCGAACGTGGATCGTGGCCTTAAACTCCAGCAGATCGGTTTTGGTCAGCCCGTAGTCCACCCGCAGGACGATGTTCTCGAAGCAGTCACGGACCCAGCGGGTGTTGGCCTCGGGCTGGGTTTCTATTTCAAAGCTGTCGGCCCGTATCACCTGACTCTCGCGCGGGTACAAAAACAATTGGTGAGGGCTGAAGGTGACAGCCTGTTCGTAGCGGTAGCGCGTGGTGTGGTGGATGGCCAGATGTGTCATTCGTCAGTGTCTTCGGGTGTTTCCTCGTTGCGCGGGCGGCGGCGTTTCAGCGTCACGATAACTTGTAGGCGTTGGTCCTGTGCCCCTTTGTAGGCGCCGCGCATGGGGGCCACGTCGTTGTAATCGCGTCCGGCAGCCACGCGGACGTGTCGCACACCTGCGGCTTGGTTGTTGGTGGGGTCGAGCCCGTACCAATGCCCGCCGGGCAGGTAGACCTCGACCCAGGCGTGACTGGCGGCAGCTCCGGTCAGCTCCGCTCCGGGCTTGTCCGGGTCGTAGGGCTCGATGTAGCCGCTGACGTAGCGCGCCGGAATATTATGAATACGCAGGATGGCCAGCATGAGGTGGGCAAAGTCCTGGCAAACGCCCTGCTTGGTCTTGAGCACGGTGGGCAGCGGGGTGCCGATGTCCGTGCTGCCGGGCGAGTAGGCAAAGTTCTCGTAGATCCAGGTATTGAGCCCGTGCAGGGCGCTCTTGAGCGTGGCTGCGTCGCGAAAGTGCTTCCTGCGGATGAGGCTGCGCAGGCGGGTGTAGGGGACCAGTTCGGTGTCCTGCAGGAAGTCGTAGAGCATGGGCTCGCGCGAGCCGAGGATCTGGCGGGCGTCCCCGACGGGGGTTTCCAGGATGCGGCTCAGGTCCGGCCCCTTGCAGGTTTCGACTTCGCCCACGGCATCGACGGAGAGCTCGTTGTGGCGAAAGGGAATGGAAAAATACTCCACCTTGTTGCCAAAATAGTCCGTGTAGTGGGAGACGGGTACGCTGGGGGTGATGGTCAGCGTGTGGCTGAGAATCTTTTGGGTGGGGCCATCCTGCGGCCAGACGCGCAGCTCGGCGTAAGACTCCGATGCGGGGGTCTTGTAGCGATAGCGGGTGGTGTGGGTGACCTTGAATCTCATGCTCCGGGCTGCAATTCGATGGAGAGCTGGTTCTCGCTGTAAAATTCGCTCTGGTGACTGAAGTAGGCGTCCTCGATCAGTTCGTGGAGCTGGTCGAGTTCGCTGGTGATGTGGGAGAGGATTTTTGAAAGCTCGGGCCGGGGCGGTGTCGGCGTGGTATCCGGTTCGCCACGGTCAAACTCTTTTACGGAGTTGGGCACTAGCTGGAACAATGCCAGCGTCTCGACATCTTTGATCGCCGTTTCGATGCCCTTGTTCAGCTCTGCGGTGTTAGTGGGCAGGCCGTTGATGGAAAGCGTGCCCAGGGCGTAACGCACCTGGCGCAGACAGTGGCTGACCGAGCTGGGGTTTGCCGGGTGCTGGAGGAGCAGGTGGGCGACGCGGTCAAGGTAGGCGCGGGAGCGGAACTCGCGGCGGTAGGCGTCGAGTGAACTGAGCAGGCGCAGCAGGGCGGTCAGGTCGGCCTCGTCTTCCTGGTTATCGGCGGAGTACTGGAGGGTCCAGTTGAGTACCTCGCGCACCATGATAGCGGTGCCCTGGGAACGCTCCACAAACGAACCGATGCGGAAAAACTGCCAGCCGTCATCGTGGAGCATGGTGCGTTCGGCCGTGCCGGAGAGGCGGGCGGCATCGTCCACCACGCGCTGACAGGTTTCACGCAGGCGACCGCGTGGGGAACGGGTGCGCTTGGCTTCGTCCTTGATGTAAAAGTACAGGTCGCTGAGGACTTGCCAGACTTCGGGGCTGATAAAATCGCGGATCTGCCGCGCCCCGAAGTAGGCCGCGGTGATGCTGGCGTTGATCGAGGCGGGCTCGTCGGCCTTCAGGATGAGGGCGCGGGTGATGCTCAGGGTGTCCTTGGGCGGGCTCTTGCGCTTGGACCAGTCACTCTGGCCGTTGGCAGTGGCCACGGCCTTCCAGAGCGGCCAGAAGCTCCGTTGCGCGCTCTTGCCGAGTTGATCCCAGCGCAGGGTCTCAAGGATGTTGAGCTGGCGGGCGGTGTTCTCGAAGCGTTGCAGGTAGCGGCCCGTCCAGTAGAGGGCCTCGGCCACCCGGCTGCTGATGGAGAAGTCCTCCGGGTCGAGGGTGATGGTGTTGCGGGCGGAGTTAAACTCGTAGGGCTGGGCCGGAACCCAAGTGTCCTTCATGCCGTCGGACATGATGGTGAGCGGGTTTTGCCGTGCGCGACCCCAGCTCTGGCGGGTCAGGCCGCCGGGGAGGACGGTGGGCTTTGCCCCGAGTTGGAAAAACACGCGCAGAAACACGCTCCCGGTCTGGAAGGTGTTGTCTTTAAAACACGGCATCTGCGAGGGATGCTGGTAGGGCTGCGCCACAAAGAGGTGGGGCCACTTTTGGGCCAGGCGCAGGAGCTGCTCGCGGCTCTCGGGGAGCTTTTGCCCGCCGAGGTACTTGTGCAGCGTGTAGCTGTCCTGAATGGGCTTGATGACCATCTCCTCCTCGTGGCTCATGACGTAGTCAAACTGGTCAATGTCGCCGCAGTTGTAGGTCGTGACGGTGTCGAGGATGGCGTTTTCGCGCAGGTAATAGCCGATCAGTGCCTTGGAGTGACGGAGGAGGGCGCGGTTGTCCGCTACGCCGCAGCCCAGCGCGTTGATGAACTTCACGGTGCCGTCGCGGACGCAATTCACGATCCCCGGAATGCCGAGATAACCGCTTTCGGCGAAGGCGATCGGGTCGATGGCTGAGCTGGCCAGGCGGCGGTAAATGACGTCCACCTGCTCCAGCCCGCGGATGGTCTTCAGGTAAACTTTGCCCTGGCGAATGAGCAGGTCAGCCGGGCGCACCATGGCGATACCGAGCTGGCGGGCGAGGAAGCTTTCGTCAAAGTAGGCTTGGTTGGTCTCGCCACGGGTGAGCAGCACGATGTGCGGGTTGTCCTTGTGCGAGGCCAGGCGGAGGTTTTCCGAGAGTTGAGAAATGAAGGGCGCGACGGGGCTGACGTCCATCGGCTGGAAGACCTCGGGAAAACCCTGGGCCAGCATGCGCCTGTTCTGCATGACAAAGGACAAGCCGAAGGGGGTGGCCATGTGGTGCTCGAGCACGCGCCACTGCCCGTCGCCTTGGCGCTGGAGGTCGAAGGCACCGAGGTGGCAGTATTGGCTATCGGGCACGCCGACGGTGGTCAAGGGCCGCTGAAAGGCCGGGTCACTCAGGGCAACCTCGGGCGGGATCATGCGCTGCTTAAGGATGCCCTGCTCGTTGTAAAGGTCGTTGATGTAGGCATTGAGCGCCTTGGCCCGCTGGAGGATGCCGGCGGAGAGATACTCCCACTCCTCGCGCGGGATGACGCGGGGAAAGAGGTCCAGCCGCCAGTCGGCTTCGCGGGGCTTGGCCTCGTCCACGACATTAAAGTGTACGCCCAGATCGCGCGCGCCGCGGTCGAGCCGTTCCTGTCGGTTCTTCAGGTGAGCGGGGCTCATCGTCTCGATGACGTCGAGCACCGGAGCATAGGGCGATGCCTCCCCGGAGCCGTAGAAGTTGAGCTCGTTGCGGGGGTCCTGGCTCAGCTTAAAGTGCTGGTAGCGGCGTTTTGGTCTGGCGGCTGCGGTCATAACCCGTTGAAGGTGGCGTACATTGTTTCGCCGCGGTGACGGCGCGCAACTCATAAAACAGAGTTTCTGCACAAGCTATACAACCGCCAACCGCACCAAGCGACTAACAACACGGCTGCTTCTGCACGGCGGTGTCGGCAAACTCTCGAAGTGTTCCTTCGCATGTTGTCATCCTGAGCGAGCACCGCGAGTCGAAGGATCTCCCGGTGTGCAGTCAAAAAAACGAAGATGCTCTAGATGGGGGAACGCGGAGATCCTTCGATGCGTCCGCATGGCGGACTTACTCAGGCTGACAACTGTTAATGTTAAGGGTACTCGACGAATGTGATGGGTTATCGAAGTACTTGTAAGGCTCTCGTCAGTGATGTTACACCCACATCCCACCCACCTTACTGTGAAAAAAAGCTTTCCCGCGAGCGGATGTCTTCACACGCTGCCGAGGTGGATAAACACTTTCAGTTGCATGCCGGACAGGGCGGGGGAGCGCGTCGCGGCACCCTCAAGACCCGTCACGGAGAGATACAGACGCCGATCTTTATGCCTGTGGGCACCCAGGGCACGGTCAAGACCCTGACTCCGGCTCAGCTCTCGGAAATCGGCTCGCAGATCATCCTCGGCAACACCTACCACCTGAACTTGCGTCCTGGTCCGGAACTGATCGAAAAGTTTGGCGGCCTGCATAAGTTCATGGCCTGGGACGGCCCCATCCTGACCGATAGCGGCGGCTTCCAGGTCTTCAGTCTGGCCAAGATGCGCAAGATCACCGAGGAGGGCATCCGCTTTCAGTCCCACCTCGACGGGGCCAAAATTTTTCTCTCACCGGACAGTTGCTACCGCATCCAGAAATCCCTTGGTACGGACATTGCCATGGTGCTCGATGAGTGTCCGCCCTTTCCCTGTGAGGAAAAGGACAGCCAGCTCGCGGTCGATCGCACCCTGCGCTGGGCCCAGCAGTTTTACGACATCGCCTCGGGGGACGGTTTTTTCGAGCGCGGCCACCACGTTTTCGGCATTGTGCAGGGCTCGGTTTTTGAGGACCAACGCGCGGCTTGCGCCCAGGCTCTCGCGGCGATGAACTTCCCCGGCTACGCCATCGGGGGCGTTAGCGTAGGGGAGCCGGAGGAGGAGATGCTCAAGCAGGTTGCTGCAGCCATTCCCCACCTGCCCACGGACAAGCCCCGCTACGTCATGGGTGTAGGCACGCCCCCGCAGTTGCTTAAAATGATCGCCCTCGGCGCGGATATGTTCGACTGCGTGATGCCGACCCGCCTGGCGCGCCACGGCAGCGCGTTCACCCCGGACGGGCTGATTAACCTGCGCAACGAGCGTTTCAAGGAAGACCCCGCACCGCTGGTCGAGGGCTTAGACAACTACACCTGCCGGAACTTCTCCCGCGCCTACCTGCGCCACCTCAATATGGCCAACGAGATCACCGGCCACACGCTCCTGACGCTCCACAATTGCCACTTCTTCCTCGACCTCATGCGCCAGGCCCGCGAGCACATCGAAGCGGGCGACTTCGAAAGCTGGTCCAGAGCGTGGATTGCTCGGTATGAGGAGGGGAGCGGCAATAAATGACAGCAAGGGAAATTGAATTTTTAATCAACCTGTCTATCGGGCTCTATTGCTTGGCTTTTGCAACGGGCTGGCTTCCTGCTGGCACTAATTCTCCAAAGAATGAAAGGCTGAGGAAGAGATGGGGCCGCTCTATTGTTAACTGTAGTTGCTTCATGATATTTTACGCTTTCTTTAGGTATTTTACTTATGGCTAAGCCTTGCGCTCCGTAGAGGTATTGTTCGGATCAAACATCGCTCTCAGCTATTTTTGCCAGCGGAGGCACTCCGCACTTAAGGCTAGCCATGGGGTGCCGATGGGTTATCCCAACGTTATGCGAATTCTTGTTACTGGTGGGGCGGGCTTTCTTGGGAGCCACTTGTGTGAACGACTCCTGAAGGCGGGACACGAGGTTGTCTGCCTCGATAACCTCTTCACGGGGCGCAAGGGCAATGTCTCCCATCTGCTCGATAACAAGAACTTCGAGTTTGTGCGGCACGACGTGGTCGACCCCTTCAAGGCCGAGGTGGACCAGATCTACAACCTCGCCTGCCCGGCTTCGCCCGTGCATTACCAGTTTAACTCCATCAAGACGGTCAAGACCTCCGTCATGGGCGCGATCAACGTCCTCGGCCTGGCCAAGCGGGTCAAGGCCCGCGTCCTGCAGGCCTCGACCTCTGAGGTCTACGGGGACCCGAGCGTCCACCCGCAGCCCGAGAGCTACTGGGGCAACGTCAACTGCATCGGCATCCGTTCCTGCTATGACGAGGGCAAACGCGTGGCCGAAACGCTGTTTTTCGACTACAACCGCCAGCACAATCTGGACATCCGCATCATGCGGATTTTCAACACCTACGGCCCGCGCATGCACCCTAACGATGGCCGCGTGGTGTCCAACTTTATCGTTCAAGCCCTCAAGGGTGTGCCGATCACCATCTACGGCGAGGGGCAGCAGACGCGCTCTTTCTGCTACTGCGACGATTTGCTCGAAGGCATGGTTCGCCTGATGGAAAACGATAAGGGCTTTATTGGCCCGTGCAACATCGGCAACCCCGGCGAGTTCACTATCCGCGAGCTGGCGGAAAAGGTCATCGCGTTGACAGGCAGCACGTCCAAGCTGGTTTTTGAGCCATTGCCCTCGGACGACCCGAAGCAGCGCCGGCCCGACATTACCCTGGCCAAGGAAAAGCTGGGCTGGGAGCCTACTATAGAGCTTGAAGAGGGACTGAAAAAAACCATTGCCTACTTTGACGAGCTCCTGAGCAAGGGTGCATCCGGCTATGCCGATCCAGCCAAAGTCGATGGTTAGGCGATATTATTGAGCGAGCGCAAGACGGGGGCTTTCCCCGGTTGTCAAGCCATTGTCCGCGCTTCAGCGCAGGGGCTTGCACATCATCATGTAGCTATAGGTCATGATGCCAGCTCCGGGTAGCAGCAGAGCGGCGGTTTTCAGGAGAAATCCCGGATCGATGTCGCCTCCGTTTACCATCGTACAGATGAAGACGGTAAATGGGGCCAGGAACGCGACCGCTCCGAGGATAAACCACGGGAGCGCCTTACGGATGCAGTTCAGGCGATGGCTGTGCTCTTCCGCCTCCAGCTCTTCATCCGTTTTGTTCAGGTGTTGCTGGCGACAGTGGTCAGAACAGAAAATATGGCCGTCGAGATGGATTTCCGGATCATCTTCCTCAATCCTCCGATGGCAGGTACAACAGGTTTTCATACTAGAGAGACGACCCTATGTTTAGGGTGGTTATTCCCAAAAATAAAACCTAATTTCAAAAAAGTTACTACTTTGGGACATGCTTCGGGGTGGGGTTCCGTCCTTGCATCGTGTCAGAATTGTTGGCAACTTTGTGGGCTTTTCCTTTTCTCAGACGGATAGGTTCCGAAATGATCACCTCTATTTTTAAGAAATTCGCGGGTAGCCACTACAAGCGCTTCGTCAAGCAGGCGCAGCCCGTCATCAAGCGTATCAACGAACTCGAGAAAGAGTACCAGACTCTTTCGGACGAGGCCCTCCGAGCCAAAACCGACGAGTTTCGCCAGCGTTACCAGGCGGCGATGAAGACCGTGCGCGAGCGCATGGGCGACAAGGTTGACCACGACGCACTGGCTGAAGCCGGACAGGCGGCACTGGACGAGCTCCTCCCCGAAGCCTTTGCCACGGCCAAGAACGCCGCGCGTCGTCTCTGCGGTCGCGAGGTCGAAGTCATGGGCCACATGCTCAAGTGGGAGATGGTCCACTACGACGTCCAGCTCCTCGGCGGCATGGCCCTGCACAATAACAAGATCGCCGAAATGGCCACCGGTGAGGGTAAGACGCTCGTCTCCACGCTCCCGCTGTACCTCAACGCCCTTTCCGGCCGTAACTGCCAGCTATGCACCGTTAACGAGTACCTCGCTCAGCGCGACTCCGAGTGGATGGGCCACTTGTTTAAGTTCCTCGGTCTCACCGTCGGGGTGATTAAGAACATGCAGCCCTCAGCGGAAAAGAAGGCCGCTTACGAGTGCGACATCACCTACGGCACGGCATCGGAGTACGGCTTTGACTACCTGCGCGACAATGGCATGGCCACCCGGGCAGAGGATCAAGTCCAGCGCGACCACTTTTACGTTATCGTGGACGAGATTGACTCGATCCTGATCGACGAGGCCCGCACCCCGCTCATTATCTCGGGTCCGGTGCCGGAGGAGCGTCAGGCCCCCTTCATGGAGCATAAGCCGGGCGTGAACAAGTTGGTCAGCCTCCAGACAAAATTTTGCACGGAGCTGGCCAATGCGGCCAAGGACACCCTGACCAAGGAGGGCATCTCAAACGAAGAGCGCACCGAAGCCCTCAATAAGCTCGTCCAGGTCAAGGTTGGCATGCCCAAGAACCGCACGCTGATGAAGCTGATGGAGGACGGTAACATTCGCCGCACCTTCGAGAAGTACGACGCCGAGATGCACTCGGACTTCAACAAGAAGCTCATGTACTCGCTGAAGGAAGAGCTTTACTACACGATCGAGGAAAAGCAGCGTCAGTCCGACCTGACCGAGCGGGGCCGCAATACGCTCAACCCGAGTGATCCGGACGCCTTTATGTTGCCGGACTTGCCGACCATTTTCATGGAGATCGACAAGGACGCCTCCCTTTCCGACGAGGACAGGCTCAAGGAAAAGCAAAAGGAAGAGGATCTCTTCACCAAGCGCTCCGAAGACATTCACTGCATCAGCCAGCTCCTGCGCGCCTACGCCCTCTACGAACGCGACAAGGAGTACGTTCTCCATGACGGCAAGGTCGCCATCGTGGACGAAAACACGGGCCGCATCATGGCGGGCCGCCGCTGGTCGGACGGGCTGCACCAGGCCGTCGAGGCCAAGGAAGGGGTCAAGATCGAGAAAGAGACCAAGACCTACGCCACCATCACCGTGCAGAACTACTTCCGCATGTATGAGAAGCTGGCCGGGATGACGGGTACGGCGGAAACCGAAGCGGGTGAGTTTCACGAGATTTACGGCCTCGAAGTCATGGCCATTCCCACGCACAAGCCTTGCGTGCGCATCGACGACAACGACGTCATTTTCAAGACCCGCCGCGACAAGTACAACGCGGCCATCAAGGACATCCAGGAGGCGCATGCCAACGGCCAGCCCGTACTCGTCGGTACGGCCTCGGTTGAAGCCTCCGAGGTGATGAGCCGTCTGCTCCAGCGGGCCAAGATCCCCCACGCTGTGCTCAACGCCAAGTATCACCAGCAGGAGGCCGAGATTGTTTCGCAGGCCGGCCAGCCGGGCTCCGTCACCATTGCCACGAACATGGCGGGTCGCGGTACAGACATTAAGCTGGGGCAGGGGATTAACGACAAGGGCGGCCTGCTCGTGCTCGGCACGGAGCGCCACGAGTCCCGCCGCGTGGACCGCCAGTTGCGCGGGCGTTGCGCCCGTCAGGGCGACCACGGTCGTTCGAAGTTTTACATCTCGCTCGAAGACGACCTCATGCGTCTCTTTGCCAATGCGGGGCCGATTTCAAAAATCCTGCAAGGTTCCTTTCAGGAGGGCGAAGTGCTCACCCACCCGCTGTTGAACCGCTCCATCGAGTCGGCCCAGAAGAAAGTCGAGCAGCAGAACTTCTCCATTCGTAAGCGCCTCCTGCAGTACGACGACGTGCTCAACAAGCAGCGCGAAGTCATCTACGGCATTCGTGGTGATTCTCTCCACAGCGACACCCCCCGCGAGGTGATCTTTGAGATGCTGGAGGAGGAGATCGAGGAGCGCCTCGACACCATCGCTCCCGGACCCGAGAGCAAGCCTGACGCCGAGGACCTCAAAAACCTCGTCAACTGGATCAACATGCACTTCCCGGTTTCGCTCGAAGAGGGCGAAGTCAGCGGCAAGACCCACCGCGCCCTGAGCGAGCTTTTCCTCAGCCGCATCAATGCCGCCTACGACCAGCGCATTTCGACCGAAGACCCGCAGTCCGTCGTCGGGTTGGAGCGCTACGTGCTCACCCGCGCGGTGGACAAGAACTGGCAGGACCACCTGACCGAGATGGAGGAGCTGCGCCGTGCCGTCGGCCTCCGTGGTTATGGCCAGAAGGACCCGCTCGTTGAGTACAAGGCCGAAGCTTTCACCTACTTCCAGGACATGATGGGCCGCGTCCGGCAGGACATCTGCACGGGCATTTTCCGCGTAGCCATTATCCACAAGCCCGAAGACCTCGAAGCCGCCCGCAAGCGTCTGCTTGAAATGCAAAAGCGTGCCCAGGCCACTGGCCCGGAGACGGCGCAGGCTGCCGCCGCTGGTCCCGCCCCGAAGACCGCTTCGGGTAAGGAGATCAAGCTGCCCAAGGTCAAGCAGGTCAAGCGCGTGCTGCCCAAGATCGGCCGCAACGACGTGGTCACGATCCGCAAGGGGGGCGAGACTCAGCAAGTCAAGTGGAAGAAGGCCGAGCCTATGGTCCTCAACGAGGGCTGGGAACTCGTCCAGCAGGCCGAGTTGACCAAGAAGTAGCGCGCCGGATTCTTTTGCCTCGGCCCTATGAGCACCACAACCAGCGAGGCAATTCCCCGTAAGCCCCGGCTTGAGCTGGCCTTGGCTGTGCTGGCGGTGGTGGCTTACACGATTTTGTCCATCGTGGCTTTTCCGCCCTTCAATGTGGCGGAGGCGGGCTACGTGCTGGCCGTGCCGCTCCTGCTCTGGGCCATGCGCCAGCCCCGGGTGAAGTCCTTTGCGCTCGGCGTACAGCTTGGCAGTTGGGTGGCCTGGATGGCTATCCTGATCTGGCTGCGCCACCTGCACCCGCCGATGGGGATGGTGGCCGACGTTATTTTATCCTTCCTCCTCGCGCTCTTCATGACGGGGTGGTTCGTGACTGCGCGCTGGCTCTTTAATAAAGCCCAACGCCAGCCCTTTCGCCTGCGCCTGATCGCGCTGCTTGGGTTGAGCGGCATGTGGGTCGTGCTGGAGTGGATGCGTACCTGGGTGCTGTTTGGGTTCCCCTGGACGGGGCTCGGGGTCAGTCAGTGGGACCGTCCACCGCTGCTCCAGGTGGCCGAGTATGCGGGCGTCTATGGCGTGTCCTTTATCCTGATCTTTTTCAACCTCGCGCTCGCGGGTTACGTGTGGCGACTCTTCCACGGGGAGGATAAAACCGCTGCCGAGCCTACGGTGGATTCAGGTGCGGAGGCGGAATCTTTGGACGATGCCGACGAAGCAGACGAAGGCCGCTCGCTGCCGTACCGCAGCCTGGGGCGTTCGCTCATGCACAGGAAGGTCAGCCAGGCCCGCCCGGTGTCCAACGCTATGTCGCTCAGCGGTTCGCTCTTCTCCGGCGGCTCGATGTTCAAGGGGGCAGGGCGGTTTCTCAAAATCAGCCCGGAGCTCTACCTCGCGCTGGCCATGGTTTTCGGCAGCCTGTGGTTTTATGTAAAGTCCGTGCCCGGCCTGCTCTCCGACCCGCTGGCCCAGGCGACCTATACCGAGCCGATGTTCAGTGCCTCGGTCGTGCAGCCGTGGACGAATCCCTACAAGAAGTGGGACAAGGAATATTTTGCCGAAAACATCAACGACCTCAAGGTGTTGACCGAGCGCGCGGCGGTCGAAGACCCCGACCTCATCGTCTGGCCTGAGGCGGCCACACCGGGCCTGCTCTTTCGCCCTAACGACGACTCCATGCGCCGCTGGGTGGAGAACCTCGTGAGCGAGACGGGTATCCCACTCATTTCCGGCAACCTCGCGATCAAGGACGGCATCCTCTATAACGGTATCTTTCTGACCTATCCGGGGACGGGCGTTATCGACGAGTACTACGCCAAGCAAAAGCGCGTACCCTTTGGCGAATTCGTGCCCTTCCGCACGATTTTCCCCTTCCTCGGCAAGGTAGTGCCCATCGACGACATCCACGCCGGCACCGGCTCATACGTCATCCCGCTGGTGGTGAACGGGCGGGACTTCACCGTGGGGCCGCTGGTCTGCTACGAGGATATTTTTCCCAAAATCTCCCGCCAACTCGTGCGGGGTGGGGCGGATTTTCTCCTCGTGGTGACAAATGACGCCTGGTATGGCCAGGAAGCAGGCGCTACCCAGCACATGGCTCACTCCGTCCTGCGTGCGGTGGAGACACGCCGCCCCGTCCTGCGCTGCGGCAACCACGGCTGGAGCGGCTGGATTGACGAGTATGGGCGCGTGCGCGATGTACTCACCGGCCTCGACGGCTCAATCCACTTTCAGGGCACGGGCAAGTTCGACCTGCGCCGCTATACGAAATGGGTTGGGCGTGAGACGACCTATGTGCGCTACGGTGACTGGTTCGTTGGCCTGAGCGCGGTCCTGTTCGCCTGGGCAGTTGTGCACAACCGCCGCTGTGCGTAGTTTTGTGCCTGTTATACAGGAGGCGTGGCGCTTTAAGTCTCTAGTTAGTGACAATGGGGCGGGCACACTGCGCTTTTTTTCGCATTTGGATAAGAAATAGCCATTGACAGGCTTGGAAGATTTTGAATGATTTTGAGCATAATCTTCTAAAAACCTCCAAAGTTTACAGATTGTATGTCTCAAAACCCCGGCCCCGTGTTGACCCGTTCCGCGATCGAAAAGCTCGTTCGCGCGAGCTTGCAGAAGCAGCTCGGGACGTCGGTCAGCGCGCCGAAGGCAGGCCCAAATCCGCTGGTGGTTAACTCCAGCGCACGCCACTGCCACCTTTCCCCCGAAGCCGTCGAAATCCTCTTTGGCAAGGGCCACGAGCTCACGCCCATGAAGTGGCTGTATCAGGAGGGGCAATACGCCGCCGAGGAGTCCGTCACGATGGTGGGCCCGCGTAGCCGCGTCATTTCCAACCTCCGCATCCTGGGGCCCTGCCGCCCGCTCAATCAGGTGGAGCTTTCCTTTACTGACGCGATTTCGATGGGCTACGACATCCCGGTTCGCCAGTCCGGTAACATCGAGGGCACACCCGGCTGCATGCTGATGGGCCCCAACGGCTTCCTTGAGCTGGACAAGGGCGTGATCCGGGCCGCACCACACGTGCACATGGCTCCCGAGGACGCCGCGTACTATGGCGTCAAGCAGGGCGACTTTATGAAGATGCGCGTCGGCGGCGAACTCGGCGTTACGTTTGACCGCATCTTTGTCCGGGTGGACAAGAGCTTCAAGCTCGAGGTCCATATCGATACCGACGAGGCCAACGCCTGCCGTCTCGGTCCCGACAGCCACATCGAGCTGGTCAAATAAACAACTCTCAACTCATCACTCAATTTAACCACAACCCAATCATCACATGAGCGAATCAATAGGCATGGTCGAAACCAAGGGCTACGTTGGCAGCGTTGAAGCCAGCGACGCTATGGTCAAGGCAGCGGGCGTCACACTGGCCCCGAGCGTATCCATCGGCGGCGGCTTCATCACCGTCCTGGTCAAGGGCGACGTCGGCAGCGTAAAGGCAGCCGTCGACGCAGGCGCAGCAGCCGCAGACCGCGTGGGCGAGCTTGTCTCCTCCCACGTTATTCCCCGTCCGCACGCGGACCTACTCAAACAGTTTAACATTTAAACTCCCAACTCATTCCTACTATGGCAAAGCAAGCAATCGGCATGATTGAAACCAAGGGCCTCATCAGCCTGCTCGAAGCCACCGACGCCGCCCTCAAGGCCGCCGACGTGACCCTCGCTGGCTGGGAAAAGATCGGTAGCGGCATCGTTACCGGATTCTTCGCAGGCGACGTAGCCGCCGTTAAGGCTGCTGTTGACGCTGGCGCGGAAGCCGCCTCCTCCGTGGGCGAAGTCCTCGGCGTGCAGGTGATCCCGCGTCCCCACGACGACCTGAGCAAGCTCGGTCCCTGGATCGGCTAGCACTCATTCATAAATTCGCAGATTCGTAGATTTGTATCAGGCATTCCCTACACATTTACCAATTTTGAATTTATAAATTCCCTTATGAAAATCCTCATCGCCAACCTCGGCTCCACCTCCTACAAGTACCGGCTCTTTGAGCTGGACGGTAGCGCGGAGCGTCTCCTCGCCAAGGGGGGCTATGAGCGCGTAGACGACTACGGCGCGGTGATTGAGGATTGTTTAAAAAATCTCAAAGAGCAGGGGCATCTCGCCAGCGAGGACGACCTCGACGCCGTCGGCTTCAAGACCGTTTTGGGTAAAGACCTGAGCGGCTGCGTCGAGGCGGACGAGAAAGTACTGGCTGCGTTGGAAGGCTTTGAAGCCATCGCTCCGGCCCACAACCCGGCCTACGCCAGCGGCATCAAGATGTTCGCCAAGGTGCTGCCGGGGGTGTCCCGGGTGGCACTCTTTGAGACCGCTTTTTATCAATGGGTGGAAGATTCCGCCAGCAGGTACGCTGTGCCCGAGTCGTGGTACGAAGCGGGCGTGCGGCGTTACAGCTTCCACGGTGCCAGCCACAAGTTTGTGGCCGAGCGCAGTGCGCAGCTCCTGGGGCGTGACGATGTCGCAGCCAAGGTCCAAGCGCTGTATCAGAAAGGCAATACACCCATTGATAAGCCTTTCCGCGTCATCTCCTGTCATCTCGGTGGCAGCAGTTCCATTACGGGGATTCTCAACGGCGTAGCCATCGGCTCGTCGATGGGCTTTTCCCCGCAGGGTGGGCTGCCGCAAAACAACCGCGTGGGTGACCTCGATTCGATGGCCATCCCTTACATGATGAAGCAGCAGGGGCTTTCGCTGGAAGCATGCGAGCACCAGCTCACCAAAGAGGGCGGCCTGTTGGGCCTTTCCGGCGTGAGTAACGACCTGCGCGACGTCTGCGAGGCGGCTGAGAACGGCAACACGCGCGCCCGGACTGCGATCAATGTTTTCCTGCACAGCATCCGGCATTGGGCGGGCTCGTTCTACTGGCAGATGGGCGGCATCGACGCCATCGCCTTCACGGGCGGCATCGGCGAGCACAACCCCTGGCTGCGTACGGCGGTTTGCCAGAGCATGCAGGGGCAGGGCATCGTGCTCGACGAGGCGGTCAACGGCAGCCTGCACGACGAGGGCGTTATCACGACAAAGGATTCCCCCATCCAGGCACTGGTCATCCCGGCTAACGAAGAACTCGTCATCGCACGCGAAGTTTACCGCTACCAACTGGCGGCGCAAAAGCCCGCCGCTACCTGATTTTCAAACAACAACCTTTAACGATTAACCATCAACGAATACACATCATGTCCCAAGCACTCGGACTCCTCGAAACCAAAGGTCTCATTTCGCTCGTACAGGGCGTAGACGCCATGCTCAAGTCAGCCAACGTTGAACTCGTCGGCCCGATGAAGAGCGTCGGCAGCGCGTTGGTCAGTGCCACCGTGGTCGGCGACGTCGCCGCGGTTAAGGCCGCCATCGACGCAGGTGCCCAGTCTGCTTCTGCCTTCGGCGAAGTGGTCAGCGCCCACGTTATCGCCCGTCCGCACGACGAGCTCGCCAAGTCGATCAAGCCCGCCGCCAAGAAGTAAATTTGCAGATATGTAGATTCATAAATTGTCGTTTTGGAAAACGCCTGCCTATGAAGTCGGCATCCTTCGCAAAGCACAAATTTACGAACCCTGCACATTCTCAAATTTTCAAATTAAGATAATCCATGTTTCTCGCCAAAGTCATCGGCAAGGTCGTTTCGACCAAGAAGGATCCCGTCATGACGGGGCAGCGGCTCCTGCTGTTGCGCCCGCAGTTGGTCGATCCCAATGATCCGAGCAAGTTCCGCGACGGATCGAATACGATTGTCGCCGTGGACAAGCTCGGGGCTGGCGAGGGCGAGATGGTGCTCTTCTGTCAGGGCAGTTCTGCCCGTCAGGCCGAGGGCTTGAAGCCGCTACCGATCGATGCCGCCGTCATCGGTATCATCGATTCGGTCGAGGTGCTCGGCCAGAACGTCTACAAAGACAACGCTTAATCACTCTACACGAACCCAGCATCCATGAGCCTGCAAATTGACGAAGCCACGCTAAAGAACGTGGTCGAAGATGTCCTCAAGCAACTGAGCCAGAGCGGTGGCAGTGCCCCTGTTGCCAAGTCAACCGACTGTGGCTGCAAGAAAAAGAGCAAGGGCCGTGATGGCGTCTTTCAGGACGCGGGCGAGGCCGCCGAGGCTGCATCCTATGCGCAAAAGGAATTGCGCAAACAGGGGATTGCCGGGCGAGCCAAGGTTATCGACATCGTCAAGCGCACCTGTGCGGAAAAGGCCGACGAGTGGGGTCTGCTCGAGTTTAACGAGACCAAGATCGGCCGTCTCGAACATAAGGTGGCCAAGCTCCAGGGTATCCCCAGTGTGCCGGGTGTTGAGTGGCTTATGCCCCGCGGTATGAGCGGCGATCACGGCATCACCATGGAGGAAAACACCCCCTTCGGCGTTGTTGGTGGTATCACGCCAGTTACGCACTCCATCCCCACGCTGAGCTGCAACATCATCAGCATGGTGGCCGCGGGGAATTCCGTTGTTTTTAATGCTCACCCCGGTGGAGCCAAGTGTGCCGCTGAAGCCGTACGTTACTACAATCGGCTGATCAAGGCCGAGCTCGGTATCGAAAATCTCGTGACAATCATCGAGACGCCGACGCTGGAATCCTTTGACGCGTTGTGCAAATCCCCCCACGTGGACATCCTCTGTGTGACGGGTGGCCCCGGTGTGGTCAACGCGGCCATGAAGAGCGGTAAACGCTCCATCTGTGCCGGTCCGGGTAACCCGCCTGTGGTCATCGACGAGTCGGCTAACCTCCGTAAGGCAGCCCGCGATATCCTCTTTGGGGCAGCCTTTGATAACAACCTCCTCTGCATCGGGGAAAAGCAAATCTTTGTTTTGGACAAGGTTTACGGCGCGTTTCTGCAAGCCTTTAAGGAAGCGGGCGCAGTCCAGATTAGCGACAATCAGCTCTCACGCCTGAGCGAGTCCGTCTTTACCTACAAGCAGGACGGCGGCGGCTGCTCGCACCCCGTTCTCAACCGCGACCTTGTTGGTGCCGATGCTACTCGTCTGGCCGAGGTCGCAGGCGCGACTTGTCCCAGCGGCACGGAGCTGCTCTTTGCCGAGACCGACGTGGATAACCCCTTTGTCATGGAAGAGCAGATGATGCCCATGCTCCCGATCGTCCGCGTGAGCGACATCGAGGAAGCCATCGAGCTGTCGGTAAAGTCCGAGCACGGCTACAAGCACTCGTCCATGATTCACACACTCAACGTCGAGCACATGGGCATGATGGCCCGCGCGCTGGACTCCACCCTTTTTGTTAAAAATGGCTCCTGCCTCGCTGGCCTCGGTAATGGCGGTGAGGGCTACGGTAGCTACTCTATCGCCACCACGACAGGCGAGGGCATCACCACACCGGACACTTTTACCCGCCGCCGCCGCTGTGTACTGGTGGACAACCTGCAGATGTACTAGCGTCGCTGAGTTCGTAGCCGTTGAGTCATAAGTCAAAGAATCGTATCGAAAATTTCATGACAGCTCGTGGTAGCACGCTTCTTGTTTTATTCAGCACTCATCACTCTTAACTCAAAACTTCCCCCATGATTCTCGCACGCGTAGACGGAAACATTACCAGCACGGTCTGTCATGAGACCCTGCGGGGATGGCGTCTGCTCATCTTGCAGGGGATTGACGAGCAGGGTAAGGATTGCGGCGATCCGGTCATAGCCATCGATGAGCACGGCGCCGGGATTGGTGACCGCGTGTTTTACACCACAGATGGCAGCAGCACGCGTGAGCACGTCGGCGACGAGCACTCGCCACTGCGCAACATGATTATGGGGGTCATTGATTAGTATGCGACTCGGACGCGTCATAGGGAGGGTAACCCTCAGCCGCCAGGACCCCGCCTTTCGCGGAGCGCGCTGGCTGGTGGTTAGCCCCATGTCTCGCCCCCAGCTCAGCAAACTCGACGACGAGCTCGTTTCCGAGTCGCCCTCGTGTGTTGTGTACGACGATCTTGGTGCCACCCTCGGCGACATCATCGGTTTTGTCGAGGGGGCCGAGGCCACTGCTCCCTTTGAAAACCCGACGCCGATCGACGCCTATAACGCCGCCATCGTGCAGAACGTGAATTACCAACCCGCTTCCTGAAAATTTCGCTATGAAGAAAGTCTATACAGCCAACGACATCACTTCACTCCTCGCCTCGGGCGGAGACCTAAGCAGCATCCCGGCCAACGCCATCATCACGCCCGCCGCGCACGATGCGATCCGCGATGCCAAGAAGAAGATGCCGACCAAGGCCTTCGCTGGTGCACCTGCTGCCAGTGCCGCGGCCCCGGAGCCCATCGTGCCCGACTACGAGTTTAAGTGGACACCCGGCGGTGACCCGACTGGCGCAGCGGCGATTCAGGCTTACTTTAACTCACCCGAGCTCCAGGTCATCAAGGAGCGTATGTGTGAGATGGGGCGCCGCATATGGGCCCGCAACTACTGCGACGGTAACGGCGGCAACATCACCGTTCGTGTGGGCGACAACCTCGTCCTTTGCACCCCGACACTTATTTCCAAGGGCTCAATCCAGCCGAGCGAAATCTGTATGGTGGACCTTGATGGTAATCAGGTAGCCGGCACGCGCAAGCGCACCAGCGAGGTGAATACGCACCTGGCCATCATGAAGGCTACGCCCGATGCCAAGTCCTGCGTGCACGCGCACCCCGTCCACGGCACGGCCTTCGCTGTCGCGGGCATCAAGCCGCCGACCTGCCTTATCCCTGAGCCAGAGGTATTCCTCGGCGAGATCGGGCTGGCTCGCTACGAGACGCCTGGTACGCCCGAAAACGCCAAGGCCGTGGGTGAGATCGCAGCTGAGCATCAGGCCATTATCATGCAAAACCACGGCGTCATCGTCTGGGGTAAGGAAGTCGAGGACGCCTACTGGAAGATGGAAAACGTCGAGGCCTACTGCCAGACTATTTACATCGCCTCCCAACTCGGAGGCATGAAGTCCTACGGGCCGGACAAGCTCAAGGACCTGATCGGCATTCGCAAGCAACTCGGCATGCCTGAGAAGCGCGCCGACTGGAAGGAGTGCGAGCTGTGCGACAACGTGGAGTTTCGCCCTGGTGTGGTCTGTGGCACCGACGGTGCACCCATCGCCCCGGCAAACTACAAGCCCAAGGCCAATGACGAGACCGAAGCCCTCGTGCAAAAAGTCACCGACATGATCATGAAGCAGCTTGGAAGCTGAGCCAGCTTCACCGCATTGAAGGGGCTACGCCCCTTTGATATTCTCCGGGCAAATCGAAGATGCTCTCATGCACAGTTTGTAAAAGCAACGGTTTGCTTTGTTTGAATGGTTGGATATGTGGTCTGGCTTACAGTTCCCCGAAGAGAGCATCTGCCTCGTCCACGGGTGCTTCTTCGTTTTCGCCCTCTACTAGCAGGGTGAAGTGGCCCATCTTGCGCCCGGGGTGTGGATCACCCTTGTCGTAAAGGTGGAACTTGGCCCGTGGGTTTTGCAGGATCGGAGACCAGTCGCGGGTGGCCTCGCCGTGCCAGACATCACCGAGGAGGTTAACCATCACGGCGGGCGTGTGCAGCGAGGTGCCGCCTAGCGGCAGTCCGCAGACGGCGCGGATGTGCTGCTCAAATTGGCTGGTTACGCAGGCGTCAATCGTGTGGTGGCCGCTGTTGTGCGGGCGGGGCGCGGTCTCATTGACCAGTAGCTCGCCTTCCTGGGTGAGAAAAAATTCGACTGCAATGAGGCCGACGACGTCGAGCTTCTCCGCGATCTGCCGCGCGATGTACTCGCCATTTACCTGTATGGCTTTGTCGATACGTGCTGGCGCGATGGACCTGTGCAGGATGTGGTTGCGGTGGTCGTTCTCCGCCATCGGGAAACAGTGGAGCTCACCGCTGGAAGAACGGGCTGCGATGACGGAGCACTCGGCCGAAAAAGGTATCCATTTTTCCAATACGCCAAGCGGGGCGTCAAAGGCCGACCACAGCTTGGCCCAGTCCTGGGCTTCGGTGATCTTGACCTGTCCTTTGCCGTCATAGCCAAAGTCGGCCGTCTTGAGCACGCAGGGCATGCCGAGTTCGTCGACCGCAGCGGCGAGGGTATCAGGTCCGTCCACGACGCGGAAGTCGGCACAGGGGATGTCGTTGTCGCGGAGAAATTCCTTTTCGCGCCGTCGGTTCTGGCAGATGTGCAGGACCTCCGGGCGCGGGTGCACGGGCAGCTTTTCGGCCAGTTTGGCCAGTGGCTCGGCGGCGACGTTTTCAAACTCAAAGGTAATGGCGTCGAGTCCCTCGGCGAAGCGCAGGAGGGCATCTACGTCGTCGTAGTTTGCCGTAACGACCTCGTCGGCCACCATGCCTGCGCAGCAGTCTGCCTTGGGGTCGAAGACGCGGAAGCGGTAGCCGAGCGCGCGCCCGGCGAGGATGGACATGCGGCCGAGTTGCCCGCCGCCGAGGATACCAATGGTCGCTCCGGGGGCTATCATGCGTCGGGGAGTTCGGCGGCCAGGACGGTGGCGGTCTGCTTTTCGCGGAAAGCTTTTAAGGCGGTGCGAACGGCCTCGTCGTGCAGGGCGATGACGGCGGCTGCGCTCAGGGCGGCGTTGGTCGCTCCGGCCTTGCCGATGGCCAGCGTGGGCACGGGGATGCCGGCTGGCATCTGCACGATGGAGAGCAGGGAGTCCATGCCGTTGAGAGCCTTGGACTGGACGGGCACGCCAAAGACGGGGAGGGTGGTCATGGAGGCGACCATGCCGGGCAGGTGAGCGGCGCCGCCTGCGCCGGCGATGATGACGTTCAGGCCCCGGCCTTCGGCGCTCTTGGCGTAGTCGCAGAGCTTATCCGGTGTGCGGTGCGCGCTGACAACCTGCGTCTCAAAGGGAACGCCGAGTTCACGGAGTTTTTCGGCAGCGTGCTGCATGGTCTCCCAATCGGAGGTGCTGCCCATGATGATGCCGACCACGGGTGAGGTTTCTGAGGCCTGATTCGCCATGCGCGTAAACTTGTCCCGGCTCCGGAGATTAGGCAAGTCTCTAGCGACGCTAATCTTGCGCGTTTAACTAGACCGCTGTCTTGGCAGCCTTGCGGCGTTCGAGGAGCTTGAACATGTCGCTCTGCTCGTCCGCGTGGTAGGAGGAGCGCACCAGCGGGCCGCTTTCGACAAAGTCAAAGCCGAGCTTGAGGCCGAACGCTTTCCAGTGAGCGAATTCCTCCGGCGTGACCCAGCGGTCAATGGGCTCATGCTTTTTGCTCGGTTGGAGGTACTGGCCGATGGTCAAAATATTGGTATCGATGGCGCGGAGATCGCGCATGAGCTGCTCGACTTCCTCTTCGCGCTCGCCAATGCCGAGCATCAAGCCCGTTTTGGTCACAAAACCGCGTGACTTAGCGTGTTCGAGCACCCAGAGGGAACGCTCGTAATTGGCCGTCTTGCGGATGGGGCGCTGGAGGCGTTCGACCGTCTCCATGTTGTGGTTCAGGATGTCGGGCTCGGCGTCGAGCAGGATGTCAAGGTGCTCAGCCTTGCCACGGAAGTCAGCCGGGAGGACTTCGACGGCGGTCTCGGGACAGCGGTAGCGCACGGCGCGGATGGTGGCTGCCCAAACGCTGGCGCCGCCGTCCTTGAGGTCGTCGCGCGCAACAGAGGTGATGACCACGTGCTTGAGATTCATCTTGGCAATGCTATCGGCCACGCGGGCGGGTTCGGCCAGGTCGAGCTCGGTCGGACGTCCGGTGTGGATGGCGCAAAAGGTGCAACTGCGGGTGCAGGTGTTGCCCAGGATCATGACCGTTGCGGTGCCACGGCTCCAGCATTCGCCCATGTTGGGGCACTGCGCGCTCTGGCAGACGGTGTGCAACTGGTGCTCGTCTACATTGCGTCGTGTTTCCATGTAGCCGGGGCCGCTCGGGAGCTTGGCCCGGAGCCACGACGGTTTCCGCTGGGAATCAACTGCCATAATGATTGTCAGACAATGTGCGCACTCGCGGCGGCTTTGTCAAAGGTTGAGCGCAGGAAAGGTGAAAGCGGGCAACGATATCCGCTGATTAAGCGATTCATTGTTAGTTGCCGCCCTACGCCACCACCAGTGTACCCGCACGCCGCACATGTGGGATTTCACCGCTGCTCAGGTCTTTGTGCAGGTCGAGGAGGTGAGCCTTGAGGTCTTCAAGGCTTTCGCCCTGTGTCCAGTAGTCCGGAAACTCCTCAAGGTAGCCGAGGAAATGCGTGTCTTCCTGCCAGTAGATGTATTTCAGTTCCATCTTCAGTTTCTTAAGATGACAGCATTTGGCGTGCGCTTCAACTCCGAATCGTCCTCTGCTTTGCGCCTTTTGCGTTGAAAATTCCCTAGACGAGTGCTTCCCAGTAGAACCAAGTGGCCATGGTGATGGTGATGGCGATTTTGATGACGAATGAAGCCAGGCCGCCGAGGAAGGTGCCGAGACCGGATTTGCCCGATTCGAGGAGGTTGCGGCGGGCGGAGAGTTCGCCGAGGATGGCCCCGATGGCGGGCCCGAGGAAGATCCCGATCAGCGGGGTAAAGATGAACGGTCCGATGATCCCCCCCAGGATCGCGCCAAGCGCCCCCCGGCCCGAACCGCCGAACTTTTTCGTTCCGTAGTAACCGGCGATAAAGTCCAGCACCTGGCACAGTGCGGCCAAGCCAAAGGTGATGCCCACGAATTTCCAGCTCAGCCCATCGGGCACCCAGAGTTTATAGAGGCAGATGCCGGCCCAGGTGATGACCGCCCCCGGCAGGACGGGGATGAGCGAGCCGAGCACGCCGACCACGATGATGAGCGTCGTGACAATGAGCGGAATCCAGTGGATGGCCTCGGTACCTTCGTGCATGGGCATATTTCGATCGGCTTGTGGCTGGCTGTCGAGCCCAGTTTTACCCGCGTATGTGGATAAGCCGCACTTTGTGCTAGTCAAATCCGGTCAACGTGATACCTATAGGAAACTCTATTCTATTGTGAGCGACTATCTCCCCAATCCCGACGTCCAGCAGGAACTGAACGACTTCTTCTCCCACGAGCAGTTTCTGGCCTTCTTTGACTTTCACCATCCCGGCAGCACGGGCAAGACGCTGAATGGCCTTTGTAAGGTCGCGCGGCCCGGTAAATCCGGTAAAATCAACTACTTGTGTCTGACCTTCATTGTGGATACGCCCAATGCCGAGGCGACCTCGCAGATCGAGAAGCTCTTTGCCAAGCTCGACGTTAAGGCCTTCCGGGAGCAGCTCCCCACGCTCCAGACCATGACTTCGGTCCCGGTCAGCATGCGCGGCGCGGAAAACTTTATCCACCAGATGGACCTCGTGTTCCCGCCTGAACGTAGCCTCGACCTGCGCGAAGTCGTGCCGATGATCCTCTTCACCGTGCGCAAGGCAACCGGCCTCAAGACCGAGAGCCCGCAGTGGTGGGACGATGACGCCATTGCCGCCCCTCAGGCCTCCGCCGCGGAAAAGTCCAACTGGGGCAACCGCGTCAAGGCGCTGTTCAAGGCCTTGGGTAAGTAAGTTTCGTCTGGCTTGCTGCGTTTTAAGTGGGCTGTCCCGGTACATTGCTCGACTCTCCTGTTGGGCGTGGGTACGCTCCGTAGGCCATTGCTTTCAACTTATACTTTAGCCGGATAGCGGTTATCCGTGACATTCCTTCCATCCGTGGTTTAAGTAATAGACCATGATCGCACCCAGGGAGATTTTTAACAAAGGTCCTAAGCCGCGCTTTGCGGTTGGGCAACTGGTGCGTCATGTTCGCTACGGTTACCGCGGGGTGATTGTAGCCTTGGATAAGACCTGTCAGGCTTCGGATGGCTGGTACCAGAACAACCAGACGAAACCCGAGCGCAAGCAGCCCTGGTACCACGTGCTGGTCGATGGGGTGGGGTACTCGACCTACGCCGCCCAGAGCAACCTCGTGGCCGACGACTCGGGCGGCTGTATCATGCACCCTTGGGTGGAGGAGTACTTTTCCAGCTTTGAGGGCGACCGCTACGTCCGCAACGACCAGGCCTGGCCCCACGGCCCGCCCCAAGCTTAGCAAGCTTGACCGCATTGAAGGGCTCTGCCCTTACGGCACTACGTGCCTATCCCGTTTGAGGCTGGCAAGGGAGCTCTGGGGTACGGAGCGTATAGCTCAGTGCATTTAGAAATATGATGTCCGCAGATTATACCGATGCGCACAAGTTTCGCCGCGCTAATCAGTGTAATCAGTGGTTTAAAAAATAAAGCTATCTCCGCTACTTTTTTGTTTAAACTGCTCTGAAATCGCTGTCTGAAGCTGAGTGCTTTCAAGGTAATCCATGTTAATCCGAGCAAACGCCGCGCGTTTGTCTTGCCATCGTGCGGGTCGTTTCACAGCCTTGTCCGCTTTTCCCATGAGCGATACACCCGTAGATACGAGCGACCTGATTGCAGTGCGTCGGCAGAAGCTGGCGGACATGCGCGCACGCGGCATCGATCCTTTTCGTGCCAACTGGGACCAGACGCATACCTCTAAATCCGCCCTGACCCAATTCGAGGCCGAAGAGGGCGCGTTTTTTGAAAAAAATCCCGAGGTCAAAGCCCAGCTCGAAACCTACGAAGCCGCCGATGCCAAGCTTTCCGCGGCCAAGCAGGAGCGCCGGGCCAAAATCGAGGCGGGCGAGCTCACCGCCGAAGACCCCTACGAGCTGCCCGAAGTGCCGGAAAAGCCCGAGATCCCCGAAGGCTCCGTCGTCTCCGTAGCCGGACGCATCGTGACCTTCCGTGTCATGGGCAAGGCGACGTTTGTCAAAATCCTCGACCGCGACGGCGTCGTCCAGCTCTACGTGCAGCGCGACGCCCTGCCGGAAGGGGTTTATAATACCGACTTTAAGAAGCTCGACCTGGGCGACATCATCGGCGTACGCGGTCCGCTCTTTCGGACCAAGACGGGCGAAATTACCATCCGTGTGCAGGAGTACGCCCTGGTTTCCAAGGCCTTGCGCCCGTTGCCGGAGAAGTTTCACGGCCTCACGGACAGCGACACCATTTACCGCCAGCGCCACCTCGACCTGATTACCAACATGGAGTCACGCGGGCGCTTCATCACGCGCAGCCGTATTATTCAGGAGATTCGGAAGTTTCTCTGGAACCGCGATTTCCTCGAAGTCGAGACACCCTGCCTGCACGGCGTTGCCGGTGGCGCTGCGGCCCGCCCGTTCCAGACGCACTTCAACGCGCTGGACTGCGACTTTAACCTCCGCATCGCCCTGGAGCTCCACCTCAAGCGCATGCTCGTGGGTGGTTTCGACCGTGTATTCGAGCTCGGCCGCGTCTTCCGCAACGAGGGGCTATCCCGCCGCCATAACCCGGAGTTTACCATGCTGGAGGTCTATCAGGCCTATAGCGACCACCGTGGCATGATGGAACTCATCAAGGGCATGGTCCACCACCTGTGCGAAAATGTGCTCGGCACCTACCAGATCAAGCGGGCCGACGATGGCACCGTGATCGACCTTTCCGGCGACTGGCGCGAAGTCGAGTACAGCGACCTTGTTAAAGAGGCTACCGGCGACAGCGACTGGTTTAGCCGCTCCAAGGAGGAAAAGCTCGCCGCCTGCGCCAAGCTGGGCATCGAGGTCAACCCCGAGCTGGAAGACTACGAGGTCACACAGGACGTTTACGAGAAACTGGTCGAGGTAAAGCTCATTCAGCCGACCTTCGTCACCCGCATCCCCAAGGAGCTGATCCCGCTGGCCAAGCTCAATGAATCGGGTGATGGCACGCTGGACATCTTCGAGCTGGCCATTAACGGGCAGGAAATCGCCCCGGCGTACTCCGAGCAGAACGACCCCGACGTGCAGCGCGAGATGTTTATGGAGCAGGTAGGGGAGGAGACCCAGAACCTCGACGAGGAGTTCCTCCAGGCCCTCGAGCACGGCATGCCTCCGGCTGGCGGCATGGGCGTGGGCATCGACCGCCTCGTCATTCTCCTGACCGAAGCGTCCAATATTCGCGACACGATTTTGTTCCCGGCGCTGCGCCCGGAGCAGGGGTGAAATGTAAAAATACGCCTTGATGCAAAAAAACGTTGAAAAGGTATTGACGGGCGGAAAAACGCTGCCCATTGTCGCACGCTTTCCTTTACATCTCATGTGCGGGCCCCGGTAGCTCAGTCGGCAGAGCGCGTCCTTGGTAAGGACGAGGTCGGCGGTTCAAATCCGCTCTGGGGCTCCAGTACAATCTCAATCACTCAATCACTAACCAATGGCAAAAGAAACCTTCGCACGCACCAAGCCTCACGTTAACGTGGGGACCATCGGTCACATTGACCACGGCAAAACCACCACAACCACGGCTATCCTCAAGGTCCAAGCAGACAAGGGCCTGGCTCAGTTCAAGAGCTATGCTGATATTGCCAAGGGCGGTACTGTTCGTGACGAAACCAAGACCGTGACCATCGCGGTAGCACACGTTGAGTACGAGACGGACAACCGTCACTATGCTCACGTTGACTGCCCCGGCCACGCTGACTTCGTTAAGAACATGATCACCGGTGCGGCTCAAATGGACGGCGCGATCCTCGTGGTTTCCGCCGCTGACGGCCCCATGCCGCAGACCCGTGAGCACATCCTGCTCGCACGCCAGGTTAACGTACCGAACATCGTCGTATGGCTCAACAAGGTGGACCTCCTCGACGACGAAGAGCTCCTCGAGCTCGTCGAAATGGAAGTTCGCGACCTCCTCTCCAAGTACGACTACGACGGTGACAACATCACCATCGTTCGTGGCTCCGCTACCGCTGCCCTCGAAGGCAAGCCGGAAGGCGTTGAAGCTATCGGCAAGCTCATGGACGCTATTGACGCTGACATCGCTGAGCCCGTGCGCGACATCGACAAGCCTCTCCTTATGTCCATCGAAGACGTCTTCTCCATCACCGGTCGTGGTACCGTTGCTACCGGTCGTATCGAGCGCGGTATTGTCAAGGTGAACGAAGAAGTCGAAATCGTGGGTATGACCGACACGCAGAAGACCACGGTTACCGGTGTGGAAATGTTCCGCAAGCTGCTCGATCAGGGTCAGGCCGGTGACAACGTTGGCCTCCTCCTGCGCGGTATTGAAAAGGACTCCATCCAGCGCGGTCAGGTTATCGCCAAGCCGAACACCATCAAGCCGCACAAGAAGGCTAAGGCTGAAATCTACGTCCTCACCAAGGACGAAGGTGGCCGTCACACGCCGTTCTTCACCAACTACCGTCCGCAGTTCTTCTTCGGTACCGCTGACGTTACCGGTGTTATCTCCCTGCCGGAAGGCGTTGAGATGGTTATGCCCGGTGACAACCTCACCATCGACCTCGAGCTCCAGAAGTCCGTGGCCATGGAAGAGGGTAAGCGTTTCGCTATCCGCGAAGGTGGTCGCACCATCGGTGCCGGTCGCGTTACCAGCATCACCGAATAACCCGCTAGCGGTTTATTTTTCACGCCGGGGCCCTCCAAGCAGGGTTCCCGGCTTCTCTATTCAGCAATAAGCAGTTCACATTTTAGCGTAGGGCGGTAGTTCAATTGGTAGAGCAGCGGTCTCCAAAACCGCAAGTTGGGGGTTCGAATCCCTCCCGCCCTGCCACTTGTGGCGCCCAACAACAGTCCAAGAGAAAAGAACAGGTTGCAGAATCCAGAAAGTGTGTTACGTTTTCCGGTTCGCGACATTTCACTCTGCACAATCATGGCAAACCCCTTTTCCAAAATCAGACTCTTCGCAATGGAAACCTGGATCGAGGTTTTCAAGAAAGCGGTCTGGCCGAACTTCAAGGAACTCAAGGAGATGACCTTCGTCGTCATCATCGCGATTGCCATCCTCGGGGTTTACCTGGCTGTTGTGGACTTCGCTAATTTCAATTTCGTTTCCCTTTTTACCGATCTCGTTAGCGGCTCTTCCAAGTAAGCTGCTCCACCAGAAAGCCTTATGACCAGTACTTCTTCATTGGCCGGTTTGCACTGGTATGCTGTCCACACCCTCTCCAACATGGAGGGCAAGGTTAAGCGCTACCTCGACAAGTTCATCGAAGTCGAGGAAATGGGCGAGTTTATCGAAGAGGTGCTCATGCCGACTGAGGTCGTGACCGAAGTCAAGAACGGCAAGAAGTCCCAGAAGACTCGCAAACTCTATCCCGGTTACCTCTACATCCGCATGCGCATGTATGACGAATACGGCAAGCTCCTGCAAAAGCCGTGGTACTTCGTCAAAAGCATCCAGGGTGTTATCGGATTTCTCGGCGGCGAAGACGACCGCCCCACACCGCTCAAGCAGAGCGAAGTTGACACCATCCTCGACCAGATCAAGGCTGCCGAAGGTGTTGAAAAGCCCAAGGTTACCTACAGCGTGGGCGAAGAGGTCAAAATCACCGACGGTCCGTTCCAGAACCTCATCGGTCGCATCGACGAAGCCGATCCCGAACGTGGCCGCCTCAAAGTTTCCGTCTCCATTTTCGGCCGTTTCACCCCGGTCGATCTGGAATACTGGCAAGTCGAACGCGCGGAAGAGTCCTAAACACTGGCTCGTTAATACCGCATACATACCATGGCTAAAAAAATAACAGGATACGTACGCTTACAGCTGCCTGCTGGTGCGGCCAACCCGGCACCGCCGGTCGGCCCCGCACTTGGTGCGGCAGGGGTCAACATCATGGCCTTCTGTAAGGAGTTTAACGCAAAGACCAAGGGCGAGGCTGGCATGATTCTGCCGGTCGTCATCACCGTTTACGCCGACAAGTCTTTTACCTTCATCACGAAGAGCCCGCCCGCTCCCGTTCTGCTCAAGAAAGCAGCCGGTATTGCCAAGGCCTCCGGCGTCCCCAATAAGGACAAGGTTGGCAAGGTCACCCGCAAGCAGATCCTGGAGATCGTAGAAATCAAGAAAAAGGACCTCAACGCAAGCGATCCCGAGCGCGCCGCCCTCATGATTGAAGGCACCGCCCGCTCCATGGGTATCGAAGTCGTTGACTAAACCGGAAGGAGGAACAGATGAGTAAAACAAGCAAACGTTACGAATCCGCCCGCCAGGCCGGTAACCTCGAAGCCGTTTACGGCCTCTCAGAAGCCATTGAGCTTCTGCAAAAAATGCCGACGGCCAAGTTCGACGAGACCGTAGAAATTTACGCCCGTCTCGGCGTTGACCCAAAGCAGTCCGACCAGATGGTTCGCGGCACCGTGTCCCTGCCCAACGGCAGTGGCCGCAAGGTGACCGTCGCCGTCTTCACGGCCAATGCACAGGAAGCCCTCGACGCAGGTGCTGACCACGCTGGCCTCGACGACCTGATCAAGAAGATTGTTGAAGACAACTGGATGGACTTCGACGTGGCCATCGCCACCCCGGACGCCATGAAGGAAGTCCGCAAGGCTGCGCGCGTCCTCGGTCCCCGTGGCCTCATGCCAAACCCGAAGTCCGGCACCGTCACCGACGACATCGCCAAGGGCATTCAGGAGGTCAAGGCAGGCCGCGTTGAGTACAAGATGGACAAGACAGCCAACCTCGCCGTTGTCGTGGGCAAGCGCTCCTTCACCGCCGAGCAGTTGGTTGAAAATGCTACCACCGCGCTCAACACCATCGTCAAGGCACGTCCGGAATCCTTCAAGGGCGGTGCATTCATCAAGAGTGTCACCATCAGCTCCACGATGAGCCCCGGTGTAAAGGTCGATCCGAAAACCCTCAGCCAGAACTAAGCGACATGAGAGCCGAAAAACAATTTCTCGTCGACGAGGTTAACCAGCACCTCGACAAGTCGGAGTACGTCTTCCTGACGGACTTCAGCCGTCTCAACATTGAGGACACAGCCGAACTTCGCGGTCTTTTGGCCGAGAAGGAAGCCGAGTTTCACGTTGTTAAGAACAACATCTTCAAGGTAGCTTCCCGCGAGCGCAACCTGCCGGTGGACGAAGAAGTCCTCAACGGGCAGACTGCTATCGTGGTCGGCGGGCCCAACCCGTCCGAAGTGGCCAAGGTCCTGTTCAAGTTCTTCAAGGACAAGGAAAAAGTCGAAGTTAAGACCGGTGTCCTCGGGGACAAGAGCCTGAGCCGCGACGAAGTCGAAGCCCTCTCGAAGCTCCCGAGCCTGGAAGCCCTCCGCAGCCAGTTGCTGGGTCTGTTCTCGCAGCCGGGCACTTCGATGGTCCGCGTCCTCATCGCTGGTCCGCAGGACTTCGTCAACGTTCTGCAGGCCAAGGTCCGCGCCGAAGGCGGCGAAGCATAATTCACTTTCCATTACGGAAAACAACCAACTAACGAATAGATACACACATCATTGTATCCAAAGAACCGCGCAGGGGGGCAGACGCTCCTTAAACCACCACCTGTCATTCAAGGAATATCATGAGCGACATCACAAAAGATCAAGTTATCGATTGGCTCTCTGGCCAGTCCGTTCTCGAAATCGCTGGCCTCGTCAAGGACCTGGAAGAAAAGTGGGGCGTAAGCGCCGCTGCTCCGGTCGCTGTCGCTGCTGGTCCGGCTGCTGGTGGCGAAGCCGCTGCTGCCGCTGAAGAAAAGACCGAGTTCGACGTCATCCTCAAGGCTGCCGGTGGCAACAAGATTGCCGTCATTAAGGAAGTCCGTGGCATCACCGGTCTCGGCCTGAAGGAAGCCAAGGAACTCGTCGAAGGCGCACCGAAGCCCATCAAGGAAGCCGTTTCCAAGGAAGAGGCTGCCGAGCTCGAAAAGAAGCTCAAGGACGCCGGCGCCGAAGTCGAAGTCAAGTAACCAGACTGATTGCCGATAACGAAATTGCACAATTTCAATTTCATTCCGTGGATAAGCGGGCTCGCCTTGGGCGGGTCCGCTATCTGCGTTTTCAACCATATGACTCTTCGCTGATCCTCACCGGGAGTTTCCAGCCGCAGGGCAGGGGACTTCCGGTGGCGATTGAGCAAGCCACCCCTATCTTAACAGCATCCAGGCAGCATCATGATCAACCGTATTAACTTCGGCCAACTCAAGGAGGTCATCACTCCTCCGAACCTGATTGAAAACCAGATTACCTCCTATCAGGAGTTTCTCCAGCTGGACGTTCCTGCCACTCAGCGCAAGCCCATCGGGCTCGAAGCTGTCTTCCGCGAGGTCTTCCCCATCGCCAGCTACGATGAACGCTGCTCTCTGGAGTACGTGTCCTACAATGCCGTCCCTTCCAAGATGACGGAAATGCAGGCCATCCGCGAGGGTGTGACCTACTCCGTTTCCCTCTACGTCAAGCTCCGCCTGCGCGAAGAGGAAGTCATCAAGGACGAAGAAATTTACATGGGTGAGCTGCCCATGGTGACCGAGCGCGGCTCGTTCATCATCAACGGCGCCGAGCGCGTTATCGTTTCTCAGCTCCACCGCTCGCCCGGCATCTGCTTCGAAGAAGCTGCCCACACCAGTGGCAAGATGCTGCACTCCTTCCGCATCATTCCCGACCGCGGCACCTGGCTTGAAGTGCAGTTCGACCAAAACGACCTGCTTTACGTTTACCTCGACCGCCGCCGTCGCCGCCGCAAGTTCCTCATCACGACCCTGCTGCGCGCCCTCGGTTACAGCACCGACTTCGACATTCTGAACCTCTTCTACAAGCTCGAAGATCTCCAGATCAAGGAAGCCCTCAAGATGGAGGACGTCTCCCGCCTCGTGTTGGTGGAAGACATCGTGGATGCCGAGCGCGGCGTCGTTCTGGCCCGTTCCTTTGAGCCGCTGACCAAGACCATTATTCGTGCCTTCGAAAAGGCCGGCCTGAGCGAGGTTAAGGTCATCGACACGACGGTTGACGACGGCGCCATCATCCGCTCGCTCAAGAAGGACCCGACCCGCAACGAAGAGGAAGCCCTTCGCGATATTTACAAGCGCCTCCGCCCCGGTGAGCCGCCCACGGTTGCCAATGCCAAGGCTCTCCTCAAGCGCCTCTTCCAAGACCCGAAGCGCTACGACCTCGGTCGGGTTGGTCGCTACAAGATCAACCAGAAGCTCCACCTGAGCACTGATCTGGAAGAGCGTACCATCAACGTCGAAGACATCACCGAAGCCACGCGCTACCTCTGCCGCCTGAAGCAGGGCGACGGCATCATCGACGACATCGACCACCTTGGCAGCCGCCGTGTACGTACCGTTGGGGAACTCCTGGCCAACCAGTGCCGTATCGGCCTGGCCCGCACCGAGCGTCTGGTTAAGGAGCGCATGACCCTTTACGATCAAAGCGTTGACTCGATCACGCCGCAAAAGCTGATCAACCCGAAGGCCCTCTCTACGGTTATCCGTGACTTCTTCGCCCGCAGCCAGCTCTCCCAGTTCATGGACCAGATCAACCCGCTGGCCGAGCTGACCCACAAGCGTCGCCTCTCCGCCCTCGGACCCGGTGGTCTGAACCGTGAGCGCGCCGGCTTCGAAGTGCGCGACGTTCACACCTCGCACTACGGTCGTATCTGCCCGATTGAGACACCTGAAGGTCCGAACATCGGTTTGATTAACTCGCTTTCCACCTACGCCCGCATCAACGAGTTTGGCTTCATCGAGACGCCTTATCGTACGGTGACCGAGGGCAAGGTGAGCCAGGACGTCGTGTACCTGACCGCTGACCAGGAAGAAAACCACGTTATCGCGCAGGCAAACTCCGTCATCGACGAAAAGTCCAGCATGCTGACGGGCCGCGTTACGGTTCGCCGCCTGGACGAAGTTTACGAAGCCGAGCCAACCGATGTTGACTACATGGACGTCTCGCCCAAGCAGCTCGTGTCCGTTGCCGCTGGCTTGATTCCGTTCCTCGAGCACGACGACGCCAACCGCGCGCTCATGGGCTCGAACATGCAACGTCAGGGTGCTCCGCTGCTCAAGACCGAAGCGCCGTTTGTCGGTACTGGTATTGAGGCCCGCGTGGCTGCCGACTCCCGCACGGTTGTCCTGAGTGAAATCGACGGTATCGTTGCTTCCGCAGACGCCCGCCGTATCATCATCACCACCGACGGTGAGCTGCCTAACCGTCTGCCGCAAAAGTCCGACCCCAAGAAGGGCATCTTCATTTACGAACTGCGCAAGTTCCTCCGTTCCAATGCAGCCACCTGCTTTAACCAGAAGCCGATCGTCAAGCGCGGTGACAAGGTCAAGGCCGGGCAATGCATCGCTGACGGTGCTTCGACCGAGCAGGGCGACCTCGCCATCGGTCGTAACGCTCTGGTGGCCTTCATGCCCTGGAACGGTTATAACTTCGAGGACGCTATCCTGATCAGCGAAGAGCTCATCAAGGAAGACGTCTTTACCTCCGTCCACATTGAGGAGTTTGAGGTGACCGCTCGTGACACCAAGCTCGGACCGGAAGAAATCACCCGTGACATCCCGAATGTCGGCGATGAAGCCCTCAAGAACCTGAACCGCGACGGTGTTATCCGCGTCGGTGCAGAGGTCAAGCCGGGCGACATCCTCGTGGGTAAGATCACCCCGAAGTCTGAGACGGAACTTGCTCCGGAAGAAAAGCTTCTCCGTGCGATCTTTGGTGAAAAGGCTGCTGATGTTAAGGACACCTCACTGGTTGTTCCGTCCGGTTGCGCCGGCATCGTCATGGACGTAAAGGTTTCCAGCCGCGTTGACCGCGAGACCGAAAAGCTCTCGCCGTCCGATCGCCGCCGCCAGCAGAAGAAGATCAACGAAGAGTACCGCACCCAGGCCGATAAGCTCCGCGAAGACCTGACCGAAGCGCTCTCGAACATCCTGCTCGGGGAAAAGATTCCGCTCGACGTGCTCAACGCTGAGTCCGGCGAAGTTATCATCCCGGCCAACCGCAAGATCACCAAGACCCTCCTGCGTCGCTTGGCCGCCGTCTCCAAGAACATCTCGATCGACCCGTCTCCGGTTCGCATCAAGATCATGGAGATCGTGGACAACTACCAGCGCAAGTTCGACGAACTCGAGCAAGAGCGTGAGCGTAAGATCGAAGGTATCGAGCTGGGCGACGGCTCCGACTCTGGCGTGGTAAAGAACGTCAAGGTCTACATCGCAGCCAAGCGCAAGATCCAGGTCGGTGACAAGATGGCCGGTCGTCACGGTAACAAGGGCGTTGTCGCCAAGATCGTTCCGGTCGAAGACATGCCTTACCTCGAAGACGGCACGCCGATTCAGATTTGCCTCAACCCGCTGGGTGTTCCTTCGCGTATGAACGTTGGACAGATTCTGGAGACCCACCTCGGTTGGGCCTGCTCGAAGCTCGGCATCCACATCGCGACCCCGATTTTCGACGGCATTCCCGAGAAGGACGTACGCCAGTACCTCAAGGACGCAGGCTTGCCGGAGTCCGGTAAGGCGCGCCTCTTCGACGGTCGCACCGGTAACCCGTTTGATCAGGACGTTGTGGTCGGCCGCATGTACATGCTGAAGCTGAACCACCTCGTGGCCGACAAGATCCACGCCCGTGCGGTCGGTCCGTACAGCCTCATTACCCAGCAGCCGCTCGGTGGTAAGGCCCAGTACGGTGGCCAGCGTTTCGGTGAGATGGAAGTTTGGGCACTCGAGGCCTACGGCGCCGCTTACACCTTGCAGGAACTCCTCACGGTGAAGTCCGACGACGTTCAGGGCCGTACCAAGATTTACGAACAGCTCGTTAAGGGCGACAACACGCTGCAGGCTGGTACGCCTCAGTCGTTTAATGTTTTGATGAAGGAAATGCAGAGCCTGTGTCTCGACGTCCGTCTGGGCGAAGAGGACGCACTCGGTTTCAAGCAGGCTAACTAAAGAGGGGAGACACAACAATGAGTACCAGCAATACATCCGATATGCGCGAGGCCCTCGGTCTCGAAAAGGACCAGTCCTTCGACACCGTTTCTATCTCCGTAGCCAGCCCGGACACGATCCGCTCGTGGTCCCGCGGCGAGGTGAAGAACCCGGAGACGATCAACTACCGTACCTTCAAGCCCGAGCCGGGCGGACTCTTCTGCCAGAAGATTTTCGGGCCGGTCCGCGACTACGAGTGTGCTTGTGGTAAGTACAAGCGCATCAAGTTCAAGGGCGTGGTTTGCGACCGTTGCGGCGTTGAGGTGACCGTTGCCCGCGTGCGCCGCGAGCGCATGGGCCACATCGAACTCGCCGTTCCCGTGAGCCATATCTGGTTCCTCAAGTCCATGCCCAGCCGCCTCGGTTTGCTCATGGACATGACCGCCCGTAACCTTGAGCGCGTCATCTACTACGAGAACTACATGGTAATCGATCCGGGTAAGACGCCGCTTGAAAAAAAGCAGCTCTTGACCGAGCAGGAGTACATCCAGGCTCAGGACGAATACGGTGAAGACGCCTTTGTGGCCAAGATGGGTGCGGAAGCTCTCCGCGACGTCCTGACCGAGCTTAACATGGAGGCCGAGATCGACGAGCTGCACGAGCAGATGCACGGCACGCGCTCCAAGCAGATCAAGAAGAAACTGGCCAAGCGCCTCAAGGTCATCCAGGGCTTCCTCGAATCCGACACGCGTCCCGAGTGGATGGTGCTGGACGTGCTGCCCGTTATCCCGCCGGATCTGCGCCCGCTCGTTCCGCTCGAAGGTGGCCGCTTCGCCACGTCTGACCTGAACGACCTTTACCGCCGTGTTATCAACCGTAACAACCGCCTGAAGAACCTCCTTCAGCTCAAGACGCCGGACGTTATTATCCACAACGAAAAGCGCATGCTGCAGGAAGCGGTTGACGCGCTCTTTGACAATGGTCGCCACGGCCGCGCCGTGACTGGTGCGGGTAACCGCCCGCTCAAGTCCCTCTCGGACATGCTCAAGGGTAAGCAGGGCCGCTTCCGTCAGAACCTGCTCGGTAAGCGCGTAGACTACTCCGGTCGTTCCGTTATCGTTATCGGCCCCGAGCTGAAGCTGAACCAGTGTGGTCTTCCCAAGAAGATGGCTCTCGTTCTGTTCGAACCGTTCATCATCCGCCGCCTGAAGGAACTGGGCTTCGTCCACACCGTTCGTGGCGCGCGCAAGATGATCGAAAAGAAGTCGCCCGAAGTGTGGGACATTCTGGAAGAAGTCACCCAGGGCCACCCGGTGCTGCTCAACCGTGCGCCTACGCTGCACCGTCTGTCCATTCAGGCCTTTGAGCCCGTCCTCATTGAGGGTGACGCTATCCGCCTGCACCCGCTCGTCTGTACGCCGTACAACGCGGACTTCGACGGTGACCAGATGGCCGTTCACGTGCCGCTCTCGGTCGAAGCCATCATGGAGGCCAAGCTCCTCATGCTGGCCACGCACAACATCTTCTCGCCCTCCAGTGGTAAGCCGATTCTGACCCCGTCGCAGGACGTCGTTCTGGGTTCTTACTACCTGACGGCAGACCCGAAGACCAAGCCCGCCAAGGGCGACCATGTGCCAATGATGACCAGCCACGACGAGGTTATCCTCGCCGAGGCCACCCGCGAAGACTTCGGCCTGCACACCTGGATTGATTACGTCAACCCCGACTTCGGTAAGGGTGAGACCATTTACGGTAACTCCGACAAGAAGCTTATCCGCACCACCGTTGGCCGCGTACTCTTCAGCGAGATTTGGCCCGACCAGCTCGGCTTCATCAACTTCGCCGTGTCGAAGAAGAAGCTGGGTGACCTCATCATGAACACCTACAAGACGGTAGGTAAGCGTGACGTTATTCCGGTGCTGGACTCCCTCAAGGAACTCGGCTTCAAGATCGCGACCCGCGCTGGTATCTCCATTGGTATCGGTGACATGATTATCCCGGAAGAGAAGAAGGGTATCATCAAGGTCGCCCGCAAGAAGATCGACGAAGTCGAAGGCCAGTACCGTAAGGGTATCATCACCACCGGTGAGCGCTACAATAAGATCATTGACGTTTGGACCGGTGCTACCGACCAGATTGCCAATTCCGTTTTCAACGGTTTGAACGAAAACGAAGGCAAGGACAGCATCAACCCGGTCTACCTCATGATGGACTCCGGTGCCCGTGGTAACCGCCAGCAGGTTCGCCAGCTTTGTGGTACGCGTGGTCTTATGGCCAAGCCGTCCGGTGAAATTATCGAACGCCCGATTCTGTCTTCCTTCCGCGAAGGTCTTTCCGTTCTGGAGTACTTTATCTCCACGCACGGTGCCCGTAAGGGTCTGGCCGATACCGCGCTCAAGACCGCTGACGCCGGTTACCTCACCCGTAAGCTCTGTGACGTCTCCATGGACGTTATCATCACAGACCAGGATGACGGCAACCGCGACGGTATCTGGAAGCACGCCATTTACGAAGGTGACGACGAAATCGTCAGCCTGTCCGACCGTATCATCGGTCGCTGCCCGAGCGAAGACGTCTTCAATCCGCTCAACCCCGACGAGCTCATCGTTGGCAACGGCGAACTCATCACCGAGGCTATGGCCGCGAAGATCGAGGAAGTCGGCATCGAGCGCATCAAGATCATGTCCCCGCTTACGCACATGCGTAAGAACAACGTACCGGACAAGGCCTACGGTATCGACCCCTCCACGGGTAAGATCTGTGACGCCGGTACCGCTGTGGGTATTATCGCTGCGCAGTCCATCGGTGAGCCGGGTACCCAGCTGACCATGCGTACCTTCCACATCGGTGGTGTTGCTGGTCGCGTCTTCAAGAACCCGGAAATTAAGGTCCGCAACAAGGGCTTTGTTAAGTACAAGGGCCTGCGCATGGTGCAGACTGCCGACGGCGCAAGCATCGTGCTTAACAAGACGGGTGAAGTTCACATCGTGGACGAAGACGGCAAGGTGCTCGAAGACTACGGTATCGTTGCCGGTGCGGTCTTGACCGTACAGGACGGTGGTGCGATCGAGCCCGATACCGTGCTCGCCATGTGGGACCCGCACAACATTCCGATTCTCTCCGAAAAGGCAGGTAACATCTCCTTCAAGGACATGATCCCCGGCGTTACCATCAAACGCGAGCTTGACGACTCCACGGGTCGTATCGCCACGGTGGTTATCGAGCACAAGGAAGACCTCAACCCGCAGGTCGAAATCCGCGATCCGGAATCGAACAAGGTGCTTGCCACCTACGCGATTCCGACGGGTGCTCAGGTTTCCGTTTCCGACGGCGATGAAATTGCTCCGGGTGCACTGCTAGCGAAGACCCCGCGTTCGGCGTCCAAGACGCAGGACATTACCGGTGGTCTGCCTCGCGTGGCTGAGCTCTTCGAGGCTCGCCGCCCGAAGGACGCAACCGAAATGGCCAAGATCGATGGTGTTGTCTCGATGGGCGGCACGGTTCGCAGCAAGAAGAAGCTGATCGTCACCAACGAGCAGACCGGCCAGGAAGAGGAGCACCTTATCCCGCACGGTAAGCACATCATCGTTCACGTTGGCGACGTCGTCCACAAGGGCCAGCACCTGACCGAGGGTTCCGCCGATCCGCACGAGATTCTGGAAATCCTCGGACCGAACGTGGTGCAGGAGTACCTCCTCTCTGAGATTCAGAAGGTTTACCGCCTGCAGGGGGTTACCATTAACGACAAGCACATCGAGCTCATCATCTCTCGCATGCTCCGCAAGGTCCGCGTGGCCGATCCGGGCGACTCCGATTTCTTCTGGGGCGAGCAGATCGACAAGTCCGAGTTCATCTCGCAGAACGAACGCATCGAAGAAGCTGGTGGTAAGCCAGCCGAAGGTGAGCCGATCCTGCTGGGTATTACCAAGGCTTCGCTTGAAACTGAGTCGTTTATCTCCGCCGCGTCCTTCCAGGAAACGACCCGCGTCCTCACCGACGCCTCGACTCTGGGTAAGGTTGACCGCCTGACCGGTTTCAAGGAAAACGTCATCATGGGGCACCTGATCCCGGCTGGTACTGGTCTGCCGACCTACCGTCGCCTGAAGATCAACACCCTCGGCGTACCGGTAGAAAACAGCCCGATGGTCGAGCGCGACTACGGCCCCGGCTCCGACGAGGAGTCTGCCGAGGCACCTGCCGCGCCGCAAGCGAGCTAAGCTCCAGTTGTTTTCATCATTTACAAAGACCGGTCCAATCAGGGCCGGTCTTTTTTTGTGGTTGCCGAGCGCATTGCATCGGTTATTGCTGCATTCCAGCTATGAAACATATTCTCTCCGCTGCTTTTTTTCTCGGCCTTGCCTCACTGTTGGGGTGCTATTCCTCCGCGTCAGCCTCCGAGACGGTCGTTTACGGCCAGGACTACCTCCCGGCACCAGGGATCACTTTAACTTACGTTGATTTTTCCGATGGTGAGCCGCAGGGAGAGTGGAGCGAGCGTGTTGAGTACAAGCTGCTGACCCGGTACACGATTGTCCATACCGATGATGGCGAGCCCCCTGTGCGCTACAAGGTGCGTGATGGTGTGGTATTTGTCGACTGGGCCAGCGAGGGTGAGTGGTACCTGTTTTACCCCAAAGAGTTGCGTGTCGGTACGACATGGGAGGATTCCGATGGCGGGTCGTTTGAGATTATTGCCGTGGGAGAGCGTCTCGTGCTGGGTAAAGTGGTGAATTGCATTGAATCTAAGGCGATCTACCCGGCTGGCTATTACGGTGATGACCAGACCACACCTGAGGTTGAGTATTACATTGATGCGGAGGGAATCGGCCTCGTAGCCAGCTATGGCGGGGAATTTAACCGCTACATCATTACACTACTGAAGGCTGTGAGCACGAAATAGGGTAGGGGGAAGCCCCTGGTATTGAGCCCTTTTTTGAAAAAAACACATTTCTTAAAAAAATCGCTTGCATTGGTGGGGGAAAAATCTAATTTCTCCGCCTTTTCCCGAGATCCGCAGGACCAGGGCAGTTTCTCTGAATCCGGCGGGTTTCCTGTTTTTAGCTTTCAAGTAATTTCATGCCTACCATCAACCAACTCGTCCGCAAGCCGCGGGTTCTTCAAAAGTCCAAGTCCAAGTCTCCGGCCTTGGTAAAGAACCCGTTCCGTCGTGGTGTCTGTGTACAGGTCATGACCCGTACGCCGAAGAAGCCGAACTCTGCCGTGCGTAAGGTCGCCAAGGTGCGCCTCACCAGCGGTTTCGAAGTCATCGCCTACATCCCGGACGAAGGCCACAACCTCCAGGAGCACAGCGTTGTGCTGGTGCGTGGTGGTCGTGTTAAGGACCTTCCGGGTGTCCGCTACCACATCGTTCGTGGTACCCTCGACACTCAGGGCGTGGAAAAGCGTCGCCGCAGCCGCTCCAAGTACGGTGTCAAGCGCCCCAAGGAAAAGAAGTAGTATCACCCTTTTATAATAGAACACTATGTCACGTCGCCGCAGAGCCGTAAAACGGGAGCCTATTCCCGATCCCCGTTACAACAGCCCGCTTGTTGCAGGTCTGGTGAACCTCGTCATGGCCAAGGGTAAGAAGGCCACCGCCCAGCGCATCGTCTACGGTGCCTTTGAACGCGTAAGCGAGAAGCTCGAAAAGGGCGATCCCGTAGATCTGCTTCTCGGTGCACTTGAGAATGCTCGTCCCAAGCTCGAGGTGAAGAGCCGCCGCGTCGGGGGTGCCACCTATCAGGTTCCGGTTGAAATCTCCTACGAGCGCCAGCAGAGTCTCGCCTTCCGCTGGATGGTGAACTCCGCCAAGGCACGCAAGGGGACCCCGATGTTCGAAGCTCTGGCTCAGGAAATCATCGACGCCTACAACAACACTGGCCCCGTCGTGAAGAAGAAGGAAGAAACCCACCGCATGGCCCAGGCCAACCGCGCCTTCGCACACCTCCGCTGGTAATCCCTTTTATATACGTTCTCTTTTTTAACATTTAGCTATACCGGACATGTCAGCCACCGCCGAACTTTCTCCCGTAAACTCGCCTACACGCGAATTTCCGCTTGAGTACACCCGCAACATCGGGATTGCTGCGCACATTGATGCGGGCAAGACCACCACGACTGAGCGTGTGCTGTACTACAGCGGCGTTGTGCACAAGATCGGCGAAGTACACGAAGGTACGGCTGTGACCGACTGGATGGAGCAGGAGCGCGAGCGCGGTATCACCATTACCTCCGCTGCTATTTCCTGTAACTGGACGACCAAGTTCGGTCCGTACAAGGCTATTGAGCACCGCATCAACATCATCGACACTCCCGGGCACGTGGACTTCACGGCTGAGGTGGAGCGTTCGCTGCGTGTTCTCGACGGTGCGATCGGCGTGTTCTGCGCTGTTGCAGGCGTTCAGCCGCAGTCCGAAACCGTGTGGCGCCAGATGGACAAGTACCACGTCCCGCGCATGGCTTTCGTCAACAAGATGGACCGCACGGGTGCTGACTTCTACGCTGCTGTAGACTCCATCAAGGAAAAGCTCGGCGGTAACGCTCATCCTATTTATCTCCCCATCGGCGCTGAATCTGAGCTCAAGGGCCTGATTGACCTCGTAGACATGCGCGCTGCTATCTACGACGAGACCGATCCCTCTGGTGTTGCTTTCGAATGGAAAGAAATCCCTGCTGACATGCAGGAAAAGGCGGACAAGTACCGCGAGCAATTGATCGAAGCCCTCTGTGACTTCGACGACGACATGGCCGAGCGCTACCTCGAAGGCGAAGAGCTCTCCAGTGTCGAAATCAAGCGCGCTATCCGTAAGGCAACCCTTTCCCTCCAGTTCCTTGGCGTTATCCCCGGTTCTGCATTCAAGAACAAGGGTGTGCAGATGCTCATGGACGCGGTTGTCGACTACCTGCCGAACCCGCTCGACCTGCCTCCGATGACGGCTTACGACGACGAAGAAAACATCGTTGAGATCGTACCTAACGACAACGAGGCCAAGGTTTCCGCTCTTGCTTTCAAGCTCTGGGCCGACCCTTATGTTGGTAAGCTTGTTTTCGTACGCGTTTACTCTGGTACCCTCGAAAAGGGCTCCGCTCTTTACAATCCCCGCACTCGCAAGACTGAGCGTGTCAGCCGCCTGATGGTGCTCAAGGCCGACGCCCGTGAAGACATCGACAAGGCTTACTCCGGTGACATCTGCGCCGTGGTCGGCATTAAGGATGTCGCTACGGGTGACACGCTCTGCGAGAAGGATTTCGACGTTCGCCTTGAGCCGCCCTCATTCCCCGAGCCGGTTATCAGCATGTCGGTTGAGCCTGACTCCAAGGCCGACCAGGAAAAACTTTCTACCGCTCTGCAGCGCCTGAAGGAAGAAGACCCGACCTTTAACGTCTTCACCGACGAAGAAACCGGGCAGACCATCATCGCCGGCATGGGTGAACTTCACCTCGAAATTATCCGCGACCGCCTCAAGCGTGAGTTCAAGGTAGAGTGTACCTCTGGCAAGCCGCAGATCGCCTACCGCGAGAGCATCACGCAGGCTGCTGACGGCGAGGGTAAGTTTGTCCGCCAGTCCGGTGGTCGTGGTCAGTACGGTCACGCCGTCATCAAGATGGAGCCGAACGAAAAGGGCAAGGGCACCGAAGTTATCAACGAAATCGTTGGTGGTGCTATCCCGAAGGAATACATCAAGCCGCTCACAGACGGTATCAACGAAGCTTCCGCCAACGGTACGATTGCGGGCTACCCGGTAATCGACTGGAAGGTACGCATTGTCGATGGTTCTTTCCACGAAGTGGACTCGAACGAACTCGCCTTTAAGATGGCTGGCATCTTCGCTTTCAAGGACGCTATGGCCAAGGCTGGTCCTCAGCTTCTCGAGCCGATTATGGGCGTAGAGGTTTCCACTCCGGAAGAATATCAAGGTGACATCGTAGGTGACCTTAACCGCCGCCGCGGTCAGATTCAGCAGATGGAATCCAAGAACACCGTAGCCATCATTACGGCTCACGTACCGCTCGAAACCATGTTTGGTTACGCCACGGACGTACGTTCCCTTTCCAAGGGCCGCGCCAGCTACTCCATGACTCCGTCTCACTTCGACCAGGTGCCGACCAATGTCCTCAAGGACATCGTCGAAACCTCCCCGCACAAGAACAAGGCCCGTTCCTAACACTTTTCATTAGCATCACATGACCGGACAACGCATACGTATTAAGCTCAAAGGATTCGACTTTCGTGTCATCGACCAGTCGGCTACCGACATTGTCGAAACCGCCAAGCGCTCCGGCGCTCGCGTAAGCGGCCCTGTGCCCCTTCCGACCCGCATCGAAAAGCTTTCCGTTAACCGCTCCCCGCACGTCAACAAGAAGGCGATGGAGCAGTTCGAGCTGCGCACCCACAAGCGCCTCATCGACATCGTGGAGCCGACCGCTCAGACCGTGGACGAGCTGAAGAAGCTCAACCTCCCGGCTGGTGTCGACATCACCATTAACGTCTAATCATTTTTTTGGACGTTTATTCTTTATTTAATTCGTTTTAATCGTTTCATTCTCACACTTTTTTAAACAATACACATTTAACCCCTCACGCAGGTCAAGGAAACGGCGGCCCTGAGAAAGCCTCCACCTGCCACTGAGCTATGAGCCTAACACTGATTGGTAAAAAAATCGGGATGACCCAGATTTATGATGGTGAAAACCGTCTGGTCCCCGTCACCGTAGTCCAGGCCGGCCCCTGTCCGGTCCTGCAAATTAAGTCCGCCGATGGCAAGGATGGTTATGATGCCGTCCAGATCGGCTTCGGCGAGCAAGCCGAGCACCGCGTCTCCAAGCCGCTGCGTGGCCACCTGAAAAAGGCTGGCGTTACCGCTGTCACGGACATCTGCGAATTCATTCCCGACGACGAAGAAGTCAAAGTCGGTGACGAGATCAAGCTCGACCGTTTCCAGGAAGGCGCCAAGGTTGACATCATTGGTACGACCAAGGGTAAAGGCTTCCAGGGTGTCGTTAAGCGCTACGGCTTCGGCGGTGGTCGCATGACGCACGGTTCGATGTTCCACCGCCGTGGTGGTTCTTACGGTATGTGCCAATGGCCGGGTGAAGTCCTCAAGGGCAAGAAGATGCCGGGTCACATGGGCAACGTTCGCCGCACCACGCAGAACCTCGATATCGTTAAGATCATCGAGGACAAGAACCTGATCCTCCTTCGCGGTAGCGTGCACGGCCCCAAGGGCGGCACAGTCTTCATCCGCAAGGCTATCAAGAAAAAGCGCAACCAGCAGTAAGGGGAGGGGAGTACGACAATGAAATTTAAAGTTTACACACCCGACGCATCCTCCAGTACAGAGAAGGATTTCGCCAACTTCCCGGCCCTCGAAGCCGAGAAGGGCAATCAGGCTCTGAAGGACGTCATCGTGGCCTACCAGGCCAACAACCGCCAGGGTACCGCCAAGGCCAAGACCCGCGCCGATGTTAACCGCACAGGCAAGAAGGTCTACCGCCAGAAGGGCACCGGCCATGCACGCCATGGTGACCGTGGCGCCCCGATCTATGTTGGTGGTGGCGTAGCCCACGGCCCGAAGGTTCGCGACTGGTCCAAGCACATCAACAAGAAGGTTAAGACGCTGGCGTTCAAGCGCGCGCTCAACAACCTCGCTAACGATGGTGGCATCGACCTGATCGAAAAGTTCGATGTGGAGCAGCCCAAGACGAAGGTCTTCAATGAGCTGCTGAGCAAGATCGAGCCCAACGGCAAAGTCCTCATCGTGGACAAGGAATTCTCCGATAACGCGACACTGGCCGCCCGTAACATCGAGCGCGTATTCATCGTCGATGCTGATTCGGTTAACGCGTGGGATCTCATTCGTTTCAACAAGGTCGTGGCCAGCGAAGACGGCTTCAACCGCATCCTCGAACGCGCTAACGCATAAGGAACTGTAGCCATGATTTCCCCCGATAAGATCATCAAGGAAAAGCGTGTGACGGAGAAATCCGCACAGCTTGAAGCAGACCTGAACCAACACGTGTTCGAGGTCTTCCCGGAAGCCAACCGCAAGGAAGTGGCCGAGGCCGTAGAGAAGCTCTACGACGTCAAGGTCGCCCGCGTAAATATCTTCAACGTCAAGGGTAAGCGCAAGCGCAGCCGCACCGTTCGCGGCCAGTATGGCAAGACCCCCGACATCAAAAAAGCCATCGTCACCCTGCAACAGGGCGAGACGATCGAGACAGTTTAACCTTTCGCCGCACATCACGTCATGGCCATTGTCAAAATCAGACCACTTACGCCGGCGCAGCGTTTCCAGACCAAGAGCCGCCAGGAGCTCTCCAAGAACAACCCGGAGAAGAGCCTGACCATCTCCATCCACCGCAAGAAGGGCCGCAACAACTACGGCCGCATTACTTCACGTCGTCGCGGTGGTGGTCACAAGAAGCTGTACCGCATCATCGACTTCAAGCGCAGCAAGCTCGACGTACCCGCAGAGGTCGTTTCCATCGAGTACGATCCGAACCGCACGGCTAACATCGCCCTGCTCAAGTTCGAAGACGGCGAGAAGACCTACATCCTTTGCCCGCGTGGTGTTAAGGTTGGCGACAAGCTCGTCAGCACGAACACCGCTCCGGAAGAGTTCACGCCGGGCCTTTGTGTCCGCCTGAAGGACGTCCCGCCCGCGACATTCATCCACGCCATTGAAATGCAGCCCGGTAAAGGTGCTCAGATCGCACGTGCCGCTGGCCAGTCCGCACAGCTCGTCTCCGTTGATGGCAAGCGCGCCACGATCAAGATGCCTTCCGGTGAAATCCGCATGGTTCACTCCGATTGCCGCGCCACTATCGGTCGCGTCGGCAACGAAGAGCACGAAAGCGTTGTTGACGGCAAGGCCGGACGCAGCCGCTGGAAGGGCCGCCGCCCCCGCGTACGTGGTGTGGCTATGAACCCTGTCGATCACCCAATGGGTGGTGGTGAAGCCAAGACCTCCGGTGGTGGTCACCCGGTATCACCTTGGGGCCAGCTCTCGAAGGGCTTCCCGACCCGTACCAAGTCCAAACCCTCCAACTCGATGATCCTCGTCCGCCGCAACGGCAAGAAGGTGAAGCGCTAATCAAGAACCCCTTTACTATATGGCACGTTCAATCAAGAAAGGCTACTTCGTCGATCCCAAGCTGATGGACAAGATCGAGAAGGCCCAGTCCGAAGGCGCCCGCAAGCCCATCCAGACCTGGTCACGCCGCTCAACCATCACGCCTGACTTCGTCGGCCTCAACATTAACGTACACAACGGCAAGAGCTTCATCCCCGTGCACGTGACCGAAAATATGGTCGGCCACAAGCTGGGTGAATTTGCTCCTACCCGTACCTTCAAGGGTCACCAACCACACACAAAGAAGTAATCATGTTTTTCCGTCTGACCAAGTGCATCGCCGCGATCTCCCTGCTTATGGCCGGGAGCACGGTAGCCCTCGGTCAGGAGGAGTCGGTTCGCCCATTGTTTGTCGATGGCCCGATTTTCCCGGCTGGTAGCACGACCGTTTTTGGTGTAGCTGCGACCCCGGTGACAGACGTGGTCCTTCTCAACAATGGACTCGACGAAGGTTTCCGCATGGGAATGGTTTGCCAAGTCAGTCGTACTGACACCGCCGTTGCCGAGCTCATCCTGGTCGACGTTCGCGAGAACCGCGCCGCAGCCCTTATCCTTAACCTTGAAAACGGTCAGGCCATCCGCTCCGGCGACGATGTGAAGATCAAGACTATTACACTTTAAAGATTACCCGTCATGGAAGTCCAGGCACTCACGAAATACACGCGCATGTCCCCAAAGAAGGTCCGAGAAGTGGCCCGCGAAGTCCAGGGACGCCCGGCAGCAGACGCCCTCGAGCTGCTCCGTTTCATCCCGCGCAAGTCTGCGCGTCTCATCGCCAAGACGCTGGCCAGTGCCATCGCCAACGCAGAGAACAACCACAACCTTTCCGCCGACGACCTCACGGTCAAGCGCTGCCTCATCGAGGAAGGCCCGACCTTCAAGCGCTACCAGCCCGTCGCCCGCGGTTCCGCACACCCGATCCATAAGCGGACCAGCCACATCCGTATCGTCCTGACCGACGAAGTGGCCGAACCTGCCGCCAAGGAAGCCTAAACCTATAAGACACCGAGGAATTTAATATGGGACAAAAAGTAAATCCGATTGGTTTCCGCCTCAGCGTTCGCCGTAACTGGGACTCCCGCTGGTACGCGGACAAGAAGACTTTCCCGGCTTACGTTGCCGAGGACGAGAAGATCCGCAAGTTTCTGAAGAAGAAGATGAAGTACGCAGCCGTTCCGCGCGTCTTCATCGAGCGTGCCGGTCCTAAGGTCCGCATCAAGCTCTTCACCGCACGCCCCGGTATCGTTATCGGTCGCAAGGGTAGCGAACTCGAGAAGCTCAAGGACGAGCTCCAGAAGCTGACCGGTCGTGAGATCATGCTCGACATTCAGGAGATCAAGAAGCCTGACGTCGTTGCGCAGCTCGTTGCCGAGAACGTAGCCCTCCAGCTCGAACGTCGTATTTCCTTCCGCCGCGCCATGAAGAAGGCGATCCAGTCCACCATGAGCATGGGTGCCGAAGGTATCCGTATTCAGTGTTCGGGTCGTTTGGGTGGTGCGGAAATCGCTCGTACTGAGCAGCAGCGCCAGGGCCGTGTGCCCTTGCACACCCTGCGTGAGAACATCGATTACGGCTTTACCGAAGCTGACACCCTCTATGGCAAGATCGGCATCAAGTGCTGGATCTGTAACCCCGCTGGCGTAGAAATCCTCTAACACCTTTGATCAATGGCCAAACTCCTTCCCTCCAGAACCAAGTACCGCAAAGTCCAGAAGGGCCGTATCCGTGGTGTTGCCAAGGGTGGCGACACGCTCGCCTTTGGTGATTTCGGTATCCAGTCCCTTGAGCGTGGTCGCATGACTGCCGCTCAGCTCGAAGCCGCCCGTGTAGCCATCAACCGCTACCTCAAGCGTAAGGGTAAAGTCTGGATCCGCGTTTTCCCGCACAAGCCCGTAACCAAGAAGCCCGCAGAAACCCGTCAGGGTAAGGGTAAGGGCTCCGTCGAATACTGGTGCGCTGTGGTAAAGCCCGGCACCATGCTCTTCGAAGTCGGTGGTACCTCCCAAACTCTCGCCCGCGAGGCCATGCGCCTGGCCGATGGCAAGTTGCCTTTCCGCTGCCGCTTCGTCAGCCGCGAAGAGCTCGAACAGTACTAAGCAATCAACAGAACATTTGCAATGACAGCTAAAGAAATCCGCGACCTCAGCACCGAGGAGATCAAGAAGAAGATCCGCGATACCCGCAACGAGCTGGTGCAGCTCCGCGTGCGCAAGCAGGCCGGACAGGTGGAGAAGCCGAGCGAATTCCGCGCCATGCGCCGTGACATCGCCCGCCTGGAAACCATCCTTAACGAAAAATCCACGGCCGCTGCCACCGCCTAACCATTTGTTACCATGTCCGAAACCAGCACACGTAACCACCGCAAGGACCTCGTAGGCGTTGTCACCAGCCGTACCGGCGACAAGTCCATCAAGGTAACCTTTTTCTACAAGATCGCCCACCCGCAGTACCGCAAGGAAGTTAAGCGCAAGACGGTTGTTCACGCCCACGACGCTAACAACGAGTGCGCGATCGGCGACAAGGTGGAGATCATGGAAACACGTCCGCTCAGCAAGATGAAGCGCTGGCGCGTCGTTAAGGTCTTAGAAAAGGCACCGATTGTTGGTGCTACCACTGGCTAATTCGGCACAACGCCGGAAGCCGCTTTAAACTTTAAAGGGAACCCGCAATGATTCAGCAAGAAAGCAGACTGGAAGTCGCCGATAACACCGGGGCCAAAGAGGCCATGATGATCCGGCGTCTCGGCCAGGCAAAAAAGACCGCCGGTGTCGGTGACACGATTGTTGTCACGATCAAGGACAGCACCCCGGAGGCAAACGTGAAGAAGGGCACGGTCGCAAAGGCCGTCGTCGTTCGTACGCGAGCTCCTATCCGCCGTGCGGATGGCAGCTACCTGCGTTTTGACACTAACGCATGCGTCATCATTGACGCTAATGGCAACCCGAAGGGCACACGTATTTTCGGGCCGGTTGCTCGTGAGCTTCGCTCTAAGAAGTTCATGAAGATCATCTCCCTGGCACCCGAAGTTCTCTAACCTACGCACCGGAATTACTGAGATGAAGTACAAGATCAAAACAGGAGACGAAGTTGTCGTCATCGCCGGTGCCCACAAGGGCCAGCGTGGCAAGGTGCTCGAAGTCATGCGCGAAAAGCAGCGCGTGGTTATCGAAGGCATCAACATGATCAAGCGCCACCGCAAGGCGACCAAGGAAAATGACCCCGATGCCGGCATCGTCGAGCGCGAGGGTTCCATCCACTACTCCAACATCATGAAGGCTGATCGTTTTGACAGCCGCCAAAGCGCATAAGGAGCCACCATGTCAACCACCGCATACGTACCCGCCCTTAAGAAGGCTTACCGCGAGCAGGTCGTTCCCGAGCTGCGCAAGAACCTCGGCTACGAGAACATCCATCAGGTGCCGAAGCTCGAGAAGGTCGTTATCAATTCCGGCTTGAACGCTTCGCGCGACAAGAACTGGATTGCCGAAGTGCAAAAGGAGATTACCGCTATTGCCGGTCAGCACGCTGTCGTGACCAAGGCCCGCAAGAGCGTTTCTAACTTCAAGCTGCGCGAAGGCATGCCCAACGGTGTCTCTGTCACCCTCCGCGGTGCACAGATGTACGACTTCCTCTACCGCTTCATCAACATCGCTCTGCCGAACATCCGTGACTTTCGCGGTGTTTCCCAGAAGCTCGATGGCGCCGGTAACTACTCCATCGGTATCACCGATTCCACTATCTTCCCGGAAATCAACAGCGACACCCAAGGTCGTGAAAACATCGGGATGGATATCTCCATCGTTACATCCGCCACGACCGACAAGGAAGGCCGCGAGCTGCTTAAGCTTCTCGGTATGCCCTTCCGCAAATCGTCCTCTGAAACCGCAGCCGCAAACTAATTTACCATGGCCAAGAAAAGTGCAATCGCCCGCAACAAGAAGCGTGAGCGCCTTGTAGAGAAGTACGCCGCAAAGCGTGCTGAACTCAAGGCAACCCTCACCAACCCTGAGACTACCGACGAAGAATTCTGGGTTGCCCAACGTAAGCTCAACAAGCTTCCGCGTAACTCTTCGCCCATCCGTCTGCGCAACCGCTGCAACATCACTGGACGTCCACGTGGCTACATCCGTAAGTACGGTCTTTCTCGCATTACATTCCGCGAACTGGCCTCCCACGGTAAGATCCCGGGCGTAACCAAGTCCTCCTGGTAACCCTCAGCACACACACCGATATGGCAGTACATGACACCATTGGCGACTTTTTGACCACCCTGCGCAACGCAAGCGCCGCGGGCAAGGATACCTGCACCGTGCGCCACTCCAAGCTCCGCGCCGGCATCGCCGACATTCTCCTGCGTGATGGCTACGTAAGCGACGTCTCCGTTAGCGAAGATAAGCCCGGCCACCGCAACCTGGTCATCACCCTCAAGTACGTAGACGACTCCGCCGCGATTGTTGGCATCGAGCGCTACAGCAAGCCCGGCCGACGCCTCTATACGAAGTACAACGAGATTCCTCGCGTACTCGGTGGCCTCGGCACGTCTATCCTCACCACCTCGAAAGGTATTCTCAGCGACCGCGACGCACGTCGTCAGAAGGTCGGCGGCGAGATCATCTGCAAAGTATGGTAGCGGGCGCGGCCCGCGGCGATTGAGGGGCAAGCCCCCACGCCGCTGCGCGGCTACCCCAGCAAATAACACAGAACACAAACATCACTTTCTAAAATGAGCAGAATTGGAAAACTCCCCGTCGCTGTACCGGAAAAGGTCACTGTTTCCGTTAACGGCAGCGAAGTGTCCGTCGAAGGGCCCAAGGGCAAGCTGACCAAGACCTTTGATGCCGCCGTCTCCGTTAAGGTAGAGGACGGCAATGTCATTGTCAGTCCGACCAACGAAAGCCGCCTCGCCCGCGCGATGTACGGCACGGCCCGTTCGATCATCAATGGCATGGTTGACGGCGTACAGACACCTTACGTCAAGAAGCTTGAGATCGAAGGCGTTGGCTTCAAGGCCAACCTCAACGGTAACGTTCTTGACCTCGCTCTGGGCTACTCGCACGGCATCAGCTACCCGATTCCTGAAGGCATTACCGTCAAAGTTGACGGTGGCACGAAGCTGACCGTAGAAGGTTGCGACAAGCACATGGTTGGCCAGGTCGCCGCAGACATTTACAAGTTCAAGCCCGTCGAGCCCTACAAGGGCAAGGGTGTCAAGATCGTCGGCCAGTACGTACGCCGCAAGGAAGGTAAGAAAACCGCATAATCCCCCCAGTTATGAAACTTCAGAAGAAAAAAGACCTGATGCAAAAGCGCCGCTGGCGCATCCGCAAGAAGATCCGCGGTACTGCCGAGCGTCCCCGCCTTGTTGTACGTTTCACCAACCTGCACGTCTACGCACAATGCATCAACGATGTGCTTGGCCAGACGGTTGCGTCCGCTTCCTCCCTGGACAAGGACCAGCGCGAAGCGGCCATCAAGCCGAACGTCGAAGGTGCAGCCAAGCTGGGCAAGGCACTGGGCGAAAAGGCCAAGGCCGCTGGCATCGAGAGCGTAGTATTCGACCGCGCCGGTCGTCGTTACCACGGCAGTGTCAAGGCATTCGCCGACGCCGTGCGCGAAGCTGGCATTCAATTCTAAGGAAAGCATTTCAGCATGAGTAATCAGCCCAATCAATCCCAAGGCCCCGCACAGGGCGGCCGTGGAAATTCCCGTGGCGGCCAGGGTGGCCGTGGCGGTCAAGGTGGCCGTGGTGGCCAAGGTGGTCGCGGTCGTGGCCCACGTCGTGAGCGCGCACCCGAGCCCGAAGAGCAGCCTTACGTCGAGAAGGTCGTCCACATCAACCGTTGCGCCAAAGTGGTCAAGGGTGGTCGTCGATTCAGCTTTGCAGCACTGGTTGTTTCCGGTGACGGCAAGGGCAAGGTCGGCATTGGCTATGGCAAGGCGAAGGAAGTTCCGGAAGCCATCCGCAAGGGCACCGAGCGCGCCCGCGCCAACATGGAAGACATCAGCCTGAAGGGCACAACTATCCCGCACGAAGTTCGTGGTGAGCACGATGGCGGTCAGGTTATTCTGCGTCCGGCAGCTGACGGTACCGGTGTTATCGCCGGTGGTGGTATCCGCGCCGTTCTGGAAGCAGTCGGCATCCACAACGTCCTTTCCAAGTCCCTCGGCTCCAACAATCCTGGTGCCATGGTTAACGCAACGATTGACGGTCTGCGCCAACTGCGCTCGGCTGAAACGATTGCACGTATCCGCCAGGGCAAGAAGGCTCAAGAGCCTGCCGAGGTTTAAAGTCCACGCACGAGCATAGGAACTATTATAATGAAACTTCATTCTCTTACCAACAACAAGGGTGCGACTCACCGCAAGCGCCGCCGTGGTATTGGCCCCGGTAGTGGTCGTGGTAAAACTTCCGCCCGCGGTCAAAAGGGCCAAAAGGCACGCGCAGGTTCCGGTATTCGTCCGGGCTTCGGTGGCGGTCAGATCCCGCTTTACCGTACGCTTCCGCACCGTGGTTTTAACAACTACAAGTTCCGCAAGGAGTACGCCGCGATCAATGTGTCTGAGCTCGAGCAGCTCGAAGCGACCGAGATCACTCCCGAGGTCATGAAGAAGGCCGGTATCCTCCGCCGCAAGGCAGAGCTGGTTAAGGTGCTCGCTCACGGTGAAATCACGCGCGCGGTTACGGTAACGGCAGACAAGTTCTCCGACGAAGCCAAGCGCAAGATCGAAGCCGCTGGTGGCAAGGTCATCCTGACCAAGGCCGAAGCAGCCCCGACCACCGAGGAGTAAATACGGGCTGCCCAGCCCGACCTGACTGAGACCGACTTGCTATGCTGAATGCTTTTCTCAACTGTTTGAAGATACCCGAGCTGCGGGCCCGTATTTTTACGACCTTTGGCTTTATATTCATCGCCCGTATCGGCGCGGCTATTCCGCTGCCGGGGGTCAACCCTGAGCCGCTTCAGCGCTTCTACGAGTCGCAGTCTTCCAACGCCATCCTCGGTTTGTTCAATATGTTCACCGGGGGTGCGTTGTTTAACGGTGCTGTCTTTGCCCTGGGGATCATGCCGTACATCAGTGCGTCCATTATCCTCCAGCTGATGACCGCCGTCGTGCCTACACTTGCCCGCCTCCAGCAGGAGGGCGAGATCGGCCGCCAAAAAATTACCCAGTACACGCGCTACCTGACGATTGGTATCGCTCTGGTGCAGGGTCTGCTCATGACGCTTGCCCTGAGTAATTACCCGGAGAAGATTTTCCCGGGCTATGACATGGCAACGTGGGGCCCGATCGTCATCATGCAGAACCAGTTCTGGTTCATCCTGACTTCGACCCTCTTCCTCACGGGGGGCACCATCCTCCTGATGTGGATCGGTGAGCAGATCACACAGAAGGGTGTCGGTAACGGTATCTCGCTCTTGATTACGATTGGTATCATTGCGGACTTCCCGAATGCCATCATGGCTGCCTACAGCCTGGTCACCGCTCCCGAGGGTGCGGAAACCACGATGAGCATTCCCGTGGCCATGCTGATGGTTTTCCTCTTCATTGCCGTGGTGGCAGGCATCGTGGCGGTGACCCAGGCCGTGCGCAAAATACCTGTGCAGTACGCCAAGCGTGTGGTGGGCCGCAAGGTCATGGGGGGGCAGAGTTCCTTCCTGCCGCTCAAGGTCAACTACTCGGGTGTGATGCCGGTAATCTTCGCCAGCGCGATCCTGCTCTTCCCGGGCCAGATCCTGGAAATGCTTTACGGCGCAACAGACATCGAATTCTTCCGCAGCGCAGCGCAGGTGTTCAATCCGCAGAAGGTGTGGTACTTCCTCATCTACACGCTGCTGATTCTCGGCTTCAGCTACTTCTGGGTTTCGATCATGTTTAAGCCAATCCAGATCGCGGACGAGTTGAAGAAGAACGGTGGCTACATCCCGGGGGTTCGTCCTGGTGAGCCCACGGCTAAGTTCCTCGACTTCGTCATGACGCGCCTGACCCTGGCTGGTTCCATTTTCCTGGCCGCTATCGCGCTCTTCCCGAACCTGATCATGATGACGCAGGACATCCCCCAGAGCATTGCCCTGTTCTTTGGCGGTACGGGTACGCTGATTGCCGTCGGTGTCATGATCGACAGCATGCGTCAGATCGAAACTTACCTTTTGCAGCGTCACTACGACGGCTTCCTGAAAAAGGGCCGCAGCCGCTCACGAGCCAGTGCACGCACCAAGCAGCTCGTCGACACCTCTGAGCTAAAGAACCTCGGAGCCCTGTGGACCCCGTTGACCATTATTTTCATCGTAGGCCTTGTTAGCTGGGTGCTGCGCGAGTTCGTACTCTAGGTTTTTCGATGCTGCGTCACGCTAGCTACAGCCCCCCGGTCAAAAATGCAGCCGAAATTCTCGCTATGCGGGAAGCCTGCACAGTGGCCGCTACGGTGCTTGATCGTCTTTGTGACTTTGTCGCCCCGGGCGTGAACACCTACGACATCGATCAGGAAGGCAAGCGTTTGATGGCTGAGCTCGGCTGCGAAAGTGCCTGCTACAATTACCAGATTGGTAACAAATCTTTCCCCGCTTACACCTGCCTGTCCGTCAACGACGAGATCGTTCACGGTATTGGTGACCTGAAAACCGTACTGGCGGAAGGTGACAACATCACGGTGGACGTCGTCATCCGCTATAACGGTTGGATTGGTGACAATGCACGCACGGTGATCGTGGGCGAGGGGAGTGAGGAAATGCAGCAGTTGGTCGCCACGACCGAAGAGGCATTTTACAAAGGGATGGCACAGGCGCGATCCGGCAAGCGGGTGGGGGATATTTCCAACGCCATTCAACGCTTTGTCGAGTCGAAGGGCTACACCCTGGTGCGTGAATTTGTGGGCCACGGCGTCGGCACAGGCATGCACGAGGAGCCCCAAGTCCCAAATTTTGGACGTCGCGGAACCGGTGATCGGCTCCGTCCCGGCATGACCTTGGCCATCGAGCCTATGGTTAATGCGGGGAAGGCGGCCATCCGGATGTCTAACAATGGTTGGACAGCCCACACGCGTGATGGGAAGCCCGCGGCCCATTACGAGCACACCGTCCTCATCACTGAGGGCGATCCAGAAATTTTAACAATTCCAAAAAAATAACTTTTCAAACGGGAAAAACCTGTTACTTTTTTCGTTTTCCCAATTTTCTAGACCCTCCAAATACTTAACTTTATGCCGCGTTTACTTGGTGTAGATATTCCCTCAAATAAGAAGATCGAATTTTCCCTGCAGTACATCTACGGGATCGGTCCTCAACGTGCACGCATGCTCTGCGACGAAGCCGGCATTGATCCGAATGCGCGCGCCCACACTCTCAGTGAAGAAGAGCTGAACAAGATCGTTCACCTGCTGACTGAAAAGGGCATTAAGGTAGAAGGTGACCTCCGTCGTGAAGTAACCGGCAACCTCAAGCGCCTTCAGGCCATTCGCTGCAACCGCGGCATCCGTCACCAGCGCGGTCTGCCCGTTCGCGGCCAGCGCACCCAAACTAACGCACGCACCCGTAAGGGCGGTCGCCGTACCGTCGGTGTTATCAAGAAGAAGTAACTTTCTCCACCCATGAGCGAAGAAGAAAAGAAGCAAGTTGCTGCTGAGCAGCCGGAAGCCACCCAGCCCAAGGCTGAGGTAAAGCAGGAAGCCCCCAAGACTGAGGCTCCCGCCGCAGATGCCGCAGAAGGCGCTGAAGGTGAGGAGAAGAAGTCGGGTCAGCCGACCGCCCAAGACCTCCTCAGTGAGGGTCTCGGCGAGGTAAAGATCCGCAAGGCCAAGGGCAGCAAGAATATCCACTCGGGTATTTGTCACGTGCTCGCCACGTTTAATAACACCAAGGTTACCTTTTCCGACCAGAGCGGTAATGTCATCTCGTGGTCGAGCTCCGGCAAGTGCAACTTCCGCGGTTCCCGCAAGTCGACTGCCTATGCCGCTCAGGTGGTTACGCAGGACGCTGGCCGCGTCGCCATGTCACACGGTCTGAAGGAAGTTACGGTTAAGGTCAATGGCCCGGGCATGGGTCGCGATTCCGCTATCCGCGCCCTGCAGTCCCTCGGCCTGAACGTCCTCTCCATTGTTGACGTGACTCCGATCCCGCACAACGGTTGCCGCGCTCCCAAGCGTCGCCGCGTCTAATTCTATTTCACACAATCCCTCGCCGGGGATGGCAAGCCGGCGAGATGAAAACCCGACTGCCACTCAGATAAATAACCATTATGGCTCGTTATACCGGACCAACCACCCGCATCAACCGCCGCTTCGGCCAGGCAATCTTTGCCCCGAGCAAGGCATTCGAACGCAAGCCGCACCCTCCCGGCATTCACGGCCCACGTCTGCGCCGCAAGATCAGCGACTACTCGATCGGCCTGAACGAGAAGCAAAAGCTTCGCTATATGTTCGGCCTGACTGAAAAGCAGTTCCGTCGTACTTTTGACAAGGCGAAGAGCCAACGCGGCGTTACCGGTGAGGTCTTCCTCCAGCTGCTCGAGACACGCCTGGATAACGTTATTTATCAACTGGGTCTGGCCCGCTCCCGTCAGGCAGCACGCCAGTTTGTGTGCCACGGCCACATCCAGGTCAACGGCCAGAAGGTCGACATCCCCAGCTTCGAGGTCAAGCCGGGCGACATCATCGAAGTACGCGACCGTACCTCTTCCCGCCAACTGGCCACTCGCAACCTCGAGGACAGCCAGTATCGCACCGTACCTGCCTGGCTTGCTCTGGATGCTGACGCGCTTCGTGCTACCGCCAATCGCCTTCCCACTACGGAAGAGATGGAGCAGGGCATCAATCTCCAGGTCATCGTCGAGTTCTACAGCCGCTAATCGCTCAGAGAGCGATTTGTCGTGCCACTCATTTAACAACCATTCCCTACACGCATTATGAGCACTGTCGAAGAAGCCACCGTCGCCGAGCAGAATGCCTCCAGCCCCGCCGCGCCTAAGCGCCTGGGCAAGTTTGAACTCCCAAAGCGATTGATCAAGGACGAGGAGACCGCCTCCGACACGTTTGCCGTGTTTACCGCCGAGCCGTTTGAGACGGGCTACGGCCACACCATCGGTAACTCCCTGCGCCGCGTATTGCTCAGCTCCATCGAAGGGGCAGCCATCAGCAGCGTAAAGATTGACGGAGTCGACCACGAATTCCAGAGCATCGAAGGCGTTATCGAAGACGTCACCGACGTGGTGCTGAACCTGAAAAAAGTTCTGCTTACCTGCCACAGCCGTGACGGTGCCCGCCTCCTGATCGATGTCGACAAGGAAGGGGCCGTAACCGCTGGCGATATCAAGGAAGACACCAATGTCAAGGTGCTCAACCCTGATCACGTCATTTGCCACCTCGACAAGAAGCGCCGCTTTGTGGCCGAGATCGACGTCAAGGTTGGTCGCGGTTTCGCTACGGCTGACGAGAACAAGCGCGAAGAGCAGCTCATCGGTCTTATTCCGATCGACTCACTTTTTAGCCCGGTAACCCTCGTCAAGTACTCCGTCCAGCAGACCCGTGTTGGTCAGATGACCGACTACGACCGCCTCATTCTCGAGGTGAACACCGACGGTCGCATCAGCCCGGATGACGCACTCAAGGAAGCTGCCGCTATCTTGCGTCACCACCTCGATGTCTTCGACGAAGTCAGCCATGAGAAGGTAGAGTTTGAAAGCGAAAGCAAGGAGATCAGCGAAGAGCAAAATCGCCTGCGCAAGCTCCTTAACATGAGCGTTAACGAAATCGAACTCTCCGTTCGCGCCGCTAACTGCCTCAACAACGCAAACATCACCACCGTGGGTGAACTCGCTATGAAGAGCGAGCAGGAGATGCTGAAGTACCGCAACTTCGGTAAGAAGTCCCTCAACGAGATCAAGGCAAAGCTCGAGCAGCTCGGCCTGTCCCTCGGCATGAAGCTGGACGAGCGCCTCCTCGAAAAACCCCTCAACGACTAATTTTTTTACCCGTTACGCAAAATGCGCCACCAGAAACATCGTCACCAACTCGGCGTCAAGACAGCCCACCGCGGCGCGTTGATGGCTAACTTGGCCACCGCCCTGTTCACTCACGGTCGTATCCAGACCACCCTGGCTAAGGCCAAGGCCCTCCGCCCGTTCAGCGAAAAGCTGATTACGCTGGCCGTTAAGGCTGCCAACACGGAAGATCCCGCTAAGAAGCTGCACTTCCGCCGCCTGGCTATTGCACGCGTTCGCGATAAGGATGCGGTGAAGAAGCTCTTCGACGAGCGCGTCACCGAGTTCACTGCTCGCAGCGGGGGCTATACCCGCATTTACAAGCTCGTCCCCCGTCTGGGTGATGCCGCCGATATGGCTATCATTGAGCTGATCGCAGGCGACGACGAGGGCTACGGCAAGCCGAAGCGCAAGAAGGCCAAGGCAAAGAAGTCGACTGCCAAGAAGAAGGCTGTCGAAGCCAAGGAAGAAGAAGCGCCAGCGGCTGAGGAGGAAGCTCCCGTCGCCGAGGCCAAGGAAGAAGCACCTGCTGCTGAAGCCGAAAAGACAGAGGAAGAGACCAAGCAGTAAGTTTGACTCCAGCATGACCTTTTAACCATCGCGACGCGACTCCAAGCCTGGACGCGTCGCTTTGTTTTTTGACTGTCGTGATCGCCATTGATTTTTCCGTTTTCGCCTTTCTGTACGTCAGCGTAGGTGTGGCTATGATACTGGGTTTGTGGTTTTACTACGACCGCCGGGATAAGTCGCTTTATGATCGCGTTCGCGTGCGCACGGCGTTTCATTGCGTCAAGTGCGGCACGCTCTACACTGAGCAGGGGGAGCACGATCATGCAATTTGTCCCCACTGTGGCTTCGAAAATGCTAAATTAAAATTTTAATATTCCGCTATGTCCCAAACCATCGCAGTTCTTGATTTCGGTTCCCAGTATACGCAGGTCATCGCTCGCCGCATCCGTGAGTGTAGTGTCTACTCGAAGATCTATCCCTTCGCCACCAAGGCTGAAAAGCTAAAGAAGGACGGGGTTGTCGGTATCATTCTCTCGGGCGGTCCCAGCAGCGTGCTGCTAAAGGATTCGCCGCGCCCCGATCCGGCTATTTTCAAGCTGGGGGTGCCCGTGCTTGGCATTTGCTACGGGCTCCAGCTCATCGGGCACATGCTTGGGGGCAAGGTGGAAAAAAGCACACACCGTGAGTTCGGCAAGGGCATGCTATCGGTCAAGAAAAAGGGTAAGCTGCTGGCTGGCCTCCCGAAGCAGCTCAAGGTTTGGAATTCGCACGGTGACCGTGTGATCGAGCTTCCCAAGGGTTTTGAAGGCATCGCCTCGACCGAGAACTCCAGCGTCGCGGTCGTGCAGGATGCCAAGCGCCATATCTACGGTATGCAGTTCCACCCCGAGGTGGTGCACTCTGAGCGAGGGATCGAGGTGATTAAAAACTTTCTGGTCGGGATCTGTAAGTGCAAAGGCGACTGGCAGATGTCTGACTACGTCGATCAGGCCGTGCAGAATATCCGCGATACCGTGGGTGATAAGCGTGTGATTCTTGGCCTTAGCGGTGGGGTGGATTCTTCCGTGGCCGCAGCGCTTATCCATAAGGCTATCGGCGATCAGTTGACCTGTGTTTTTGTCGACAATGGCCTGCTGCGCAAGAACGAGCGTCAGAAGGTTGAACAGATTTTCCGTGAAAATTTCCACATCGATCTTCGCGTGGCCAAGTCCGGCCCCCGCTTCCTTAAGGCGCTCAAGGGCGTTACGGACCCGGAGAAGAAGCGCAAGATCATCGGCCGCGAATTCGTCAAGGTGTTCGAAGAGACGATCAAGAGTGTCGGGCATGCGGACTATCTCGCGCAGGGAACGCTCTACCCGGACGTCATTGAGAGTGTCGCGATCGGGGGTAACCCAGCCGCGCTTATCAAGAGCCACCACAATGTGGGCGGCTTGCCCAAGCGCATGAAGCTCAAGCTGCTTGAGCCGTTGCGTGAACTCTTTAAGGACGAAGTCCGCGCCCTCGGTGAAGAGCTCGGTCTGACCCGCGAGATGGTTTGGCGTCATCCTTTCCCCGGTCCCGGCCTGGGCGTACGCGTCATCGGCGAGATCAAGCAGAAGTACCTCAAGATTCTCCGCGAGGCTGACCATATCCTGCTGGAGGAGATGAAGCGCTCCGGCTATTACGACAAAGTCTGGCAAGCCTTCTGTGTATTTCTTCCCGTGCAGACGGTAGGTGTCATGGGTGACGAACGCACCTACGACTATGTTATCGCCGTGCGTGTGGTGGAGAGTCTGGACGCGATGACGGCGGACTGGGCCCACATCCCGCACAGTATCCTGCAGACGATTTCCACCCGCATTATCAACGAGGTATCGGGCGTCAACCGTGTGGTGCTCGACATCAGCTCCAAGCCCCCCAGCACGATCGAGTGGGAGTAGGGGTAAGCTTTTGTGAGCGGCACTTTTTTCTTCGCCACCTGTCCTATTTTCGATTAGTACTCTCATTCACATTATGCGCATCTTACCCCTTATATCCCTTAGTTTTTTTCTCACCCCTCTGCTCCACGCAGCAGAGGCCCAGCTTGACGATGTTATTGCTCAGGCCCGTGGGCTTCTCGGCACGGAGGAAGCGCTGACGAGTGTCGAAACGCTGCACTACAGCGGTACGGTGCTCGACTCCGAGGGTGCAGTTATCGATACGATCGAGCTTTACTTCAAAAAGCCGTACTTCCAAAAGCTCATCATCGAGAATGACAAAGTGCGCCGCACCACTGCGGTGAATATTTCCGAGGGCTTTATTGAAGTCATCGACAAAGAGGACGAAAAGAACAGCGGTATCCTTATCCTGGATGCGGCCCGTGTGCGTCGCCTGATCGCCAATGCGGTGGAAAACCTCTACTACTACCAGGGGCCGAAGCAGCGTCCCGGGGGCAAGATCGAGCTCCTCGGCACGAAGACTGTTCACGGCAAACAGTGCTACGAGGTGAAGTTCAGCTACCCGAGCGGCCTGTTTTACGTGCGCTATTTTGATGTCGAGGACGGGTCCATTGTTTCGACGATCAACGGCGAGACGAACATGGAGAACATCGAGACTGACGTAATGGTCATCGACGGCATTCGTTTTCCCAAGAAAATCGCCAGCTACGACGAGGAGGGCGACCTCTTGCGCACCGTCGTTTTTGAGGAAATCACCGTAAATGAGCCTTTGGATAATTCTATCTTTGAATTTCCCGGCCTTCCGGCTTCAATGAGGCCGCAATGATTAGCAAACCCTGTTCATTTTCCGATCCTCGCACGGTTGCCCGCCTGACCCAAGAGCGTGAGCAAGCCCTGAGCAGCTCCGACGTTTCGCAGACGGTCTCGGACATCCTGAGCGCCATCCGCTCCAAGGGTGACCACGCCGTGCTTGAGTTTACGGCCAAGTTCGACAAGGTCCGGCTTAAGGCCAGCGAACTGAAGGTCGACCCAGCGGAGATCAAGGCTTCGATCAAGACGCTGACGCCTGCGCGCCGTAAGGCGATCCGCGCGTCCATCGCGGGGGTGAAGGACTTTCACAAAAAGACACTGCCCAAGGCATGGCGCGCGAAAAATCCAGACGGTGCCACCGTAGGCGAAAATTTTTATCCGATCGAGACGGCGGGGCTCTACATCCCGGGTGGGCAGGTGCCCTTGGTTTCGACCGTCATCATGACGGCCATTCCAGCCAAGCTGGCCGGCGTGCCCAATCTCATCGTATGCACCCCGCCGCAGGCCGACGGTTCCGTTGACCCGGGCCTGCTCGCTGCGCTGCACCTGTGCGGCATAACCGAGGTGTACAAGGTCGGCGGCGTTCAGGCCGTCGGTGCGATGGCTTATGGGACGAAGACCATCCCGCGCGTGGATAAGCTTTTTGGCCCCGGCAACGCCTTTGTCATGGAGGCCAAGCGTCAGCTTTTTGGCCAGGTGGGCATCGACTTGTTGCCCGGTCCGAGCGAGGTGCTCATCGTGGCGGACTCTTCGGCCAAGCCCGCCTATGTGGCGGCAGACCTCCTGGCTCAGGCCGAGCACGGCACGGGCAAGGAAAAGGTCTATCTCGTATCGACCAGCGACACCCTCATCAAGAAGGTGGACGCGGAGTTGCTCAAGCAGACCGAGACCCTTTCGCACGCCGAGCAGATCCGCTATGTATTGAAAAACCACTACACGGTGGTGAAGGCGGCAAATCTCGATCAGGCCGCAGATGCAGCTAACCTGATCGCTGCGGAGCACCTTGAGCTCCACGTCTCGCCCAAGCAGGAGCAGCGCATGGTCAAGCGTATCACCACCGCAGGCGCAATCCTCATTGGCGAAAATACCCCGACCGTTTTGGGGGACTTTATTGCGGGCCCCAGCCACACGTTGCCGACCGACCGTACAGGGCGCTTTTTCAGCGGTTTGCAGGTTTGGGACTTCATGCGCCGTACGAGCATCGTCAAGTATGACAATCGCAGCGCGGCCAAGGCATGGCCGGTAGTGAAAGCCTTTGGTGAGATGGAGCGTCTCGACGCCCACAGCCGCTCCCTTCAGCTCCGTGTCGAGGGATGAACACGCCATTTCAGCCTGGCGAGTACGCCCACGCGCATGTCAACGCCCTGCATGCCTATGTGCCGGGTCAGCAGCCGACCGGGGGCGACTGGGTTAAGCTCAACACCAACGAGAATCCCTTTCCGCCGAGCCCGAAAGTCATCGAGGCCATACAGGGCTATCTGGGCAAGGGCGGCACGCGTCTGCGCCTGTATCCTAACCCGACCTCTGGCTCCCTGCGTGCGGCTCTCGCATCGCATCACAGCCTGGGGGTGCAGCAGGTGCTGGTGGGCAATGGTTGCGACGACATCCTGAACCTGCTCATGCGCGTTTTTGCCGGGGTAGGGAAGCCCGCCGGGATGATGATGCCCAGCTACTCGCTTTACCCGGTACTGGCCGGGATTCAGGGCGCGGAGCTGATCGAGGTAAACTTTACCCGTGAGATGACGCTCGACGCGCAGGCCATCGCTGCTTCTGGCGCAAACCTCTTCTTTCTGACTTCGCCCAACGCGCCCACCGGGGTCGGTTTTTCCACGGAAGCGATTGCTGCTATCGCCACGGCGCTGGATGGTATCCTCGTCGTGGACGAGACCTACGCGCCCTTCGCTTCGGAGAACGCGGTCGACTTGCTCGCCGCGCACCCAAACCTCGTGATCGCGCGCAGCTTCTCCAAGGCCTACGGGCTGGCCGGGCTGCGTGTGGGCTACGCGCTGGCTTCGCCGGAGATCATCGATTTGCTCGACCGCGTGCGCGACAGTTACAACCTCGACGGACTCGCCCAAGCAGGGGCACTGGCCGCGTTGGAGGACCAGGCTTACTACGCCGATGTGCGGCGAAAAGTTCTCGCCCAGCGCGAGACGATGGCCGCGTGGTACGCCGAGCAGGGGTGGTTTTGCTACGACTCCGCCGCGAACTTCCACTTCGTCGAGCCAAAGAACGCCGCGGGCGAGACTGGCCCGGCAGTTTCGCAAAGCCTCTTCGACTACCTCAACGAGCACCGCGTACTCGTGCGCCACTTCCCCGGCCATCGCTTGACCCAGGGCTTCCTCCGCGTGAGTATTGGCACGGAATCCGAGATGCAGCGCACGCGCGAAGTCATGGCCGCCTGGCAAACGCGCGGCGTTTGACCCGATTGATGGGGGCTGGCCCCCATCGCTCCCGTTGGTCGCTGCCCCCAAGTAGGAAGAAGCTGCCAGTATACATTCACAGGTTCAGGACTGCGTCCTGATTTTTGCCTTTGCCTATTGGCTGCTTTGTGATTCTGATTATCCATCATGGCTGAAGAATCCCAAGCACGTCAGGCTGAACGCCAGCGCAAGACGACCGAGACGGACATCTCCCTGAGCCTCAGTGTCGACGGCACGGGCAAGGCGGAGGTCGATACCGGCATTCCGTTCGTCGACCACATGTTCGAGCTGTTCGCCCGCCACGGCTTGTTTGATCTCACGGCCACGGCTTCGGGTGATCTCGATGTGGATTACCACCACACGGTGGAGGACCTCGGCATCGTGCTGGGTGAGGCGCTCAAGGAAGCCCTCGGGGACAAAAAGGGCATCGTGCGCTACGGGTTTTTCCTGTTGCCGATGGATGAGACGCTGGTGCGCGTGGCGCTCGACTTGAGCAACCGCCCGCTCTTCGTCTGGCAGGTGGACACGCCGGTGCTCTTCGTGCGCGATTTTAACATCGGGCTCTTCAAGGAGTTTTTCCAGGGCTTTGCTAACAGCATGGGGGCCAACCTCCACATCAAGCTCGAGTACGGCGAGGAGCCGCACCACGTGGCAGAGGGGATTTTTAAGGCCTTTGCCCGCGCCCTCGACATGGCCACGCGCGTTGACCCGCGTCAGGCCGATAGCCTGCCCAGCACTAAGGGGCTGCTCACCTAGGGTAGATTTGAGCATGATGAATGTGAAATTCAGTGTCCGCTCTGGACATCGGATTATCGTGTTCTACATTCTTAACGCTTACGTATATGGATTCACCCCTCATCACCGTAATCGATCCCGGCATGGGAAACCTGCACAGCGTCTGCCGTGCCTGGGAACGTGCCGGGGCAGAGATACGCCTGGCCGCCTCACCGGATGGGGTGGAGGAGACCGCTGCGCTCGTATTTCCGGGGCAGGGGGGGATGTCCCACTGCATGGCCCGCCTGGAGCAGTCCGGATGGGCACAGACGATCAAGGACTGGATCGCGCAGGATAAGCCCTTTTTTGGTATTTGCCTGGGGCTGCAGACACTTTTTGAGCACTCCGAGGAGGGCAACATCAAGGCGCTGGGCATTTTCCCCGGTCAGGTGAAGCGATTTCAGCTCGGCCGGGAGTACAAAATCCCGCACATGGGCTGGAACGCCGCCCGTTTTCGTGGTGGCGAGAGTCCCATGACGCAGGGGCTGGACCTCAGCCGGGATCAGTTTTACTTTGTTCACAGCTACCACGTTACCACCGACGAGGAGTCGCTGGTTTGGTGCGAAACGACCTACGGCTACGACTTTGTTAGCGGTATTGCGCGGGGAAACTGTTACGCAACTCAGTACCACCCCGAAAAAAGTCAGGCCAAAGGCTTGCAAATATACCGTAATTTCGTGGAATCGCTGGAAAGCCTCTCTCACACATAACTCTTGCTCATGGAAGACACTGCCACCCTAAGAATTGCAAACGAGAACTACACCTTTCCCATCATCGAGGGATCGGAAGGCGAAAAAGCCATCGACACGCAGAAGCTGCGTGCCCAGAGCGGCTATATTACCTTTGACGAGGGCTACGGTAACACCGGGTCCTGCAAGAGCGCCATCACCTTCATCGACGGTGAAAAGGGCATCCTGCGCTACCGCGGTTACCCCATTGAGCAGTTGGCGGAAAACTCGAACTTCATCGAGTCTTCCAACCTCATCATTTACGGTGACCTGCCCAACCGCGAGTCCATGAAGACCTTCTCCAACCGCGTGTTGAAGAATGCCAGCATCGACGTGGGCATGAACCAGATTTTTCAGGGCTTCCCGCAGTCCTCGCACCCGATGGCCATGCTTTCGGCCATGCTGAACTCCCTCGGTTGCTACTACCCGGATCTGGCCACAAACGACCGTGCCCGCGATCTGGAGAACTTTGACGAGGCCGCCGCGACCCTCATCTCCAAGGTCCGCACCCTCGCTGCCATGTCCTACCGCAAGAAGAGCGGTCTGCCCTTCGTGTACCCGAAGCAGAAGATGGGCTACTGCCAGAACTTCCTCCACATGATGTTCTCCGAGCCCTACAACGACTACGTTCCGCACGACGACGTGGTCAAGGCGCTCGACCTGATCTTCCTCCTTCACGCCGACCACGAGCAAAATTGCTCCACCTCCACCGTCCGCATGGTGGCCAGTGGCGGGGCTAATCTCTTTGCCTCCGTTTCCGCCGGGGTCTGTGCCCTGTGGGGGCCGCTTCACGGTGGGGCCAACATGGCCGTGGTAAACATGCTCCAGCGCATCCACGACGACGGCGACGACGGCAGCGAGTACATCGAGGCTGCTCGCCGTGGCGAGGCTCGCCTGATGGGCTTTGGTCACCGCGTGTACAAGAATTACGACCCCCGCGCCCGTATCTTGGGCGAAGTCTGCGAGAAGGTCCTCTCCGCACTCGGTCATAATGACCCGCTGCTGGACATTGCCCGCCGCCTCGAGGAAAAGGCCCTCAACGACGATTACTTCGTCCAGCGCAAGTTGTACCCGAACGTGGACTTCTACAGCGGCATCATCCTCAAGGCCATCGGCATCCCGCTCGATATGTTCACCGTCATCTTCGCCATTGGCCGCATGCCAGGCTGGATCGCCAACTGGAAGGAAATCGCCGAAGGCGACAGCCGCATCCACCGTCCGCGCCAGATCTACACCGGTAAGAATACCCGCGACTATGTCATGCTGAAGAATCGCGGTCCCGAGTGGCCTCAAGCCTAGCAGGCAGGACAATCGCCCTGCACCTGGATGCTGGTGCATTACTCGCATTGTTGGCCACTTAAGGCACGATAACAAATTTCCAAAGGCTGTCCTGCATCAGGGCAGCCTTTTTTAGTAGAAGCTTACTCGGCTGCCTTGGGGGCGGGCTTCTTTGCATCGACCAGGACGTCGTCCATGCCGAGTCCCGTCACTTCCTTGATGCCTTTGAAGAGATACCACATGGAGGCGATCATGAGCGGCAGGGTGAGAATGGTCATCACGATCCAGGTGACCCAGGTTTGGGTGCCGATTTCGGCGTTAAAGGCTGCTTCGGCTTCGGCTCCGCCGCGGGGGTCGGTGGTTACGACCATGCGGGTGACGAAAAAGTTCACCACTGCGCTGACCAGAAAGGACGAGGCAAAGATCAGGGTGCAGTTGCGTATGACGCGGTCAAAGGCTGAGCGCTTTTCCGGGCTGTCGAGCTGGGCATCCACCTTGGGTACGTCCATCACGCTGGGGTTGTAGAGAAACATTTTAATCATCGGGTTCTTCGTCTTGAGCGAAGCCACCACGGCGATGCCGATAAGCAGAGGCAAAGCGGTCTCTTTCAGCGCGAAGACCATCGGACTGAGCTTGAGCAGGCCGATGCCTCCCGTGAGCAGCACGCTGATAAAACCAAGGATGGAAATGCCGTTGACCTTTTTGCGGGTTTGCAGGTCGTAGATGAAGTAGCCGATAGGGAAGAGCAGGGCGATGATCAGCACCAACTGCGGGGTGAGAAACGGCAGCCAGTCCGCGCCTTTAGTCAGTAGCAAGATCGGGGCGGCGATGTTGAAGATCAGGTTATACCACGGGTTTTCACGCTGGGTATTGGCCGATGAGGCGGGGGAAGGTTGGCTGGTCTCGCTCATGTGGGCATTAGACTCGCGACTTAACCCGCAGTTGCAAGCTTCCTCTGGCTTGTCTTTTGGGCAGAATTCGTGCCTGCTGGTCAGATACAACGCTATGCCCAAGGAAATGATTCGCTGCCTCATCACCGCTGGACCCACGCGGGAGTTCTTCGACCCCGTGCGCTACATCAGTAATCCCTCCAGCGGAAAAATGGGCTACGCCCTGGCTGAGGCCGCCCGCCAAGCCGGTTGGGCGGTGACGCTGGTCAGCGGCCCGGTGGCCCTGCCAGCCCCCGAGGGGGTGGAGCTGGTCAAGGTCGTTACGGGTGAGGAGATGTACGCCGCTGTGGCCGAGCATTTCCCCACGTGCGATGTGTTAATCAAGTCCGCCGCTGTCTGCGATATGCGGCCTACGGCTTGCAGCGCGTCAAAGGTCAAAAAGGACGCCCTGTCCATGACGGTGGAGTTTGAGCCGGTGGTGGATATTTTGAAAACCATCGCCGCGACGAAGACCGAGGCTCAGACTATTGTGGGCTTTGCCGCCGAGACGGATAACGTCCAAGCCTACGCCGAGAAGAAACTCCGCGAGAAGCGCCTGGACTGGATCGTAGCCAACCGCGTGGGCGGGGAGGGCAGTGCCTTCGAGGCTGACGATAACACGGTGACACTCATCGGGGCCAGCGGAGAGCGCTTTGCCTTTGGCCCGGCGGCCAAGACCGATATTGCCCGCGCGCTCATCGCGCAGCTAGCCCAAGCGCTTTAGCCTGTTGTTGACCGTATTTTTAGTGCATCATTCATTCCGCTTCGTTCATCCTTAAAGCATCGTGCCGGACAAAAGCAGCCACCTTGATCGCATCCTCGGGCGTATCGAAGACCTCGATACGGATAACCTGACTACGCTTGTGCGCCGTCTCGTGCGCGAGCGTACCTTGCTCGAAACGGTGTTTAACACCATCCAGGAGGGCATGCTGGTGGTGGACCGCACGGGGCGCATTGAGTACGCCAATGCCGCCGCGGGGAAACTGCTCGGCTTAAAGGAAGCGGACCTTGGGCAGGTCGTGCTCTGGAAGGTCGTGCCCGATCTCAGCGAGGTGCTCGACTTTGACAAGGGGATCGAGCCCACCATGCTCCCGGCCTCGACCCGCGAGCTGGAGATTACCTACCCGGAGCCGCGCTTCATTCGGCTCTACGTCGTGCCCTTTGAGGCCGAGGAGCGGGAGCTGCGCTTTGCCATTATTTTGACCGACATCACGGAGGAAAAAAGTTCGACCGAGGAGCGCATCGCCAACGAGCGCCTGTCGTCCATCTTCGACCTGGCCGCCGGGGTGGCGCACGAGCTGGGCAATCCGCTCAACTCGATCAACATCCACCTCCAGCTCATGGAGCGTCAGCTCAAGCGTCTGGGCAAGGACCCGGCAGCGGAGAAGCTCGCCAGTTCGCTCAAGGCCTGCACGAACGAGGTTCAGCGGCTCGACGGTATTATCACGCACTTCCTGCAGGCCATCCGTCCCCAGCCGCCGGACTTGCGCGAGGTGGACCTGCTGGACATCCTCGACGAAGTTATCAACATGCAGGCGCCGGAGTTGGAGAACTTGAAAGTGCACGTTGATGTCGAGCTCAGCGGCACGTTGCCACCCGTGATGGGGGACCCCGAGCAGCTCAAACAGGTCTTTTTTAACATCGTTAAAAACGCGATGGAGGCGATGGACACCGGAGGCGATCTGCGGATCACCGCCCGCACCAACGACGACTTTGTCACCATGCTCTTTGCCGACACGGGGGTGGGGATCTCCCAGCAGGAAATTTCTCGCGTCTTCCAGCCCTACTACACGAGCAAGGAGAGCGGCCACGGTCTCGGCATGATGGTCGTCCAGCGCATCATGCGCGATCACGGCGGACAGATCGGGATCGACAGCCAGCCTGGGCGCGGCACGGTGATCAGCCTTCGCTTTCCCCAACGGCACCGTCGCATGCGCATGCTGGAAAGTACGTGACCGAGAAAGTCGCATCCGGCATCGCAAAAAAGACTTGGGGGATTGCGACTTTTTGACACATACTACCCGCAGTTTATTCAGCACGTAAAATTTATCCCTGCTCCTGATGCCGCACTCTGTACTCATTGTTGACGACGAAAAGCACACCCGCGAGGGTTTGGCCGTGGCGTTGGAGGACGACTACGAAGTCTACCAGGCGCGTGACGCAGAGGAGGCCTTCCGCTTGATGGACGAGGAGCCCTTTGACGTGGTGTTGACGGACCTGCGCATGGCCGGGAAGTCCGGGCTCAAGGTCATCGACTACGCGCTCAAGCTCCCGCAACGTCCTGTCTGTATCATGATGACCGCCTACGGCAATGTGCAGACCGCGGTCGAAGCCATGAAGCACGGGGCTTTTGATTTTCTGACCAAGCCGCTCAACCTGGAAAAGCTGGAGATCATTATCAAGCGGGCCATCCAGTCACGCAGCCTTGAGACGGAGAACGCCCAACTGCACCAACGCCTCGACCGTAAGTTCAGCTTTGACGGCATCGTGGGCAACTCTGCCGCGCTCAACCACGTGCTGGACCAGGTGCGGCAGGTCGCCCCGTCTAAGGCCACCGTTATGCTCTACGGCGACACCGGGACGGGTAAGGAGCTCGTGGCCCAAATGGTCCACCAAAACAGCGACCGTGCCCGGGCGGCCTTTGTCCCGGTTCACTGCGCGGCCATCCCGGCCAATTTGCTCGAAAGCGAGCTCTTCGGGCACGAGAAGGGGGCCTTTACCGGAGCGGCCGAACGACGCATCGGGCGCTTCGAAGCCGCCGACGGGGGCACGCTCTTTCTGGACGAAATTGGCGAGATCGATGCGCCGACGCAGGTTAAACTCTTGCGTTTTCTGGAGACGCGGAGCTTCGAGCGGCTCGGCAGCCTGAAGCCCATTCAGGTCGATGTACGCCTCGTTTGCGCCACAAACAAGGACTTGAAGCAACTGGTGGACAAGGGCGAGTTCCGCGAAGACCTCTACTATCGGCTCAACGTCGTGCCCATCCGTTTGCCGTCGCTGCGCGAGCGGCCAGACGACATCCCGCTCTTGCTGGAGCATTTCCTCACACACTTTGCCCAGGAGAATGGCACCGAGCCCGTGCAGCTTTCCCCCGAAGCGCTCAGGGTACTCAAGGCTTACGGCTGGCCAGGAAACATTCGTGAGCTGCGTAATTTCTGCGAAAATACCGTCGTCATGAAGCGTGGCGGCATGATTTCCGAGTACGACCTGGATGGGCGTTTCTTCGCCCGGGCAGGCGAGGGCGCATCACCTGCAAGGCCATCCGAGCCCGCTCTGGCCAACCCGCTCTCCAAAGAGGAGAACGAAAAGCGCCTGCTGCGCAACGCACTGGTCGAGGCCAAAGGCAACCGTACGCGGGCTGCAGAGCTGATGGGGATCAGCCGCCGAACCCTGCACCGAAAGTTGGCACAATGGCCGGAACTCGATGTCTAGGCCGTTTATGCGCGCTTCCCAGGCACTTAAGGCAGCGGTGTATGACGATTCAAATCTCCTTTCAAAACGCGTAGACAGCGCTTGGACCAAAGACGACAAAAAGCATTGAATGCCTTCAGAGGCTCCACCAAACTATCGATTTTCCCATGAAACGTTTGCTACTCTCACTTTTGGCCGTCTCGGCCCTTCATTCTCAGGTTAATGCCGAGGACATGCTCATCGTGGGCTCTGATCTGCTCAAGGGGGCCGTTACGGAGCCTTTGACCAAGTACGCCGAGAGCCAGGGGCTGGATATCAACATTGACCTGTACGGAAGCATCCCCGCTATGGCGCAGGTGCGCAATGGCGATGCCACCCTCGCGCTGGTGGCCAACGCCGCTGATGGGGAGTTCCAGGAAACCGGACTCACCATCATCCCCTTCGCCTATCAGGTGGCCTTTGTTCTGGTTAACCGCAACAACACTATGCGAGAGATCAGCCTGGAGCAGCTCTCCGGGATTTTTGGCACCTCATCTGAGACGTATTACACGCGCTGGGGCGATCTCGGGCAGAGTGGGGGCATGGCGACGCGCTCCATCCAGCCGGTCGTGCTGGTAGAGCCTGATTCGGTCGTGGTTGAGCTCTTTAAGTCTGTGGCGCTGAACCGGTCACCGCTCAAGCAGAATATCCGCTACATTGAGGATTATGTGAGTAACAGCGAAGTCGTTGGGGGGGATTCCGGTGCGATTGCCATCTTCACCTATATGCCCAAAGACAGTGGTTTGAAGGCGCTATCCGTGTCGGGTAAAGAAGGCATTGCCTACGATCCTGCTCGCGAAAATGTCTACTTCCGCGATTACCCGCTTTCACTGCCGTTTTATATCGTTTATCGGAACGAAAATTTTCGCGAAGTGCGTGGAATTGTCCGCTTTTTATTGGGCGATGAGGTAGTTCAAGCTCTTGAAGAACATCACTTTATGCCACTTCCAGAAAATCCTCGAAAACGTGCGATTCTAGATCTTGACATTGGCTTCTAAAGTCTCCACTTTTACCGCCTTTCAATTAAGCGAGCGTAGCTCAGTTGGTAGAGCACTACCTTGCCAAGGTAGATGTCGAGAGTTCGAACCTCTTCGCTCGCTCCACTTTTAGGCCCTCTTCGGAGGGCCTTTTTTTATGCCTGTTTGGGAGCAATGTTTGCCGCGGTATATGCGCATGTACCAGAGCCTTACGTCCTCATCGGGGCTTTGGGCGGACGTTGGCGCTGTAGGGTACTGTCCAAGGGGGCATGCGATGAGTTAGCAACGCTTGGCTGTGCTAAACCTGTGCTAATGTTTGGCGAAAAATGTATGCATAAATGCGATTGTGGTTGCATTCGATTAAGCATCCGAGAGTTATTAGCGTGATACTTTGACCGTTACAGATTATGCATTGGATTGATTGGATTATTGTCTTGGTTCCCGTAACCATCGTTTTATATCTCACTGTTTATAGCCGTCGCTACGTGCGAGGGGTGGTTGACTTCCTGGCTGCTGGCCGTGTCGCAGGCCGATACGTCATTTCCGCAGGTGATCTAACAGCTGGTTTGAGCGTTATCACCCTTGTAGCCTTGGTTGAGTCGAAATATCAGGTGGGATATGCACTTTCCTTCTGGGAGTATCTAACGGTCCCGGTGGGCATTATCATGGGGCTGACGGGTTATTGCATCTACCGCTTTCGCGAGACGCGATCGCTGTCCATCGGTCAGTTCCTGGAGATGCGCTATAATCGTCCCCTGCGTATTGTGGCGGCGACGCTGCGCACGCTCTCGGAGATGATCACCAATGCGATCGGGCCTGCTGTCGCGGCCAACTTCTTTATCTACTTCCTGGGCCTGCCCCACGAGTTTACGGTCGCCGGCATTGCCCTGCCAACCTTTGCGCTCGTTGTGGGCTTGTCGCTGTGCGTCTGTATGGTGGTTATCTGGCCGGGTGGTCGTATTTCGCTGCTGATTTCTGACTCTATCCAGGGCCTGCTCAGTTACCCGATTTTTGTCATTATTGCGGGTTACGTTTTTCTCCACTTCGGCTGGCATGACAGCATCGGTCCCGTCATGATGGACCGCGCCGACGGCGAAAGCTTTATCAATCCTTTCGACATCGAGAAGCTCCGCGACTTCAACATCTTTGCGCTCTTTGTGACCATCATGGGCCAGGTGCTCAACCGCGCGGCCTGGATTGGCAACGACACCACCAGCAGCGGACGCACGCCCCACGAGCAGAAGATGGCGGGTATCCTTGGCACATGGCGTACGCTATACTCCACGCTGATGCTCATGCTGATTGCCATCATGATCATCACGCTCATGACACATAACAAGTACGCGGAAGAGTCCTACAGCATCCGTCAGGAGTTGACACAGAAGGTCTCCAAGGAAGTCGTGAGCGACCCGGTTCTGCGTGCTGATCTGGATGCCAAGCTAGCCGCAATCCCCATGTCTCAGCATGAGATCGGTTCGGATGCTCCGCTCTCGCAAGAGGTCAACATTGACACGCCCTATATGGCGGTGGCGCGAGATACCCTGGGCGGTACGCCTGAGGGCAACCTGGAGTTCCAAAAGTTCCGCACGCTCTACCACCAGATGATGCTCCCCGTGGCGTTGAAGAACCTCCTCCCGGTGGGGTTGATGGGGCTCTTCTGCCTGCTCATGATTATGCTGCTGCTCTCGACGGACGACTCACGTGTCTTCAATGCCTCGTCCACCATCGTGCAGGACATCATCCTGCCGTTCCGTAAAAAGCCCTTTACGCCCAAGCAGCACGTTCTGCTCCTGAGGCTGACCTCGCTTGGGGTCTGTATCTTCTTCTTTGTGGTCTCGATTTTCTTCGTCCAGATCGACTACATCATCATGTTTACGACCATCATGACGGCGCTTTGGCTCGGTGGGGCAGGGCCGATTATGATCTTCGGCCTGTACAGCCGTTTTGGGAACACCGTAGGTGCCTTTGGCTCGCTCATCTTTGGTTCGGGTCTGGCCTTTGTTGGTTTGTTCATGCAGCGCAATTGGGCGGAAACCGTTTACCCCTGGCTCGAAGTCAATGGCTGGGTCGGTCCGGTCGGGAATTTCCTTCAGTCTGTCTCCGCGCCCCTCAACCCCTACGTCATGTGGGAGATGAATGCGGTCAAATTCCCCATCAATTCCTACGAGTTGTATTTTATGGCCATGATCTCGGGGATCGTTGCCTACGTCGTGGGCTCATTCCTCACCCAGCGCAAGCCCTTCAACCTGGATCGTTTGCTCCACCGTGGTGTCTATGACGTGGCCAACGAATACAAGGAGCCCTTTAAGTGGACGCCTGCCAATGCCGTGAAAAAACTGATCGGCATTACGCCGGAGTACACCCTCGGCGACCGCATCATCGCCTGGTCCGTCTTTGGCTACGCCATTGTGTACAAGTTTGGCTTTTGCTTCGTCGGTGTGCTGATCTGGAACATGTTCTCTCCCTGGCCGGTCGAGTGGTGGAGCACATACTTCCTCATCACCAGCCTGTGGGTCACGGCGATCCTGGGTATCGTCTCGACGGTATGGTTTATGATCGGTGGCTTCATCGACATCCGTGCGCTTTTCCGCGACCTCAATGCCCGTACTGATAATCCGCTCGATAACGGTATGGTTGAGGGCCATGTATCCCTGGCTGACAAGGCCGCCTTTGAGGCGCGCGGCGTCAAAAGCGAGAGCGACGAGGACTAGGCGGTGTTTTCAAATTCATCAAGGTCGGTAGAAAAGGGTCTTTTCGCGTCTTTTTCCGTTTTCTCAGTTCATGAATCTGGATTCACACCACTTCGAAA
>JAUIAM010000013.1 GCA_030425485.1 Verrucomicrobiia bacterium
GGCTTTCGAAGTGGTGTGAATCCAGATTCATGAACTGAGAAAACGGAAAAAGACGCGAAAAGACCCTTTTCTCCCGACCTTGATGAATTTGAAGACACGACCTAGTGTTATGTTAGCTAAGTTCCTGGCAAAAGTTTTGGGTGCAACTCAGTTTGGATGCTCCTTTGGGATTGCTGCTTGCAGCAATCCCAAACGCGATGCGGTAGCATCGAAAGTGCAGGCTTTGCCTGCCGCGGGTGCGGGCTGCGTAAGCCCGCAAATCTTTATTGAAAGAACTAGGCTAACGATACACTAGGTTGTATTAGCCCCCGGTAAGCTCGCTGTAAAACGCACGTTTTTTGAAACAACGGCGTGCATCTTGCGCCGGTTTCCGGCAAGATACTCCCAGCATGAGAATTGGCGTCATCGATATCGGCAGTAATTCGATCAAACTTCTCGTGGCCGAAACGGGCTCAAGTCTGGCCGCGCTCTACCAGACAACGCTGGAGACACGCATCAGCGCAGGCATTAGTAAGGACAAACCTGTCCTGAGCACAGAAGCAATTTCCTCCGCCACCCAGGCCGTGGTCAAGCTCATCGCCGAGGCCAAGAAATTCGCCCCGGAGCAGTTTGCCATCGTGGCCACCAGCGCTGTGCGAGACGCCGTAAACCGCGACGCCTTTATCGACCGCGTGCAGGACGTGACAGGCCACCGACTGCGCGTGCTCTCGGGCAGGGAGGAGGCGGCCTACATCGGGCGCGCCATCACCACCGACCCCCTGCTCTCGCAGTACCGCGCCTTTACCCTGTGCGACCTCGGCGGCGGCAGCCTGGAGTTCATCCGTATCGAAGGCGGCGAGATCAAGAGCAAGGTCAGCCTGCAACTCGGTGCCGTGCGGCTATTGGAGCTCTTCATCAAAGACCCGCGCCAGCCCATGGACGAGGACACCGAGGAGCTGATCCGCGCCTATGTACGCGAGAAAATCGAGGAGTCCGGCTTCGCCCATCTCATCGGGCAAAACCAGCTCGCCGCCACCGGGGGCGCGGTCAACGTCGCCCGCGCCATCCGCGCCAGTTGGCTCGGCCAGGACTACGCCGGGAGCGACTCCAACATCACCCTCACCTATTTAAAGTACCTCAAGGAAGAGCTCTGCCGTATGACGCTGGCCGAGCGGCAGCGGATACCCGACCTGCCCAAGCCGCGGGCCGACATCATGCCCGTGGCCGTGGTCACCCTGCTAGCCGTGGCCGAGTACGCCGGAGCCCAGGGCTTTATCCACTCCCTGCACAACCTCCGCTTTGGCATCGCCGCCGAGTACGGCGACGAGACTGTCGGCCTCGGTCTGAGCTAGGCTGTGTATGCAAACCGTGAGCATGGGGTCACCTCACCCCACCCCGGTCAATTCCTTCTCCTCAGACTCTGCTGCCTGCGCTGTCTTGATGTTCTGGTAGGCCAGATTGAGCACGGACTCAGCAGTCGGCTCGGGGAGCTCACCCAGAGCCTGAATGGACTCCGCGGCCTGGTACGAAATCTCCCGGCTCGCCTTCACGACGGATTTATCAAAACCGGCGCAGTTATCCGCCTCATCGATCACCATCTGCATACTGTTGAGGTAGTTGAGCAGGATGTGGTGCGCCCCTTCGACGATTTTATAGTAAAGTTCTTCCCGCTCCAAGGCCGCGGCCAGCAGCCGCATATGGTGACGTCTGACTAAAACCCGCAGCAGCAGCGTCGTCACCAAAACATAGAACCAGCCTTTGAGCGTCTGCTGGAGCAGCACTTCGGAGGAGACCGTAGAAAAAAGCGCAACAATCGTGTCCGAGACGATGATCCAGATCGCACCCATCGCAAAATAGATAAGCGGAATCTTATCGTATGCCTTAATCTTCATCTTGTGACTTACTTACAGACAATGCATTCCATGCGTGATACGTTTTTCTCAGTATCGCCACCCTCAACCGGCACGCAATCTAATAAGTGCGTTGAGCAAAACTTATAAGCACCCATCCACCGTCAGGGCAAACAGCATGGCGCACGATCAGTCTTACCGCGAGCTGACGCGACTAGACACAAAAAGAGCCGCCACAGGGTGGTGGCAGCTCTTGAAACTTAATCCGGAGGAATTTTCCTACCCGCGCATGTCGCCGACCTTGGGGCCGTTCTGGGCCTTGGCGCGGGCGCGCAGACGCAGGGCTTGCAGGCGAATGAAGCCGCTGGCGTCGTCGGGGTTGTAGTCGCTCTTCACGCCTTCCATGGAGGCGATATTCTCGTCGTACATGGAGACAGGTGACTTGCGGCCCACCGTGGTGATCGAGCCCTTGTAGAGCTTCAGGCGAGCCGTCCCGGTTACGCACTCCTGACTCTGGTCAAAGAAGGCCTGCAGGGCCTCGCGCTCGGGCGCATACCAGAAGCCGTTGTAGACGAGTTCAGCATACTTGGGGATAAGGCTGTCGCGCAGGTGCTCCAGATCGCGATCAAGCGTGAGCGACTCGACCTGCTTGCGGGCGTGCAGCAGGATAGTTCCACCGGGCGTCTCGTACACACCGCGGCTCTTCATGCCGACAAAGCGGTTTTCCACGATGTCCACGCGACCGATGCCGTGCTTACCCGCGAGCTTGTTCAGCTTCTTCAAAAGCTGGGCCGGGTTACCGCCCTCGCCATTGATGGCGACGCAGTCACCCTTCTCGAAATCGAGCTCGACGTACTCGGCCTGATCCGGCGCGTCCTCGGGGTCGACCGTCAGCTTGTACATGGACTTATTGTCCGGCGTGGTCGGGTCAAACCACGGGTCTTCGAGGATGCCTGCCTCATAGGAAATGTGCAGCAGGTTACGGTCCATGGAATACGGCTTCGAGGCGCTGGCCTCGACGTTGACGCCGTGCTCGCGGCACCAGTTGATCATCTCCGTGCGGCCCGGGAAGGCCTGGCGGAACTTGTCCATGCGCCAGGGGGAAATGATGGTGATGTCCGGGGCAAGCGCGGCATAGGCCAGCTCGAAGCGCACCTGGTCGTTGCCCTTACCGGTGGCACCGTGGGCGACGTGCGAGGCGCCTTCTTTCTTGGCGATGTCGATCTGCGCCTTGCCGATGAGCGGGCGGGCGATGGACGTACCGAGGTAATATTGGCCCTCGTAAATGGCGTTGGCACGCATCATGGGCCAGATAAAGTCGCTGGCAAACTCCTCCACCAGATCGAGCGTGTAGTGCTTGCTTGCGCCGGTGGCGATGGCCTTCTCTTCGAGGCCGTCGAGCTCCTCCTCCTGGCCCACGTCTGCGGCAAAGGTGATAATCTCGGCGGAGTATTCCTCCTTGAGCCATTTTACGAGGACGGACGTGTCCAGACCGCCCGAGTATGCCAATACAATCTTCATATGCCCTCTGAGGATGCGAATCTGCACGCAGAGTCAATGCTAGTTGTGGGTTTCCAACCTATAGTTCGCAAGTATCCCTCTGGCCGCCCTCACCCCCGACCACGGCTTTTTGTCAAAAAAATACGAATAACTCCCCTCATCAAATGCATCTAGCTTGAGCCGGGAATATTGACTAGATAGCGTGCTCAAAAATGCGTGCGTACGCACCATCAAGATCATCCTTTGCCATCATTCATGAGAAAAGCTACCTGCACCTTAGTACTCGCCACCCTGATGGGGCTCTACGCCCCGGCCAAAGCCACGCCGTCGGAGTTCCCGATCACCTTCGATGCATCGGCGCTCACGGACGCCTCCACCGACGAAATCTTCGTCTGCTTTCAGGCTAAAAGCGCTCAGGTAACCGTTGGCACAGAAACCGTGACCATTAGCGGTAACTACATCACCTCGGTCTCGGACGGTGGCACGCCCAAGCCCAGCGACCCGATGATCGGAAAGTTCACCTCGAAGGGGTACTCGCTTAGCACCATCGCTTCGGAGGGGTTCACGGTTGTCTATGCCGACTCCCTCATCGCCTACATCACTTACGGCTCAGCCGACGGCGTCGAACTCCAGACCGCCGCCCCTTCGCAGTTCACCACCCCGACACGCTTCTCCCAGTTTGAAATTTCCTTTGGCAACGTACCCGGTGAACCCGGTTTTCAGTCCGGCGCCGACTTAACCAATATTTCCCAGTTTGGCGGCTCGCTAAAGATGGAGCTGCTCGACACCAACAGCAGTGTCCTCTCCTATGCCAGTAATAGTCAGGATACCGCCACGATGTTCACAGACCTCGCCGCCACCACCACCGATGCGAGCTACTCCACACTGATCAATTTCGTCCCGGCATTTGGAGGAAACAGCTCCTATACCGAGTACGTGCGCATCATCGGGCCCAATAGCTACCCCTCCAGCATCCAGGGCTTGGCCTACACAGGCTTTCCCTACGCCGACTTCAACGCCTACCTGAAAACCCTGCTTACCAACAACAAGTCTGCCGGCGATCCCAAGGTTTCGACCAACGTGGTCCCGGGTTTTCTGAAGAATCTGAAACCCGGCGTCGACCACGGGCAGTCTGGCGCGGTTGGCCTCAAGGCCGAAGGCACCGGCACCTCCCTCTCCGGCAAGACCGCAGACGGAAAGAAATCTGAAACCCTGGACATCACCCAAGGCGACACCTACAACTTCGACTATCAATTTGACGCTAGCATCGTAGAGGTTGAGGCCCCCTCGGGGGATTCGAATGGCACCTACGCGGTTCAGCTTAGAGGCGCGCTTTTCATCAGCGACGCAACGGATACCCTCCGCCTTGATGATCTGGAGATCAGTATCGAGGCAGACAGCGCAGCCGCGCCCTACATGACGCAGTTTCTCTACCTCCAGACCATGGGCAAGTACTCCGACTATACCGACGGGAAGAATGCGGCGCTCGGCATCAGCTACAACAGCAAGTGGAAGGACGTCATGACTGTCATGGGCGAGAGCAATATGTTCCAGAACATCTTGGAGCGCATCGGCGGGGACTTTTCCGAAGGCATACTCTCAGGCCTGGTCGGCAGCAGCACCCAAGTCAATGTGGATGGCACCATGACTGACATCAGTGCCCTTTCCAGCTACCAATGGTTTCAGGAGCAGCTTTTGACCGACAAGGCCTACTCCATCGCTCAGACCAGCACGCCCTACTACTCGCAATGGGGCAATGTCATCTACAAGCATGCACCCGGCAAGGATGTCGGTACGGCCGCAGGCTCCTTCAACTACGGCTCGGTCTATGGTTCGCCCTACGACGACCGCTTCGACACCGTCCTGCTCAGCCCCGGCCTCAATGGCGCGGTATCCATGAACATCGTTCTGCTTAGCGACGGTGCCATGAGCACCCTGAACCCGGATATCCCGGTCTTTCCCATTGTCGCCTACGCACCTCCACAGGGCCAACAACCCAAACCCTCGGCCCTCAATGAAAGCGATTACGGCGCAGTCTCCCCCTCCGGCACAGGCAGCACCTTGGGCAGTGAGTTGACCTTTACCGCCACTCCCAAGCCCGGCTACAAGTTCATCAGCTGGCTGGTCAACGACACCATTGTCCCGGCCAACGACACGACCAACCCGATCACGATTACGCTCGATGCCAGCAATCTCTACAGCGCAGTCCCCACCGTGCCGACCCAGATCTACCTGAAGATGCAGGCTGCCTTCACCCAGGACACCAGCGACGCCGACGGCGACTCACTCACGGCCTACGAAGAGATCGTCCTCTACGGCACCAACCCCAACCTCTTCGACACCGATGGTGATGGCATCAGCGACGGGCAGGAAACCACTGTCGGGCTCGACCCGCTCGTCTCCAATACCAACCTCGTCGAACTCTTTCAAGACAACGCCCCGCAGTTTGGCATGGTGAGCGAGGACCACCGCAGTATCCTCTTCATTGGCTCAGAGCTCGACCGCAATGGCGAGAACATCGAACTCTCGCTCCAGCCCTATATTGGCGACGACATCGAGTCGCTTAGCCCGCTGGGGAGCCCGATCAACCTCTCTGTCCCGGACACCTTCGACTCCATCATGTTCTTCCAGCTCGGCACCTCCGTCAGCCTGCCAGCGGCAAGCGCAGTTGAATAGCAACGTGGGCAAAGTCTAAATCGCGGCATCCGGCACTTTCTTCCTTCCCTTCGGCTGTATTTTCCCAAGAATCAGCCGCGCTATGACGCCAAAGAAAGTCGGAATCCTGACCGCCGGGGGCCTCGCGCCCTGCCTCTCCTCCGCCATTGGAGGCTTGATTGAACGCTACACCGAGATTGCTCCGGAAGTAGAAATCATCTGCTACCGTGGAGGCTACAAAGGCCTGCTCCAGGGCGATTTCATTACCGTCACGCCGGAGATGCGCGCCAACGCTGCCATCCTCCACCGCCACGGCGGCAGCCCCATCGGCAACAGCCGCGTGAAGCTGACCAACGTCAAGGACTGCGTGAAGCGTGGCCTGGTCAAGGAAGGCGAAAACCCGCAGAAGGTCGCCGCGGACCGCTTGGTCAAGGACGGCGTGGACGTGCTGCACACCATCGGCGGGGATGACACCAACACCGCCGCTGCCGACCTGGCCAAGTTTCTCCACGAGAACGGCTACGAGCTGCAAGTCATCGGCCTGCCCAAGACCATCGACAACGACGTCTTTCCGATCAAGCAAAGCCTCGGCGCATGGACCGCAGCCGAAGAAGGCGCCAAGTATTTCCGCAATGTCGTCGGTGAGCACAACGCCAACCCGCGCATGCTCATTGTCCACGAAGTCATGGGCCGCAACTGCGGCTGGCTCACCGCCGCCACCGCGCAGGCTTACCGCGAAAACATCCTCGGGGACCGCGGCTTCGTCCCCGGCCTGGGCCTGACCGAAAAGCGTCTCGACGTGCACGCGATCTTTATCCCCGAAATGGAAATCGACATCGCCGCCGAGGCCGAGCGCCTCAAGGCAGTCATGGACGAGCACGACTGCGTCAACATCTTCATCAGCGAAGGCGCTGGCGTGGAGAGCATCGTGAAGGAAATGGAAGCTGCGGGTAAGACTGTCGAGCGCGACGCCTTTGGCCACATCAAGCTCGATACCATCAACCCCGGCCAGTACTTCGCCAAGGAGTTTGCGGCCAAGCTTGATGCCGAAAAGACCATGGTCCAGAAGAGCGGCTACTTCTCCCGCGCCGCCCCGGCCAATGTCGATGACCTGCGCCTGATCAAGTCCTGCACCGACCTTGCCGTGCAGTGCGCCTTCGAGGGCAAAAGCGGCGTGATCGGCCACGATGAGGATCAGAACAACGTCCTGCGTGCGATTGAATTCGAGCGCATCAAGGGCGGCAAGCCCTTCGACATCGACACGCCGTGGTTCGGCGAGCTGCTCGGTGCCATCGGCCAGACCAAGGGCGCCCGACAGGAAGTCGAGCACTGATTTATGCACGAAACACCGCCATCTCTATCCCCAATAGCCCCCGACAAGAAACACTCCAGTCCCGAGCGCACGGCCAAGTTTGAATTGAACCGCCTCGGGAAGGGGGTGTTGATTGTCGGCGCCATCGTAGCCATCCTGGGTGGGCTCTTAATGTCTGCCCCCCAGGATAATGAGTCCTTTAAGATCGGCAATATCACTGGTCGATTGTTTGCTATCATCCTCATCCCCTACTTTGCGGGTTGGCTCAGCTGGCGCCTGTCAGGAAAGCGCAAAGGCTCGGGAAATCTCCCCCTCATCGTCCTCGGAAGCTTATTTGTACTGGGCAATATAGCCATACTGGTTTCTGCGGCCAGTAAGAAGCTTGAGCAGGCAGAACTGCAAGCGAGCGCCTTGGAAAAAGCCCAAAAGGCCAAACAGAGTCTACGGCAGGCCTATCAGGATGACAGTGATCTACCGGATAGTCAGATTATCAACTCCTTTAATGAAATCATCTTCCTGCTGGAAGACATGGCAGCGAGACCCGGCTCGAATGATGAAATCATTAAGCAGGAAACGATCGGCATGCTCTCAGAGATACGCCAGGGACTCATCACATACAGCCAAAACCTGAAGCGTTTTGAGGCCGAAGTGTCTCTCCATGCGAGCGATTTGGTCTCGCAGCAGGTAATCGCTGACATGCGCGCCACTATCCAGAAAGCAGACGCGAGCATCGTCGAACTGCTCGAACTGTACGACAACATGGAAACAAACATCAAGTTGCGCTTCACCAAGAGAGGGCTGCCCATTAGCGAAATTAACCGATTCTTGCCTTCATTCGATTTCAACAATATTCGCAATATCGCCAATATCTACCAGCTTGAGCATGTCTACATGAAGGAAGCAGACGCCCTGCTGGCACTACTCCAGGACAACTGGAATCGTTGGGAGTACTCCGCAGAGGATGACACCGTGTATTTTGACGACGACGCTTTAATTGAAGAATACAATTACCGATTTAAAAAATTGACCATGCTCGAAGAAAAAGCGGCTGAAACCCACGTAGAGTACATGCGCAACTTGTAATTATTTGGGTCTATCTACGTAAAAAAGCCGACGAGTTTCCTCGTCGGCTTTTTGCGTTAGAAAGCGCTACTGTGCTCAGCTCTTTACAGAAGATGTGACAACCCGTTCAGGCGTCGGCGTTGACTGCGCTTGCGCAGGAGCGTGACCAAGCCGATGACCACCAGCACAAATACGGCGATGGATACCCCCATACCAAAGGTAATGAAGGTGCTTGCATGCACAGCATCCGTATCGGCAGCGTGCAGCGACGCGGTCACCAGAAAGGCGACCATGATGAGAACAGAGTTTTTTATCATTAGTAATGCAGCGTAATCGGAGTAGTAGTATGAATATCGAGCGTCTGCCACCGTGGCGGCGTCTACTCTCAATACATAATAACAGGTTTACAGAAATGACTGATTTTCGCAAGCCAAATTCCCCCAGACTGTGTTTTTGCCGAAAAGGTTTTCAAGTTTGCACTGGCAGGAACAATGCCCATCGTATGGCTGTCGGCCTAATCAATCGGTATGAAGTTTTCTTTGCCTGCAATCCTACTGTTCTCAATGGGGACGCTCGCCAGCGCGCGAACCGAAATCCCGGTCCCCACCGTTGAAACCCTGCCCGTTGAGGAGATCAAGCCCGGGATGACCGGCGAATGGAAGACCGTCATCAGTGGCTCCGAGATCGAGACCTTTCACTTTGAGGTACTCGGCGTATCCCGCAACTTTATCGGACCCCAGCGGGACGTCATCATCGCCAAAGCGACGGACAAAAGCCAGATCCTGAGCGGCCCCGTAGCCGGCATGAGCGGCAGCCCGTGCTACATCGACGGCAAGCTCGTCGGCGCCTACGCCTACGGCTACACCTGGCCCAAAGAGCAGGCCATCATTGGCATTACGCCCATTGCAGATATGTTTGAAACCCTTGGCAAGGAAGCCCACCGCACTCCTGACAAGGCCCGCAAAACGCCCGCCGCGGCTCCTCTTCCGCGCCAGCAAGACATCCAACAGGCACAAGGCAAACCTGAGGCCCAGAGCAGCGCCGCGATGGAGTCCGTGCTCAGCCCCCTGCCTACCCCGCTCATGATTTCCGGCATCTCCGCCCAGAGCCTCAACGCCTTTGCCGATGAATTTGCCGAACGCGGGCTCGCCCCGGTCAATGCCCCGCTCGGCTTCACCTCTGAGCTCAGTGCAGCAGACCTGGAGAGCGGCTCGCCCGTGGCAGGCGTCCTCATGACGGGTGACTTTCAGATGGCTGGCGTGGGCACTGTCACCTGGCGCGAGGGCGACCAGCTCCTCGCCTTCGGGCACCCTTTCTTTGGTTCGGGCGACGAGCACATGCCGATGGCTCCGGCCGAGATCATCACGGTCATCCAGAGCGTGCCCCGCTCCTTCAAACTCTCCAATGTGGGCGAACCCGTCGGCACCATCTACCAGGACCGCTTGAGCGCCATCGCGGGCAAGGTCGGACCCATCCCCGCCATGACCGACTACGAGATCACGGTCAACTCCCCCGGCGAAACCACCCGCACCTTTCAAAGCCGCATCTACCAGCACCGCCAGTACACCCCGCTGCTGGCCGCCATCGCCCTGCTGGAGGGCCTGAGCTCGACCATGGAGGCCGCCGACGAGCACACCTTTTACACCCGTCTTTCGCTCGACATCACCGGGCACGAGCCGCTGGAGCTGGAGTACGTTGGCACGGGGGGCTTTGCCGCCTTCCCCATCGCCATCGAATTCATGAACATCTACTCCCAACTGCTCAACAACCCCTTTGAAATGGCCGACGTAACCAAGGTTTCGGTTGAAATCGAACAGGTAGACGAGCGCTTCAGCAGCACCCTGCACGCGATTCAGAATCAAAGCGGCACGCTCCGTCCCGGCGACCAGCTAGAGCTCTCCATCACGCTCAACAATTACCTCGAAGACAAGACGAAGCACCACGTCAGCATCCCCATCCCTCAGGGCACAACCGACGAGGAGTTGATCGTCTTCGTGGGTGACGCCCGGGCCAGCGACAGGCTGGAGCTTGCCGGGCTGCCCGCCACGGTACAGTCCCTGAGCGGCATCCTCGACTACCTGCGTCAGAGCCGCAGTAACCAGCGCATATACGTAAAACTGCTCCGCCGGGCAGACGGACTCGTTGTCGACGGCCAACGCCTGGCCGATCTTCCGCTCTCCGTGCAGTCCGTGCTCGACTCCGAGCGCAGCCCCACCGAGCTCTCCGAAATCCACTACGCAACCCTGTGGGAAACATCGATCGAGCTACCCGGTGTTTTCAGCGGAAGCTATAACTTCAAGGCCCACATCCAGTAACGCCATTTCATGAAAACACTCTGTTCCCTCCTCCTCGCCAGCGCCAGCCTGAGCCCGCTATTGGGCGTCACCACCCATGTGGCCGAGCAGCACGACTTCGCCACCCTCTCGGCAGGCGAGCTCGAAAACGTCTCCATCTCCAACCTCGGTGAAGTCCGACTCGCCCCAAGTCTGGCCAAACTGACCACGCTGGAGGAGTCCATCGTCTGGGACGCCGTGGCCGACGCCCAGGCCAACCTCTATGTCGGCACGGGCAAGGACGGCACCGTCTACAAGATCACCCCTAGCGGTGAAAGCGAAACGATCTTTCAGCCCGTAGAAATCCTCTCCCGTGGCCTCTGCCTGGACGCCGAAGGCAACCTCTACGTGGCCACTTCGCCCGAGGGCCGCGTCTACCGCATCCCACCCGGCGGGCGCCCGGAGATTTACTTCGACCCCAGCGAGGAGTACATCTGGGACATGGCCTTCGACGCTGAGGGCAACCTCTATGTCGCTACGGGCAAGGACGGTAAAATCTATAAGCTAAAACCCGACTTCAAGCCCGGTGACGAAGCCGAACTGTGGTTTGAATCCGACCGCACGCACATCACCACCATCGTCTTTGACAGCAGCGGCGACCTCCTCGCCGGCACCGCCCCCAAGGCCTACCTCTACCGCATCAGCCCCGAGGGCAAAGGCAGCGTGATCTACAATGCCGGTACGGATGAAATTTCGGCCATCGTGCCCGGCGACGACAAGAACGTCTACTTCACCACCCTCCACTACAAGGAAAAGGGCAAGTCGTCCAACAAGGAGGACGAAACCGCCATGGACCTGCCCACCGTGTTGGAGAAGCTCTACGGCGACTCACAGCAGGAGAGCAGCAATGGCAACGGCAAGCCCGAGAGCAAGGACACAGATGAGCCCATCGCAGCCACCGCCCCCAGCATGCTGTTCCAGTTGGGCGCAGACGGTTTTGCCGAGCCCATCTGGTCCCCCGTTCGCATGAACATCTACGCCTTCACGCGTACCGTGACAGGGCAATTTCTCGTAGGCACAGACGAGGACGGCCAGCTTTTTGAAGTCTCCGACCTGAGCCACTGGAGCCTGCTCCAAAATGCCCCCCAGGGCGGCGAAATCACGTCCATGCTACCCGTTCCCGGTGAGGACGGCGCGGTGTACGTCATCACCAGTAACCCTGCCGCTGTCTACAAGCTTTCCTCGCAGCCCGTCGAGAGCGGGAAGTTCACCTCCAGCCCCGTCGACGCCCAGGTGGCAGCCACCTGGGGCAAGCTGCGGCTCTACGGCTCGGTCCCCCAGAACCTGCCGGGAGTCAGTTGGGAGTCCCGCACCGGAAACTCCCCCACGCCAGACGTCACCTGGAGCGACTGGGAAGGCCTGAGCGAGCATGCCATTTCCAGCCCGCCCGGACGCTACCTCCAGTACCGGGCCAGCTTTGAGCAGACCGACTCCGTATTGCGCGGCGTACGCCTCTTTTACTCCTACCGCAACGGCGCACCGATCGTCAGCCATATCAACCTTGTCCCCGTTGGCCTGACCATCGTCACCATGCCGCCCAAAACCAACAACGTCACCATCTCCCAGCTCACCAGTGGCAAAAACGGCAACAGCCTGAAAGAGAGCCCCCCGGTGCGGCAGATACGCCCCCTGACCGAGCCCGGCTTTTTCTCTGCTGGCTGGAGCAGCTTTGACCCCAACGGCGACACCCTCAGCTACGCCGTCGCGATTAAAGCGCTCGATGCCGACGACTGGGTCACCCTTGGCGAAAACCTGGAGATGAACGTCTACTCTTTCAACTCGCGCGGCATGGCGGATGGCTACTACGAGCTGCGCGTCACCGCCAGTGATGCCCCCAGCAATCCGGGTGATGACGCCCGCACCGGCATGAAACTCAGCCAGCCCTTTCTGGTCGACAATACCAACCCGACCGTCCGCCTCGGCACTCAAAAGCAAAACGAGGAGAGCTATGTGCTCGTCTACACCGCCACCGACGCGCTCAGCATCATCGCCGACGCCAAGTACGTCCTCGACGGGGGCGAGCCGGTTCAGATGATTCCCGAGGGTGGCCTTTTTGACTCCCAGGAGGAGATTTTCCGCATCGTGCTGAGCGACCTCAAGCCCGGCCCGCACAGCCTCGTGGTCGATGTCGCGGACGAAAGCGGAAACCGCGGCGTGACCCAAACGGTCTTTAGTATAGAAACACCTGTCAACGAATAGGATAGGAGATTGACTTGGAGGATTTCCTTGTTAACCTCTTCGTCATGCTACGGAACATACTACTTACATTGGCTGCAAGTGCCCTCACCCCCAGTGCGGTGGCCAGAGCCCCACACCTCTAATCGCATGCTAACTTCTCTCTACGCTATACGATGAAAACCACACTCCTTCTGGCCTGTATGGCCTGCCTGAGCACCGCTAGTTTTGGCGCAATTGCTATTGGCAATGTAAACGAGTTCACCGGTGGCAGCACCGACGGCTGGGGCACCGGTAACCCGAACCCCAACGCGCCCTACTCCACCAACATCGAGGGCGACGATCTCCTGATCGTTACCTCTACTGGCGTGGCTGGTCCGGGCGGTCGCATGATTGTCTTTACCACCGATCCCCTCTGGACGGGCAACTACCTCAGTGCTGGCGTAACTGCGATTGGCGTGGAGATGGGTAACTCGGACACCTCCGTCGACGAGCTTGAGATGCGCATCGCCTTCAACGGTCCCGGTGGCTGGTGGATGAGCCACTACGGCTACGTCATCCCCGTTGATACCGAGACCGATGCCCTCTTTCCCATCAGCCCGAATGACATGATCTATATTGGTGGCGGCACCGTAGATGTCACCGCTACCCTTGAGGCTGTCTCTGAAGTGCGCCTCTACAGCAGCACTGACCCCACCGCAGGCACTTCTCCACGTGGTGACCAACTCAATGCTATCCTCGGGGTGGACTCGATCACTGCCGTCCCCGAGCCCGGCACCACCGCCCTTCTGGGAGGTCTGGCCGTACTGTTGTCCGCAGTCCTGATCCGCCGTAGACAAGCCCGTAGCTAATCCCTCAATCTTCCCCCCCCTTAAGCAAAAAGCCCGCCGAACATGGCGGGCTTTTTTGTCGTTTGAAATCAAATACGCGCTCAGGTTGTCGCGGCCACAAGCTAGTAGCTGCGACCTTCCTTCTTTTCGTAGTAGTTGACGAAGGCGCGGTTGACCACGGCCATGCCGCCCGCAGTCGGGTAGTCGCCGGTGAAGTACCAGTCGCCGGTATGCCCGGGGCAGGACGCATGCAGGTTCTCGATCGATTGATAGAGGATCTGCACCTCGCCGTCCCAATCGACATCCTTCGGGCTGACCAGCTCGCTGATTTTGGCCGATATCTGCTCTGGCGTGAAGGGCTCGTACACGCGCTTGACCTGATTGGTCATCTCGGTCTTGGGCTTCTTCAGCTCAGCCACGCAGGCCGCGTAAATCTCAGCTAGTTCTTCCTCACGACCCGTTTCCTTGTTCAGGGCTATGGCCGCCTGGAAGGCGATGAACTTGCCCAGTTCGGACATATCGATGCCGTAGCAGTCCGGGTAGCGGATCTGCGGCGCGGTCGAGGCCACGATGATCTTCTTCGGGTTCGTCTTGGAAAGAATGCGGATGATCGAGCGCTTGAGCGTCGTACCACGCACAATGGAGTCGTCCACCACCACAAGCGAGTCCTCCGGGTTCACCACGCCGTAGGTGATGTCGTACACGTGCGACGCCAACTGCACACGGCTCTTTTCCTGAGAAATAAAGGTCCGCAGCTTGATGTCCTTATGGGCGATTTTTTCGATGCGCAGCCACTTGTCCCGCAGCGCGCTTTCGAGGAACTCCCGGTCGAGCGTTCCCTCTTCCTGGGCCTTGAGAATATCTTCGATGTGCTTGTCACGTCGACGCTTGCGCAGCTCTTCCATCAGTCCGTAGTAGGCGATCTCCGCCGTATTCGGGACAAAGCTAAACACCCCGCGGGTCAAATCGCCGTCTACCGCATCAATGACTTGGTCGGACAACGCGCCACCGAGGGCTTTACGCTCGGCGTAAATCTCCGGGTCATTACCGCGCGAGAAGTAGATGCGCTCGAAGGAGCACGAACTGCGCTGCTGTGGCACCATGACCTGCTTTTCGTAGGTCTGGCCCGTGTGCTTCACAATGACCGCGTGGCCGGGGCGCACTTCGCGCACTTCCTCGGCTTTCTTTTCAAAAATCGTCATCAGGGCAACACGCTCCGAAGCCATGGCCACGACCTCGTCGTCCTGGAAGTAGAATCCCGGGCGGATGCCGTTGGGGTCGCGCAGGAAGAAGCAGTCGCCATTCCCGATCAGTCCGCCAAAGGCGTAGCCACCGTCCCAGTGCTTGGAGGCCTCGTGGAGTACATCCGCGGGCTCGAGTTTTTCCGAAATAATGCCCGCGATGTCCTCGTTGGGCGTCTTGCGATCGCGCAGCTCATGGTAAAGGCGCGTGTGCTCCTCGTCCATGTGGTAGCCGATCTCCTCCAGCACGGTCTGCGTGTCGGTATCAAAGATCGGATGTGCCCCGCGGCCGATGAGCCGCTCGTTCAGCTCCTCGACATTGGTCATGTTAAAGTTACCGGCCAGCATGAGGTTGCGTGTGGGCCAGGGGCTCTTGCGGAAGTACGGCTGGCAGACAGCCTTGTCGTAGCCGCCGGAAGTCCCGTAGCGCAAGTGTCCCATCAGTACCTCTGCCCCAAAGGGCCAGTGCTCCTTCACCGTCCAGGGAAACTCCGGCACGATGACGTTGCGGTCGAGCAGGTTGTTGTAGAGGTTGAGCTGCTTGCGGATGACCTTCGAGATCGGGTTGCGGCTGTTGTCGCGCTCGCGAAACATAAACGCCTCGCCCGGCGGCATCCCCAGCTTTACCGCGCCAATACCGGCACCGTCCTGCCCGCGATTGTGCTGCTTCTCCATGAGCAGAAAGAGCTTGTTAAAGCCCCACAGCACCGAGCCATATTTTTCCTGATAGTAGCTGAACGGCTTGAGCAACCGCACAATCGCTATCCCACACTCGTGTTTTATCTGATCAGACATCCCGCAGAAATAGTCGAATCTATCCCCCAATCCTCACGAGGCAATGAAAATGCCGGGAAAGTGTCCAAGTAAGAACGGTAGAAACCAACACAAGGCAGTGTCGAAGCGATTCTAACTTGAAGCATCCACACCCCCTCGTGGCCAAATAGCATAAGAGTCATTTGGGATGCGATAGCATCCCGGGTGCAGGGCTTACGCCCTGCCTATCGCGCCATGACCTTCTCGATACTAGTTTCCCAGGTGGAACGCAGCTCGGTGGTGGACCAACTGAGGGTCTCGCCGCCGAGGGCTACGGCCAACTCGGACGCGGCGGTGATCTCGCCGATGTCCTGAGCCGGGACGCCTGCGGCCTTGGCAGCAGCCAGCACGCTTTCGGCTTCGGTGGCCGGGACTTCGATCAGCGCGCGGGCGGTACTTTCCCCGTAGAGCGCGGCCACGAGGGTGGCACCCTCACCCAGCCCGGCCAAGTTAAGCTTCGCGCCAAAGGTCTTGCCCGGCGTGAAGCACATCTCGGCCACGGCGCAGAGCAGCCCGCCCTCGGAGAGGTCGTGCGCCGCCTTGACCGTGCCAGCGGCGATTTGCGCGCGCAGGAAGTCGGCCAGCGCCTTTTCCTTTTCGAGGTCGATCTCGGGCGCAGCCCCCGTCTTGAGGTCGTGCATGACCTTAAGATAGTAACTCCCGCCCAGCTCGTCCGGCGCACCACCGAGGAGCACGAGTGTGTTGCCCGCCGTTTTGGCGTACTGGGTGGTCACGTGGGCCGGGTCGTCGATGATGCCTGCGATAGATACGACCGGCGTGGGGTCGATCTTCTTGTCCACGTTTTCGTTGTAAAGGCTGACGTTACCGCCCACCACAGGGATGTCGAAGAACTGGCAGGCCTCGGCCAGACCGCGAATCGCCTCCTTGAGCATGTAGTATGACTCGGGCTTGTTCGGGTTGCCAAAATTGAGGTTGTTGGTCATGCCCAGCGGGCGCGCACCGGAGCAAGCGAGGTTGCGCAGGCATTCGGCGATGGCGATCTTGCCCCCGGCATAGGGGTCGAGCCAGCAGTAGCGGTTGTTGCAGTCGTTGGCGATGGCGATGAGCTTCTCCGCTCCTTCCAGGCGCAGACGGACGACAGCGGCGTCGCTGCCCGGCTCGATCACCGTGCCTGTCATGACCATGTGGTCGTACTGCTGGGTGATCCAACGCTTGCTGGCGATGGTCGGGTGGCCAAGGAGCTTGACCAGCGCGGCCTGGAGCGTGCCCGCATCGGCGGCGGGCAGGCTGTCCGGCGACCATGCGCGGCACTTGGCAAAATGCTCGGGCTCCTTGGATTCGCGGAGGTAAACCGGGGCGTCGTCGGCCAGCTTGGCCGCCGGGAGGTGCACCACCGGGCTACCGTGCTGGGTGACGACCATGTCCTCGCCGGGCTTGACCTCACCCACCTGAACGGCGTGCAGGTCCCATTTTTCAAAAATAGCTTCCAGCTCCTTTTCTCGCCCCTTCTGGGCGATAACGAGCATGCGCTCCTGGCTCTCAGAAAGCATGATTTCGTAGGAGTTCATGCCGGTTTCGCGCTGAGGCACCTCGTCGAGTTCTATCTCGATACCGCTGCCGCCGCGGGCCGCCGTCTCACAGGTCGAGCAGGTCAAGCCCGCCGCGCCCATGTCCTGAATACCGACCACGAGCCCCTCCTGGGCCATCATTTCGAGGCAGGCTTCGATCAGGAGTTTTTCCATGAAGGGGTCGCCCTTCTGCACCGCCGGGCGGTCCGCTGCGGACTCCTCCGAAAGCTCACGGCTGGCAAAGCTCGCCCCACCGAGGCCGTCGCGACCCGTTGGTGGGCCGACGTAGTACACGGGGTTGCCGATACCCGTCGCGGCCCCGCGCTTGATCTGGTCGTGGCGCAGGATGCCCAGGCACAGGGCATTGACGAGGGGGTTGCCTTCGTAGCACTCGTCAAAGTAAACATCGCCGCCCACATTGGGGATGCCGATGCAGTTGCCGTAGTGGGAGATGCCGTGTACGACCCCGCGGAAAATGCGCTGGCTCTGGGCCGATGAGAGGTCGCCAAAGCGGAGGGAGTTCGTCAGCAATACCGGGCGTGCGCCCATGGTGAAAATGTCGCGGATGATCCCGCCTACGCCCGTGGCTGCGCCTTCGAAGGGCTCGACCGCACTCGGGTGGTTGTGAGACTCGATCTTGAAGCAAATGGCCCAGCCGTCGCCGATGTCGATCACGCCTGCGTTTTCCTCCCCTGCCTTGACCAGTACCTGGCCCGGCGCGTTCGGGTCGGCCTTCTGCGTGGGAAAGGTCTTCAGCAGCGGGCGGGAGTTCTTGTACGAGCAGTGCTCACTCCACATGACGGAAAAGATGCCCAGCTCGGTCAGGTTGGGTTCACGCCCGAGGATGTCGAGGATGAGCTTGTACTCGTCCTGCGTGAGGCCGTGTTTTTCCACCAACTCGGGAGTGATGGCGACGTTGAGGAGCGGATCGGGATTCGAGGGCGTTACTGTGGAGGCCATGGTCGTCTCTATCAAAGGGTTATCTTAGGAAATATCGCGCGGGGCAGCCGAAGCCGCCGCAGTTTTTTGCTCCACGCGGGGAGGCAGCATCACGGTAATGGCGCACGAAATAATGCCGAGGCCGAAAAACACGATGGTACCCAAATACAGAAGGTAGGAAAGGTAATGAAGGTTGCTGTCATAGTCGAGCAGAGGCGAAACGAAGAAGCTGAAGTACATCTCGCTCAAGCCGGACAGGATGCCAAACAGCCCGAAGACCAAGGCCCCATATCCGAACAAGTTTCGCATCATCAAACGCTTACGGAGGTCAACTCTAGGAAGGCGCGCAGCACCGGAAGCCCGTCCATACTCGGCATAAAGCGCTCTACGGCACGCTCCGGGTGCGGCATCATGCCGATGACGTTGCCCGCCTTGTTGCGGATGCCAGCGATGTCACCGACCGCGCCGTTGGGGTTCTCCGCGTAGCGGAAAAGCACCTGCTTGTTCGCCTCCAGCTCGGCCAGTCCGGCCTCGTCGATCCGGTAGTTGCCCTCACCGTGCGCGATGGGGATGCGGATGCTCTGCCCGAGCTTCTGGGTATTAAACCGCTCGTCGCTGTCCTCCACCTTGAGCTCGCTCGTCGTGCAGCGAAACTCCAGGCAGTTGTTGCGGATGAGTGCTCCGGGGAGCAGCCCCACCTCGCAGAGAATCTGGAAGCCGTTGCAGATGCCCATGACCGGGCCTCCCTCGGCGGCAAAGGCCTTGACCGCTTCCATGATCGGCGAGAACCGCGCAATGGCCCCGCAGCGCAGGTAGTCTCCATAGGAGAACCCGCCCGGCAGGACGACGGCGTCAAAGCCCTTGAGTGAATCTGCCTTGTGCCAGACGAGCTCGGCCTCCAGGCCAAGCACGCCGCCAAAAGCATGAAGTGCGTCGGTATCGCAGTTGGAACCGGGAAACTGTAGGATTGCTACCCGCATGGCGCCCCATCATCACCATGCGCCCCGGCGTGTCCAGTCAAAGCACCCGGAGGCGAAAAAAAACTGTGAATTGAATACCCTCCCACACATTGAGCTTGTGACCCGCACGTTACCCTAAATAATCCGCCCATATGCCGACTATCCCCGCCCTCATGCTTCCTCTCACCGTACAACATATCGACGAAGACATGCGCACCCCCAGGGGTCAGGAGCACGCCTTCAACCGCGATGTGGACAAGGATGACTTTCTCGACCTTTGCGAAGACATCCTCGAAGCCACCCACTGCGCCAACTTTAAGCACGCCCCGGCCATCCTCCTCTATGACTCAGCCGGCCTGCTCATGATCGAAGCCGAAAAGGGCACCCTTTACTGGTCTCGCCCCGAAGAAGAAAACACCGAGCGCGTCGAAACTCAACCCCGCGAGCTGGCCAGCATCTTCTTCCCCAAGCCAGAGCAAGGATAGTTTTCTCACGCCCGCTTCGCTCAAGACGCAGAGACGCAAAGTCGCAGAGAGCTTCAGATATGAGCTTTATCTTAGGCAATGCCTAATGCTCTTTTGTGTTTTTTGCACCATTTTGCGGCTGTTAACTTATTCAATGAACTTGGCTAACGGTACGCTAGATCATTTTAAGAAATATTGTGTCCGCAGATTACACAGATTATTCGGAGTCCGCCCGTGTGCTTCAGCAGATTGTTTTGTTCCCTGAAGTCCTTTTCAGCTCTCCCTGGCCTTCCTGTTAAATCCCTCTCTTTGCGCCCTTAGCGTGCTTTGCGGTTGAGAAAAATCTCTCTCTGTACCCTCTGTGGTTGAAATATAGCGACATCTCAGGCTACGGTTTTATTTAAATAGCTCTAGGGTGTGTCTTCAAATTAAGAAACGAGGGAAAAAGAGGTAATTTTGAGGATTTTTTCGGCTTTCGAAGTGGTGTGAATCCAGATTCATGAACTGAGAAAACGGAAAAAGAGGCGAAAAGACCCTTTTCTACCGACCTTGATGAATTTGAAGACACGGCCTAGGCGAAAACGCGACTCCCTGCGGCTTTCCGTGAGCTAAGGTATTCCCCTACACCGGCTCTTCAACCACCGGGTTGGTCAGCTTGCCGATGCCGTCGATTTCAATCGTCACCTCGTCGCCCGGCACCAGCCAGCGGCGCGGATCACGGGCAAAGCCCACCCCGGAGGGCGTCCCGGTCAGGATAACCGTCCCCGGCTGAAGCGTCGTGCTGCCGCTGACGAAGGCCACGATCTGCGAGACGGTAAAAATCAGGTCCGAGGTGTTGGAGTCCTGCAAGGTTTCGCCATTGATCACGGTGCGCAGGCCGACGGCGTTCGGATCGGCAAACTCATCCAACGTGACCAGGCACGGCCCCAGCGGACAAAACGTGTCAAAGGTCTTGCCGCGGACCCACTGCCCGCCCCCGCCGCTCTTCTGCCAATCCCGGGCGCTCACGTCGTTTGCCGCCGTGTAGCCGTACACCACGCTCATGGCCTCGGACTCAGAGACGTTTTTGCAGGTCTTGCCAATGACGATGGCCAGTTCGCACTCGTAGTCGACCTTGTCGCTACGCAGGGCGCGCGGCAGCTCAATCGGGCCTCCCGGGTGCTGCACCGCGCTGGGTGCTTTCATAAAGATGACCGGGTTCGGCGGCAGCTCTGCCCCCTGCTCCTCGGCGTGCGCCTTGTAGTTGAGGCCGATACAATAAATCGCGGGCGGCTCCACCGGGGCGAGCAACTCGCCGCTGACAGGTTCGTCCGTAGGCGTAAAGTTCGGAAAACTGCCCGTCAGTTTTGTGAAAATCCCCTCGCGCTCCTGCGCATAGTGGATGGCACCGCTGCTGTCTTTCAGGCGTACAATTCTCATGGCATTCCCTTGGTTAGTGGGCAAACAGACCCACCTTGGCTAGCAAAGCCTAGCTAAGCTCGTAGTGGTAATCCTCGATGACCGGATTGCTCAGCAACTCGTGGCAGAGCTTGTCCAGCGAAGCGCGAAACTCCGGCGTGTCCTCAGCCTGCACCTCAAACTCCACCGTTTTGCCCACTCGGACGTTGTCCGCCGAGGTGAAGCCCAGGCTGTGCATGGCGTGGCCGACGGCTGCTCCCTGCGGATCGAGCACGTTCTTCTTCGGTGTAACAAAAACTGTAATTTTCACAGCGCAGAGCAAGACAGCCCCGCGCCACACTGGCAAGGCAGAAGGCAAGCCGAGACGTAAAGTTATCCCCGCAGCCTCGGCTTACGACTCCGCAAGCCGCTGCTGGATCGCCTCGCTTATGACCTCAAGCGGCAGCACGCTCTCCGCCGCCCCCAGTTTGACTGCCTCCTTGGGCATTCCATAGACGATGCTCGACTTCTCGTCCTGCGCTATGGTTGACCAGCCCTTGCGCTTGAGTGCCAGCAGTCCCTCGGCCCCGTCGCGCCCCATCCCGGTCAGCAGCAGGCCCAGACCGTTCGTGGGCCAGAACTCAGCCGCCGTGTTAAACATCACGTCCACCGACGGACGATTGATCAAATGCTCCGGGCTGTCGGTGTAGCTGAGGTGCCCCCCCGCCTTAAAGCGCAGGTGCTTGTTTTCACCCGCCACCAGTACCTCTCCGGGCTGCGGCAGGTCTCCCTCCCGGGCCAGCCGGACCTTTAGCTCCGTACGGTGATTGAGCCAGTTGGCAAAGCCTGCCGCGAAGTCCGAGTCCACATGCTGCACGATGACCACCGGCGAAGCAAAATCGGCCGGGAAAGCCTGTAAGACCGTCGCGATGGCCTGCGGGCCACCCGTCGATGCCCCAATGGCCAAGAGCGATGGCAGCGTATTAGGCGCTGCCGGGGTCACCTTCATCGGCGGCATGGTGTAGCCGCTGCCCTTGGTGGGGCGAGACTTGCCGATAATGTAGCCGATACCCTGAATTTTCCGCACCAGAGGGTCACCGCCCCGGATGTCCCCCCCCGGTCCCAGCGTGGGTGTGACCGTGGCGTCCAGCGCCCCATGCCCCATGGCCTCGTAAACCAGCTCGCTGTGGCCGTGCACGGAAGCCGTCACCACCAGAATCGCACAGGGCGAGTGGAGCATGATCTCCCGCGTGGCCTCGGCACCGTTCATCACTGGCATCACGAGGTCCATCAGGACGAGGTCCGGGGTATCCTCCGCACACAACTTGACGGCTTCCTCGCCATCACGCGCGATCCAGGCTACTTCGTACGAAGGGTCTTGGTTGACCACACGGCGCAGGGCCTCGATCGCCAGCGCCATGTCATTGACCAACGCAATCCTCACGCCTCGGCACCTCCAATGAGGTCCTCAACGGCACGGATGAATGACTCATCCTGAAAACTGCTCTTGGTCAGGTAATAATCCGCTCCGGCTTCCATACCCTTTAATCGGTCTTCTTCCCGATCTTTATAGGAAACAATTATCACCGGCAAACGCTCCAGACGCGGGTCCTGGCGGATCTTCGTCACAAATTCATAGCCATTCATGCGGGGCATATCCACATCGCTCACCACCAGATCGTAATCGCCCAGGCGAACGGCATTCCAGCCCGCCGCACCATCGACAGCGACTTCCACGCTGTACCCGGCGTTTTCGAGTAGTTGACGCTCGGTCTCGCGCACCGTGATGGAGTCGTCCACCACCAGCACGCGGCGACGGGTGTCCGCCGTTTCGGCCTCAGTATAGCTCGTCCGCATGAGCTCGCCCCCCGCCAGCAGCTTGTCCACCGACTGCACGAGGTCCTCCACATCGAGGATCAAAATCGGGTCGCCCTCCTCCGTCAGCGAGGCCGCACTCACCCCCGGCACCTTGCCCAGACGGCTATCCAGCGGACGCACCACCAAGTCGGTTTCGCCCACCAGCTTGTCCACCTCCACCCCGTAGAGGTGGTTGCGGTCGTTGACCACGACGATGTTGATGTGCTGGGCGATCGTGCTCGTGGCTCCGGCCAGCCCGAGGGCCGCCCGCGAGGAAACCAACCCCACGTTTTGCCCCTCCATTTCAAAGTACTGGCGATTCTCGACGTTCTTCAGCTCCTTGACTGAGAGCAGCACGGTGCGGTTTATCCGGCTTAGCGGGAAAGCGTAGGGCTCGCTGTCGATCTCGACCAAAAGCGCGCGAATGACCGAGCGCGTGATGGGGAGCTGGAGGTGAAAAGTTGTGCCGTGGCCCAGCTCGGTGTGAATGCGCACCTGCCCGCCAATCTCCTGCATCAGCGTCATGACGACGTCGAGCCCAACGCCCCGTCCGGAAATCTCCGTCACCTTGCCTGCGGTAGAAAATCCGGGCAAAAACAGAAACTCCAGCACCTCGTCGTCGGAAAGGTTTTGCGCCATCTCCGCCGTGGTCAGTTCCTTTTCCACTACCTTCTCCCGCAGGCGGGAAATATCCACTCCGCGTCCGTCGTCGCGCACCTCCACAATGAGCATGCCCGCGCTGTGCCTGGCCAGCAGCCGCAGGGTGCCGCCCTCGGCCTTACCCGCGGCAAGCCGCTCCTCCGGCGTCTCAAGCCCGTGGTCGCAGGCATTGCGCAGGATGTGGTTCAGGGGCGCCTCCAGCTTGTCCAGGATGTCGCGGTCCACCGGGGTTTCCTGCCCCTCGATCTGAAAGGCAATCTTCTTGCCCATGGTCTTGGCCAAGTCACGAATCAGACGCGGAAAGCCCTGCACCCCGTCGCTGAATGGACGCATCCGGCTCTCCAGCACCTCGCGATAGAGGCGATCTGAGAGCAGGGTGTTGCGGCGGGAAAAGTTATCAAAGAGATCGAGCTGGCGGCGAATGGCGTGCAGGTTGTCACTGGCTGCTGTGCGGATACTCTCCCACTGCTGCAAAAACTCTGCCCGGTCACCATTGTTCTCCAAAAGTTGCTGGCTCTGGTCGATGCGGGAGTTGAGCGCGTTCTGGGCCTCCTTGAGCCGCAGCAGACTGAGCCTGAACTGCTCAAGCTGACGCGTTTCGACCAGGGTTTCCGCCGCCAAGCCCATCAAGCGGTTCAAGTTGTCCGCGGACACGCGCACAATCGTCTCCGCGGTGTGGGCTGCCTTTGCGGGGCTTGATTTGGCGGGGGCCGCTTCCTTCGGCGTCTCCGGTGTGGGTTTGACCTCTGGCGCCGCTGGGGTCTCGACCGGCTTGACCGGCTCAACAGGCGCGGGCTTTTCAACCGCTTCCGACTCAGACTTGGCCGGAACGGCGGGTCCACCGTTACTGCCGGAAAAGCTTCCCTCCAGGATCGCGCGCAAGTCACCCGTCAGGCGTTCGGACACCTCGGCGTTTTCGGCCAGCCAGGCTGGCATCTCGTCTGCGCCGGGCCCACCCGAAGCGTTGAGAAAATCCGCCGTTTGCAGGAAGACGTCAAAGGCCCCCTCGGGCAAGTCCAGCTTCCCCTCGCCCACCGCGACAAAGACATCTTCCATGGCATGCGCCACGCTCGAAACCACACCCAAGCCGATAATCCGCGCCGCGCCCTTGAGTGAGTGCGCCGCCCGCATCAGGCCATCGATTTGCTTCGAGTCGCCGGGGTCAGACTCCAGCGCTAGCAGCCCGGCATTTAACTGCGCCCCCTGCGTCTCTACCTCTTGCTGGTAGAGATCTAGCATGGAGAAGTCCGGTTCGCTGCTCATGGTTCAGTTGGGAAAAAGGTTCGTGGCGATTTACTGAAGCTTAAGGATCAGAGGTACTGGTTAATCAGGCTGTGGAAAACGAGTTCGTCATCCAGGTAGCCCACGGGTTGATCCTGCAAACGAAAGAGCCCGAGCGAATACGTGGCCAGCGACTTGCCGACCGTCACCGGCACCGCTTGCATACCCTCCGTCTCAAAGGGTACCACGCCGTAGACCTCATCCACGCGAAAGGCAAAGGCGTCCGCCCCTCGCTGAATCAAGATCATGCGCGGATACACACGGCGGCTCAGTACGGCGGCGTCCTCCTTGCGCTGGTTCAATCCCAGCAGCGAACGCAGCGATACCGCCAGGTGTAATTCACCCCGGATGTTCGTTATGCCGTGCAGCACCTGGTTGGTGCGCTGGGGGATGCGGTGAATGCTTGAAACCGGGCAAATGTCCTTAATTGCGCGGCAAGGCAGGGCCAGCCACTCGTCTTCCAGGCGAAAAACGAGCAACTGCACGGTTTCGCGAGCACCCTCGTCAGCTGCCGCCCGCACACGCTCCACCCACTCCTCGCGGTAACCCTCCGGGTGTGGACGGTCCAGCAGGCTCTCAACCGAACGGCTCGTCAGTTCGTTTGTTTCCTGGGAATTCTCAGGCATCGGCGGCCTCCTGTTTGCTTACGCGACTTCTTAGTCGGGCGGCTTCATCGTTAGCCCCGCGTCGCTCAGCCAAAATAGCCAGTTGCAACAAGGCCTCGCGGTGCCGCGGATCAAGATAAAGTGCCTTGCGGATATAGGCTTCGCCATCGCGCATGCGCGAGGACGCCATCTCGATCTGGCCGAGCAGAAACAGGGCTTCCGCCGTTGGCGAATGCTCCTCTAAATACGTTCGGCAAAGCTCCCGTGCGGCATCCAGCTCACCCTTGTCGGCCAGTTCCACCGCTTCACGCAGCGGGCGATTCTCTCCAGTTAAGTCTGCCGCCTTGGGTATGGCCGCACGCACGGGCTTTTTAACCACCGGGCGCGGCAGGTTAACGATCCGGCTACTGCGGCGGCGGGCCGGGCGCGCAGCCGGGGAATCGACTGGTTTCTCCTCGCGGTGCCGATAGCAGAACGCGCCCGGAGGCCCGTAAGTCTCAAACATCTGCGAAAGCATGGGCAATCCATCCGCGTGCCCCACAAACAACACCCCATCTGGTGACAGCAGTTGCTTCAGGTGGCCGATTGCGCGCTGTCGCGCCTCATGGCGAAAATAGATAAACACGTTGCGGCAGAAAATCACGTCGAAGGACGCTGCCAGGCTCAGGCTGTCCAGCTCCAGCAGGTTGCAGCGCTGAAAGCGCACGTACTGCTTCACAGAATCGCACACGCGATACCCGCCCTCAGGCAGCGGCTCAAAGTGGTGCAACCGCCCCTCCGCATCCTTGCCCCGAAAGGCCATCTTGCGAAATTCTCCCTTCCGTGCGAGGTCAACCGTTCGCTCGCTAATGTCCCCGGCGTAAACCTGAAAATCGCTGCCCTTTAGCCCCGCATCGAGCAAGGTCATGGCGATGGAGTACGGCTCCGGCCCCGCCGCGCAAGGCACGCTGAGGATGCGCAGGGTTTTGCCGCTGTGTGCTTTTTGCCAAATACTTTTCACCCACAGCTCAAGGTATTCGAAGGGCGCACGGTCACGAAAGAACCAAGACTCAGGCACGAGCAACTCATCCACAAAGTCATCAAACTCACGCGGCAACTGGTCAAACTGCGCAAAATAGGCCGAGACATCGCTGATTCCATGAGCCCGCATGCGCTGGCGCACAGCCGTCTCGTAGCCTGGCCCCGACATCATAGACTCATCCAGCCCGTACTGGCGGCAGATACGCTGGGCAATCAACTCCGGCAGCTTCATGATGCGGCCACCTCCCGCTGCTTGAGCAGCGCAATAATCTCAGGCGTCAACAGCTCGCTGACCTCAACGCATTGGATGAGCTCCCCCTCGACATCCTTGACCACTTTCCCCAGATGCGGCGCATCCGGCGGTACCAGCCCCGGATCTCGCAGGGCTTTTTCATCCACGGACAGCGTGTCGATCACCTGTTCGGCAAGCAGGGCCAAAATACGCTCACCGGAGTCATCCGCCTGCACCAACAGGTAACGCGAACTGAGCACGTCCCGCGCGGGCCGACCGACCGTCAATTGGCAAAGGTCAATCACCGGGGCCACCCGGCCACGGCATTCGAAAATCCCCACCACGCTCGGGGGCGTGCCCGGCACCTCGCGCACGGGCAGGGTTGGGACCACCTCGACCACCCGCCGCGAATCCAGTCCGTAGCGTCTATCGCCTAGCTTAAAGAGAATCAGAAGCATGGTCGTGGCTAGTCCTTCTTCGGGGGAAAGGGCGGCCGGGCGGCCTTGCTGCTCTCGCGCACGGGGAACGGCATCCGCGTCATCCCGGTGGACATTTTTTCCGCCACCTTGAAGCGCGAAACCTCGCGCCGGAGGTTATTCACCGCCGTGTGCAGGGCCTGCGTGGCCTGGTCGAACTCGGCCAGTGACTCGTTCGAGCGCTGCGCACCCTCCTTCAAATTCGTCATCGCATCGCTGATCTGAAACGCACCCTGGGTCTGCGACTCCATCCCCTCGCGCACCGAAGCAAATCGCGGCGACAACTCCTGCACCCGACGGATAATCTCGTCCAGCTGCGTGCTCAGTACGTCAATCTCGCTTACGCCACCACGCACGCCCTCGGAGAATTTATCCATCTCCATGACCCCGGCGGAAACGGCGGTCTGCATCTCCTTTACCATCTGGTCAATGTCGACCGTGGCCTGCGCCGTCTGGCCCGCCAGGCGGCGAATCTCACGCGCTACGACGGCAAAGCCCAAGCCAAACTCGCCCGCCTTCTCCGCCTCGATCGCGGCGTTGAGCGAGAGTAGGTTCGTCTGCTCGGAAACCTTGTTGATCGCCGTCACCACCTTGTTGATGTTGTTCGCCTTTTCGGTAATGACGGCCAGCTTGGCCGAAATCGAGCTCGTCGCCCCATCCAGGTGCTGCATGGCGTCGGACATCCCCGCCAACTGCTGGCGGCCTGTTTCGGCCATTTCGGCTGTTTCTTTTGAGCTGGTGGACACCCCGTCCATCGTATTGAGCAACTCGCGCGAGGTGGAGGTGATCTGGCTCACCGCCGCGGCAATCTGCGTCGTGGAGGCTCCGAAATCCTGAATCGTAGCCTCCTGGGCCTTGGCCGTCCCGGTGATACGCGTGGCCGTGGAGACAAGCTGGATCGTGGCGTTCTTCACCTGCAAAAGCAGGCCATTGAGGCTGCCCACCATGTCCTTGATCGCTTGCAGCAGTTGCCCGGACTCGTCCTTGGTATCGATCTCCACGTCTGCCGTGAGGTCGCCCCGCGCCACCCGCTGCGCCAGCTCGTTGGCCACCATGATCCGTCGGGAGAAGGCATTGGCAAAAAACCAGATGATGAGGATAATCACGATGAGCGAGCCCGCCACCAGCGAAAGGGTCAGCGTAATGGCATCCCAGGCCGGCCCCATGATCTCACTCTTGGTCACGGTCATAATCAGCCGCCAGTTCCCGGTGGGAATGTACGCGCTGGCCATAAAAGTCGTTTCGCCTACGAGGGGATCATCCACCTCGACCACAGCCGTGTCCCCGCGGCTGAGCGAATAACGCTCGAAAATATCGCGGTAGGTGTTGCTGATGTCGTCCGTGAGCAGTTTTTCAGCTTTGGAGGGATCGTACTCCAGCATCCCCGTGGCGTCATTAAAGGTCAGCACATCGACCAGGAATGATCCAGGGCCGCCATCTTCACCCGGCTTGATGAACAGTTTCTCCACCGGGGCCGTGCGCAACTCCTTACCGTAAGTCGTGGCCACAATGTTGCCTCGTCCACTAACCAGGATAAACTCCGCCGTCTCGTAGGGTTTGAGCTCGTTGATAAAGTCCTGCAAAAAATTCAGCCCGCGGTCCACCGCCGCCATCCCGGCGAAACGCCCATTCATCACGATCGGGCTCGACTGCTCAATGATCAGGTTTACCTCATTGTAAACGTAAGGCTCGGTCATGAGGTAGGGTTCGGGCGCGCCGCGCAGGTAGTGCTCCTTCATCCCTCCGTAGTAGAGCGACTCCTCCATGGCCACCAACGGCTCAAGCGTCAGAACGTCGTTTTTGGCCGGGTCGCGAAACCAGTACGGCAAAAAGCGCCCATCTTCACCAATGTAGTCCACGCTCCCGAAGACTGGTTCAACGCCCCGTGTATCCTGCCCGTCGGCATTAGGTTCATAGCCAATCGATGCACCGATAAACTGCGGAAAATGCTCCAGTACTTCACGAATGAAAGCCACCGACTGCTTGCGCTGGCCAAACATCCCCGCCTGCTGGGCCAGGGCCATCGTGCGCACCACCGTCACGGCTTCAAGGTTACCCTGCTCAATATGCATGGCCGCCTTGTTTAATTCCTGCTGAATAATTTCCGACTCCTTCAGCATCATCTGGCTGTGGATGCGGGTCAGGTTAATCCAGGCCAGCGCCAGCATGATGACCAGTACCGGCACCACCATGTAGAGGAGTATTTTAGAGCGCAGGGTCATACCTCACCCTCCTCTTCCGACTCAGGCTTCTCATCGCTCGTCATGTGAAACTGTTCGATGCCCTCCTGCATGTCGCGCACCGTCCGGCTCAACTGGTCGGTCGCGTTTCGGAAGCCGTCCAGCGAGGCCGAGGTTTGCATGGCGGCGCTGTTGAGGTTGGCCACGGCCTCGGAAATCTGGGTCGCCCCAACCGCCTGCGAGGACATCCCCTCGCGCACGCTGTCAAAGCGGGGCGTCAGGTTCTCCACCTGCTGAATAATCGTCTCCATCTGGCCACTTAAGTGGCCGATATTGTCCGTGCTCGTGCGCACGGCTTCGGTAAATTTATCCATCTCCATGACCCCGGCTGAAACCGAGCTCTGCATCTCCTTCACCATCTGCTCGATGTCCTGCGTGGCCACGGCGGTCTGGTCCGCCAGACGGCGAATTTCCCGCGCCACCACGGCGAAGCCCATCCCGTACTCACCCGCCTTCTCCGCCTCGATGGCGGCATTGAGCGAAAGCAGGTTGGTCTGGTCGGCCACCTTGGCAATGGTCGTGACCACGGCATTGATGTTCTGCGCCCGCTCGGCGATGACGGATAGCTTGCCGGTGATCGACTGCGTGGCTTCGTCGAGCTGACCCACGCCTTCGCGCATGTCCTCGACGTGATTGCGCCCCTCGCCGGCTAACTCCGCCGTACCGCGCGCACTCTCCGACACCTTGTTCATCGTGTTGGAAAGCTCCTGCGAGGTGCTGGAAATCTCCTTCACCGCAGCCGCAATCTCTGTTGACGACGAGCCAAAGTCCTGCACCGTCCCCTCTTGCAGGCTAGCCGTGCCCTTGATCTCACTGGCCGCACCGGCCAGGCGCTGGCTCGACTCCTTCACGCGCCCGATCAGGGCATTCAAATTCTGAATCATGGCCAGGATCGCCCGGAACAACTGCCCGGTTTCGTCCTGCTGGTTCTCCAGATCCATTTTCTTCGTCTCGGACTTCCGGCAACCGATCTCCATCTGCCGCGTGGCATCACCGAGTCGTCCGTTGGCCACCAGGTCCGCGATCCGCGTCAGGTAGGTAATTGGCTTGGCAATAATACCACCCAAATAGGTGGCCAGCAGCCCAACCAGGATAAGCGCCACGATAGCACCGATAATGGTGCGCTGCAAGATGACGCTGAAGGCGCGCTTCACCTCGAGGTGGGGCAGCTCAAATTCTTCCTCGAAGGCCGTCACCCCGATGACCCAGTCCCACGGGTGAAAGTAGGTGTAGTGCAGTTGCTTACGGAACACTTTGCCCGCAGCATCACGCCAAAGCACCTGCTCGGAGGCCACCTCACCCGGCTTGAGCCGGATGGCGCTGCTGCGAATATCCTCCAGGTAGGTATTGCCCTCGACATCACGCATCCGCTTCGCCTCAAAGCTCTCCATACTTCCGTCGGCGTTGAAGACGACGATGTCCGAGCGTTTGGTATCCTGCCCGGACATAATCCAGGCAAAGCCCGTGTCCCCCACTTCCACCGCAGACATCGCGCGGCGCAGGCTGTCTACCGACTCTCGCTTTACCCCCACGTACAGCATGCCGACGATCTCTCCGGCCTCGTCAAAAATCGGCTCGTAGGCAGACAGATACCAATTGTTTACCACAAAGGCGTTGCCCCGGTAGGTGTCCCCCTGCAGGACCACGGACAGAACCGGGTTGGGCATGCCATTAGGGTCAATGGCCGGGATGTAGGTGCCGATGGCGCGCTCACCGCTGCTGGTAGGTACATCGGTGGCCACGCGCAGCATGTCGCCATTCTCGTTAATGCGTTGGAAAATCGTCGCCGTTCCACCCATGATGTCGGACACATGGTCTACCACCGGAGTCCTTGCGGACAGGTTGCGGTTTTGGCCCAGCCAGGTCTCACCCACCAGCATTTCAGGCAGTTCAACCTGCTCTTCCTCTTTGGTCAGCTGGTTCATCGCCGACCAGGTGACCAACTTCTCGCCCAAGTGCAAGCCACCCATATCCTTGACGCGGTGCGCCGCCATCCGCAGCGAGGCGTCAACCTTGTCCTGAAGCAAGCCGTTGGCGTTCTCGCAGAGGTTGTACACGTCACGGACGATCTGGTCCAAATTCTCCGAGACCATCTCGTCGAGCTGCCCTTCGATGACGCGGCTGCTGTGCTTCTCCTCCAGGAAGATAATGACCGCCAGCACCACAGCCGGCAGCAGTGCCGAAAAAAGTGCCAGACCCGTGACTTTGTGCCGAAGCTTAACTTTCATCGCAACAGGCAGTTAACTATCCGCACAGAGTGGTCCATGGCAAGCTATGATTGGACACCCGGTGCCCCGTGAAAAGAAAAAAGCGGCACACTCTCGGCGCCGCTTTTCGAAAAGAATTTCCTCTCGCAATCAGGAAAGGGCCTGTACGGCCTCTTCGCGTGTTGCGTAGATCGGAAAAATGCTGGTGAAACCGGAGATTTCGAACACCTGCTTCACGTTCGGGTTCAAGGTTGCCAGGGCGATCGAACCGTCCAGCTTCTTGAACTGCTTGGCTGCGGCCAGCAACACACGCAGACCCGCACTGCTGATGTAGTCCAGCTCGCGGCAGTCTACCAGTACCTTGGCTTCGCCAGCGTCAACCAGCGCAGTCAGCTTTTCGCCCAGCGCGCCAGAGGTGGCAGCGTCGAGACGACCCTGCAGGCTGACGATGTTAATAGAGTCTTGTTTTTCCAGAGTGATTTCCACAGTGCGGAGTAATTTGAGGGTTAAATGGTTAATCCTGTAGGACTACGCCAGATAAAGACGCCTCAGGCGAACGGTTTCAAGGTTTTTTTGGCAACATACATCACGCGCTGACTAGGCTGTGTATGCAAACCTCGAAACGAGGAGACCAATGGGATTTTTCAGGCCGTAATCCCAGACGCGATGCGGTAGCATCGAAAGCGCAGGCTATGCCTGCTGCGGGGGTTGGGGGTGCATAGCCCCCAAAATCTATAGCAAGCATTTCGGTAACAGGCCCTCAGTACGCCGTCTCGGGCGGGTCGAAGACGATGCGCGCTGTCTTGAACATGATCTCAAAGTCCATCCACAGCGACCACTCGTTGATGTACTCCAGGTCGTAGTGGACGCGCTTGCGCAGCAGGTCCACGTCGGTGATCTCCCCCCGAAAGCCCTTGCACTGAGCCAACCCGGTCAAGCCCGGCTTCACGAAGTGGCGCTGCGGGTAGATCCGCACGTCGCGGCTGAAAATCTTGTCGTGCTCGGGCAGGTGCGGACGCGGCCCCACCACGCTCATCTCCCCCTTGAGCACGTTGAGAAACTGCGGCACCTCATCCAGACTGGTTTTGCGCAGGAAGGCCCCGAAGGGGTAAATACGCGGGTCGCCCTTGCTCGCCTGCCGGGCTTCGTCGTTCACCTTGCGCACGTGCATGGTGCGGAATTTATACAGCACGAACTCCCGGCGGTTGTAGCCCCGGCGTATCTGCTTGTAAAAAATCGGTCCCGGTGATTGCTTGCGCTGGCAAAGCCAAACCACCAGCAACAACACCGGCATGATAAACACCACCACCGGCAGGGCAATGGCCAGATCGAACACACGCTTCATGGCGCGGTTGAGCGGGCTTTCCAGCGGCTCTTCCCGCAGGGTAAAGAAGGTGTGCGGCCCGTCCTTTACGCTGATCAACGGATAGTCAAAATACTCCGCCCAGGGGTTGAAAATCAGGATCTGGCAGCCCTCCTCCTCCGCCGCATCGAGGATCTCCTTCACCCATTCCTTCGAGTGGCGCGTCTCCAGCAGGATGATCTGGTTTACCTCCTTGGCCTGGATCGTCTCGCGCAGCCGGGAGACATCCCCCAGCACCGGGATATCGATCGGCTGCGGGTTCTTCTCCTCGTAATTCAGCAAGCCGATGATGTTTAAGCCGATAGCCTGCTTGCTCCGCAGCCAGTCGCTGATGCTCCCACAGGTCTTCGTTGTCCCCACCACCAGACAGGCCCGGGTATTCTTCCCCTTCAACACGTAGCCGGACAGCATACCCGGCAGGAACATGTTGAGCAAAAACAACGCTGCGTACACGCAAACCAGGTACGTACCGATAAACACACGCGAGATCGCCTTGTCCTTTGTGGCAAAGATGATCGTGAACAGGATCAGCACCAGCACGAAAGTCTGGAGGTTTGTGACCTGAAACACCCGCGCGCGGTCGCGCACACTCACGCTCGGCCCCAGAATCGGGTAAAAATTAAAGAAAATCGCGCACGAGGCCAACACCCCCATCAGGTAAAGCGGAAAGTTAATCAGCTCGAACTCCAAACGCCCGAACCTCACCCCAATAACGGCCAGTGTAAAGAATAGCAGTGGCAACGTCACAATAATGACGCACCCGTGCAGCGCTAGCAGGCCCTTATATCGACTATCGAGCATATAATCCCCTCACCTCATCGGTAAAACAGCCGTAAAATTGAGGATAAACCTTCAGCAATTTTAAAGATAGTTAAACGATCAGGATTAAGCATGAAGGGATTCCCTGGTTTGACAAGACTTAGAACTAAGCGCTGTCTTGCGCCATGCTTATAGTCTATTTATAATAACGTTAGCCTGACATTTTCATTTTATTTTGAAATAAGTTAAGCATAGGTGTAAATTACCGATAACGACATCACTATGGCCTCAACGGCACAGCCCACGACTCTGACGGATATCGAGCGCGAAGTCATCGCGTTCTTCGTTGGTGCTGTCCAGGCTCTCGGCCTGCCCAAGTCGCTCGGCGAAATCTACGGGCTCCTCTACATCTCCCCCGAGCCCCTCTCGATGGACGAGATAATGACCCGCCTACAGATCAGCCTCGGCTCGGCCAGTCAGGGCTTAAAACAACTTCGTTCTTTCAATGCGGTGCGTACCGCCTATAAACCGGGTCAACGTCGTGACTACTACGAAGCTGAAACCGAAATGCGCAAGCTGCTGGGAAATTTCCTGCGCGAGCAGATGCGTCCCCACCTCGAAGCGGGCAAAGAGCGCCTCGACCACCTGGAGGAACTCATGAGCGCAAGCCCGGACATCGCACCGACACAGCGTCAACGCATCCAGAAGCTCCAAAGCTGGAACCAGCACGCAGATCGGCTCCTGCCAATGCTCAACCTCTTCCTGCGCTCATGACTTTCCCCGACAAACCCGGTTGGTACTGTCTCAAAACCCAGCCCAAGCGCGAGCGCATCGCCGCGGTCAGCCTGAACGACATCGACGGCGTCCGGGCCCTCTACCCGCAGGTCCGCTACGAGCGCCAATCCAGCAAGGGCAAGCGACACATCCTCGAGCCCATGTTTCCCAACTACCTCTTTGCCCGCTTCACGCCCCAGGAGCACATACGGGCCGTAGGCTACGCCCGCGGCGTCGCCTACGTGGTCAAGCACGGCAACACGCTCATGCCCGTCCACGATGCCGTCATCGCCGAGATCGCCTCCCTGGCCAAGGACAACATCCTCGACCTGCCCCTCGTCCCCCTCCAGACCGGGGACAATATCCGCATCATCGCGGGTATCTTCGAGGGCAGCACAGCCGACGTCGTCCGGCTCATCCCGGGCAGCGAGCGCGTAAAGCTCCTGCTCGAGCTCCTTGGCCGCGTAAGCGAAGTCGAACTTTCTCTGGATCAGGTGGAACGCCATTACCGCCACCCCCTGCAGTCCTCCAAAAAAGAAGGTGCCTGACCTTCAACCCCCAACCTGTGCCCTGCACACCCCCACGATTGGCTTTGCTCCCCGCATCCGGCCAAGGGCGGCAGCGTGGGAAATTTTTACATTTGTAGATTCAGAAGTTTGTAGATTCACAAATTAGCAACTTGAAATGACGTTGCTATACTCATTGAGCGTTCCCAGATCATCGCACCGATTCAAGTTACACATTTACAAATTTCTAAATCTAAAATCTTACGAATCTACAAATTCAACGAATTTAAAAATTTATAAACCTGCCTTGTGAATCCGCACCGCCACACCACCGTTATCCAGCCTGCCCAGAACTGGCTGGCCATTAACTGGCGCGAACTCTGGGAGTACCGCGATTTGCTCTTACTGCTGGTGCGCCGCGATTTCGTTGCCCGCTACAAGCAGAGCGTTCTCGGCCCGGCCTGGTTTGTCCTCCAGCCGCTCATCATGACGGTGTTTTTCACCTTCATCTTCGGGCGCGTGGCTAACATCCCCTCCGACGGCAATGTCCCCCACTCCCTCATGTACCTATGCGGCCTGCTGGGTTGGAACTACTTCGCCCAAATCCTCCAGGGCTCCAGCACCACCTTTACTTCCAACGCCAACATCTTTCAGAAAATCTACTTCCCTCGGCTGGTCATGCCGCTGTCGGTCAGCATTTCGGCCCTCTTTACCTTCGCCATCCAGCTCGGGCTTTTCTTCGTCGTTTTTGCCTACTTTAAACTCTTCAGCAACGCAGGCAGCACCTTCTCACTGGGCTGGCAACTAGCCCTCGTGCCACTGCTCATTGCCCACTCAGCCATCCTCGCCCTCGGCGTCGGCATGTGGATGAGCGCGATCACGGCCAAGTACCGCGACCTCACCCACCTCAATCAGTTCATCATCCAGATCTGGCTCTACCTCACGATTATTATCCCCGTCTCAAGCGTGCCCGCCGCCTACCAGACCCTCTTCCAGCTTAACCCCATGGTGCCCGTGATCGAGCTCTACCGCCTCGCCTTCCTCGGCCACGGCGAATTTGACCCCACCCTCTACGGCTTCTCGCTCGCCCTTAGCCTGCTCCTGTTAATCACCGGCATGCTCTTCTTCCAGCGCACCAGCCGCACCTTCGCCGACACCGTCTAGGTCGATAAATTTATAAATTAAGAATTCCAAATTTATAAATCCTCAACCTCCCATCTATCGCCATGTCCCGACCCATTCTCGAAGTTGACAAGCTCTCCAAGCTCTACCGCCTGGGCACGGTAGGCGCGGGCTCACTGCGGGAGTCACTGGAGCAGTGGTGGCGACAGAAAGCGGGCAAAGACGCAGGCGACGACTGGATCGAGCGCGCCAAGGTCCCACCCGATCGCGCCGGGCCCCGCCCGAATACCGTCTGGGCGCTCAAGGAGGCTTCCTTCACCGTAAACGAGGGCGAGACGCTCGGCATCATTGGCCGCAACGGCGCGGGCAAGTCCACCCTCCTCAAGCTCCTTTCGCGTATCACCGAGCCCACCTCCGGCAAGGCCACCATCCACGGCGTGGTCTCCTCCCTGCTCGAAGTCGGCACCGGCTTTCACCCCGAGCTCACGGGCCGTGAAAATATCTTTCTCAATGGCACCATCCTCGGCATGAAGCGACGCGAAATCAGCAGCAAGCTCGACGCCATTATCGAGTTTTCCGAGATCGGTGCCTTCATCGACACCCCCGTAAAACGCTACTCCAGCGGCATGACCGTCCGCCTGGCCTTTGCCGTGGCCGCCCACCTTGAGCCAGACGTCCTCATCGTGGACGAGGTGCTCGCCGTTGGCGACGCCGCTTACCAGAAAAAGTGCATCGACAAGATGCGCGAAATCTCCCGTCAGGGCCGCACCGTGCTCTTTGTCAGCCACCAGCTTTCTACCCTGGCCAACCTCTGTGACCGTGCCATCCTCCTGCGCGACGGCCAGCTCAAGGCAGACGGCCCCTCCCGCGAGGTCATCAACCAGTACCTCAACATCGGGGCCGACCACTCCGGCAGAACCGTCTGGGAAGACCGCGACAGCGCCCCCGGGGATGACATCGCTCGCCTGCGCAGCGTCACCGTTACCTGCGACGGTCTCCCCACCGACAATGTCGAGATCGACCGCGAAGTCGTCGTCGAAATCGAGTACTGGTGCCTCAAGGCCGGCGCCCGGCTCAACGTCGCCTTTATCCTGCTGGATAGTATCGGCACTCACATTTTTTCCTCTCCCAACCTCCCCTCTGCCCGCCTCGGTGATGACCAGTGGGGCTACGAGCCGCACCCCGTCGGCCTCTACAAAAGCCGCATCACCCTCCCGGCCAACTTCCTCAGCGACGGCATGTACCTCGCTCACATTGGCCTCCAGACCGACGCCTCGCACCTCAACGCCTGGGCTGCCAACGCCGTCAGCTTCATGGTCCATGACACCGGGGCCATGCGGGTCGAGTACCACAACAACTGGCTCGGACTCCTGCGCCCGAAGTTCAACTGGTCCACAGATAAACTCGACTAAATGCCCGGCACCGCACACCCCGTTTTTGCGCTCCCCGAGTGGCTTCCGCACCTCGGCGGGCTGGCCACCTTTTACCTGCACCTTGCCCGTTGCCGTAGCGAGCTTGGCCTGCCCACCACCATCCTCACCACGCAAAAGGAAGCCGTCGACCCCGGCTGGCCGCACGTCACTGTGGTCAAACTGGCCGACCAGCGCTACGAGCACTTCGTCCGCTATGGCCAATGGCTACCCGACGGCTGGGAAGTCGCCGCTATGTCGCTTGCCGCAGGCACCGCCATGCGCGACTGGCTCCGCGAGCATGCGCCCGCAAATAGCGTCACCTTTGCCGCCGAATTCCTCGGCTACGCCTCCATACTGTGCGGCCCCGAGCTCCCCCCGCTGGTCGTCACCGCGCACGGCTCCATGGGGCAGATAGCAGCACGCTCACAGGGCGGCATGCAGAGCCCGGACGCTGGCTTTGTCCGCATGATCGAGTCCGACGCCCTCCTGCGCGCCGACCTCACCACCGCCTATAGCCCGACCAACGCCGCAGAATGGTCCGCAACACTCCAGCGTAACATCCCTTGTATCGACCCGCCCTTTTTTCCGTATCAGGATTTGGATACAAAGGAGAATACAGCCCGTCCAAGCGCCCCGCTTCGGTGCATTGTCGTCGGCCGCCTGCAAGACTGGAAGGGCGCCCTCACCTTGGCCGATGCGCTCGAGCTGCTCACCCCGGACGAACGTACCAAACTCCGCATCGACTGGTATGGCGGCGACACCTCGACCGCCCCCGGCGGCGCATCCCTTGCACAATGGCTGGAGCAACACCATCCTGACGTTTTCGGTAAATGCCTTCGCTGGCACGGCCCTATCCCCCGCGAGCAAGTCCTCAGCCGACAAGCCGAGGCCGACCTCTGCCTAGTCCCTTCCATGTGGGACACGCTGAACTTCACCGCCCTTGAAGCCATGGCCGCAGGCACGCCTGTCGCTATCTCCACGGGCGCCGGCGCCGCCTATCTCGTTGACGACGACACAGGCTTTACCTTTCCCGCCAACAATCCCCAGGCCCTGGCAGACACGCTCAGGCACTTGCTAACGCAAGCCGAGCAGCTCCCTGCGATGGGTCAACGCTGCAAGCAGCAACTCGCCGAGCGCTTTGCCCCCGCAGCCTGCGTACATCGCTACAACGAGGCCGCACAACAAGCCATCAATGCCCGCCAATCCCCCTACGCCCACCTTCGCCTTGACGGCACCGGAAACAGCCTCCTGCCGCTGATCGAAACCATCATGCAGGCCGATAAGCTCCCGCGTCGCAGTTCACGCGAACTCATCTCCGCGCTCACCCAAAAATTTAGCCAACGGCTCGGTCTGGATGGATAAGCCCCCACCCCGTGTCTCCGTGCTCATGCCCGCTTACAATGCGCAGAGCACCATCACAGAAACCGTTGAGAGCATCCTGCGGCAAACCCTGAACGACTTCGAGTTCATCATCGTCGATGACGGCTCGACCGACGCTACCCTTGAGTTGCTGCAAAACTTCGCCCAGCAGGACGCACGCCTGCACATCCTCAGCCGACCAAACACCGGCATCGTCGGCGCGCTCAACGACGGGCTCGCTCTCTGCCAGGGCCAATTCATCGCCCGTATGGATGCGGATGACATCGCCTACCCCGAACGCCTCAGCGCACAGGTGCAGTTTCTCGACACCCATCCCAACTGCGTCGGCGTCGGCTCCTGGGTGCAGTTCCTCGACCCGGACGGCTCCCCCATCTGGACATGGAAAATGAACGGCGACCCACAGACCATTGCCAACGGACTGCTTGAGGGCAGCGTCGCCGGGCTCGTACACCCCGCCATGATGCTCCGCAGCGACGCCGTCGAAGCCGTCGGTGGCTACCGTCAAGCGTGTACCTACGTGGAGGACTTTGACCTCTTCCTCCGCCTCAGCCAACTCGGCAATTTTTCAATCGTCCCGCAGTGCCTGCTGGGCTACCGCCAGCTCCTGACCAGCATCAACGCCACCCGCAACCGCGCTGACCGTATCGCCATCAAGAACGCCCTGCTGGCCGAGGCCCGCGCAAAAAAAGGCCTGCCTCCCAAGACACTCGTTCCCGCACCACTCAGCCCCGAAGGTACGCTGCTGGAGTGGGTCGGCCTGGCCCTGATCGAGCACAACTTTACCAGCGCGCGCAAAACCCTCTGGCGCATTTTTAAACAAAAGCCCTTCGGCTCCGCATTCCGCCACGCCACTGGCCTAATTGCCTCTTCCAGCCTGGCCAGACTCCGCGTCAAAGCAGGTGCATTACGCCAGCGCGTATTCAGAAAATGAATACAGCCGTAGCATTCATCATCTTTAAGCGCCCGGATACCACGCGCGTAGTTTTTGACGCCATCCGCCGCGCCAAGCCCTTGCGTTTGTACCTCATTGCCGATGGTGCCCGGCCGGACAAACCAGGCGAAGCCGAGGCCGTCGCGGCAACACGGAAAGCCGTGGCCAACATCGACTGGCCCTGTCAGGTTACCCATATCTTCAGCGAGAAAAACCTCGGCTGCCGCCTGCGCGTCAGCAGTGGGCTAAACGAAGTCTTCGCCCGCGAGCACGAAGCCATCATCCTCGAAGACGACTGCCTCCCGGACCCCAGTTTCTTCCCCTTCTGCGAAGCTCTCCTCGAACGCTACCGAGACGAGCCACGCATCATGCACATCGGCGGCGGGAATTATCAAGGTGGACGCCGCCGCAGCGAGGACAGCTACTTTTTTAGCATGTTTCCCCACTGCTGGGGTTGGGCCACTTGGCGCGATGCCTGGCAGCAAATCGACCTCGACCTGAGCAGCTATTCGCCAGAGCCGCTTGGACAGGGCTGGGCACGCTACCTCACCACACAGTCAGAGCTTGATTTCTGGACCAATATTTTTGGCAAGATACACCAGCGACCCAACGAAAACTCCTCTTGGGCCTACCCCTGGACCTACACCTGCTGGCACCATGCTGGTCTGAGCATTCACCCGGCCAAAAACCTCGTCCAAAACATCGGCACTGGAGGCGATGCCACCCACACCGACTTCATCCCCTACATCCAGCGGGCCAAAGCCCACCCCCTCACGATCGAACGCCACCCGGTTCAAATCGAGCGCCACCAGGAGGCCGACAGCTTCACCTTCCGCGCCGTCTATCTCTGGCAGGAAACACGCTGGTACATCCGCGTCCTCAGCGCACTGCGCATCAAGTTAGGGGCACTGCGCCACAAAATTTTCCCGCCCTCACCCACACCGTGAAAGTCTGCCACCTCAGTACGTTCGATCTCACCGGGGGCGCCGCTAAAGCCATGACACGGCTGCACAGCGGCCTGCGTGAAGCCGGCATCGACTCACACATTTATTGCAGTGTAAAAAGCAGCAACGACCCGCATACCCACGCGCTCAAGTGGCGCAATACCCTGCCCGCTCGGCTAGCTAGAAAGCTCTTCACCTACCGTCACCCAGAGCCCCAGCCTAAAGCCCCCAACCTCTTCTTTAGCCAGCCACGGTCATGGACCGGGGCGCAAGCTTGGGAGCAAATCAGTTCCTGCGATGTGCTGCATATCCATTGGGCGTCCGCCCTGCCGGAACACTACATTCCCGCGCCGCTTGATTGGCCCGCCACGATCGCGGCCCTTCCCCGCAACCTCCCCGTCCTTGTCACCCTGCATGACATGAACGCCTTTACCGGTGGCTGCCATTACACCGTAGACTGCGAGCGATTTAAAATCGGCTGTGGCCAATGCCCGCAACTGGCTTCCCCAAGCCCCAGCGATCAAAGCACACAGATTTGGAGAACCCGCCTGAAAGTGTATCAGAAACTCAATACACGCCTCTCTATCCATGCCACCAGCTCATACATCAAGCGCATGGCCGAGCAGAGCCCACTGCTGAGCGGTATTTCAACCTCACTGGTGCCACTTGGGGTAGACACCGAGATCTACCAACCGCGTGAGCGTAACCCACTGCGCGATAAATACACGATTCCCTCCGATGCGCTGGTCCTGCTCTTCGTCAGCGATTCGCTCAGCAATCCGCTTAAGGGCATGAATATCCTCTCCGAGGCTCTCGGCCTGCTTAAGCTGCCAGACAATCTGCTCCTGCTCTCCGTCGGGCGAGATGTCCCCACCCTGACCAGCAATACCCCATGCCGCCACCTCGGTCATATTTCCAACGAGCCCGAACTGGCGGAGACCTACGCACTCTCCGATATCTTCATCTTTCCCAGCAGGCAGGAGACCTTTGGCCAGACGCCGCTCGAAGCAATGGCCTCGGGCTGCGCGCTCGCAGCCTGCCCCGCAGGTGCAATACCCGATATCGTCACACATGGTCGCGATGGGCTGATCGCCGACTCAGCTACGCCAGAAGCACTGGCATCCTGTCTTGAAAAGCTGATACATGATGCGCCCCTACGCAGCAATCTTGGGCAAAATGCCCGCACCCGCGTCGAGCAGGCCTACTCCCTTGACCATAGCACACGCGGCATGATCGACCTTTACCAAAGCATCTGCCCCTCATGAAGCCATCGTCCGAAACCATCCTCGGCATTTCCTTTTATACCGGCACGCTGGACGGCGCCATTGAGCACGTCGTACGCGAAGGCGGACTCCTCGTCGCCCCCTCCGGACCGGGCTTAGCCACTCTCGCCCACGAACCCGTCTATCAAGCGTGTGTCGAAGGCAGTGATCTCGCCCTGACCGATAGCGGGCTCCTCGTCATCCTCTGGAACCTGCTGCACCGCCCCAAAATCCCCAAGATATCAGGCTACCTCTATTTCCGTGAACTGGTAAAGCACGCTGCTCTGCGCGAGCCTGGAGCCACCTTCTGGATTATGCCCAGCGAGAAAGAAATGCACATTAACCTCAAGTGGTTGAGCACTGTCATGGGCATTCCGGCAACCGAAGAGGACTGCTACCTGGCCCCGCACTATGGCCCGGGCCACATCGCAGACGCCGCCCTGCTTGACATCCTTGAGGCCCGCAAGCCGCGTTTCATCTTTGTCAACATCGGCGGGGGCGTACAGGAGCGTCTCGGCTACACCCTGCGCAATGCACTCCCCTACCGCCCGGGCATTATCTGCACCGGCGCGGCCATTGCCTTCTTCACCGGAGAGCAGGCTAATATCCCCGCCTGGGCAGACCGCTTGCACCTCGGCTGGCTGGCGCGTATCATCTCCGACCCACGGCGCTACCTGCCCCGCTACACCGCAGCGCTTCGGCTTATCCCACTCTTTTTACGCTACGGACGTAAACGCCCTGCCTCCCAGAACTGACATGCCACACGCACTGCGACAAGCACTCAAGAAGCTGGCCCCTGCGCCACTCCAGCCGCCTGTACTGGCAGAGCGTTTCCTCGCAAGCATGCGCCAGGAAAGCGTGTTGCGACGTGGTCCTTTCAGCGGCATGAACTACGGTTGGGAGCAGGTTTTCAGCGCCCAACTCCCTAAGTTCCTTGGCACCTACGAGCAGGAGATTTTTCCACTGCTGGAGAAAGTGTTCGCCCAAGACTTCGACACGATCGTCGACGTCGGCGCAGCCGAAGGCTACTACGCTGTAGGGCTGGCCAGACGTTTTCCCCGCGCAAATATCATCGCCTACGAAGCCCTGAAGAAAGGGCAGCGCCTCATCGCAGATCTTGCAGCAAATAATGGTGTAAGCGACAGAGTTACCGTCAAAGGCCTCTGTCAGCCGGGCGACCTCCAGTCTGCTCTCAGCGGACGAGCTTTTGTCATGATGGATGTCGAGGGTGCGGAAGACTTCCTGCTCGATCCGAATACGACCCCCGCACTCAAGCAGGCCGCCCTGCTTTTCGAGTCCCACGACGCCCTGGTTCCCGGTGTGGGCCAGCGCGTTTGTAGTCGTTTTTCTGATACGCATGTCATCACAACTGCGGAATCCCGGCAACGGACAGCGGAAGACTTCCCCCCGATTCTGGGATGGCGCAAGCCCTTCCTGAGATACTACCTGAGCGGCTGGCTGGTTGACCGCCAAAATCCGACCGTCTGGTATCTCCTGGAGCCGAAAGCATGATTACCGTTCAGCGCAACCTACCCGCTAACCTCATCGAGTCCGATCGGGAGCTCTTTTCTCCCCATTTGACTCACGAGATACCCGAACCCACCCTGCGAGCCCACCACAACGTGCGTGCGAGCGGCATGGGCATCCTCATCAAAGGCCTCTCCCTCCTCCCGGACGCCTTTCCCGACACCCTTGAATCTAAGGAGTGGAGCTGGGAGTCGAGCAAATACAACCGTCTTCCGACCAAGCTCAAGCTCATCGCCAAAAGCCACCTCCCCGGGCGCAGAAAAGTCCTCACCGCCCCCTGCCTGTGGTGCACAGACACCTGGTCGCTGTCTTATTTCTTCTGGCTCACGGAGACACTTTCCCGGCTGGAATTTATTCGCAACGAACTGGACGCTGGCTGGCCGCTCATCCTCCCGGACCACTATCTGGTCGTCGACTTTGTTAAAACGGCTCTGGAGCTCTTCGGGATAGATAATCTTGTCCCAGTCCCGCTGGGCTGGCACTACCTCCTGAGCGAGGTCCACATCCCCACCCGTACGGCTGGCATCCACCATTTCAACCCCGATCTGGTCCAGAAGGTCGGGCAGCGCTTCCGCTCAGCAAACATTGCCCAGCCAACTGGTTTGAGCGACAAGATCCACATCTCGCGCCGCAAAGCCCGCATCCGCAAGTTCATCAATCAGGACGAGGTAGAAGCTGTCTTCGATCACTTTGGCTACAGCACAGTCTGCATGGAAGACTTTTCCTTCCGCGAGCAGGTCGGCATGCTCACGAACGCCCGCGTCCTCGCCTCCATCCACGGAGCAGGTCTGGCCAACATGCTCATGATGCCGCCCGGCTCTCAGGTGTTTGAGATGCGCATGCGCGGCAACTTCAACAGCAGCTTCTTCAACCTCGCTGCGGCCTGCACCCACCCCTACTACTACCAAAGCTGTGAGCCCGAGAAGCCCAATCTGAATGAGCAGCAGAACAACTTTATCGCCGACATTTCGTTACTGAGGCAAAACCTGGAGCGTATCGAAAAAGCACGACAGCCATGAGTCCGCTCATCACAGTCATCACCCCCGTTCTCAATGCGGCCAGCTTTATCCAAGGTTGCATGGAGAGCGTCACCGCGCAGGGCTGCAACCGCGTCGTCCACCTGATCGTCGATGGCGCCTCAAGCGACGGCACACCCGACATCGTGCGCCGCTATGCCCAAGAGCATTCACACGTGCAGCTCATTTCAGAAAAAGACAGCGGGCAATCCGATGCCATGAATCGCGGCATCTCCGCCGCCACCACGCCGTTCATTGGCTTTCTCAACGCTGACGATTACTACGAGCCCGGCACCCTCAACCGCATCTGCACACTCGCACCGACAATCACCGAGCCCGCTTTCCTGTATGGTAACCTCAAAGTCTGGGGCGATAACGATGCCGACCTCGGACTGCAAAGCCCCGCCCCCTTCACCCTCCTGAACCTCTGCCTGGGTAAGCCCTTTCCCCTCAATCCCGCCTCCTACTTTTACCACAAATCCCTCCACGAAGTCGCCGGGCCCTACGACGTGGACGACCACTACACCATGGACCTGGACTTCCTCTTTCGTGCCAGCATGTACGCCAAGGCCTACTACCATAATGAGCTATGGGGACACTTCCGCCTCATCGAGGGCACCAAAACTCTGGGCGAGTTAGCCACCGGCGAAAGCTTTAGGCGGCAGGCAGCTTTGCGTAGAAAATACGCTGCACAGCTCCCCGTGCTCCAGCGTGCACAGGTCAATATCGCACGCACCCTTGAGCCACTCGCGAAAAAGGTCGCCCGCCGTCTGAAGCGCAACCCGTCATGACTTCCCTATCTGCCAAGCTGCCCAGCATCAGCGTCGTGATCTGCTGCTACAACAGTGCCTCACGCCTGACTGAGACCCTCCAGCACCTCCAGGCGCAGCAGGTGCCTGCAGGCCTGGACTGGGAACTCATCGTAGTCGACAACGCCTCGACCGACGACACCGCAGCCGTTGCCCAGGAGGTGTGGGGCAGCAACCCCGTGGCCCCGATGCGCGTGGTGCCCGAGCCTACGCCCGGCCTCAGCCATGCCCGCGCACGTGGCGCAGCAGAGGCACGACACGATATTATCGCACTGGTGGACGACGACAACTGGACTCCACCGCACTGGCTGGCTCGTGTAGCAGCCATTTTTCGAGATACGCCGATGGTAGGCGTGGTCGGCGGCCCCACAACCGAGGTGTGCGAAGTCGAACCACCCGCCTGGTTTGACGCGCTCAAGGGCAACTACGCCGTCTATGCGCTGGATTCGCCCGGTGGCGTGGTCGAGCAGGCTGTCTGCGGCGCTGGCCTGTGTTTCCGCCGGGAGGCCTGGGAGCAACTCCTCGCGGAAGGCTACACCGGCATACTCACAGACCGCAAAGGAAAGGAGCTCAGTTCGGGGGGAGACTTCGAAACATGCGCGGCTCTCCGCCTGGCCGGATGGAAAATCTGGTACGACCCAGACCTGCTCATCGAGCACTTCATCCCCGCCGAACGCCTGAACTGGGACTACCTCTGCCGTCTCAACAGCGGCTTTGGCAAACAGTCCGTTTATCTCGATGCCTACCACGCCGTGCTGCCCAGTTTTTGCCAAAGCAAAGTCGCCAGCGATTCGTGGGTCAAAGAGAGCCTCAAATGCATAAAAGCCCTCCTCGGCCTCGCACCGCAAGTTATGCTCCGCCCAAACTCGAAGCTAGAGGGAGATACCGCGCACCTCGTTTGGCTCAACCAACTCACGCGCCTCAAAACACTCTTACGCGAGAAGTCCAACATCCGCACGCTGCGCCAGGGCATCAAACATGCTGCTTGGAATAAACTATTTCGACGATGACCTGAAAGAGGCTTTCCTGAAACGCTTCCCCACTGTATTAACTGCAACTGGATAACCCAACTTCAACTAACCGGAATCACTATGCCACGCCCGAACTGTATGGTTTTCGCCGCCAAGCATCTCCCCCCGCAGGAGATCACTGGCAAGGAGGTGCTCGAAGTCGGTGCCTGCGACTTCAACGGCTCCATCAAGCCCTACCTCATGCACCACGATCCCAAGAGCTACCTCGGCATTGACATGATCGAAGGCCCCTGCGTGGACAAGGTCATGAACGCCGACGACCTCGAAAAGGAATTCGGCCCCGAGCGCTTCGACATCGTCATGTCCATTGAGATGATGGAGCACACGCGCTGGTGGCGCAGATCGCTGACCAACATGAAGCGCGTCGTACGCCGCGGTGGTCTGCTGCTCATCACCTCACCCGCCCGGGGCTACCTCTACCACGGCTACCCCCACGACTTCTGGCGCTACGAGATGGAGGACATCGAAAAGATGCTGGCCGACTTTGAGATCATCGGCCTGGAACGCGACGAGAGCGGCCCTGGCACCTTTGTCATCGCTCGCAAGCCCATGGACTACACCGAGTGCGACCTGAGCGACATCGAACTCTTTAGCGTCGTCACCGGTGACCGCAGACGCGAACTGACCGAGGAAGACTTTAAGAGCAAGTACTTCAAGCGCGTGGCCTTCAAGGTTCGCCTCAAAGATTTCGTAGAACGCACCTATCGCGGGATCGGCCGCACCGTGGGCAAACTCCTCGGCCTGAAGTAACCCATCATGAAGCTCGAAAAAATCATCACTCTGGGTAACGAACCCGTGCGCCTTCCCCTGCTGGCCATGATCCGCTCGCTGCGTTCGGTGGGCTGCGATTTGCCCGTCTGGGTCATCCCCTACGACGACCGCACCTTCGACCTGCCCGCCGGCTGCAAATGGTGGAAGAACGACGAGATTTGCGACTTCATCGAAAAGGAAGGCGGACGCCCCGTCATGCGTAAATACCAGTGCATGATCGAGGCCAACTACCAGTTCGTCGATTCCGATATCGTCTTTTTGCGCAACCCGGCAGAAGTCCTGCAACCCTGCGAGGGCTGGGTGGCCAGTTGCTGCCATTGGCACAACCCCGGACACACCTACACCGAGCACTCCCTCCCTCTCATCAAGGCACGCTCCACCACCTGGCAGCGACTCATCTTCAACACCGGGCAATTCGCCTGCGACCGTGCCCTGTACGACATCGATAGTTTCAAGCGCACGGCCACCCACCCCGATTACTGCCCCACCATCCTGGACGACCCCTACCACGAGCAGCCGGGGATAAACCTCCTCGTCCACCTCTCCGGTGTGCCCATCAGCAACCTCACCCTCCCCCCCGCCAACATGGAGTCCACCTGGGCTGGTGACTACCACGATGCTGACTACGAGCGATTCTGGCAGGTTGAAGCCCGCAAGCCCTACCTCATGCACTGGGCGGGCGAAAAGATGAGCCCCGAGCGGCCCATCTCTGAGCTCTTTTTCCAATACTTGACCGAGGACGAACAGCAGCAATTTCTCGAATCTCAGCACGAGGGATCGCCCTCCACCGCACGCCGCCTGAAGCAGAAAATCCGCGCTGCCTGGCACGCCTTGAAGGACTCATGAGCCGACCACGGATTTCCGTCGTCATCCCCACCTACCAGCGCAACGACTTGCTGGCCAAATGCCTTGCCGCGCTCGCTCCCGGCACGCAGCATACGGTCGGCGACTACGAAGTCATCGTGACCGATGACGGACGCACAAACACCGCCGAGCAACTCGTGCACGAGCAGTTCCCGTGGGCCATCTGGACACAGGGGCCACAGCGGGGCCCAGCGGCCAACCGTAACCACGGCGCCTCCTTGGCCCAAGCAGACTGGTTGGCCTTTACCGACGATGACTGCATCCCGCGCCCCGGATGGCTAAAGGCACTACTCACCGCCACCGCCAGTGGCCACAGCGTCTACGAAGGCCGCACCACGACAGACTTACCCATTAAGGGCCCGCGCTGGCAAGCCCCCGTCAACGAGTCCGGCGGCTACCTCTGGTCCTGCAACCTGCTGCTCACGCGCGAACTCTTCAACCAGTTGGACGGCTTCGACGAAGCCTTCCCCTACCCGCATCAGGAAGACGTCGACCTGCGCATCCGCATCAAGCAGCTTGGCCAGAGCTGGAGCTTTGTCCCCGAGGCAGAGGTTTTCCACCCTCAACGGCCCGCCATCCCCTGGCACAAGCGCGCCCGCGCACAGCAGTCCGGTGTCTACCTCTGCCACAAGCACGGTCAGCCCCTGAGCTTTGCCAACATCGACCCTCTCTCCTCGCTGCGCGCCATCAAGCGCACCCTGCTTGGCCCGGGATCAGCCTGGGATAAATTCACCTTCCTCTGCGGCATTCTGGCCGAGCAGTGCTACCTGCTGGTCAAAGTTCCGTATTGGAAATCTCAATACAACAAGCGGTGAGAATTGCCTTTATCTGCGGCTGCCTGGAACCCGGGCGTGACGGCGTAGGAGACTACACCCGTCTCCTCTCGGCTGCCGTGCGTGCGCAGGGCCACGACACGCTGGAGATCGCCCTGCGCGATGAGCATACCAGCCAAGCAAAGCAGAACAACCGCTACTTAGATGCACTTGCCAATCCCGAGGAGCGCACCCATTGCCTGGAGCAGCTTCGGCTCTTCGCCCCAGACTGGGTTAGCCTGCAATTCGTCCCCTATGCCCTCCACCCCCGCGGCCTGCCTCGCGAACTCCCGGGGTTCTTACGAGAAGCCGCCGGACACTGGCGTTGGCAGGTCATGTTTCACGAAATCTGGATCGGCTGCAAACGTGGCGCACCACTTAAGGAGCGACTCATGGGCATGGCGCAGCGACACCTCATCCGCCGGGCCACGCACGCCATCAAGCCCGCAGTCGTCCACAGTCATGCCCGCCCCTACCGCGAGCTTTTAAGCAAACTGGGGCTACCGGCTCGCCCGCTTCCGCTCTTTGGTAATATCCCTGTCGCCTTGGCCGACGGATTCGGCGATCAAGTCGACGATGCGCTCGAAAAGCGCCTTGCTACTGTACTCGGCTGGAGTCCGGACGACAGCACGCCCACGCATCTCGGTGGCATTTTTGGCACGCTCCACCCGGAGTGGCCGCCCGAACCGCTTTTGAGCAACCTGCGCAACAGCGGAAAGCAACACGGTCGCCGCATTGGCCTGCTCCACTTCGGCAGCATCGGCAGTGCGGGATATATCTGGAATGCCCTGCTCTCCGCGAACGACGACCACCTCCGCCTTGGTGCACTCGGGCGCCTGAGCCCAGAGGAAGCTTCTCGCCTTATGCAGCGGCTAGACTTCGGTGTCGCCGCCTCCCCTCGTGCCTTGATTGAGAAAAGCGGCAGCGCCACCGCCATGCTTGAGCACGGGCTACCGGTGCTCATCAACCGCGACGACGTCAGCTACCCGGCAGTTCCACCCTTGAGCGAACTCCCAGACCCCCTGCTGTTCGACGCCAGTTCAACCTTACCCGCTAATTTCTTTTCCCTGGCCAAGCGCCCCCCCGCCTCGCGTCTCACTGCCGTGGCCGAGCAGTTCTTGAACGACCTCAGCGAATGATTGCCATCAGCCATCCGACGGGAAACCAGAACCTGCGCCACGCCATGCGGGCCATGCAGGAGGCCTCGCTACTACACAGTTTCCATACCACGCTGGGCTTTTCAGTTGATACCCATCCTGAGCACTGGCCGCTTCCAGCCCGATTCCCCCAACTCCTGAGCAAGCGCAAGTACGCGGTATCGAAAAAACAACTACACACCTCCCCTTGCCGCGAAATCATTCGCAGTCTACTCATCAAGCACCCAGACAATCCGCTGGTACGGCACGAGACGGGCCCATGCAGCGTTGACGGCGTGTACCACGCACTGGACAGAAAGCTGGCACGCTACCTCAAGCTCCACGCTTCGGAGCTGAGTGCTGTTTACGGCTACGAAGATGGCTGCCTCGCCCACTTCCGTCAGGCCAAGGCCGCGGGACTGACCACTTTATACGAGCTCCCCATCGCCTACGGCCCTTATGCCCAGGCCGTTTTGCAAAAGGAGGCCGAGCGCTGGCCCGACTGGGAGCCGACCCTCATCTCGACCCGAGACTCCGCAGCCAAAATGCAGCGCAAGCAGCAGGAGCTCGAGCTGGCTGATGTCATCATCACGCCCAGCGCCTTCGTGGAACAGTCCATTCCCGAGGAGCTACTCCACGGCAGGCAAGTGCTGCGCATGCCCTACGGCATCGAAGAGCCGCGCGCGGAGCATGCCCCCGACACCGACAGCCGCCGCCCCATCCGGGTGCTCTACGTCGGCGCCCTCAGCCAGCGAAAAGGCCTGGCAGACCTCTTCGAGGCGTGGAAGCTCGCCGACCTGCACGGGGCCGAACTCCACATCATCGGCTCGCTGCTGATGCCTGAAAGTTTCTATCGTGAGCGCTGTCCCGGTGCGATCCTTCACGGTCCACAGGGCCGAAATCGCGTACTTGAGATGATGGACCAGTGCAACGCGCTCGCGCTGCCGTCACTCATCGAAGGACGCGCGCTGGTCCAGCTCGAAGCCCTTGGTCGCGGACTGCCGCTCATCATTACACCCAACACAGGAGGCGACGACCTGATCGAGGAACGGCAGACTGGCCTCACCACCCCTATCCGCGACCCGCAGGCTCTAGCCGACAAGCTTAAATGGTTTCATGAGAATCGGGACCTACTCCCGGCCATGAAGCGGGCTTGTCTTGAAAAAGCGCGGCAAACCAGTTGGCTTAACTATCGCAAACAATTAGCCGATGCACTGAAGCAACTCGGCAACTCGAAGTAATATGGCAGGCACCAGTCCAAAGCGCATGATTAAAAACCTCCTGTGGGTTTATATCTTCCTGCTCATCTTCGAGGGTGCCCTCCGTAAGTGGTTCCTGCCTCCGCTGTCCACGCCCCTGCTTATCGTGCGCGACCCGATCGTCATGCTGATCTATCTCATGGCGGTGCGTGGTAACCTGTTTCCGCAAAACGGATTCGTGGCAGCAACGATCATGATGGCCTTTATGGCCTTCCTCTTTGGCCTGATTGCGCCGGGTTCCAGTGTCATCGTCACCCTCTACGGGCTCCGCATCGACTTTCTCCAGATCCCGCTGATATTTGTCATCGGCAAAGCGCTCGACTACCGGGACTGCGTGCAAATAGGCCGCGTGCTTATCATCCTGGCCATACCGCAGATCCTGATTATGGCGCTCCAATTTGCCTCGCCCGATGGCGCCTTTATCAACCGCCAAGTCGGTGGTGGTGAGGGTATCATGGGTGCATTGGGTAAGAATCGACCACCCGGCACGTTCTCCTTCATCACGGGTCCGGCGGCCTACTTCCCGCTGGTCCTGGCCTTCGTCATCGGGCTCATGATCCATGAGGGCAAAAAGTACACGATCCTCTGTGCCGCGGGTGCCGTGGCTACAGCACTGGCCGTGCCGGTCTCGATTAGTCGACTGCTGGCCTTCTCCTGTGCCCTGGTCTTGATGGCAGCCGTCTACGCCTTCTACCGCCTGCCCAACTCCCCCAAGATTCTGGTGCGTGCCGCCGGGGTGGGTGTTGCTATATTGATCGTACTGCCCATGCTGCCGGTCTTCGACGACGCGACGGCGGCCTTTACCGAGCGCCTGACCAGCACGACCGAGGGCGGCACCGTCAGCGGGATGAGTGATGAAGTCGGCGGACGCTACATGTCTGGCCTGGTTACCTATCCTCTGCGCGCGCTTGAGCATGCCCCGCTAACCGGCCACGGCATAGGCAAAGGCTCCAACGTCGGCGCCAAGCTCCTGACCGGGGAGGCCACCTTTCTCATGGGTGAGAGTGAGTGGGAGAAAGCCATCATGGAGATGGGCCCGCTTCTCGGTCTTGCCTTCATCATACTGCGCATTTGCCTCACAATCTATATCTTCCGCTTTGCCTTTGGCGCCCTCAAGAGCGGCAATGCGCTTCCGCTCTTGATCTATGCAGCGTGCTTCCCACTCATCCTGAATGGTCAGTGGGGACCGCCCATGATTCTCGGCTTCGCCATCCTTGGTGGTGGACTCACCCTTGCCTCGACCAAAATCCAGGCGGCGCAGGAGGAAGCCCGGCGCGAGCGCATGCTCCGTGAACAAAGCAACCTGGAAGCCAGTAGCTAATGGAGAATAAACTGCACGTCGCACTGGTCACAAACTACCGTCCAGATGGCCAGTACAGCATGCTGCGCTTTGCCGATATGCTGGAGGAGGGCCTGTCTGCTGCGGGCATCGGGGTAACGCGACTGGAGCCTGCCAAGGTTTTTGGCGGAAAGGGGCCATTAGCCAAATGGCGCGGCTACGCAGACAAGTATCTGCTTTTTCCCCGGAAACTCCGCCGCGAGCTCAAGCGACTTGCCGCGGCTCATCCGGGCCTGGTCGTCCATGTCACCGACCACGCGAACGCCCCCTATCTGGCGGCTGCCAGCGGCATGCGGGGCATGATTAACTGCCACGACCTTATGGCGATCAAGTCCGCCCTTGGCCTTGTCCCGCAGAACCCCACGCGCTTCACCGGGCGCATTCTCCAGCGGTGGATTCTGAAGCACTTGAAGACCGCTCACTACGTGACGTGCATTTCGGAAAAAACGCGCGAAGACCTCCTCACCCTGACGAGTCTCAAGCCCGCCCAGACCCGCGTCATCTACATGGGCCTTCCCTATGCATTTGAGCCGCAAGCCCACGATCAAGCCGTAGCCAGAATAAGCCCGCTGCAGCAACCGTACGTGCTCCATGTCGGCTCCGACGCCTGGTACAAGAATCGTTCCGGTACCTTGGGAATTTACCTCAAGCTGCGAAAGACCCGCCCAGAGCTCAGGCTGGCCTTTGTCGGTCCGCCTGAAGCTTCGCTGGAGGAAACCATCGAAAAGAACATGCTCGGCTCCCATGTCAGCTTCATTCGCGATATAACCGACGAGAAACTCGAAGCCCTCTACAGCGCAGCCGAGGCCCTGATTTTTCCCTCGTTCGAGGAAGGCTTTGGCTGGCCCATCGCGGAAGCCCAGGCCTGTGGTTGCCCCGCCTTTATTACCGACCGTGCGCCCATGACCGAAGTGGGAGGAGACGCCGCAGTCCGCATTCCCCTTGCCCCCGGGAACTATGAAGATCGGGAGCAGTGGGCAGCCGAGTGCGCTACGATCATCCTGAAAAACTGCGAGCGTCGGGATGCGCTCTGTGCCGCGGGCCTCGAAAATGCCAAGCGTTTTGCCCCTACTGTCATGCTCGAACAGTACATCGCCACTTACCACACTTTGCTCAATCATTCTTCATGAAAATCCTACACCTCATCCATACCATGAAGCCGGAAGCCGGGGGCGTCGTCGAAGCCGTACGCCTCCTCGCCGCAGCCAACCACGCAGCCGGCCTGCAAGACGAGGTGCTCTGCCTGGACAAGCCCGGCACTGCGGCCGAGACCTACACCTTTGCCGTGCACGAGATCGGCCCCGCAGTCGGCGGCTATGGCTATACTGACGCCCTCATTCCCTGGCTCAAGGTGAATCACGAAAACTACGACGCAGTCATTGTCCACGGCCTCTGGCAATACATTGGTTACTCCACGCGTCAGGTGCTGCGTGGTACCGCTACGCCCTACTATGTTTTTCCCCACGGCATGCTCGACCCGTGGTTTAAGCGTGCCTACCCACGCAAGCACTTGAAAAAAGTCGCCTATTGGCGGCTCGGCGAGTACCGCGTGCTCCGCGACGCCAAAGCGGTCTGCTTTACTTGCGAGGCAGAGCGCAGGCTGGCCCGCGAGTCTTTCCGTCCCTACGATGTCAACGAGGCCGTTGTCGGGCTCGGCGTTGAGGAGCCTCCTGCCAACCTCACCGAAGGGTGCGACGGGTTTTCCCTCGTGTATCCAAAAATCGGATACGACTATCTGCTCTTCCTCGGACGCCTGGACCCCAAGAAAGGCATCGACCTGCTGGTCAAGGCCTACCGCGAACTGCACGAGGCGGGTCGCGAACTTCCCCCGCTCGTCCTGGCTGGTCCGGGCGAGAAAGACGCCTACGCCGACGAGCTACGTACGCTGGCAGGAGAGACACCGGGCATCCACTTTACGGGTATGCTCAAAGGCAAGCTCAAGTGGGGTGCGCTGGCCGGCTGCGGCGCGATGATCCTGCCCTCCCATCAGGAAAACTTTGGCATTGTGGTGGCCGAAGCCCTTGCCCTGGGTAAACCCGTGCTCATCTCCGACAAGGTCAACATCTTCGAAGAAATCCAAACCGATGGCGCGGGCATCATCGAAAGCGACACCCTGGAGGGTACGCGGCAGCTCATCACCCGCTGGCTCGACCAGAGTGAGCACGAGCGCGAGATGATGACCAGCGTGGCTCGACCGTGCTACGTCAAACGCTTCGGTATTGCCCAGGTCGCCACGCGACTGAGGCGTCTGCTTTCCCCGGAACATGAAGACGCCTGAGCAGTGCCCTGTCTGCGGTGCGCCCGTACCTGCCGGAGCCTACGCCTGCCCCGAGTGCGGAGCCGACGAGCGATCCGGCTGGAACGAAGAAGCCACGCGCTACGATGGTCTCGACCTACCCGATTCCTGCTTCGAAGAAGAGGCACCCGCAAAGTATGGACAACAGCAAGCTAAACGCGGCCTCGGCAAACACCGGGTGCTGATCGCTCTCGTGGCAATCGCCACGCTCCTGGCCTTTTGCCTGACGTTCGTGCTTTAGGCTGTGTCTTCAAATTAAGAAACGAGGGAAAAAGAGGTAATTTTGAGGATTTTTTCGGCTTTCGAAGTGGTGTGAATCCAGATTCATGAACTGAGAAAACGGAAAAAGACGCGAAAAGACCCTTTTCTACCGACCTTGATGAATTTGAAAACACGGCCTAGGCGTCGCCTGCAAGCGCGAGCTAGTCCCTGCGCGGGAGACGGCCGATGACGGGGCGGTGAAATGCGATCGTGCCCGGTTCGAGATAACCGGCAAAGGCCAACGTCGGCATGACCGCCGCACGCTTGCCCAGGATGACGCCGGGTTGGAGCACCGCATTGCAGCCCGCCTCGGCCTCGTCCCCCATCAGCGCGCCGAGTTTGCGCAGGCCCGTGTCGGCTTTTCCTTGCGGGGTTTTTACGCAAACGGGCAGTTGGTCCAGGCGCAGGTTGGCACAGATGACACCTGCGCCGAGGTGAGCCCTGTTGCCGAGGATGGAGTCACCCACGTAATTAAAGTGCGGAGCCTGTACGCCCTCCATGAGCAGGCTATTTTTGATTTCGGTAGCATTACCGATCACTGAGCCCGCACCGATAATGACCTTACCGCGAATGAACGCGCCGGGGCGAATCTCCACCTCGGGCCCGATCCAGCAAGGTCCCGAAATGACAGCATAGGGCGGAAGCTTTACACTTTTGTGGATAAAGACATCGCCACTGACCTCCACACCGGCCGGAATATCCGTGTGCTGATCGGGGGCATTTGCAAAGTCGAAGGCCGCAAGCGCATCCGAAATCCTGGGCACCCAGGTCCACGGGGCATCTTCTGCCGAAAAGAAGTCGGCAAAGGGCATGCTGGCTGGCAGCTCAAAGAGTTCACTCGCTCTCATAAGAATGGGTCAGCCTAGGCCGTGCCGTGCCAACGACAAGCCCCATTTCGGACGACTTGTGCGACCTACTAGCAGATGCGCTCGACGGTCCACTGGTCATTGACCCACAGGCCGATAACCTTGTCCTCGCCGTAGCTCTCACGAAAACGCTGCACGATGAGCTCCACTTCCGTGCACTGTTGGGCCTTGTTCACGGGGTTCCCGGCGCAGTCATGGTGTCCGGCGATAGCCATGCCACAGGAGGCATGCAGATTAAAGGAAATATCCAGCCCGCGGTCCACGTACTCGATAACGCGGGGATTTTGCAGCCGGGAAATCGGACCGCAAGCGCCGGGCCAGGCCAGGGTGTCAATGTTCGGTGCATCAAAGTACTCCCGAACGTAATCGTTGAGCGGACGCTGGATGCGCCCGTCCATGCAGGTAATAAGCGTAGCGAATTTCATCACATTGGACAATGCACACGGTTGAGGATTTAACCAGTCGCTCGATCACTTTTTTGTGAATTTTTTAAATAAGGCCCTCGGACCGTCCTGTTTTTGCGGATTCCAGACTCTGTAGTGCAGCATTGCGGAATGCGCGTGCTTGTGCATCTTGCACCTTATGGACAAGACCGCTCAGCTCACCCTGGGGCTCCTCAAACCCGAGGACTACCGGCAGACCCGCAAGACCATGCTCGAGGCTTATCACGGCGCAGGCTACGAGCCGTGGTCTCAGCGTCACATCGAGCGGCTGATCGAGCGCTTTCCCGAGGGACAACTCTGCATCAAAGCAGACGGCGACGTCGTGGCCATTGCCCTCACCTTGGTCGTAGACTACGACAAGTACGGCGATAAGCACACCTATAAGCAGATCACGGGCAACTACACTTTTTCCACCCACGATGCCAACGGGGACGTGCTCTACGGCATCGAGCTGTTCGTCCACCCCGAGTACCGCGGGCTACGCCTCGGACGCCGCCTCTACGACGCACGCAAGGAGTTGTGTGAAAACCTTAACCTGCGCGCGATCGTTGCCGGGGGACGCATCCCGAAGTACAAGGAGTACGCCAAGGAGCTCACACCGCGCCAGTACATTGACAAGGTGCGCAGCCGGGAAATCCACGACCCGACGCTGAACTTCCAGCTCTCGAATGATTTTCACGTCAAAAAAATCCTCCGCGGATACGACCCCGAGGACACCGAGAGCAAGAGCTACGCCACCCTGCTGGAGTGGAACAACGTCCACTACGAGGAAAACGAAGTCCTCGTCGGCGCGATCAAGGAAAACGTCCGCATCGGCGTCGTCCAATGGCAGATGCGCCCTGTTCCCTCGCTGAAGGACCTCATCGAGCAGGTGGAGTACTTCGTCGATGCCATCAGCGACTACGGCAGCGACTTTTGCCTCTTCCCGGAGTACTTCTGCGCCCCGCTCATGGCGGAGTTCAACCACCTGAGCGAACTCGAAGCCATCCGCGGCCTGGCGGGCTACACCTCAACACTCCACGACACGCTGCGCGAGTTTGCCATGAGCTACAACGTCAACATCATCGGCGGCACCATGCCCGAGATTGGCGATGACGGTAAGCTGCGCAACGTCTCCCTGCTATGCCGACGCGACGGCAGCACCGAGCGCATTTACAAGGTCCACGTCACTCCGGATGAAACCAGCCGCTTTGCTATGGCTGGGGGCGACGCCGTCCGGACTTTCGAAACGGACGCGGGCACGATCGGCGTGCAAGTGTGCTACGACGTGGAGTTCCCCGAGCTTTCACGCATCATGGCCGAGCAGGGCATGCAGATTCTCTTCGTGCCCTTCCAGACCGATACCCAAAACGGCTACAACCGCGTGCGCCATTGCGCCCAGGCCCGCGCTATTGAAAACGAGTGCTACGTCGTCATCGCCGGGTGCGTGGGCAACCTCCCCCGCGTGCACAACATGGATATCTCCTACGCCCGCAGCGCCATCTTTACCCCGAGCGATTTCACCTTCCCAGAGAACGGCATCAAGGCCGAGTGCACGCCCAACACGGAGATGACACTCATCGCAGACGTTCACCTGCCGAGCCTGAAAACCCTCCACTCTCAGGGCTCCGTACAGAATCTCAAAGACCGCCGCACAGACCTCTACCGCTGCGAGTTGATCAAGAAGCGCAAGGGTTAGGCTTTTTTTCGAACCTCGAGCCTGAGAACGCCAAGCATTTTTGGATTGGCGTCAGCCCAAGTTTCAGCATGCATGTAGCCCGAGGATCCCTATTAGAACACGCTGAGACCAATATTAGCATGAATAAGCATCAGAAAAACACCCCCGGAAAGCTTCAGGCCAGAAACGCAGGCCTGTTCACATACTGTGGGTTCATCTCCATCGTGTGCATCGCCCTTCTTGGCGGCTGCGCCGGAAAGCCGGACCATGTCAGCGACTCCTCCGATTCAGCTAGTGGCGGTAGATGTCCCTTCGGCTTCGATCAGATTTCCAGTGATACGGACGACTCCGCTCAGACCGCCTATCATCATACAGAACTTGCCCCGCCCGTGGCCCAGTCCAGCACGGATGCGCCAAGCACAGCGACTCACCCCGCGCCCGGCACTTCGTCCGTCCCGGCCGCTTCACAGATGCCAACAGTGAAGCCCGCCAGTGGCCCACAAACGGCCAGTGAAGTCGACTTCGCCGTCAACGCCTACTGGATTGAAACAGGCGAGTTGCCTGCTGACACGGCATCGCTACAGTCAGTCCTTAATGAAAAGGGCTACACCTTCGCCATTGAGGACGTTGAATTCACCTCCGCCGAGTCCAACGACGGCATGCTTGAGGTAACCACAATCGTCGCAGGCGAGCCGGCAGTCGGAGCCCCCTTTACGCTCAACGACACGCGTACCGCCCTCGCCTACGCTTACACCGAGTATAAACTTTACCACGCCATCCTTGAGGGTGCATCCAAGGGAGAGCCGCTGACTCAGGACGAGATCAACGAGCTTGCATCCAAGGTCTATTTCGCCACAAGCGAATAACCGCCCAGCGCATACGTTGGTCGGTACACATCAGAGGCTGGGGCTTTCTGGCAATGCCCACGCCGTTTCCCCAGCCTCGCCCTCCTTCTTTCAGCTTTAGCGTAGACACGTAGCTGACGGGACGTTATCAGGTTTCACAGACTTACTTTCCGCCCGCATTCAGAGTTGCAGTCGATGCGTTACAGTCATGTGCGTTCGCTGCCACCTAGGGCGTGTCTTCAAATTATGGAGCGAGTCCGCGCAGGTTGGTTTTGAGCATGTTTTTTGGCTTTCGAGGTGAGGCGAATCAAGATTCGTCGAGCCGAGGAAACGAAAAACGGGCCAAAATCCGGCCAAGTGGGCGACGTGAGATAATTTGAAGACACGGCCTAGGGCGAGCACCTGTTTAACCACGTCCTCCTCCCTACGATTATGTTTACAAAAGTAACCGATGACAGCGGCCAGCTAACGGCCATCCGCACCTCTGCCACTGCACGTCAAATCCTGGACAATCCCCTGCTGAACAAGGGCACAGCCTTTACGGCAGAAGAGCGTGAAGCACTCGGTCTCCACGGCTATCTGCCGCAGGAAGTCGAAACCATGCAGTCGCAGGTGCGGCGCGTCTACCGGCAGTTTAAGGAAAAGACCGACCCCATCGACCAGAATATCTTTCTCTACGGTCTGCACGATTTTAACACCACCCTCTTCTACCGCTTTTGCGCCGAGCATGTGGACGAGGTGCTGCCCATCGTCTACACGCCCACCGTTGGCGACGCGGTGGAAAAATACTCTACGGAGTTTCGCCGCCCCTCTGGCGTATATCTGTCCTATGAGCACCGCGACCGCATGGACGACATACTCGGGCGCTACTCCGATAAGGGAAAGGACCTCATCATCGTGACCGACGGCGAGGCCGTGCTCGGCATTGGAGACTGGGGCATCGGCGGCATGGACATCTCCATCGGCAAGCTCATGGTCTACATCATCTGCGCAGGGATCGACCCCGCGCGCGTACTCCCCATCCAGCTCGATGTCGGCACCAATAACCAACAACTGCTCGACGATCCGATGTACCTCGGAGCCCCGCACAAGCGCATCAGCGGGGAGGACTACGACGCCTTTATCGACCAGTTCGTCACCAGTGTAGAGAAGCACTTTCCCAACGTCTACCTGCACTGGGAAGACTTTGGGCGCGATCACGCGCGCAGCATCCTTGAGCGTTACCGCGAGCAACTCTGCACCTTCAACGACGACATGCAGAGCACGGGCATTGTGGCCACAGCCAATGTCATATCCACCGTCGAGGCAACCAAGACCCAGTACGCTGACCATCGGGTGGTCATGTTTGGCGCAGGCACGGCAGGCTGCGGTATCATGGACCAGATACTCGACGCCTTTGTCGACAGCGGTATGAGCCGCGAAGACGCCCTGAGCCGCTTCTACATCATCGATCGCTACGGCCTCGTGGTGGACGACATGGACGGCATCCCCGACTTTCAGCAGCCCTACGCCCGCAAGCGCAGCGAGCTCGCCCAGTGGGACGTCAGCGACCCGAGCAACATCAGCCTTGAAGAAGTTGTCGCCAACGCTAAAGCGACTATCCTCATCGGGTGCTCAACCGTCCGCGGCGCCTTTACCCGAAAGGTCATTGAAACAATGGCCAAGAATACGGAGTACCCGGCCATCATGCCGCTGTCCAACCCGACTTCCCTCTCCGAGGCCGAGCCCAAGGACATCATCGCATTGACTGAGGGTAAGGCCATCATCGCGGCAGGCAGCCCCTTTGCTCCGGTGAGCTACCGCGGGCATACTTACGAAATTTCGCAGGGCAACAACGCCTTCATCTTCCCCGGCCTCGGGCTAGGCGCGATCTCAGTCAAAGCCAAACGCGTCAGCGACGGCATGATTCGCGCTGCCTCGAAAACGCTGAGCAGCTTCTCGCCGCTGCGCAAAGGCACGGGTAACCCCGTGCTGCCTCCCATCCACAACGCCAACCAGGTTAGCGAGCAGGTGGCCATTGCCGTGGCCCGACAAGCCATTGCCGAGGGTCTCTCCGCCATCAATGCCACCGACGATCAAGTTGAGCAGCTCGTGGCCGCAAACCGTTGGCTCCCCAACTACGTCCCGCTCACACGCTAACTTTTTCTCCCTATGAGCAAGACCACCGCAAAGCTCCTCGTCCAGTGCCTGGAAGCTCACGGCGTAGAGTACGTCTTCGGCATTCCCGGAGCCAAGGTTGACTCCGTCTTTGACGCGCTGGTGGATTCGTCCATCAAAGTCATCCTCTGCCGCCATGAGCAAAACGCCGCCTTCATGGCCGCCTCTATCGGGCGACAGACGGGTAAGCCCGGCGTCGTGCTCGTGACCTCCGGTCCCGGCGTAGGCAACCTTACCACGGGCTTGCTCACCGCAACGACGGAGGGGGACGCCTTGATCGCCCTCGGCGGCAATGTCGCCCTCGATATGAAGTTTAAGGAGTCACACCAGAACACAGACAACGCCAAGCTCATGGAGTGTGTGACCAAGTCGAGTGTAGAGGTCACTGCGCCCGGCGTCGTGCCGGAGGCGATTGCCAATGCTTTCCGGGTTGCCACACAGCCCCGCGCGGGCGCAGCCTTTATCAGCCTGCCGCAGAACGTCATGCTGGCCGATCCGGGCACGTTAGCACCCTGCCAGGCACCGCCCATCCACTATGGGCAGGCCAAGCCCCAGACTATCGGCGAAGCCGCCCGTCTCCTGAGCCAAGCCACCTGCCCCGTACTCCTGCTGGGCGAGGAAGCCAGCCGTCCCGAGAATCACGCCGCCATCACGGCTCTGCTTGAGGCCCACCGCCTTCCGGTCGTCATCACCTACCAGGCCGCAGGCGTCATTCCCGAGTCGCAGATGGACTTGTTCTACGGGCGCGTTGGCCTCTTTCAAAACCAGCCCGGCGACCAACTGTTGGCCAAGGCAGACGTCGTGGTCAGCGTCGGCTTCAACCCTGTCGAGTACGACCCGGAAGTGTGGAACGTGACAGAATCGCGCAAGATCATTCACATCGACTACATCCCGGCCAACGTCCACCGTCAGTACAGCCCAAGCTGTGAACTGCTGGGCGATATAGCCGACAACCTCTCCCTGCTCACACGCGAAACGCCCAAGCTCTCACTTCAGGACCACTCCGCCCTGCGGGCCGACCTGTTCACCATCGTGGATCAGGCCGCTGAGAAAGAGGGCGCGGACGGGCGCATTCACCCGTTGCGTTTCATCCATACCTTCCGCCAGCTCATGAACGAAGACACCATCGTGTGCTGCGACATCGGCTCGGTCTATATGTGGCTCGCCCGCTACCTGTTTTCGCATCATCCGCGCCAACTGCGCTTTAGCAACGGCCAGCAGACGCTCGGCGTAGCCCTGCCCTGGGCCATCGCGGCCAAGCTGACCAACCCCGAGAAAAAAATCATCTCTATATCCGGTGACGGAGGCTTCCTCTTCTCCGCGATGGAGCTGGAGACCGCCGTGCGCTATCGCTTGCCACTGGTTCACATCATTTGGCGCGACGGCTCCTACGACATGGTCAAGGAGCAACAACTGATGAAGTACCGACGCGATACGGCAGTGGCACTGGGTGCAATCCATGTCCCCAGTTTTGCCCAGGGCTTTGGCGCGACGGGGTTCGAAGTTACCCGCCCGGAGGACATCATACCTACCATTGAAAAAGCGCAGGCCATGGACGGACCCGTGCTGATCGACATTCCCATCGACTACTCGGACAACCCCGCCCTGTTCGAGTCAGCGCACAACCCTTACCTCGGCAACTAATGTGCTACGAATACATCGGCTGGTTCATCCTGCGTGCCACCTACGCATGGATGTTCCTCTATCCGCTTAAAGCCCTGTTTAGTGACTGGCCGGGCGCCCAAGGTCTGGTGGGCATCCTCGTGCCAAAGAAGTTCGTACCGCTCGGTTCGTATCTCATGGTAGCCGTGATGGTGATCGGTTCCCTCTCAGTACTACTCGGCATACTACCGCGCTTCGGCGGGCTCATGCTCGGGGTTTACTCCCTGCTGGGGACACGCGTCCATTACCACCTGGCCAAGGCTGCGGCAGCGAAGCAGCTCAGCCAAGCCGCCTCGGCCGAAGACCAGGCAGCACTGAAGGAAACCGTTGACCTGGCTGTGGTCGGACACGTCACTTCGGCCCAGAAAAATTTTGTCCTCGCAGCGGTCGGTTTCTTCATCGCGCTCAACGGCGTAGGTCCGGCCGTGTGTTTCACCCTCTAACCCAACCACCATGTCAGAACGCTACGATAAAGGCATCCGCGTGATGCGTGAACACCTCGGTCCCGACGCCGACACCTACGTCGAGGCCATCCGCGAAGTCTCCCCGCTCTTTGCCAAGGTCAACGTCGAGTTTGCCTTCGGCGACATCTACGGCAACAAGGGGCACGTGCTCGATTCCAAGACGCAGGAGCTCGTCACCCTCTCGGCGCTAACCGTCATGGGCAATGCCCTGCCACAGCTTAAGCTCCACGTCTCCTGCGCCCTCAACGAAGGCGCGAGCAAGGACGAGATTGTGGAGACGATTACGCAGATGATCGCCTACTGCGGCTTTCCCGCCGCCACCAACGCCATCATGGCGGCCAAGGAAGTGTTTCGCGAAAAAGGGCTGCTCTAGGCTGCACTTCGCTACTCGATTAGCCAGCCATCCATGCGCGGCCAGCTCGCCCATTCTCGCTGCATCAGTTCGCCATCGTCACTCTCAATCACCCAGGTGCCCATGGGCGCATGGACATCGTAGGTAACGACCCGCCCGGTGCCGGGATACTCAAAACGCCGCCCATCGCCAACGGCTGGATTCAGCCCAACAATGTTTTCCAGTAGGTCAACAGGGTTTTCACCTGCGCTTGGAATCAAGGCCATAAGTCCAATGTCCGACGCACGGTAGACCACAAGCCACCACTTGCCCGCACTCACCTGATAGAGTAACCAGTCTCCGTCCTCAGCCAAAGCTTCGTAACCAGCGGGCACATGCACAGGTCCGGGGCCACAGGCGAAGCGCGGCGCCACGCCGGTCATGTTCCATGTATGAAGCTCTCCCTGCCCGGAGAGGCCAAAGCAGGCGTTGATGTCGTCCGCGCCATCAGGCAACAGCAGCAGCGTCCGCCGGGGAATAATCTCCGTGCCCTCGGTGATCCCGGCACCCCCGGCACTCAGGACAAATCCCGGCGCGCGAGAGTAAAGCTCGGGCGAGGCCTGTGGCCCGCGACCGATCCGCACAAAAGCCTCCGCATCCTGCACCGCGTCGAATCCAGCCGGAAGCTCGTAGGGAATCAGCGAGGCGACCAACCCCTGGCGGGAGTAGTACAGGGCATCGCCCATGCCATTGGGCACCCTGCCGGACCACGCCGCTATCATGGGAGACAGGTAGTCGGTGTAGAAGTCCGTAGCTTCCGCGTGTGACTTGCGTCGGCGAAACGGCACATCCCTGCGCAGATCGAGACTCCCAAAGGCAAAGGCCCAGTTGCTCGCGTCAATGATCTCACGCGAAAGCGAGCGCACCGCTTCACTTTGGGCAAAGGCTTGCAGGTTGAGCAATGCCTCCATGCTGTAGATCAGGTAAGGGCGTGAATTAAATTCGTAGAAACCGCCATTACGGAGTTCAGTCAGGTGGGCGATCAACCATGCCTCCAGGCCATTCGCCTCATTATCGTAGGGCTCCGTGTTCTCGCCGTGGGCGTACAGCCACTGGTTAGTCAGGTAGCGGCACCCCTCGGTCATAAGGATGTGATTCTCCGTTTCCCTCACCAGTCCGAGCGACATGGGAACCGTCAGCCGGGGCTTACCTCCGGTCTCGATAAGCAACACCCGCGCAATGTGGTCTGCCGTCTCCGGGTAGAGCAACTCCGGGTCATCACCAAAAAGATAAAGGCAGGTCGTCAGCGTCGTCATGGTGAAGTCGTAATCACCACGATGCCCGATCCGTATGGTATCGGTTGAGCTTTTCTTAAAGCCAAAGCCCTCGCGCAAGTCCCACTCCGATCCCGTATTGCCCCAAGGCTTCATCTGGAGCAGTAATGCGTTTGCCGCTGCGACATCCTTGCCCGCGGCAAGCCGGGCCAGCACCGCACGCGGGCTCCGATGCTCCGCATCAGCGGGCACCATAGGCTGCTTAGCCCAAGTCTCAATAATACGTCGCCGGACCTGCTCGGCCCCAGGCGGTAGCGTGCGTTCGGCATCCCGCGCACCGGGGAATGCCCCCCACAGGGGACCTGGTGCCAGCTTTGGGTAATCCCGCGTGCCTGCCCCCATGAGGAAATAGCGGACTTCCGGTGTCGCGGCGATGACAAGCCCCACAATCACGACGAGAAGACCACCGATGGCCAGACCCACTTTGGCAAGCTTACGCATACCTGGTAAGTCGTGCGAGAAGCTGTGAATGGGCGCAAGCCAATATGACTGCGACCTTATAGACCTAGCTCACACGGTTAGCGTCAGCCAGGGCCTGCGCCTCCAGCGAAAGCTGCGATGCGGCAAAGGCGTGCTCCTGCGTCATGGCGTGCTCGGTCCGATTAAGGCAATCGAGAATCAACTGACCAAAGAAGGGGAAGCCAACTTTGCCATCCACATGCAGGATCGTGTCCTTTTCGCCATCAGCCAGAAGGATGACATTGCCTTCGTTGCTGCGGCCAAAGTCAAAGTACTTGCGAATTTCAATCACACCCTTCGTCCCGGTGATAAAGCTGCGCCCATCGCCCCAGCCACGCATACCATCAGGCGTAAACCAGTTCACACGGGAGAAGCACTGCACCCCGTTTTCGAGAATCAGCGACGCCTGGCCGACATCCTCCAGCCCCGGCTTGTCCGCATTGACACGGTTATCCACGATCGCGTGGACCACCTTGCCCTGTGTGCAACGGTTGTAGTGCAGGAACTGGTCAAACTGATGCGAAGCAATATCGGTCAGGATGCCGCCATACTGCTCCTTGTCAAAAAACCAGTCCGGGCGGTTGGGCTTGGACAGACGGTGGGGACCGAAAATCTCCATGTGCACGATGTCGCCGATCACCCCGTCCTGGATGAGCTGATCCACGTACCAAGCCGACTCTACGTGCAGGCGCTCGGAGAAATAAACCATATACTTGCGCCCGGTTTCCTTTACCACCTGACGCGCGTCGGCTAACTGCTCCAGTGTGGTGAAGGGGCACTTGTCCGTAAAGTAGTCCTTGCCGGCGCGCATGACCTGGCAGCCGATGGGGCCACGGCGGTTGGGGATGGCGGCCGCCGCCACCATATGCACGTCGCTTTCGAGCACCTCGTCAAAGCTGCGCGCCACCTTGGCACCAGGAAAATCTTTCTCCACCTTGGCCAGACGCTCGGGGTCTTCATCGTAGATCATGGCCAACTGACCACCTGCTTCGGTGAGACCGTTTATCTGACCATAGAGATGGCCGTGATCGAAATACGCCGCAGCAAACTTAAACTCGCCCTCGCCCACGACGGGCTTGGGTTTCTGCGCCGTAGGGGCGTAATTCATTCCATCCTGGGAACCTGACATCGTGCTTATATATTAAATGGGATTGTACGTGCTCAAACTCAAACCTCTAGTAAGTCCCTGAGAGGTCTGCCACCGTGTCCGTCGTCTCCGCCTTCACGTAGGTCGACTCTGCTATTTTTTTTTTGAGAACTGCGGCATAGGCCTCCGCATCCATGGGCAATTCAACCGGTGCAGACTGGAAGGCGGAGTACAGCATGGCGTTGGCCAGCTCAACCGAGTGAATGCCCTCCGGGGCAGGAGCCAGCAGGGGTGCCTTATCCAAGATCGCATCGGTGAAGTTTTTCGTAATGCCGATATGCTGCTCGCCACCGGCCTTAACCGGGATGTCCACATTCCACACGAAAGGCTTATCAAAACCACCTTCGCTGTTTAGGAGGTGCTCCGAGACGAGTTCTTCCGTGCGCTGGAAGGTAAACTTGCCATCCTCGATGACGATCTTGCCACGATCGGTGGCGACTTCGAGTCGGTTGGTCCCCGGAGCCTCGCCCGTGGTCGTGATAAAGACTCCCGTCGCACCGTCGGGGTACTCCAGCATGGCAGTAACGGCGTCCTCGACTTCGATGTCGTGAAAGCGGCCAAACTGGCAGTGTGCCGTTACTTTGCTCGGCATACCGAACAGCCACTGGAGCAGGTCCAGGTTATGCGGACACTGGTTAAGCAGCACGCCGCCGCCCTCGCCGCCCCAGGTCGCGCGCCAGTCACCCGAGCGATAGTAATTCTCCGTACGGTACCAGTTGGTAATGATCCAGTTGATGCGCTCGATCTTACCCAGCTCTCCACTTTGAATCAACTGGCGCAGCTTTTGGTAAAGTGGGTCTGTACGCTGGTTAAACATGGCCGAAAACACGACCTCCTTATCCGTCCAGGCCGCAATCAGCTTCTCGCAATCAGCCTTATGGACCGAAATGGGTTTCTCCACCAGCGTATGGATGCCTGCCTCCAGGGCGGCGATGCCCAGGCTGGTATGGCTGTAATGGGGAGTCGCGATGAGCACCGCGTCTACCTGCCCGGATTTGATGAGCTCGATTCCATCGGTAAAACCGGCCACACTCTCGTTGGCATACTTCTCCACGCGCTCGCTATTCTTGTCTGCTACCGCAGCGAGTTTGAGACGAGGCACTTTGCCATCGATAACATAGTTCGCATGGGCCATGCCCATGTTGCCCAAACCGATAACGCCAAGTCGTACCGTATCATTCGAAGATTTCATGGGCAGCATCATAGCAAATAGAAACGATTTTTGCCATAGACAATCGCATCTAAAAATTGCATTATTCAATCATGCAGGGCATCACCCCCTTTCCCATGGACACCCTGGAATGCATCGGAACTCCCATGCAGAGCAACATCGCTGGCCACTGGGTCTGGAAGTCAGAGGATCGTGATCATTACAACTTGTGGATTTGCATCAATGGACAAGCGACGCTGACCTGCGACAACCGCGAATATGCTGTTCGCCCCTGGACGACATTCATTTTCAGCCCAGAAATGAAGATTTATGGCAGCAGCCTGAAAACTGGACAGAACTTTCAGAACTTTGCCGCGCATTGGCGTCCGCCTGCACAAGTTGACCTCCCTGACAGTGAGTTGCCACACGGCCTGCAACTCCAAGACAGCGTCACCGCCCATAGCCTGATCCAGTCCATGCTTCAACTTCCCCTGCACCCTGACCAGCTCTCGGCCCAACAAAATCGCTGGCTGCTCCTCTCGCTCCTTACCCTCATCTGGCGAGAAAAGCAGGCCCCGCCTCCCTCACCCACCGTACGCATCATTTACAACCAGCTCGTACGCATTCGCTCTGGACAAGGCATGTTTGCCACGGTCGAAGAACTGGCCAAGGAGGCCCGGCTTTCCCGTGTGCACTACAGCCGGTGCTTTAAACTCATCACAGGAACTACCCCCAACCAATTCCTCATCCAGCAGCGCGTGCAGCATGCCTGCACCCAGCTCAAAGAAAGCGATAGCCCACTGGAGCGCATCGCCGACTCTCTCGGCTATAGTGACACATTCTTCTTCTGCCGACAGTTTCGCCAGCAGATGAAACAAAGCCCCCACCAGTACCGCTTGACGCAGCGACCAGATCTCAAGCGATAGCAGCGACATTATCTGTGCCTGCAAGAATGCGTATGCACCGACCGCATCTACGGCCGCTACATCCGCCAATCCTCGGGACTAACCCCAAACTTATTCTTAAAAGCGCGTGAAAAACTGCTCGGGCTCTCAAACCCACACAACTCGCTCACTTGGCTGAGGAGCATCTCCGGCGAAGCCATGAGCTGGATGGCGCGCTGAAAGCGGATCTGGTCAAAGGCCTTCTTCGGCGAGGTGCGCATGACTTCGTGGAAATGTCGCCTCAGGTGAGCGGGCGAAGCCCCCGCAGCCAGAGAAACCTCCTCCAGCCCAGGATTCCGCGCCATATGGTCAGCATACCAGGCCATCGCTTTTTTCACCCGCGCTCGCGCATGCGAATTCGTCATGTCTATGCGGTGCTCAGCAGCCTCAAACACCAAGAGACTCAGCTCTAGCAAAGTATGTTCGAAACGAAGAAGCATCTCCGGGGCAGGATCGATCAGGTAGGGCTTTACGTTTCGCGCCAACAAGCGCAACCGCTCATCTGCTCCGTCGGCCAGCGGCACAGAGAGAATACCACTGGACGGTATTCGCTGCTGAAGCAGCTCCGGCACGCTGTGAAAATGAAAGACCACAACCTCGGCAGGTGACTCCTCCTCCCCGGTCCACCCGTGCAGATGGCGAGGCTGAATCAGCCAAAGGTGACGCTCCCGCAGGGCGGGTTTAACCTTTGGCCCCGTCATGCTGATTTTGCCACCGATTACAGCCTGAAATTCCCAGTACGGGCGCTTCATCGGAGCAACAGGACGCGACTGATAATCCCGCTCCCCCATTCCAAGGTAGGTCAGCATGATGACAGGCTAGCGACTAGAGCGAAAATGTCAATCTCCAGAAAAAAAGGCCCTCACCGGAATACTAAACCAGTAAGGGCCATGATTGAACGTTATTAAAAAGCTTCTCAGCTAATAAAAATGCCTGAGCGTTTTAGGCAAATAGTGGCTTCAGGTGGCGATCAAGCAAGTTGAGTGTCACGTTGCGCTCGATTGTTTCGCGGTTGTCTTTCAGCGCCTGAAGGTAGCGATCTCCAAGCTTGGCCGCGATCTTGAACGATACGTGGATAAACTGACGGAAATGCAGGTTATACGCCGGGCAATCCAGGTCGTGACGCAGGGCTGCCACATACTGCTCGGAGCTCCAGCCGTTGACCTCATCCGATGTCGGCAGCTTCGAAGCATCGACATCCAACACCGTCGCATACGGGGCAACAAGGTCATCGTAGTGCTCCAGTGCCTTGGCATAAATTTCCTTGGCCAGCACAAGCGCATCGCCACCAGCCTCGGCCAGGCCGATGACTTCCTCCAGCCAGGTCGTGCCCGCTGTCTTCACGTGCAGGCCTGCACCGTGCTTCTTAACCAGTCGGTTGATGATGGGGTAGATGGAGAACTTGTCGCTGCCGGAGTGTACGCTGAGCTTGAGCGTGGACGGCAGGCCGAATGCCTTAACCGCGTAGCTGAGCACGCAGAGGTCTTCGTCGAACTCCTTCTCGAACTGGGCGAGGTCACCCACATAGTCGACGCCCTTGTTAAAGCGGCCAGTAAACTTCGGGGCGATGGTCTGAACCGGAACCTCTTCCTTGGCCAACATGGCAAGAATGAGCAACAATTCGACCGGGGTCTGCGGGATATCCGTCTCATCAACAGACACCTCAGCAATGATGTTCTCGGCGCCCTTCTTTTCGGCAATATAGCGGTAAATCTTAGCCGCTTCACGCACGGCAGCGAGGAACTTGTCCGCAGCCTGCTTGACGTCTTCTTCCGTCACCGTCAACGCGTAGGACAGACCGGGAATCTCAATGCTCCCCACCAGCGAGGCATGCTCGTTGAGCAGCGCACCGACATCCTCCTGGCTGGCGCCCTTGCCCACGTAGTCCGCTACGTCGATGGTGTAGAAATCGCTGGCCGCAAGGAAGCCATCTACGTTGCTCAGGTTAATGTGGTCGGCGTCCACGTGAAAGTCTTCCGTCCAGTTATGCGCGGCCACCGCTTCCTTAGCCTCGACCAGTACGCTGTCGGGCTTGGAGCCAACAATAGTGTGCTCGCGGTTAGACTTATTCCACACGGGAATGACGTTAATGCCCAGCTTCTTGGCCTCTACAACGGCCTTGAGCTGTGCCTTGCCCTCATGGGCAAAACGGTCGCCCATGCCGAAGGTGAATTTTTCAATCTGCTTCATAATACGAGTGTTTCAGGGGATAAAAGAGGAAAACCTTACACGTGTTTGATTTATAGGTGTATCGCAGGTTTCCCCCTCTGTCTAGCCCTCAGTTTATACCTCTCAAAGAATCCTGAAGCCGCGGACCAAAACCTCGCGATGAGGGGACGCCCCCCCTCGCCACGACTCGGCTCCCTGCCTCGAACAGCACAGTGCAATCAAGACAAGGAGCCAGTTGCGGCGAAAAAAGGTCTCAGGATTCGTCCTTGAGGGCGAGACTTAGTCCAGATCGAGCAAGTCCTTGATCTTGACCGGCACCCCTGTATCAAAGGACTGGTTTGCGGCAATCCCCGTGAGGATAGAGAGCGCACCATCACGGTGGCCAGCAGCGCGGCCAAGCGGGTCCTTCCGCTTGCGGGCGCCAAAGAGGTCCTCGAGCAGAAGCACATCGCCGCCACCATGACCACCCTTACCCTCGGGAATCTCAACACGGTAGGGCTTTTCGAAATGCGGGAATACCGTCAGTTGCTTTGACTTGCTCACGCCATCGGAGATGTGGCTGTTGCCCGCGCTAACGTAGGACTTCTCGAACTCTTCCAGCTCAATGCGGCCCTTCGTGCCATTGAAAGCAACGCGGAAACCCTCCCAGGGGCTGTAAGCCGTGAGGGTGTAGGACATCTGGGCGCCGGTCTTGTAGCGCACGAGCACATTCATGGTGTCTTCGATGCTGATGCAGTCACCGAATACATTCTGGTCGCGCAAGTAGCCGTCTTCCTTCTCGGCTTCGTAGTAAAGGCTCTTCAGGTTGTCATCCTTGCGCAAGTCCAGGGCAAAGGGATCGCCCTTGGCCCCGGCCGAGCCCGTCGCGCGGTAGTACGGACGGTAGTTCCCGTAACGCTCGCCGTTGACCTTGCCATAAAATGCGAGCGAGCCGAGACCGAAGACCGACTCCGGCTGGGTATCCAGCCACCAGTTCACGAGGTCAAAGTGGTGAGTGGACTTGTGCACCATGAGACCACCGGAGTTGAGCTTATCGCGGTGCCAGCGGCGGAAGTAATCCGCGCCGTGTGTCGTGTCGAGCAACCACTCAAAGTGGACAGACTTCACGTCACCAATAACACCCGACATGATCAGTTCCTTCGCCTTGCTGCGGGAGGGAGCATAACGGTAATTAAAGCTGACGCGGAGCTTACGGCCCGTACGCTCGACCGTATCGAGAATGGCACGGCACTTGACCTCGTCCGTCGTCATGGGCTTCTCCGTAATCACATCGCACCCCAGCTCCATCGCGCGGATGATGTACTCGTCGTGCGTGCGGTCCACCGTGGTCACGATAACCACGTGCGGCACCTCCTTTTTTATCATTTTTTCAAACTCGTCCGCCCCATAGGTCTTGATCGGCTTGACGCCGTATTTTTCCTGATAGATACGGTTGTGCTCATCCATCCGCTTGGGATTGGTGTCGCAAATCGCAACCAAACTGGTCGTCCGGCTGTAATCCTTTAATAAAGCCTCGGAGAACATAAAGGACCGTGCTCCGGTCCCAACAAGGGCGTATCGTTTTTTACCGCGTTTGGAGGTACTCATTGCGCATAATAATATCATAAATCGGGCATGTCCTGAATAGCCTTTCCAATCATTTAATATACATTTTCGCTCATACTAAAATCCGCAAACACAAGAAGATGATCCACCGGTCTGAACATCCCCCTAAACCCGGCACAGACAATGGATATTTCACTTGCTCGGGGCCCTGGATTTATGAATATTCTGAGGCCCACGTTGACCTGGCCCAACGCCGATAACTAAACATTTCCCAACCATGAAAAAGCTATTTTTCGCATGCTTCATTTTCAGTACGCTTCTGGCCTCTGGCGTAGAGCGTAAAGCTTTATCCGACGTCGATACGGACGCGTTTACGACAGACTGCCAGGTCACTCCATCGGCAGGTGATGATCACTTGGCACTCGTTTGGTGGATTCCGATTGAGTTCTGGGAGGCCGTATTCGCCGCCGACCCCAGCATGAGCCTAGCCGACAAACAGACCATGCTCGATGCCCTCTCCGGCGTAACACTCCTGGCCGTCGTGCAGGCAGACATTTCCAACTTTGGCGCGTTTTCCTACTACAGTAAGAAGGAAGTCGCCCAAAACATGACGATCACCTACCTTGACACCTCTAGCCAACGAGAGGAAACACTGGTGCCACTCACCAAGGTCAATGAGGAGCTGGAAATCCTGCTCGGCGTCTTTCAGCCCATTCTGGGAGCTGCCATGGGTAACCTCGGCACCAACTTTCACTTCTACGTCCTCAATGACAAGCAGGGCAACTCCGGGCGCGTGATCGACCCCTACGAGGCGGGAGAACTGACGGTTGAGCTGGAGACAACCGATGGAAACCGCATCGAAGGAACCATCGAACTGCCCATCAACGCATTGTTTATCCCCCGTAAGTGCCCCAATGGCAAAGACGCGCATGTCACCTGGGAGTACTGCCCCTGGACAGGCGAAAAACTGGAAGACCAGGCAGAGTAGCCTAAGCCATCGACTCCGCAAGCTCGGCCTCGGCTGCCGCTTCCTCCTCTTGCAGGCGCTTGATACCCTCTCGACTCCCAATCACATAGAGCAGGTCGCCCGGCTGTAGTATCTCATCTGGTCGCGGGCTGGTGATACGCTCCTGGCCGCGCTGTATACCCAGCACGGTGACGCCGTAGCTCTTGCGCAGATTTGCCCCAGCCAGGGTCTTGTCCGTGATGTCAGAATCACGGTTCAGAAACACGGTCTCGATATTAAAGGTAGGCGTACCGCTGGAGGCAGGCGCATCGAGCTGCTCGTGCTGGAGCATGCCCTCGGCCTTGCGGGTGTCTTCATCACTACCAAAGAGGTAGACGTGGTCGAGAGGGAAGATAACCGTGTCGGGACCGGGGTCGTACTGTACCTGCCCCGCACGCGACAGTGCGATGATCGAGGCCTGGCTCTGCGCGCGGATGTCGAGCTCACGAATGCGCTTGCCGCAGGCTTCTGCATTGGGCCGGATCATGACTTCGTGGATGTTTACCGGCCAGGGGTATTGCGCCTTGATATCTTCCACCGTCTTGATGCGCTTCTCGTGCTCCTCGGAGTCCGCCCGTTTGTTAAAGCTTTCCATGAACAGCAATTCGAGCCGGCTCTGGATGTTTACGATGCGATTCCAAAAGAAGAAACCAGCCACACACAGGAGCAAAAAGAAGCCACCAAGAGCAACCCCGTTGGGCATATACTGGGCGGCTGCGGAGAAATAGAGCCCGCCCACCAACACGATGAGCAGGATGATCACCAGCGTGTTAAAGATGTTCCGGAGCCGCCCGCGGAAGTACTGCCGCTCGTCGGTGTTGGAAAACAGCTTGTCGGTCAGGATGTAGATAATGGCGTTCAGGTTCCGCAGAATCGCACTGATAAAAGGCAGGCAGAGCAAGGCAGCCGCCCACCAGATGATCGGCGTCACCCAGCTATGGTCGGCCATGAGTCCGTCCCGCTTGGTCAGGGTATTACTCAGGATGTAGGCCAGCAGGATGATTCCGTTGAGCAACAAAAAGGTAAACAGGATTTGCAGCGCGGGCCGCTTGATGAGGAACAAGAGCTGGTTTTTTCCCAGATTCAGCCGGATGTCATCGAAGAAATTGCAATAGAACTCGCCCAAGGTGGACAGAGGCTTGGGCATGCGCCGCGCCAGCACACCGTAGACTGGGTCCGCCTTTACTGTCAGGCCCAGCGCGAGCAGCGTACTGAGCAGGGACACCCCGACCGCCACGGCCACCAGTCCGTCTCCCGTAACCCCGGCCCGTTGCCCCATCGTAGCGATAATGAAGCTGAACTCACCAATTTGCGCCTTGGCCACCGCTGCGCGAAAGGCTGTATCGGTATTTTGACCACCGAGGAAAAAGCCCACCCACACGGTCACCACCTTGATAATCACGACCAGAAAACTCAGGACCAAAATGAGCTTCCAGTTTTCGAGCAGCAGTTCAGGGTCGATAAGCATCCCGACCGCGACAAAGAAGACCGCGCAGAAGACATTGCGCAGCGGCTCAGTCGCATTCTCGATGCGGTGCGCGAGCGGCGTCTGCGATAAGATCGAGCCCGCCAGGAAGGCGCCCAGAGCTTCCGAGAAATCCAGGCGTATGGCCAGCATGCTTATGCCCAACATGAGCGCTATCACCGACAGGGTGATTAACTCGATACTGCCGACTTTGTTCAGCAGCTTGAGAAAATGTGGCGCCACGAGCTTGCCCACGTAATAGGTCACCACCACGAACACCGCGATGAAGAAGGTAATCCGCCCCACCGCGAAGAACTTTACCTCGCCCGAAGCGGCCACCCCGGAGAGTACCACCAGCAGCGTTACCGCAAGGATGTCCTCCAGAATGAGCACGCCGACGGCGAGCTGCGCGTGCGGCTTGCCCATGCGGTTAAGATCATTGAGCACCGCCACGGTGACCATAGACGAGCTGATCGCCAACAGCGAGCCGAGAAATATCCCCTGCACGGGCGACCAGTTTAACAGGGGGGCGAGCTGCGCGCCCAGAATGAGCATCACCGCCGTCTGCAAGGTCACAGCCAACACCGCAGGCCCCATGACCCGGCGCAGGCGGCGCAAGTCGAACTCCAGGCCGATGTAGAACATCAGAAAGACCACACCGAGCTGGCTCAACTCGGTAATGGTGCCCAGATCGTGCACCGGGGATTTATCCCACAGCTTGGGTCCGATCAGAAAGCCACTGAGCAGATAGCCCAGAAACACGGGTAGTTTGATGCGATGAAAAATGAGTGACACCGTAGCGGCACACATCAGCACAATCGCCATGTCGCTTATGAAATAACCGTGTTCCAAAGTATTGAGTTAAGTTCGAGAGTAAATAAGCCGAATAGGGCTTGAGTGCAACGGAAAAGCCTGAATGCCCGGCATATAGATGCAATTTTCGGGCCATTTTTCCTCGCTAAAACCGTAACAATTGTCATAATGTACCACCTTGTTTTCGCCGACTAAATCTACCTGCGAAAATCCTCGAACACCTACTTTGAATAAAATGCCAAGCAGCAGCAGAAAACGCTTCCTCCCCTCACTGTCCCAAATCCAGCGGGCCTCCACAGAGCTCCCGGCTCCAGACAGCGTCAAGGAGGAGTCGTTCTCCGTCTCCCTGAGCAAGAGTAACAGCGATTACGAAATCGTGTTTGAAAAAGTAAAGTTCAATAGCCGCACTTCGGGGAAGACCACCAAGTGGATCTACAATGGCAAAATGCTTGTCCCCTCCTCGGGCGACATCGAGCTAGAGCGTTAGTGCGCGCAAGTGCGCCTCAACACTCTCCGCCAGTGACTTGAGGTTATAGCCCCCTTCAAGCAGGCTAACCAGCCGTCCGTCGCAGGTTTCATCGGCCAGGTGCCGCAGCTGTTGCGTCATGGCCCCATAGTCCTCTGTCTCCAGAAACAATTGTCCCAGCGGATCTTCCCGATGGGCGTCAAACCCCGCCGACAGCAAGATCAGCTCAGGCTTAAACTGCTGCACCGCCTCCGCCAAGGGACCGCTCATGATCTCCCGTACCTTTTTACCGTCGGTCCCCTGTGAAACTGGAAAATTCAGGGTAGTGCCCCTGCCCTTGCCCGCACCCCGCTCTTCCTCAGCCCCCGTGCCCGGATAGAAAGGGTACTGGTGTACACTGCTGAAAAACACCTGCGGGTCATCGTAAAAGCTGGCTTGCGTGCCGTTGCCGTGGTGCACGTCCCAGTCAAAGATCAGCACACGGTCGAGCTTGTAGTGCCGCCGGGCATAGCGGGCGGCGATAGCCACATTATTAAAGAGGCAAAAGCCCATGGCTTTGGCTTCCTCGGCATGGTGCCCGGGAGGACGCGTCGCGCAAAACGCATTGTCGCACTCGCCCATCATAACGGCATCGACGGCCTCAAGCGCGGCGCCGACGGCCAGTTGGGCTACCCGATAGCTATCGTGCGAGATCGGCGTATCAGCATCGAGCCCGGCACGGCCCGACAGGCAAGCCTCTTCGACATAGCGCACGTACCCCTCATCATGATTGCTTTCCAGCCAACTCCGGTCCGCCGGGTCAGGCCTCCTCCACTGCAACACCGACTGCAGGTCGCTATTCTCGACCCGGTCGATAATTGCCCGCGAACGCTCCGGGCACTCCGGATGGCCCAATCCCGTCTCATGCTGCATAGCATCGGGGTGTGAAAACAGTGCAGTACGCGCCATGGTTACAGCCTAGATGAAGCCCATCTGGTTTGCCAAGCCTAGCCTGAAGCGACAAAAGCCCCGGGTAGACCATATTGATGAGGCATTGAAGATGCAGTCTAAGCCTTGCCGTAGCCTCCCCCACCGGGAGTTTCGATGCGGAGCCTTTCCCCCGGCTCAGCCTGATACTGCGCCGACGGAGGTAATGTCTCCGAGCCGCGATGTGCGTAGATACGGGTCTGCGCACCGGGCATACCCGCCCCCCCTCCGCCCATACCCTCGGGCCCGCTCTTGCGACGCTGCGTCAGGAGCGAGACCGACATGGGCTCCAGAAACTCAATTTCGCGCACGATACCATCGCCTCCGTTAAATGCACCACGCCCACCAGAGCCCGCGCGCACCCTGAACTGGTGCAAACGCACCGGATAGCGCCACTCGAAAATCTCCGGATCAGTGATGGCGGTATTCGTCATGTGGGTGTGAACCGCAGAGGCCCCTGCAAAGCCCTGCCCCGCACCTGCGCCTCCGCAGATCGTCTCATAGTAGCTGCGCCGCTCGTCACCGAAGACAAAGTTATTCATCGTCCCCTGACTACACGCCACGACCCCAAGCCCCATCAACAGCGTATCGACCAGCCGCTGGCTTAGCTCGACATTCCCCCCCATCACTGCCGGGCAAGCTTCCGGCTCATCGGCAAAGTCAGGACTCAGCATGCAGGGCGGCAGCACCATCTCTATGGGCTCGAGCAAGCCGTCGTTGAGCGGCACGTCCTCATCCACCAGCAGTCGAAGCACGTAGAGCACCGCGCTCTGTACTATTGCAGGGGTGGCGTTGAGGTTGCTCGGCTGCACAGGGGACGTCGTTGAAAAATCAATACAAAGGCCGGATTCGCCCGTGGGCCTAAACTGCACACAGATGCGGGCACCACTATCGAGCACCTGCTCTGTCCGCTGGTCGCTCAACTTAAGACCCGCTATTTTTGCCCGCATGGAGTTGGCGGAAAACTGCTTCAAGGCCTGCATCTGCTGTACGACTTGGTCCGTACCAAACTCGCGGGCCAGCTCCCGCAGGGTTTCCGCACCCCGGTGGTTAGCCGCTACCTGCGCCCCCACATCAGCCATGTTGCTGCTGGCATCCCGACTGGGGTAATCACCGCCCTTTAGCAGTGATTCGAGCGCATCGTAGCGGGGCTCCCCACCCTTGACGAGGTAGCGAGGGGCAATGACCACGCCCTCCTCGGACAGCTTCGTCGCGTCAATGGGCATAGATCCCGGGCGCGTCCCCCCGATCTCCGCATGATGCGCGCGGCTGGCCACATAGCCAAGCAAGATGCCTGAATCAAGAAAGACCGGAGTGATGACCGTAACATCGGGCAGGTGCGAGCCCCCAAAGGCCGGATGATTCGTAATGACCACATCACCGGGCCCCATGCGGAGCGTTGCGGCGACCTCGCGGACGCACAGGCCGAGCGCACCGAGATGGACTGGAATGTGCGGAGCGTTAGCGATCAGCTCTCCGCCTGCATCAAGCATGGCGCAGGAATAGTCCATGCGCTCCTTTACATTTGTCGATACCGCCGTACGCTGCAGTTGCATGCCCATCTCGTCGACCACGCGGCGAAAGCGGTTCGTAAACAACTCGCGCATGACCAGTTCGCTATGGGTGCTGGTATTTGCCCTCGTCGCCTCACTTCGCTTTAGCCGAAGCGTCCCACCACTGCCTTTCTCCACCGCCCAGCCGGGGTCAATAACCAGCGTCGCGGTCTCATCGGCCAGGACACAAGGGCGCTCATCACCGATATCCTTTAGCGGTGAAAAAACTTCTGTCTCCTCCTGCAAGCCATGCATAGCCACCACGACCTGCAGCTTAACAACTTCGATCTGCGCATTAGGGGGTGCGTAGCCAAACACCGCTTCGTAGTTACGGATAAAGGCCAGCGCAGGGTGCTCTTTTTCGATCAGCTCAACCTCGAGTGCTGACTCTTGCCCCAACAGACGCATCATGGCGACACGCCGCCCCACAACTACGTCAGCCTCAGAAACGCCTTCAGCCAACAGGCTTTGTCGCCCCTCATCGATCAGCACATTAAGCCATGTATCAAAATCTGGATACACGTCGTCCAGTAACGCGAGCACCTGACGCTGAGTGATCCGCTCGATCTGCGCACGACGCAGCCCATAGGCACTGAGCAGACCTGCATCACGGGCAAAGAGCACCGTTTTCATCTCAAGCAGCTCGGCCAGCGGACAGGCGTGCAAACCACCAGCCCCACCAAAAGCCACCAGTGCGTAATGCGATGGGTCATATCCCTCGCGCACCGAGATGGTGCGGATGGCATCGGCCATCCGCTCGTTGGCGATATCAAAAAAGCCCTGCAAGAGTACCTCACGGGAGAGCCCTGTCCGCTTCATAATCTCCTGCAAACACGTCTCTGCTGCGTCGGTAAAAACCGGAATGCCAAAGTTATCCGGCTGCAACCGACCTGCCAGCAAGTTGACATCGGTCAGCGTCAGAGGGCCTCCCGCACCGTAGCAGGCCGGACCGGGCGAAGCCCCCGCACTCTCCGGACCAACGAAGAGCGACTTACCGTCGAAACCGCAAATGGAACCGCCTCCAGCAGCAACCGTCTCGATGCGCAAGGCGGGCGATACGATTTCTGAATCCCCTACCCGGTGCGTTTCACGGTAGGAAAATGCCCCCTCGATACGGGAAACATCTGTGCTCGTCCCTCCCATATCGAAGGCGATGATACGCGAAACGCCAGCCTGACGACCGATTGAGGCCGCACCGACGACGCCCCCTGCCGGACCGCTGAGCAGGCTGTCCTTGGGGCGAAACTCTGCGCGCCCCACCAGTCCGCCGGCACTGGTCATGAGGTGGATCCGCCCGCAGGAAAGCGCACCCTCCACGTTATCCAGATAGCGCTCCATGATGGGCCCAATGTAGGCATCCGTCACGGCAGTCTGAGCCCGGGGAAAAAGCTTAATCAATGGTGACAACTTGGACGAGAGCGAGATGGTGGTAAAGCCTGCCTCGGCCAGCAGCTCAGCGAGCACTTGCTCATGAGAGGAGTTGCGGTAGCTGTGCAGCAGAGCCACGGCCACCGTCTCGCATCCGCGATCACGCGCTTCTCGTAGTTGTTTTTTCAATACAGCCACCTCAGCCAATGGCTGAACGACGGCCCCCTCAGCATCGATACGCTCGTCGGCTTCCAGCACTTCATCGTAGAGTGGTCGCGGCTTTCGTATGTCGAGTTGAAACAGCTCCGGGCGTCGCTGATCGCCGATCACGAGCAGATCGCGAAAGCCCTTCGTTACCACCAACAGCGTCTTCGCTCCGCGGCGTTCGAGCAGGGCGTTGGTCCCGCGTGTCGTCCCCAGCCGCAACGCAATGGGCGGCAGTGGCGCATCGCCCGGTGTTCCCGTCATCACCCGTGCCCCGACGACGGGTGCCTCCTCCCCGGTAAGAAACTCGACAAGCTGACCGGGCTTAAAAAACGTCTGCGTCGCACCGGATTCGATCAGCGTGACCGCACCGCCTTGATGATCGGAAACGGTGCAACCCATCTCGTTGCCACCAGCAACACGAACCTTAAAGCCCCTCAATGTCCCATCGCGCATAGCGGGCAAGCCCGCAACTGATAGTCGCCCGCCTTCGACGGCTTGGACCTGAGCACGCAGGCAACCGCTGGAAAGCACCTTGACGCGGTAGCGCGAACCGTCCGGTGCCGTTCCGATAAGGTCGGTAAAGGTTCCGCCCGTGTCTGCCCCGATCTGCCAAAGTGTTCCCATGTCTATGAGGCACGATAGGCATCCTGACAGCAGTGACAATCCTTTGGCTAAGGAAAGAAAAAGCAGTGGCGCACGGGCACCACTGCTTGAAATTGCTCTGACTAACGCAGCTAGAGGATCATGCCCGCGGCAACGGTCTCATTGGTAAACTCATCGATCAACACGAAGCTACCCGTCTGGCGGTTACGGTGGTAGCTGTCGTAGAAGAGCGGGCTGGAGGTGCGCAGGCTGATCCGGCCAATGTCATTGAGGCCAAACTCGAGGTCGTCCTCGATCTTGTGCAGGGTGTTGATATTGACCTTGTACTTGACCTCCTTGACGATGGCTTTGACCTCCTTGGTCGTATGGCGGAGGATGTACTTGCCGCGCATCTGGAGCTTCTTCGAGTCCGAGAACCAGCAGATCATGGCTTCGATATCCTGCTCCACCTTGGGCTGGTTGTTGGGCTTGACGATCATATCGCCGCGGCTGGTATCGATCTCGTCTTCGAGCGTAATCGTAACGGACTGCGGGTGGAAGGCCTCCTGCAACTCCTCACCCATATTGTGGATCGCTTTGATCTTGGTGGAAAAACCGGAGGGCAGCACGGTAACCTCATCCCCTGGCTTGAAGACACCACCGGCGACGCGACCTGCGAAGCCACGGAAGTCGTGGTACTCGTTTGAGTGCGGGCGAATCACCCACTGCACCGGAAAACGTGCGTCAACGTGGTTGGCATCTGAGCCGATGTAGACCGTTTCCAAGTGGTAGAGCAACGTCGGCCCCTGGTACCAGTTCATGTGGGTGGACTTGTCCACGACGTTGTCGCCCTTGAGCGCGCTGATCGGGATAAAGGTTACCTCGACGACGCTCTCCAGACGGGAGGCAAAGTCCTTAAACTCCTGCACAATCTTCTGGTACGTATCTTCGTCCCAGTCGACGAGGTCCATCTTGTTAATGCAGACCGTGATGTGCTGAATGCGGAGCAGACTTGCGATAAAGGCGTGGCGGCAGGTCTGCTCGATCACGCCCTTGCGCGCGTCGATCAGGATAATGGCGAGGTTGGCCGTAGAGGCACCCGTGACCATGTTGCGCGTGTACTGGATGTGCCCCGGCGTGTCTGCGATGATGAACTTTCGCTTCGGTGTGGCAAAGTAGCGGTAGGCCACATCGATGGTGATGCCCTGCTCGCGCTCGGCCCGGAGGCCGTCCGTCAGCAGAGCAAGGTTTACCTGCTCGTCACCGCGCTGCTTACTGCTGGCCTCGACGGCATCGAGTTGGTCCTCAAAGATGTTTTTGCTATCATAGAGCAAGCGCCCGATGAGTGTGCTTTTGCCGTCGTCTACGCTGCCTGCAGTGGTAAAGCGCAGGAGGTCCATATCCAGGTATCCGCGTTCTTCTGACATAGTAAAAGTGTAATTTGTGATGTTAAAAAGTTATTGGTCGAGGAATCGTTGCTTGGTCTCAGGGGGCGCTAGCTCGCAGGCATTTTTCTTCCCAAATCGATGGCGATTGTTCGCGATGCGATCATAGCACCAGTCTCGCACACAGCGGGGCCACCATCCCACAAAGGCAGCAAACCAACCCCAGCGGTGGAGGTGCTGGCCCACCCGGACGGCGGCGTCGCTTTTGCTGTAGAGCTTGTCATCATCGAGTAGGTAGAAGGTGTCGAGTTGAGGGTCGGAGATGCCGTGTTGAGCGAGGAGTTTCCTGCCGATGGTGGACTGAATACTTGCAAAGGAAAATACTCCGCCCGGATCGCGCTTGAAGATGAAGATAACGGTCCGGTTGCACAGTCCGCAGTCGCCATCATAGAGCACGATTTTCATCTTCTTAGAAATAGCCCTGTTTTTTGCGGTCCTCCATGGCGGTTTCTGAGCGTTTATCGTCGGAGCGATTACCGCGCTCGGTCTGGCGGGCAGCGGCGACTTCGTCGATAATGTCATCAAGGGTGGCTGCGCTGGAAAGAACAGCACCGGTGCAGGTGGCGTCACCAATGGTACGGAAGCGCACGGTGCGGCGGGCCAGGCTCTTCTCCTCCTCGGGCAGCATGGAGATGAAGTCCGTCTTGGCGATCAGGGTGCCGTCGCGCTCGAAGCACTCACGCTCGTGGGCAAAGTACAGGCTGGGCAGGGGGATGTTCTCCAGCTTGATGTACTGCCAGATATCCATTTCGGTCCAGTTGGAAAGCGGGAAGACGCGGAAATGCTCACCATGGAGTTTGCGCCCGTTAAAGATGTTCCAGAGCTCGGGGCGCTGGTTCTTCGGGTCCCACTGGCCGAACTCATCGCGATGGGAGAAGAAACGCTCCTTGGCGCGGGCCTTTTCCTCGTCGCGGCGACCACCGCCCAAGGCAGCGTCAAAGGCATGCTCCTCAAGGCCATCGAGCAGGGTCACGGTCTGGAGGCCGTTGCGGCTGGCCTTGGGGCCCTTTTCCTCCACCACACGGCCCTTGTCGATTGACTCCTGCACGGAGGCCACGAGCAGCTCGGCGCGAATGTCCGCGATAAACTTGTCACGATACTCCATGGTCTCGTGGAAATTGTGACCGGTGTCCACGTGCATGAGCGGAAACGGCATGCGCGCAGGCCAGAACGCCTTGCGGGCCAGCCAGGCCATGACGATCGAGTCCTTGCCCCCGGAGAAGAGGAGGACCGGTTTTTCAAATTGTGCCGCGAACTCGCGCAGAACGTAGATAGACTCTGCTTCGAGTTGCTTGAGGTGAGTGACGCGGTAGGTGTGCATGGAAAGAAAATGTATAGATTCGAGATTCTAAATTCAGAAATTATAGCGCGATGCGTGGGCTGGCGAAGTTGAGCAAACCATCGAGGCTCTGCTCGACGCTCTCGCACTCGGTGTCGATGAGGAGGCCGGGCCGGGCTGGCTCTTCAAAGCCCGAGTCCTTGCCCGTAAACTGCTTAACCTGCCCCGCCTGGACCCTGGCATAGAGCCCCTTGGGGTCACGCTGGGCACAGGTCTCGAAAGACGCCTTGACGTAGATGTCCGAAAAATCCTCCGGGCCGACAATCTCGCGGGCCAGTGTGCGCAGCTCCTCCTTGGGCGTAATAAATGAAGTGATGACGACCACCCCACTCTGGGCGTAGAGCTTGGCCACATGGGCAATGCGGCGGATGTTCTCCGCCCGATCCTCGTCGCTAAAGCCGAGGTTGGAGTTGAGCCCACTGCGGATGTTATCTCCGTCCAGCACCTGGACGAACTTACCCTGAGCAAAAAGGGTCTTCTCCAAGGCAATGGCCAGGGTGCTTTTGCCCGAGCCGGAGAGTCCGTAGAGCCAGAAGACATGCGAGCGCTGCCCGAGGCGCGACTGGCGTTCGTCGCGGCTGAGCATCTTGTCGAATTGCGGATACAAGTTCTCTGGCGTGGCAGTTGACATAAAAGAATACGCCTACCAGTAGTGCCAATAACGGCAAGAGCAAGTTTATTTTTAGTTTTTTAGGTAATTTAGTATAGATAACGGGCCTCATCTAATAACCTTGCTAATAAATAGGAGAACATTACGTTATGATTGCAAACCTCAGTCTATCGTGCATATAGAGCCTTACACATCCCAACAACGCTAACTATGTCCGAAACACCTACCATCGACGACAACACATATCAGGCAGTTTATCAGGCCATTGTCAAAGATCTATCCAACGGTTACAAGAAACCGCAGATTGTCAAAGATTTGGTTAAAAAAGGAGGCTGGGAAGAACAAACCGCCACCGACCTGGTTGATCAGGTAGAAGCAGACCTCATCGCCTATAAAAACTCACCCGAGGGTAAAGCTGACTTGCTGAAAAAGCACAAGAAGAACATGATATTTGGCGCGCTCTGGGCCATCGGCGGCACCGTTGTCACCACCACCACCTACGAGCAGGCCACCGAGGAAGGCGGCACTTACATCGTCGCGTACGGTGCCATCCTCATCGGCATTTTCCAGTTCCTGATGGGGCTGGGCGGCTGGATCAAGGCAAGCAGGTAGCTGCTATTGTCCTGTTCGTGTAAACGGAACAGATGGATCAATGAGGGATTGTCCGAGAATGGATTATTGAGGTTTGAAGATGAGGTGAATCACGATTCACCGACTCGAAAAACGTCGATTCTAGCCCTAAAAAACATTTCTACCGCGTTGAGCCTTTACCTGAACAGGTCCTAGACGCACTCGAGCAACTGCTCCAGCTCGGTGATGACGAGGTCGGGCTCGACTTCCTTGCAGTCTGCGTCGTCCTTGCGCAGGCGCAGCGAACGGGCATCACCGGCGAAGAGTGCGGTCTTGAAGCCCAACTTGGCCGCGGGCATGACGTCGTTGCGCATGTCGTTGCCGATGTAGAGCACCTGCTCGGGCTCGATGCCGCCATAGGCTTGGAGGCGTTCTGCGGCGAGCTCGAAGAGCTTGGTTGAGGGCTTGGCCACGGTGTGCTCGTAGGACCAGATACAAAGCATGTCTTCAAAACCAACATCCATGGGGGCGCCTTCCAGAAAGGCTTCGAAGAGCAGCGGGGTAAAGAACTGGGCGTTGGAAACGATGCCCAGCGGTAGGCTCTTGTCCAAAATCCCCTCAAGGGTCTCGGTCACACCGGGCATGGGGGCAGCGGCATTGACGCGGGCCTCGTAGTGCACGGCGACATTGCGCAGGCTGGCCTTGGTCGCACGGCCACGGATAAGTTCGTAGGCTTCGAGCTGGCCGATGAGGTCTTCCCACACGCCAAGGATGTCCACCTCGGGGAAGTCAACGCCCTGCTCGCGGCGGATGTCCTGCTCGGCGCGGATGGTGTCGTGAAAAAGTTCGGCGATGGGCGTCTTGCGGTCCAACAGGGTAAAGCCTGCGGCGGAGATGGCCTCGCGGATGAGCTTTTCGCGGCCTTCGCCTGCCTTTTCTTCGGCCAGGGAGATGTCCCCCACGCCGGACTGCATGAGCGTGCCATACACGTCGAAGAGCACGGCCTTGATGCCGGGCAGCTTCTTGAGCACGGGCTTCTGGCCGGTGGGCTCCGGCGTCATCTCGGCCGGGCTGAACTCGCGGAAAATCTCTGGTAGGGTTGTCTTTGCGGGCATGGAGGTAGTCCTACACACTCGCGGAGCATTTACGAAGCAAAAATCATGTGCGCAGTAAGCAAAAGCGCGCGGGGTCGAGAAAGGCGTTGAGCACGCGGGCCGGGGCGAGGGAGTCCAGTGGCCCGGGAGAAGCCTGGCAAAGCGGCTGGTAGATGTCCATCAGACGCTGCCCGTACTGCTCCAGATTAAAATGCTCCTCGATGGCCTCACGGTTGGCTGCAACCTGCTCCTCACCCTGCGGCGGCAGGCCTTCAGGAGCAAATGCCTCCCGCGGACGCTCGAGCGCAACCAAGTGCTCGATCGCTCGTGATTGCAAGTCCTCGTCAAGCCGCCCAAAGTCCACCCTGCCCTCGCTGACCGCGGCGTCGAGCGCGGTGCAGACGGTAGCCTCAGTGCAATCGCGCCCGTAAGCGGCGTAGGCTTTTTCCAACGCGGGCCAAAGACGCGTGCGAAGCTCGTCTTCACCACCGATCCATTGTAGCGGGACATCGAGCCTGCGATAAAGGCCGTCGAGGCTGACGCCGTTTTGGGAAAAATCCGCCGTGATGTCGGGCAGGTCGCGCCCGAGCAGCCCCTTACCAAAAAGAAAGGGCTCTAGAAAAGCCATGCCAAAGCCCTCAGCCACGCTGGTCGTGATGATAGCGTCCGCACTGGCCATGACCTCGGGGAAGGACAAGTCCACCGCGTCCGCCAGCTCGAACTTGGCCCGCAGCTTCTGCTGCTCGGCGAAGGCCACCCAGCGGTCGTAGACGGGGCGCGCGGTGGGATTGGCCGGGGCCAGCGTCGCGGCAAAGAGCTCACCCTCCTCCGCCAGTGCGGCCCAGAAAAGAAATTCGCCCACGTTCTTGCGGCGAATGGCCCGCGTCGGGTAGACGATGAGGCGATCCGCTCCGAGCACCTTCTGCCGCTCCACATCCTGTATTGACGGAACGGATACAGGGTTGGGCAGCAGGTGGAGCGAACCCTCGGGGATGCCCGCCGTTTTCAGAAAACCGTAGTCGCGCTGATTCAGCACGGCATAGTGGACTTGTGGCCCGAGCGGGTACAGGCGCGACCAGTCGCTAATGCCCGCACCGATCAATTCGTAATTAGCGGGCCGCCCATCCTCGGCAAAATCGTGTATCTGCAAGAGCACGGGGGCCTCCTGCGCGAGCTGAAAAACCACGTCCGGCATGGACGCGTTCTTACCCAGCGAGTGGTTGTGGATGTGCCAAAGGTCAGGCGCACCGCCAAGAAGGCGCACCGCTTCCTGTTTGAGCTCTCGGAACAAAGAATTTGGATCAGGGACATGCGGGGCTGCCCCCGCCTTGCCATCATGTGGAACCTGCGTATAGGCCAGCCCCGGAACAACGCCGGTCTTGAGGTCGGCTTTGCCCTCGTAGGGCTCACCCGAGATCGCGCAAAGCTCAACGCCCTTCCTCGCCAGCGACGCCGCCGCACTCTCGACGATGCGCGTCACCCCGCCGGGCTTCAAGTGGTAATGGACGACAGCGATGCGCATGGGTCAGTATTTTACATAAGCCACAGAGGCACGGAGATACCTTCGTAATGATTTGGCTCCGTGCTCTCCGTGCCTCTGTGGCAAATTTTTCAGTAGCCCATTTTTTCGCGGTACTCGGGGATCTCGATCATGGGGGGGCGTTCCTCCTCCACGATGTCGTAGAGCACCTGCTCGTACTGCTGGTCTTTGGCCACGAACTGGCGCAGGGTGTTGGTCATGTCGGGCAGTTGGCCTTCCATGCCCATCTTCTGCATGCGTCCGAGGAAGCTCTGAAGGATGCCAAAGGACATCTTGCCCAGCGAGAGCGTCTCCTGGTTGCGGTGGACGCGCTGGTCGAGGTCGGTCTGGCCAAAGGCTTCGAGACCCCACTCGTGGTAAACGTCCATGATGTGCGACGTTTCCACTCCGTAACCAATGGGGAACGGCAGGCGTTCGAGCACTTTGCGGCGCACGGCGTATTCGCCCGAAAGGGGCTGCACGAGTCCGGTCAGCTCCGGGTAAAAGAGGGAAAAGAGCGGGCGCACGAGGATCTCCGTCACGCGGCCACCGCCGGAGGGACGGATGCCCTGCGAGAAGGCGAGCGGGCGGTCGTAGAAGGCTTTGACGTACTGCATCTCCTCGCGGTAGAGGAGCGGCGCGACGAGGCCGTAGCAGAAGCGCGGATGGATGTTTTTGATGTCCGCATCCACGTAACAAATGATGTCGCCCTTGAGCTGGTGGATCGCCTTCCAAAGGTTTTCGCCCTTGCCGCGCTTGTGGCCCTGGCTGGGGAGGATGTCCCCGGCGAAGTAGGTGTCAGCGCCAAAGGACGCGGCAACCTCAAGGGTCTTGTCCGTCGAACCGGAGTCGATAACCGCGATCTCGTCGATGAGCGGGTAACGCTCCATCAGCTCGGAGCGGAAGATAACGATCTCCTTGCCGATGGTAGCCTCTTCATTGAGCGTGGGAATGCACAGCGAGATGGTGAGCCCGGTTTTCTCCTTTTGCTTCAGGAGCTCCAGTTGGTCGTAAAACTGGCTGTGGTGAAAGGTGTTGTGCTCAATCCAGGATTCAAGCTTCTTCATGGCAAATTCCTCCGTCCATGGCCTGCAGGACAGCGATGAGCTGCGCAAGACCGGTAAAAATGGGTTCGATTTCGACTTGTTCGTCAAACATGTGGCGGTTCTGCCCGCGGGTCAGCCCGAGGGTGACACCCGGAATGTCCTGCTCGATCAGCGCGGCCAGCTCACCGGTGGACGGTGCCACACCGGGCTTCACATTGAGCGCCTTCATAATCTCACGGCAAGCCACGAGAAGCGGGTGCTTGTAGTCGAGCCCACCGTTGTGGCGGCGAGCGACTTCCTTCAGGCTGAGCTCAACGCCTGTGCTGGAGCGAATCTCACTCAGGATGCTCTCGATCTCGTCGGTGAGCTCACCCACGAGGCCGACTTGCTCGCTCCGCAGTTCGTATTGCAGGGTGCCCGTCTTGGCAATGGTGTTAAACGATGTCCCGCTATGCATGGAGCCCAAAATCAGCTGCGTCGCAGGTTCGCGCGGCGTGGGCAAAGCAAGCATTTTGGTAATGACGCGATTGAGGATCGCGATGCCCCCGGCGGCACCGAAGCGGCTAAAGTCATACCCGCGGGGTATCTTGCAGTCGATAACCCCGCGGCTCATGCCAAGCGAGGTGTAGCTGAGACGCCCCAGCGTACCGCCTTCGACGATAACACCCGCGTCAATAGGCAGCTTGTTGTTCTTTAAAAAGAAGCGCATGCCCTCGATATCACCCGACCCCAGGCTGCGGGTGGTGCCCAGCAAGATGAGGTTGTGCTCAAACTGAATTCCGAGTTGATCGAGAATGGCTGGTAACGAAGCCAGCACCGCCGCGCCGAGGGAGTTGTCAAGGATGCCGGGTCCGACGAGGTGATCGGTCTGGACCGTCACGGTGTGGTCAACACTCGTGGCAAAAGGGGTGTCGAGGTGAGCCGAAAGGATGATATGGCCCTTGCTTTTCTTACCAGGCACGATGCCGACCGCGTTGCCGACTTCATCGGTGGAGATGTTCTGGCAACCGCCTTCGGTAAAACGGTCCATCATGAAGCGGACTCGCCCGCTCTCGTGAAAGGTCGGGGACGGGATCTCCCCGAACATAACCGCGTTGGCGAGGATGATTTCACGGACCTGCTGGATGCGCTCGCGGTAGGCAGGCAGCGAGTCGAGGATGGAGGCTATGACTTTGGGCATTGCTAAGTTTTTGGGAAGCTAGTCCCTAGCCAATGGCATGCCAATTGTTTTTTAAGCCCGGCTTTTTCGATCAGGTCTTGCGATGATGTCAATCTGGCCTATAACCTGCATACGTCTCAGAGACCAACCCTCATTGACTCAAAGGACCATGCCCAAGAATATCGGATTCATCTCCACACGTTTTGCCGGAACAGACGGCGTATCTCTCGAAAGTGCCAAATGGGCAGAGGTCATGTGGGATGACCGCCACGTGAGCTTTTGGTACAGCGGACGCAGTGACCGCGACCCGGGTATCTCCTTTGTCGTACCGGAGGCCTACTTCGGGCACCCCGAGGTCGAATGGATCAACCAACGCATCTGGGGGCAGACCAAGCGCGACCCGCTCGTCACTGCCCGCATCCGCGAGATGGTGGACTACCTCAAGACCACGCTCTACACCTTCGTCAAGAAGTTCAACATCGACTTTATCATCCCGCAGAATGTGCTCACCATCCCCATGCACCTCCCACTGGGGATTGCCGTGACAGAGTTCCTGGCCGAGACGGGCATGCCCGGCATCGCACACCACCACGACTTCTATTGGGAGCGCACCCGCTTTAGCGTAAACTGTGTTGGCGACTACCTCGACAGCGCCTTCCCACCCAACCTGAACAACTTGCGCGCGGTCGTCATAAACCGCCCCGCCGAAGAGCAGATCGCCCTGCGCAAGGGACTCGCGTCGCTATATATACCCAACGTATTCGACTTTGAAAAACCCGCTCCGCAACCAGACGAGTACTCTGCCGACATCCGCGAGCAGATCGGGCTAAAAGAAGACGACGTGTTTATCCTCCAACCCACGCGCATCGTTCCGCGCAAGGGCATCGAGCACGCGATCAAAATGGTCGGCATGCTTAACGACCCGAAGTACAAGCTCATCATCTCACACGATGCGGGCGACGAGGGGCTCGACTACCTCCACATGCTCGAAGAGATGGCAAAGGAGGAAAAGGTAGACATGCGGATCATCTCCGACCGCATTGCCGAGGTGCGCCAGCATGACAGCATGGGACGTAAGATGTACACCCTGTGGGACCTCTACCCGCACGCCGACCTCGTCACCTACCCCAGTCTTTACGAAGGCTTTGGCAACGCCCTGCTCGAAACCGTTTACTTCCGAAAGCCCATGATGGTAAATCGCTACTCGATCTACATCACCGACATTGAGCCCCACGGATTTCGCTTCGCCGAGATGGACGGCATCGTCACCCAAAAACTGGTCAAGCATGTCGAGCGCATCCTGGCCGACAGCCACTACTGCGAAGAGATGGTCGAGCATAATTACCGCGTGGCCAAACGCTTCTACTCTTACAGCGTCCTGCGCCGCTCCCTGCGCACCCTCATGACCAGCCTGACGGGCTTAGGAAACTAGAAGAATGATGAATGCTGAGTGCTGAATTATGAGCTAAAGACATTTCCACCCATGAACAACCCAAGCCAGCCACAACTCCAAGAACGAACAAAATCGTTCGCGTTAAGAGTCATTCGGCTTACAGCTTCACTTGAGTCGAAAAACACCACATCAAGGATCATCGCTCAGCAACTACTACGCAGCGGAACTTCCGTAGGCGCACAATACCGAGAGGCAAAGCGCGCTCGTTCAACCAAGGAAATGATTTCCAAACTACAAAGTGCGCAACAAGAACTTGATGAATCACAGTACTGGCTGGAACTCATCGTTGAAGCTGAGCTCGTAGCCAAAACTCAACTAGAACCATTGATGGAAGAAGCGGAAGAGCTAATGTGCATGCTCTCAGCCAGCATAATTACCTTAAAGCGCAAATCTCACGGCGATTAATTTCTGCTCATCACTCATCATTCAAAGCTCATAACTCCTTTCATGATAAAGCGCATCTCCCAGAATCAGCTCGAACGTGTTAAACGCCGCTTCCGTTTCCTCTACGGGGAGCGGGCGGAGTGGCTTATCGACCGCTTCTATCACCTCATTGGCCGCTACGGGGTAGGAGTCGAGCCACCGGCGGCGTCCTCCCGCCGCTGGGACCAGAAGGACGTCGTACTCATCACCTATGCGGACATGGTGCAGCGCGACGGGCAAGCACCCTTTGCCACCTTGAAGGACTTCTGCACTGAGCAACTCAAAGGAGCTGTCAGCACCGTCCACATCCTGCCCTTTTACCCGTGGTCAAGCGACGATGGATTCTCAGTCATCGACTACCGTGCGGTAAAAAAAGAGTACGGCGACTGGGACGATGTCGAGGCGCTGGGCGAAGACTTCCAGCTCGCCTTTGACCTCGTGCTCAACCACTGCTCAGCCAAGAGCGAGTGGTTTAAGGACTTCATCCTCGGCATCTCTCCGGCCCGCCACTACTTTCTGGAAATGGACCCGGAGACGGACCTCTCCGCCGTCGTGCGCCCGCGCACTTCTCCCCTTTTAACCAAGACCACGACCCGCTTCGGCGAGTCCTACATCTGGACGACTTTCAGCGCCGACCAGGTAGACCTGAACTGGCAGAACTCAGACCTGCTCTTTGAGTTCCTCGACATCCTGCTCATGTACATCAGCAAAGGCGTGCGCGTGTTGCGTCTCGATGCGGTGGCTTTCGCCTGGAAGGAAGTGGGCACAGACTGCCTGCACCGCCCCCAAACCCACGAGATTGTAAAGCTCATCCGCGACGTGTGCGAGATCGTCGAGCCACGCGTCTCCATCCTGACCGAGACCAACGTCCCCCACGCCGAGAACATCAGCTACTTTGGCAATGGCGACGAAGCCCACATCGTTTATAACTTCAGCCTGCCGCCGCTGCTGCTGCACGCGCTGCTGACTGAGAACACCGCCTATATCGGGGATTGGCTCGCCAACCTCTCCTACCCCGAAGGGGCCTGCACCTACCTTAACTTTACCGCCTCGCATGACGGTATCGGTGTGCGCCCCCTGCAAGGGCTGCTGCCCGATGACGAGTTTAGCAAGCTCATCACGGCGGTAGAAGACCGCGGTGCCCACGTCTCCTATAAAAATAATGCCGACGGCTCCAAGAGCCCCTACGAGCTAAACATCACCTACGCCTCGGCCCTGTCCGATCCAGATGACGCCAAGCTCGGCGCGGCCCGCTTCCTTTGCTCGCAGTTTTTCGCCCTTTCACTCAAAGGCATCCCCGCCGTGTACTTCCACAGCCTCATGGCGACGGAGAACTACGAAGAAGGTGTACAGGAAACAGGAGCACCGCGCACGATCAACCGCCGCAAGTGGCAGTACGACGACCTTGAAAAACTCATCAGTAAGAAGAGTGGCACCCAGGCGGAGATCTTCCGCCACTACATACAGGTGCTGCGCCGCCGGGCCAACTACCCGGCCTTTAACCCCGACGGTGCGCAGGAAATCTATCGCCTCAGTGACGCGCTCATGGTCATCGCCCGCACCTCGATCCTCGGTAACCAAACCGTTTACTGCGTCTTTAACTTTACTGCAACAAAGCAAACCCTGACCAAGCCGGACGACTTCGCCCCGCTCAAGGACGTGAAGAAGTTCTACGACGTCATCTCGGGCAAGACCCACAGCTCGGGCAAGCGCGGCATCACGCTGCAACCCTACCAGGCTATGTGGCTTGTGCCCCGTGACTAGTCAGATTTGTGTAAATGCCCTGAATCGAACGATATTCGGTAAAAATCGCTTGTCTATCGGGCCGTTTTGGCGTTAGTGTTAAGCCAGTTGCTTAACCATGAAAACTGCCGCAAACGAACCCCCTGTCGGAAGCGGTCACGCTGACATCCCATTCATCTCGCGCCTCTATGGTGCGTTCTGGGGCTATTTCATCGGAGATGCCCTGGCCATGCCCACGCACGGATACTCCATGCCGAAGCGTATCCGCAAGGATTATGGCCGTATTGTGGGCTACCGTGACCCGATCAACCCCCACCCGGAAAGCACGCTTTTCCGGACCCACTACGAACCCACGGGGGCCAACTCCGACATCATGCACGGGCGCGAGAGCGAATGGCACACCCCGGGCACGCACTTTCACCAGCACCTCAAGGCCGGCGACAACACCCTGAATGTCCTCCTCGGGCGCTCCTTGCTCAAGCTTACCCTGGACAAGAACGGCTTCGATCCGGATCAGTACGCAGACTTGTACACGGACTTCCTGCTCGACCCCAACAGCCACAACGATACCTACATCAACCTCTCCCACCGGACTTTTTTCCAGAACTTTGGCCGGGGAAAAGATGTTTGGGAGTGTGGCGCGGAGTCGAACCGCATCGGAGGCATTGCCCTGGCCATGCCGCTGGCGCTCTACCACGCCCACGACCTCAAGTCGGGCTACAAAGATGTGCATAAGGCACTCTCGCTCACGCACAAGGGCCAGTCACTGGCCAGCGCAGCCGACCTGATGGTTGAGCTGCTGCTGCAACTGCTCCACGGCTACACCGCCGAGCAGGCGCTGTATGATAACATCCGCACCTGGCACGCGCACCCGGCCCTGAATTTCCCCTACCGCCGCTGGCGTGGCCACCTCTCAGATGAAGAGGTCGCCGAGCACCATTGCAAAAACGGAGCGGCCATTGATGACGCCCTACCGCTCATCCTCTTTCTCATCCTGAAGTATGAAGGCGACTTCGAGTCTGCCCTGCTGGCTAACGCCAACCTGGGCGGCGACAACTGCCCACGGGGTGCCATCCTTGGCATGCTGGCCGGTGCGGCGGGAGGCTGCGAGAGCATCCCTAGCACCTGGGCGCAGGAGCTCAGCGACTTTGAGTCCCTCGATGCCCTTGTGGACCAACTGGCCGACAAGGTCACCCAAGAGACTTAGGCGTTTTACGCAAACTTCTAGCTACACCCTACCCACCACAGGCACGCCAAGTAACAATTCTCCCCATATCGTAACTGAACGAAGAAGCGACAGTCAGAGCAAAGCGAAAAGCTGGATGAAGCTCACGAGGTGACCTTATCAGCGGTGCGTAACTGAGACAGTTTATCATCCATGTATATCGTAGTGGCATTACTACGCTTATAGTAGCGTTTATCGCGGGCCTGATGGGCAGTCGTACTCTGGGGAATCGATACCACGTAGTATGCATAGCCTTCCTGATCTGGATCATCCACGGTTGTAATGCGAACACCATCGATACGGGGCTGTATTGATTGTATTACCTGATCCAGGGTATCTGCGCTGAACTTTGCACGTTCTACGGGATCCAGTCTATCTGCACATGAATCGTTCGTACTAGGACCGTTACTCTCAGCAATCCCATAAATGATGGTACCGACGGCAGAATTTGCCATCGCGGAAACATCCTTAACGATCTCATCTTTTGTTTTTGTATCCTTAGGCTGTGTCTTCAAATTAAGAAACGAGGGAAAAAGAGGTAATTTTGAGGATTTTTTCGGCTTTCGAAGTGGTGTGAATCCAGATTCATGAACTGAGA
>JAUIAM010000014.1 GCA_030425485.1 Verrucomicrobiia bacterium
GCCGAGGGTTTGTTACCGGCGAAGCACGAGGTTGCGTACGAACATTTTGTGCTGCGCGAGGCGAGTTTACCCACGACGGACGCCTTTAACCCAACCACCACAAAGCAAGGCGGAGGTGACGGTGAAATACGCCTGGAATCCGAGCATATGACGGCTGCCTTTTCGCGGGAGAGCGGGGCCTTAACCGGGCTCTGGTCTGCACAAGGAGATGCGGGTGAAAATCTGTTGGCCGCCCCGATGCAGTTTACCTGGTGGCGCGCTGTAGTGGATAACGACGGCATTATTCTGCGGGATAACCAGGAGGGGAAGCCTCTCGACAAGTGGCTGAAGGCTGGCCTGAACGAAACCTCGCAGAAGCCCCTCGGTGAACCTGTCCTGAGTGAATATGGCCTGTGCGCGAACTGGCAACTGTCCACGCCCGGCATGGCCGAGGCGGGCACATTGCGTCAGGAGTTCCAGTTCGTAGAGGGTGGCTTGCGGGTCAGCAACATGCTGGAATGCAATGCGAGCTTGCCCGACCTGCCGCGCATCGGTACGCAGTTTGCCCTGCGTGAGGGCTTTGAGCGGGTCGTCTATGCGGGGAAAGGGCCGCATGAGAACTACCGCGACCGAAATGCCTCCGCCTGGGTAGACTGTTTCGAGACGACGGCCTCGGCCATGTATGTGCCCTACATCATGCCGCAGGAGAGCGGTAGCCGCTCGGAGGTACGCTGGTTTAGCTTGCACGATAGCCATTCTGGCGTCGCTGTCCGCATCCAGGCGCTCGATACGCCTCTGGAGTTTAAGGCAAACCACTTCCGGGATGAGGCTGTTTTTGCGGCTCTGCATACCTGCGATTTAAAGCCTGAGGCCGAAACCTGGGTGAGCATCGATGCGCTCCAGCGCGGAGTGGGGACGCGCAGTTGTGGCCCGGATACGCTGGAAAAGTACCGCATCATGCCCGGCACCTACCGCTGGTCATACCTGATTAGCGTGCAAGGGTAGCTGCGAGCCATACTCAAGCACTCTGCCCTGATTATGATGGAAGGAGATATTTCTGACATGTTATCCATTTTTTTATAACGGATAATTTCACAATTGCCTGACCATAAGTGCGTTTGGGAACAAAATTGTGTAAAATTTGGTCTAAAGTCTGCATATTCATTTATCTTTAATCCAGAACGTGCGATAAATAAGGTGTGCAGAAGAGTTTCCAGGGTATTCTAGACGCAGACAATGGGCGCATTCCTCTATGCGCGCGGGGTGCTGTGCGTTTAGCGCGGGGCTACTCCCTTGTCGAGGTGATGATCGGCATGACGATACTGGTGATCGTTATGGCTGGGAGCATTGCGGCGATCCCCCAATTTCGTGCGCTGGCCTACCGCTCAGATAACACGGCGGACGCTTACGAGGTCCTGAACCTCACGCTTGAATCGCTTCGCACGAATACCTACGCGCAAATGAGCGATCTTATCGGCCCAACTCCGTCGGGGCTCGATTACCTGCTCATAGCGCTTGGGCTTAAGGTGGCCTCTGCCAACAACGAGGATAACGGCATATCTACGGCGGTTGTCGAAGCTGATGGCGTGGAGTTTACCGTAACCCGTAAGCTGGATTATTTTAACAACGACGAGTCGATTATTGAGGCCACGGTAGAGGTTACCTGGCGTCAGCAGTCTCGTGATTACAGCATCACAGGAGTGACGCTTTTTGCTGAAAATGGACTATCCGACAAAAAATTCGATTTGGCAAACTAGCCAGGCGGATCGACGTGGGCCTGCTGCCGATCGGGTCTTGTCCGGGCGGCGCCGAGGCTTTTCGCTGGCCGAGTTACTGATCGCCATGACGATCAGTATTCTGGTCATGGGGGGTGTGTTATCCTCCTTTCTGGCCATCGGGCGCGGCATGCAGGTGGCCATGGCCCACAGCGAACAGTCATCCAAGCTGAATTACGCCGTGGCCCGTGTTTCCCGCACATTGAGGCCCTTGAGCGATGTGCATCAGGCGACGGATCAGGTCTTTGAGTTTAGCACGAGCGACATGAAAGGGAACTCCGAGCGCGTCCGGCTCTACTATGATGCCGACACCAAGGAGTTGATCGAGCGCTCGCTGAACGATGGTACGGACCTGGTCATCCTGGAGGGGGTTGAGTCATTAAAATTCCGCTACTTCGATCGTCATGGTGATGCCACGGGCACGCTCATTGACATGAACGCAGTCCAACTGGAGCTGGAAACACTGCGGACGGAAACAACTGGCTCTAAGTCGGTAAAAACTGAAACAGCAATCTACACCTTTCGCAATAAATTACTATGACAGCAAGTAACAGACAGGGCTCGGTCATCGCGGTAGCGCTCATCCTGGCCACGGTCTCCCTCCTGGGGATCACCTACCTGCTCAATGCGTTGTTGCAGACACATGAGACGACTATCCGCTACGGCGTGAGTCAGTCTGCCTTTCACCTGGCCGAGGGCGGGGTAGAGCTGGCCATGAATGCGCTGGTCGCAGGTGAGATGAGCGGCGGAGCCTGGACGAGCACAGCCCAGAATACCTGGGTCTATGATTATCAGAACGGAACACTGGGGCAGTACAAGACCACGAGCAAAATAGAGGTTGAAGGAGTGGGCGGTGACAAGTACCGGATCACTTCACTGGCCACGGTCCATGTGGCGGGCGAGCCCGTAAGCCGGGCCGTTGTGCTGGAGGTGGAACAGGAGCGTACCGATGCGCAGGTGGAGGAGAATACCGGCTCGGGCGTCTTTGGTTACGGCATGGTTGCCCGGGACTCGATCCGACTGAACCACAATAACCCCGGGATGAAGGTTGCCAGCTATAACAGCGACGTAAACTACGGCGTGCCGGTCTTTGGCGTGAACACCGGACGCTTGGTTACCATTGCCACGCCCTCGATGAACAACGGTGCGATCAACATCAACAACGCCACCATTCATGGCTCGATCCGGACCGGTGGCGGCTCGGTTAACTACAGCAATCAGCATCAGCACAATCCTTCGCAGAATGCGACGGTCATCGGAGAGGACTCCGCTCAGAGCTACGGCGTGGACCTGAACTATATTTCCACCGATTTTGACGGCGAGATACCCAACCCCGAGCTGCCGAGTTCCGATGGCTACAGCAAGGTGACATATGACCAGAACTACTGGCAAAATAACCGTGAGATCACCATCGGCTCAGCTGTGCAGCCGACCTGGGTCGATACCGAGCGTATCAACACGAACCAGAACGCCAAGATGACCATCATCGGGGATGTGATCATCGACGCGCAGCGCAACCTGAACCTGGGCGGAGAGATTGACATCCAGCCCGGAGCCAGCCTGACCATCATGGCGGGGGAGAACATCCACATCAACGCCGACTATATTGACCAGCAGTACCCTTCGCAATTCCAGGTGATCGCCAAGAGCAACCGCGATGTTGTGCTGAATAATTTCGATGTGTTCTCGGGCATTATCAATGCGCCGAACTCGACTGTCCGTCTGGCAGGGGTGGGAGGCACGCCCAAGGCACAGTTTCGCGGCGCGGTGGTTGCCCGCCAGATTGAATCCACCAATGGCGTGGAGTTTTACTATGACGTCAAGCTGGGAGACGGAGGCACCGGCGATGCTGATAACAATGCGGGTGGCGGGGATGCCGTCGGGTCACTCAAAGTCTTGAGCTGGTCAGAGGTCGCCCCGAGCGAAGTGCAGTAGCGCCGTAGTCAGGTGCTGGCCGGGGGGACAGTTGCGTGCGTCCACGAGCCTTATTTTTGCTGCCATGGGATGAGAAATGTCCTAAGGACGTTAATCTAAACTTAATCCATGCTCGGCTATAAGTGGGGCATGCCTGTTGATATGTCGGCGAAAATACTGGTGATCGAAGATGATCTGGATGTCCGTGTGAGCCTGGTTCAGCTTTTGCAAGAGGAGGGGTTCACAGTCGATGCCGTGGCGACTGGGCCGGAGGGGCTGTACCGCGCACGCGAGTGGGAGTACGACCTGATCCTGCTGGACTTAATGCTGCCCGAGCTCGATGGTTGGGGCGTGTTGACAAAACTCAGGCAGCAAAAGGCGACTCCGGTCCTCATGCTGACTGCCCGGGGAGAAGTCGATGACCGGGTAAAGGGCTTGAACGAAGGAGCGGACGATTACTTGATTAAACCCTATAACGAGCGCGAGCTGCTGGCGCGTATCCGGGCCTTGCTGCGGCGTTCGCGAGGACTCAGTGACGATACGATTGCGCTGGGGCGCGTACGGGTGGACCTGGCCGCTCAATGCGTGTATCAGGATAGCGAGCCGGTGTCGCTGACCGCGTCGCAGTACAAGATCGTGGCCTACATGGCGTGTCGGGCGGGGAAGGTCGTTACCCGCACCGAGCTGAGCGAGGAAGTGAGCGGAGACAGCGACGACACGATGTCAAACGTCATCGATGTGCAGGTGCATCACATCCGCCGCCAGTTGGGGAAAGACTTTTTGCAGAACAGGCGTGGTCTGGGCTACATTATCCCCAAACCATAGGCAAGTATGCAGCTTTCGCTTAAATGGCAGATCCAGCTCTGGTACGCACTGATCCTTGTCGTGGTGCTGGCCACGCTGGGGACGGGCTTCTACTACTATGAGAAGTCTCGCCGCCTGTCTGTGCTGGATAATGACCTGGATGTGCAGGTGCCGCCCTTGTTGTCTCCCCACCGCCTGTTTCCCAACCAGCGACAAACGGACAGGCCCCCGCGCCCAAGAGCGCCGGAGAATCTGCCCCCGCGAGAATTAGAGGGTTGGGAGCGTACGGACGACCCCATCGCCTCGGCCATGCGCCATCCGTCCCAGCGTAAAGACGGCAGCACCTACTTTGAGCGCTACTACGTGCCGCGGGGCTATTACGCGCGTGTCATTGATAAGGGTACGGGGGAATTGGTCTACACGACGGAGAACTTCCCGGCGGTAGAGGTCCCCGCTGGCCATTTCGATGGCTATCACTATCGAACGCGCGAGCAACTCTATCGCGAAATATTCCACTCAAACCCCCGGTACAACATCATCGTGGGGATGGACTTAAGCAATTTTCAGGACGGGTTGTTTATCCTGCGTTGGCAGATATCCGGGGCACTTTTTGCCCTCTTTCTTATGGCGCTGGGCATTGGCTACATCATGGTCTCACGCGCGCTGAGGCCCTTGGTAAAAATCGAGCAGACCGCCATGCGCATCGCCGAGGGCAAGCTGGGTGAGCGGATACCGGAATCGCAGGTCGGGAGTACGCGTGAGTTTGTTCAACTCTCGGATCACCTGAACGAAACCTTTAGCAAGCTGGAGTCGCTCTTTAGCCGCCAGACGCGCTTCACCGCCGACGCTTCCCATGAGTTACGCACGCCTCTGACGGCTCTCATCGCACAGCTTGAGCTGGGGAGCAAGCGGAGCCGTAGCCCGGAGGAGTACGAGCGCATCCTGGCCGTGTGCATGCGCTCAACAATGCGCATCGCCCGCATCACCGAGCAACTGATTGAGCTCTCGCGCTACGACTCGGGCCGTATAACGCTTGAGCTGACCAGCCTGCCGCTGGCCGGAATGCTGCGTGGCTTGACGGAAGAGCTGGAGGCTGCGGTGACGGCTCAGGGGAGCAGACTGCGGCTGGAGCTGTCCGATGGTCTGGTGCGCTGCGACCCCTTCCGCATCGAGCAAGTCATCACCAACCTCGTGAACAATGCGGTGCAGCACAACACGCGCCCCATCACGATCTGGCTGCGGGGCAGGGGCGAGTCCGGACGGGTGTTGATCGAGGTGGCCGATGACGGCAAGGGCATCCAGCCCGAGAACGTGACCAAGCTCTTTGATCGCTTTTACCAGGAGGAGAGCTCGCACACGAAGGTGGCCAACCGGGAAAACGTCGGTCTTGGCCTCTCCATTTCCCAGGCGATTGTGGAAGCCCACGGTGGGAGTATTACCGTAAAAAGTACGCCCGAGATAGAGACGGTCTTTACGGTAGAGCTGCCCCAGTAGGGCTGGCTGTGCGCGGGAGACTACTTCCCGTCGCGGTGGCCGTTTCCGTCGAGTCCCTTGAGGTGTACGACTTCGGAGAGGTCCGCCGAGATAGAGTAGGCGCGGCCAAAGCCTACCACGAGGCGGCCTTCTTCCGGTGCGAGGCGCATGAGGTGGAAGTCGTCCATCGCCTTGAGGTGCTCAACGACACGGCCAAACTTTTCCTCGAAGCGCCCGAGAATGCTTTCCCAATGCTCGCTGCCGCGCTCAACTTCGCTCACGCTGGCGCGGAAAGAAACGCGCTTGCGGGCAAAAATCTGAGCGGCGGTGCCTTCGTCTTCGATGATCATGATGGCGGCCTTGCCAGTCTTCATCATGTTACCGGTGTGGTGGGCGATCTCGCTGACGAAAATGTAGAAGTTGCGCTCGTCATCCATAACGGCAGGCGAGTAGCTGGCCGTGGGTTCACCTTCGGCGCTGACGGTGGAAAGCTGGATGCTCTGGAATCCGTTCAGGAGCTCCAGGTACTGCTGCTGGATCTTGTCCTCGTTGCTGGCTTTCGGTGCGGGGGAGGTTGCTGCTTGTGTCATGGTTGTTGTGTAATGATTAAGATTTTAAGTGTGCGTCAGCGATCAGAGCTTGCTGGCTATAGCGGGCGTGTTCGCGCCATGCCGAAATGCGTCTCAAGCTAAATAGCAGGCAGTAAGAACGTCATGCATGGCGGGCGTTCGTCAATAGTAAACCGCTCTGTGTATTTGTAATATGCCATTCGATTTCGGGTTGAAACCGTGCTTTGGCTTCGCAAACATGAGCGTATTGGAACAGGGTAGTATCATACGGGATTTGACGATTGTCGTCATGTGCGCTGCCGCCGTCACGGTGGTGTTTAACCGACTGCGTCTGCCGGTCATCTTGGGCTATCTGCTCTCCGGGGTGCTGCTGGGGCCGCATTTGCCCGGGCTGCCGACGGTGTCGGCGGGCTCTTCGATCAAGGAGCTCAGCCAGTTGGGGATCGTTTTTCTGATGTTCTTTATCGGGATGGAGTTCGACCTGAAGCGCCTGCAGAAAGTGTTCTGGCCGGCCTTTATCGCGGCGGTGCTCCAGTCGATCATCGCGTTTTTCATCGGTACGCTTAGCGCGCCGCTGCTGGGCTATACGACGCTGGAGGGGATTTTTCTCGGCGGCATCCTAACCAATAGCGCGTCCATGCTGTGCATCAAGCTGCTCAAGGATCAGGGACGGCTGAAGCAGGCCGACGCGCATATGGCGGTGGGTATCCTGATCTTTGAGGACATTATCGCGATCATGCTGCTGGTTATTCTCAGCGGGGTGAGCGTCTCGCATCACTTTAACATCGATGCGGTCTACGAGGTGACGTTCCTGCTCGGGGTGTTTGTGGTGGGGGTGTATTTCCTCGGGCGCTTGCTGGCTCCTGCCCTGAGTCGCCTGCTCAAGCGGGCCAACTCTCCCGAAATCATCACACTGGTCACGGTCGCGCTGGTGCTGGGGGTGGGTGAACTGGCCCAAATCTCGAAGTTTTCCATTTCGCTGGGGGCGTTTTTGGCCGGGGCGATCATGGCCAACACCCAGGCTGTAAACGAAATCCAGCGCATCACGGAGCCGTTCCGTGACCTCTTTTGTGCGGTGTTCTTCGTTACCATCGGTATGCTGATCGATCCGCGTTGGCTGGTGGAAAATGCGGCGCTGGTTATCTTTATCGCCATGCTGGTTGTGGCGGGCAAGCTCCTGACCTGTTGGCTGGGGTTGTTCGTTGGCGGGCAGAGTGCGGAGACGGGTTTCCGGGCCTCGCTATCCAAGGCCAGTGTGGGGGAGTTTGGTTTCATCATCGCCGCGCTCTGGCAGGCTTCCAATCCCGACGGTGCCAACCTGGCCAGCATGACGGTTGGGCTGGCGCTGGTGACGTATCTGGCGCTGCCAGTGCTCAACTACAACCCGGGCCGTACCTTCCAATGGCTGGCGGACAAGACACCCGAGAAGGTCAAGGCCGCCGGGCGCATTTATGAAAAGATGCTCGATGCCATCGGGCGCAGGGTGGGGCGGATCACCTTCTTCAAGCTCGCCCGCCGTCCGCTGCTCCAGATTACGTTTTATTTCATCCTGCTCAACGGTCTGCTCATCCTGGCCTACATCGGCACGCGCTACTTTGACAGCCTGCCTTCGCTGGATGACTACCAGACCTGGGTGCATGTTGGCGTCTGGCTAGTGGGGGCCGCGCTGTGTCTGCCGTTTCTCTCGGCAATCATTCGCAACCTCGACGTACTCATCCACCTGGTCACGGGCACGGTGTTCCAGAGCAGCCGCAACCCGCAACTGCTTAGCGGGCGTATGGCCAACCTCTTTCACACACTGATGCTTTCGCTGGTCATCATCCTCTTTGGTGGTCTGTACCTGACGGCGGCCTCGCCCTTTTTTCCGCAGGGGGTAACGCTGGGACTCTTTATCGTGGCTGGCTGCGTGGCGCTGGTCATTTTCTGGAAGTCGATCATCAATATCAACAGTCGCATGGAGTACCTCTTCATGCAGAGCTTCCAGCAGCAAACCGAGGAAAACGAGGAGCAACTGCGCCAGGCCACCCTGCGCGAACTCGCCCACAAGCACGCCTGGGACATGGAGGTCGAGTCGGTCATGATTACGGCGGATTCCATCGCCTGTGGAAAGCTGCTTCACGAGCTGCGCCTGCGGGAAAAGACCGGGGCGTCGATTGTGGCTATCGGACGAGGGGCTAACACCCACTACGATCCCTCACCCGAGGTGCCCGTTTTTGCAGGAGACAGCATTACCCTGATGGGCTCGCAGAAACAGCTCAACAATGCCAGCCGCACACTCCAGACCAAGGCCCCGACTGCCGCGCACGAGACGCAGGAGTTTGTCGTGGATAAGCTTTTTGTGCGGCAGGGTTCCTTCATTGAGGGACAGACGATGGCGGGCTCCAATCTGCGGCGTGATTACCATGTCAGCGTGCTGGGCATCCAGCGCGGCAAGCGTCGCATCGCCCCGCCGCCGGTGGACGAGATCATCCACGTCGGGGACGTCTTGCTCGTGGTCGGCACGCGCGAAGCCATCTCCCGACTCGAAGAGCAGATGCGCCCCCTAGTCGAGCCGCTGGGCCCGGAGCCAGAACCGGAGGCCGATGGCGATGAGCAATTATTCCTCAGCGAAGTAGACCAGAGCGCGGATGAACCTGAGCCCAAAGACGAGGATGCGCCTTCGTCCGATGAACCGGAAAAGGACAAATAGCACCGCTATCGACAGGTGAGCTTACGGGGCACTTTAGCAAAACTGATGGATTGTTAAGGAAATTGCTTTTGGGCTTAACAATTGCCGCCTGGTGCGCATGCTAAGGGGTTTATGCTCGCGGCAACGGAGAAATCAACAGCTCAGGTGGACGGCCTCGACACGGCCCACTCCTGGCATCCGTTTACCCAGATGCAGGAGCATCTGGCGCACCCCCGGCTCCATATCGCGCGGGGTGAAGGCTGCTGGCTCTACGATACGGAGGGCAAGCGCTACCTCGACGGGAACGCCTCGATCTGGACCAATGTCCACGGCCACAACGACCCCGAGCTCAACGCAGCGCTGACCGACCAGCTCGGCAAGATCGCACACTCGACCATGCTCGGGCTGAGCCACCCCATGGGCAGTGAGCTCGCCGCCGCCCTCTGCGGTATTTCCCCGGATAACCTGAGCCGCGTCTACTACAGCGACAACGGCTCCAACGCGGTCGAGATCGCGCTCAAACTTTCCTTTCAGTACTGGCAGCTCACGGGCAAGTCGGAGAAGACGGGCGTCATCGCCCTGACCGACGCCTACCACGGCGACACCTTTGGGACGATGGCCGTGGGCGACAGTGGTGTATTTCACGACCGTTTCAGCCACTGGACTTTTCCGGTGGAGCACGTTGTCAGCCCCACCTGCGAGGAGGCCGGTGGCATAGTCGGTGAAGAAGTCATGGCGGCCAGCCTGATGCAGCTCGATGAGTTGCTGGAGCTCCGCGCGGCCAACACGGCCTGCCTCATCATGGAGCCTTGGATACAGGGCGCAGCCGGCATGCGTTTGCAGCCTCGGGGCTTCCTGCGCGAAGTGGCCGAGCGTTGTCGCAAGCACCATGTCCACCTGATCGTGGACGAGGTTTTTAGCGGCTTCGGCCGTGTCGGCCCGCTGCTGGTCTGTAAAGAGGAGGGTGTCGAACCGGACTTTCTCTGTCTGGCCAAAGGCTTGACTGCGGGCTACCTGCCACTGGCGGCCACCTTGACGACGGAGCCGATCTTCGAGGCCTTTCTGGGTGGCTTCGAGGAGTACAAAGCCTTTTACCACGGCCATACCTTTACTGGAAATCCGCTCGCTGCTGCCGTTGCGCTAAAGAGCCTGCAAAAGCTCCAAGCCCGCATTGCCTCGGGTGAGCATGCCGCGACCATCGCTGCCTTCGAGCAGGCGGTGGCTGAGTACGCCGTGGGCTCGCCGCTGTTCCCCGTCGTGCGCCAGCGCGGACTGGCCGCAGCCCTTGAGCTGCCTGAGCACCCCGTGGCTGAACGCACGGGCCTGCAAGTTTCACTCGAAGCGCGCAAGCACGGGCTGATCACACGTGCGCTGGGGGACAGCCTGCTCGTGGTGCCCCCGCTGGTGATTTCGCCTGACGAGATCGCATACCTTTTTCAGCAACTGACTCGCGCGACTGAAGTCGTGCTCAATTCATGATATCTATGACGACCCTCGAAGAACTCAAAAGCATCTACGAACTTCCGCTGACCACGCTCATCATGCGCGCGCAGGAAGTCCACCACCGCCACCAGGACCCGGCAGGCGTCCAGCTGTGCACGCTCAAGTCGATCAAGACGGGCAAGTGCTCCGAGGACTGCAAGTACTGCCCGCAGTCGGCCCACAACGACACCGGTCTGGAGCCCGAGAAGCTGCTCGATACCGTGCGCGTGATGGTTGATGCGAAGAAGGCCAAGGAGAGCGGTGCGACGCGCTTTTGCATGGGCGCGGCCTGGCGCCGTGTCTACACCAACAGCCAGTTTAGCAACATCCTCGAAACGGTGACTGCGGTCAAGAAGCTCGACCTCGAAGTCTGCTGTACGCTGGGTATGCTCGACATCGAGCAGGCACGTCAGCTCAAGGAAGCCGGGTGCGATGTTTACAACCACAACCTCGACACCTCGCGCGAATTTTACAGCAAGATTATTACCACCCGCACCTACGACGACCGCCTCGACACACTGAAGAACGTTCGCCAGGCCGGGATGGAAGTCTGCTCGGGCGGCATCCTGGGCATGGGTGAGTCGGTGGAAGACCGGCTCAAAATGCTGCTGGAGTTGGCCAATATGGACCCGCAACCGGACTCTGTACCGATCAACGCGCTGGTCGCCGTGAAGGGCACCCCGCTGGAGGGGCAGGAGTTTGTCGACAGCATCGAGTTCGTGCGCACCATCGCCACGGCCCGCATCGCCATGCCGCGTGCCATGGTCCGCCTCTCCGCTGGCCGCAGCCAGATGTCGGACGAGATGCATGCCCTGTGCTACCTGGCCGGGGCCAACAGCATTTTCCTGGGGGATAAGCTGCTGACCACGGAAAACCCGCTGCAAAGCGACGACTTCAAGCTTCTCAACAAGCTCGGCCTGCATGATCTGCATCCGGACGCCGCGCGGGCCATCCATGCCAAGAGCGAAGCCGAGGAAGAAGAGGAAGCCTGCTGCGAATCGAAGCAGACTGTTACCGTGGCGCATTAACCATGCCGACCATCATCATCACCGGTAACGACACCGGGGTGGGCAAGACCCGCGTGAGTGCTGCGCTGGCCCGTGAGCTGTCTGCGCACGGCAGCGTGCAGGTAGTCAAGCCGGTGGAAACGGGCGTTGCACCGGGCGGGCAGGGCGACGTCGAGTCTGTCTTGGCCCAAGCAGGAGCGGGCGTTGCGGGGCACACCCTGATGCGCTTCCATGAGCCCATGGCTCCGGCTGCGTCTGCCGCGCTGGAGGGCGTGCGTCTGCAATTGGCTGACTTACTCGAAGCCTACCGGGCACTAGCGCCGGCGGATTTTCGTCTGGTGGAGGGCGCGGGGGGCATCGCCTCTCCTCTGGATGCGGACGGGCTCGACCTGTGCGACTTTGCCAAGGCCGTGGAGGCTGACTTCATCGTTGCCGTGGTTGAGGACCGCCTCGGGGCGATTAACCAGGCGCGGCTGACCCACGCCTACGCCGCGGAGCTGGGCGTACCGGTCTACCTTTGGCTGAACGCCACTAGCCGGCAATGCGAGGCGATTTTACGCTCCAATCGTGAAGGCATCGCGGCGAGTGGGCTGACACTTTGCGCTGAGCTGGCTTGCGGGCAGGATGTTCCGGTTTGGCATGCGCAGCCCTGGCTCGGTGCCCAACCATCCCGATCCGCATGAGGCAAAAACTGGAATCGCGGATCGATGCTGCGCTGGACCAACGCGTTGCTGCCGGGTTGGAGCGTGTGCTCAAGGTGCGTGCGTCGCACGAGGCGCTGCTCGACCTGGCTAACAACGATTATCTGCGCCTATCGCAGCATCCGCAGGTCAAGGCCGCGGCGATGGCGGCGATTGAGCGCTGGGGGTGTTCGTCCTCGGCTTCGCCGCTCATCACGGGCTTTACCGAGGCGCACGCTGAGTTGCTCGACACCCTAAAAAGCTGGTACGGATTTCGCGCGGGCATGCTCTGGAACACCGGATACGCGGCCAATCAGGCCGTGCTGGGAAAGCTGCCCCAACGCGGTGATCTGGTGCTGGCCGACCGCTTGATTCACAACAGCATGATCTCGGGTTTGCTGAGCTCGGGGGCGCGATTGCAGCGCTATCGCCACCTGGACCTGAAGCATTTGGCATCGCTGTTGGCCGAAACCGAAAAGGAAGAGCGCACGGTATTTGTCGTGACGGAGTCGGTCTACAGCATGGACGGGGACTACCCGGATTTGCAGGCAATGGCCGAACTGAAGCGGCGCCATGGCTTTGTGTGGATTGTGGACGAGGCCCACGCTATCGGCTGGTATGGCCAGACGGGCAGTGGGCTGGTCGAGGCGACTGGGGTAGCCGCTGAAGTGGATGTGCTTGTCGGCACACTGGGCAAGGGGCTGGGCTCGATGGGGGCTTTTACGCTTTTTCGGGATGAGCGGTTGGAGCGTTATCTGACGCATTTTGCGGGAGAGTTTATCTACTCCACCTACCTGCCGCCCGCGTGCGCAGCGGCGGCACAGGCAGCGGTCGAGATTATTGCAAATGCGGCCGGGCAGGCTGAGCGCTTGCAGGCCATGTCGCGCAAAATACGCCGCGCCATCTACAAAGCGCCGGTGGGCGATGCGCCCATCATCCCGGTGCGGACGGATGACCCCGTGGCGGTGGCCAGTACCTTGTGCGCGGCAGGCTATCGCGTTGGCGCGATTCGTCCGCCTACCGTACCCCAGGGAGAGGCCCGCCTGCGGATTTCTTTAAACGCCAACCTGAGCGAGCACGAGCTGACTCGTCTGGCCGAAACCATTAACGCCGAGACGACATGCGGGTAAGCTGGATCGGAGGCTGGGGGCTGCCCGAGCACTACACGCGGGGCATTGCCGAGTCGGTTTTGCCGCAGGCCGAGCACACGGTGTATCTGCCTACGCAAGCAGGGATGGATTCTCTCGATGGCGACTGCGATGCGCTGGTGGCCTATTCGCTCGGGACGTTTCTCTACCTGCGTGAAGCAAAAAAAGTGGCTCCGCAGTGCAAGATCGTGCTGGTCGCGCCATTTGGTGACTTTCGCCTGGAGTCGGGTCGAGGGGGCAAAACGCAGACCACCAAAGTGCGCTTTTTGCTGCGCTGGCTGCGTCGGGACCCACGGGCCGCGTTGGCAGATTTTTATCACCGGTCCGGGCTCAACCTGCCCGCGCCAGAGGACTTGCCCTACGCAGTGGAAGACCTGAGCTGGGGGATCGAGCAACTGGCCGAAACCGAGCTGCCCGTTGCCATCCACGAGGAGGTGGCGCTTGTCGGTGATGCGGACGCCCTGCTCGCGCACGCGCCGTTAGCCGAGGAGTTTTCCCGGTTGGAGGTGGTGTCCGGCGCGGGGCATGATCTGGGGGATTTTAGAAAGGAGCTGCGTGATGCGCTTTCGTGAGTGGGCGCATACCTACGACGATTACGCCTTTATTCAGCGTGATCTGGTGGAGTGGGGGCTGCGGTGGTTTCCGCCTGTCGGACGCTTTTCTGCTGCGCTTGAGTTGGGGGCGGGGACGGGGATGCTGACCCGGCATCTGGCGGCGCGCTTTGCCCAAGTGCAAGCGACAGACCTCGCTCCGGAGATGGTGCGCGTCGGTGCCCAAGCCGTGCCGGAGGCGAATTGGGGGGTGATGAATGCCTGGGAGCCGAGTGGCGGCCCCTACGATTTTATCTGCTCCTCGAGTTTGCTGCAATGGGCGCCAGACCCGGCCCAGGTATTACAACACATGAAGCAGTGCCTCAAGCCCGGCGGTGAAATGACGCACCTGCTCTTTATCGTCCCCACCATGCCGGAGTTCGCCGCCATTGCGCCTGACTGGCAGCCGCTGACCTGGCGCGATGCGCAAACCTGGAAGCATGCCTTTGCCGAAGCGGGGCTGGAGGTGCGTCGTACGGAGGAGGATTCCCGTGCGGTCCACTTTACCGATTGCTGCGGGCTGCTACGCTTTATTCAGCGGACCGGGACCGCAGGGGGCGATTATGCGCGCCCGGCGCGCTTGCGGGAGTTTATGCGCGAGTATGACACGCGTTATGGCCGCGGAAAAGGCGTGCTCAGCACCTGGACTTTTTTCGCCATCACGGCCACGCGCCCGTAGCGTTAAAGCGGCTTGGTCGTGTTATCTTCGCTGAGGTCCTCTCTAACATATTTACCGCAAAGTCGTAGAGTTGTAGCTGTCAATCGGAAGTGTACTTGTGTGCCTTCTATACTCTCTAGTGTCCTGTTACCGAAATGCTTGCTATAAAATTTGGGGGGCTATGCGCCCCCAACCCCCGCAGCAGGCATAGCCTGCACTTTCGATGCTACCGCATCGCGTCTGGGATTACGGCCATCAGCATCGCTGATGGCCGTAATCCCAGAGGAGCATCCAAACTGGGTTGCACCCCAAACTTATTCGAGAAACTTAGCTCACGGTACACTAGGCCGTGTCTTCAAATTCATCAAGGTCGGTAGAAAAGGGTCTTTTCGCCTCTTTTTCCGTTTTCTCAGTTCATGAATCTGGATTCACACCACTTCGAAAGCCGAAAAAATCCTCAAAATTACCTCTTTTTCCCTCGTTTCTTAATTTGAAGACACGACCTAGAGCATTTTTCGGAAATAGTATGTTAGCACAGCACATTTGCTGGGCACAAAAAAGCCCCGGCGTGATGCCGGGGCTTGAAAATGAATCAGAAGATTATCTTTCCGTCGGATTAGTTACCGGCGGGGGAGATCAGCTCGTCATCGGGCTTGTCAGGCTGGGGAGTGGGTGCTGGCGGTCCGGGAGGGTCAAACTCCTGAGTCTCAGTTTCGAGGTCTTCGAGCGCTTCCACCATGCCTTCGGGCAGGGAGTCGAGCTTTTCACTGTTGTTGATGGTGACGTTGCCGTCAGCGTCAACCGTACCGGTCACGGTGATGGATTCGCCGTCAGCCAGTTCGCCGCCTTCGATCTGGATATCGTAGGTCATGCCACCTTCTTGCTTGGCGAAGGTCACGGTGTAAGTTTCGCCGTCAACCTCAACAGTTGTACCGAACTTGGTGCCACGGATACCAGCAGAGCCGATGGGGGTGTCGATAGCGTAAGTGGACTGCGGGTTGAGCTTCTTGGTTTCACCGACGAAGGAACCGCTCTTGAGGTTGAAGCGTGTGTTGGAGACGCTCGGGTCAGCGGTGAGGGTGAAGTATTCACCGATTTCCGGGTCGTATGCGCCCTGCTTGAACTCGGCAACGTCCATTTCAGTATTTTCACTGATACGGAGGGAGGAACCGTTCGAAAGCACGATAACGCAAGCGGACTTGGCACCGGTTACGATGGTGGTGTTCTCGCGGAAGATGTCGCCTTTCTTAAGCGGCTTGGATTCACCCGAATCGTTGTTGATGAGGGTGACGTCACCGCGCGTGATGATCACTTTGATGTTGCCGGGGACCGGCATCTCAGGAGCGACGATTTGATCGCTGGATTGCGCACTCAATGCCAGTGGAAAAAGCAAAGCTGCGATAGCGGAAATGCTAAGAATTTTTTTAATCATGATTGCAGGTAGATGATTGATTTTCAGGTATTATCAAGGTGTTACACTAGCCCTCTGTCGAATGCGTGGCAAGCAAAATGTCTCAAGCATATGCTTCATTCTTACTGAGAAAACGCACCAGCGGCGTGTGATTTGTCTGGCAGCGGCTATCAAGCATCCTTAACTTATCGCAAATTCGCATGCAGGTTCTTGGAATAGATATAGGTGGAACGGGTATCAAGGGATGCCCCGTGTGTACGGAAACCGGCGAAATGCTCGGTGAACGCTATCGCATTCCGACTCCGGCGGAAGCGACCGAAGAGGCTATTCTGGATACGGTCCAGAGCATTGCCAAGGAGTTTTCCTGGAAAGGGCCAGTGGGCTGCGGCTATCCTGGTGTGGTGCATCGTGGCGTGATTCACTCGGCGGCAAACCTGGACAAGTCCCTCATCGGGGTGGACCTGGCCAAAGGCTTGGGCAGCCGCGTGGGCCGACCGGCCTGGGTAGTCAATGATGCGGATGCGGCCGGACTGGCCGAGATGCGCTTTGGTGCCGGCAAGGACGAGCGTGGCGTGGTCATCATGCTGACGATTGGCACCGGGATTGGTACGGCTTTGTTTGTCGACGGGCACATGGTGCCCAATCTTGAGCTGGGTCATGTAAAAATGCGCCTGCACAAAGACCCGAAGTATCAGGATGCGGAAAAGCTGGTGGCGGATTCCGCCCGCAGGAAAGCCGACCTGAGCTGGAAGCAGTGGGCCAAGCGTTTTAACCGCTATCTGGCCTACATGGAAAAACTGCTCAACCCGGACCTGATACTGCTAGGGGGTGGGGCAGCTAAAAAGGGTGATAAGTTTATGAAATACCTGGAGGCGCAGGCATCCATCAAGACTGCGACGCTGGAAAACCGCGCGGGCATCATCGGCGCGGCCCTGGCCTCGCGGGTATACGGCGATGTCGGCTAGGCAGAGCCCAATACGTCTATAACGTGTACGTAGGTATTATAGCGGTGCTTGCTGGCCGTTGCGCTTGGCGCGTTCGTTGATTTCGTCAATCACTTCGGGCCCGTAGATTTCTTCGAGTTTTTGCTTTCGCAGGGCTACGGCCAACTCGAAGGCTTTTTCTTCGCCGTACTTACGGATGGAGAATGAGGTGCACTTTTGTTTGCCGGGTGCGGGGCGCCAACTGACCGAATAGCACTCGGTGGTTCTTCCCTTGGAGTCGGTCTTCTTTGTGCGGCTTACCCCCAGTACCCCGGTGGTGTTTCGGCTGTCGCGAAAAACGATACGACGGGCACGGGGTTTGGAGGGGATTTGCTCTAGTTCATTATAGAGTTCATCCCTATATTTGATTGCGGTTTCATAGGCCTCTTCGCGACCTCCGCATTTGCGGTCACTAAAGAGTTTGGAGTAGGTTTTTCCGTTTCTGTATCCACGTACGAACCAACCGTGCGTGGAGCCTGAGTCAATTCTGCTGATGCCTTTCTCTGTCATGCGTATGTAGTTGGTAGTAAGTGCTCTATGGTTAATCCATTTTTCCTGCTTGTGGAGCAACCGGCATCACCGCGTATACCCTGCTAGAGGATAAGGTGGGCGTATGGGGTTATTAACTAATCGTAACGTAGTTATAATTAGCGTTAGTTTTGGTCATCAATAAGGTGGCAATAACTGATCTTTTTCTGGTGATGGGGTTGGTTAGCAACATGTTCATCACTACAATCGGAGTATCAGGTGAATTCCTTAGCAAAAAAAATGGGAATATTATTGAGATCGTCCAGGTGGCATAATTTTAGCTTGGTTTTTACTGGCTGGGCAGGATTTGAAGCTTGCTGGAATCAGTATTTCTCAGTAAAACACCTGACATGAATTGGTGAACAAAGTGCATATCGCTTTGTCCAATTTAATGCTCAAGTCTGTCCATGCGCTCTCTTATAAACAGAATGACGGGCAACCATGCCCGCGTCCTTGCTTCCCTGCAGGAGACGGAAGTCATACCCAACCAGGATGAAAAGGCCTGGATCGGGGTAGACCTCGACGGCACCTTGGCCAAATTCAAAACCTGGAAGGGGCTCAAGCACGTAGGCCGTGCGATACCCTCCATGGTAGCGCGGATCAAGCGCTGGCAAGCTGCTGGCTACACGGTGAAAATCATTACAGCGCGGGCGACCCTGCCGGAGTCGATCCCGGCCATCCAAAAATGGCTGCGTAAGCAGGGGCTTGAGCGGGTAGAGGTATCCAGCCGTATCGATATGCATATGGTGGAGTTGTGGGATGATCGCGCAGTCCATGTGCGCCAGAATTCCGGCATCCCCATGCGCAACCCCTCCGTGATGGCGCGTCCGCGTGCGCCGCTGTTAGAGGAAGCCTTCCCGCACGAAGAGCGCCCGCAGCTGTCATTTTTAGCACCCCGCGTTCACGGGTGATTTTGTACCATGACCAACCTGTTAAAACAAAGTACCTTTTGCACCACGGGCCTACTTCTGGCCCTTGTTGTTGCTGTCGTCTTCCTTATCGGGGCGATAGCTAACCATCGCGCTCACGCCAGTGATGTCGTTGTGATTGAGGAAAGCCAGCAACCGTAGGTTTTGTCTCCAGGCTTCGAGATGGAGCGGCACATGGCATTGTTGTATGCGACCACGGCTTTTTCAAGCGTCTCCTCATGTGGTATTAAACTCTAATACAGGGGAGATGGAATGCACGATGAGTTGTAAATCCCCAGTTTTTGCGGCATGAGTCGCATTTGCCTAGGCGCTGTGTGGAGTAAATAGGCGCACCGCAAGCACACCCTAGGCCGTTTCGGTCTGCTTGATTGCTTCGATGACGGCTTGGTGCCACTTGCCGTTGGTCGCTACGACGCCGCGATTGCTACGCAGGGTGCGCCCCAGGCTGAAGTCCAGCGGCTTGCCGTCGATGTCGGTCACGCATCCGCCTGCTTCCTGCACAATAATGCAGCCGGCGGCGTGGTCCCAAATTTTCTCCTGATAGCCCGGGCGAGTGGGGAGGCGCAGGTAGATGTCGGCTTCACCGCGGGCGATGGCGGCGTACTTGCACTGGCTGTCCATGCGGACGGAGGGCTTCGTGATGCCCAGAGTTTGGGCAACGCCTTCGGCCCAGTCGTGGCGGGAGTGGCCGCTTTCTACCGATTCGCAGAAGCAGGCCGAGGCGGGGTCCGTCGTCCCGGTGACGCGGATTGCGCCCGCGTCTTGGCCGTCGAGAGAGTAGGCCCGCGCGCCTTGTCCCTTAACGGCGACAAAGAGTGATCCCACTGCATCGGGTTGCGCGGGGTTGAGTGGAAACTGCGGGCATCCCAGCACGCCGAGAACGGGCTCGCCGTCTTCGATCAGGGCCAGGGCGATGGCGTATTGGTCGTTGCGGAGAAAGCCCTTGGTGCCGTCGATCGGGTCGAGAGTCCAGAATCGCCCGCTGGCACCGCCGGTGTGATTGCCACGGTCAATGGTGGCCAGAATGTCGCTCTCGCTCAGGGCGGGGAGTTGGTGCTGCACTTCGCTGATCACGCGCTCCTTCAGTCCCTGGTTGGCGGCATCTTTTAGCTCGGCAGAGTCTTCTTCGGCCACGATTGGGTCATCGGGAAAGGCTTGTCTCAGGTGGTGCAGGACGAGGGCCTGCGCGCCAAAGTCGGCAATCGTCACGGGGGATTTATCCTGCTTGGTCATGGCGCCGCCACTGGCCAGTTCGCTACGGATGCGGCTGCAAAGGATGGCGGCTTCGCGCACGGTGGAAATTGCGGTCTTACGAGCTTGTTCGAATTTATTCATAGGCCAAAAAGTGATTATTAGCCATGCTTCATCCTTGTTGTCCAAAAGAAAATGGCTAAGCTTTTTATTATTAGGGTTTAGCCCCCGGCGTTCGGCTCGATAATAGAAGAAACATTCTCAACTTTTGCCCAAGCAATCTACTAGTTCTAAAGTCCGGTTCACGCCGAATGTGTTCGGTCTCATCGTCGCCGCGATCATCTTCGCGGTGGGGAGCATTGTGGTTGCTTATGTATACATCGAGGCGCGCCAGACGCAGATTAACGCCATACGCAGCGACCTGGAGCGACTCGCCCGTCTGGCCGCGGCGCAGATCAATGGCGATCGCCACGCGCAACTGAAGTCTGAGCAGCAGGAGGGTGAGTTCATACACGGACTGCTGCTGGAGGCATTGATCAATTTTCACAACGCGCTACCGGACATTGACCGCCTCTACACGCTGACTCCCCTCAAGGGAGACGATTTTAACATCGTGCTGGATACCTCGCAGAACATCCGCGGCATGGAGGTAAAGCGCCCGCATCAGGTCGTCATGGTCAAGCTGATGGAGTTTTATGACGGCGAGTACAGCGACGATGACCTGTCCTCCATCCTCGCGCTCAACGGACAGGAAGCCTACGCGACTCAGGAGCCGTACACCGACCGTTTTGGACGCTTCATGTCGGGTTTTGCTCCGGTGTTGGACTCGAACGGCAACCGGGTGGCCATCGTCGGGATGGACCTCTCCTATGATAAGTACATCAGCCGACTCAACGATGTCCGCGGGGTTGCCGTGGGTGGTTTGCTCCTTTTGTTTGCCATCAGCTCGCTCATCGGGCTGGTCTCGACCTGGGTGCAGCGCTCCTTGCTCAAGGCAGAAGACGTGAAAAACCGCGCCCGGCGGCGTTCACTCCAATCCCTTGAGGAGCTGGAGTACAACCAGAAGCTGCTCAAGGCGATTGCGGAGATGAACCGCATCATCCTGAGTAACCCGAATCTGGACAAATCCATCAGCCGTGCTCTGCGCATTGTGGGTGAAGCCGCAGGCGTAGACCGCGTCTACATGATGGAGCACCACATTGAGGCCGAGACGGGTGATGTGATCGCGAGTGAGCAGTTTGACTGGGCGCGTACGGGGATCGAGTCCCACCGCAACGATCCGTTGTTCGAGCAGCTGTCGTATCGTCGCCTCGGGTTTAGCCACTGGTACGAGCGTTTCAAGGAGGGCAAGGAGATCCTCGGTTTCGTCCACAGCATGTCTTCGGCAGAGTCCGCCTTCCTGCGCACCTTCCAGGTACGGTCGATTTTCTGCTGTCCGATTTTGTTCAATAAGCATTGCTGGGGCTACATGGCCCTGGAGGATTGCCGTAACGAGCGCTCCTGGACAGAGGAGCAGCGCGCCATTATCGCCGCCTCGGCCCGCAACCTCGGTGCGGCGATCAAACGTAAGCAGGAGGAGGATGCTCGGCGTGTGGCCGACGAGCGTTTCCGTGCGATCTTTGAGCAGTCGCCCATCGGCATGGTCATTAACGATACGGAGGGCAATTTCGCCCAGGCCAATCAGGCCTTTTTGAGCATTTTGGGCTATACGGGAGAGGGCATCCGCAAGCGTAACTACCGCGACTTTATTCCCGAAGACCGTAGCGTGCAGCTTGAGGTCGAGCGCGCGCGGTTGGATTCCGACGGCAGCTATGGCCCGCTCCAGTCGGTTTACCTCCATCGCGACGGCCACCGTATCGACGTGCTGGCCCAGGGGATTCTCATTGAGGCGAAGGAAGGGGAGCGACAGATCGTTTCGATTATCCAGGACATCACCGAGCGTTTACGGCACGAAGAGCAGATGCGCAAGGCCCTCGAAGATGCCGACGCGGCTAACCGGGCCAAGGGCGAGTTTCTCGCGACGATGAGCCACGAAATCCGTACTCCGATGAACGGCGTAGTCGGCATGACCGGGCTGCTCATGGAAACAGAGCTCAACTCCCAGCAGCGGGATTACGTCGAGACCATCCAGCAAAGCGGTGAGGCCCTTCTGGCCATCATCAACGACATTCTCGACTTTTCTAAAATTGAGGCCGGACGCATGGACCTGCAGGAGCACGCCTTTAGCCTGCGCGACTGTGTCGAAGCCACCATGGAGTTGCTCGGCCCCAAGGCCACAGAGAAGGGGCTGCGCATGGCCTACCTCATCGACCCCAGCCTGCATCGCAGCTTCCTCGGAGACGAGACACGCATCCGGCAGGTGCTTTTCAACCTCGTGGGCAACGCGGTCAAATTCACCGAAAGCGGTGAGATTGGCGTGCGCATCGGGGTTCTCAGTAGCGACAAGGAAGGTTGCGAAATCAAAGTCGAAGTCTCGGATACGGGCATTGGTATTGCCCAGGACAAGATGGACCGCCTCTTCCAGTCATTCAGCCAGGTGGACACCTCTTCGACGCGGCGTCACGGCGGCACCGGTTTGGGCTTGGTCATCAGCCAGAAGCTTATCCAGCGTATGGGTGGAAAAATCTGGGTGGACAGCACGATCGGGGAGGGCACACGCTTCTCCTTTATCATCCCGCTCAAGCAGACCAATGCCGATTTGCCAGACCAGGACGAGATCGCCGTGCCCGACCTCAAGGGCAAGCACGCTCTCTTGCTCGAACCCTACAAGCTTTCCCGCGATTTTTATTGTCAGCAGTTGAAGGCGTTGGAGCTTGAGGTGACCGCTTTTGAGTCTGCTCAGGACTGTCAGGCTTGGGCCAATGATGGCGGTAAGGCAGACTTGGCGCTCTTGGGGCAATCTGAGCAGGCTTACGATGTGCTCTCGGTGGCCAAGGAGTTGAACACCATTTATCGGGATGACTTAAGCCTTGTCCTGGTCCGGCACAGCAATGCCAAGCTGACTCCCGAGCTGGAGGAATGCTTTAGCGCGACTTTCCTGCCTACCTACCGTATTGGGACATTGGCCAAGCACCTCGCCACGGCCCTGAATCTCACCCAGCGGACTTTCTCCAAGCACTCTATCCCGCCGATGAATGTCGAGGCGCCGGACACGGGGCAGCGCTTAAGCATCCTGATGGCTGAGGACAACAAGGTGAACCAGAAGGTCACCAGCCTGCTGCTCAAGAAAATGGGCTACGAGGCCGATATCGCCAACAACGGGCTTGAGGTGCTGGAGGCGCTAAAACACAAGGACTACCACGTTATCCTCATGGACATGCACATGCCGGAAATGGATGGGCTGGAGGCCACGCGGACGGTGCGCCGCGAGTTGCCCGACGACAAGCAGCCCTACATTATTGCGCTCACAGCCAGCGCGTTTCAGGACTTCAAACAAGAGTGCCACGATGCCGGAGTGAATGCTTTCCTGACGAAGCCCTTGCGTGCGGATGCGCTCCAAAAGCACCTGAAAGATGTCGAGCGCACGCTTTACGGAGAGCCCATGGGGCGCTCTCGTTCCTGAGGGCTCACTGGCATTTTACGCAACGGCCAAAAATAATGACTTCCTCACCCTCGTAAATGTAATCGGGGGATTTCTCTATCTTGTCCATGACCGAGGGCGTCTCACCCGGTAAAATAAAGACCTGGTTACAATTGCGACAGATAAAGTGTGGGTGGTGTCCGCCATCGGCATGGGGGAGTTCGTAGCGAACGGGTTGCCCGGGAAACTGCACCCGAACGAGCAGAAATTCCTTTATCATCTCTGCCAGATTGCGAAAAACAGTCCGCTGGCCGATCCGTGGGCAATGGGTCTTGGCCAACTCGTAGATCTCCTCCGCTCGCAGAGGGCGGGGAGAACTCTCCAAGGCCTTGATGATGGCCTGCTTCTGCTTCGTATTTCGACTGTCAGGCATGGTTCTGGGGGTTTATCGTAGGCCAATGCGGATGGCTTACAATGTAAATTATCCATTAGTGAGGCTAACATAAGCATAATTTAGAATTTATTTGGGTTATAGTCTTGACGTATGGTTAGTATCTTATTGGCATTTGAATGTCATTTGAGGATCAATTTAACTGCTATGCGTATAAAAAAACTCACCCAAACTTCCTCCCGCCTCGCCCGCGCTCTTGTCGCTGGCATACTGCTGTCCGCTGCCAGTGCTCACGCTGCCATTGATTTCAACTTCAACGGCATTCTCGTTGACACGCAGTTTGTCGCTGGTACTGGCAGCAACAGCGCCATGATCGTGGTTTCCTATCCCGACAGCACTGGCCAGGCCTTTGCTTTTAATTACCAGTGGGACGGCGCGGCTACGCTGAACATGGCCTTCGACGCTATTCAGACCGCGAGCGCGGGCGATTTCGTCTGGGACGGGCAGGCCTTTGTTCTGCAGATGGACTACTTCGATCCAGACACCACGACGCAGTACGACAGCAGCAACTCGGGCTGGATGGCCTACTGGAGCACGGCCAACAGCGATGCCACCGGCTGGTCGTCCAATGCAGTCGGCATTTTTGACCAGAATGTACTCGATGGCAGTTGGCAGTGGGTCAACGCCGATACCGAGCTCACCGCAGGTCCGGAGAACAACTGGTCCGGTCCGACACCGGATGCCTACGGCACGGTCATCGTTCCCGAGCCTTCCCGGTTTGCTCTTGCTGGAGGTTTTGCTGCTGCCATTTTCTTGATGGTTCGCCGCAAACGCACCCATGCCTAATTTAAAAAAGCTTTCGTTCGTGCACCTGCCGCTGCTGGCCGTCCTGGCTGGCGCGGCGGGTTCGCTTTATGCCGGCCCGTATTCCGCGGGCACGCATGACTCCACTAATGCCTGGGATGCGCCCGTACCGGGCTTCGTTGGCCCGGATGGCGTTGGCTATTTCTCTCAAACAGGAGACAGTGCGAACTACGTCAATCCCCTCTACCTGGGTTGGGCCAGTAGCGTCGTCGAGTACGACCCGGCCGAAAACCCGAACTTTACGGGCGCGCTCTACCCGGAGACGGCCATCCTTGGCCCGGTGACGGGTGACGTCTACGACATCGCTGCGCTGGGTGAGCCCCCGGCAGCAGATTGGGAAGCCGGAACGGCCGAGCCGGGCACCATCACGGTCAGCTTTGACCGCGCGATCAAAAATCTACAGGGCGCAGACTTTACCGTCTACGAAAACGGGTTTGCCCAATACGACTTTCAAAACGAAACCCTGAGCGAACTCGTTTTGGCTGAGTTGGCCTACGTCGAGGTTTCTAGCAATGGCCTGGACTGGGCGCGCTTTCCCTCCGACTCGCAGACCCCGTCCAAGCTGGGCAGCTATGCGCCGCTCGATCCGACCAATGTCTACAACTTGGTGGGGAAGCACGTAAACGCATACACGGATTACGGGAATGCGTCCTGGGGCACGCCCTTTGATCTGTCTACCCTCGAAGACGAGCAAACCGTGATAGACGGCCTGGTCGATCTCAATGCCATCTGGTATGTCCGCATCGTGGATATTCCCGGCAATGGAGATAGCCTGGATGCCAGCGGCGATCCCATTTACGACGGCTACCCGCAGCTTTTCGGGGCTCTGGGGGCAGATATTGAGGCCATCGGCCAGATCAATGTCGGGAGCGATTTTAACTACTGGCGCAGCTACTTCGGGTTAGGGGTAGAACTGGCAACAAGCGACAGCGACGGCGATCAAATCCCGCTGCTGCTGGAGTACGCTTTTGGGCTCGACCCGCTGCACTACAATGCGGACGCCCCCTTTGGCATGCAGTACCGCGAAGGTCAGACCGCCTTTGTTTTTCGCCGTGATGTGCGGGCTGAGGACTTGACCTACATCGTGCAGTCGAGCCCGTCTCTCAGTGTCCCGGATTGGCAGGAAATCGCCCGCAGTGAAGCCGGCGCCTCCGTCACTACCAGCATGCCCGAGGCCTTTGCCGTGAGCGAAGTTTCCGCCTCGGACATATACTCTGTCCAGAGTGTGCGCGAGGTGCGCATTACCGCTTTAAATACCCCCCCACCAGACACAACCCTGTTCTACCGCGTGCTCGTTGAATCAGCTCCCTAAGACAGGATGAAACAGAGGTTCTTTTACCCACGCAGTAAACCAGCTTTTTCACTCATCGAGCTGCTGGCAGCCATCGCTATTGTAACGGTGCTGTGCTCCATCGTGCTGTTTTCCGTCAGTCACATCCGGGACACGGCCATGCAGGCCCAGTCGGCTTCCAATTTACGCCAACTGGCGGCGGCCAATTTGACCTACAGCTCTGAACACGCAACGTTCTGCCCCGGTTCCCATTTAAACAACCTCATCCGCTGGCACGGTGCGCGAAGCCGGGTAGGGGCGGAGTTCGACCCGACGAAGGGTTACCTCTCTCCCTATCTGGGTAAAGACGGCCAGATAGGCATGTGCCCCAAGCTGGATGCGCTTCGCTCTGAGTACAGCTCCAGCGCATCGTTTGAGAGCGGAACCGGGGGCTATGGCTACAACTCAGCCTACCTGGGCAGCAGTGCGCCCAACATGAGCATTGAGGAGTACATCGAAAGGCGAGACGCAGAGCTCGGGACGCCACCCGAGCGCATCCACCGGGTGGAAGAGCCCGCCAACACGCTCATGTTTGCCACGGTCGCATTCCCGCGCGCGGATGGCCTGCAGGAGTACGCCAGCGCCGAGCCCTATTATCACATGATGGCTGGCATGCGCCTCAGCGGGGCCGACCCCAGCGTCCACTTCCGCTTTGACGGAAAGGCGCTCGTAGCCTGGGTGGACGGCCACGTCAGCGCGGAGCCGCCAGCCCGGATTGGCGATGTGAACATCTATGGCGGCAATGCGGCCAAGTACCAGATCGGTTGGGTGGGGCCCGAGGAGGACAATGGCTACTGGAACACGCGCAAGCGCGGCACGGACTGAGGCCGTGCGTCACACATTCGCTGTGGCAGGCTCGGTGCTTCGTGCGGGATTCGCCATATTGAGCTTGCCAGTGGCCAGCGTACTGCAAGCTTTAGGGGCCTGATGAGTGAACAAAGTGCATCCCGCCCCGTCATCCTGTCCTGTGCGCAGGCCACGGGAAAACTCCACCTCGGCAATTACCTCGGAGCGGTCAAAAACTGGGTCAACCTGATCGAAGACAACGAGTGCTTTTTCGGCATCGTGGACATGCACGCTATCACCGTGCCGTACGTGCCGGCAGAATTGCGCCAGAACACCCTCGACTGCCTGCGCCAGTACATTGCCTGCGGGCTCGACCCGGAGAAGTGTCACCTTTTTCTCCAATCGCACGTCATCGGGCACGCCGAGTTGGCCTGGGTGCTGGGCTGCATAACGCCGCTGGGCAAGCTCGAGCGCATGACCCAGTTTAAGGACAAATCGCGCAAGCAGGAAGAGGCCGGCAGCGGGGGATTTATCGGCTCTGGGCTGCTCTACTATCCGGTGCTCATGGCGGCCGACATCCTGCTCTATAACGCGGACCGCGTACCAGTGGGCGAAGACCAGAAGCAGCACCTTGAATTGACGCGCGACATCGCCACCAAGTTTAACGAAACCTACTCAGAGACCTTCAAAGTGCCCGAGGTGGACATCCCCAAGAGCGGGGCGCGCATCATGTCGTTGCAAAACCCCGAGGCCAAGATGTCCAAGTCTGATGCGAACCAGAACGGCACGCTCTACATCACCGATGACGAAAAGACGATTCGCAAGAAAATCGGCAGCGCGGTAACGGACTCCGGCAGCGAGATCCGCGCAGGCGAAGACAAGCCCGGCATCACCAATTTGCTGAACATCCTAAGTGCGGCCTCCGGCAAGCCGGTTGACACCCTCGAAGGCGAGTTTGCGGGTAAGTCCTACGCCGACTTCAAGGCGGCTGTAGCTGACGCCGTGGTCGCCATGCTCGCCCCCATCCGCGAGAAATACGAGGCGATCAAGGACGACAAGGCTTACCTGCAGGGGGTCATCAAGTCCGGCGGCGACGCCGCCCAAAAGCGGGCCTATAAGACGCTAAGCAAGGTCATGCGCAAGGCTGGCTTTGTCGAACGCCCCCGCTAGGCTGTGTTAACTTAGTTCTTGTCTAAACGATTTCACCGCAGAGACGCAAAGTCGCAGAGCTACTCGGCTACCTCATCGTCATTTTGTGTATTTTGTGCCTTTTTGTGGCCATCTGCATTTTATAATGAACTTGGCTAACAGCCCAGGCTGTGTCTTGCCGGATAGCTTGTGTTTTCGGTCAGTTGCTCGTATCTATGCGTTGAGCATTTGTGCGTGCTCTGGGCTGGCCCTGTGCGATAGATGCGCTTAATGTAGGATGAAACTTTAAAAATCGTTTGTGATATTTGGTGATTTGTGAATGATGGGCGCTGGAGATCAAACAGTGGAGTATTTAGGTGAATACGGGAGCGTGACGGTGGCCGAGCGGGTGGTACAGCGCATCTGGCAGCGTCAGGCTTTCACAGAGCGTGGTTTGCTCACCCTCGGGGGCAAGCGGGTCCGCGTGCGTGACCCCGGGCGCTGGAATCACCACGAGGGGCCAGATTTTCGCGAGGCAGAGCTGACGCTCGACGGCGAGATGGTGCGCGGTGACGTGGAGGTGCACTTTTACCCGCAGGACTGGTTTCTCCACGGGCATGACCGCAACGCTAACTTTGACCACGTGGTGCTGCATGTGTGCCTCTTTCCGCCGAGGCGGGATTTTCGCAGTGGAGGCGGGGAGGGGGCATGTCCGGAAACGCTCGTTCTGCTGGAGCACCTGAGTCAGGATCTGGAAAGCTACGCCAATGAAGAAGCCCTGCTCGCGCTGGAGGGGCGCAGCCAGCCGGAGGCACGCGCGCGCTTCGGACTGGGGCCGCTGGAAGAGCGGCTGGATAAACTGCGTAAGGCGGCGACCCAGCGCTGGCGGCAAAAGGCGGCCTTTGCCCGCAAGCGACTCTCTGTCACGACTTGGGAACAAGCCTGCCACCAGTATACCTTGGAGGTACTGGGCTATCGTCGCAACCGTGCCCCCATGGGCAACCTGGCCCTGCGTTATCCACTGGCAGAAATGCCTACCCATTCGGCGGATAGCCTGTTTGCGGAGCAGGCGGGGACGTGGCGTTTGAGCGGGCAGCGACCGGCCAACCACCCGCGTAAACGTCTGGAGCAGTACCTGAGACTTTTAAGACAGCGTCCCCAGTGGCCGCAGGACTTGCTTTTGGCCTGGGGTGAGCTTGCATGGCCCGCGCTGGGGGAGGATACGGCAAAGCTCCGCAAAGCAATGCTCCGTGAGGCGCGCGGCTTGCTGGCGGATGAGGTGTTGGCTGGGTGCATTGGCGGGACGCGGCTGGATACGCTGGTGGTGGATGCGCTCTTGCCGCTGCTGGCCTGCAAGACGGGGGCGGATTGCTTTACGAGCTGGTTCCACTGGTGGGTGGGCGACATGCCGACCAGCCTGACGCCGCTCCTGCGCGAGGCGGACATCCTGGGAGCGGGCCGACCGGCCGCCAACGGGTGGCTACAAGGTGCGTGGCAGCAGTGGCTCGAAAGCGGCTTGTGTTCGGCCTGATTTCTGTGATGATTTGAGGCAGCCATGAAACTGCTCAAATGGATTCTCATCATCGTTGCCGTTCTCGTCCTGCTAGTGGTCGGGGGCGTTACCTTTATTCTGACCAACGCGGGCTTGCAGAAGTCCATCGTGAAAGGCGAGCTGGAGAAGCACGTCGAGGTGAAGGAGCTGGGTTACTTTAAAGCGGGCCTGAGCGAGCTGACGATTGAGTCGCTCGAAATCGTCAAGGACGGCAAGGTCGTCACGCTGGACAAGGCCGTGGTCAAGTACTCGGTCTTTGACATGCTCTTTGGCAGCGAAATCCGCATCGACGACTTGCTGGTAGCCGGGTTGGTGGTGGATGCGCGTTCGGAGACGCTGGCCAGTGCGCCGACGACGCCCGCTACCCCGACGGAAACAGCACCCGTGCCCAGTGAGCCCAAGCATCCGGTGGCCAAGCAAGAGCACGCCGATGACGATGACGAAGACCGCGACGATGAGCATGAAATCGAGCCCTTCGATTTTGACGGCATCTTTTCCAAAGTCCCCGAGGTGCGCGTCATCGTCGGCACGGTTTCGGTGGAGGCCAAGGTTTACAGCAACGATGGCAAGGAGATCGACTTTAAGGCGAGCGGGGGCGGGATTGGCCCCGGGAAACAAGGCGAACTCGCTATGACCATCGACTTCGTCGATACCGCCCATGGTGCCCAGTTAAGCACGGCTACGGTCAAGGGCAAGCTGGCCGTGACTCAGGATGAAGCAGGGGCCTTCAATGCGATTTTTGCGACTATCGATTTGGAGGCCGAGAGCACCCAGGTAGAAGACGCGCCCGGTCTGAACTTTGTCATGGATCTCAAGCGGGAGGCCAGCGGGGTCGAAAGTTATCAGCTCAGCCTGAAAGAGTCGGGGCAGGGGAGTGCGCCGCTGTTGTCGGTTGAGGCCAGCTTTAACCCCGAGACGGATATCCTGCAGGGCACGGGCTCACTTCAGGCCGAGCATACGCAAGTGGCCGGGCTCGTCGATGCCAGCACGACGCCGGAATTTGCGCTGAAGGGAGAGCTTAAATTTCAGGGCAACACCGAGACGCACGAGTCGAGCCTCACGGCTAACCTCAACCTTTTGCTTAATGAACTGGCCCGCGTGCGCGACGAATTGGCCGGGCTGGGACAGGTTGAGTTCGTGGCTGAGCTCGATGCGAAGGCCGACCTTGACGAGCTGACGCTGAGCAAAGCGGACGTCAGCCTGAACAGCTCCAGCCAGGGCAAGCTCTTGCTCGTCGAGCTGCTCCAGACGCTCAAGGTGCCCATGCAAAAGGGGGAGAAATTACCTGAGCTGGAGGGCGAGCTTCTCCGCGTCAGCGTCAATCGCCTGCCATTTTCCCTCATCGAGCCGTGGGTGCCGGGTATGCAGCTTTCCGGGCAACCGTTTACGACGCAGGCCGTGCTCAGTGCCGACGATGAGCGCTACACCCTGGCTTTCCCCCAGGGCCTGAAGGTCAACAATCTCTCCGTGGTCAAGGACGGCCAGCCCATGCTGGACAAGCTGTGGATCGCCGTTGAGGGCACGGCAACGCTCGACGACGAGCACATGGACCTCTCGCTGACCGACATCCGCATGCTGCACGACGCGGTGCCTTTCTTTCAGGGTAAATTAGCCGTGCGAGTCCCGACGAAGTCCAAGGACGGCTTTGCCGGGACGGTGCGCTACGAGCTCGACGGCGACCTCGCCATCCTGCTCAAGCAGCCCGCGCTCATCCGCTATAATAATGTGGCTGCGGGCACCGTGGAGTCAGCCGGTACGGTTGACCTCGGGGCCAAGACGATCGACCTCAATCTTGCACTCAAGCAACTGCTCCTGCGTGAGCCCATGAAGCAAATCAGCTCCCTGGAGTTCGCGGCCAAGGGCTCGATCGACTACCCGCGTGAGGTGGACATCACCGCGCCGCTCGCAGCCAAGTCGCCCGAGGGGAATACAGACGTCACCCTGACGGCCAAGCTGAGCAAGCCCGCGGAGACGCTGAACTTTGACGTCAAGCTGGAGGGGCCGCAGCTCGATGCAGACAGCCTCATGTTATTGGCTACCGCTTTTAAGAACCCGCAGGCACCGCAGGTCGCAGCTTCCCCGGCACCTTCCGCTCCAGCCCCGACAGCTCCGTCTGCCAAGCCCGCTCAGACTAGCCCGCAAAAGCCGAGTATTCCGATGGGCCCCGGCCCGGTCCTGCTCGGCCCGGATGGCAAGCCGCTGCCTGCTCCGGACGCGGTGCCATTCTGGCACGGGAATAAGGGCACGTTGTCGGTTAAGGTGGACAAGCTTTACTACACCAGCTACCGGCTGGACAAGGCCACGCTGCTGGTCAAGGTCGAGGAGGCCAAGCTCACCGTCGATCCGCTTTCGGCGGAGTTCACGGGAGCACCGCTCAAGGCCGACACGGTCATCACCTTTACGCAGGGCAGCAATAACCCCTACGATCTCGTCAGCAACCTGACCTTTACCGAGTTCGACTTGGGCAAGTTCCTGGTCGATGGCCAGCGCGGCAAGGTCGCTCCAGTCACGGGTATGTTTAATGTCAAGGGGCAGGCCACTGGACAGGGCCCGACCATGAACGTGCTGATGCAGCAACTCCAGGGGGCCTTTAATCTGGAAGGCCGCAACGGCTCACTGCGCATGCTGGCGTCCACGCCGGGCGGCAATGAAGTGGGCCAGGCGCTACAGGGCGTGGCCGGGATCGCGTCGCTCATCACCGGGGGTGAGAATAAGCAGGTCAACACGATCAGCGAGATCACCCAGCTCCTCCAGCAGCTCGACTACAACCGCATGACGCTGGACGTAAAACGCGGCCAGGACCTGAACATCAACTTGAACGAAATCGCCCTGATTGGTAACCAGATCAAGCTCACGGGCAACGGCGTCGTTACCCATGTCGCCGGGACCTCCGTGACCAAGCAGCCGCTCAAGGCCGAAATGCTCCTGCTGGCCAAGGGCTCCACGGCGGAGATGTTCCAGGAGGTCAAGATGTTGACCGATGTGCAGGACAGCGACGGCTTTTATCAGGCCTTCCGCTTCCCGATCACGGGTACGCTTTCCAGCCCGAACTACGACAAGCTCAAGGAGCGCCTGGGGCAGGCGGCAGTAGAATTTGCCCAGAGCCTGGGCAAGAGCAACTCCGGCAGCGAAACCGAAGAGAGTACGGAGAAGAAGCAGAGCACCGGCCAGAAGGCCATCAACAGTATTTTCAATAACCTCCTCAAGTAAGCAGTGATCGATCTGCAGCAGTCATCCCTTGGCAAAGTCACGACCCCGGCCTCGCGGCCTTTTCACGTCATGACCAAGCCGATGGGGCCGCTGTGCAACCTGGACTGCCAGTACTGCTTCTATCTCGAAAAGGAAGGTCTCTTTCCGGATAACGAGCGCTTTAAAATGCGCCCTGAGGTGCTCGAAGCCTACGTGCGTGACTACATTGCCGCGCAACCCGGGCCGCACGTCTCCTTCGCCTGGCAGGGGGGCGAGCCGACGCTGGCTGGCCTAAGGTTTTTTCGCAACGTTGTCGCGCTGCAGAAGAAGTACGCCGCCGGTAAGCAGATCGAGAATGCCCTCCAGACCAACGGGACCTTACTTAATGAGGACTGGTGTCACTTCTTGCGGGACGAGAACTTCCTTGTGGGGATCAGTATTGACGGGCCGGAGGCGATGCACGACACCGGGCGCATTGACAAGCAGGGACGCTCCAGCTACCGCGAGGTCATGCGGGGCATTGAGCTGCTCCGTAAACACCGGGTGGAGTTCAACACCCTGACCGTGGTCAGCACGACCAACGCTCACGCCCCGCTGGAGGTTTACAAATTTCTCCGCAACATCGGCTCGAACTACCTGCAGTTCATTCCCATTGTGGAGCAGGCACCCGATGCCGAGTCCGCCGCGCTGGGGCTGAGCCTGGGCACTCCGCCGGACCTCGATCATCCGCCCGCTGGGCGCGTGCAGCCACAGGTGACGAAGTGGTCCGTTCCCCCGCGAGACTGGGGAGCGTTTCTGTGCAAGATTTTCGACCGTTGGGTCACCCGCGATGTGGGCCGCACTTATGTGCAGCACTTCGACGTCGCGCTGGGCAAGTGGCTCGGCATGCCCGGTGGCAGTTGCATCCAGGCCGAGACGTGCGGCGCGGCCTTTGCCCTGGAGCACAACGGCGATGTCTACGCCTGCGACCACTTTGTTTACCCGCGTTACAAGCTGGGCAACCTGCTCAACACCTCGCTGTCCGAGCTGGCCGATGGCCCGATGGCGAGGAAGTTTGGCAATGACAAGCGCGATAAACTTCCGCGCTATTGTCGCGAGTGCGAGGTCCGCTTTGCTTGCAACGGTGATTGCCCCAAGCACCGCTTTGCTTACACTCCGGACGGCGAGTATGGGCTGAGCTACATTTGCGCAGGTTACATGGCTTTTTTTAAGCACATCGGCCCAGCTATGAAAGTCATGGCCCAGCTCTATCAGCAGCAGCGTTCGCCTGCTGAGATCATGACGCTCATCAAGCAGGGCAAGGTCAAGCTGCCTCGCAGGGCATAGCCTTGCACCTGTGATACACGGCCAGATTCGGGTCAAGCGCCGAGCGCTTGTTAGAGCAAAGGTCCGGTCAGGCGCAGCGTGTTTTCCAGCAGGCGAAGCCGGAAGGGGCGGCGTTTCCACTCGGCCAGGTGGAGCATCTCCGACTGGTCGATGTAGCTTTGCTGGACAGCGCGCAGGCGTCCGGCGAAGTCCTCATCGTAGACAAAGAGCGTGACCTCCTGGTTCAGCCAGAGGCTGCGCTGGTCGAGGTTCACCGAGCCGATCAGCCCGATGTTGCCGTCCATGGTCACGGTCTTGGAGTGGAGCAGGCCGCCGGTAAAGAGCGCGATGCGCACGCCGCCTTCGAGCAGCTCTTCGAAGTAGGCCCGGCTGGCGTGATGGACCAGACGGGAGTCGACCTTCTTCGGCATGATGAGGGTCACGTCCACCCCGCGCATGACGGCGGATACGAGCGCGATCTGCACGGCTTCGTCGGGGACGAAGTACGGCGTGGTCAAGACGAGCTCTTCCTTGGCCAGATAGATCGCGGTCAGGATACTCTGGTAGCTGGAGCGGTTAAAAAAGCCCGGGCCGGAGGGAACGACCTGCACGTAGGCATCGCCCACGGGGTCGAGCTCCTTCATGCCGCCCTCGGTCTTGATGCGGTCGATGCTCATGCCGGTCTCGACGCTCCAGTCGGCCAGAAAAACCACGGCCAGCGCCTCGACCACGGGGCCGCGCACCCGGACCATGCTGTCCACCCATTGGCCGACGTCGGCATCCGCTTTAAAGTAGCGTGAATCCACGAGGTTCAGGCTCCCGGTGTAGGCCAGCTCGCCATCGATGACGACGATCTTGCGGTGCAGGCGCAGGTCCTGTCGACGGTAAAAAGACTTGAGCCAGCGCACGGGCAGGGCCTCGGCGATGTCGACCCCGGCGGCGCGGGCCTTCTTGCACAGGTCGCTTCTGAGGAACTCGTGACTGCCAATGGAGTCGAGCAGGATGCGGCAGCGCACGCCGCGCTTGCTGGCCTCCATCACGGCGGCCATGACCTCGTCGGCTAGGCCGCCGAGGTGCCAGATGTAGAACTCCATGTGGATGCGCTGGGTGGCTTGCTGGATATCGTCGATCATTCGGCGCAAAATGTCCTGGCAGTTGTCCAGCAGCTCAAGGTCGTTGCCGGGCAGGGTGGGGAGGCTCACTGCGCTAAAGGCTTGCCGGGAGAGCGGCATGGCGGCCTCGGCCCGGTTGGTCCAGTCGAGTTGAAAGCGCTGCTTGCGCTCGTTAATCCACTGCTTATAGGGCTGGATGACGAGGGCGGCGTTTTCCGTGCGATTGCGCCCGAGGTGGATTTCGCCAAAAATGAAATACACCACCGAGCCAAATACCGGCACGAGGCAGATCAAGGTCAACCAGGCCAGTGAAACGCCGACCGGGCGGCGGCGCATAATAACCCGCAGCCCAAAGCCAATTGCCAGTGTCCAGTGGAGGAGAAAAAAGAGATCCACAGCGCCATCCGTGTGTTCCAACATGGGGGTGGTTTTACGCGTGAATGCTGCTGTCTAGCAATGCTTAAGCTTATCAGAGAGAGAAACCCGATTTTTGCTTGCATCACCCCCGGTGCGTGGCAGATTTAACCGCTTACCCTTTCTGATGAAGCTGACTTTTGACAATCGTGTAGCGGTGGTGACCGGGGCTGGACGTGGCATTGGCCGCTCCATCGCCGAAGGCCTGGCCGCCGAGGGTGTTCACGTGGTTTGCGTGAGCCGTAATCCCGACTCCTGCGGTGCCGCTGCGGAGGCAATCAAGGCCAACGGTGGCAAGGCTTCCTCGCTGGCCATTGATGTGTCAGACGGCAAGGCCGTGGCAGAGGCTTGCGAAGCCCTCATCGAGGAGCACCAGAACATCGACATCCTCGTCAACAACGCCGGGATCACCCGTGACACGCTGCTCATGCGCATGACGGACGAGGACTGGCACGACGTTATTTCCACCAACCTCTCCAGCTGTTTTTACTGGGCCAAGGGCCTGCTGCGTCCCATGACCAAGAAACGCTGGGGCCGCGTGATAAACATTTCCTCCGTCGTCGGCATCATGGGCAATGCCGGGCAGGTCAACTACGGTTCCGCCAAGGCGGGCATCTTTGGCATGACCAAGTCCATGGCTCGCGAAGTCGCCTCGCGCAACATCACCGTCAACGCGGTGGCACCGGGCTTTATCGAGACCGACATGACGGGCAAGCTGAGCGACGAAATCGCTGAAGGTGCCAAGAAAATGGTCCCCCTCAAGCGTTTCGGTAAGCCGGAAGAAATCTCTAACATGGTCACCTACCTCGCATCCGAAGAAGCCGGTTATATCACCGGGCAAACTTTTACGGTTGACGGCGGCATGGCGATGTAAACAACTGAACCATTTATTCAAACCCTCTAAATTATGGCCGACAAAACGATCGAAGAACGCGTGACTGAAATCATCGTTACCCAGCTCAACAAGAATGAAGAGCAGGTAACTCCCGAAGCTTCCTTTATGGATGACCTCGGTGCCGACTCCCTCGACCTGGTCGAACTGGTGATGGCTTTCGAAGAAGAGTTCAAGGATGAGATCAATGGCGAAATCCCCGAGTCCGACGCTGAAAAGCTGCGCACCGTGGGCGACGTCATCGCTTACGTTAAAGAAAAGTCTCAGGGCTAACCCGACGCGAACCCTTCGCGTTCGCTGTTGTCATTTGTTGAATGGATTCTAACCAATCAATACCCAAGGTGGTCGTCACAGGCCTCGGGGTCGTTACCTCGCTGGGCCACGACGTAGACACCTTTTGGGAAAACCTCCTCGCTGGTAAAAGCGGCATCCGCCGTGTCCAAACCATGGACGCCAGCCAGCTCCCCTGTCAGGTAGCCGCGGAAGTCCTCGACTTCCAGGCTTCTGACTACATGGACGGCAAGGAGGCCAAGCGTAACGACCTCTATACGCACTATGCGATGGCGGCCTCTCGGCTCGCCTTGAAGGATGGCGGCCTCGATCACGAGGCTTGGGATCCGGATCGCGTGGGCGTTGTCATCGGCTCCGGCATCGGTGGTATGAATACCATCGAAACGCAGAGCCACCGACTCTACGAGGGCGGTCCGCGCAAGATTTCTCCATTCATGATCCCTTCACTCATTGCCAACATCGCCTCGGGCATTGTGGCAATCGAGTTTAACGCGCGCGGCCCAAACCTCTCGGTCGTAAGCGCCTGCTCGACAGGAGCTCACGCCATCGGCGAGGCCATGCACATGCTTAAGCGCGGCGATGCAGACATCATGCTCGCCGGCGGTAGCGAAGCGGCCATTACCATGCTCGGCATGGGCGGCTTCTGCTCCATGCGCGCCATGAGCACCAAGTACAACGACAACCCCACTGAGGCCAGCCGTCCCTTCGATAAGGGCCGCGACGGCTTCGTCATGGGCGATGGGGCAGGGGTGCTCGTTCTCGAAACCGAAGCTCACGCCAAGGCCCGTGGGGCGAAAATTTACGCAGAACTGGCGGGCTACGCCACCACCTGCGATGCGCACCACATCACCATGCCGGCACCGGATGGTTCCGGTCTGGCCAAGTGCATCACCCGCGCCCTCAACTTTGCCCAGATCAAGCCCGAGGACGTGGACTATGTGAATGCCCACGGCACTTCCACGCCCTACAATGACAAGTTTGAAACCGCGGCACTGAAGCTGGCCTTCGGCGACCACGCGCACAAGCTGATGGTCAGCTCGACCAAGTCCATGACCGGACACCTGCTGGGAGCTGCTGGTGGCGTCGAAGCAGCAGCAGCGTGCAAAACCATTGCAGATCAAGTCGTTGCACCTACGATCAATCAGGTCGAAGCCGACCCGGATTGCGACCTCGACTACGTGGCCAATACCAAGCGTGAGGCCAAGGTTGACGTCATCGTGAGCAATAACTCCGGCTTTGGTGGGCATAACGCCTCACTCGTATTCCGCAAGTACGCCTAAGCTGAGTTCGTGCCGCTTGCTTGCTAAGCTATTGTAAGCGAGTGCCTTGCGTGTTTGCTTTGAGCGGGGTATGCTGCGTGTATTCACGGTGGCTCAGCCTTGGTAGTATCTGTCGGGAACAGTTTGCGAGGAGCGCTTACCAATGAGCTTCCGCTCTCAGTAGACTTGATCGCCGACAAAAAACAAAGATTGCATTTTACTCGATTTTGTTATCTTGTTTTCAGGTATCGGTTTGCAGATTTATTCCCAAAGGTGGAATGAGCGCCGATTCAACCGTTTCAACTTTCTTAAAAACATGATTTTCAAACATATACCGCTAGACCGCGTCTCCTGGATTACCACCGGATTCCTCGGCATCACGCTTTTTCTGGCCCTGACCGCAGCTCCGGCCTACCTCATCATGCACGGCATGGGTGGTTTCATGGCCGCGATGTTCGCTTTCTACATGATCGCTACGGGCCTGAGCATCACGCTCGGCTATCACCGCCTGTACTCGCACCTTTCCTTTGGTGCCAAGTGGCCCGTGCGCTTCTTCGTCCTGATCTTTGGTGCCGCAGCCTGGGAAAACTCCGTGCTGAACTGGGCTTGTGACCACCGCCGCCACCACAAGCACGTCGACCATGACGACGACCCGTACAATATCAACAACGGCTTTTTCTTCGCCCACATGGGCTGGCTGCTTTTCAAGCTCAATCCCGAGCCCCCGATGGACAACGTGAACGACCTGCGCAAAGACCCGTGGGTGCGCTGGCAGCACAAGTACGTCCACCTGATCGCTGTCCTGGTAGGCTTTGTCCTGCCGATGGTGCTCTGCGGCCTGTACTACCAGTCCTGGACGGCTGCCCTCGGCGGCTTGCTCATTGTAGGCATTCTGCGCACGGTACTCGTTCAGCATGCGACTTTCTGCATTAACTCGGCCTGCCACTACTTTGGCGGTCAGCCTTACTCGACCAAGCACAGCGCCCGCGACAGCTGGGTTATGGCCCTCGTTACCTACGGCGAAGGATACCACAATTACCACCACGAGTTTCAGCACGACTACCGCAACGGCGTAAAGCCTTGGCAGTTCGACCCGACCAAGTGGTCCATCTGGTTGCTTTCCAAGATTGGCATGACGTATAACCTGCGCCGCGTTTCCGAAGCCAAAATCCTGCTGGCTGAGCTGACTGAGGCTCGCCGCCGCCTGGAGCACGGGGTTGCCTTCTGCAACAGCAAGCCCCTGACCGATGCGGCCAAGGTCAAGCTGCAGGCTTCACTCGACTACCTGCATCAGAAGCAGGAAGAGCTGGCTACGCACTATTATCAGGTGCAAAAGGGTGTGACCGAGCGCGTAGAGTTTTCCAAGTCCAAGGTGCGGGCCTGGCGTCGCGACATCCAGCACTCGCTGGATCATCTCGATCAGGTCGTGAGCCGCTTCCGCGCCGTCCGTGCCTGATGGTCGCTTGATAGCATTTTAAAAAGCCTCGCTGGCCCTTATATGGCAGCGGGGCTTTTTTATGCCACCGTGACGGTAGTACGGCAGCGCTTGCCGCCTAGAGGCTTAAGTCAGCCAAGATAACGTCATGCGACTATTTATACCGTCTTCCCATAGCAATGATAAAGTCAGTGGACCGGGTAGGGCTACCTGTCCCAGGCAGCCGTCCCTACGAGCATCTTATCAATCATAGATAGAAATAGTCTTACACAGCCTAGACGCCGTGCCTGCTCGTGCGGCTGGGCATATCGGCCCGGGAGCGAACGAACTCCTCCAGAATGTGCACCGAGATCGCACCGCCATCTTCATGCTTGAGCGTCTGGGCGACTTCCTTGGCCCGCTCATTCATGGCAGCATTCTTTTCGATGCGGCGCACGTAACTGGGCAGTTTCTCGGGCCACCTGCGCTTGGAGAGGGCGAGGCCGGTCTTCAGGCGCACGACTTGCGAGCCCCACCATTGCTGGTCTGCGATGTGGGGGATGATGATGTTGGGCACTCCGGCATGGAGCACGGAGGCGGTCGTTCCGGCCCCGCCGTGGTGGATGACCATCGAGGCATAGCGAAAGAGTTGATCGTGGGACATCTGGTGGACGACGAGGATCTCGGGCCGCTCCAGCTCGACCGAGAGCCCGGCCCATCCGCTTTGAATGATGATCTTTTTGCCCTTGGGCCAGTTCTTGAGGAAGCGGCTCATGATGGTGTGCGTGTCGTCAAAGGCCACGCTGCCAAAGGTCATGATGGGGACGCGCTCGCCCTGGTAAAAGGTTTCCAGTTCGGCATCCATCTCCGGCTTTTCTTCAGACTGCCAGCGCAGGTAGCCGCAGAACTGAAAACGCGATTCATGCTGGATGTTGCCCATCAACTCGCGCGATACGGCCACCAGACACAGCTCGGCGGGATTGGTCAGAAAGCCCCGGCAGGTGCCGAGTCCCTTGGATTGAAAGAGCTCGCCCGCAACGCTGTTGACGGTGAAGTCAACCAGTCGGTTGGCGACATTCCACAGGGTGCGGTTCCAGCGTCGCTGGAGCGACATGGGGAAGTTATGCAGCGGTGGGGTGCCCTCGGGAGGGTAGTCCGTGGTCGGCACGAGATTATGGCAAAAGGCGAAGGTGGCGAAGGGGACGTTGTGCTTGGCTGCGAGGGCGCCGTAGTGCGGAAAAAAGTAAGAGCTGACGAGCACGTCGGCCCAGCCGAGGTGCTTTTCCATGGCATCGATGAGCTCACCCATAAAGGGGACGGCGCCCTTGTAAATCCAGCGCAATTGCAGGAGGGGGAGGATGGCGCGGTTGAGCTCGCGCATGAACTCGATGAAAATCTCCTTTTCCCAGTCAGGCGGGAGGTGGATGTACTCCAGGCCCGCGCGCTCGATCACCTCGCGGTAGAGCGGGGCGGTGGCAAATTTTACCTCGTGCCCGGCGCGCTGGAGTGCGTGGCCATAGGCGATCATGGGGTAAATGTCCCCCGTGGAGCCGTGTGAAGTCAGCAGAACGTTCATCGCAGTGTGCGGGTGTTTGTGTGCGAGTGCGCGCAGTTCATCAAGGGTTTTTGTGCTACATTTGTGCAACAATCAGGCGACGCCTGCGGCCAGACCCGCGGCCCGACCGCTGAGCCACTGGAAGTGCCGATGAAAGCCCCCGGCAAAGCCATCGACCCCGACGAGGTCTCCCGCCAGGTGCAGGCCGGGCACGCTCCGGCTGCTCATGGTGGGAAAATCTATTTCCTCGGGTGCAACACCGCCGCATATGCCACGTTCCTGTGGGGCGAGCTTTTTGCGCAGCGTGCGCAGTTCAGTCTGCTCGAGCACGCTCTGCAGGGTCCTCGCCTGCGGCTTCTTTAGCTTGCCCCAGTGCTGGTCCGGGTCCAGCTCTGCGAGAGAGAGGAGGTTTTGCCACAGGTTAAGTGGGAGCTCCGCTATGGGCTCCGCCACCAGCCGCTGTCTGGGGTATTGCCGGATGCGTTCATCGAGCAGACGTGACACTTTCAACTGCCCACACCAGGCGACACGGATGGGCATGTTTTTCACGCTGCCAAGCTCTCGTGCGGCCAGACAGGACAGGTCCAGTACGGACGAGCCCGCGATGCCCCAAGGGTGGATTTCCAGCGTGCCGGATGCTTTGAGGTCAAGGTGGGGCAGGGTCAGGCAGACGTCGGCCAGCGTTTCGTGCTGGATGCCCTGAAGGGCAGGGTGCTGGATGACAAATCTGGCCAGTGAGGCCTGTGCTCGCTCCACGGTGTGGCCCAGGTCTGTCGCGATGTGACCAAGGCGGCCCACGCTACCCGGATCTCCGGCCAAGATCAGTCGTTCGCAGCGCAGGGTCTTTTCTCCCGTCACGGTGACCCAGAATCCTCCCTCTGGCTTGGGGCTGACCTCCAGTACGCTATGCTCGGGACGGACCAGGATGTGGGTCGCACCAATGCGTGGGAGTAGCTCCTGTGCGATACCGGGCGAAGTCTCGGGCAGGCGGAGTTGGCCGCTCGCGTTGGTGGTGGGTATGTCCCAAGTATGCAGCCACTCCTGTAACTGGAGCGGGCCGAAGTCGTAGCACTCGGGCAGGACGTGCTCGCGGCCCCGGGGAAAGCCGTCGGCGAGGGCTTCGGGGTCTTCCTCGTTGCGGGTTATGAGGTGGTTGTCTGCGCCTTTGCGGGAAAGGGCATCGAGCGGGCTGGCATGGGGCACGAGCCAGGTGATACGCCGCCGAGGGACAGCCTGCGCGGTACATAGGTTAGCCATGGCTGCGGCCAGTCCATCGCCTGCAATGATGATGTCGTTCTCGAGCAAAGTAGGGTTATTTTGTGAACCTTCTTCGCTTCAGGCAGTCTTTTTTTCAACAGATGGGAAATTTCTCGGGCCGCTTTCGGGTTGCCCCCGTCCTCAAAAGTCGTTTCACATCTCCCCTTCCCATGTCCGAACAAAACGTATTCTCTGCCCTTCCCAAAAGCACAAAGTTTGCCTTTTTCCTGGCGCTGGCATTTGTCGGCATGGTCATCTATGACCAGATATACTACTGGTCGACGCTAGAGGATTACAGCTTTGGATACCTCGTCCCGATTTTCGTGGGGTATGTGGTTTTTGATCGCTGGCCCAAGCTCCGCGCGATGCTCTTTGGCAAGAACGAGGGGCATGTTGACACACCGGTCACGCCACTGATGCGGGTGACGGAGATTGTCATGGGCCTTGGGTTGATATTGTCCCTGGTAATGTTTGGTCTGGGTGGCCTCATCTTGACTTCTCAGGGACCGAGCAGCCAGGGTAGCATGATGATTGCGGTTGGCATTGGGGGGATTATCCTCGGCTTGGCTTTTCTGGTGGCAAAGGAAGACACCGAAGGCCGTAAGCTTTCCTGGAAAGAACGCCTGACCTTCACCTTTATGTTCCTTTTTCCGGCCCTGGCCTGGCTGGTGTCGGCCCCGATGGTCATGTACCTCAACAGCGACGTTTCACTCGATCTGCTGGAGTTTGTTACCGTCATCGTGTATAACGTTTTCAACTTTCTCGATTTTACCCTGATCCGACAGGGTAACGTCCTGCTGCTGCCCAAGGGGCAGGTCGGGGTGGAAGAAGCCTGCTCGGGCGTACGTTCGCTGACGGGTTGTATCTTTGTCGGTTCGTTTATGGCAGCCGTTTTTCTGGACCGTTTTTGGAAGAAGGTTGTGATGGTGCTGGTGGCTATGGCGCTGGCCGTCTTTACGAACCTTATTCGCAGCCTGTTCCTGACGGGTTGGGCTTATGCCTACGGCTCAGAGGCGATCGATCTGGACTTCTGGGGCAACCCCGAGAAGCTGGCCGATGGCACGGAAAACCCCGCTTTCATGTTTATGAGTGTCCACGACATCGCGGGTTTCTCGGTCATGGGGCTTACGTTTGTTTTCCTGCTCATGCTGTTGCCGATCTTTACCTTTAAGGTTGAGCCTCCTGAGGACGATGAGGATGAGTACGAAGACAGTGCAGAGAACAGCCAGCCCGATCCGGCGAACTAGGCCGTTGCCCTCGTAAAAATCATTTACCGCGGGGCATTTGCGGTATTTTGTGTATGCTTTGTGCTCACGTGGCCGTTTTCTTTTTCTAATACTATAGCGAACAGGACAACAGACCTATGCCGAAGAAGCCGTTGAAAATCCTACAGGTTGCACCCGAAATCGCGCCGTATTCCAAAGTCGGTGGTTTGGCCGATGTCTCGGGCGCGCTGACCAAGGAAATGTCCCGTCAGGGGCACGACGTGCGGGTCATCACCCCGCTGTACGGCTTTCTCAATCCGCAGGAAAATGGCTGGGAGGCCGAGCCGGGCGCGTTCTCCGTTCACCTGGGCAACCACCGCGAGGAATTCTGCCGCCTGTGGCGGGACACTTATCCCGGCAGCGAGGCTCAGGTCTACTTTATCGAATACGGCAAGTACTACGACCGGCACGAAATCTACACCGGTCCCTGGGGCGGACACAGCGACAACCACGAGCGCTTCGCCTTTCTTAGCCGTGCGGCCATCGACTACTGCCATTCGCGCAAGTGGTACCCGGATGTCATCCACTGCCACGACTGGACCTGCGGTTTTGTCCCGATTTACCTCAACACCACCGAGTACAACACCCCGCTGGGCCGGGCCGCCACCGTCTTTACCATTCATAACCTCATGCACCAGGGGGTATTCGGGCGCGAAGTCCTGGCCTTCGCCGGGCTGCCCACCAGTGAGGTGTTCCGCCCCGATAACGCCGAGTCCATGGGATTGGTTAACATGATGAAGGGCGGAATCTACAATTCCACCAAGATCACCACGGTTAGCCCCAACTACGCGGCCGAGATTCAGGGGCCAGAGTACGGCTGCGGCTTGAACCATATTCTCAAGTACCGCGCAGCCGACCTCATCGGTATCATCAACGGTATCGATACGGATGAGTGGAACCCCGCTACCGACCCCCATCTGCCGGCGAACTACAGCGTGGACGACCTTTCGGGCAAGGCCGTGTGCAAGCGTGCTCTGCAGGAAACCCTCGGCCTGGAGCAAAACCCCAAGCTGCCCCTCTTCTGCGCCGTTGCCCGCCTCTTCGATCAGAAGGGGCTCGACCTGCTGGCTGGCATCGTGCCCTGGCTTATGGAGGAGATGAAGATTCAGGTCGCTCTGCTCGGGGCGGGCGATCCCGGCCTTGAGCAGACTTTTCGCGATCTGGCCACGCGCTACCCGGGGCGGGTAGGGACACACATCGGCTTTAGCAATCCGCTGGCCCACCTCTTTGAGGCCGGGGGGGACTTCTTCCTGATGCCCAGTCGCTTCGAGCCCTGCGGTTTGAACCAGATGTACTCTATGGCTTACGGTACGCTGCCCGTCGTGCGCTCCACAGGCGGACTTGTGGACAGCGTTGAGCAGTACTCCGAGGGCCGTTCGCGCGGCACAGGCTTCCGTTTTGAGGAGGCCAGTGGCAAAGCCTTGTACTACGCCATGGGCTGGGCATGTTCCACCTGGTATGATCGCCCGGAAGACTACCGCATGCTCCAGCGCAATGCCATGACCCGCGACTTGAGCTGGTCAAATTCCGCCAGTAAGTACCTGGATGTCTACTCATGGGCTATTGATGCTCGTCTGCGTGGTATGGGGGTTGTTGAAGACGCAAAACCCGTTCAATCCTAGCTTTTCTGTGCAAACTATCTTTCGGCAAGAAACCTGCTTGGTTTCTCTTGCCTATGGGGCAGGGGCTCCGTAAGGTCGTGGGTTATTCTCTCACGGAATCTATGGAATGCCGTACCGCCAAACGCCTTTACTCACCCGGAGCACTCGAAGCCTGGTTCCACAACCTGTGCCGTGACTGGGAAAAAGCGTTCAGCGAGGAGCAACTTCAGCGCGGGCGTGAGTGCTACCGTCTCGGCGGCATTCGCGAGATCGAGCTGACCAGAGACGACGCCATCATCCACAGCAATTGGCAGAACGAAGAGCGTTACTCTGTGGTCGAGTGGCGCAATGGCCGCATGGAGGTGCGTTGCTCCACCGAAGACATGGAGGGCGGACGTGCCCTGGCCGCGGCTGGTTTATACGAAATCGAGGAACTCGTTTCGGAGGAAATTTCTCCGCTGCCGCTCGATCGCGAGACCGAGAAAAAGCAAGAGGCCGAAGAGGCCGAGCCTGTCGAGGAAGAGGAGACGCCGCCTGAGGAGGATGACTCCGCCCCGGTGCTCAGCGACAAGCGTGAGCTCCAGTTGGACTTTAGTGCTACGGAGCAGGGACTCGATTTTTCCGTCTTCTGGCTCGATAAGGGCGTCAAAGTCCCCGCTCTGGGTGAGGGCTCACCCACAGCGGAAAGCATCTCCGCTACCGATCGCGAGAAGCTCATCCGTCTGGCCAGCATGGCTCGCAAAGGCGGCTTTAAGTTTAACAGCCAGCGCAACTGCTATCTGCTCGCGCGTTTGGACGAGGTGCCGGGCTTTCTCGGTAGCACGTTGAGCCAGTGGCGCAAGCATTTCGCCTGCCTGCTCACCCCGGACGCGATGGCGCTCAAGAACGGTGTCCGCGAGCTGGACATCGCGGCGGAGGCCACCGATCAGGGCAGCGGCGCCTTTAACCTGACCTGGAAATTCAGCCTCGACGGCGAATCGCTCGAACAGGGCGAAATCGGCTCAAAGCTTTTCCGCGGTGACAACCTCGTATTCGTCAAGGGCAGGGGACTGGTCCGCCTGAGCGGGCAACAAACGGAGACCTTGGCCGACTGGCGGGCATCCGTACTCCATCAGGGTAACGGCAGTCTGCCGCGCTACCTGCTTTGCTCGCTCTTTGGCCGCGATGAGGTCAAGCTCGAGCTGACTCCCGAGTTGGCCCGCTGGCGCAAGACGCTTTCCGACCCCAGCACAGAACCCGATGGCTTGCTGCCTATTCTTCGCCCGTACCAGCGTTACGGTTGCCAGTGGCTGGCCCACTTGTGCGAGAGCGGTTGTCACGCCCTGCTGGCGGACGAGATGGGCCTCGGTAAAACCCTGCAAATCCTCTCGCTACTGGTCTCGCGCCCCGTCGAGGGCAAGGCTTCGATCATCGTGTGCCCGGCCAGTGTTGTGCCCGTCTGGCAAAGCGAGTTGCGAAAGTTTTTCCCTGGGATGAGTTCGCGCATCCTGCGCAAGGGCGAGGACTTCACCAGCGGCAAAGAGCCCAGCCTGTGGATTTCCAGCTACACCCAGCTGCGCCGCCACAAGGGGCTGCTGGAGCAGGCGCGTTTCGGCTACGCGGTGCTCGATGAGGCGCAGTACATTAAAAACCCGGATGCGAAGGTCACTCAGGCCTGTATGAATATCCGCGCTGAGCACCGCATCGCGCTGACCGGTACGCCGCTGGAAAACCGCTTCCTGGACCTGTGGACTATTTTCCGTTTCCTCATGCCCGGCTTGCTGGGGTCGCGCTCGCGCTTTGAGCAGCAGTACGCCGATGACCCGGAGACCTTCATGGGCAAAGTCACCGTGCAGATCGCACCTTTTGTTCTGCGCCGCACGAAAAAGTCTGTCCTCAAGGAACTGCCGGCCAAGGTCGAGACGGATCTCATTTGCCCCATGACCGAGCTGCAGCGGCGCCTCTACACCCAGATGGCGGAGGAAGGCGTTACCCGGATGGGCGACGACCTCAAGGGCTACTCCAGCGAAAAAACGTTTAGCCTGCTTACGCTGCTTACCCGCCTGCGGCAGGTATCCTGCGACCCGGACCTGCTCCCGTGGGTCGATGCGGACTGGCAACAGAGCGGCAAGCTGCTTACGCTCATCGAGCGGCTGCGTGAGGTCGTGGCCAGCGGGCACAAGGTCGTTGTCTTCAGCCAGTTCGTTACCTTTCTGGAGCGCGTACAGCGTGTGCTCGAGGTCGAGCTGCCCGAGCTCGACATCTTCAGCCTCACGGGTAAGACGGCCGACCGCGCCAAGCCCGTGGATTCCTTTCAGGCCACGAAGAAGCCCGCCGTCATCCTGGTCAGCCTGCGCGCGGGGGGCACGGGTGTCACGCTCAACAGCGCGGAGTACGTCTTTATGCTCGATCCGTGGTGGAACCCCGCGGTGGAAAACCAGGCCATCGACCGCGTACACCGTATCGGTCAGCGCAAGACCGTCTTTGTCTACCGCCTGGTGGCCTCAGCCACGGTGGAGGACCGTGTGCAAGCGCTCAAGGCCAGCAAGCGACACTTGTTCGAGCAGACGATGCGGGCCACCCACGGCGGGGCCGACTTTACCCAGTATTTTCATTCGTTACGCCAACTCATCGACCTGTTGCCGGACGAGGCCGAGGCCGATTCCGAGTCGCGGGACAAGCCCGTTTCAGCGACCAAGAGCCTTGCGTAACGCTAAAGTCACACATCCAAGATTGCATTTCCCACGGGTTTATCACAACATAGAGACACACTACCGGTATTTGACCACAACCATGCTACTGACCTGTTGCCTCCCGTCTTGGACGGGATTTTTTGCAAGATAAGATCAGGCTTCGCACGGAACCGCTTACCGGGTTAGCCTTACACTTTCATGCATCCATTTTACCAATCCGAGCTCAAAGAAATCCGTCAGAACCTGGTCTTGATGGGGGAGCGTGCCATCGAGGTGGTGCGGCTCGCAGTCCAGTCCCTCATCGAGAGCGAACCCGATATCTCCGACCGCGTGATCGTGATGGACGACCGCATCGACGAACTCGAGCTCGCCATCGACAGCGAGGCCATCCGCTACATCTCCCTGCGCTCGCCTGTGGCCTCCGACCTGCGCCTGCTGACCATGGCCATGAAGGCTTGCCACGATCTTGAGAGAATTGGTGACGAGGCCACCACCATTGCCAAATATTCCAAGCAGATCCAGAGCAAGCTCCCGGCCAAGCATTTTTACGGCATACCCGCTATGTCCGAGCTGGTCATCGACCAGTTGCGCAATGCGTTGGACAGCTTCATCGGTGAAGATGCCGAGATTGCGCATTCGGTCCCGCAGAAGGATCGCTTGATCGACGAACTGCACCGAGACAATTACACCGCGCTCATCGCTGCCGTTCGCGAAAACGCTGAGCTGGCCGAGCAGTCCATCGAGTTGATTTTCATCTCCAAGGCGCTGGAGCGGATCGGCGATCACGCGACAAACGTGGCCGAGGATGTCATCTACCTCCTCGAAGGCGATGACGTGCGCCACACCGAGGCGGTGAAGCGTTCGGCGCGTCAGGCAGATTAAGGCTGTGCTTAGCTCAAGGTTTGATTGCCTCGTTTTGAAGTGGCCAGTTCATCATGCTTGCGTATTTCGGCAGACCTGATGCAAAGGATGGTTGACAGTGAATTGATTTTAAACAGTCGTTTGTTTTACGGATGCTAATAGCTATGCCAAGGATACACGCATACACGGGTTTGCTTTGCCTCTTTACGCTTCTGCTGCAGTCAGCATGCAGCGAGGACAAGGCCGATAAACAACACAAGTTGCCACCGCGCACCGTCAAGGCAGCGACTGCCGAGGCCAAGACCGTGCCCTACTATTTCGAAACCCTGGGACGGACGACTTCGCTGGAGAGCGTCAATATCGTGTCCCAGGTCGACGGGCAGATCGTGGGCGTACACTTTACGCAGGGTGCGATGGTCAAAAAGGGCGACCTCTTGTTTACCATCTATCAGCCACCCTATGAGGCGATGGTAACGCAGGCCAGGGGCAAGCTCATGCAGTCCATCGCCGCGCTGGAAATCGCCAAGCTGGAGGTCGAGCGCAATGCTCCGCTCGTGCCGCAGAAACTCGTGTCCGAGCAGGATTTTGAGCAGTTGGAAGCCAACGTCATCGAGCTCGAAGGGCAAGTGGAGGAAAACACGGGCCTGCTCGAAAGCGCCCAGGTCAACCTCGACTACTGCACCATCGAGGCGCCGGTGGACGGCATGATCGGCATCTACGACGTCAACCTCGGTAACGTGGTTACGGCCATGTCGGGGGAGACCCTGACCACGATTCAGCAGATGGACCCCATCTACATTGATTTCATTGCCCCGACGACGCAGTTTCCCGAAGTCCTCAAGTACTATAATGAGTACGGCGGCAAGTTGGTCGCTGAGGTGAGCTACCTCGACAAGGGTGGGGTGACGCGAGATGCAGAGCTGACCATTCTGGGCAACCGCGTCGCAGAAAACACCGGTACGGTAAATCTCCGCGCTACAATGGAGAACAAGGACCGCGCCTTTTGGCCTAACCAGCCCGTTTCGGTGAAACTGATTTTGACCCACCTCGAAGGCGCAGTCGTTGTGCCCGGTGGCGCCATCGCCCTGGGGCAGCAGGGGCCTTACGCCTTTGTCATCAAGTCGGACAACACCGTGGAGCAACGCCCGGTAACGGTCGGGCAGGGCCAGAGCGGCGACACCGTCGTCGTCAGTGAGGGGCTCAAGGCCGGGGAGCGTGTCGTCATCGACGGTCAGGTTTTCCTCATGCCGGGCGAGGAAGTCATCGTGACCAACACGAAACAGGTCAAGCTGCCCAAGGACATGACCGACAAGGTAATCGCCCTCCTCAAGGAGCACGACAAGGGCTCACCCGAACTCTTCAAGCAGATCGAGACGAGCGGCCAATTACCCTACAAGTTGATCGAGAACCTCAAGGCTCACGGCAAGCTTTCGGCCAAGGAAGTCGCCTTCATCGAGCAGCTCGAAGGCCTTGGCGGTGGGGACAAGGGCGGGACTCCTGCCAAACCCGACCAGAGCAAGGACGCAGCCAAGTAAACTCAGGCCGGAACACGCATTATGGCTTCCATTTCCGATCCTTACGTAAAACGGCCCGTCATGACGCTGCTGCTGTCGCTCTCGGCAGTGCTGTTTGGCGTCTGGAGCTACACCCAGCTCCCGGTCAGTGACTTGCCCAACGTCGATTACCCGGTCATCCAGGTGTCGGCCAGCTACCCCGGTGCCACGCCGGACATCATGGCGGCCAACGTGGCTTCACCCCTGGAGCAGCAGTTCCTGCAGATTGATGGCATCGAGATCATCACCTCGTCCAATACGCAGGGCAATAGCAGCATCGTACTCCAGTTTAGCTTGGAGAAAAGCATCGACGCGGCGGCCACAGACGTAAGCGCGGCCATTAACCGTGCCCAGGGCAACCTCCCGCAGGACTTGCCCAGCCCCCCGACTTACCAGAAGACCAACCCCAACGAGCAGCCCATTATCTACATTGGTCTGGCCTCAACCACCATGACCCTGGGCGACCTCTACGACCTGGCCTTCATGCAGGTGGCCCAGCGCATCCAGATCATTGAGGGCGTCTCGCAGGTGGAAGTCTTCGGCTCAGCGCGCTCGGTGCGTGTGCAGCTCGATCCGCAAAAACTCTACAACCGCGGCCTGACCTTTGACCAGGTGACCAGCGCCATCCAGCAGAGCACGAACACCCTCGGCGCGGGCGAGCTCAAGGGCAAGAACCTGACCTTTGCCATCCAGCCAAATGCCCAACTGGATAAGGCGGAGCAGTACAATGACCTCATCATCGCGATCAAGGGTGGCCGCCCGATTTACCTCCGGGACATCGGTAAGGCCATCGACGCCATCCAGGCCGAAGACCTTTACATGGACTATTGGCAGGAGGGTGTGCCTGATAATGCCGCCGCTATCGTGCTGGCTGTGCAAAAAGCAGACGGGGCCAACGCAGTGGAAATCGCCAACAAGGTGCGCGAGCTCTTTCCGACCATCCGCGAGGTCATTCCCAGTTCGGTTATCGTCGAAGACATCTACGACCGCTCTGTCACGATTAAGGCCTCTGTCGATGACGTGCAAGAGACGCTCATCATCGCCTTCGTGCTGGTTTGCGGCGTCATTTTCCTCTTCCTTGGCCGCGCCCGCGACACCCTCATCCCGGTTGTCGCGCTGCCCATGTCGCTATTGCTGACCTTCGTGGTCATGCACCTGCTCGGCTACACGTTGGATAACCTCTCCCTCATGGCGTTGACGCTCTCCATCGGCTTCCTGGTGGACGACGCCGTGGTCTTCCTTGAGAACATGGTCCGCCGCATGCAGGACTATGGCGAGGACCCCATGACGGCCACGCTCAACGGGGCCAAGGAGATCAGCTTTACCATTTTATCCATGACGCTCTCACTGGCCGCGGTCTTTATTCCGCTGGTCTTCATGGACGGGCTCATGGGGCGCATCTTCCGCGAGTTCGGCGTCACCATCGTGGTGGCGGTGCTCATGTCCGGTTTGGTTTCGCTCACGCTGACCCCGCTCATGTGCGCGCGCATGCTCAAGCAGCACTCCAAGGATCAATCGGGCTGGACGGCAATGGAGAAGCTGGCCCACAAGGTCGAGCACTGGTGCCTGAGCATTTACGACCCCACGCTGAGCTTCTGCCTGCGCCACAAGTGGCTCTCTGCCCTGTGCTGGCTCGCCTGCATGGCGGGGGTGATTATCTTTGGCATGGCGGTGCCGACGACCTTCATCCCCACGGGTGACAGCGGTTTCATCCAGGGGGTTTTCGTGGCCCAGTCGGGCGCTTCCCCCGAGCGCATGCAGCAGTACCAGCACGAGATACGCCGGGTCATCAAGGAAAACGAGTACGTGAAGAACTTCGTTACCGTGAGCGGGGTCGGCCAATTCATTCAGAGCAACTACGGCATCATGTTCATTTCGCTCAATGACAAGCGTCCCCCGGGTGGCATTGAGGAGGTGAACAATATGCTCATGGGCGGGATGGCAGCTATCCCGGGTATTATCCCGGCGATCCGCGCTCAGCCTTCGCTCGAAATCAGCACCGGGGCGACGAATACCAACCTCGGCGCCTACGCCTACACCCTGTCTGGTCTCGACACGGACGCCATTTACAGCGCTTCGCAGCAGCTTCAAGGTGCGATGATGCAGAGTGGTCTCTTTGCCAGTGTACGTAGTGACCTCTACCTGGACAACCCGCAGGTGAACATGAATATCCGCCGTGATATGGGGTCGGTCTACGGTGTCACCGCGACAAACTTTGCCACGGTGCTGAAGGACGCCTACTCGCTTAACTACGCCTACCTCATTAAGAGCCCCTTCCTGCAGTACCAGGTCATCGTGGAGGCAGAGCCCGAGTGGCGCTCCAAGCCGCTCGACTTGCAGTCGCTCTACATGGACAGCGCGCTGAACCAAAGCCCGCTCTACGTGGGAGGTTCCAACACCTACGTCATCGACAACAGCCTCGTGCCACTGGAGAATGTGAGCAGCTACACCGAAAATGTCGGTCCGCTCGCCGTTAATCACTACAACAATTTCAGCTCGGTTACGCTGTACTTCGACCTCGCGCCCGGTGTACCCATTGGCGCCGCCACGGCCTTGATCGATAAGAAGGCCAAGGAAGTGGTGCCCACATCGGTCATGACGCAGTTCCAGGGGCAGGCGCTGCTCTTTCAGGAGACCGTCATCAGCATGGGTATTATGGCCATCGTGGCCGTGTTCGTCATGTACGTTATCCTGGGTATCCTTTACGAAAGCTGGATTCACCCGATCACCGTGCTGACCTCGCTACCTGTCGCGGTGGTGGGCGGTCTGGCCACCTTGCTCATCCTCGACCAGACGCTTTCGCTCTACGCGGGCATCGGTATGTTTATGCTCATGGGTATCGTGAAGAAAAACGGCATCATGATGATCGACTTCGCTATCATGCGTCAGGAGGAAGGCCTTGACCGTAAGGCCGCCGTTCACGAAGCCTGCATGGAGCGTTTCCGGCCCATCATTATGACAACTGCCGCTGCGCTGCTTGGCGCCGTGCCGATCGCGCTGGGGTGGGGGGCTGACGCCGCCGCCCGCAAGCCGCTCGGCTCGTCTATCGTGGGCGGTCTGATCGTGTCGCAGCTCATTACGCTCTACATTACGCCGGCTCTGTACCTGTATTTCGACGCCTTCCAGGAAAAGGTGATGGATAAGATCCCGCTCTTCCAGCGCGGCGAACGTATCAAAACCGAAGTCCAAGGCGAAAACCAGTCCAGCCCGGAGGCGCAATCATGATTACGGCCTTGTTTTCTCAGTCTATGGATATGTCAGTCCTCACGGGGCGTGTTGCCCGCCTGGGTGCCATCGGGCTCCTTGCCTGTGGCTTAATGACCTCTTGCGTTAACGTCGACGAGGAGGTCTCGCGCCGCCCGAGCGAACTGTGGAAGCCGCCCGCCGAGGCCTTGCCCGGAAAGGACATCACCGTGCCTGGTCCTCGCCCGACCAAGGCCTCCGATCTGCTCGGCGCCGGTCCTGTTGACTTGCCCACCTTGCTCGATGTGGCTCTGGAGAACAACCCAGAGACGCGTGCTTCCTGGTATCAGGCCAAGTCCGCCGCCGCCGCCTATGGGCAGAGCCAGAGCCCGTACTATCCGACTGTTACCGTAGGGGCCAGCGTGGGCCGCGAGTACTACAAGAACGAAGTCGTGCCCGGCACGTCCAACTTTACCACCTATGGCCCGTCGCTCCAAATGAGCTGGTTGCTGTTTAATTTTGGCAAGCGTTCGGCCACGGCAGACTCCGCCCGCGAATCCCTCTACGCAGCGAACTTTGCCTACAACCAGATTTACCAGGACATCGTTCTGCAGGTCATCACCGCCTACTATGCTCTGCATACGGCAAACGCCTCGCTCGCGGCGACCGAGGCTTCGCTGGAAAATGCCCGCGCCACTTACGACGCAGCCAACACCCGTCTCGAAACGGGGCTGGGCAACAAGCAGGATATGCTCCGCTCCCTCGCCGATGTGAAGAGCGTCGAGGCGCAGCTGGAGCTCGACTACGCCGACATCGAAGCCGCTCGCGCCCAGCTAGCCGCCGCGGTGGGTATCCGCGTCGGCGAGTACCTGACCATCGTTGCGCCGGATGCGCCACCAAGCTTTGAAGGCATCGATCAGGACGTGAGCACGATGGTTGCCATCGCGCTGCAGCAGCGACCAGATATGTTGCAGGCTTACGCCGAAACCCGCGCCGCTGAGTACGATCTCGAAGCTGCACAGGCCGACCTCTGGCCCGAGTTTGGCGTCGAGATGACCAGCTCGCTGACCGAATTTGATGGCCGCGCCTACAACCCGTCAGAAAACTTCCGCGCCGCCCTCGTCATGGAGTGGGACATCTTTCAGGGCTTTAACAAAAAGTACGCCATCGAGAATTCACGCGCGCAGTTGCGTCAGCAGGAAGCCGACGTCATGGCCCAAAAGCTGAGCATCGTTTCGAACGTGTGGACCTTCTACTTCGCCTTTCGCTCCGCCATCAAGCAGGTTGACGCTGCCCGCGAGGCACTCGTTGCCCAGCAGCAGGCTTACGACGCGATTTCCATTGGCTACGAGACGGGCATAAACAGCTTGCTCGACCTGCTCACCGCGCAGCAGGACCTCGATACGACCCGCCAGTTGCTCGTTGATTCCGAGTCAAACCTGGCCAACTCCATTGTCAATCTCGCCAATGCCGTGGGCACGCTTCCTCAGCCCTCGCGCAGCATCGAGGAGCAGTACGCGCGTCAATCGCTTAGCAAGGAGCAGCAGGAGCGACTCGCAGTTGACGGCTACTACCGCGATAATGATCCGGACCCGGAGCCGCTCGAGCCGCAGTGGATGGAAGATAAGTCTGACGCTGATAGCGAGCAGGCCGAAGCCAAGCCTTTACCCAATCCCGTTTCGCCCGAGCCGAATTTCCATCCGGAGCGACCGGAGGGAGGCCATGAGTCTGCCTCTACTGAGTCAGACTCAAACGCTGCCGCTGAGATGCCCAATCCGACCAAGCCCGAGCCGGCCAACGCGGTTGATAGCCAATAGCGTCTAGCCGCGCCCAAGGCGCAGAGTCACGATCCCCAAGGTGGCAAGCGAGCTAAGTGGCATGATGATGGCCGCAAGCAGCGGGTGCATCATGCCCGCCAGGCATACGGCTACCGCCAGCACATTATAGGCGATGGCAAAAGCCAGTATGTCACGCATGGCCAGATGCCGATTGCTCGCTAGGCTAAAGAGCGCACTGAGTCCCTTCAGGCTTTGGCCGATGAGGTAAAAATCCGCCTTCTGCTCAAGCAGGCCCTTGTCCACCACGGGCGTGCCGCGGCACAGTGCGCGGTCAAAGGCCAGGCTGTCGTTTGCCCCGTCGCCTAACATCATGGCGGAGTTCGGCGTGTTTGCGTCGATCCAGTTCGCTTTGTCCGTGGGAGTCATGTTGCCGAGCCCGCATTCTCTGGGCAGCCCAAGTTCACGGGTGAGTATATCGACTTTTTCCTGACGGTCTCCGCTGAGGATTTGGTGGCGATAACCGCTCGCGCTCAGCGCCTGTATTTCCTCGCTGGCATCGGGGCGTACGGCTTCGCTAAATGAAAAGTGAGCGGTCGGCTCGCCGTTGCAGCGCAGTTCACTGTCAAAGGGGCGGTCCTGCTGTATCGAAAAATCCATGCCAGTATTTTCGGTGCCGTCCCAGCCTGGTCGCCCAAGCGACCAGCGCTTGTCACCATCGTGCCACACCAGGCCAAAGCCCACATGCTCGACCACGTCGTTGACCTGATGGGTGCCGCCGACGACGCTCAGGCTCTCCCTCAGCGCGCGGCTCACCGGGTGCAGGCTTCGCTCGACAAGGTGGGAGAGGGCTTCCCTGGCCTCGGGCAGCAGCGTGTCGATGGCTTCGGGATTGCTCAGTTGCGGCGATTCCAGGGTGAGCGTTCCGGTCTTGTCAAAGAGAATGCTTTTCACCCGGGACAGGCGTGTCCACAGGGATGGCTCGCGCACAAAGACACCGGATTGGCGCAGGCGAGAAATGGCCAGCTCATTGGCCAGCGGGTAGGCAACACCCAGAGCGCACGGGCATGAGACGACAAGCACGGAGATGAAGACCTGCAGGGTAGCAAGGATGTTGCCGCTGGTAAGCCACCAGCCGATTGCGCCAGCAAAGGCCACCACGAGGACGGTCCCCAGATAGCTGCGCAGGATGCGCTCCAGTGCTGTGTTGCGCTCCTGTGGCTGTGTGATGTCGAGCAGGCGACGCAGGAGGGATTCGCTCCAGGTTTCCTCTGCTTGTATTGAGATTTCTGATACACCTGTGTAGAGCGCTCCCGAGGGTACGAGCTCGCCGGGGCGAAGGCTCCGCGGCTCGGCCTCGCCGTTTATCCATTCCAGCGAAAAGGTGGCGCCGGCATCCCCCAGGCGTGCGCAGACGGGAACCAGCTCACCGGGCTGGATGCGTATGCGCTGCCCGGCCTTGAGCTTGTCCAGCGAAATAGGCGCGGGCTCGCCATCGCCTTCTACCACTCGCACGTTGACGGGTTTGCGCTCTGCACTGAGCAGGCGGTTGCGGTTCTTCTCCAGCGCGTACTCTTGCGTCCAGCGTCCAAGCAGCATGAGGAAAATAAAGATGGCGACGAAATCGAAGTAGAGCAGATGGGCGGTTTGCGTCAGCCAGCCTGCGAGTGATCCGATATAGGCTATGATGATGCCGAGGGCGATCGGCAGGTCGATATGGAGCACACGCTGTCGCAGCGCCGCAACTGCGCGGGTGATAAAGTAGCTTCCGCCGACGACCAGGCACAGCGTGGAGAAAAGCACACTGAGGAGTTCTAGTGTACTGGCCAGCGGAAAGGTTTCCTCCATGCCAAGGTAGCGGGGGAGGGTAAACATCATGGCGTTCAGCGCGAACGCGCCGCACAGGCCAAGGCGTGAAGTAAGCTTACTGCTGGTGCTGCGCTCCTGAGTGCCGGGCGGGCCGACCAGATAGCCAAACTGCTGGAGCTCGCGGGCAAAGGCGAGTGCGTCAAAGGCTCCCGGCTGCCAGCTCAGGCGCATTTGGCCGCGCTGTGCGTTCACTTCGATTTTGCGCGCTCCCGCTTGACGATCGAAGAGCTTATCAATGAGCCAGACGCAGCCGATACAGGAGATGCCCTGTAACTCCAGGACAAGCACGGGCTGCTCGGGCGAAGTCGTTTCAGCTTCCTTGACCAGTTCCTCCAACCACGCGTACTGGCGGGGCTGAAAGGGGATGCCTTTGACTGGGTCAGAGGTACCGCGGCGCAACTGGTAAAACTGATCGAGCCCCTGCCCGCGGATCAGCCCGTAGACAAATTCGCAGCCCTTGCAGCAGAAGTCATCACTCTCCCGGCGAGGGTGAAATGTAGTGCCACAATGGATACACTTCTTGTCTTCGGGCGTAGTCGAGTGCGAGTTCAACGGACAGGTTCCTTTAGCCTAGTGGCAGATCATGCCGTCGAGGCCGTTACTGCTGCTGAGCATACGCCAACTGATGAGTGCCGCTGCCGCAAGCGCGATCGCGCACTGCGTCCAGCGTAGCGCATTGGCGGGCAGTTTTGTTTTTAGCCAAAAGTACCCGCTCTGTCCCGCCCAGAGGAGGGGAATGGTTCCCAGGGCAAAACCAAAGCCGATCTCGGCACCGACAAGGGCTGAGCCGCTGAACAGACAGAGGGTAAATATCAGGTAGAGTGGGCCGCAGGGGATGAATGGCGTCAGCAAGCCGAGTCCGGCACCAACGAGTGGTTGCGGCATTTTTCGTACCTTCAGGGTCATCCGAGCGTAGAAGCGGTGCCAGGCCTTGGGTTTCGGGATGTAGCGATCCAGCCGCAGTGCCAGCACAATCAGCAGTGCGACCATGACCCACGGAAATACCCGAAAGGCTTTCAGCGTAAAAACGTCCAGTACCTGCGAGCCGACCCAGCCCGCGAGCAGTCCGAGTGTGCTGTAGGCGACGACTCGCGCAGCATGGTAACTGCCTAGCGCCCACTGTTGACTGCCCTGCGGCTTACCCATCGGTAGAATCGCGCAGCCGATGGGGCCGCACATGCCGACGCAGTGCGGACTGGTGAGCAGGCCCGCGACAAAGGCCATGGCCGCACCGTCTATAACTTGGATATTCACGCTCGATAAGGAGTTGGGCAGGTGTACTGCAAAGGCAAAGCTTGCTCCCGGGATGGCTGCAGGTCAAGTCACTCAGCAACAGAGTCTGCCGATGTCGCGGAATTTATTTCTCCAGTCGTAGCTGGTGCTTGCTCCAGCTCGATGACTTCGGGGCGGTTGTTTGCCGCCACATAGATGAGCGTGCTCCAGGCGCTTATCAAGAGGACGAAGGCGAGCACGACCCAGAACCACAGCGACTTGAACGGGTTGCGGCGTGTCTTGGTGGCTGTCGGACTGGGATTCTCGGGCATATTAGTCCTCCGTTGCGGTTTGCGGGCTGGGAGCGATCAGTCTGGGGTCAGGCCCAAGAAAGGGAACCTCCCGCGTGAGGGTGAAGTCTCCGGGCTCGCCATGAGCCGTGACGGTGAGTCTGGCTTCACCGGTATAAGCATGGCGCGGTTGCTGGACGATAAAGGGCTGCTGTACCTCCTGCATGGGCTGGAGCACGAGTGGCTCATCGTAGCCTACGAGTTGCATGCCCTCGGGCGCATTGCTCAGGCTCAGGTCAAAGCTCATGGGCTGATTACGCTTGTTGATCAGGCGCACGAGGTACTGATTTCGCACGGCTTCGGTGTCTACATAATACGGCGAGCCGGGCATGCGGATCAGGGTCATGTTGGCGGGCTTGAGGTGGGTGGCTGCGTAGAGCATGACGGCGGCACCGATGGCCAGCAGCGCGAGGTAGGCAAAAAGGCGCGGACGGACGATGCGCCGCGTTTTTCCAGCCAGGCCGTTGAGCGAGTCATAGCGGATGAGCCCGCGCGGGCGACCGACTTTGTCCATGATCGCATCGCAGGCGTCGATGCAGTTTGCGCAGCCGATGCACTCGATCTGCAAGCCCTGACGGATGTCAATCCCCGTCGGGCACACGCTGACGCAGCGCTGGCAGTTGATGCAGTCGCCGATGTTGTCTTTGCTGACTGGGCCGCGCGGCTCGCCACGCTTTTCATCATAGCCGATGACCATGGATTCGTCGTCGATCAACGCGGACTGGAGGCGTCCGTAGGGGCAGATGAAAATACACAACTGCTCACGGAACCAACCGAAGTTGAAAAACAAGACTGCGGTCGATGTAGCGACGAAAAGAAAGCTCTCGAAGTGCTCAAAGGGGCCGTCGAGCATGTAACCCCAAAGCTCTGGGATGGAGATGAAATAGGAGAGGAAGATGTTCGCAATGAGCAACGAGAGCAGCAGGAATATCACGTACTTAGTGCCCCGGCGGAGTACCTTCTCCGGGCGATTCCAGGGCATCTTGTCCAGCTTGCGCTGCTTGAGCGCGTCGCCTTCCAGCCAACGCTCCACCCGGCGATAGACATGTTCCAGGAAAACGGTTTGAGGGCAGGCCCAGCCACACCACAGTCGGCCAAAAAGGGCAGTGATGAAAAAGAGGGTGAAACCCAGCCCGGTAATGACGAAGAAGGCGATCCACATGTCCTCCGCGGCAAAGGTCAGCCCAAACAGGTGGAAGCGTCGGTTGGCCAGGTCGAAGAAGACCGCCGGGTAGCCGTTGATGGGGATCCACGGCAGGAGCACGTAGATCAGGATCATGGGGAGCGCGACCAGACGGCGCCAGAGCGTGAACTTACCCGCCACATCCGCTGGGCGCAGAAAGTTGCGCGAGCCATCTTCATTGATGCTCGTAACGGATTCTCGAATAGGGGCGGATTTTGCCACGGTGCGGTTACGTTTAAGGTGCCACAAAGGCACAACGGCCTAGTCGGTCTTTACCGTGGCCTGGCTCTCCATGCTGGCGCGATCTCCGTGATGGGATAAAATGTAGGCCACCAGCTCGGTGATCGACTTCTGCCCGAGTTGATTGCCCCATGCCTGCATGCCGGTGCCCTTCACGCCATCATAGATCGTGTGGTAGATGTCGGCGGGGTAGTGGCCATGCTTCCACTGGTTATCGATGAGGTTCTCGCCAATGCCGCCCTTGAGGTCTGCGCCGTGGCACTGCACGCAGTTGGTCTGAAAGGCCTGCTTACCCGCATCGACAAAATCGGGGTTGGAGGCCATTTGCCAGAACAGGTCGTTGTTGGACACGTCGATCGAGCTGGAGAGCTTCACCGTCTCGATGCGAACGAGCTCGGCTTCAAGCCGTTGTACGTCGGACTGCCCTACGTTGCTCTGGAAATAGAAAAACCAGTACACAACGGAGAAGGCGATGGCCGCGTAGAGGGTGAACAGCCACCAGTTGGGCAGGTGCTGGTCGTATTCCTGAATGCCGTCGTAGACGTGTGGGCGCAGGGTGATTTCATTCTTTTTCTTGGCCATGATCGGAAAGGGGTTGCTCGCCTTCGAGCGGGAGGTTTGCGAGGTGGTCGCGCTTCTTCTTTTTCATGAACATTGCGCGCACCACGATGATAAGAAATACCCCAAAGGTAAGCAGGAAGCCGATGATGGGGACGATGCTCGTCCATTCTTCATAGGTGATGCGCTTAAACATGGGAGTGCCTTGAGTTGTTCGTTTCTGTTGCAGGCGGCGGGGCTAGGCGTCGTCGCCCATGCCGTGCTCGGCTGCAAGGTCGGTGGGTGGGTTCAGGCCCGGAGTCTGTGCGGGTTCGTCTTTCATGCGGTAGGCGCCGAGCTTTTGCACGTAGGCGATCAGCGCGACGATCTTCTTGTCCTGCAGGTCGGGGGCGAGCTCTGCCGCCCGGGCCATGGCCTGCTCATCGGTCCAGTCCGGGTTGGCGTCCTTGAGCTCGCGGAAGAAGATATCCGTGGCAATCTCCTGGCTTTGGATGTGGACCTGATGGTAAATCTCGGTCTCGCCGTAGTCGAGCGGGTAGGGGACGCCGAGCTTGCGCATGGCGTTGATCTTAATCGGCAGCTCCGACTTGCTGTACTTTTGCTGGGCCAACCAGGGGTACATGGGCATGTTTGAGCCCGTTTCGAGGTCCCGGGGGTTGAGGAAGTGGCGGTAATGCCAGATGTTGTCACGCAGGCCGATGCGCATGTACTGGTAGCCGTCGACGATGGGGCCGCCCTCGCGGGCAAGGTCCGGCCCGGTGCGCTTCGACCCCCACTGGAAGGGATGGTCGTAAATGGACTCGCCGAGGCGGGAGTAGCCGTGCTCGCCTCCGTAGCGCATGACATCGGGCACCATGGTGCGGATCATCTGCGAGTGGCAGTTGTAGCAGCCCTCGGAGACGTAGATGTCGCGCCCGGCCAGTTCCAGCGGTGTGTACTCGATCTGGATGCGGCCTTCGAGGTTTTGCGCGCGCTGCACGACAATAGTCGGTATGATCTGCACCGCACCGCCGATGGCGGCCGCGAGGATGGTCAGCACGGTGAAGCCAAAGGAGTGCTCGATCAGCTTATCGTACCAGACGCTCCACTTGGCCCCGCTGACCTCGAAGTGGATGATCGCCATGAGGGTGGTCAGGATGACTCCAAACATGCCGACCAGCATGACAAAGCCTTCGCCCAGAAGCCAGAGGCAGGCGGTGAGGATGAGGCTGACACAGTAGAGCACCGGAGCATTCAGGAAGGAACTGAAGCGTCCTTGTGTGCTGTGGTCCTCTGTTGGTACTTCGATTGTGCCGTTGACGGCGATCCCCTTGCGAACCGTCATGATGATATTGACGGCCAGCATGCCGAAGCCAGCCAGATAGAGGAAGCCGCCGATGGTGCGGAAAATGTAGGCGTACTTGACCAGGCCAGAGTTGAGCACTTCGACGAAGTTCGGGTAGGCCAGCAGCGTGCCGCCATCCTTGGTGGCATTATACATGATGCCCGAGCCGATGCCGCCAACCCACATTGCAGCGACGTAGAGTAGGATGCCGACCAGTCCGACCCAGAAGTGCATGTTGGCCAAGGCGGGGGACCAGAGCCCCTGGCAGCTCATGCCCGCGTACTTGGGGTCATCGTCAGTGGTGTGCCTGGACTTCCAGAGGCGTCCGGCCAGCCAGTAGAACATCCCGGCGGCCATGAAGCCGTTCCAGCCGAGTGTGCCGCCGTGGACGTGTCCGATGGTCCAGTCCGTGTAGTGACTGAGCGAGTTGACGGCCTTGATGGACATGAGCGGCCCCTCAAAGGTGGCCATGCCGTAGAAGGTTACCCCGGCGGCGAGGAACTTGACCACGGGGTCCGTCCGCAGGCGGTCCCAGGCTCCACGCAGGGTGAGCAGGCCATTGAGCATGCCGCCCCAACTGGGTGCCCAGAGCATGAGGCTGAAAATCATCCCAAGGGCTTGCAGCCAGCCGGGCAGGGCGGTGTTGAGCAGGTGGTGGGGGCCAGCCCAGATGTAGATAAAGACCAGCGACCAGAAGTGAATGACGCTGAGTCGGTAGGAGTAGACGGGGCGACCGGCCGCCTTGGGGATGAAATAGTACATGATGCCGAGGATCGGCGTCGTCAGGAAGAATGCCACGGCGTTGTGCCCATACCACCACTGCACGAGCGCGTCCTGCACCCCGCCGTAAATCGAGTAGCTGTGAAAGAGGTTGGTCGGCCAGGCCAGGTTGTTGACTACATAAAGCATCGTGATCGTAACGATGGTCGCGATGTAGAACCAGATGGCGACGTAGAGGCTGGGCTCACGGCGGATACCGAGCGTCCAGAAGAAGTTGGCCGCAAAGACGAGCCAGATGCCGGCCACGGCGATGTCAATCGGCCAGATGAGCTCGGCATACTCCTTGCCCTGCGTGAAGCCCAGGGGCAGGGTGATGGCGGCGGCCACGATGATGAGTTGCCAGCCCCAGAAGTGGATGTTGGAGAGCGTGTCGGAGGCCACCCGGCATTTGCACAGGCGCTGGGTGGAATAGTAGATGCCCGCAAACATCATGTTGCCCACGAAGGCGAAGATCGCCGCATTGGTATGCAGCGGGCGGAGGCGACCGAATGAGAGCCACGAGGTCTCAAAGTTCATCTGGAACCAGCTCAGTTGTGAGGCAACGAGCACGCCTGCGGCCATGCCGATGATCCCCCAGAAAATAGAGGCGAGCATGAACTGCCGGACGATCCGGTCATTATATTCTACGGTTACTGCTTGGGTGGACATGGGCTTCGGGTCTCGTGAGGCTGCTTTGCCGGAGTTTTAGCTGTCGTGCTGCGCTCTTCTTCAAAGGGCAAGAGGGCATCTCGCTCGGGGGAAGCAAAGGAATTGCGCACCCGGTCTCGGCCGAAAAGCACCATAAACAACACAGCCAACAGAAAGCTCAGCAAGAGCGTTAGAAATAAAACTTCCATCGAAATCTTAATAAGCAAATTTAATGGAAATATGAATCTGAACAAGTCCAAAATAAAGCTATTATGAAAGTTGTTTTCTTTTTGAGAATTGGTATCAATACTAGTGTTTATCAGTAACTAGAACGATTATTGTTATGGATTTTCATGGATGGTGCGGGGTTTTTTTAATTAGAGAAACTAATTGCATTGATTAAATTAGTTTCCGTGGCTTGGGGCGTTGCTGACTCATGATTAAATGCGAAAGGCGAAATGCCGATGTGCGCTCTGCTGGTTGTGGGCATGCTGCAGCCTCGCCAGTGCTTTGGCGCTAGCGCAGAGGACAGGGCATTTTGCCTAAGGCCCGGAAGGGGCAATCCCTCTTATCGAGGCTTGTGGCAAGGCACCGCCTAGCGAATGAGAGTCTTGTAGACGGCGAAACCGACTCCGAGCAGGATGATGGCAATGAGAAGCAGGTAGGGGGTCAGATCGTCCCGGGAGCGGTATTTGACGACGCGGCGTACATTCTCCTTAACAACCTTTCGCTTTGCTCGTTTTTTACGACCCATGACTTGCTGCTATGTGCATACGATGAACGACTTAAGCTTGCTTGGCAAGCTCAGGAAGTAGGGCAATAGACTTGGAATGGCGGTGGCGCTTAGTCTTCGCCGTCTTCACCAATGGCTTCGACCGGGCAGCCTTCGAGAGCTTCCATGCACTGGTCGATATCGTCCTGCGATTCAGGTTGTTTGTGGACGTATGAGTAGCCGCCGTCGTCGTTACGCGCGAAGAAGTCAGGCGCAGTTTCGCGGCACAGATCGCAGTCAATGCACTGTTCGTCTACATAGAATTTCCCAGCCACGTTCTCGGGCCATTTATCAGCAATATCAGCCATAACTCGCAGAAATATCTCTAGGCACGAAGGTTAGTCAAGTCCTACCTCGTATGATTTGGGCCAGAAAGTGATTTCGGTCATTGCCGTGATAAGCTCTGCTCACGTGGGTGCGCATATATTTTCCGTGAAAATGCATTGCCTAAATACTTGAAAATGGCACTTTGGAGCCAACTCGCGGTCAAGCTAAGTTAGCGAGATAGCTCACGGATAATGCTTTACGACAGACCATACATGCGTGCGGATCCGATGGACCGCGGCACTCCCTATCTATACTGGATACTCGGCGCATTGATCGGAGGCTTCATCCTGCAGAGCCTGTTCCAGGTCTGGGGCGGGATGGGCATGTCTTTGGTTAACTGGTTCGCGCTCAGCGTGGAGCACCTGATGGAGTTCAAGCTTTGGACTTTACTGACGTACTCACTGCTCCACGGCAGCTTCTGGCACTTGCTGGGTAACTGTCTGGGAGTCTTTTTTATCGGCATCATTCTCCTGCCCGATTTGGGCCATAAGCGGATCTTGCAGTTGTTTCTCGGCATGGTGCTGGTGGGGGGCATTGTGTGGTCAATTATGCACTTGGGCATGCCCCGCGTGCCCATGTATGGGGCTTCCGCCGCCTCGGTTGGCATGGCATTGCTCTTTTGCCTGATGTACCCGCAGCGCGAGTTTCAGTTGCTCTTGTTCTTTGTCCTGCCGGTCAGATTCAAGACAAAGTGGTTGCTCTGGCTCTTGCTGGGCATCAACGCCTTTGGCTTTTTCTTTGAAGAACTGCCACGGATAACCGGGCACGGCAGCATGGATTTGGGCAACGTGGCCTGGTCGGCCCATCTGGGAGGTATGTTGGTGGCCTATGTGTACTCCCTGTTTATGCTGAGTCCGGAAAAGCTTAGCTGGCTGCCCCGGCCCAAGGTCAAGGTCGAGCCTCCGCGCTGGGCACGTCGCAAGACCAGCACCAGCAAAACGGGTAAATTCAAGCTGAACCTGACCAACCGTGGAGCGGTCAAGAAGGAGGTCGACCGCATCCTGGACAAGATCAACACAGAGGGCTTTGCCTCGCTCACGACCGAGGAGAAGCGGATACTCGATCAGGCCAAGGATATGCTGAGCAAGTGAGCGGTTTTTTCCTGCGTGCATGCAGGCCAAAGGTGGTCTGCGCGCGGCTCGATTTTAGTTTTGTTTTCTATGGGGCAACATTTCCGAGAACAGTCTGGCCTCAGTCCTGTCAGAAGGGAGGCAGAGAGTTGGCTTCGAGCCTGCTTTGCGTATGCAATTCCGGCTTCCACAGGCAGTTGCCCTGAAATGCGTTAAATATTGGACAAGAATACGGAAATGAATATGCTAACACCTCTTGCTGGTTACCATTCTCTCACTTTCGAAATCAATATGATGTACCGTAAATTTTTCTTACTCATCAGCGGAATCCTGACTGCGGCCACCCTGTGGGGTGTCGAGCGGGTCGATAGCAAGCCCTTTGAAACCACGGGCACCATGCGGGAGGAGACCCGCTACGTCATCCATGTGCTGGAAACGCAGCACTACCTCAATCAGCCGATGACGGAGATGGACACGGACGCCTTTATCGAGACGTTTATCACCGACCTGGACCCGCAACGGCTCTTTTTCACCAAGCTCGAAGTCAAGGAGTATCAGGAGCGCTTCGGCCCCAGCATGCAGCTCTTTCTCGACCGGGGCCGCCTTTACCCGGCCTTTGTTATCTTCGAGGACTACCGCGAGCGCGTCTATGACCGTGTGGATTGGATTGAGCAGCGCCTGACGGAGGATTTTTCGTTCGTGGGTGACGACACCTACGCTCCTGACCGCACCGAGGCCGACTGGGCGCTCGACGAGGGCGAGCTCGACTACATCTGGGACGGGCGCCTGCGCTACCAGATATTGAACCACCTGCTCAGCGACATGAGCGACGCCGAGACGGCGGCAGAAGAAGTTGAGCTGGAGGCTCCGGCTGTAGATTTGGATGCGATCCCTGAAGCTGAAGAATTTGAGCAGGTCGAGACCGAGGTCGCCGAAACTGCCGAGCCAGATAAGGCCGAAGAGCCTGTGGCTGTTTTTGTGGTGGATGACGGGATCGAGATTCCCGTCTCGTACCTGGATGAAGCCCGCGAGGTAGTGGCCAAGCGCTACGAACGCCTGGCCAAGTCGGTCGGCGAGATGGAGGCTTCCGAGGTGCAGGAGTTGTTCCTCACCGCGCTGACCCACATGTACGACCCGCACTCGACTTTCTTCTCCGCCGATTCGCTGGAAGAGTTCGCCATCGGCATGCGTAACTCGCTCGTGGGCATCGGTGCGGTGCTCTCGGACGAAGACGGCTACTGCACGATCAAGGAACTGCTGCCCGGAGGGCCGGCTGAGCGCAGCCGCGAGCTCGACCCCGAGGACAAGATCCTCGGCGTGGCCCAGGGCAAGGAGGGCGAGTTTGTCGATGTAATCGGCATGAAGCTGAGTAAAATTGTCAAAATGATACGCGGTAAAAAGGGGAGTACGGTGCGCCTGCTCATCCGTCCAGCCGGAGGCGACCCCTCCGCCCGCAAGGTCATTTCGCTGGTGCGTGACGAGATCAAGCTCACGGCCAACCTCGCCCGCGCAGAAGTCTTTCAAGTGCCCGCGGGTAACAGCACGGTTTCCATCGGGGTGATCGACCTGCCCGCATTCTACGGCTCGGGCGACCCGAGTTCCGACCGCTCCAGCACCACGAGCGACGTGGAAGAGCTGCTCGTCAAGCTCAAGGATATGGGCGTCGAGGGCATCGTGCTCGACCTGCGACGCAACGGCGGCGGCTTGCTTTCGGAAGCCATTGCGCTGACGGGTCTGTTCATCCCGGATGGTCCGGTGGTGCAGGTGCGTGACGTGATCGGCAAGGTTCAGGGCTGGGAAGACGAGGACTCCCGCGTCGTCTGGGACGGGCCGCTCATCGTGCTCGTTTCACGCTTCAGTGCTTCGGCTTCGGAGATCGTGGCGGGCGCGCTCAAATCGCACGATCGCGCCATCATCGTGGGCGACGAGGAAACCCACGGTAAGGGCACCGTGCAGGCTATCTTTGAAATGAACCGCTCGAATTTCCTCTCGTCGGTTAAGCCAGACAAGGGAGCGGCTAAAATCACCGTGCAGAAATATTACCTGCCGAACGGCACCTCGACTCAGATCAAGGGCGTCAGCTCGGACATCGTGCTGCCCTCGGTCAACATGTTCCTGCCCATTGGCGAGAGTGACTTGCCTCACGCGCTGGCCTGGGACTCGATCAAGCCCCTGACCTGGGATTACAGCACGGAGTTCGCCGTCGATGGCGTTCCGCTTAATGCCTCGCTGCTGGATAATCTCCGCGATCGCAGTCTCTCGCGTCAGGAGTCGCTGGAAGAATTTACCTACCTCAACGACAACATCGCCTGGCTGCGCGAGCGTCAGGAAAAGGAGGATATTTCGCTCAATTTTGCCAAGCGCTATTCCTTGCTCGAAGCTGACGACGCCTTCCACGAGGGCATGGAAGCAGCCTTAAAGGCCATGGCGGAGCACAATTTCGAATCCGAGGAAGTCCTGCTCGAAGTAACCGAACAGCAAAATGCCGAGCACGATGCGCTCATGGCCGAGCGTGAAGCCGAAGAAGGGGCTGAGCCTGTGACATCTACGCTCCGCAATGAGGATGGAGAGCGCGTTAGCGTTACGGTAAAGGGCGCCGACGGTGACCTTGAGGTCACCGTTGAGGAGGAAGAGGAGCTGCCGTCCTTTGACATCCACCTGCGTGAGAGCCTGCGCATCATGGCGGATTGGATCGATCTCAATCGCGAGGCTGAGCGTTCTGCCGCCCTGAGCGAGGCCGAATCTGCCGACAAACGCAGCTAGAAAAGCGGTTTTACCTCAAAACTCGCAAAATTTAGTGATTGCACATTTCGAGACGAAGCTTAACCAATGACGTCTCACTCAAATAATATGAGATACTGGTTGTTGATCTGATTTCAGCTACTGCTATCTGCACAAGGCTAACGCCACTAAAGACAATGGACATATACGTGGGGAACCTCCCCTATGAAATGGACGAGCAATCGCTCCAAGATGCCTTCGCCGAATTCGGTGAAGTCGAAAAAGTAAAGATCATCATTGATCACGAAACCGGTCGCTCCAAGGGCTTTGCCTTTGTTACCATGGTAAATGGTGATGAGGGTCAAACCGCGATCGCCGAACTCAATGGCGCCGAAATCGGTGGCCGTCCCATGAAGGTGAATGAAGCGCGCCCGCGTGAAGACCGTCCTCGTGGCGGTGGCTTCGGCGGCGGCGGAGGCGGCTTTAAAAAGGGCGGCTTCGGCGGCGGAGGCGGCGGCTACAAGGGTGGCGGCGGCTTCAAAGGCGGCGGTGGCGGCTACAAGGGCGGCGGCGGCAATCGCGATCGTCGTGGCGGCCGTGGCGGCTACCAGGACGGTTTCGGCGACTAATCCAACTACCCCTAAGCCTCATCAAGCTTTCAAGGCCCGCCATGTGCGGGCCTTTTTATTGCCAGAATCTCTTTGTTGGCCAAACTGGTTAGTGTGGTAAACGGCATCACAGTCAAAGTTTGCGGCATCACTCGCCTGGAGGACGCCGAGCTCGCGCTTGAGCTCGGGGCGGACTACCTGGGCATGATTCGCTACCCGAAGTCGCCGCGCTGCATCGATGAGGCCACCGCGCGCGACCTGTGCAACCGTATCCCGGCGGGCAAGCGCGTTTTTGTCGATGTCAATACCGGCACGGATGAGCTTGAGGACCACGCCGACCTGGGCTTTGACGCCTTTCAGATTCACTTCGATCTGGGGATGAGCTATGCCGCCCTGGCCGGATGGAGCGGCATCGTCGGGACTGAGCGTCTCTGGCTGGCACCGCGCCTGCCCGCAGACGAACCCTTTCCCCAGCACATCATGGAGTTTGCCGACACGGTCGTGGCGGACACCCACAGCAAGGACGCCTACGGTGGCACGGGTAAAGTCGGTGACTGGGGGCGCTTTTCTGAGTTGGCAACGCTCTACCAACACAAGCGCTGGATTCTCGCCGGTGGTTTAGGACCAGACAACATCGCTGCGGCTATCGAGCAGAGTGGGGCGCGCTTCGTGGACATCAACAGCGGGGTCGAGTCATCGCCGGGTATTAAGGACCACGCCAAATTACGCGCGGTCTTCGCCACCCTCAGCCAAGCGCGCGGCGCTTGACCCGATTGATCAGTGATGCAAAAGCATCACACCTTTTTGCGCATGAAGTCGTCGAGATTGAGCAAGGACATTGCCTGGAGTGTATCGGTGCATAAAGCGCCATAGGGGCGCTAGTCCCTCAATGCCAGGCGAGTCCTGCCCACCCGCTTAGAACATGCCGGGGGGGAGCCCGCCCATGCCGCCGCCTTTTTTGTCCCCGCCACCGAGGCTGGAGAGATCGATGCCGCTCATGTCCGGCATGCCACCGGGGCCGGGCCCGCCGCCGTCCATGCCCGGCATGCCTTTCATTTTCTTCATCATCTTGCGGCCCTTCTTGCCGTTCATCATCTTCATCATCTTGCGCATCTGGTCGAACTGCTTGAGCAGTTGGTTGACGTCCTTCACTTGCGTGCCGGAGCCGTTGGCGATGCGCTTGCGGCGGCTGGCGTTCAAAATCATGGGCTTGCGACGCTCCTGTAGGGTCATGGACAGGATGATCGCCTCGGTGCGCTTCATTTTGGTTTCTTCGGCATCGCCAAAGCTCATACCGCTCATACCGGGCATCATCTTCATGAGGCTGCCGATGGAGCCCATCTTCTTGACCTGCTGCATCTGGGCGAGGAAGTCTTCCAGGTCAAACTCAGCGCGTTGCATCTTTTCGGCCAGGCGCTGGGCTTCCTTTTCGTCGATGGTTTCCTGGGCTTTTTCAACCAGCGAAACCACGTCGCCCATGCCGAGAATGCGTTGGGCCAGACGGTCGGCGTGAAAGACCTCGAACTCGTCCATCTTTTCGCCCGTACCCATGAACTTGATGGGCACGCCGGTGATGGCTTTCATGGAGAGGGCGGCACCGCCGCGGGCGTCACCGTCGAGCTTGGTCAGGACGATACCAGTCAGGGTAACGGCATCGTGGAAATGCTGGGCGACATTGACGGCCTCCTGACCGAGGGCGGCGTCGGCTACGAGCAGGATTTCGTCCGGGACGATCTTTTCCTTCAGCTTCTTGATTTCCTCAATCAGGTCATCGTCGATCTGGAGGCGACCCGCGGTGTCAAAAATGATGAGGTTCTTTTCCTCTTTCTTGGCCCAGTCCATACCATTGCGGCCGATCTTGGGCACGTTCTGGGAGTCGCGTTCGGTGTAGCAGGGGATGTCCTCGCGCTGGCAAAGCGTTTCGAGCTGGTCGATGGCAGCGGGGCGGTAGACGTCACAGGCGACCGTAGCGGGCCTGTAGCCTTCCTTGGCCAAACGCTTGGCCAGTTTTACGGTGGTGGTGGTTTTACCCGAGCCGTGGAGGCCGACCATCATGATGCGCAGGGGCTTCTTTTCGAGGAGCTTGCCCGCGCCTTCGCCGAGGAGTTTTTCCAGCTCGTCGTTGATGATCTTGATGATTTGCTGGCCGGGGGTGACGGACTTGAGGACCTCTTGCCCGATGGCGGCCGCCTTGACATCCTCGACGAACTGCCGCGCTACCTTAAAGTGCACGTCGGCTGAGAGCAGGGCGGTGCGGACCTCCTTGAGGGCCTCGGCCATGTTTTCTTCGGAGAGCTTGCCGACGCCGCGCAGATTACGCATAGCCTTCGACATCCGGTCTGTCAGATTTTCGAGCATGAAGGGTAGAAAATAGAGACCTGGCGGCGTATGTGAAGGGTAAAGCGTCTCTGCGGGCCGAAACTTTGACCTACAGCATGGGTTTTACTGGGCATGAACAGACTACCCAGCCTCAAAGTCATCCCCCTCGTCACCCTGGCACTCCTCGCCCTGGGCGGCTTCTCCTCAGTTCATGCCGATGTCGGCAGCAAGAAAACGGCTTCCTACGTCAAAGCCCAGATTGATAAGCTCGACGGCAAGACTGTGTCCCTCGACGTGGCGATGATCCGCCTGTTGCGCCCCTTCACCACGAACGAAAACTTCGTGCTCCTGGGGGCGATGACGGTTGACGAAGAAAACCACTCCGCCGGCGGTGGCATCCTCGTTGTCGCCGACAAGGCAGATAAGGACAAACTCGTACGCCGCTATGGCACCACGGTGGAGCGCGAAAAGGGCAAGGGCGTAGAATCCGAGTCCATGCGAGGTGTGCTGCACTTGGTCAACGAAGGACACAAAAAGTACATCTACCTCGACCTGACCGATGGTGCATTCCAGCCCGGCGAGAGCGATCTGGGCGTCATCCGCAGCGAGTCAAAGTTTGACAGTCCGCATGTAGCCAAGGGCAAGCCCGGCGGTTTCTAAGCCGTCTCCCAAAATCTCTAATAAAAAGCCCCGGCCAGACGACCGGGGCTTTTGGCGAAAAACGTTGCGAACCGCTTAGGTACGCTTGCGGCGAAGGCTGAGCAGACCGAGGGCGAGGACGCCCGCGACCAACCCGTAGGTGCTGGGCTCGGGCACGATGACGGTATTCGCCTCGTAGCTGGGGTCAGCATTGTTGCCATCGGTAAACTCGCCATCAACGAACTGGTGGATAGCGACGACCCCGTTGTAGGGGCTACCGTAGAGGTTGTAGGTCAGACCAAAGCTAATATACTGCTGCAGGGTGTTGGAGTCGTTGTCATAGCTTTTCAGGATAGTAGCCGAGGGTGAGGTGGTATCAAATATGAACTCGATATCGCTGATTCCCCGATTGATTTGAGGGGTGCCCTGGATGGGCAAGCCGACACCGCCACTCATGGCATTGTCTACATAGACGAGATTGTCCTCGTTGTAGATGGAGAAGCTGAGGTCGAGCAAGTCGCTGGAATCCCCTGCACCGTCAACATCGGTCGTCCAGTAGATTCTCAGGTTGTCCATGGTCGTGCCAGCGAGCGTCATGGGCTCAAACGTGATCGTGGTCAGGTAGGCGATCGTCGCGCTCAAGGGAGCGGTGGCGAGCACGAGGCATACAGCGGAGAGAATTTTTTTCATGAAGTACTGAGAGTGTGTGGTTTAGCTAAGCGACATATCATTCATAATTGCAACAATCGCGCAACCTTTTTGCGGCAGGCTGGCAGGACAGACCTGCTTTTTAGGTCCAGAAAATTCTAGAGGGTTGCAATTTTCATCTGTTACAGTTTACTCCGCTCCTTTCCCATGAAAATACTGGTTGCCGATAAAATCTCGTCCACAGGGATCGAGTTCTTGAAACAGCAGGCTGGCTGCGAAGTCGTAGTCGCCTGGGAAACCATTGCGGACTGGAAGGCCTCCCCGGAGCAGCTCAAGCAGCTCATCGGAGACGTCGAGGCCGTGGCCGTGCGCTCCGAGTCCAAAATCACGGCTGAGATCATCGCCGCCGCTCCCAAGCTGAAGGTCATTGGCCGGGCCGGAGTAGGGGTGGATAACATCGACATCGAGGCCGCCACCGAGCGCGGTATCATCGTCATGAACACCCCCGGTGGTAACACCCTCGCCACGGCTGAGTTGACCTTTACGCACATGCTCTGCGGCACGCGTCCGATTGCTCAGGCCAACGAGGCCATGCGCGGTGGTCGCTGGGATCGCAAGCTCTACTCGGGTTTCGAGCTCAACGGCAAGACCCTCGGCGTTTGCGGCCTCGGCCGCATCGGAGCAGAAGTCACCAAGCGCGCCCAGGCCTTCAACATGGACGTTCTGGCATATGACCCGTTCCTGACGGAAGCCCGCGCCAAGACCCTCGGGGTCAAGAAGGTCGAGCTGGAAGACATTTTCGTCAACGCCGACTACATCACCGTGCACATGCCGCTCAACGAAGCGACCAAGCACATGATCGACGAGGCTGCCTTTGCCAAGATGAAGGACGGCGTGCGCGTGTTCAACGTCGCCCGCGGCGGCATCATCAAGGAATCTGCCCTCATCGAAGCGGTCAAGAGCGGTAAGGTCGCCGCTGCTGGCCTGGATGTGTTCGAGTCCGAGCCGCTGGCAGAGGACAGCGAGCTGCGCAGCCTGGAGCAGGTTGTCACGACACCTCACCTCGGTGCCTCCACCAGGGAAGCTCAAGAAAGCGTCGGCATCGAAATCGCCGAGCAGATCGCCGAAGTGCTAGCTGAAAAGCCGGCCCGCAACGCGATTAACATGCCCAGCGTGGACGCCAAGACCCTTGAGGCACTCAAGCCCTATCTCGATCTCGGTACGGCCCTCGGCACCTTCGTCCAGCAGTTGGCCCCGGCCAACGTGGTCAAGCTGCGCATCACCTACTTTGGTAAGATCGTCGAGCTGGACGCCATGCCGCTCTCACGCGCTATTCAGCGTGGTTACCTCAAGCAGATTTCTGACAACGTGAACGACGTCAATGCGCCCAAGAAGCTCCAGGAGCTGGGCGTGGAAGTCGAAACGGTCAAGAGCAACCAGGAGGCCGAGTACACCGAGTTGGTCGAGGTGCAGGCCCTGTGCTCCGACGGCAAGACCCGCACGGCATCCGGCACGCTCTTTGGCAAGCACCAGAGCCCGCGTATCGTCAATATCGACGGTCACGGCGTCGAGGTGAACACCTCCGGCATCCTGCTAGCGATCAAGAACAAGGACGTTCCGGGCATCGTCGGCTTCCTCGGCACGGAGCTGGGCAAGGACGGCGTGAACATCGCCAACATGTCCATGAGCCGCGATCAGGGCGAAGGCTTTGCCATTAGCGTGTTCGAGCTCGACAGCGTGCCCTCCGAGGCCGCCCAGGCCAAGATCCTCGAGCACGTCGCGATCATGAAGTTCCGCGTCATCGAGCTGTAATCCAAATGCTTTTATGAAGGCGCGCGACAATAGACGAAAGCTTGTCGCGCGCCTTGAAGCGTTTTTCTGGATACTATTCGGCATCGCAGCCTTCCTGTTGGCTTATTCTGTGTACTATCGGGCCTTTTATTAGGCTATAATCAGATGCGTTTTGCTTTGCGCCTCTGCGTCTTTGCGTGAGATAAATCAACATGCCCGGAATACTTGAACTCCTGATTGTCGCCGTGGCCGGTTACCTGATCGGCTCAGTTTCTTTTGCGGTCATCATCGCGAAGCAGCGCGGCGTGAATATCCTGAAGGAGGGCAGTTGCAACCCCGGGGCGACAAACGTCAAGCGCGTGCTGGGCAAGAAAGCGGGCAACCTGTGCTTTGCCCTGGATTTCCTCAAGGGGCTTGTGGCCGCGGGCTGGCCGCTCCTGCCGTTTCTCGGCTTTAGCGAGCCGATCCACCTCGGCATCATCGGGCTCATTGCGGCCATCCTTGGCCACAGCTTTTCCTGCTTCCTCGGGTTTAAAGGAGGCAAGGGTGTGGCCACGACAATGGGCGGGCTGCTCGCGCTGGCGCCGTTTGTGCTCATCATTGGGCTGCTGACCTGGGTCGTGCTTTTTTATACCTCGCGCTATGTTTCACTGGCTTCGATCGGCTTCGGGCTGAGCTTGCCGTTGAGTGGGATTTTTCTCACCGCAGACACCTGGCTGGTGGCTTTTTTGGTCGCGCTGGCGGTGCTCATCGTGGTGCGCCACCGCTCAAATATCCAGCGCCTGCTCAATGGAACGGAGAACCGCTTTAGTAAAAAGTAAGCGGGTTGGTCCGGGGACTATTTCGCCGTGTAGATAACGAAGTCGGCCCGATCCCGGTCCTCCAGATTCCAATGCTCGATATTATCCGCCGCGATAATGCTTAGCGTTACGACCTTAAGCTGCGGTGCGTGATGGCGAATGCGCTGTAGGGTGCCGCCTTGGGAGGCGATGTGGAAGTCGCCCACGATGAGCATGACTTTGGAGTGCTTCGCCGTGGCGGCGATGACGCTATCGGCCATTGTGGCATCCCATACACGCTGCGCGCGCAGGTAAGCCTGGGCATCGACTTGGTGCGTGTCGCCGTGGCCCATGCCGGACATCATGCCGACAAAGCGGTCGTGATAGGTGGCGTCGTCAACCTCGGCGCTTGGCCTGAGCGCGAGTGCGGGCTGCTGGGCCAGAGTCGCTTTGTCGAGCACGTCATAGTTTTCCATGCGGGCCAGTCGGGCGTATTCGCGTGGGGCATTGGCCGCGATGAGTGCAGCCTGCTGGTGCCGCTGCGCCTTTACCGCATCAACGATGGGCTGATACCATGTTTGCCAGGTGCCTTTGCCTGCCCAGTTGGCCGAGTGGGTGACTTCGACCAACGTTTCGGTGCTGATCTCTCCGTCGAGGTAGAGATCCACAAATACCTGCTCGTGGCGTTCAAACATCTCCATGGCAATCGCACTCCCAGGGTGTGCGCGGAGCAGGTCCTCGACCAGTCGAAGCTCCAGCTCATGGCCGATGGCGTTGGTGTGCTCCTCTCCGACCAGGATGACGTCAGCTGCAAACAGTTTACCCGTCATGGTTGCCCAGTTAATCGCCTGGCCGCTCTGAGCATCGTAAATTGTCCACTGGGGCCCGGCCGGGGTGGCGGGCGCTTGGGATTGGGTTGTGCTGCAGGCACTGAGGAGCAGAGCGCAGGCGATAGCCGCAAAGACTGCTAGCGGGCGAAAATGGCAATTCATGGGCGGGATTTAAGGCAAAGGCGCTGCGGCGTGCAAGGACTGAGCGTCAGCACTGTGAGCGAGGCGAATACAGGCGTTTGCAGGAGGTGTGAATTCAGCTTGCGTGTATGCTGCACGGGGCCTTTGCTTGAGGTTTACAGCGAATACCCATGCAGCCTGCGTTTTCCATTATTGTGCCCTTTTACAACGAGGAAGAACTCGTCGTCGAAGTCCTTGAAGAGATCAAGCGTTGCCAGCCGGAGGCGGAGATTATCGCCATCGACGATGGTAGCTCGGATTCGACCTGGGAGAAGATCAAGTCCGTCAAGGGCATACGTGGCCTTCACCCGACTGAAAACCGGGGGCAAAGTGCGGCCATCTTTGCGGGCCTGCAAGCCGCCCGTGGCCCCGTCCTCGGTCTGATGGACGGAGATGGTCAGAACGACCCGGCTGATTTCGCCAGCTTGCTGGCCGCCTTGGGAAATTACGATGTGGTGGTGGGGTACCGCGCCAAACGTAAGGATACCTTTAGCCGCCGAATTGCCTCCCGCTTTGCCAACAAGGTGCGTCGCATGTTTCTGGACGATGGCGTGCGCGATACGGGTTGCTCGCTAAAGGTTTTCCGCAAGGAAGCTGTGCAGTATCTGGTGCCGTTCAATGGCCTGCACCGATATCTGCCCGCGATTTTCAAAAAGGCCGGACTGAGCGTGAACGAGGTGCCGGTGAACCACCGCCCGCGCACGGCCGGGGTGTCAAAGTACACCAACTGGGAGCGCGGACTGCGCGGGATTTATGATCTGGTCGGTGTTAGCTGGCTGCTTAAGCGCAAGGTGCACTACCCGAAGATAGAAGAGCACACGAATGATTGATTGCCTCCTGTTCCTGGCCGCGACGACTGAGAGCGCAGCCCAGTCCACTCCCTTTATGCATGGACCACTCTTTACGCTGGAGAGTCTCGGGCTGGTCGTGACGCCGTGGAAGCTGATCGGCTACGTCGGCGTGTCGATGTTTGGCACACGCTGGTTTGTCCAGGCCTACGCGACGCACAAGGCCAAGCGCGTTACCATGCCACGCCTTTTCTGGTACATGAGCTGTCTGGGCAGCATCTGTCTGCTGTCGTACTTTATCTGGGGTAAAAACGACTCGGTCGGCATCCTCTCAAACCTCTTCCCGGCCACGGTGGCTTTCTATAACTTGATTACCGATATCCGGCACACAAAAAAGCAGGCTGCCGCGTCGGAAGAGAAATCAGCCGAATAGCCAGGTGCCCAGGCTCAGCCAGAGCGGAATGGTGAGCAGGCCAAGCACGCTGCTAGTCGAGGCCATGTGAAAGGCGAGCTTACCCGAGCCGCCATAGTGTCCGCAGATCACGGCGACAAAAATCCCCGCTGGCATGGCCGCATGGATGAGGATGGTCTGCTGAACCGGTAACGAGAACGGAATCAGCCAGACCAGCGCAAACATCAGGGCAGGCAGCAGGAGGTGGCGCATGAGCACGGTGCCCGCAACCACATTTGCCGGGGGGCGCAGTCCGGCAATCTTGGCGGAATTTCCAAAAGACGCACCGATGATGACAATGCCGATCGGTAATGCGCTCGCTCCAAGCATTTCAATCATTTTGCTCAAGGCCAACGGCATGTGGGCGTCTGCCCCCACGTAATTCAGCGGCAGGCCGATAAGCACTGCCAGCACCGGAGGACTCAGGGCATGACGAAGGCTCTGGCGGCTCAGCTTTCCCGAGAGCAGGGTGATCCCGACCGACCAGATGGCCAGATCGATACCGACATTTACCACCAGCATCACGCCGATGGCCTGGCTGTCCATGAAGAATGCCGCCACGGGAATCGCCATGTAGCCGAAGTTAAACACCGCCGCGCACAGGGCGAAAGTCGAACGCTCTTTCTGTAAGCGAAAGCCCAGCAGTGGCCCGATGACAAGCCCCACCAGCAGGCCACCGACAATCATCAGGAAACCCGTAGACAAGGCTTCGGCCACAATGCCTGCATCCCGCAGTTGCTCATTACCCAGGACAAAGCCCAGCACCAGGCAAGGGTAGAGGATGTACACCACAAGACGGATGATGTCCTTTTCACCTTGATCGCTGATCCAGCCGCGACGTCTCATGCCCCAGCCGATGGCAATGATGAGGAAAACCGGCAGTACGGCTGAAATAATGGTATAGAGCTCTGACATCTAGATGCTAGGTGCTCCCGAGACGGGCGACAGATAGGGGCAGCCGAGCCAGCTATTGCTTGCTCACCACCAGCAGTTCTGGTGCGTCTTCTGTAAACTGACCCGACTGGATGAGTTCCACGGCGTAGTCATGGGGGGGCAATTGCTTTGCCCACTCCTTGACTGCCAGCGTTTCGTTTTTTCCACCCAGATGTCCCTGATACATGACGACACTTAATACGCCGCCCCGCTTCAGGCAAATGGCCGAGGCGTCCAATGCGCGCAGGGTGGTTTCGGGTTGCGTGATGACACCCTTATCACCGCGCGGCAGGTAGCCGAGGTTGAACATGACGGCGGCAACTTTGCCCGGCCAGTCACGCGGGAGTTCATCAAGCATCTGCTCGTGCCCGGTATGGATCAGCTTTACGCGGGCCAGCAGTCCGGCTTCACCAAGGATGATATTGGTGCGGGCGTGGGCCAGATCCTGGATGTCAAAACCGTAGACCTTCCCCGTCGGTCCGACCGTATGGGCGAGAAAAAAGACGTCGTTTCCGTTGCCGATCGTTGCGTCTATGGCCCAATCGCCTGGGCGCAATGCACTGCGTACGCGGGCTTGGGCCAGCGTCGTCATCGACTTGGGACGTTCCGAAGCAGTGTTATCCATTCTAGCGCGCAGTTCTCAACCAATGGCTAAGACGGGTGTTCCGCCTACTGGGCGATAATAAAGGCATGCCGCTCTAATGGCACAAGCCTATTTCTGTTCGCTCTGTAGCACCAGAGCCATGTTGAAGGTGAAAACCCCGGGCGCATCTGCAACCCGGGGCTCGTTAAAGGATTCTGGCTTAAGACTTGGCGCCGACGTAGGCGTAAGGGTCTGTGCCCAGGGTACCGACCAGCTTTTTCAGGTTTTCCTCGGAGCGGTAGATCGCCAGCGTTTTCTTGGCGTGGTCCAGCTTTTCCTGGATGCCGAGCTTGCCGATGACGTTCTGGTGGGTGGCTTTCTCCATGAAGCCTTCCAGGTAGGCGATGTGTCGCTCCCAGAGGGAAACTTCGACCTGCTGGCGCTGGGCTAGCCGTGCCTTGTACCAATCGCTTTCGATGAGAGCCTCGCGGGTAAACTGCTTGCGGAAGGCTTCGTCTTCCAGCGCTGCGAAGTTCCCCTCGGCCATGATTTCGAGCAGAGCCTTGAGCGGGGGACAGGCACCTTCGATCGTGCCGTCTGCCATGTAGCTCTTGGCCACGCGCTCGTGCACACCGATGATGTTGTCCATGCCCTCGGCAAAGGCCTCCATGTCCTGCATTTCCGGCTTGAGCATCTCCTCGGTGAAGACCGAGGCGGGGTTGGCAAAGACGCGTCCGAAGTACGTGCGGACGAAACGGTCGCTGATCCGGTAGCCCAGGATCGATGACGGTATCTTCTGGCCCTTGTGCTCCACATCGGGGCACTTCTCTAGGTAGCCCGCAGCGATGAGTTGCTCGGGGTCGCGCTCCTCGGGTTTGAGACGGCACCAGATTTCCGGTACGAGCAGGCTCACGTCGTGATCCATGCGTGCCTTGGGTCCGACATAGCCCGCTGCCGTGATGAACGGCTTGTAGTCCGTCAGCAGAAAGCTCACCAGCGCGTTGTTTAAGTCGATGATCTGCGGGAGGCAGTTGAACGGCCCTTTCGTCAGGGCGCCTTCCGAACCCGCACCGGTGGTGGAGGGGGACTTGCCCGTCATGCTGGAGATAACCTCCATGAAGAACTCCGGCAGGGGCAGGTAGTGGATCGGGTTAAACACCGCCAGCGGGCGGATGCCCGGCTCAGCCGGGTTATTCCGGCGACCTGGCAGCACGGCATTGACCGGGCGCGGCACGCCGCTGCCGACTGGGATCTTGCGGTACAGGCGTGTGCTGACGTCGGCCAGGTAGAAGTTGCGCGGGTTGACCAGGTCGTCGCGGTCCTGCAAGTAGCGCGGGTTCTTGGTCGGCTTGCCATCTACAATACGCGGGTGGGAGGGCACGACGATAAAGTCCGTCGTTCCGTTGGCCACGTAGTCCTTTATCATGTCCTTGATCGGCTGCGTGTACTGGTCGAAGCGGATGGTGTCCTCCACGATTTCCCGGGCCTCGTCGCGCGAAAGCGGCTGGTAGTTGCTGAAGAAATTCCCCGGCAGGGACATGTCGAGCTCTGTGCGCTTGTCGTAGCCACGGTGGATGGCTTCGTCCGGACGCTGAAAGAGGCGGTACTCGCAGTTCTCGATGAACTTGAGTGAGGCGTTGTCGGCGGACTCGGGCAGGCCGGGGATATTCTCCCGCGGCATGACGATGGTGGCCGAAATGTCGTCTTCGGTCTGGAGCTTGAAGGACGGGAAGAAATCCTTGCGCAGGCCAAAGGTGCGCCATGAGCCTTCGCCCGTGAAGCCCACGCGCAGGAACTGCGTGATGAGCAGGTTCTTCTTGTAGCGTAGCTGGTTGCCGCCCACGCCGTTGACGAGGTCCACGTTGAAGCGCTCGCGCCAGGTATCGCCCCAGTCAGATTTGAAGTGGCGTTTAACGATGAAGACAAGCTCCTTGACGTAGTAGGGGATGGCCTTGAGCCAGTCGTTGTACTCGTCGGTGTAATCGCTTGAAGGCGTGAGGAGCTTGACCACGGAGCCGAGCGAGCGCTCGACGCTCAGCAGCGGGCGGCCCTTTTCGCGGTTGCGTTTGGTGTCGGCAAAACGCTGGCCGTACTCCTTGTTGACGATGGCTTCGACCATGTCGAAGTCGCTCTGGAAATCCGTCACGATGGCCGGGCCATTGATGATGGCGTCGGAAATGGATTTGGAAATCTCGGACTTGCCGCCACCGGATACGGTGCAGGGCTTGTGGCAGTAAGTGCCCTCGGCTGTCGTGCCAATGAGGCGCCAGCGGCGGCCCTCAGCCGGTTTAAGCATCTCTACGCGGTAGCCCGAGGGCAGGATGTAGGTGATGCCAGGGCGCAGGCGGATGGCTTGATGCGCCCCCTTGTACTCCCAGGTGACGTTCTGCTCCTCCAGGGAGAAGTAGGCGTCTGTCGGCACGTAGTAAACATCGGCATGCTGTTTATCGATGGCGTAACCTTCGGCCTGCGGCTCAAGCAGGTCACCGTATTTTTCGAGCACGTCCTCATAGGAGTGGTCGAGGTCGTGGACGACGGTGTCGAGTTTGAAGTCTTCGCCCAAGTCGTAGCTGGGGAAGGCAAGAGCGCCGCCGGCGTGCTCTTCTTCGGCCAGACCGTAGAGGTTTGCCGAGTAGCTGATCTGCGTCTTGACCTCCTTTTTGCAGTAGCCGAAGTAGTTGTCGGCAATCACGGTGACAACCACCCCGCGGTGGTCGCGGCAGGTGAGCTTGAAGGCGCCGCCGTTGTTGTAAAGCTCGTCGTCCTGCTCGTAGCACATGCCCTGTGCTTTCTGCCCCTCGGTGGCCTCGGAGACGTGTGGCAGGCCGAGTTCTTTCTTGGTCAACGTAATCAAGTGCGGGGCGAGGATGACGCAGCCGGTGTGGCCCGTCCAGCCGTTGACGTCGAGTGCGGAGTCGTTCTCGGGCAGGCTGGGGTCGCCGGCGTTGCCGAAGATAGACTCGACGAAATCAAGGTTGCTCACGAGATTGCCCGGCGCGAAAAAGCGGACTTCGTAGCGTTTTTCAGAAAGCGTGCCGGGGATGTCCGGGCTGACCAGCGGGCGCATCATGTGCGAGACCCAGACCTCGGCCTGCTCCTCCTGACCGTACATCATCGGCAGGCGCATCAGCTCCTTGGGCGGATTGAGCGCGGCCTTGAGCATGCGGGCAAAGGTGACCTTGGGCACGGAGAGCTTGTCCGCCGTGATGGGGAGGCCGCCCTCAGTCACATGGAAGACGCCCTTGGTCGTGCGGCGGTCGTTCTTCGGGTTGTGCAGCACGCCCTGATGGACGCGGTAGGAGTTGATGATGTTCGACTCGAACTCGTCCTCCTTGGGTGGGATCGAGAGCATGCGGGCCAGACCATGGCGATCGAGCACCAGTGTGTTGCTCGGCAGAGTTGGGCGCGGCTCGGACGGGTCGAGGTCGTCGAGGTAGGCGTTGATGAAGTCCTGGATGCGTGCGTCTACCGGGCAAAGATGTCCCGAGAGCAGGCGGCTCTTTTCCTGGTAGTCCCCGAGGAGGGCACCCGCAAGCGGCATGAACTGGTAATCCTCCTTCTTACCGACGATGGGCTGGCCGAGCGAGGCGAGCTTGACGTTGACGTACTCAAGTAAGAAAGGATCACGCAGTGGCGTGTCCCGCTTTCCGGCTTCGATTCCTATCGCAGTCTTAAGGTCCATAGCGTCCATCAGAATGCAATTGCCGGGCCAGGCTGCAATCAGAATCGACGAAATGTTAAAAAGATAAACTTATTCTATAATTGCGTATTATAAGTTTTTATAGATGTCGATCCGATTAATCTGTATAATTGAAATACGCGGCAAGCGGGTCCATAATGATCGATTATGCGCAGTGCCATGGACGTTAGTTTCTGGCAGATTAGCCCTCCTGTCCACGCATGGAGATCGCTTGTCTAGGGTATCCCCTCAGACTAAAAAGAAAGGCTCAGTGCTGACCGTAGTCGCCAGACTGAATGCCTCGAAAGGAGAGGTCTTCGTCTAAGTCTGGCCAGTGGATGCCAAAGGGCGAAAGTTCCATTTTGCTGAGCTGAGCATGGGTGCCATGTGCGAGACGTGGATTCTTGGCAACCGGGAAACGCAACTCCAGCCCGCTCTCCATCTCTATCGAGATAAAGCCGTCGCGGTGGGATGCTGCTTTAGCTTTGTCGAGTAATGTGTTCATACCACTTCTCTTAAGCGCTCTTGAGCCTACTCGCCGTCTCAGTCCTCGTTTGATGCTATTCTCACCGTCTACTAGAGTGAAATAAGATGCCTGCCCGAAATATAACCCCAAATTAATAAACTTATTAAATTTAAAGTAACCAACATTAGAATAAACCCCAAGCTCTAGGAGGCGATTCCATCTGACAACCTGATTGTAACGGTAATCAGAGTGTTGTATTTTTGGTATTTCATTTACATGAAGTACGGCAAACTGGGATTGTAGATACTGATCGTTTTCAACTTTAAAAACCGAGCTGGCATATGTAGATGCTTGCCAAAACGTTTGGTACAGTCTGCTTGATCCCACATCCAGCCAATCTATAGATTTTATTTCTATGGGAAATGGAGGAAGATTTATTTCTTTACTCCGTAACTCTTGATTCGGAAATGCTATAAGATCAGCACGAACTTTTTCGCCTGTCGCTATGTGGAAACCTGTGACTTCATGTTTAAAGTCAAAATACGCACATAATTTTTGGATAAGCTCATCCTTGAGCTCGGTTTCTGACTTTATTCTCTCTGCTATCTCTGTGTGCTCTGTGGTTAAAATAAATCCATCCTACGCTTCCTCGTCTTCGACTTCGACGATGCGGGAGATGCCGACGAGGGTGTCGCCCTCGGCCAGGTTGATCAGGCGTACGCCCTGGGTGGCGCGACCGATGATGCGCACATCCTTGACAGGGGAGCGCACGGCCTGGCCGCCGAGGGTGAACATCATGATCTCGTCGTCTTCGTGGACGCTGAGTGCGCCAGCTACGTTGCTCTGGGTCTTCGTGGCGATGATGCCCGAGCCGCCGCGTGACTGCACGCGATACTCGTCGTAGCTTGTGCGCTTGCCCACGCCGTTCTCGCCTGCGATGAGCAGGGTGGCGTTCGGGTCAATCACCTCGATGGCTTCGACGAAGTCGTCCGGCTTTTTCAGCGTGATGCCCTTGACCCCGCGTGTGGCGCGGCCCATTGGGCGGACATTGTCCTCATTCACGGTAAAGCGGATGCTCATGGCGTGGTGCGTGACGAGCACGACATCATAGCCTTCTTCGACGTATTTGCAGCCGATCAGCTCGTCGCCTTCCTCGATCTTAATGCCGATGATGCCGCCCTTGCGGTAGTTGGCGTACTCGGAAAGCAGGGTGCGCTTCACCAAGCCCTTTTTCGTGCACATGAGCAGGCTGTGCTGTGCGTCGAAGTCCTTTAAGCAAATCATGGCGGCGATCTTCTCGTCCTTTTGCATTTGCAGGACGTTGACGATCGAGCGGCCCTTGGAGGTGCGGGTGCCTTCGGGGATTTCGTAAACTTTCTCCACGTAGACGCGACCATTGTTCATGAAGAACATGATGTAGTCGTGGGTCGAGGCGGTGAAGAGGTGCTCGGTAAAGTCCTCGTCGTGCTGGCCCGAGCCGATGACGCCCTTGCCGCCGCGCTTCTGCGAGCGGTAGGAGCTGACGGCGGTGCGCTTGATAAAGCCGTTGTGTGAAACGGTGATGATGCAGCCTTCGTTAGCGATGACGTCTTCCATGCGGAATTCGCCTTCGGCTGCGATGAGCTGGGTCTTGCGCGGAGATTCGTACTTCTCCTTCAACTCGCCGAGCTCGGTCTTAATCACGGTGAGCAGCTTTTGCTCGCTGGCCAGGATGGAGCGGTATTCCTCGATGATAATCATGAGTTGGCGGTACTCTTCCTCGATCTTCTCGCGCTCCAGGCCCGTGAGCTGGTAGAGGCGCATGTCGAGGATGGCATTGGTCTGGCGCTCGGAGAGGGGGTACTTCTCCATCAACTTCTCGCGGGCCTCGTCGCGGTTCTTCGAGGCGCGGATGATTTTGACGAAGTCGTCGAGGTTGCTCAGGGCGATCTTGTAGCCCTCAAGGATGTGCGCGCGGTCCTCTGCCTTTTTGAGCAGGTACTGGGTGCGGCGGTAGATGACCTCGCGGCGGTGCTCGATGAAGCACGAGATCATTTCCTTGATGTTCATCTGCTTCGGGCGACGCTTGTCCAGCGCGAGCAGAATGACGCCAAAGGAGCTCTCGAACGGCGTGTGCTTGGAAATCTTGTTGATAACGACGCGGCTGGACTCGTCGCGCTTGAGTTCGATGACGATGCGGGTGTTTTCGTCGGACTCGTCGCGCAGGTCGGAGACTTCGGTCAGGACCTTGTTGTTGACCAGATCGGCGATCTTGGTCACAAGGCTGGCGCGGTTGACGTTGTAGGGGATCTCGGTGATGACGATCTGCTCCTTGCCGCCCTTGATCTCCTCGGTGTGCGCGGTGCCCTTGATGCGGACGATGCCGCGGCCGGTGCGCATGTAGCTCTCGATGCCGCCGCGGCCTGCGATGGTACCGCCGGTGGGGAAGTCCGGACCGGGCAGGATTGCCATCAGCTCATCGATGGTGATGTTCGGGTTGTCGATGATGGCGCAGGTGGCGTCAACGAGTTCACCCAAATTGTGCGGCGGGATGTTGGTCGTCATACCGACGGCGATCCCGGTCGAGCCGTTCATCAAAAGATTGGGCAGGCCAGAGGGGACGACGCTCGGCTCGACGGTTTCTTCGTTGTAGTTGGGGACGAAGTCGACCGTGTCCTTGTCGATGTCGCGCATGAGGTCCTCGGCCATCGAGGTGAGGCGACACTCGGTGTAACGATAAGCAGCGGGCGGATCACCGTCGATGGAGCCGAAGTTACCCTGCGGATCTACGAGTTGGTAGCGCACGACCCAGTGCTGCCCCATGCGCACGAGCGCGTCGTAAACGGACTGGTCACCGTGCGGGTGGTACTTACCGAGCACTTCACCGACGACAGCAGCACACTTCTTAAAGGGGCGGTTATGGGCCAAGCCGATGTCCTGCATTGCGTAGAGAATGCGGCGCTGCACGGGCTTGAGGCCGTCGCGGGCGTCAGGCAGGGCGCGGGAAACGATGACCGACATCGAGTAGTCGATGTAGGCCGTCTCCATAATCTGGGTAATGGAACGGGGCTCGAGGCGTTCGTTTTCAGTATACATGGGAAAAATTTAAAAAATTGGGATTAACCACAGAGGGCACAAAGAGCACAGAGTTATTTATATTTCTTTAGTGAAGCATCAATCAGAGCTGAAAGAGCGCTAAGTTCGGGGTCATTGTAAGGTCTACCGTCACCGATACCTCTTATGCCGAAAGTTTGCCTCATACCTTCAAGTGTTCTATGTCTTTCACCATCACCTAGCTTCTTCCAAGTGTCTGTTGAAAAAATAAGGATTGTTTCAGTTACCAAGTGAAGGGCGATATAGTCATTTTCGTGTAAGAAGCGCTCGGCGAACGGCTTTAGTAGTTTGATCATACATGTAGCAAACATCTCCATCTCCGTGCTCTCCGTGCCTCTGTGGCAGAAATCAAAAAACCTACACGTCGAGGTTGCTGGTATTCAGGGCGTTGTCTTCGATGAAGGCGCGGCGGGAGGGGACGTCTTCGCCCATGAGCATGGAGAAAACCTCGTCGGCCTGGGCAGCGTCGGAGATGTCCACCTTGAGCAGACGACGCTTTTCCGGGTCCATCGTCGTTTCGTAGAGCTGCTTCGGATTCATCTCACCCAGACCCTTGTATCGCTGGATGTTGAGGCCCTTGCGGCCGCTCTCGCGAATTTTGCCGACGATTTCCAGGGCGGAGTGCATCTCGATGATGTTCTCGTTCTTGGCACCGAGATTTTCGGTAAGGGTGTAGCGGGGCTCCTCCTCGGGAGTGAACTGCTGGATGTCCAAGCCGATGCGAGCCAGTTCCTTCAAAATCTTGGTCATGGCTCCAGCTTCGTGAATCTCGTGGACCGAGATGCGCTGCTGAACGCTGATGCCGTCCATCTCGACTTCGCGCACGCTCATGCCGGCGTAGAGGTCCTCCTGGATGTCGAACTCGACGTAGAAGCGCGTGCGCTCGTCGTCGCCCTTGAGGAAGTGAAACTCCTCGGCGTTGCCGGTGCGGACGCGGGCAACGTACTGCGGAAGCTCATGGGAGTCCGGGTCGTGCTGGTCGAGGTACTTGGCCAGTTCGCAGCCGTAGCGGGTGACGCCGCCGCTGATCGCGTCGAGGCGCGAAAGGGTTTCCACGATGCGGTCAACCTTAGCCGAGGTGAACTCGTGCTTATCGCGCAGGCGGGTGAGGACGACGTCTTCGGAGCCGAGTTCGAGCAGGATGCGGTTCATCTCGGCATCGTTGTCGATGTACTGCTCACGTTTCTTGCGCTTGATCTTGTAGAGCGGGGGCTGGGCGATGTAGACGAAGCCGTGCTCGATCAGCGGGCGCATGAAGCGGAAGAAGAACGTCAGGTAAAGGGTCATGATGTGCGAGCCGTCAACGTCAGCGTCAGCCATCAGGATGATCTTGTGGTAGCGGGCCTTGGAGACGTCGAACGCGCCGTCACCCTCGCTGCCGATGCCCGTGCCCAGTGCGGTGATGAGCAGGCGGATGTTCTTGTTGTTGAGCATCTTGTCCAGACGGGCCTTTTCCACATTCAGCGGCTTGCCAAAGAGGGGCAGGATGGCCTGGAAGCGGCGGTCGCGACCCTGCTTGGCCGAACCGCCAGCGGAGTCACCCTCAACGATAAAGACTTCACACAGGGCGGGGTCCTTTTCGGAACAGTCGGCCAGGTTACCGGGCAGGCCACCGCCGGACATGACGGACTTGCGGACGGTTTCGCGGGCCTTGCGGGCAGCCTCGCGTGCGCGTGCGGCATTCAGGCACTTGTCGACGAGCTTCTTGGCGATGGGCGGGTTGGTCTCGAAGAAGAGCTTGAGCTTGTCCCCCATGACGCGCTGGACGATGCCGTCGACCTCCTGATTGAGGAGCTTGTCCTTGGTCTGGTTGTTAAAGGACGGGTTGAAAAGTTTGACCGATATAACGGCGGTCAGGCCCTCGCGGACGTCGTCCCCCGAGATACTCGGGTCCTTGTCTTTGACCAGCTTGTTGGCCTTGGCGTAGTTGTTGATGATGCGGGTCAGCGCGGTACGGAAACCGGAGAGGTGGGAGCCGCCGTCGCCGTTGAAAATCGAGTTGGCGTAGGCGTAGATTTGCTCGTTATACGAGTCGTTGTACTGCATGGCGATGTCGACCGCCACGGTCTCGTCGGCCTTTGCGTCGTCAGGTGCGATTTCCCCGGTAAAGTGGATGGGCTGGGGGTGCAGGCACTGCTTGGAGCGGTTGAGCCAGGAGACGTACTGGGCCGCGCCCTGGTCGAACTTGAAGAGCTCGTTTTTGCCCGTGCGCTCGTCGCTGAAGTTGATGGCGACGCCGGGGTTGAGGAAGGCGAGCTCGCGGAGGCGCTTGGCCAGATTGTCGTAAACGTATTCGTTGTTGGTGACGAAAATTTCGGTGTCGCGCAGCCAGGTGATCTTGGTGCCGGTGGACTTGGTCTTGCCCACGACCTTGAGTGGTTCGGTGACCTTGCCCCGGGCAAACTCGATGCGGTGGATTTCCCCGTCGCGGTGGACCTCGGCCTTCATCCACTCGGAGACGGCGTTCACGCAACTCGCGCCTACACCGTGCAGACCGCCGGATACCTTGTAGCCGCCCTGGCCAAACTTACCCCCAGCGTGGAGGTCGGTCAGGACCATTTCGACGCCCGGTTTGCCGTATTTGGAGTGAACTTTTACCGGAATACCACGTCCGTCGTCCTCGACCGAGCAGGAGCCGTCGAGGTGGATGGTGACGGTGATGTTGCTACAGTGACCGGCGAGGTGCTCGTCGACGGAGTTGTCAACGATCTCAAAAACACAGTGGTGGAGGGCGGCGCCGCTGGTCGGGTCGCCGATGTACATCCCCGGGCGCTTGCGGACGGCCTCAAGGCCCTCTAGCTTTCCAAGTGAATCAACGTCATAAGACGCTGTTTTGGAGGCGTTTGTGGAACTCTCTTTTTTCGGGGAATCGGAATCTGGCATAAGACTTCAGGTAAAGGCTGGATCATGCTGATTCCGCCCTGCAAACGCGATAAAAAAGTGCTGAAATGAGGGGATTTTTTGCCTCAGCCAGCGTTCTCCTGCTGATTCTTAATGGCGGTCAGAAATTCAACATTTTGCCTGTCTTGTGGCCTTCCCATTGCCACTTTTGCCCTGATGAGTGCATTTAGGGTGATGATTTTAATATTGCCCTTATCGACAGGAATAATCACGGAGTCACGGGCGACGGCATCGTAATTTCCCAAGCCTTTTACTTCACCCAGACAATCAAGGGTACCCAGGTCGGTGTGGAGGTAGAGATACTTAAATGTGCCGGCTTGTGCTTCAAAGTGAGTGAACGGACGAGGTGGCTTTGCCATACGATGCAGTGGGCGAATGTCTTCAACGGCCTCGAATAATCTTATTTGGTTAGAGGCGCACATATTGCAGGCAACATCCACATCACTCGTATTCATCGGGCTACCATAGACCGCAGCAGCAAGTCCGCCTACCAGAACGTAATCAACCTTGTAGCTGTCTAGTCTTAGCAGTAGATTTATCAAATTGCCCTGTACCATTTTGCTTTTGCTTGAGTGCGTCCCTCAACCTTTGGATGTCGTCGGCGTTGCGGCAAGCGCGTATGAGCCTCTCTGCGGGGCTCAAGCGTAGGTTGGCCTCGACCAGAGACATGTCGTAGCCCTTGTCCAGACAGCGTTGCCAAGCTTCATTTTTCATGCGGATTGAAAAATAAACGAGTTACCCGTTCTTGTCCATATCGACGTGGTAGCGCGGGATGGCAGGGGGGATACCGGCTTCGCGAAAGGCCTTGTCGATGGCGTTGTTCACCTTGAAGCGCAGGTGCTGGTAGGTGCGGGTGGGGATCCAGTAGCGGTAGCCCAGGCGGGTGAAGCCTTCCCTGAACTCTTCGATCCCGATCATGGGCGCGGGGTCGAGCACGACGCCCTCGATGCTGGTCACGGCCTGGGTGAGGACTGCGCAGGCTTCGGAGGCGTCGAAGGTGGACGGGATGCTGATGCACTGCTCGACGATGCGGTTTTCCTTCGAATTCTTAAAAATCTCCCCGAGGATCATCTTGTTGGGGATGGTGATGATTTCGCCGTCCTCGTTCTCCAGTTGGGTGAAGCCGAGCGAAACTTCATGGACCTGCCCGTACTGGCCCTGCACGAGGATGGTGTCGTGGACGACGAAGGGGCGGGTCAGGATGATGGCGATGCCGGAGCCGAAGTTCGAGATCGGGCCCTGGATGGCCAGGCTGGCCCCGAAGGCGATCGCACCAAGACCGGCTACGAGCGGGGCGATGTTGTAAAACTTGGCCACGGCGAAAACGATGACCAGCATGAGGATAATCATGCGTGCGCTGCCAGCGAAGAAGCGCGACAGGGTGGGGTCGAGGTTGCGCTTTTCAAAACGCTTGAGCAGGAAGCCGCGCAGCCAGCCGGAGAAAAACCAGCCGATGGCCAGGATAAGCACCGCACTGCCGATCTTGGCCGCGTTATCGATGAGGAACTGGATCAAGTACTGGGTGTGTTCGCCGATCTGGTTTATCTCGTTCTGCAAGTCGGTGCTGATGGAGCCGCTGCCGGCGGTGGTGGCCTGCGCGGTGTCGGCAGCCGTCGTGGCGGCCTCAGTTGCGGCGGGAGTGCTGACCGCTTGTTGGGCAGCGTCAGTCGCTGGCGTTGTTTGCGTCTGTTCTTCCATAGCTGACACCCCTGTTTTGTCTGGATACCGGACGCCTGCCAAGCTGAAAGCGTAATGGGGCGTGCGCTTCTTTCTTGCCTAAGTTAGGTTCCGCGCCCAAGATAAATTCCGTGAAGCTTTCCCTCAAAATAGAATACGCCTGCCGGGTGCTGGCCCAGCTTTCCCGTGCGCACGGCACCGAACGCCTGGCCCACATCGATGAACTCGCCCAGGCCGAGGCTGTCCCGGCCAACTATCTTGTTCAAATCCTGAACGAGTTGCGCAACGGCGGGCTCATCAATAGCCGCCGCGGGAAGCAGGGGGGCTACGCGCTGGCCAAGGCGCCGACCGAGATCACCCTGCACGACATCATCCGCATCGTGGACGCGGAAATGCTCGAGTGCTCCGTCTCGGACAAGGGGCACTCCGGCCAGACGGTACGCGAGGTCTGGGAGAAAATCGGCAACACCTTCGAGTCGCAAGTCAGCGGGATCAAGCTGACCGATATGGTGCCTTCAGACGACACCATGTATTACATCTAGGCGGTCTTGATTGGCTGTATACACCTTTATTATCTTGCCTGGGTGTAGGATGTATGCGTCTGTGCTGGCATACTAGCCGGATCTCAAGCTGATCAGGCTTACATTTTACGCGGTGTATCTTTCGCATTTCGGTGTGCTAGCCCATCGAAGACCTAAGCGAAAGTTAACATGACAGACAAAGCAGGCGACGCCGTTTCGGCTTACGTGCCCCGTACGGGCAAAAATCTCACCATCGCGACAAAAGCTTTCGCCCGGGAAAGCCGGAGCAAAAGCTGGTGGGTAGTGCTCTCAACGCTGTTTTTATTTTTTGCCAACAGTGCTTGTATTATCATTGCCCCCTACTTGGCGATAAAGATTGGCCTGAGCATCGTCAGTGGGCTGCTCATGGTGCGCATGTTCGTGATCTACCACGATTTCCAGCACGGTGCCATTTTGCACAGGTCAAAGGGGGCGACATCCATTATGTGGGGCGTGGGGATGCTCTCGCTGGCTCCATCGTCCGTATGGAGAAGTTCGCACAATCACCACCATGCTCATAACTCTAAGTTGAGGAGCTCGCATATTGGCTCCTATCCCATTATGACGCGAAAGCGTTTCCAGTCTGCTTCGTCGAGTGAGCGTCGGCAATACCTGTTCATGCGTCATCCGCTCACCATTTTTGTTGGCTATTTTACAACCTTTGGTCTCGGCATGTGCCTGCTCCCATTTCTGCGTCACCCTCGTGAACAATGGGAGGGGTTACTCGCCTTGGTGCTACATGCATGCATCATGGCGACGATATGGCACCTAGGAGGATTCATGCTTGTCGTCTTGCTGCTGCTGATTCCCTTTACCCTCGCCATGGGGCTCGGGTCCTACCTGTTTTATGCCCAGCATAATTTTCCCGAGGTGGTACATACGGACAATGCGGGCTGGACTCATCATGGCGCGGCCATGGAGGCATCGAGCTTTATGCGCATGCCATCTATCATGCACTGGTTTACGGCCAATATCGGTTATCACCACATCCACCACCTGAATGCAAAAATACCGTTTTACCGCCTGCCCGAGGTGATGCGAAACATGCCTGAGTTGCAGACGCCGAATCAGACTTCACTGCATCCGCGCGAGATTCTTCGCTGCCTGCGGCTGAAGGTCTGGAACTGCCAGACTGGCGGGATGGAAGCACTCTAAGGGCAGTCTCTTCCCCTTTTCTCATGTCGCCTTCTTCTGCGCGCTTCGCTATTTGAAGGTACTGCCTAGCCGTAGTAGATGATTTTCAGGGCAAAGAGCACGGCCAGCACGGCTACGCTGGGCGAGATGTCCCGCCAGCGCAGGCTGAGGATTTTAATCGCGGCGTAGGTGATAAAGCCCAGCTCGATGCCGTTGGCGATCGAGAAAGACAGCGGCATCATGATCGCGGTGATAACGGCTGGAGCGGCCTCGGTCAGGTCATCCCAGTCCAGGCGCTTCAGGCCGGACATCATGAGCACAGCGACATAGAGCAGTGCGCCCGCTGTGGCAAAGGGCGGAATCATCCCGGCCAGCGGAGAGAAAAACAGGGCCAGTAGAAAGAGCACCCCGGTCACGATGGCGGTGAGCCCGGTGCGGCCACCTTCTTCCACCCCGGTGCCGCTCTCGATGTAAGCCGTCGTGCTGGAGGTGCCAAAGAGCGCCCCCGCCACGGTTGCGGTCGAGTCGGCCAGCAGGGCTTGCTTGATCCGGGGTAGGCGGCCTTGCGCATCAAGCATGTCCGCACGCTGGGCAACAGCGATCAGCGTGCCGGCCGTGTCGAAGACATCCATGTAGAGGAAGGCAAAAATCACCGACAGCATGCTCAGTTGCAGTGCGCCCATGATGTCGAGCTCCAGGAAGGTCGGGGTCAATGAGGGTGGGGTGGAGACGATGCCCGTGTATTGCTCCATGTCCAGCGCGACGGCCAGTGCGGTTACGGCCAGGATGGAGAGCAGGACGCCGCTGCGAACCTTTAAGTGGTGCAGGGCGATGATGAGGGCAAAGCCGCCCGCGGCCATCCAGACTTCGGGGCTGGTCAAGGTGCCCATCGTGACCATGGTGGACTTGCTCGCCACGACGACCCCGGCGTTTTGCAGGGCAATCAAGGCCAGAAACAGCCCGATACCCGCGCCGATGCCTTGTCGCAGGGAGAGTGGGATGCTGTTGATGACCCATTCGCGGACTTTGAAGAGCGAGAGCAGGACAAAGATAACGCCGGAGACAAAAACGCACCCGAGCGCGACTTGCCACGTGTGCCCCATCCCGAGCACCACGGTATAGGTAAAGAAGGCGTTCAGGCCCATGCCCGGAGCCATGGCGATGGGGTAGTTCGCCACCAGCCCCATGATGAAGCAACCGAGGGCGGCAGTGAGACAGGTCGCGACAAAGACGGCCCCTTTGTCCATGCCGGCATCACCCAGAATAGCCGGGTTGACAAAGATGATGTACGCCATGGTCAGGAAGGTCGTGATTCCGGCGATGACCTCCGTCCTGACCGTCGTCTGGTGCTCCCTGAGCTTAAATTGCTTCTGTAGCATAGCTTTCAGGCAGAGAGTTTCTGCACGGCTGCTGTCTTGGCAAATGCAAACCTTTACTGGCTGCGGCATATCTATGCCTGAAGGGATTCACTCGCATCGGATTGCCTGTGCTAGGCCGTGTTTTCAAATTAAGAAACGACGGAAAAAGACGCGAAAAGACCCTTTTCTACCGACCTTGATGAATTTGAAGACACGGCCTAGGCCGCGTGGACAAAATGGAAATTGTGCCAAAGAGTTATGGCAGCGAGGGTTAGGAACCCGATGAAAGTTTGTGGGAGTTTGTCGTATCGGGTGGCGATTCTTCGGAAACGCTTGAGCTTAGCGAAAGTGTTTTCGACCTTATGCCTAAGCTTTCCGATTTGTTTATCATAGTCGAATGGCTTGATGCGCTGGGGCATATTTGGAATGACAGCAAAGCCGCCGCATGCTTCTATATATTGGCGAATGGCGTTGGTGTCATAAGCTTTGTCGGCGAGCACGAAGTTGCCTTCGACGAAGCCGCGGAGGGTGTCGATGGCGCTCTTGGAGTCGTGCTCGTTGCCGCAGACCAGCTTCATCGACAGGGGCAATCCGGCCAGATTAACCAGCAGGGACAGCTTGGTGTTGCGGCCGCCCTTAGTCTTGCCAAGCCTTTGCTGGTGCGGGCTCATCGGGTGTCGGCTGGCGTCCTGGTGCACCTTGATGTGGGTCGCATCGAGCATCACGGCGATGTCATGCCGCTCGCTCTGAGCACTCGTACGCTCAAGCAGCCACTCCCACATGCCCGATTCACACCAACGTCGAAACGT